>NZ_BSDI01000001.1:0-39939 GCF_027923225.1 Phytohabitans aurantiacus
AGATCAGCGGTGATCACTCCCGCACGTGCCATACCAGCAGCCTCCCAAGATCAGCCCTCTGTTGCACTGACCGGTGGAGACCGCCAGATCCAACCACGTGCATTCGCCCTTGATCGACGGAAAGCCGCGGCGCGCGGACAGCGCCGCCGCCCCGCAGACAGCGCCGCCGCGCGGACAAGGGTTACTGGCGCGTGGACAGGAGTGTGTCGCTGATCTGTACCAACTCGTCTGCCGCGGTCGTCACCGCCGCTGTGTAGTGGCGGAGCCACGACCGGACGCCATCTCGGGTACCGCTAGCGAATGCGCCCGCCGCTCCCACGTACTCGGGCTCTCTCGCGAGATGCCCGACCTCGACGGCGAGCAACCCTCGCGTGTCGAGGCCGCTGGAGATCAGCGTGAGTCGCGCCGCAGCGCGCGCGACCAGGCCGGATGGCCCCGCGAACGGACGCAGCGCGAGCAGCTCGCCGTGCACGACGGCGGCCAGGATGAGCGGTGGTGCCTTCGTGCCACCGGCGACGAGGCCGGCGAGCGTGTCCAGCCGGGCAGCGCCAGCCGGGTCGGCGGATGGGCGGCCGAGGTCGTCGGCGGCGACCGAGCCCGTGGCCGCCAGCACGTGCAGCCGCGCGAGTACCTGCCGCGGCGCCTTCGGCCAGCGGTCGGCGAGATCCAGCAGCGCGCCGGCCACCCGCAGCGCCCCTTGCATGACCGGGTCGGTCACGGTGCCGTCGCGGACGGCCTCCCGCTCGTGCGGGTGCCCTTCGAGCGCAGCGCTGGCGACCGCCGCTCGCAGGTTGGCCTCGGCGGCGACCTGGCCGCCCTGCCGGCGCAACGCGCGGTGCCGCAGCGCGGTGTCGACGCGGTCGCGCGCGGCGTCCACCGCGTCGCGTACTTCGGCCAGTTCCAGCAGCGGCGCCAACGGATCACTACTCACGCACAGCACACTAGCTGTGCTCAGGACTGTTCGTAACATGCTCGAAACGGCAAGATATGCGCAGGGGAACCCGGTCACCGCAGCGAGCGATACGCTCGGCGATCGCGTGACTCCGCACCCGGTGAACCCGACGCGCCAGCACTAACCTCACAGACGACGACCCAAGACATAACACCCTGCGGGAGGAGCCGCCCCATGAGCGAGACCCTGGAGAACCTGCTACAGGAGACCCGGCAGTTCCCGCCGCCGGAAGCGCTCGCTGCCAACGCCAACGTCACCGCCGCGGCCTACGACGAGGCCGCCGCTGACCGGCTCGGTTTCTGGGAGCAGCAAGCCAAGCGGTTGAGCTGGGCAAAGCCGTGGGACGAGGTACTGGACTGGTCCAACTCGCCGTTCGCGAAGTGGTTCGTCGGTGGCGAGCTCAACGTGGCGTACAACTGCCTCGACCGGCACCTGGCCGAGGGCCGGGGCGACAAGGTGGCGATCCACTGGGAGGGCGAGCCCGGCGACACGCGCACGATCACGTACGCCGATCTGCACAAGAGCGTCTGCCAGGCGTCGAACGCGCTGACCAACCTCGGCGTGCAGGCCGGTGACCGGGTCGCGATCTACATGCCGATGATTCCCGAGGCGGCGGTCGCGATGCTCGCGTGCGCCCGGATCGGTGCCACGCACAGCGTGGTGTTCGGCGGCTTCTCGGTCGACGCGCTCTCCGGCCGCATCCAGGACGCCAGCGCCAAGGTCGTGATCACCGCCGACGGCGGGTACCGCCGGGGCAACCCGTCGGCCCTCAAGCCGACCGTCGACGAGGCGGTCGCGCAGTGTCCGACGATCGAGCACGTGCTCGTCGTGCGCCGCACCGGCCAGGAAGTGAGCTGGACCGACAAGGACGTCTGGTGGCACGAGGTGGTCGATGCCGCCGACCCGCACCACGAGGCGCAGCCGTTCGACTCCGAGCACCCGCTCTTCATCCTCTACACCTCGGGCACGACGGCGAAGCCGAAGGGCATCCTGCACACGACCGGCGGCTACCTGACCCAGGTGAGCTACACCCACCACGCGGTCTTCGACCTCAAGCCGGACACCGACGTGTACTGGTGCACCGCCGACATCGGCTGGGTGACCGGCCACTCGTACATCGTCTACGGCCCGCTCTCCAACGGCGCCACGCAGATCATGTACGAGGGCACGCCGGACACCCCGCACAAGGGCCGCTTCTGGGAGCTCGTCGAGAAGTACAAGGTCACGATCATCTACACGGCGCCCACGCTGATCCGCACGATGATGAAGTGGGGCGACGACATCCCGGCCAAGTTCGACCTGTCGTCGCTACGCCTGCTGGGCAGCGTCGGCGAGCCGATCAACCCGGAGGCGTGGATCTGGTACCGGCAGAACATCGGCCGCGGCGAGTGCCCTGTGGTCGACACCTGGTGGCAGACGGAGACCGGCGGCATCATGATCTCGCCGCTCCCCGGTGTGACCGCGGCGAAGCCCGGTTCGGCGATGAGCCCGCTGCCGGGCATCAGTGCCGACGTGGTCGACGACACCGCCACGAGCGTGCCGAATGGCGGCGGCGGTTACCTGGTGCTGCGCGAGCCGTGGCCGTCGATGCTGCGCACGATCTGGGGCGACGACGAGCGCTTCATCGACACGTACTGGTCACGCTTCGAGGGCATGTACTTCGCCGGTGACGGCGCCAAGCGCGACGCCGACGGGCACATCTGGCTGCTCGGCCGGGTCGATGACGTGATGCTGGTGTCGGGCCACAACATCTCCACGACCGAGGTGGAGTCGGCGCTGGTCAGCCACCCGAGCGTGGCGGAGGCGGCGGTGGTCGGCGCGACCGATCCGACGACCGGCCAGGCGATCGTCGCGTTCGTGATCCTGCGCGGCACCGTCGAGGGCGGCGACGGTCTGGTCAAGGACCTGCGCAACCACGTCGCGAAGACGCTCGGCCCGATCGCCAAGCCGCGGCAGATCATGCTGGTGCCGGAACTGCCCAAGACCCGGTCCGGCAAGATCATGCGCCGGCTCCTGCGCGACGTCGCGGAGAACCGGTCGCTGGGCGATGTGACGACGCTGCAGGATTCGGCGGTCATGGATCTGATCTCGTCCGGCATGCAGGGCAGCAAGGCCGACGAGGACTGACGACGCGTGACGATGTTGGGGCGGATGAGTCACATCTGCCCCAACAACCACGCCTGTAGATATTGCCACCAGCGCATTTGACTCCTTAGGTTGGCCGAGGCTGCCAAAAAACCGCAGCCGGCCAACCGGACGTCCGACCACCCCTGACCAGGTGGCGGCGGGCGTTCCACTTATCGGAGGTAAACCTGGTGCGCAAACTCATGGTGGGCGTGCTCACCGTGTCGCTGGCTTCGGGCCTCGGGGTGTCCCTCGGCCCGTCGGCTGTCGCGGCACCACCGGCGGACTCGCCGGCCACAGCCGTCAACCCCTCGAAGGACGCCGCCCATCGGGACGACGACCTGCCCAACCCCCTGGAAGACAAGCGTCGCGAGCTGCGCGAGCAGGCGGTTAGCGACGTCATCAGCGGCCGGGCGAAGCCCGAGACCCGCAATGGCAGCACGGTTGTCAAGGTCGGCCAGGCCACGAACGCGACCGGTCCGCTGGCGCGCAAGGCTGGCAAGGCGACGGCCAACAAGGACCAGTACGTCGAGCTGGCTCGCGAGCGGACCGACGAGATCTTCGTGATCCTGACCGAGTTCGGCAACGAGCGGCACCCCGACTTCCCCGACGTCGACAGCGACCCGTCGGTGCCCGGTCCGGCGCGGTTTGACGGCCCGCTCCGCAACCAGATCCCCGAGCCGAACCGCGCGGTCGACAACTCGACGGTCTGGCAGGCGGACTACACCGCCGACTACTACCGGCAGCTCTACTTCGGCACCGGTGCGGGTGTCGAGTCGGTGAAGACGTACTACGAGGCGCAGTCGTCCGGCCGGTACAGCGTCGAGGGCCAGGTCACGAACTGGACCAAGGTCAAGTACAACGAGGCACGGTACGGCCGCGACGCCTGCGACGCGTGCGCGGGTGGCCGCAACATCTGGGCGCTCGTGAGCGACGCCGCCAACCAGTGGGTCGCCGACCAGAAGGCGGCCGGCAGGAGCGACGCCGAGATCGCCGCTTCGGTCAAGGCCATGGACAAGTGGGACCGGTACGACCACGACGGCGACGGCAACTTCAACGAGTCCGACGGGTACATCGACCACTTCCAGATCGTCCACGCTGGTGGCGACGAGGCCGACGGTGACCCGTGGCAGGGCGAGGACGCGATCTGGAGCCACCGCTGGTACGCGTACCAGGACCAGATCGGCGCGACCGGCCCGGCGACGAACCCGCTCGGCGGCACCCAGATCGGCAACACCGGCATCTGGATCGGCGACTACACGGTCCAGCCGGAAAACGGTGGACTGAGCGTGTTCGTGCACGAGTACGGCCACGACCTGGGCCTGCCGGACGACTACAACATCAACAACGGCGGGGACAACAACAACGAGCACTGGACGCTGATGGCGCAGAGCCGGCTGTCCGCAAAGGACGACCCGGCCATCGGCACCCGCCCCGGCGACCTCGGCGCGTGGAACAAGCTCCAGCTCGGTTGGCTCGACTACGAGACCGTCGTGGCCGGGCAGAAGAAGACGATCAACCTTGGCCCGCAGGAGTACAACACCGCGCGTCCGCAGGCGGTCGTCGTGGTACTGCCCAAACGCGCCCGGGAGATCGACAACGGCGCGCCGTTCGAGGGCGAGAAGCAGTGGTTCTCCGGTAACGAAGACGACCTGCGCAGCTCGCTCACCGCACCGATCGACCTGACCGGCAAGTCGTCCGCGACGCTGGCCGCCAAGGTGCGGTACTCGATCGAGGCCGGTTACGACTACATGTACCTCGAGGCGTCGGCCGACGGCAGCACCTGGACGCCGCTCAACGGCACCGTCGACGGTCACGCGTTCTCGCAGGACAGCGCGGGTCGGCCGGTCATCGACGGCGAGAGCACGGGCTGGGCCGACAAGGCGTGGGTCGACCTTTCGGTGCCGCTGGACGCGTACGCGGGCAAGAACATCCAGTTCCGGTTCCGCTACGTCACCGACGGTGGCGTGTCCAAGGGTGGCCTGATGGCCGACGCGATCACGGTCACCGCCGACGGCGCGACCGTGCTGAGCGACGGTGCCGAGGGCGACGGCGCGTTCGTCGCCGACGGCTTCTCGCAGCTGCCCGGCTCGGAGACGCGTTACTACGACAACTACTACATCGCGGGTCACCGCTCGTACGTGTCGTACGACAAGTACCTGAAGACCGGTCCGTACTTCTTCGGGTACACCAACACGATGCCGGACAAGGTCGACCACTACGCGTACCAGCAGGGCCTGCTGATCTCGTACTGGGACACCTTCTACGCCGACAACGACACGTTCGACCACCCCGGCGAGGGGCGCAACATGATCATTGACGCGCACCCGAAGCCGTTCTACCGGATCGACGGGCAGCCGTGGCGCGCCCGCGTGCAGGTTTACGACGCGACGTTCGGCCTCACCAAGGCCGACTCGTTCACCCTGCACGTCAACGGCCAGCCGTCGTACATCCGTGGGCAGGACGCCAAGCCGGTGTTCGACGACACCAAGGCGTACTGGTTCCCGGAACTGCCGAACCACGGCGTCAAACTCCCCGCGGTCGGCGTCAAGATCCGCGTAGTTGAGGTCGACGGCACCACCATGAAGATTCGCATTTCGTGACAAACGGCGGGGCCGGGAACCACCCGGCCCCGCCTCTCGTCTGAATAGAGTGGCTTTGCGGAGACTCGCGATAGTGGCTGTCCTCATGCTCGCCGGCTGTGGAGGAGACCCACCAGTGGAACCGTCGACCACGCCGCCACCACCGACAAGCAGCGCGCCCTCGAAGCCGCCAGCCACGCCCAGCGACCAGCGCCCCAAGGACATCGTCGTCGGCAGGGTCACGCGCGGCGGTGAAGGGCCCTGCTACGGCATGGTCACCGACGACGGCCGGGAGTACGCCCTCTACAGCACCGCGGGCACCAAGCTCGCCGAGGGCAACACCGTCAAGATCCGATTCGAGCCGCTCCGGCTGAAGATCTACTGCGGCCCTGGCGAGCACATCAGCGCGCTGGAGATCACCGTAGTGAAATGAACGCGTACTCGTGGCCGCACGGCGGGCCTGCCGCAATGCCGAACCGCCGCTCATCGAGGTCGAGCAGCACCGAGTAGACCGTCTCCGACCGCTCCAGCGGCTCGTCGCGCTCGTCCACGTGCCGGCAGATCGCGCTCGGATACCCGGCGTGGTCACGGAAGACGGCGACCAGGTCGTCTTCTGTCACCTTTCGCGCCGCGGCGGCCTCCGCGAGCAGCCGCCGGGCCCGCGCGCTGCGAAACAGCGTCGCACCGCCGAGGTCCTTCGCCCGATCGTGTATCGGCAGCGCCGTCTCGAAATGGTTGGCGTGCGTGAGCACACCGTCGACCGGGTGCAGCCAGCCCACCTCGCCCGGCGCCAACTCCAGGTCGATGATCTCGCCGCCCGCCTCGTGCGCCTGCCCGAGCAGCAGGTTGAGAGAGGCGTTACGGGGCGTCCGACAGGCGACCTTCAGCGCGCCACCCAGGTGGTCGGTCTCCAGCACCGCGCGCACCACGACGTGGTACGGCACGCCACCGGCGACCGTGCCGTCCCGGTCACACCCGAGCAGGTTGAGGCACACGCCCAGCCCGGCCGAGTTGAGCCCCGCCTTGGCCAGCATCCCCGCCTCGGCCAGCGTGATGATCGTGTGTCCGCGCTCATCGGTGGTCTGGAGCACGACCATCGCCTCGCGCTGAGCGGGGTGCCAGTCCCAGTTCTGCCCCAGCAGCAGGTGACCGCCCGCGGTGTGCGTGTCGAGCACGCCCGCGGCGGTGCAGCCACCGTCGGGCTGGGTCCCGTAGATCAGCTCTGTGCGGGCGTTCAGCGCGTACACCTCGTCGACGTGCACACCAGCGCCCTCGGCCACCCCGTCGAGCATCTCGGCGATCCGCGGATGCACCGCCCGCGTCGTGCCGCGGTAGACCGCCCCCGCCGCACGCACCGCAGCCTGGTCCAGCCCCGCCTGATCGTGGAATCGCCGCAGGTAGAGCGCCACGTTCTCGCCGACCAGCGCTTCAGCGACCGCCCCATAGGCGGCACCGCACTCGGCCGGCGTGCCGGCGACAGTGATCAACGGAAGCGGCAGGCTCATGCCTGAAGGCTAGGGCCTGTGTCAACGTGAATGCCCGTACGCTGGGGCGCATGGATGAGTCCCGCGTCCTGGTGGACGGCCCTTGGACGCACCGGTTCGTCGGCGCCAACGGCACCCGGTTCCACGTGGTCGAGGCCGGCAGCGGCCCCCTGGTGCTCTTCCTGCACGGCTTTCCCGAATTCTGGTACGCGTGGCACGAGCTTCTCCCGGCCGTCGCCGGAGCCGGCTTCCGCGCCGTCGCCGTCGACCTGCGCGGCTACGGCGCCAGCGACAAGCCACCCCGCGGCTACGACGGCTACACCATGGCCGCCGACGTCACCGGCCTCATCCGAGCGCTCGGCGAGCGGTCCGCCAATATCGTCGGCGCCGGCTTCGGGGGCATGCTCGGCTGGACGGCAGCCGCGTTCCACCCAAAAATGGTCCGCCGTCTCGTCGTGCTCGGGGCCGCGCATCCGCTGCGGCTGCGCGCCGCGCTCTTCAACGACCCGCGCGGGCAGATCTCCGCGTCGGCGCCCACCCTCCGCTTCCAGCTTCCGCGGTACGAGCACATCCTGACCCGCAACGACGCGGCGCTGGTCGGCGAGTTCCTGCGCCGCGGCGGTGGGCCCGATTGGGTACAGGGTGAGGCGTTCCCCGACTACGAACGGCGCTGCCGGGAGGCGATGCAGATCCCACAGGCTGCCTTCTGCGCGCTGGAGGCCTACCGGTGGGCGTTCCGGTCCGTGCTTCGCCTGCACGGGTACCGTTTCGTCAAGCTCATGCAGCAGCCCCTCGTAACGCCGACGCTCCAGCTGCACGGCGCCCTGGACACGTCGGTCCTCCCCCGCACCGCACAGGGCTCCAGCCGTTACGTGATCGCCCCGTACGAGTGGCGCCTACTCGACGGCGTAGGCCACTTCCCCCACGTGGAGACCCCCGACGTCATCCTCGGCGAAGTCCTCCGCTGGTCCAAAACCTAACCCCCCGCCCCGCCACACCCGCCCGCGACGGCGTGTCGCCACGCCGCCCCCGCGCAGCGCGGCTCCCCCGCAGCGCGCCACCTCCCGCCGATCAAGGGCGAATGCACGTGGTTGGATCTCATTTCCGCGTGCGTTTGCCCTTGATCCATGCGATTGCCCTTGATCGGCGCTGCTGCCCGCCCGTGACGACGCGTCGCCACACCCCGCACGCCTCCCGCCGATCAAGGCCGAACGCACGTGATTGGATCTCTTCCCCGCGCACGTCCGCCCCGAGGCCAGCCCGACACGGCGTGTCGCCACGCCGCGCACGCCGATCAAGGGCGAACGCACGTGATTGGATCTCTTCCCGCGTGCATTTGCCCTTGATCCATGCGATTGCCCTTGATCGGCGCGCAGCAGCGGCGATCTGACACCGTCCGCCGCGCACACCGCGCATGCCGCGCATGCCACGCATGCCGCGCAAGAGCGCCGGGGCGAGGGCGCCACCGCCGCGAGGGCGCCGGGACGCGGCCGGCGGCGGGTTGTGGGAACGCGGCGGGTGAGGCCGCGGGAGCAACGGGCATGGACCGCGACGGGCGCCGCGGCAGCTCAAAGGCCTCTAAATGCGGTGCTCGCGGAGGTCGGTGACCTCGGTGGCGGGCGCCCAGCCCTGGTAGACGCCGAAGTCGAATTCTTCCAGCCCAAGCCGCTGCGTCACCGGCCATCGCCCGCCCGTGTACTCGACACGCAGCCAACCGTCGTGCTCCGCCAGCACGATGAAGGGCTCACCCTTCCACGTACAGGTCGTGCGCACGTAGGCGAAGTCTTCGAGCTCCTTCACCGGCAGTACCCGGACGAACCGGCCCGGCCGCGCCTGCTCGAAGCCCTCGTCGGCTTCCGGTTGGTAGATACGCACCGTGTCGCCATCGGGGCTGGCTTCGTACTCCCGGCCACGCCACCGTGCCACGTATCCGTCGCGCATCACTGCTCACCGACCCGCCGCCACGTGGGCGCGTCGGAGTCGAGCAAGGCGATCAGCTTTTCGTTGCCGTCGGCTCCGATTCGCCAGAGCTGCGCGCCGTGCGGCAGCCGCGCACTGTCTACTTTGAACTCCGCGATCACGTCGCCGCTGTCGCTGGGCGCGAACCCGTTGCCCCGGAAGGGCGGTCGCTCGATCACCCAGCCCTCCATCGCGCGCATGGCTGCTTCGTTCTGGCCGCCGTACGGGATGCGGTACAGGCTTGGCCGGTGAGCGGGCCAGCGCAAGACGTACGTCTCGTCGGCGTCCGGCTTGAACGGCGATCCGGCGTATCCCAGGCCCAGCGCCGCGTGCAGAACAGCCGGTGTGGTCAGATGCGCCACCTCGCCTGCCCGGTGCACGAAGCCGGACACCCGGTCGTATCCGCGGTCCAGGTAGTAGTCGACCTGAGCGGGCGAGATCGTCTTCTGCATCATCGTCGGCAGCGCCGGATCGTGTACCACCGCTGCCTGGGTGGGTCTCGCCGCCGGCGCCGCCTGCGGCTTGGGCTCCTCTTCGGCCTCGGCTCCCAGCCCGACCTCGTCTGCCCAGCTCGCCAGGGCCACGATCTGCGCACCGGGCAGCTTGGCACCCACGGGCGTGTTGGGGTTGACCGCGAAGGACCATGCGGGATCCGGCCATGCGCCGATGAGCTGCACGAACTTGACGTCGATCGTCTCGATCGTGTCGCCGAGGTGGTCGCGCAGGCGCTCCATCGACGTGAACACCACGATGTACGGCTCGCCGTCGAGTGTCTCGGTCAGCCACGCGAAGCCGGGCTCACCCGGGCGCGTGCCGTCAGCGGAGACCGGTGAGACCGGCAGCAGCACCTTGGCGAGCAGCAGCGTCGACAGGAACGAGTCGGTGCTGCCGTCGCCAGCCGCGGCGAGGAGGTTCTTCTCCACCTCGTTGACCGGCGTGAAATTCTCGACGGGCACCGGAGCGGCCACGGTCGGGCCGCTCGCCGTGGTGCGACCGGGCACGACAGGCGCGCCCCAGCTTTCGTTGCCGCGCCGAGCCGCGGCCGCGCTGATCGGACCGGTGCCGCTCGCCGTTCCGAATCCGCCGGTCTGAGCGGCGCCGCGCTCCTCCGGCCAGCCGCCGCTGGTCGACCAGCCGCCGCTCGCGCCGGTATCGGTCTCGGCACCGGTCGCCCGGGCTGCTGGCGCATCAGCGCTCGTCGCCGCGTTGCCGCCGCTCGCAAAGCCAGCGCCAGCCGCCCAATCCGCAGGCGCGCCAGCATTCGCCGCCGCGTTGCCGCCGGCCGCAAAGCCAGCGCCGCTCGCAAAGCCAGCGCCAGTCGCCCAATCCGCAGGCGTGCCAGCACTCGCCGCACCACCAGCGCCGCCGTCCGAACCCGCGCCACCAGCCGCAAGGCCAGCGCCGCCGGGACCAGGGCCGGTCGCCCAGTCCGCAGGCCCGTCGGTGCTCCGCGCCGGGCCAGTGCCGCCGCTCTGGGCAACGCCGGTCGCCCAGTCTGTCGCCGGTGCGGCGAAGGTGCCCGAGCCGGAGGCCGAGGTCGCCGGACCGCCACCCGCGAACCCGGTGTCGGTCGCCCGTGCGCTGCCTGCTGCCTGGTCCAAGGTGGTCGCCGATGCGCCCGACGGCGGTGCGGCGGGTGCTGTCGTGTCGCCGCCGGCACCGCCTGGACCGTGGGCGTCTGCGGCATGCGGGGCGCCGAGGCCGCCACCGAGGCGACCGGAACGGGCACCAAATCCGGCTGGTGCACCAGGCGGGGGCGAAGCGCCGGCGTCCGGCGGGGTCGCGCTGGAACTGGCCACCGCGGCTCGCGACGCCAGGCCAGCCGCACCAGCGCCGGCTAGGCCCGCCGGAGCCGCGTTGGGTGAACGTTGGGCCATCGGGCTTGGCGGCACGCCAGGAGGCGGAGGAGGAGTAGGAACGCGGCGCGGTAGGCCACCGGGACCGATGACCGGCTCGGCGGGCCGTTCGTCGACCACGGGAGTAGCGGCCGGCTGCGCCGCGGCGGGGTCCGCCGCCGGCGTGGCATCCCATACCTCGGCCCTGGCAGCCGGAACAGCGCCGCCGGTGGCATCCCAGGCCGCGGCCTGGCCCGGCACCGAAGCGGTGGGCGGGGGCGCGGCATCCCACGTCGGGGGTTGGCTCGCTGCGGGAACAGCGGCGGGCGCGGCATCCCAGGTCGCGGGCTGGTGGGCGGCCGGGAGAGCGGGATCGTGGGTGTCCCACGCGGGCTGCGTCGCTGCCGCCACGGCGGACTCGCGCGCCGCAGGGACAGCGCCCAGCCCCGCCGCAGGAGGCAGCAGGCCGGACGCAGATGCGCTGCCACCCGGGCCAGGCGCCAGGAGGCTGCCGGGCACGGTAGCGGTGGCGCGCGCCCGGGCCGCCGTGTCGGCGCGGTCTAGCCGGGCTCGGGCGCCGATCGTGCGCCCTGGCAGCCGTACGTCACCCCGGGCCAGCTGCGTCACGAACCACGCGGGCAGGTATCCCTCGATCGGGAGTCCCGGGTTGACCGCGAGCCACCATTCGAGGTTGGGCCACGCGGCGGCGAGGTCGTGGTAGGCGATCCGTCGGGCCGAGCCGGCGTTGCTGGCCAGGCACGCCTGGAGCGCCACGCTGGACGTGAACGCCAACACGTGCGTGCGCCCACTGGTGGTCCAGGTGCCCCAGCCCATCGGCGCGCGGCCAGCCAGAGATTCCGCTGAAACCGGAAGAAACAGCTCGGTCCGCGACAATATCCGGAAATACTGCTCTTGATCGCTCGCCCGCAGGGCGTCACGCATGGCAACCTCGGCCTCGGTGGCCGGCTCCCATTCGGTCACGGCCACCTCCCTTCCACCGAACAGGCCACAGGTATCGCGTACAACCTACAAGGTAGTAACAAGATCACAATGGCTGGCAGGTATCGGTTCCCGCACTCTGGTGCGCTCCGATGCCGGACCTGGGGGTATTTCGGGCGGCTTCACAGGGTCTCAGAATCTGCCAATCGCCCGCCTCTCGGTGCTCCAGTAATCCGCCGCCGAGTCATCGACTGCGATCTTGATGTCGCGGAGCATCACCGCGAGGTCCTGTGAGGCCCGTCGCCACTGCGCCTGCCGGGCGTCGTATCCCTGCCGGGCCTCGCCCTCCCAGGTCGCGATCAGCGGGGCGGCGTCGCGCTCGAGCTGCGCCAGCTGCGACTCCAGCGCGTGCAGCGCCTTTTGGATGTCGGCGCTCGCCTGGTGCAGCGCCGGGAAGTTGACGACGAGGTGACTGTCTCCCATCGGTGCTCCTCTCCCGGGCACGCCTACAACGGCAGCGAGATCCCTCGGTTGACGGTGGCGACCCGGGTGGCCGCCTGGGTGTCGGTGGCGTCGTAGCCGGTGCCGGACGCCCGGAGCGCCGCCGCCGTCTCCACGAGCGCCTGCTGGATGGCCCGCTGGTCAGCGGCCCACTGAGCCTGGACCTGCTGGAAGGACCGGCCACCCGCGCCCCGCCACTGCGACTGCAGAGCCGCCAACTCAACCAGGAGACCGCTCAGCATCGCCTCAAGCCCGCGGCTCACCTCGTCGAACCTGGCGGCGGTCTGCCGCATGACAGCGGCATCCGCTCGGGTCTGTGTCATGTGCTCACCCGCTTCCCAGTACAGATAGGACAGCGCCGATAGGACACTGACGGTAGCGATACCGCGGCACCACCGGTACCCCCTGTGGATAACCGCCCGCGGCCTTGCGCCGCGGTCCTAACGTGTGTGGTTGATCCTCGCGATCTTCGCGGAAGGAGAGACCGCTGCGCCGACCACTGTGGACAGTTGCTTTGGCGCTGTCGGCCGTTCTGCTTCCGGGCGCCTGCACAGCGGCGAGGCCGCTGCCGGCCTCGCCTGCGGCTCCTCCCGCGGCGCCGATGCCGGTGGGCGTGGCCGACCCGGCCGCCGAGGCGAGTTCCGCACCGGCGGGCCCGGCGTGTGATCCGCGAGCCAGCCTGCGACCAGCGGGCGCCGTGCCGGCGCCCGACCAGCTGCCGGCGGGGTCCACCATGGCCGCCATCCGGGCGCGCGGGCGGCTCATCGCTGGCGTCGATCAGAACAACTACCTTTTCGGGTTCCGCGACTCGTTCACCGGGCGGCTGGAGGGCTTCGACATCGACCTGGTCCGCGAGGTGGCGAAGGCGATCTTCGGTGATCCGGATCGGGTGCAGTTCAGGGTGATCACGCAGGCCGAGCGGCTCACCGCCGTCAACGGCAAGGTCGACATCGTCGCCAACTCCATGACGATCACCTGTGCGCGGCGTGAGCAGGTCGAGTTCTCCACCAACTACCTCGACTCCGGCCAGCGCGTGCTTGTGCCGGAAAGCTCGACGGTGCGCAGCATCGACGACCTGGCCGGCAAGCGCGTCTGCGCCGCGGCGGCCACCACGTCGATCCAGGCCATCATCGACGCGCCCGCTCGGCCTGTACCGGTCTCGGCGATCGACTGGACCGACTGCCTGATCCTGCTCCAGCAGGGCCAGGTCGACGCCATCTCGACGACCGACAACGTGCTCGCCGGCCTGGCCGCGCAGGATCCGACCACCAAGATCGTGGGGCCGCGGTTCACCGACGAGCCGCACGGGCTGGCGTTCGCCCGCGGCGCCACCGACTTCGTGCGCTTCGTCAACGGCATCCTCGACCGGATGCGCGCCGACGGCACCTGGACTGCGCTCTACAACCGCTGGCTGGCGTCGACGCTGGGCCCTGCCCCCGCCCCGCCGGAGTCCCGCTACCGCGGCTGATCAGAGAGGGCGCAGGGCCGCCTCACGGGTCAGCGGGGATCCCTCCGGCAGCAACGCCAGGAAGGCCGCCGGCACGGACGCCGGCAGCATGTCCGCGTATCCGAGCAGCGCGCGAGCCTCGGGATCGGTGACGGCGTGACGGCGACCGCGATCCGTCACCAGCCACACGTCGCCGCCCGCCTCGATGAGCGCGCCCCGCCCCGGCTCGACAGCCGGACCGGAAGGCAGCCGCGCGGCAAGGTGGACCTCCGCGGTCGCTTCATCAACCTGTACGCACACCGCGCCGGTGGACGCCGCGAGCGGCGGTGTCGTGGCGGGCGGTGGTGCTGCCGCTGGACGGTTGGCCACCTTAGGGAGGTCGGCGTATTCGCCCTGGGTGAGCCGCGTAGGGCGGCTCTGGTGCAGGTCGGTCAGGATGAGATCGGCCTCGACCTGGGTGATGGCGGCCAGCCCGCTGGTGTACGCGACGGCGAACTGGCGCTGGCCGCCCTGGGTCACCACGACGAAAACCTCGCCGACCGTCGCGCCCGGCACGTGGCGCGACGGTGAACCCTCACCCTCGATCGGGGTACGGGCGAGATCCGCCCCACCCGAGAGCACGCCAAGCACCGCGGGCGCGACCGGCATCGGCTGCTCACCCGTCCAGCCGAGGGCGGACAGCACGAGCTCGACGTCGCGGATGAGGTGCCGCCGGCCCTGCCACACGAGGTGCACCGAGCCGTCCGGGTGCTCGGCCAGCAGCGCGCGGCCGGCGAGCGGTGTGCTGTCTGGCGCCGCTCGCCCCATGAGTGGCGCCGACCGCTCACGCGCTGCCGAGCAGGCCGTCCACGGACCGGTGACCAGGCGTTCGGCGGCCGGCGGCGGGTCAGGGGCATCGGCGATGCCGATCGGACCGCCGCGCGGCTCGTCCTTGAGCGCGGCGCGCGGCACGAGCCTGGTCACCGCTCCGGTACCCGCGATCAGCAGCGCCGACGTGTAGTTGGCGACGGGATGCAGCCGCCCGTCGCGGAGCGCGTACCGGGTGCCGGACTCGCGCTCGACGATGACGGTGTTGGAGGCGCGCCAGTCGTCCGGCTCGCCACCCGTGATGGCCGCGTATGCCGCCACCGCGCCAAATCCGATGGTCGCGACGAGCACACCGGCAAGCGTCGCGCCGGCCACCCGCCGGAACGGCAGCCGGTCGGGGTCGGTGTCGCGCGTGACCACAGCGGCCACGACTCGTTGCACGGCGAACTGGTGCGACCGCACCTGCTCCTGCCGCGACGGCATTCCGGCAGGCTACCGCGAGAAGGTATGCCAGGTGGGGGCGCGGACGGCGGGCGCGAACCCTATGATCGCCGCCTATGGGAATCGTCATCCGGCTGGCCATCAGCGCCGCGGCGTTCTGGCTCGCGACCTGGATCCTGCCTGGAATCACGCTGTCGACCGACTCGCTACCGAAGGCGGCCGGCACGCTGGTGGCCGTCGCGGTGATCTTTGGCGTCGTCAACGCCATCCTGCGGCCGATCATCAAGACCGTGGGCTGCGGCCTCTACATCCTCACCCTCGGTCTTGTCGCGATCGTGGTGAACGGCCTGCTCTTCCTGCTGGCGAGCTGGATCGCCGGCGAGCTCGACCTGCCGTTTCACGTCGACGACTTCTGGCCGAGCGCCGTGCTCGGCGCGTTGATCGTCGGCATCGCGAGCAGCGTCCTCAACTTCGTCGTGAAGGACCGCGACTAACCACTACCTGGGAATTGGCCCGAGACCCCGGTGGGGTCTCGGGCTAGCTTCCGTGTTGTGTCGATCATCAGCCGCCATGACGGGTACGAGCTGTCCACCGACCCTGCGCGCGTCGATGTCGACCGGGTACACCGCTGGCTGTCGAGCGACGCCTACTGGGCGATCGGCCGCCCCCGCGAGGTGGTCCAGCGGGCCATCGCCGGGTCGGTGGTGTTCGGCGTGTACCGGCTGAGCGATGGTGAGCAGGTGGCCTTCGCCCGCACCGTGACGGATGAGGCGACGTTCGCGTGGCTCTGCGACGTGTACGTCGACCGCTCGGCCCGGGGTCACGGCATCGGTACGTGGATGGTGACCTGTGTCCGGGATCACCTGGTGGCCACTGGTGTGAAACGCGTCCTGCTGGCGACGCTTGACGCACACGGCGTGTACGAAAAGGTGGGGTTCACCCCGCTCGCCGTGCCGGACCGCTGGATGGAGTTCGACCGGCGGGAAGCGACCAGGGACGACACGGAATGAGCGAGCTACGCAAGGGCTATTTGTATGCCTTTGTCGCGTACACGATCTGGGGTTTCTTCCCGATCTACATCAAGTTGCTCCGGCCATCGGCGCCGGTGGAGATCCTCGCGCACCGGGTGGTGTGGTCGGTCGCCTTCGTCGCGCTGGTACTCACGGTCGCACGCAACTGGCGCTTTCTCGGCACGCTGATCCGGCAGCCGCGGCTGATGGCGGGCATCGCGGTTGCCGCGATACTGATCGCGGTCAACTGGGGCATGTACATCTATGGCGTCAACTCCGACCGTGTGGTGGAGACGGCGCTCGGGTACTTCATCGGGCCGCTCGTCATGGTGCTGCTCGGGGTGACGATCCTGCGCGAACGCCTGCGCCCCGCGGCTTGGGCGGCGCTCGGCATCAGCGCCGTCGCCGTCGCCGTACTGACCGTCGACTACGGCCGACTGCCGTACATCGCGCTGTCTCTGGCGGCCAGTTTCAGCGCGTACAGCCTGGTCAAGAAGCGGCTCGCGCTGCCGGCGGCGCAGGCGTTCTTCGTCGAGTCCGCCACCTTGGCACTGCCCGCGCTCGGATACCTCGGCTGGCTGGTGTGGCGGGGCGAATCGACGTTCGGTCACGTGTCCGCGGGGCACACGCTGCTGCTGGCGCTCGCCGGCGCGGCGACCGCGACGCCGCTGATGCTCTTCGCCGGCGCGGCCAACCGGATTCCACTGACAGCGCTCGGCATCATGCAGTACATCGGGCCGGTACTGCAGTTCGCGACCGGCGTGCTGATCTTCCACGAACCCATGCCGCCGGTACGGATCGTTGGGTTCACGCTGGTCTGGCTGGCGCTCGTGATCTTCACCGTCGACGGTGTGCGCCAAGCGCGGACGGCAGCGGCCGTACGGCGCGCGACAATGCCAGAGCCCGAAGCGGCCGCGGCGCGCTAACGCTCACCGGCGACACCTCACCCTGCGGCAGCGAGACGCGCGGGCGGCGCGGCGCGGCCAGCGCACGCGGCGCCGATCAAGGGCAATCGCATGGATCAAGGGCGAATGCACGCGGGAAAGAGATCGAACCACGTGCATTCGCCCTTGATCGGCGGGAGAGAGCGCTCCCGCGCAGCGCACGCACAGAGCTCGGCGCACGCCGGGCGCCGGGCGGGCGCGGCGCCGCGGCCGCCCGCGCGGTGCGGGCGGCGGGGGCGTTAGGGGACGCGGTACTCCAGCAAGGGGGTGCCGTCCTTCTTGGTTAGGACGATTTTCGCCAGTTTGGCGCCCGCGAAGCTGGTCATGCCGGACAGTTTCAGGTCGGCACCGGGAGACACCGACCAGGAGCTGATCTGCTCCTCGTCGCCCTCCGTGTCGTAGGCGATCAGCCGGTACGTGTATGCCTTGTTTTCGCCGGGCTTTCCGGTGTACGAGCAGTGCATCGTCACCTCGGTGCCCCACTTCGTGGTCGTCAGTCCGACCTCGGCCGTCACCGGCACGTCGGAGGCGACGGTCTGCATCGAGGCGAGCTGGACCTGCTGCGGTGTCGTGCCCGCCGGCCCACCGTCGCGCAGGATGCCGACGCCCAAGCCGACGAAGAGGGCCAAGCAGGCGGCCGCGAGCATGGAGCCGGTCGTACGCCAGCGCCTCGTCGCCTTCTCGCGCCGGCGCGAGTCCGAGACGGCGGCGAGCAGTTGGGGCATCCGCGATTCGGTCTTCGGCGCGGATGCGATTGTCTCCAGCCCGGCCGGATCGAGGCGACCGAGGAGTCCCGGAAGCACGGCCACGTCGCCGACCGCCTCGCGGCAGGTCGGGCAGCCGGCCAGATGCCGCTCGTACGCGGCCCGCTCCCCGGGCGACAGGGCACCGAGCACGTAGGCACCACTGTCGTACTCGTAGTCGCACCTCATCTCGTCACCCCCATCTCCTCCAATACCAGCCGCAACGAGCGCAGCGCGTAGTGCGTACGGGACTTGACCGTGCCCGCGGGCACGCCTAGCCGGGTCGCCGCCTCGGCCACTGAGCGCCCTTCGTAGAAGCACTCCACGAGTACTTCCCGGTGGGACGCGGACAGCCTCCCCAGGGCCTCGGCGACGGTCCAGGCCTCTACCGCCCGGTCAGCCTCGTCCACCGCGGGCGGCGGTTCGGGAAGTTCGTCAGTGACGATCTCCCCGACCCGGGCGGAGCGCCGCCGCCACGCGTCGATTGCCAGGTTGCGCGCGGTCGTGAATAACCAGGCCCGTACCGAGCCACGCTGGGGATCGAGTGCTTCGGGGTGCCGCCACGCGCGTAGCAGCGTCTCCTGCACAAGATCCTCGGCACGTTGCCGGTCGCCCCCCGCGAGCCGCAGGGCGTGGGCGAATAGTGCGTCGCCGTGTTCGTCTTGCAGCGCACGCAGCAGTTGGGCATCCTGGTCGGTCAAGCCACCCGCGCCTCCCTTCGCTCACTCTTACGCACGAGCCTGCCAAGCGGTTCATCCAGGCTCGTTCACCTTCCGTTCATCACGTATCCGAGCAGCGCTCATGGCCTCCTCCTAGCGTCCTGCTCGGTGCCTCCCACGGGGGCATCGGATAGCGAGGAGGCTCCCCAGAGATGAGTGACCGACCGCGGCTGCTCCCGTTGCTCGGCCAGGCCGTGCACGGCGGGCGCGACGCGATGACCTGTCAGTACCGCTGTGGCAACGCGTGCGACCATCCGGTACCGAATGAGTCGGACAACCCGTACTTCGGTGATGTGGTGCGCACGGAGGTGTCGCGCCGTGGTGTCGTCCGGGCGGGCGCGGTCGGCGCCCTGGTGCTCGGCTTCGCCGGCGCGGGTGCCGCGAGCGCGGCGCCCGCACTCGCGGCAGAAGCCGCGCCCAGCGAGATGCCGGACGTCGCACCGGCCCGTTTCAGCGGCGCTCTGACGTTCAAGCCCATTCCGCCCAACAAGCTGGACACGTTCGTCGTGCCCAACGGGTACGACCACGCGGTGGTCATCCACTGGGGTGACCGGGTGGAGCCGGGCGCGCCCGAATTCGACCTGCACAACCAGACCGCGGCGGCGCAGTCCAAGCAGTTCGGCTACAACAACGACTTCGTCGCCGTGCTGCCCGTCGACAAGCGCGGGCGCCGCGCCCTGCTCGTGGTCAATCACGAGTACACGAACGAAAACCTGATGTTTCCCGGCTTCACCACCCTGGACGCGCTCTCGGTCGAGCAACTCAAGGTCGCGATCGCCGCGCACGGCCTCTCCGTCGTCGAGATCGAGCGGGTCGGTAACACCGGTGAGTGGACGCCGGTCAGCAAGGGCCCGCGGCCGTACAACCGGCGGATCACCGCGCTCTCGACGCGGTTCGAGTTCACCGGTCCGGCGGCCGGCTCGGCGTGGTTGAAGACCGCGGCCGACCCGCGCGGCAGGGTGGCGATCGGCACGCTCAACAACTGCGCCGGTGGCGTGACCCCGTGGGGCACGGTGCTTTCCGGCGAGGAGAACTTCAACCAGTACTTCGTGGGCGGTGACGGCGCACCGGAGGCGCTGAAGCCGAGGCTGGCCCGATACGGGATCTCCACGACGACCCGGTATCCGAGCGACAGCCGCAAGTGGGACCGTGCCGACGAGCGCTTCGACCTCGCCAAGCACCCCAACGAGGCGCACCGCTTCGGCTGGATCGTCGAGGTCGACCCGTTCGACCCGGAGGCCAAGCCGCGCAAGCACACCGCGCTCGGGCGCTTCAAGCACGAGGGCGCGAACGTCATCGTCGCCAAGAGCGGCCACGTCGTGGCCTACATGGGCGACGACGAGCGCTTCGACTACCTGTACAAGTTCGTCTCCGACAAGAAGTACATGCCGGGTAATTCGGCGGTCGCCCGGAGGCACAACCTGACGCTGCTGGAGTCCGGCTCGCTGTACGTGGCGAAGCTCGACTACACCAGCGCCACCGAGATCGACGGCACGGGCAAGCTGCCTACCGATGGCGCCTTCAACGGCACCGGCCGCTGGATCAAGCTGGCGCAGGGCAACAGGTCCTACGTGGACGGCATGACCGTGGCCGACGTGCTGACGTTCACCCGGCTGGCCGGTGACGCGGTGGGCGCGACCAAGATGGACCGTCCCGAAGACGTCGAGCCGAGCCTCCTGACCGGCAAGGTGTACGTCGCGCTGACCAACAACACCAACCGCGGCGTCGGCACCAACCCGAAGGCCGACGAGGCGAACCCGCGCAACGCCAACAAGCACGGGCAGATCCTCGAGGTGGTCGAGGACCGGGGCGAGAACGCCGCCGAGACGTTCACCTGGTCGCTGCCGATCGTCTGCGGTGATCCGGCGGACGCGTCGACGTACTTCGCCGGGTACGACAAGAGCAAGGTCTCGCCGATCTCCTGCCCGGACAACGTGGCGTTCGACGGCGCCGGCAACCTCTGGATCTCCACCGACGGCAACGCGCTGGGCAGCAACGACGGCCTGTTCGCGACGGCCGTCGAGGGCCCGGAGCGCGGCCACCTGAAGCAGTTCCTCACCGTGCCGCTCGGCGCGGAGACCTGCGGTCCGTTCATCACCACCGACAACCGGTCGGTCTTCGTGGCGGTGCAGCACCCCGGCGAGATCACCGGCGCGTCCGTCGAGAATCCGGCCTCCACGTGGCCGGACGGCGACTACGCCAAGCCGGGCGTGGTCTGCACGTGGCGCCTGGACGGCCGCGCCATCGGCTCCTGATCGCTCCTTCGTGATCAGGGCGTCCCTCAAGTCGCTAGAACGACTTCAGGGACGCCCTGATCACGGCGTCACATGTCTGCGGCGATCGTCTCGGCCAGTCCCTTCGCGAGGGTCATCAGCCGGGTGCGTACCACTCGTGCCGACGTCATGAGCTCCGCGACCGGCATCGCGCAGGCCAGCGCCACGCGGCGCTCCATGTCCTTGTCCTGGGTCACCATCACGGCCGCGCAGCCGACGCCCTGCCGGTACTGGTTCATCTCGACCTGCATCCCGCGCCGGTCACCGGCGGCCAGATCCGACTCGAACGCTTCCGGCGACGTGAGCGTGTGCTGCGTGAACTGCCGCATGCCCCACTCCTTGAGGTACCGGAAGCGCTGATCGGCCGTCAGCGTGGCAAGGAGGGCCTTTCCCAGCGCTGTCGCGTGCGCTCCCTCGTCGTACCCGGGCATGAGGTCCTCGAGGTATGGCGAGCGCGGCCCCTCCGCCGCGGCGGTGATCGCCACCCGCCCGCCGACGAACCGGCCCACGAAGTGGCTGTATCCGGTCTCGATGGCCGCGCGGCGCAGCGCCTCGCCGATGCTGGGCGGGCCGCGGAACGCCGCGACCAGCTCGCGGTACCGGTCGGCCACCTCAAGCCCGACGATGTACGTGCCGTCTTCCCGCCGGATCACGTAGCCCTCGTACGCCAGGGTGCGCACAAGGTGGTACGTCGTCGCGACAGTCAACTCGCAACGCCGGGCGATCTGTTTGACGGTCAGACCTCGCGGGGCCCTGCCCACCGCCTCCAGGACTCGCAGTGCACGCGAGACGCTACGGATCAGGTCGGAAGGTTCCGCCAAGGGGTCGCGCACAACCACCTCCGCCGCCGGGGACTTACACCATATGAAAAACCGTGCACGAGCGAAACGCCCGTTCGGATCGAAGAGACCACATCTAAGGCGACCGACGGTAGGGGTAGCACGACTTTATGTTGATACGCCCGACTATTTTTCGTGCCCGCTGTCGGGTTTCAGACCCTCAGCCGGTGCGGTCCGCGATGAAGTCGCAGAGCGACTCCATGGCCCTGCGCGCCGAGTTGTCCGGCAGTGGCGCCAGCCGGGCACGGGCGTCCTCCGCGTATGTGCGGACGGTCTCGCGAGCGCGCTTGAGCGCCGGCGACTCGCGCAGCAGGCCCAGCGCCTCGGCGTGCAGGTCGTCGTCGGTCACCGGGCCGGCCGACAGGATTTCCCGCAGGCGCACCGATGCGGCGTCGGCGTCATCGGCGGCCAGCGCGTACAGCACCGGCAGCGTCGGCACGCCCTCGCGCAGGTCGGTGCCCGGCGTCTTGCCGGACTGCAGGGCGTCGGAGGCGATGTCGAGCAGATCGTCGGAAAGCTGGAACGCGACGCCGATCGTCTCGCCGTATCCAGCGAGCGCCTCGATGTGCACCTGCTCCGCGCGCCCGAACATGCCGCCGAACCGCGCCGACGTGGCGATCAGCGAACCCGTCTTCTCCGAGATCACGTCGAGGTAGTGGACCACCGGGTCGTCGCCCGCGCGCGGGCCGACCGTTTCGGCGATCTGACCGTGCACCAGCCGGGCGAACGTGCGCGCCTGCAGGCGAACCGCCTCGGTGCCCAGGTCGGCCGCGATGTCGGCGGCGCGGGCGAAAAGATAGTCGCCCACGAGGATCGCCACCGAGTTGGTCCAGCGGGAGTTGGCACTGGGGGCGCCCCGGCGCACGGGCGCCTCGTCCATGACGTCGTCGTGGTACAGCGTCGCGAGGTGAGTGAGCTCCATCACCACGGCCGCCGGCACCACCAGCGGAGCACGCGGGTCGCCGAAATGCGCGCCCAGCGCCACCAGCAGCGGCCGGAACCGCTTGCCGCCCGCCTCGACCAGGTGGCGCGCCGCCTCGGTGACGAACGGATCGGCGCTCTCGACGCCTGTGCGCAGCTCGCCCTCGACCTCGGCCAACGTCTGTAGAACCGACGCCTCGAGTGCGGGGTCGATAAAATCGACCCCGATCGACGTCAGTCCGCCAGCCGCCAGCACCCCGTCCACATCCCCACGATGCCACACGGGATTCCCGGCGCGTCTCCGGGAGGCCCAGTTGTGGCCGTCAACGCACGAAGTCGGCGGCGCTGGTCGTGAGATCCAACAACGGTGCCGGAGCGACGCCGAGCACCAGCGTGGCAACCACGCCGATCACCAGTGCCGCCGCGGTCAGGCCGCCCGGGATCGAGACCGTCGGCGTGGACTCGCCGGGCTCGGAGAGCCACATCATCACGACCACCCGCAGGTACGGGAACGCCAGCAGCATGCTCGTGACCACACCGAACACGACCAGCCACGCCTCGCCCGAGTCGAGCGCCGCACCGAAGACCGCGAACTTCGCGATGAAGCCGCTGGTCAGCGGGATACCGGCGAACGCAAGCAGGATGAAGGTGAAGATGCCCGCGTACAGCGGCGAGCGGCGGCCCAGACCGGCCCAACGGGACAGGTGGGTGGCTTCCCCGTCGGCGTCGCGCACCAGCGTCACCACGCCGAACGCGGCGATCACCGTGAAGCCGTACGCCACCAGGTAGAACATCGTGCTCGACAGGCCGTCCTTGGAAAGCGCCAGCACGCCCACCAGCAGGTAGCCGGCGTTGGCGATCGACGAGTACGCCAGCAGGCGCTTGATGTCGGTCTGCGTCACCGCGAGCACCGCGCCGATGAGCATGGTGAGCACCGCCACAACGCCGAGGATCGGCGTGTAGTCCCACGCCACACCGTCGAAGCCGACGTACAGCACGCGCAGCAGGCCACCGAACGCGGCGACCTTCGTGCACGCGGCCATCAGGCCCGTGATCGGCGTGGGCGCGCCCTGGTACACGTCGGGCGTCCACACGTGGAACGGGGCGGCCGCGGCCTTGAAGAGCAGGCCGATCGCGATCATCGCGAGCCCGGCGTACAGGAGCACGGTGCTCTGGGTCGACTCGGTCACGGAGTCGTGGATGGTGCCGAACTCGACACCACCGGCGAAGCCGTAAACGAGGGCGACGCCGAAGAGGAAGAAGGCCGATGCGTACGCGCCGAGCAGGAAGTACTTGAGCGCTGCCTCCTGGCTGAGCAGGCGGCGACGGCGGGCCAGCGCGCACAGCAGGTACAGCGGCAGGGAGAAGACCTCGAGCGCGACGAACATCGTCAGCAGGTCGTTGGCGGCGACGAAGAGCAGCATGCCGGCGATCGCGAACACGGTGAGCGGGTACACCTCGGTGGCGCCCTGCTCCTTGACGGCCTGCTTGCGGTCGGCCTCGGAGCCAACCGTGATCGCGGCCTGCGCGACGAACGCGCCGCCGTGCTCCATCGCGCGGTCACCGATCAGCAGCAGCGCCATGATGCCGAGCACGATGATCGCGCCCTGCAGGAAGAGCGTCGGCCCGTCGATCGCGACCGCCCCACCCGCCGTGAGCACCCGGGTGTCGGACTGCCAGACGATCACGCTGAGAGCAGCCACCAGCCCGAGGAGGGCGAGGACCAGCTGCGTCACCCTGCGCGCCGCCTTGGGCAGCACGCCCTCGAAGAGCACCCCGACGCAGGCGACGCCGAACAGGATCAACATCGGCGCGACGGCCGCATAGTCGATCTTCGGCAGGCTGAGGTCTTCCATTATTTTGCCGCCTCCGTAACGGCCGGCGCAGGGTCCGATTTCTGGACGTCCTGCATGGTGGCCTGCACAGCCGGGTTGATGACGTCGGTGACCGGCTTGGGATAGAAGCCGAGCACGAGAAGCAGCGCGATCAGCGGTGCGACCACGACCTTCTCCCGCACGGTCAGGTCACGCCGCATCGCGTCCACAGTGGCCAGTGCCGGGTTGAGCGTGCCCTGTGTGGTGCGCTGCACCATCCACAGCACGTACGCGGCGGCCAGGATGATGCCGGCGGTGGCGATCACCGCGACCGTCTTGTTGACCGTGAATGTGCCGATCAGCACCAGGAACTCGGACACGAACGGCGCCGTGCCGGGCAGCGCCAGCGACGCCAGACCGGCGAAGAAGAGCACGCCCGCCAGCAGCGGTACGAGCTTGCCGGCACCGCCGAAGTCGCTGATCAGCGACGAGCCGCGCCGGGCGACGAACATGCCGACCACGAGGAAGAGCAGGCCGGTCGCCAGGCCGTGGTTGAGCATGTACAGCACCGCGCCGGTGCCCGCCTGAGTGGTGAACGCGAAGATGCCGACGCCGATGAACCCGAAGTGGGCGATCGAGGTGTACGACACCAGCCGCTTGAGGTCGTTCTGCCCGACCGCCAGCAGGGCCGCGTAGATGATGCCGATCACCGCGAGGGCGAGGGCGTACGGCGCGAACCAGGTGGACGCCTCGGGGAACAGCGGCAGGCAGTACCGCAGGATGCCGAAGGTGCCGACCTTGTCGAGTACGCCCACCAGCAGCGCCGCCGAACCGGCCGGTGCCGCGCCACCGGCGTCTGGCAGCCAGGTGTGGAACGGGAAGAACGGCGCCTTGATGGCGAACGCCACGAAGAAGCCCAGGAACAGCCAGCGCTCGGTGCCGGTGGAGAAGTCGGCCGACAGCAGCTGCTGCCAGTCGAACGTCTTGCCGCCCAGCGCCCACAGCCCGATCACCGCTGCCAGCATGAAGAGGCCGCCGACCAGCGAGTACAGGAAGAACTTCACCGCGGCGTACTGGCGGCGCTGTCCACCGTACGAGCCGATGAGGAAGTACATCGGCACGAGCATGACCTCGAAGAACACGTAGAACAGGAAGACGTCGGCGGCCGCGAAGACGCCGATCATCGTGCTCTCCAGGGCGAGCAGCAGCGCGAAGTACACCGGCACGCTGCGCCGTGACGCGTCGGCGTCGTGCCAGGAGGCCAGGATGACCAGCGGCACCAGCACCGCGATCAGCAGCAGCATGACCAGCGCGATGCCGTCGACCGCGAACGTGAACTTGGCGTCCCAGGCGGGAATCCAGGTGTACGACTCGCGGAACTGGAAGCGGTCGCCGCCGGCGTCGTACGCGATCCACATGACGACCGCGAGCACCAGCACCGCGAGCGACCAGATGAACGCCACCCGCTTCGCCAGCTCGGGCTTCGCCCGCGGCAGGAACGCCACGATCAGCGCGCCGACCAGCGGCGCGCCGGTCAGGATGGACAGGAACGGAAAGTCACTCACGCCAACCACCCAAGCTGGAGAGCGAGGAACGCGGCCACGACCAGCAGCGCACCCGTGAGCATGGACATCGCGTACGACCGCACGAAGCCGGTCTGGAGGCGACGCAGGCGGCTGGAGCCGCCACCGACCGCGGCGGCGAGCCCGTTGACCAGCCCGTCGATGCCGCGGTTGTCGAGGAAGACGAGCGCCCGGGTGAGGAAGATGCCGGGCTTTTCGAAGACCGCCTCGTTGAACGCGTCGGCGTACAGGTTGCGGCGCGCGGCCGTCACGACCGGGCCGGCGGGCTGCTCCTGCAGCGCGGTGCCGTTGCGGAACAGCGCGTACGCCAAGCCGGCACCGAGCAGCGTGACCACGATGGACAGTGCGGTGATCAGGCCGTGCGACATGACCGCGTGTACCTCTTCGCCCGAGTGGTCACCGAGCGCCGGTACCAGCCAGTCGGGCACCGAGCTGGCCATCAGACCACCGGCAGCCACCGAGCCGACCGCGAGCAGCACGAGCGGCACCGTCATCACCGGCGGCGACTCGTGCGGGTGGTCGATGTCTTCGGTCCACCGCTTCGGCCCGTGGAACGTCAGCACGAAGAGCCGGGTCATGTAGAACGCGGTGACGCCAGCGCCGATCAGCGCGGCCGTGCCGAAGAGCCAGGCCGTCCAACCCTCGCGCTCATAGGCCGCCACGATGATCGGCTCCTTGGAAAAGAAGCCGGACAGCGGCGGCAGGCCGATGATGGCGAGCCACGCCAGACCGAAGGTGGCCCAGGTGATCCGCATGTACCGCCACAGCCCGCCGAACCGCCGGATGTCGGTCTGGTCGTGCATGCCGTGCATCACCGAGCCGGCGCCGAGGAACAGGCCGGCCTTGAAGAAGCCGTGCGCGAGCAGGTGCACGATCGCCAGCGCGTACGCGGCACCGCCGAGCCCGACGCCGAGGAACATGTAGCCGATCTGGGACACCGTCGACCAGGCGAGGACGCGCTTGATGTCGTCCTTGGCGCAGCCGATGATGCAGCCGATCAGCAGCGTGAGCGCGCCGACGCTGACCACGACGGTCTGGAGCGTCTCGTTCGCCGTGAAGATCGGGTTGGACCGGGCGATCAGGTACACGCCCGCGGTCACCATCGTCGCCGCGTGGATGAGGGCGGAGACCGGGGTCGGGCCCTCCATCGCGTCCGGCAACCACGCCTGGAGCGGGAACTGGCCGGACTTGCCCGTGGCGCCGAGCAGCAGGAGCAGGCCCATGATCAGTACGGTGCCCGAGGCGACCGCCCCGATCCCGTTGAACACCTCGTCGTACTGCGTGGTGCCGAGCTGGGCGAACATCAGGAAGATGGCGATCGCGAACCCGGCGTCACCGACGCGGTTCATCAGGAACGCCTTCTTGCCCGCCGTGGCCGCCGAGGGCCGCTCCACCCAGAACGAGATCAGCAGGTACGACGCGAGACCCACGCCTTCCCAGCCGATGTAGAGCATCACGAAGTTGTTGCCCAGCACCAGCAGGAGCATCGCGGCGACGAAGAGGTTGAAGTACCCGAAGAACCGCCGCCGGCCCGCGTCGTGCTCCATGTAGCCCACCGCGTACAGGTGGATCAGGGAGCCGACGCCGGTGATCAGCAGCACGAACACCGCCGACAGCGGGTCGAAGAGCAGGCCGAAGTCGACGTGCAGCGAGCCGACCTCGATGTAGTCGAAGAGGCTCAGCTCGACCGCGCGGTTGTCGAGGCCGCGGAGCTGGAAGAAGTACGTCAGGCCCAGCACGAAGGAGACCCCGACGCTGGCCACTCCGAGCCAGTGCCCCCACTTGTCGGCGCGCTTGCCGAGCAGCAGCAGGATCGCCGCGCTGGCCAGCGGGATGGCGATCAGCAGCCAGACGCTGGAGAGCAGCCCGCTGGCGTGCGCGTATTCCACGGTGTCGTGCATTTCCGCCTCAGTCTCAGTACTTCAGCAGGTTGGCGTCGTCGACGCTGGCCGACCGGCGCGTACGGAAGATGGACATGATGATGGCGAGGCCGACGACCACCTCGGCGGCGGCCACCACCATGACGAAGAACGCCATGATCTGGCCGTCGAGGTTGCCGTTCATCCGGCTGAACGTCACGAGCGCGAGGTTGGCCGCGTTCAGCATCAGCTCGACGCACATGAACAGCACGATCGCGTTGCGCCGGATCAGGACCCCGATCGCGCCGATGGTGAACAGCACCGCCGCGAGCACCAGGTACCACTCGGGATTCGTCGCACTCACTTCTCTGTCCCCTTAGGCGCCGACTCCGAGGACGTCAGCTCGCGTACGGGCAGGATCTTGGAGATGCTGCGGTCGGTCAGCGTGCCGTCGGGCAGGCGACCCGGCGTGGCGACCGAGTCTGACGTGGCGTACACGCCAGGGCCGGGCTTCGGACCGGGGTAGTTGCCGGGGTAGAACCGGGCCCGCATGGTCTCGGGCTGGCCGCGCTTCTCACCCTTGCGCCGCTCCTTGTGCGCCAGCACCATCGCGCCCACCGCCGCCGTGATCAGCAGCGCCGAGGTCACCTCGAAGGCGAAGACGTACTTGGTGAACAGCAGCCGTGCGATGCCCTCGACGTTGCCCTGCGCGTTGGCCTGCTCCAGCCCGGCGGGCGTGACGTTGTCCATTGCGCGGTACACGCCGGTGCCGACCATCGCCGCGAACCCGATGCCCAGCAGGACAGCGGCGACCCGCTGGCCGCGCAACGTTTCTATGAGCGAGTCGGACGCGTCCCGGCCGACCAGCATCAGCACGAAGAGGAACAGCATCATGATGGCGCCGGTGTAGACGATGATCTGCGCCATGCCGATGAACGGCGCCGACTGCAGCACGTAGAACACACCGATGCTCAGCATCGTCAGCACGAGCCACAGTGCCGAGTGGATCGCGTTGCGGGCCAGCACCATGCCGATCGCGCCGACCAGTGCCGGCCAGACCAGGATCCAGAAGGTGACGGCTTCGCCGGTGCTCATGCGGTTGCCCCCGATCCGTCCGCGGTCTCCCGGTCGGACCACGGCGCCCGCTCGGCACCCGCCGAGGTGCCCGGGTTCGTCAGCGCGCCGACGTAGTAGTCCTTCTCGGTCTCGCCGAGGTACATCTCGTGCGGCGGCTGCTCCATGCCCGGCAGCAGCGGCGCGAGCAGCTGCTCCTTCGTGAAGATCAGGTCCTTGCGGGAGTCGCGGGCCAGCTCGTACTCGTTGCTCATGGTCAGCGACCGGGTCGGGCAGGCCTCGATGCACAGTCCACAGAAGATGCAGCGGGCATAGTTGATCTGGTACGTGGCCGCGTACCGCTCGCCCGGGGAGAAGCGTGCCTCTTCGGTGTTGTCGGCGCCCTCGACATAGATGGCGTCCGCCGGGCAGGCCCAAGCGCACAGCTCACAGCCGATGCACTTCTCCAGGCCGTCCGGGTGCCGGTTGAGGATGTGCCGCCCGTGGTAGCGCGGCGCCGTCACCGGGGTCTCGAACGGGTACTTTGTGGTCACCGTCTTGCGGAACATGTGGGCGAAGGTGACCCCGAAGCCCTTCACAGCGCCCAATGCGCTCATTCTTGCTCTCCTTCGGGTGCGGCGCCGACGTTGGCCGGCTCCCGTTCGGCCACCGCGCGGCGGGCCCGCGGGCTCGGCGGCACCTGGAGGTCCATGGGCGGCAACGGGAAGCTACCGGCCGGACGCGACTTGGCGAGCTCCTCCAGCGTGGGCGCCGGTGGCTTCTTCTTCGACGGCCACAGCAGCGCCGCGAGGAGTGCCGCGACGATGGCGCCCGCGAGGATCAGGTTTCGCGAGGTGCTGTCGACGTCTTCGCGCAGCACCTTGATGGCGGCGAGAACGAGGATCCACACCAGGTTGATCGGCAGCAGCACCCGCCAACCGAGCCGCATGAACGTGTCGTAACGCATCCGGGGCAGCGTCGCCCGCAGCCATACGAACACGAACAGCATGATGACGATCTTGGCGGTGATCCACAGCAGCGGCCACCAGCCGGAGTTGGCGCCCGCCCAGAACGTGGTGATGGGCGCCGGTGCCCGCCAACCGCCCAGGAACAGCGTGGTCACCATCGCGGACATGCCGACCATGGCCACGTACTCGGACATCATGAAGAGCAGGAACTTCAGCGACGAGTACTCGGTCATGTAGCCGGCGACGAGCTCGGACTCGGCCTCGGGCAGGTCGAACGGCGCCCGGTTGGTCTCACCGACCGCCGCGATGCAGAAGATCAGGAAACTGGGGATCAGCAGGATCGCGTACCAGCCGGGCGCGGTCAGGTCCAAGCCGAAGAAGCTGATCGGCTGGCCGCTGCGCTGCGCCGCGACGATCTGGCTGGTGGACGCCGATCCGGCGGTCATGAACACCGCCACGATCGACAGGCCCATCGAGACCTCGTACGAGATCATCTGGGCGCTCGACCGCAGGCCGCCGAGGAGCGGGTACGTCGAGCCGGATGCCCAGCCGCCGAGCACGATGCCGTAGACCGCCATGCCGGAGCAGGCGAAGACCAGCAGCACCGAGACCGGTACGTCGGTGACCTGCAGCGCCGTCTTGTGGCCGAAGATGCTCACCATCGGGCCGAACGGGATCACCGACAGCGCCGTGAACCCGCAGATCACCGCGATCGTGGGCGCGAAGAAGAAGACGACCTTGTCCGCGGTGCGCGGCATGATGTCTTCCTTGAACGCGCCCTTCAGACCGTCGGCGAGCGTCTGCAGCAGGCCGAACGGCCCGGCCTGGTTGAGGCCGGGACGCACCGCCATGCGAGCCACGACGCGGCGCTCGAACCACACGCCGAGCAGCGTCATCACCAAACCGAAGACGAAGATCGCAACGATCTTGGCGATGATCAGCCACCACGGATCGTGGCCGAAGTCCTGAAGGGTCGGATCCTGGGCGACGATCATGATGCCCCCTTCGAGAGCCGTACCACCGCGCCCGCCGTGACGCCGAGCGCGCGGCGGACGGTCGAGCCCGGAGAGTTCGTCGGCAGCCAGACGACCGTGTCGGGCAGCTCGGTGAGCGCGGCCGGCAACGTGATCGCCCCGCGGTCGGTGCCGACGGTCACCGCGTCACCCTCGGCCACGCCGAGACGCTCGGCGGCGGCCTTCGACAGCCGGACCACCGGCGGCCGGGCGGTGCCGCCCAGGTGCTCGTCGCCGTCGGTCAGGCTGCCCAGGTCGATGAGGTGGTGCCAGGTCGCCAGCACCGCTTCACCGGGGCCCGGCTGCGCCACCGGTCGCGAGGCCGCCAGCGGAGCGGCCGGCCGCTCCGCGCGGGTCGCGGGAAGCGCGCCCAGCTCGCGGCGGACCAGGTTGACCTGACCGGTGCCAAGCTGGATGCCGAGCTGCGCGGCGAGCGCGTCGAGCACCCGGCCGTCGGTCATCGCCGTCGTCTCCAGGACCGCCTCGAACGTGCGCAGGCGCCCTTCCCAGTCGACGAAGCTGCCGGCCTTCTCGACCACCGGGGCGACCGGGAAGACCACATCGGCGCGGCGGCTGACCGCGCTGTTTCGCACCTCGAAGCTGATCAGGAACGGCACCGCGTCGAGCGCCTGCTCGGCGAGACGGGGGTCGGACAGGTCGGCGGGGTCGACGCCGGCGACGACCAGCGCGCCGATCCGGCCGGCGGCCGCCGCCGCGATGATCCCGTCGGTGTCGCGGCCGGCCTGGCTCGGGATGACGCCGGCCTCGAGGTCCCACGCCCCCGCCAGCTCGGCGCGCGCGGCCGCGTCGGTGACGAGGCGCCCGCCGGGCAACAGGTTGGGAAGGCATCCGGCGTCGACAGCGCCGCGGTCACCCGCGCGCCGCGGCACCCAGGCCAGCTTCGCTCCGGTACGCGCGGCGAGCGAAGCGGCGGCCGACAGTCCACCAGGGACGGTGGCGAGCCGCTCGCCGACGATCAGGATCGCGCCCTCGGTGCGCAGCGCCTCGGCGAAGCGCTCGTCGTCGGACAGCACCCGGGCCTCGTCGCCCGGCACCGTGATGCCCACCGAGGCGCCCAGCTTCTCCAGGCCCCGGCTGACGAACGGCGCCAGCGCCAGCACCTTCTGCTTGCCCTTCCGGACCGCCTTGCGCAGCCGGAGGAACAGGATCGGGCACTCCTCTTCGGGCTCCAGCCCGACGAGGACCACGATCGGCGCCTTCTCGACGTCGGCGTAGGTGACCTCGGTGCTGCCCACCACCGTGCTCGCCAGGAAGTCGGTCTCCTCAGCGGAGACCGGCCGGGCACGGAAGTCGATGTCGTTGGTGCGCAGGGCCACCCGGGCGAACTTCGCGTAGGCGTACGCGTCTTCGACCGTCAGCCGGCCACCGGTCAGTACGCCGATGCCGTGCGCGCCGTCGCGGGCCTTGCGCAGCCCCTCGGCCGCCACGGAGAGCGCCTCCGACCAGGGTGCCTCGCGCAGCTCACCGGTCTTGGCGTCACGCACCAGCGGCGTGGTGAGCCGGTCGAACGCGGTGGCGTACTGGAAACCCCACCGGCCCTTGTCGCAGTTCCACTCCTCGTTGACCGCCGCGTCGTCGCCGGCCAGCCGGCGCAGCACCTTGCCACGGCGGTGGTCGGTGCGCTGGGCGCAGCCGGCCGAGCAGTGCTCACACACGCTCGGCGAGGAGACCAGGTCGAACGGGCGGGCGCGGAACCGGTACTGGGCACCGGTGAGCGCACCCACCGGGCAGATCTGCACCGTGTTGCCGGAGAAGTAGGAGTTGAACGGGACATCGCCCTCGGGGTTCTCCGACTCTTCGCCGAAGAAGTCGTCCCGGTACACGTTGATCTGCTCGCCCGACGACCGGTCCATCAGGTCGATGAACTTGTCACCGGCGATCTCGTCGGAGAAGCGCGTACAGCGCTGGCAGAGCACGCACCGCTCGCGGTCCAGCAGCACCTGCGTCGAGATCGGCAGCGGCTTCGGGTACTCGCGCTTGTGCTCGTGGAAGCGCGAGTCGGCGCGGCCGGTCGACATCGCCTGGTTCTGCAGTGGACACTCGCCGCCCTTGTCGCACATGGGGCAGTCGAGCGGGTGGTTGATGAGCAGCAGCTCCATGATCCCGGCCTGTGCCTTGTCGGCGACCGGGGAGGTGAGCTGCGTCTTGACCACCATGCCGTCGGCCACCGTCTGGGTGCAGGAGGCGACCGGCTTGCGCTGGCCCTCCACCTCGACGAGGCACTGCCGGCAGGCGCCCGCCGGAGCGAGCAGCGGGTGGTCGCAGAACCGCGGGATCTCGATGCCCAACTGCTCGGCGACCCGGATGAGCAGCGCGCCCTTGGGCGCGGTCACCTCGACGCCGTCGATCGTGAGCGTGACGGTGTCCGCCTTCTTGGCGACGTCGGTCATCAGTGCGCTCCAACCAACTGCTTCGCGGACAACTTCGGCGGGGTCCGACCCTCGATGTAGTCCAGGTAGTCCTGCTTGAAGTACTGCAGCGAGGACGTCACCGGGCTGGTCGCACCGTCACCGAGGCCGCAGAACGAGCGGCCGAGGATGTTGTCGCAGGTGTCTAGCAGGGTGTCGAGGTCTTCGAACGTGCCCTCACCGGAGAGGATGCGGCGGTAGACCCGCACCATCCAGAAGTTGCCCTCACGACACGGCGTGCACTTGCCGCACGACTCGTGGTGGTAGAACTCCAGCCACTTGTAGGTCGCGTAGACCGGGCAGTCCTGGTCGGAGAAGAGCTGGGTCGCCGTGGTGCCGAGGATCGAACCGGCGGCCGCGACCGACTCGAAGTCGAGCGGTACGTCCATGTGCTCGGCGGTCAGCAGCGGCGTCGACGAGCCGCCCGGCGTCCAGAACTTCAGGTTGTGACCCGGCTGCATCCCGCCGGCCAGCTCGATCAGCTCGCGAAGCGTGACGCCGAGCCCGCACTCGTACTGCCCGGGGTTGTTGATCCGGCCGGACAGCGAGTAGATCATCGGGCCGGCCGACTTCTCGGTGCCCATCGTCTTCCACCAGGCGGCCCCGCCCAGCACGATGTACGGCACGCTGGCGATCGTGCCGACGTTGTTGACCACCGTGGGGCTGGCGTACAGGCCGTGGGTCGCGGGGAACGGCGGGCGGAGGCGGGGCTGCCCGCGGAAGCCCTCCAGCGAGTCGAGCAACGCCGTTTCCTCGCCACAGATGTAGGCGCCCGCACCACTGTGGACGACCACGTCGAGGTCGAGCCCGGAACCGAGGATGTTGGTGCCTAGGTACCCCGCCTTGTATGCCTCGTCGACCGCGTTGCGCAGCCGGCGAGCGGCGTTGACCGCCTCACCACGGATGTAGATGTAGGCGCGGTTGGCGCGGATGGCGTACGACGCGATGATCACGCCCTCGATGAGCGAGTGCGGGTCGTGCGTCATCAGGGGCAGGTCCTTGCAGGTGCCCGGCTCGCCCTCGTCTGCGTTGACCACGAGGTAGTGCGGCTTGCCGTCGTTCTGCGGGATGAAGCCCCACTTCAGGCCGGTCGGGAAGCCCGCACCGCCCCGGCCGCGCAGGCCCGAGTCCTTGATGAGCTGGATCAGGTCGTCAGGGTGGGCGGCCAGCGCCTTGCGCAGCGCGGCGTACCCGTCGAGCTGCTCGTACACGTCGAGGCGCCACGCCTCCGGCGACAGCCAGCGCTTCGTCAGTACCGGAGTGAGCTTTTCCAGCACCTCGCGCCGAGGGGCAGTGCTCATTTCGCCTCCTGCGCCTTGATGGGCGTCTCCGGATCGAACCCGGGGACGCTGATCCCGTGCTCCTGAGCCAGCCGCACCCCGCGGAGGGTGGGCTCGCCCGCGACGCCGTCGGCGACGCCCTCCGGCCGGTCGTCGGCGAAGCCGGCGAGCTGCACCGCCATCTCCTTGAGGGTGCAGAGCCGGGCACCGCGGCTCGGCATCGGCCGCTCGCCGCCGCGCAGCTTCTCCACAAGGCCGACCGCCCCGTCGGCGTCGACCTTGTCGAAGAACTCGTAGTTGACGGTCATGACGGGGCCGTAGTCGCAGGCGGCCAGGCACTCGGCGTGCTCCAGCGTGATGCTGCCGTCGGCGGTGGTCTCCTCGTGCCCGACACCAAGGTGCTCGGTGAGCCGGTCGTAGACCTCCTGGCCACCGAGCACATTGCACATCGTGTTGGTGCAGACGCTGACCAGCCAGTCAGCGGTGGGCCGGCGCTTGTACATCGTGTAGAAGGTCGCCACCGCACCGACCTGGGCCTTGGTGATGCCCAGGACCTCGGCGCAGAACTCGACGCCGGCCGGCGAGACGTGCCCTTCCTCCGCCTGCACGAGGTGCAGCAGGGGCAGCAGGGCCGAACGCGACCGGTCGGCGGGGTACCGCGCGACGATCTCCTTCGCCTTGGCCCTGAGGTCGTCGGAATACTGCACTGTCATCGGTCACATCCACCCATCACGGGGTCCAGCGAGGCGCCGCCGGCGATCACGTCGGCGATCAGGCCACCCTCGGCCATCGCGGGGATGGCCTGGAGGTTGATGAAGCTCGGCTCCCGGTAGTGCACCCGGTAGGGCCGGGTGCCGCCGTCGGAGACCGCGTGCACGCCGAGCTCGCCGCGCGGCGACTCGATGCCCACGTACACCTGGCCCGGCGGGACCCGGAAGCCTTCGGTCACGAGCTTGAAGTGGTGGATCAGGGACTCCATCGACTGGCCCATGATCTTCGCGACGTGTTCGAGCGAGTTGCCCATGCCGTCGACGCCGATCGCGAGCTGCGCCGGCCAGGCGATCTTCTTGTCGGCCACCATGATCGGGCCAGGCTTGAGCCGGTCGAGCGCCTGCTCGACGAGCTTCAGCGACTCGCGAATCTCGGCGACCCGCACCAGGTACCTGCCCCACACGTCGCCGGTGGTCGTGGTCGGCACGTCGAACTCGTACGTCTCGTAGCCGCAGTACGGCATGGTCTTGCGCATGTCCCAGGGCAGGCCCGCCGACCGCAGCACCGGGCCGGTGATGCCGAGCGCGAGGCAGCCGGTCACGTCGAGCACCGCGACGTCCTTGGTGCGCTGGTGCCAGATCGGCTGGCCGGAGAGCAGGTCCTCGTACTCCTTGAGCTTCTTGGGCATCAGCTCCAGGAACTCGCGGATCTTCTTGACCGCCTCTTCGGGCACGTCCTGCGCGACCCCGCCCGGCCGGACGTACGCCATGTTCATGCGCAGCCCGGTGATCATCTCGAAGATCTCGAGGATGTACTCACGCTCGCGGAAGCCGTACAGCATCATCGAGATCGCGCCGAGCTCCATGCCGGTCGTCGCCAGCCACACCAGGTGCGACGAGATCCGGTTGAGCTCCATCATGAGCACCCGGATCGTCGTGGCCCGCTCGGTGATCTGGTCTTCGATGCCGAGGAGCTTCTCGACCGCGAGCGCGTACGCCGTCTCGTTGAAGATCGGCGCCAGGTAGTCCATGCGGGTCACGAACGTCGAACCCTGCACCCAGTTGCGGTACTCGAGGTTCTTCTCAATGCCCGTGTGCAGGTATCCGACGACCAGCCGGCACTCGCGGACGGTCTCGCCTTCGAGCTCGAGCACCAGCCGGAGCACGCCGTGCGTCGACGGGTGTTGCGGGCCCATGTTGACGACGATGTGCTCGGCCTCGATGGGGTCGACCCCGCCGACGACGGTGTCCCAGTCGCCGCCGGTGACGTTGAAGACCTTGCCTTCGGTCGTCTCTCGCTCGGTCGCGTACGTCATTGGTAGCTCCTCCGCTTGTCCGGCGGTGGGATTTCGGCACCCTTGTATTCGACCGGCACGCCGCCGAGCGGGTAGTCCTTCCGCTGCGGGAAGCCTTCCCAGTCGTCCGGCATGAGAACCCGGGTGAGGTTGGGGTGGCCCTCGAAGATGACGCCGAAGAAGTCGTACGTCTCCCGCTCCTGCCAGTCGGCGGTCGGGTAGACGCTCGTCACGCTCGGCACCCGCGGGTTGTCGGCGGTGACCGCGACCTCCAGCCGCACGCGCCGGCGGTACGTCATCGAGGTCAGGTGGTAGACGACGTGCAGCCGGCGCTCGTCGGCACCGAGGTAGTCGGCACCAGACACGCTGGAGCACAGCTCGAAGCGCAGCGACTCGTCGTCGCGCATCACCTGACAGACCTCGAGGATCCGCTCCGGCTTGATGTGCAGGGTCAGCTCGCCCCGGTCGACGACGACCTTCTCGATCGCGTCGTCCAGCCCCGGAAAGGCTTCTTCCAGAGCGTCGTACACCTCGTCGAAGTAGCCGCCGAACGGCCGCTCCGCGCCACCGGGCGCCACCCGGCGCCGCACCAGGCCACCGAAGCCCGACGTGTCACCGCTGCCCTGGATGCCGAACATGCCGCGGCCCGCACGGCTGGACGGCGGGTACTCGGCCGGCGCACCGGCGGTCGCACCGACCGGCGGCGCCTCGGCCGGTACCGAGCTCTTGTCGACGCTGTCAGTCACCAACGTCCCCCTGCCTGCAGATGCCTCTGCTCCTGCATCCACTTCTCGATGCGGAGTTGCTCCTCGCGGCCTTCCTTGACTGCCTGCGTCCACTCGACACGCTTCGCCGAGTCGGAGCGGTACGACGAGGGCATGGAACCGGGTGCGACCACCGGCACGTCACCGCGGGCCTTGCGCGCCTCGAGCATCTTGCGGCCGTTCGCGCCGAGCGGCTCTTGCATGATCTTCTCGCGCAGCTTCAGGATCGCGTCGATCAACATCTCCGGACGCGGCGGGCAGCCCGGCAGGTACATGTCGACGGGCACCACGTGGTCGACGCCCTGCACGATCGCGTAGTTGTTGAACATGCCACCGCTGCTCGCGCAGACGCCCATCGAGAGCACCCAGCGCGGCTCGGCCATCTGGTCGTAGATCTGGCGGAGCACCGGGGCCATCTTCTGGCTCACCCGGCCCGCCACGATCATCAGGTCGGCCTGGCGCGGCGAGGCGCGGAAGACCTCCATGCCCCAACGACCGAGGTCGTAGTGCGGGGCACCCGCGGCCATCATCTCGATGGCGCAGCAGGCGAGACCGAACGTCGCGCCCCACGTCGAGGTCTTGCGGGTCCAGTTGACCAGCTTCTCGACGGAGGTCAGCAGGATGCCGCTCGGCAGCTTCTCTTCGATACCCATGGCGCTAGATCCTCAGTCCCAGTCCAGCCCGCCGCGCCGCCAGACATAGGCGTACGCGATGAAGACCGTCCCAATGAAGAGCAGCATCTCCACGAACCCGAAGAGGCCGAGCGAGTCGAACGACACGGCCCACGGGTACAGGAAGATGATTTCGATGTCGAAGACGATGAACAGCATCGCGGTCAGATAGAACTTGACCGGGACGCGACCGCCACCGATTGGCTCGGGCGACGGCTCGATGCCGCACTCGTACGCGGCGAGCTTGGCCTTGTTGAAGCGACGTGGGCCCAGGAACGGCGCGATCGCGACCGACATGACCGCGAAACCCGCGGCGAGAGCGAACATCCCGATGATGGGTACGTAAGGCGAGAGCGACATCGTGTTTCCCCTGCTCGTCCTTTCCCTGCCTTGCCTCGGTCACGTCACACTATTGGGCAACCCACACCGTCATACGGCGGGGGCCACCCTGGTCATCGCATTGATGATCCGGTCCATCGCGTCGCCACCACGCGGATCGGTCAGGTTGGCCAGCAGCTTCAGCACGAACCGCATCAGCGTCGGGTGCGGCATGCCGTGCTTCGTGGCGATCTTCATGATCTGCGGGTTGCCGATGAGCTTCACGAAAACGTTGCCGAGCCGGTAGTAGCCGCCGTACCGCGCCTTGAGCTCGGCCGGGTATGCGGCGAGCGCACGCTCCCTGGCCGGGCCGGCTGGACGAGCCAGCGCCTGCACGGCCACCTCGGCGGCCAACTCGCCCGACTCCATCGCGTACGCGATGCCTTCGCCGTTGAAGGGGTTGACCATACCGCCGGAGTCGCCGACCAGCAGCACACCCCGCGTGTAGTGCGGCACCCGGTTGAAGCCCATCGGCAGCGCCGCGCCCAGGATCGGGCCGTCGGCGTTGGCCTCGTCGTTCATGCCCCACTCCGGCGGGGTGCTGCCGAGCCAGTCGACCAGCAGCCGCCGGTAGTTCGTCTTGCCGAACGCGGCCGAGCTGTTGAGCACGCCGAGCCCGACGTTCACCCGACCGTCGCCCATGCCGAAAATCCAGCCGTATCCGGGCAGCAGCTTGTCGCCAGCTTCCTTGCTACGCAGCTCGAGCCACGACTCCAGGTAGTCGTCTTCGTGCCGGAGCGGCGAGTGGTAATACCGCCGGACCGCGACACCGATCGGGCGATCCTCGCGCTTGGCGAGGCCCAGGGCGAGCGGAAACCGGCCGGAGACCCCGTCGGCCGCGATCGTGAGCGGCGCGCGGAACTCCTGCTCCTCACCGTCGATCTCGGCCACCACGCCGATGGCGCGATCGGTGGCGTCGAGGATCGGCCGGAGGACGTTGGCCTTGGTGTACAGCTTCGCGCCAGCGGCGACCGCCTGCTTGGCGAGCATGTCGTCGAAGTCGAGGCGGGTGCGCACGAGGCCGTAGTCGGGGAAGCTGGCGAGCTCCGGCCAGTCCAACTCCAGGCGTACGCCGCCGCCGATGACGCGCAGACCCTTGTTACGCAGCCAGCCGTTTTCCGGACTGGTGTCGATGCCCAGCTTGACGATCTGCTTGACCGCGCGGGGGGTGAGCCCGTCGCCGCAGACCTTCTCGCGGGGAAACTCGGTCTTCTCCAGCAACAGCACCCGGAGACCGTGCCGGGCCAGGTGGTAGGCGGTTGTCGAACCGCCCGGACCGGCGCCTACGACGATGACGTCGGCTTCGTCGGTCACCGGTTCACCTCCAGTCGGGCGCTAGTGAAATGCTTCACAAGCGTTTCCGAGTTGGAGTCTAGAACCGCCCAGGGCCCCTTCCGGGCTTAGGTCACCCTAACCCCCGCAGCCTGCGCCGCTCGCACACCCACTTCCGTCGATCAAGGACAAATACATGTGCTTGGATCTCCGATCCGCGTGCATTTGTCCTTGATCGACGCAGGTCGCCTTGATCGGTTAGGCGCCGGACTCGTCCGCCGCCACCTCTGATCCGTGCGGACCGCGCGGCAACCGTGATCAGGGCGTCCC
>NZ_BSDI01000001.1:39945-551742 GCF_027923225.1 Phytohabitans aurantiacus
CAAGTCGCTCTAGCGACTTGAGGGACGCCCTGATCACGGTGAGGGTGAGTCCACGGAGGGTGACTCCTCGGAAGCGGCGGTGGATAGCACGAGGCCCGGCGCGGGATCTGGTGCGGATTCGCCGGGTACTGCGGCGCCGGCGCGGGCCAGTGCGGCCATCAGGTCCGCGGCGAGCTTCTGGGCGGCTTCAGGGTCCTGGGCGGCAAGCTGCCGCATCTGCGCCACGGTGTCCGCGGCGTCGTCGGTCTGCCCCAACATGTGACGCAGCCTACAACCACAAATGTCCCTTTTGTACGATCATCGCCGCGACCCACCGCCCAGCTGACCGACAAGAAAAAACCCGACCCACGATGGGGTCGGGCGGTAAGACTCCTTGAATATACCTCAACGCGCGGCGCGCCTTGCGGTTTCACCAACCATGCGGACGGCGCAGCCTGCCAACGGATTCAGGAAGCTGCGCTGCTCTAAGGTCCACGGCCGTCAACTGGTACCACCAGTGCCCGCCGACGCCGTCCGCTGCGTCGCCGTTGAGGGCCCCGGCCGGGTACCCCTTGGTCGGATTCACCAACCCAATGGGGACCAGCCCGCGCACGGACGTTATCGGGAATGCCAGGTCACTATCGTTGCTGACGACCACAGCGGCATCTATGCGCTTGAAGAGCAGATCGAGCAATAGGTGTGCCGCGACGTTGACGTCGGAACCCTTCTCCTCGAACCGTGCCACCGAGACCATGAACCGTGCATCCGTCACCGGCTGTTCTGAGCCGTCCTGCACCATGATCGGCCAAGCAGGTCGAGTAAGCACCGGCCGTCCCCTGGCATCGCGCACAGCGAGTGGCGCGGTCGCCACACGGTTTACATACCGCCCCATCTCGATGACGTCGACAGCGCCGGCAGCATCGAGCGCCCGAAGGTACACATTTTGGTCATGTGCCCCCGTGGGATTAACGCCGCCCACGATGCGGGCAGTGCAATACACGACACGCTCGACGCGGGCGCCTGTCCAGCCGGAATTTCGATCAACCAGGTGCTGCGCCAACAGCCGCAGGTCAAGCCAGCGCCAGCCGGGCTGGCCACGACCGCCCACGAGTCCGCGACCGCCGTAGTAGAGGTTGTAGCCGTCGATGTATACACCCACGCGCATGGCGAGGACCCTACGGATTTTGCCGTTGGTGGTACAACCCACCGCTACAAGCGGCTACTGGCGGGTGGCGCGGTGGAGGGCGACGATGCCGCCGGTCAGGTTGCGCCACGCGACGTTGGTCCAGCCATTCGTTGCGATCCTTGCCGCCAGGCCGGGCTGGTCGGGCCAGGCGCGGATGGACTCCGCCAGGTAGACGTACGCGTCCGGGTTGCTCGCCACCCTGCGCGCTACTTCCGGCAGCGACCGCATCAGGTACGACATGTAGGCGGTGCGGAAGGCCGCGTTGGTCGGGTGACTGAACTCGCACACCACCAGGCGCCCGCCCGGCCGGGTCACCCGTGCCAGCTCGCGCAGGGCCGCCGCACTGTCCACCACGTTGCGCAGGGCGAACGAGATCGTCACGGCGTCGAAGCTCTCGTCGGCGAAGGGCAGCCGCAGCGCATCCCCGGCCAGCAGCGGCACGTCCGGCCGTACGCGGCGGCCGGCCTGGAGCATGCCGATCGAAAGGTCCAGCCCGACGGCGTACGCCCCAGAGGTGGCCAGCTCCACAGTGGACACCCCGGTGCCGGCGCCGACGTCGAGCACCCGCTGACCCGGCCCGAGCCCGAGCGCCTCCCGGGTGGCACGGCGCCAACCCCGGTCCTGCCCGAACGACAGGATCGTGTTCGTCAGGTCGTACCGCCGAGCCACGCCGTCGAACATCGCGGCGATCTCGTGGGGCTGCTTTTCCAGGTCAGCGCGGGTCACACCGTCAACTGTGCCAGGAGTCGCGCAGACACCGAGGGCGGGGTGGATGTCCACCCCGCCCTCGACGCCTTGCTCTATATAAACGACCGTCAGGCGGTCGGGGTCTCATCGCCCGGCGTCACCAGGACGACCTTGCGACGGCGGGACATCAGGAGCAGGGCGCCACCACCGGCCAGCACGGCCAGGCCCACACCACCGATGAGGCCGGCCTGCACACCGGTCACCGGCAGGTCGCCGCCACCACCGCCACCACCGGTACCGCCCACGAACACCGAGAACTCGGCAGTGTTGTCGGCGGGGTCGACGTCAGCCGGAGGCTCCTCGTCGATCGGCACGACTTCGAAGCCGCCGAGGGTCTTCGCCGCCTTGGCGCCACGGGCGAGTTCGGGGCTGATGACGCCGGAGGCGGCGGCCTTGAGCAGCCCGCCCGACAGCGTCACCGGGCCGGGGGCGTCCGCGGACACCTTGACAGGGATGGTCTCTTCGATCTCATACCCCGGCTCGATCTCGACGTTGGGGTCTTCACACGTGAGGATCCGCTGGTCTGGGGTGATCGTGCAGGCCGGGTACTCGTCGACGAAGGTCACGTGCTCCGGCAGCGTGATCTGGAGAACGACGCCCTTGACCGTCTGGCCACCCTCGTTGGCAACTGTCCAAAAGAACGGTGCGGTCGCCCCCGGCTTGACCGGCTCCCCGTCCTCGGCGCGCACGTCGTACGCGATCGTCGTCAGATCGGGGCCGCTCTCCACTACCTCGACCGGGATGGTGGCCGAGTTGTTGGACTCGTCCGGGTCGGGTGCGGTTGATTTGATCGACACCTTGAACGACCCGGCAGAGCCCTTCTCCGCGCCGTCCTTGAGGATGATGGGGAGTTGGAACGGGAGCGTCTCGCCAGGCGCCCCGTCACCGATCTCAAACACGATCTCATCGTCGGTGTCCTTGACGAGCTTCACGCCGTCGACCTTGACGTCTTCCGGGATGAAGTCGACGACCTTCGGGTCCAGCCCGCTGAGATCGAACGACAGAGTCGTGTCGGTCGCGACGCCCGGTCCCTCGTTCTTGAAGTCAAAGCGGAAGAACTTCAAGCCGGCGTCCACAGCGATCTTGGTCGACAACGGCTTGACGAGCACGTCGGCCTCGTCGGCGGCTAGGGCCGGGGCGGCGAACAGGCCGGTTGCGAACAGGCCGGCCGCGCCGGCGCCGGCATACGCCAACGCACGCGTGCGGAAGTTCATCGAAGCTTCCCCCGTGACTGAAGAGGTTAAGGAAAACGAAAAGTTCGAGGCGGGACGCTAGCGGCAGCAGGCAGGATGCGCTACCCCTCTCGAATTCCTCGAAGAGACCACGGCATTCGCTCAACGCGGGGATTGTCCAGTTTGGTGCTTCGTTGGGTGGGCGGGATAGCCCAAAGATAAATCGGGTCGCACAGGATCTGTCGACCGTTCGACCGATCATTGACGCATGTCAGCGTGACGAGGCGGTGACCTTACGTCGCCGAATCAACGGCATCAGTCCGCCGCACGCGACCGTGACCAGGGCAATCGGGCTTGGCCCTCGCGAGAGGCGGGGCCGCCGCGCTTATGCATTCGGATAACAAAGTCATCTCGATTGGCGCGGCATCGATTTCGGACTCCGTGCAAATGCGACTGCCGCCGGCTTGGCAAAGCCACAACCGGCGGCAGTCAAGTGGACGGTGGGTTAGGGAAGGTCGCGCCGCCGGCGTGCGACTACGACGAGACCGGAACCGAGGAGCAGCGTCATGAGGCCGATGGCGGCGACGGTGCCGGGTGAGCCGCCGCTGGCTCCTGTGACCGGAAGGCTGCTGCCGGTGGGGCTCGCGGTCGTGCTGCGGGTGGGTGTGGGTGTCGGCGTCCTGGTCGAGCTCGGGGTGGGGGTGGGCGTCGCCTTCGCACCGACGAACACCGTGTATTCGTCGATGTTGTCGATCGGGTCGACGTCGACCGCGATGCCGGCCGGAGCCTTGGCGGTGAAGAAGGCGCCGGGTGCGACGGCGGGAGCCCGCGCCGCGGTGACGCCGGCCTCGATCGGCGTGGCGGTGAGGGTGCCGCCGGTCAACGGCTTCGAGCCGGGAGCGTCGGCGGAGACCTTGACCCGCCAGTAGAACCAGCCCGCGGAGGTCGGGTCCTCTTCGTCTTCCGGGTCGTCTTCGCTAGCCGGTGCCAACTTGATGTCGTCGCGCGAGCAGACCGCGCGCCGCATCGGCTGGTTGTATACGCAGCCGGCCAGCGTCTCCGTGAACCAGAGGTGCGGGGGAAGTGCGATGGTCACGGTGACACCCGTAACGGGAGTGGCGCCCTGGTTCTGCACGTAGGCCCAAATAATGCCGGTGCCGCCCGGCGGGATGGGCTTGGTGCCCTCCAGGTACACATCGGGTGCGAACAGGCGCAAGTCGGCGCCTGGACCACCGATGGCGACCGGGGCGGTGGCCGTGTTGTTGGCCGAGACCGGGTCGGCGGTGTCGGAGGCCACCGAAACGGTGATCTCGCCCGCGCCGCCCGTGGCCCCTGTCTTGGCTACCCACTGGAGTGGCAGGTCGAGGTCTTGACCCGCCTTGAGCACGGTGTCGAGCTTGCACACGACCGTGCCGGCACCCTTGTCGTCGCAGGCTGTCAGGCCGGTCAGCGACACCTTGGTGCTGTCGAGCCCGGTCAGCGTGTATGTGATGGCGACGCCGGTCGCGTCGTTAGGCCCGTGGTTGATGAGGGATAGATGACCGGTCTTACCCGGTGCGCCGGCCGCGATGGTGGTGCCGGCGAGTTTTACTTCGATGTCGGCGGCCGCATCCGCAAAGGCGGGAACCGCGAAAGCGCCCCCGACCAGCAGACCCACCGCGGCGGCGATGCCGACGCGCGAAAGCATGGACAGAACGTTACCGGCTGATGTCTAACAGCGGCAGCCCCGCTCCGCCTCCCGGAAGCGCGATTGACGAGAAGTGCGAAACCACCCGCTCGTCCACCGGGTCGTCGGCGGGCGTGCGGTGGACGGCCAGATGCCGGTACAGCGTGTCGCGCTGAGCCGGAATGCGCCCGGCGGACCGGATCATCCAGATCAGCTCGTGCAGGTTGGAACGGTGGCGTGCGCCGGCCGAGGAGATGACGTTTTCCTCCAGCATGATCGAGCCCAGGTCGTCGACTCCCATGTGGAGGGAGAGCTGGCCCGCTTCCTTGCCGGTGGTGAGCCAGGACGCCTGAAGGTGCGCCACCTGCTCGAAGAACAGCCGCGCCACCGCGATCAGCCGCAGGTACTCCAGCGTGGTCGCCTGCGTGCGGCCCTTGAGATGGTTGTTTTCGGGCTGGTACGTCCACGGGATGAAGGCGCGGAACCCACCGGTACGGTCGTGCACGTCGCGGATCATCCGCATGTGCTCGATGCGTTCGGCGTGCGTCTCGCCGGTGCCCATCATCATGGTCGCGGTGGACTCGACGCCGAGCGTGTGCGCGAGCTCCATGACCTCCAGCCACCGCGCTCCCGACTCCTTGAGCGGCGCGATGGCCTTACGCGGCCGGTCCGGCAGCATCTCGGCGCCGGCGCCCGCGATCGAGTCCAGGCCGGCGGTCTTGATCCGGGTGATCGCCTCCTCCAGCGACACCCCCGAGACCTTAGCCATGTGCAGGATCTCGCTCGGGCCGATCGAGTGGATGACGAGCTGCGGGTACGCCTTCTTGACCGTGGAGAAGAGTTCCTCGTAGTACTCGACGCCGTAGTCGGGGTGGTGCCCGCCCTGGAGCATCACCTGGGTGGCGCCGAGCTCGACCGCCTCGCCGCACCGCCGCAGGATCTCCTCCATGGGGTGCGACCAGCCCTCGCGGTGCTTCGGTGCCCGGTAGAAGGCACAGAACTTGCACGCGGTCACGCACACGTTCGTGTAGTTGATGTTGCGGTCGATGAGGTACGTGACGATGCCGTCCGGGTACCGGCGGCGCCGCACCGCGTCAGCCGCCTCACCGAGCGCGTGGAACGGGGCGTCGGTGTAGAGGAGCAGCGCCTCCTCGGGCGTGATCCGCCCGCCGTCGGCGCCGCGCTGGAGGATGCTCTCGATCTCCCGATTCACAATCCGAGCGTACGTGAGCACACCCCCGCCGATATGCTGGCAACCCCTCTAGCTGTGAAGGCCGCCGCACTTGTGACCGCTACCGTGATTGCTGCCGAGACACCTGCGGCCCGCAAAGTTGATCAACTTCGGCGCCACTGGATCTTTCTCACGCTCTTCCTGCTCGGCGGCGTCCTGCGGCTGCTTTTCATGATCGCGTACCAGCCGGCGTTCTGGTTCTACGGCGACAGCGGGTCGTACATCCGGCTGAGCGAGGCACCGCTCGCCCCCCACGTCAGCCGCGGCCTCGGCTTCGTGGTACTGCTCAAGTGGCTCGAACCCACGGGGACGTTCCTGTCCGTGGCGCTACTGCAGCACCTGCTCGGCCTGGGCATGGCCGCCCTGGTGTACGTGGTCCTCCAGCGCCGGGGCGTGTCCCGCTGGATCTCCTGCCTGGCGGCCGTGCCGCTGCTCTTCGACGAGCTGGCCGTCACCGTGGAGCACTACCTGCTCCCCGACACCCTCTTCACGGCGCTGCTGGCCGCCGGCGTACTGGTCCTGCTGTGGCACAAGAAGCCCGGCTGGATGGCGACCGCCGGCTCCGGCGTCCTGCTCGCCGCGGCCTGGTTCACCAAGCCCAGCGCCCTGCCCGTCGTGCTCCTGGTGGGGCTGTACCTGCTCGCGACGCGGGTCGGCTGGCGTCCGCTGGTCGCGTTCGCGATCGCGTTCGCCGTGCCGTACATCACGGTGATGCAGTGGATCGGCGACCGGCCCAGCGTGTACGGCTCGCAGACCAGCATCGCGCTGTACGGTCGGGCGGCCATCATCGCCGACTGCGACCGGATCAAGCTGACTCCCGAGGAGCGCACGCTCTGCCCGGAGGTGCACTACGACCGGGCGGACGCGTACTTCTGGCGGCGGCCCCCGCACATGGTGCGGATGGTGTACACGCCGGAGGGCGTCAAGCTGATCAACGAGTTCTCCATCGCGGTGATCAAGCAGCAGCCGCTGGACTACCTGCGCTCCGTCGGCAAGGAGTCGCTCGCCCACTTCGTGCCCGGTATGCACCTGGGACCGATGCACGACTGCCTGCGCGAGCGGTGGGCGCCGCCGGAGCAGTGGCGAGACAGCACGCCGGTACCCGATCGCTGCCCACCGGCCCGCGCCCGCCCGGACTACGCCGACGACTTCGCGCCGCTGGAAAACGCGCCAACGGCCACCCCGCTCACCCGTGCCCTGGACGTGTACGGGAAGTACGTCCGCACGATCCCGCTGGTGTTCTCGGCGGCGCTCTTCCTGACCCTCGCGGCGCTCTTCTCCGGGCGCGGGGTGCGCGGGCGCATCCGGCTGGACACGGTCATGCTCCTGCTCACCGGGCCGGGTCTGACCGTGCTGACCGTGCTGCTCGGCATGTACGAGGCCCGGTACGCGCTGCCCGCGCTGCCGCTGGCCGCCGTGGGAGCCGCGCTAGCCTTGCACGGGTTGATCAACAAGCAGCAGGATGGGGAGAGCGTCGATGGAGCACCGCCGGCTGGGTAACTCCGGCCTCTCCGTGTCGGTCGTCGGGCTGGGCTGCAACAACTTCGGACGCAAGCTCGACCTCGACGGCACCCGCGAGGTGGTCGACGCCGCGATCGACGCCGGCATCACGCTCTTCGACACCGCCGACATCTACGGCACCCCGCACGGCACCTCCGAGGAGTACCTGGGCGCTGTCCTCGGCCGGCGGCGGGACGATGTGATCATCGCCACCAAGTTCGGCATGGACATGGAGGGCGTGAACGGGCGGGACTTCGGCGCGCGCGGCTCCCGGCGGTACATCCACCGCGCGGTCGAGGCGTCGCTGCGCCGGCTCGACACTGACCACATCGACCTGTACCAGATGCACGAGCCCGACCCGGCCACCCCGATCGAGGAGACGCTGGCCGCGCTCGACGACCTGGTCCGGGACGGCAAGGTCCGGTACCTCGGCAACTCGAACTTCGCCGGCTGGCAGATCGCCGACGCGGACTGGACGGCGCGCACCAACGGGCTGACCCGCTTCGTCAGCGCGCAGAACCGGTACAGCTTGCTGCACCGGCACGCGGAGGCCGCGACCGTGCCGGCGTGTGAGCGCTTCGGTCTTGGCCTGCTGCCATTCTTCCCGCTGGAGAGCGGACTGCTCACTGGCAAGTACCGGCGCGGCGAGGCGCCCGCCGCCGGCACCCGGATGGCGATGGAGCGCTACGCGAGCTGGATCGCCACCGCCCCGTGGGACGCCATCGAGGCCATCGAGAAGTACGCTTCGGCGCGCGGGATCAAGCCGCTCGACGTGGCGATCGGCGGTCTCGCGGCACAGCCGGCGGTCTCGTCCGTCATCGCTGGTGCGACCACGGCCGAGCAGATACGCGCCAACGTGGCGGCCGGCCAGTGGCGACCGTCAGCGGCGGATCTCGCCGAGTTGGACGAGATCACGCGTCATAGTCGATGACCACCCGGTCGGTGGTAGGGCTGGACTGGCACGTCAGCACGTAACCGGCGGCCAGCTCGTCCGGCTCCAGGGCGTAGTTGCGGGCCATCTCCACGGCGCCGTCGACCACCTTCGCCCGGCAGGTCGAGCACACACCGCCCTTGCACGCGTACGGCAGCTCGGCGCGCACCCGGAGCGCCGCGTCCAGTACCCGCTCTCCCGGCGCCATCGTGAAGCTGGACGCCCGGCCGTCGAGCAGGATGGTGACCTGGGCGCCGTCTATCTCAGGGGTCTCGCGACGCCGCGGCGGTGCCGGTACATCCTCCACGTGGAACAGTTCGATGTGGACACCATCCGGCCCGAGGACGGCTTTCGCGTCCATCACCAGACCGTGCGGTCCACAGAGGAACCACTCGTCCACGTCGGACAGATCGAGTGCTTCGACGAGCGCGCCGAGGCGGTCTCCGTCGATGCGGCCGGAGAGCAGCCGAGCCTCCTGCGGCTCCCGCGACAGCACGTGCACGACGTGGAGCCGGTCCGGGTACCGGTCCTTCAGGTCGCTCAGCTCCTCGGCGAACATGACGCTGCGGGCGTACCGGTTGCCGTACAGCAACGTGAAGCGACTGCCCGCCTCGGTGCTCAGCGCGGTCGCGACCAGCGACAGCACCGGTGTGATGCCCGACCCCGCGACCACCGCGCCGTAGTGCCGGATCCGGTCGGGCGCGAACGCCGTGGTGAAGTGCCCGAGCGGCGGCAGTACCTCGACCGCGTCGCCGGGCCGCAGCGCGCGGGCGGCGAAGCCGGAGAACGCGCCGCCGGGGATCTCCTTGACCCCGATCCGCAGCCGGCCCGAGGCGGCCAGCTCCGCGGGCGTGGAGCAGATCGAGTACGACCGGCGGACATCGTCACCATCCGCGGCCACCCGCCGCACGGTGAGGTGCTGCCCAGCCCGGAACCCGAACGTCTCCCGCAGCTCCGGCGGCACCGCGAAGGTCACCGCCACCGAGTCGTCGGTGAGCCGGTCGACTGCCGCGACGGTGAGCGGATGAAAGACGGGACGCCGCCGCACCGGCCGCGTGATGGTGACGCTCATCAGAGCGCCTTCACGTGGTCGAAGGGCTCGGCGCACGCGCGGCAGCGCCACAGCGACTTGCAGGCCGTGGACCCGAATCGGCTGAGCTGCTCGGTGTCGGGGGACCCGCAAAGCGGGCAACGGACGGAGAGGGCCAACCGGACCGGACCGGCCCGGTGGGGCGGCGCGATTCCCGCCGCGGCCAGCTTCGCGCGGCCGGAGTCGCTGATCCAGTCGGTGGTCCAGGCCGGCGCGAAGACGGTCTCGACCGCGACATCGCGGTACCCGGCCGCGCGCAAAGCGTCCTGGACGTCGGCCCGGATCACGTCCATGGCCGGGCAGCCCGTGTACGTGGGCGTGATGGTGACGGTCACCCGCTCACCGTCGACCCGCACGTCCCGCAGGATGCCCAGCTCCTCGATGGTCAGCACCTGCAGTTCGGGGTCGACCACCGCGGCCGCGGCCTGTCGTGGCGTCACCATTTCGCACCCGGGTGCGCCCGGTGCAGCACCTGCATCTCGGCGAGCAGGTACGACAGGTGCTCGGTGTGGACGCCCGACCTCCCGCCGTCCGGCGCCCAGCCGCCGTCGCCCGGCCGCACCAGCGTCGCCTCGGCAAGGACGGGCTCGACGAGGGTCAGCCAGTCGCTCCGGCTGACCTCGCCGGCGGTCAGCTCGTGCGTGTACGGCCAGATGTCGTCGACGGCGTCCTGCATGCGCCGGTGCGACTCCTCGGTGCCGTCGCCCAGCCGGATAGTCCACTGTGAACTGTGGTCGAAGTGGTACGCCGACTCCTTGCGGGCCTTGGCCGCGATGGCGGCGAGCCGTTCGTCGGGCCCCGCGGCGAGCGCCGTGTAGAGCGGCAACTGGTACGCCGACAGGAACAGCAGCTTGGCCATCGTGACCGCGAAGTCGCCATTGGGCAGCTCGACCAGCAGGCAGTTGCGAAACTCGCGATCGTCGCGCAGGTACGCCAGCGCGTCCTCGTCCTTGCCGAGCGACTCGCCCGCGTAGGTGAGCAGCAGTCGCGCGGCGCCGAGCTGGTCAAGAGCGATGTTGGCGAGCGCGACGTCTTCTTCCATCTCGGGCGAGCTGGCGTGCCACTCGGCGAGACGCTGCGCCGCGATCAGCGCGTCGTCACCGAATCCAAGCAGCCGGTCCACATCACTCACAGGTGCTGCACCCCGTCCGGCACCTCGTAGAACGTGGGGTGGCGGTACACCTTGTCAGCCGCGGGGTCGAAGAACGCGTCCTTCTCGTCCGGGCTCGACGCGGTGATGGCCGTGGCGGGCACGACCCAGATCGACACGCCCTCCTGCCGGCGGGTGTACAGGTCACGGGCGTTGCGCAGCGCCATCGGGGCGTCCGGCGCGCGCAGGCTGCCGACGTGCCCGTGCGACAGCCCTCGCCGGGGCCTGACGAACACCTCCCAGAGCGGCCATTCACTGCTCATCGTGACCTCTTCTTGGCGTAGGCGGCCGCGGCTTCGCGTACCCAGGCACCCTCGGCGTGGGCGCCGCGCCGGTGCGCCATCCGCTGCCGGTTGCACGGACCGTCGCCCGATATGACCCGCTTGAGCTCGTCGTAGTCGGGCTGCGTGTAGTCGTACGCCTGCCGTTCCTCGTTCCACCGCAGGTCGGGGTCTGGCAGCGTCAAGCCCAGTACCTCGGCCTGCTGCACGCACATGTCGACGAACCGCTGCCGCAGCTCGTCGTTGGAGAACCGCTTGATCTTCCATGCCATCGACTGCGCGGAGTGCGTCGAGTCGGCGTCGGGCGGGCCGAACATCGCGAGCGACGGGTACCACCAGCGGTTCACCGAGTCCTGCGCCAGCGCCTTCTGGCCGTCTGTGCCGTGCGCGAGCGTGTGGAGGATCTCGTACCCCTGCCGCTGGTGGAACGACTCCTCCTTGCAGATCCGGATCATCGCCCGGGCATAGGGGCCGTACGAGCACCGGCACAGCGGCACCTGGTTGACGATCGCGGCACCGTCGACGAGCCAGCCGATCGCGCCGACGTCCGCCCAGGTGAGCGTCGGGTAGTTGAAGATCGAGCTGTACTTCTGCCGGCCCTCCAGCAGCATCTGGACCAGCTCGTCCCGGCTCACGCCCAGGGTTTCGGCGGCGGCGTACAGGTACAGCCCGTGCCCGGCCTCGTCCTGGACCTTGGCGAGCAGGATGGCCTTGCGCTTGAGGCTGGGCGCCCGGCTGATCCAGTTGCCCTCGGGTTGCATGCCAATGATCTCGGAGTGGGCGTGCTGGGCGATCTGCCGGATCAGCGTCTTCCGGTACGAATCCGGCATCCAGTCGCGTGGCTCGATCTTCTGATCGGCCTCGATCACCGCGGTGAAGTACTCCTCGAGCCCTTCGCTGCCGCTGACCTGGCGACCGGCAGCGTCCCGGAGCGCCTCTTCAGCGGCCTCGACCTCACCCAGAAGTCCGTCATTCCCGTACACCCCATCAGTGTTACAGCTCAGGCGTTGCGCGGCCAGCGGGTGTCACAAACTCCACTCGCAGTAGTCGATCAACTACGACATGGCGTTTCGAGGTTTGAGACGTAGACTCCACGGGTCCATCCCTCCGGCTACACCCCCCTGGAAACACCCCTCATGCGCCCTCGCGTGATCATGTGGTTCACGATCGCGGCGGTCGTCCTCGGCGGATTCGTTCTTGTACCCGCCGCATTTGCCCGACTCGGGCGGGACGCGCCCGACGCAGCCCCGGCGCCGGCGGCATCGCCGTCGACATCGCCGTCGGTTGTGGCGACCACGCCACCGCAAAAACCGACACCGAGCCCAAGATCGGACGCGAAAAACCGAACCACTCTGGCCGCTGGCCCCGTAGAGGTTGATGTGGATGGTTTCTTCGGATGGGCGCTACTCGACCGCGCCACCGGCAAGATCGCCGGTTCGAAGAATATCTCCGCCACCAACTCCACCGAGTCGATGATCAAGATCTGGCTCGTCTCCGACTACCTTCGGCGTGCCGCCGAGCGGGGCGAGAAGCCGTCGGCCGAACGGCTCGCCCAGGCCAGTACGGCTATCCGCGACAGCAACGACGACGCGGCGCAGTCGCTGTATGTGGCGGGCGGCGGCGATCCGGTGGTCACCCGCATGATCTCGATCTGCGGGCTGACCGATACGAAGATCGGCCGGTCGGGGTGGTGGAGCTACACCCAGATGTCGCCACGTGACGCGGTGCGCCTCGGCGACTGCGTCAAGAACGGCACCGCCGCCGGTCCACAGTGGACCGGCTGGGTGCTGAACGAGATGGCTCGCGTGCGCGGTACGACGGCCGACAAGGACCAGCACGAAAAGTCCGGCGGCGGTCGCTGGGGCATCATCGACGGCCTGCCCGACGAGATCGTCAAGCAGGGCGTCGGCATCAAGAACGGCTGGACCCGGATCGGCGCGGACGGCATGTGGCACCTCAACTGCCTGGCGGTGGCAGATGACTGGGTACTGGCCGTGATGACCCGCTACCCGATCGAGTACGGGCTCGACTACGGAGCCAACGTGTGCGCGAGCGTCGCGAGGCAACTCGTCACACAGACACCCGAGACGAAGGGCTAACCCACACGATGGCTAAGTCGCGGCGGCGTTCCCGCTCCGGTTCCGGTAAGGCGCTCTGGGCAGTACTCGGCGTCGTCACCGTCGCGGGATTGGCGCTAGCCGGCGTCGGACTCCGGACGCTTCCCGGCTCGCCACTCGCGGCCAGCGCGGCCGGCTCTGGCGGCTCGACCACCACCGGCGCGTCAGGCTCGTCGAATTCGCCCTCGGCGTCACCGAGCCCGACCCTGCCCCCGCTCGCGATCCGGCCCGCCAGCATCACGCTCGACGTGGAGGGTGACTTCTCGTGGGCGATGATCGATCGGCGCGACGGAAAGATCTCCGGCTCGAAGAACATGGCCACGACCAGCAGCACCGCCTCGATGATCAAGGCGTGGATCGGGGCCGACTACCTGCGCCGCGCGGCTGAAAACGGCCAGACGCCCAGCAACCTGCGCATGGAACAGCTCCGCATCATGATCCGAGACAGCGACAACGACGCGGCGCAGACTCTCTGGGGTCAGGTGGGGCGCGCCGCCTCGACGCAGCGGATGATCAAAATGTGCAAGCTCACCGACAGTAAGGCGAACTCCAACTGGAGCATCACCGCCCTGTCGTCCCGCGACACCGCCCGCCTTGGCGCCTGCATCGCAGACGGTCGCGCCGCCGGCAAGAAGTGGACGCCCTGGCTGCTCGACGAGATGCGGGCGGTACGCGGCGTCGGCGACTTCGGCATCCGCAAGGCGTTCGCCGAGGACGTGTCCGACACGATCGCCATCAAGAACGGCTGGGTGGTCCGCGACGCTTCTGGCGAGTGGGAGGTCAACTGCCTGGCGATCGGCGACAAGTGGGCGCTCGGCGTGATGACGCACTACCCGGCGAACCTCGGCTACGAGTACGGCGCCAAGATCTGCCAGGACGTGGCGCTCAAGCTCAAGACGCCGACGGCCTAGGGAAGCACGAACTCCGGGCCATGGTCCGGTAGCGGCGGTGCCGCGCCCAGCGCCACGGCGCGCTGGGCGAACTCGCGCAGCCCCGCGACCTGGCGCTCACCGAGCGAGAAGTCGAGCACCCGGAAGTACGAGGCCAGCGTCGCCGCGTCGAAGGGCTCCCAGCGCGCCGCGCTCGCGGCCACCTCGTCGAGCTCGGCCAGGCACAGGTCACGCGAGCGCAGGAACGACTCGTGCACCTCTTTCACCAGGCCGGGATGTGCGTCGGCGAACTCGCGTCGGACCGCCCAAACGGCGAACACCATCGGCAGGCCGGTCCACTCCCGCCAGGCCTGGCCCAGGTCGGTGACGGTCAGGCCACGCCGGGGCGCCTCGTACAGGGCCCGCAGCGCCGTGTCGCCGATGAGCACGCCAGCGTCCGCCTCGAGCAGCATCTGCGTCAGGTCGGGCGGGCAGCTGAAGTACTCGGGATTGGCCCCGTACCGCTCCGCGAGCAGCATCTGGGCGAGCAGGACGCCGGTGCGCGACGTGGAGCCGAGGGCCACCTTGGCGTTGTCGAGGTCGGCGAGCGGCCGCGTGGAGACCAGGTTGACGGAGAGCACCGGCCCATCGCTGCCCACCGCGAGATCCGGCAGGAGTAGCAGGTCGTCGGCGTTGCGCAGGTACTCGACCAGCGAGATCGGCCCGATGTCCAGGTCGCCGGCCACGAGGGCCGAGTTCAACCGGTCCGGCGAGTCCTTGTGCAGCTCAACATCGATAAGCGCGCCCGAGCGCATCAAGCCCCAGTAGATCGGTAGGCAGTTCAGAAACTGGATGTGGCCGACTCTCGGACGCCTCATGATCCCCACCGTATCGATCGCCTCCGGGAGTGGGTCGGGCAGTCACCTCAGAAGTGGCCGACCGCACCTTCGGCGCGACCAGAAGCACCACGAGCAGCCCGGCCAGCCCGCAGACCGCCACGAGCGGCCTCGGCTCGAACCGTTCGAGCAGCAGCCCGCCAGCGAGGAACCCGAAGAGCCCCGCGCCCTGGATCGCCGCGCCCTGCGCCGCGAACGCCCTGCCTCGGTCCGCGGCGGGCACCCGGTTCGCCATGATCATGGTGCTGAAGACGTTGAGCCCGCCGTTGAACACGCCCCCGAACAGCCACAACGGCAGGAGCCAGCCCCAGCTTGGCACCGCCGCGCTCGCCAGCACCGCGACGCAGCACAGCCCGAGCATCAGCATCAGCCCGTCGACCAGTGCGCCGTCGCTCCGCGCCCGCTGGACCGACCGGGCCAGCAGCCACCCACCGGCCAGCATGCCAGCCGTCCAGGTCGCCTGGACCAGCCCGAACACGGTTGTCGAACTGTCCAGCGTGTCCCGCACGAAGAAGACCTCGACGACGTTCACCGCTCCGACCCCAGCCACCGTGCCGGCGATGGCCGCGGTCATCGCCAGCACGATCGGATCCTGGCGCAACGTCCACCCGGCTCCAGCCACGCCGGCCGCAGCCGGCTTGGCCCTCATGCCACCTCCTCTTCGTGTACCGAGCAGAAGCCCCGCCGCGACCAAGCTGAGATAGCTCACGGAGTCGATGAGCAGCGGAACCCTGACCCCGAACTCCCCGACGAGCAGGCCCGCCAATGCCGGCCCGAGCAGCACACCCACCGAGTTGGCAGTCTGGTTGACGGCGCTCGCCCGCGGCAGGTCAAATCGGCTGACCATCTCCGGGAGCAGCGCGGCCAGAGTCGGCTGGGTCACCGCAAGCCCGCTCGCCAGCAGCGCCACGAGCACGATCTTCACGCCCACGCCGTCCGCGAAGGCGAGCGAGAGGCAGATCGCCGCCTGCGAGAGCCCCGCACAGATCAGCAGCGTGCGGCTGTCGACCCGGTCCGCCAGCCGCCCGGCGAGCGGCGCCAGCAGCACGAGCGGCGCGACCCCGGCCAGCATCAGCGCGGCGACCGAGAAGCCCCCAGCCCCGGACGACTGGAGCGCGAGGGCGAGCGCGGTCGCCGCGAGCAAGTCTCCGCAAGCCGAGATGCCCCGAGCTCCGGCCGCGACATACACGTCACGCCACCGCGACTCGGAAGATGTGAAGGACATACTTCGAAAGTAATCCTTCACATCTCCAGCCCGCAACCCTTCGGCGCTCCCGTGTGATGTGAGACTGGGGCGGTGACGTCGGGACAGCAGCGGATGACGATTACCGACCCGCAGGTGATGCGCGCGCTCGCGCACCCGGCACGGTTGGCGATCATGGAGTACCTCAGCTCGACCGGCGCCGCCGTGACGGCGACCGAGGGCGCGGAGGTCGTGGGGCTCTCGCCGAGCGCGACCAGCTATCACCTCCGCGCGCTCGCCAAGGCGGGCATGGTCGAGCAGGCGCCCAGCCGGGGCGACGGCCGGGAGCGGGTCTGGCAGAGCGCCGTCGTGTCGTGGCAGATCGACGCCGGCCCGGGCGCCGACGAGGAGACCCGGGCGGCCGAGGGCGCGCTGATCGACGCGTACCTGGCGCGGACCGTCGAGCGGGTACGCGAGTGGATGCGGAGCCCCGACGTTTACTCGCGCGAGTGGTACGACGCCGCGACCTTGAATGAGTCGGTGCTGTTCGTGACGGCGGAAGAGTTGACGGCGCTCGGCGCGGCGGTGCGCGAGCTGGTCGAGCCCTACAAGCGGCGGCACCGCATGACCGGCGCACCCGCGGGCGCCCGAACCGTCGCGGCGCAATTCATAGCAATCCCCACCGACTGACCACCCTCACAGCGCTGGACAGCCGGTACTACAAACTGTTTGTAGTACAAACTGTTTGTAGTACCGTGTCCTTGTGACGATCGTCGGGCGGAAGACGGAACTAGCAGAATTAGCAGAAGGCTGGAGCCGAGCCTCGGCTGGCGAGCCCGAGCTAGCGGTCGTTTGGGGGCGTCGCAGGGTCGGCAAAACCTATCTGTTGACTCATTTCGCCGAGGGCAAGCGCTCGGTCTACTTCACGGCGACTCGTCAGGACAACGACGACCGTCAGCTGTACCGGTTCGCCGAGGCACTGCGGGAGCAGCTCGGCGACGAGGTGGCAGACCTCGCACCGCCTACCTTTCCCTCCTGGGAGGCGGCGCTGCGATTCGTGGCGGGCCTTGCCCGCACGGAACCTCTACTGGTGGTGCTCGACGAAGCCCCTCGCCTTACCGGGGGTCATGCCGACTTCGCCGACACGGTTTCAGCGGTGTGGGAGAACCACATCAGAAACCAGCGCCTAATGCTGGTGCTTTCAGGCTCCGCCGTTGCTGTGATGGAGCAGATGCTGGGCCCACAGGGAGGCTTGCACCGCCGCGCCGGGGTCGAGCGTCGGATGGACCCTTTCCCGCTTGTGGACGCTCGCGCATTCCAGCCTGATCTGTCGCCTACAGAGTTCATCGAGGCGTACGCAGCCTGCGGCGGGTATCCGTTGCACCTGACTCGCTGGTCCGCGCAGCGGTCCAGCGACGAAAACCTCGATGAGCTGGCATTCTCGCCTGGCGGTCTGCTCCTTCGCGACGCGCCGGACATCCTTTCCGAAGATCTGGACTGGCGCGGCGGGTATGAACGCGTCCTAACCGCGATGGCAGGGGGTGCGCGCCGGCGCTCCAAGATCGCCGGGCGGGCGCAACAGCGCATCGACTACACGCTCGACCGGCTGCGCCGCGCCGGCTACGTGCGTGTCGTCCGTTCGCTCGGCAACGCCGGCTCGCCCGATCCGCTCTATGAAATCGCCGACGACTACCTCGCCTACTGGTTCGCGGTACTGCGCGACGACGCGGATCTGATCGATGGCGGCCAAGGCCCGGCTGTCCGGCAGCGGACCGCGGGGCGGTGGCAGACGCACCTCGCCAGGGTCTTCGAGCATGCGGCCCGTGCTCATGCACAGCGGCTGGTGGCATCTGGCGCACTGCCCAGCGACACCATCGTCGGCCGGTGGTGGAGGGACGAAACCGTCGAGATCGACGTACTCGGGCTCTCCGGCGATCAGCCGATCCTCGTGGGCGAGTGTCGGTGGCAGGCCAAGCGACTTGCCCAGCGCGACCTCAGTGACTTGCAACGCCGAGCCGCCCACCTGCCGCCGCCTGGTCCGGCCGGGCTCACTTTCGCGTTCTGGTCCCGCGGCGGGGCCGACGAAAGCCTGGCGGGCCATCCAGAGGTTCGTGCGTTTACACCCGACGACATCGTGGACGGGGACTAAATCGGTGGTGAGGTGGGGTGGGGGCGCGTAGGGTGGAGGGCCGCTTGACGGCCGAGGTGAGTAGCACCGCATTGGACGTCCCCGCGCCGGCTGGCTGGCGACCCAGCCCCGGAAACGCGAGCGAGCAGCAGATGACCCGATAGGAAGTCAGCGTGCCCGCATCCGACCTGGACACCGATCTCAAGAACGAACGCGAACACCTCGCCTCGTCCCGTGCCGCGCTGCGGCGGATGCGGGACCGGGCGGAGGCGCTGTTCGCGACCGGCGCCAACGTCGCCGGTGACGCGTACGCCGCCGAGACGCTGGGGCGGACGCTGTCGCGACGGGTGGCCGAGCTGGCCGATGATCCCACGATCCCGCTCTTCTTCGGGCGCCTGTGGTTCGAGGACGAGCCGCACCACATCGGGCGGCGGCACGTCACGGACGATGTGGGCGAGCCGATGGTGCTGGACTGGCGGGCGCCGATCTCGCGGGCGTTCTACCGGGCGAGCGCCAGTGACCCTCAGGGTGTCACGGTGCGGCGGCGGTTCGGCTTCGCGGCCGGCGAGTTGACCAGCTTCGAAGACGAGCACCTGGACCGGGGCGAGGAGCTCGGCACCAAGTCGCGCATCCTGACCGCGGAAATCGAGCGGCCGCGCGTGGGGCCGATGCGCGACATCGTCGCCACCATCCAGCCGGAGCAGGACGAGCTGGTACGGGCCGATCTTGAGGACTCGATCTGTGTACAGGGTGCGCCGGGTACCGGGAAGACGGCGGTCGGGCTGCACCGCGCCGCGTACCTGCTCTACCTGCACCGGGAACGGTTGCGCCGCTCAGGCGTACTGATTCTCGGGCCGAACAAGGCGTTCCTGTCGTACATCTCGGCTGTCCTGCCGGCGCTCGGCGAGGTCGAGGTGGAGCAGAGCACCGTGGACGAGCTGATCGCCCGGATGCCGGTGCGCGGGCGAGACGGTGCGCAGACCGCGGCGGTCAAGCATGACGGCCGGATGGCGACGGTGCTGCATCGAGCGTTGTGGCGGCACGTCCAGAAGCCGGTCGAGCCGATGGTGGTGTCGGACGGCTCGTACCGGTGGCGGATCACCGAGGAGGCGCTGCGCCGGGTGGTCGACGAGGCGCGCCGGGAGGGGCTGCCATACGGGATCGGGCGGGAGCGGGTACGCGCCCGCGTGGTGGGGCTGTTGCAGCGGCAGGCGGAGGCCCGGCGGGCGGAGTCTCCGAGTGACGCGTGGATGCGGCGGATGTCGCGCGGCAAGCCGGTCACGGAGTTCATCGACGCCGTATGGCCGGCGGTCACGCCGGAAGGGCTCGTCTTCGGGCTGCTGAGCGACGCTGCCGCGCTGGCGAGTGCCGCCGACGGCGTGCTGACCGCCGAGGAGCAGGAGCTTCTGTTGTGGACGGCCAAGCCACGCACGCCGAAGGCGGCCAAGTGGAGCGCGGCCGACGCGGTACTGATCGACGAGGCGGCCGGCCTGATCGAGCGACCGTCGAGCTTCGGTCACGTGGTGGTCGACGAGGCGCAGGATCTCTCGGCGATGCAGTGCCGGGCGATCGCGCGGCGCAGCGAGCACGGTTCGATCACGCTCCTCGGTGACCTGGCGCAGGGCACCGCGCCCTGGGCGGCGACGGACTGGCGGGAGTCGCTGCGCCACCTGGGCAAGCCGGACGCGCCCGTGGTGCCGTTGACGACCGGTTTCCGGGTACCCGCGGCGGTTGTGGCACTCGCGAACCGGTTGCTTCCGGAGCTGGCTGTCGACGTACCCGAGGCCGTTTCCCTGCGTCAGGACGGCGAGCTGCACCTCGAAGCCGTGTCCGATGTGGACGCGGCGGCGGTGGGTGAGGTGCGGGCGGCGCTGTCGCACGACGGATCGGTCGGGGTCATCGCCGCGGACGCGGCGCTCGACCGGATCGGCGCGGCGCTGGCCGCCGCCGGGGTCGAGACCGGCACGCTCGACGAGCCGTCCGCGCGGGTGACTCTGGTACCGGCCAGCCTCGCCAAGGGTCTGGAGTACGACCACGTCGTGGTGGTGGAGCCGGCGCAGATCGTGGCCGCCGAGCCGCGCGGCCTGCACCGGCTGTACGTGGTGCTGACGCGGGCGGTCTCGCGGCTGGCAGTCGTGCACGCCGAGCCACTGCCGGCCGCTATAGCGTAATCGCCGTAACGGTGTAATCATGTAATCATGCGTGAGAAGCTAGAGCCGCCACCCGCCGATGGCGCGGCGGCATGGATCACCGGCGCGCTGCCGGAGGGGTGGTTCACCGAGCCACCTGAAGTGATCATCGACCGGGACGAGATCGTCGTGTACGGGCGGCTGCCCGAGCCGCAGCTCGCCGACGACGCGTCCGACGCCGACCGGGCCGCGGCCGAGGCCGGTCGCGTCAACCAGCACCGCGAAGACACCCGCGAACGCCGCATCAAGATCGCCCGCCAGGTCGAGCACAGGTACCAGCGCAAGGTCGCCTGGGGTGTGGTCTGCGGCAACACCCGCGTGCTGTTCACCAACCTGTCCGCGCCCGTCATGACCCGGCTGCGCCAGCCCGAGCGGCAGGTGCTCGACACTCTGGTCGACGCGGGTGTGGCCCGATCCCGATCCGAGGCCCTCGCCTGGTGCGTACGCCTCGTCGGCCAGCACGCCAACACCTGGCTCGACGAGCTGCGCGACGCGATGGGCGCGGTGACCGAGCTACGGCGCCGGGGCCCCGAGATTCCGTAGCGCCGAAGGCGGCCAGGCGCGGGCGCGCGGCGAGCCGAGCGCCCGCGACACCCCGCGCGCGGCCGCCCGCACCGCCGGGATGTAGGGGCCGGGCGGCTCGCCCGCGGGTACCACGATCGACAGGGCCGCCACCGGCTCCTCGGCCGCCCCGAAGACCGGCGCCGCCACCGACAGCGCGGTCAGCTCCAGCAGCCGGTCACTGATCGCCACGCCGGCCCGGCGCACCTCGGCAAGCTTCCGGCGCAGGTCACGCGGGTTCGTGACGGTGTACGGGGTGAACCGGGGCAACGGGCCCGCCAGCACGCGCTCCTGCACGTCGGGTTCGGCGTGGGCGAGCAGGGCCAGACCGACACCGGTGGCGTGCAGGGGCAGCCGCCCACCCACACGAGAGATCACGCCGACGGCACCGCGGGCGCTGAGCCGTTCCAGGTACAGGGCCTCGGTGCCGTCGAGCACGGCGAGCTGCACGTTCTGGCGGGTCGCCTCGTACAGGTCCTCCAGGTAGGGCATCGCGTGCTCGCGCAGCCCGAGACCGCGCGGCGCGAGCGCGGCCACCTCCCACAGGCGGAGCCCGATCCGGTACCGGCCCTCGTCGTCGCGCTCCAGCGCGCCCCACGTCGTCAGCTCCCCCACCAACCGGTGCGTGGTGGTCAGCGGCAGCCCGGCGCGGCGGCTGAGCTGCGACAGCGTGAGCCGCGGCCGGTCCGGCGCGAAAGCCTCCAGCAGCCGCAGCACGCGGGACGTGACGGTGGGCCCCATCGCACCATCATGGCTTCCGCTGAGCGGAAGAGCCACGCCACCGGGTCGCCCGGCGTTGGACGCTGCTGGCATGCGTACCCGGGTTGGCATCATCGGCGCGGGCCCCGCCGGACTGGCGCTCGCGCACCTGCTCCGCCTCCGTGGCATCGACTCCGTCGTGCTGGAGGCGCGCAGCCGCGAGTACGTCGAGCGGCGGGTCCGGGCCGGCGTCCTCGAACACCCCACCGTCGAGCTGCTGCGCGAAGCGGGTGTCGCCGACCGCCTGGACCGCGAAGGGATGCCGCACCACGGCCTGTCGCTGCGCTTCGACGGGGCGGATCACCGCATCGCGCTCACCGACCTGACCGGCCGCTCGATCACCGTGTACGGCCAGCAGGAGGTGGTCAAGGACCTGATCGCCGCGCGGCTGGAGGCGGGCGAGCCGATCGTGTTCGAGGCGTCGGACGTGCGGCCGCACGACGTGGAGACCGACCGGCCGTACATCACGTACGTCGACGCGGACGGGACGCCGCAACGGCTCGACTGCGAGGTGATCGCCGGGTGCGACGGCTCGCACGGGGTCAGCCACACCGCGCCGTCCACTGTGCCCTCTACCCGACACGAACACGACTATCCGTTCGCCTGGCTGGGCGTACTGGCAAAGGCGCCACCGTCGCACAGTGAGCTGATCTACACGCATCACGAGCGCGGCTTCGCACTGCACAGCATGCGCACGCCCGAGATCACCCGCCTGTACCTCCAGGTGCCGCCCGAGGAGCGGATCGAGGACTGGTCCGACGACCGGATCTGGGACGAGCTGGGCCGCCGGCTGACCGCGGACGGGTTCACGCTGACGACCGGGCCGATCATGGAGAAGGGCATCACGACGATGCGCAGCGTCGTCACCGAGCCGATGCGGCACGGGCGGCTGTTCCTGGCTGGCGATGCCGCCCACATCGTGCCGCCCACCGGAGCCAAGGGCATGAACCTCGCCATCCACGACGTCTGGGTGCTCGCGGAGGCGCTGGGCCGGTACTTCGGCGAGGGGCGCACGGACCTGCTCGACGGGTACAGCGACACCTGCCTGCGGCGGGTCTGGCGGGCCCAGCACTTCTCCTGGTGGATGACGTCGATGCTGCACCAGGCACCCGGCGCGGACGACTTCCAGCGCCGGCTCCAGCTCTCGCAGCTCCGGTACACCGCGAGCTCGACGGCCGCCGCGACCAGCCTGGCCGAAAACTACGTCGGGTTGCCGTACCGGTGAGGTGTTAGCGTCTGGCTGGGAGGCCAGCATGGCGCTGACGGACCTGCGAGACAAGCTCGTCGCCGATCTCGGCCGCGACGGTGTGATCGACGACCCGGCGCACCTGCGCACGTACGAGTGCGACGCGCTGACCGGATACCGGGTCGTGCCTGCCCTGGTCGTCCTCCCCCGCGACGCCGACGATGTGGCCACCGCCGTGCGCGCGTGTGCCGAGCACGGGGTGCCGTTCGTGGCCCGGGGCGCGGGCACCGGGCTGTCCGGAGGCGCGCTGCCCACCGCCGACGGCGTCGTCATCTCGCTCCAGCGGTTGCGGCGGATCATCGAGGTCGATCCAGCCAACCGGCGAGCCGTCGTGCAGCCCGGCGTGACCAATCTCGACATCAGCAAGGCGGCCGCCGCCTACGGGCTGTACTACGCGCCGGACCCGTCCAGCCAGCAGGTGTGCACGATCGGCGGCAACGTCGCGGAAAACTCGGGCGGCGCCCACTGCCTCAAGTACGGGTTCACGGCCAACCACGTGCTCGCCGTCGACGTGGTGCTCCCCGACGGCACACAGACGCGGCTCGGCGGCGACGCGCCGCATCAAGCCGGGTTCGACCTGCTGGGCGCGTTCGTAGGCAGTGAGGGCACGCTGGGCGTGGTCACCGCGGTCGTGGTGCGGCTGCTGCACACGCCCGCGACGGTACGCACGCTGGCGGCCGACTTCGACTCGACCGAGACCGCGGGTGCGGCGGTCACCGCCGTGATCGCCGCGGGCATCGTGCCGGCCGCGATCGAGATGATGGACAACCTGGCGATCGAGGCGGTCAACGAGGCGGTCGACGCTGGCTTCGACCCCGATACCGCGGCGGTGCTCATCATCGAGCTCGATGGTCCGGCCGACGAGGTGGAAGAGCGATTCGCCGAGGTGACGGCCGTGTGCACGGCGGCGACCCGGGTCACGATCGCGCGCGACGCGGAGCAGCGGGCCCGGTTCTGGCGCGGGCGGAAGGCGGCGTTCGCGGCGGTTGGCCGCCTGAGCCCGAACTACTTCGTGCAGGACGGCGTCGTACCGCGTACCCGGCTGGGCGAGGCACTGGCCCGGATCGCCGCGATGGCCGATGAGGCCGGGCTGCGGGTGGCGAACGTCTTCCACGCCGGTGACGGCAACCTGCACCCGCTGGTGCTCTACAGCGAGGCGGCCGGCGAGCACGAGCGGGCCGAGGCGCTCTCGTCCGGGATCGCGGAGCTGTGCGTCGAGCTGGGCGGTTCGCTCTCCGGTGAGCACGGCATCGGCACCGACAAGGCGTGCTCGATGCCGCGCATGTTCTCGACCGACGACCTGGAGACGATGCAACGGCTGCGGGCCGCGTTCGACCCGGCGGGGCTGTGCAATCCCGGCAAGATCTTCCCGACGCCTCGGCTGTGCGGTGAGCGCCCCGGGCCGTACCGCCCGCATCCGCTGGAGTCGGCCGGGGTGATCGAGCGCCTATGAGACCGGCGACGCTGGCGGAGCTGCGAGACGCGGTCCGCGACACGGACGGCCCGCTCCTCGTGTGCGGCGCCGGCACGGCCGCGGGGTGGGCCGGTACGCCCTCTCCCGACGCCGCCAGGATCGAGACCACCGGCCTGGCCGGGATCACTACCTACAACCCGGACGACATGACGGTCGCGGTCCGCGCCGGCACGCCCCTGGCGTGGCTCCAGGCCGAGCTGGCATCGCACGGCCAGCGGATCGCGCTGGACGCCGCCCGGGTACCGGCCGGAGGGACGGTCGGTGGACTGGTGGCGACCGCCGACTCGGGCCCGTTGCGGCACAGCCACGGCGGTCCGCGCGACCTGGTCATCGGCGTGACCGTGGTACTGGCCGACGGCACGGTGGCGCGCTCGGGCGGGCACGTCATCAAGAACGTGGCCGGGTACGACCTGGGGAAGCTGTTCTGCGGCTCGTTCGGCACGCTCGGGGTGCTCGCCGAGGTGGTCCTGCGGGTGCATCCGCTGCCACCGGCCACCCGCACCGTTGCCCTGCCCTGCGACGCCGTCGAGGCGCTCGACGCGGTCGGCCGGGTGCTCGCGGCGCGGCTCGAACCGGTGGCGCTGGAGTGGTGCGACGGCAGTCTGCTCGCGCGGTACGAGGGCGGCCCGTCCAGTGTGGAGCGTAGAGCCTCGGCCACGCTGCTCCACAGTGCTGGCACGGTGCTCGACCCAACGGAAGAGGCCGAAGCCTGGCGGCGCGTCTCCGAGGTGAGCGACGAGCCGACCGTGGTGCGCTGCGGCACCCGCCCCGACCAGTTCCCGTACGTCGCCAAGCACGCGACCCGCGTCACCAGCAGCGTGGCGGTCGGCGTGCACACCGTGGCGGTGGCGGGCGCGGCGGAGGTCGAGCGGCTGCGAGCCGAGTTCGAGCACGTGACGCTCTGCCGCCGTCCGCCCGGCTCCGACCTGCCGGCGTGGGGGCGCCCGCACGCGTCGGTACCGCTGATGCGAGCGGTCAAGCAACAGTTCGATCCGGCGGGGCGGCTGGGCGTCGGCCGCTTCGCACCGTGGTTCTAGGGAGGTGGGGCGTGAAGCGCGAGCTGCTCGACGTGTGTGTCCACTGTGGCTTCTGCCTACCCACCTGCCCGACGTACGCGGTCAGCGGTGACGAGGCCGAGTCGCCGCGTGGGCGGATCTACCTGATGAGTCTCGCCGAACGGGGTGAAACCCCCATCGGTGGCGCCTTCACCGAACACATCGACTCGTGCCTCGGCTGCCTCGCCTGCGTACCGGCGTGCCCATCGGGCGTCCAGTACAACCTGCTGATCGAGGCCGCCCGCCCTCGCATCGAGCAGGAGGCGCCCCGCTCTCTTGGGGAGCGGCTGTTTCGGCGATCGGTGTTCGGCCTCTTCCCGTACCCGCGCCGGCTGCGGGTCGCGGCCGTGTTCGGCGTGCTCTACCAACGCATCGGCATCCGCCCCACGCGCCTGCTCAAGCGGCTGCCGGCGCGGGTACGGGCGCTGGAGTCGCTGCTGCCACCGGTCCGGGTACGCGATCTGTTCGCGCGTACACCACGGGCGACGCTGCCATCGGGGTCGGCGCGGCGGCGGGTCGCGCTGCTCACCGGCTGCGCCCAGCGGGTGTTCTTCGCCAAGGTCAACGCCGCCACGATTCGCGTACTGGCCGCCGAGGGCTACGAGGTGGTCGCGCCGCGGGGGCAGGGCTGCTGCGGGGCGCTCAGCCTGCACAGTGGACGCGACGAGGAGGCGCGCCGGTTCGCGCGGCGCACGATCGACGCGTTCGGCGACGGGTACGACGCGATCGTGGTCAACGTGGCCGGCTGTGGCTCGACGATGAAGGAGTACGGCGAGTTGCTGAGCGACGATCCGGCGTACCGCGAACGGGCCGCCGCCTTCGCCGCCAAGGTCCGCGACGTGACCGAGGTACTGGCGGAGTTGCCTCCGGTGGCGCCCCGGCATCCCGTCGAGGCGAGAGTGGCGTACCACGACGCCTGCCACCTGGCCAACGCGCAGCGAATCACCGCACAGCCGCGCCAGGTGCTCGCCGCGATCCCCGGTGTCGAGCTGGTCGACGTCCCCGAGGCGCAGATCTGCTGCGGCTCGGCCGGCGTCTACAACCTGTTACAGCCCGAGACCGCCGAAGAGTTGGGCAAGCGGAAAGCGGCGAACCTCGCCTCGGTGAAGCCAGACGTCATCGCCACCGCCAACGCGGGCTGCCTGCTCCAGATCGGACGGTTCACATCGGACGGCACACCGATCGTCCACCCCGTCGAGCTGATCGACGCGTCCATCCGCGGTGCGGCCACTCCTAAGGACGGGTAGCGGCCGCGTGCTCGGTGGCGGCGCCGATGCGCACTATGCGGTGCCAGCGCAGCCGACCGCCCAGCAGAGCCATCACCGCCGACTGGAACACCACCAGGTACATGAGCTGGCGGTAGACGACCTGCTGGAACGGGAGGCTCCACAGTGGGCCGTAGCGCTCCCGGTCCAGCCGCAGGGCGTACCCGGCGACCAGAGCCTGCATGACCGTGAAGCCGAGCCACACCGCGGCCACCTTGGCGGGCGGCAGGAAGAGCAGCCCGTACAGGCCGTACACGTCGACCATGCAGGCGCACAGCGGCAGCAGCACCTGGAAGAGCAGCAGGTACGACAGGCCACGCCGGCCCAGCCGACCCGCGGCGCCACCCTGCACCAACGCCCTGCGGTGCTTCCACATCGCCTGCATCGTGCCGTAGCACCACCGGTACCGCTGCCGCCACAGCTGCCTCAGCGAGGCGGGCGCCTCGGTCCAGGCGATCGCGTCCGGCGTGTACACCACCCGCCAGCCGGCCCGGATCAGCGCCATCGTGAAGTCGGTGTCCTCGGCGAGCGTCTCGGACGACACGCCCCGCACGTCGCGCACAGCGTCGCGGCGGAACGCGCCGATCGCGCCGGGCACGGTGGGCATACACCGCAGCACGTCGAACATCCGCCGGTCGAGGTTGAAGCCGATGACGTATTCGAGGTGCTGCCAGCGCCCCAGCAGCCCGCGCCGGTTGGCCACCTTGGTGTTTCCGGAGACCGCGCCGACATCCGGGTCTCGCAAGGGCTGCACTAGCCGGCCCACCGCGTCCGGTTCGAAAACGGTGTCACCGTCGACCATCACCAGCAGGTCGCCGCGCGCGTGGGCGATACCGGTGTTGAGCGCGGCGGGCTTGCCGGCGTTGGCCTGCCGGATGACGAAGACGCCCGGGAGCCGCAGCCGCTCCACGACATCGGCGGTGCCGTCGGTCGACCCGTCGTCGACCACGATCACTTCGAGCCTCGGGTAGTCGCTGGCCACCAGGGACCGCACGGTGGCCTCGATGTTCGCCGACTCGTTGTACGCCGGCACGATCACCGACACCGGGCCCAGGTACTGGAGCGGCTGGCGGGACTGCCGGCGTACCCGGCGCACGTGGATCCGCGCACACACGAGCTGGATGAGCAGGCGCAGCAGGCCGAGCACGACCGCCGCCAGCATGAAGGCGCCGAGCACGCGGTCGAGGCCGGCACCGCCCGCCTGCGCCCACCGCAGCGCCTGGCCGCGCCACCGCTGGCCCGCCGAGGCGGCCGGCGGAGCGGCGAGCTTGAGCCCTTCCGAGACGGTGGTGAAGCGGTAACCCTGGCTTTGCAGCCGGGGGATCAGTACGTCGAGCGCGGCGACGGTCTGCGCGCGGTCGCCACCGGAGTCGTGCAGCATCACCACGGCACCGGCGCCCTTCGCCGGCTGGGCGGCCGCCACGATAGCTTCCACACCGGGGCGCCGCCAGTCTTCCGTGTCGCGGTCGGCCAGTACGACCAGGTATCCGTCCGCGCCGGCCTGTCGCATGGCGGCGAACGCGGCACCGTCGACGGCGTCGGGTTCGGACGAGTACGGCGGGCGCATCAGTACCGGCACGTGACCGGTGGCGGCCGCGATCGCGTTGCTGGTGAGCGTCATCTCCATGCCACGCCGCCACGACGGCAGGGCGCTCAGGTCAGCGTGCACGAACGTGTGCGCCCCGATCTCGTGGCCTTCGTCGACCACCCGGCGTGCGAGTTCGGGGTGCCGGTTGACCTGCGCACCGGTCTGGAAGAAGGTGCCGTGCGCGCCGTACTTCGCCAGCACGTCGAGGATCCGCGGCGTCCAGCGCGGGTCCGGGCCGTCGTCGAAGGTGAGCGCGATCGTCTTGGCGGGCATCGCCCGCGTACTGACCGACGAGTCAGCCCCGACCCGCTGGACCGGGCCACCCTCGGTCACCTCGGCGGGTACCGCGCCACCGCTGGCGCCCGCCGCGGGCTGGCCGGCACCCTCACCGCGCACATTGGACACGTACCCGTTGAGACACAGGCCGGCCAGCAGGACGAGCGTGAAAAGAGACAGCAGGAGCCAGTGTGCTTTGGGCTCGCGCCGCTCGATGTGCCTCGACATCTACGCGCGCTTGGTGGGCTTGCCACCGGGAGTGTGCGTCGGCACGTTGCGGTGGTTGGTCTTGCTGGGGCTCGGCGCCACCTGAGTGGTGGTCGCCGGCGCGGGCGTACCCGTCCGGGTCGGTCGCGGTGCGGCGGCCGACTCCGAAGGCGACGGGATCGTTCGCGGAGCCTCGGGCGGTTTCACGGTGGCGACCGGCGCCCGCAGCTGCTCGCCGGCCGATTCGGGTAGCAACGGCAGGCGCCCCGGGCCGGTGCCGGTGAACCCGGCGATCAGTACGAGGGTCGCCAGGGCCAGCGCGGCACCGCTCGCCAGGCCGGCGATGAGAAAGACGCGGCGCCGGCGGCCGGTGCGGTCAACGAAGACCGGGTCAGTTCTCCGTCTGCGTACGTGCATCGCCCATCGCTTTGTTCGCGCGGTATCGAGGACGGGGTGGCACCCCGGTGCGGGTGCGTGCGGCCCACACCGGGGTGCCTGGCTGGCTTCGCAGATCTGGGGGAGGTTGCGAAACCGGCCACAGAGGGGTGCCCCTTTACCCCTTCTGGTGCGGAGTCGTCGTGGGGCGCCCGCGCCCCTTGCCTTCATTGGGATGGCTGGGCTTGGCGGACGGCGGGCCCTGCCCGTTTTCGGCTGGGCCGGCGTCGAGCAGAGGTGCGCAGAACTCGGCGATGTTCGCCTCGCCACCGGCCGCCCGAGACAGGTCCTCGAACGCCTCCGACGCCATCTTCTTGCCGGTCGGGTTCTTCTCGCTGGCATCCCAGGCCCGGCACAGCCCGAGTGTCGCCGGGCTGGAAGGGCTGATGGTGCGGCCGTGGTTGCTCGGGCTGGGCGCCGGAGTGGGCAGCGCGGACGCTGGGCCAGCCGGTGTCGGGGTGGCGCTGGCGCGGCCGGCGGGCGGCACTCCCAGCCCCGAGAACAGGTCGTGGGCGTGCTTCTGGGCGGCGTCTGGCAGGTTGCCGGTCTCGGCGGCCAGTGCGGTGCCACCGAACAGCAGGACGGCTGTGCCCGCGGCCGCCTTGACGGCGATCGACCGGGTCAGCCAGGAGCGGCGCGCGGCCGGCACGGCGGTCTCACCGGCCGTGAGACCGGCCCGCTCGTACGCGGCGACCGCCGCGGCCAGGCCGACCAGCTCGTCGGAGCGGGGCGGGGCCGCCGCCGCGGCGAGCAGGTAGCTCAATTCGGGGTGCGCGGGATTCGAGCCCGGTGCGGAGAGCATCTGCTCCGCCTCGCGGGACCCGATCCGGCGCTTTCGTGCGATCAACATCTTGCCCAAAAGGGCGTCCCACAGGCCCACGGCGTTACACCCCTTCCGGCCGGGCCGAGTTCAGGCCGAGGGAGGGCCGGATCGCCGCCCGCCTCGCCTGGACCTCCGCGTGACCGGCCAGCCGCCGCAGCCCCCGCATCGCGGCGATCCGCACCGCGCCGGGGCGTTTGCCCAGTACCTGTGCCGTCTGCGCCACGTCGAGGCCCGCCACCACGCGCAGGGTGACCGCCTCGGCCTGGTCTTTGGGCAGCGACGCGATGACGCTGAGCGCCCAGTCGGTGTCGGACCGCTGGATGACCTCGGCCGCCGCGTCGGGCGCGCTGCCCGCGATGTCCTGGTCGGTCAGGTCCTGCGGCTCCTCCGGGCGGCGGCGGGCGCGGCGGCGCTCGTCGATCGCGCGGTGGCGCGCGATGCGGAAGAGCCAGACCCGGAACGCGGGCGGCTCGCCCGCGAACGCCCGCAGGTCACGCGCGGCCTGGAGCCACGTCTCAGAGGCCACGTCTTCGGCCGCCTCGCCCACGATGACCCGCAGGTACCGCAGCAGCGCCGGCTGCAGGGCGTGCCACAACGCCGCGAAGGCCGCCGCGTCACCTCGCACAGCGGCCGCTAGAGCCCTCGCGAGTTCTTCGTCGTCCAAAGCATCGATCCCGTCGCGTCTGGATAGCGCCGAGCCAGCAGGCTACACCCTTCCTTCAGGCCCGCCACCAGGGAAGGATCGGCTTACTTGAGCCCGTCGGACTCAAGTACAGAAGGAGCCCGTTACCCAAAATCGGCCATGATCACGAAAAGTGGCCGTTGGTTGGCGACATGCGTCTGCGCGCCCATGGCGATCAGGCCGCTCGCGGGTTCACGGCGACGTGCCTGACCTGCTGCGATCGTGCCTCGAACCTGTGCACAACCTTAAGAGGGGACAGAGACAATGGGGGGACGCTTGCTCGTGCGCCTGGCCACAATTGCCGGCGCGGCGCTCGCGGTGGGGCTGAGTGCGGCATCACCCGCGCTGGCGGCTACGACGATCCCGATCAACCCGGGCAACGTGCCCACCACGGCCGCCGACTACGAGCAGGGGTGCGACTTCGGGGGTGGCCCGTTCGCCGACAAGGACGTCTGGGTCTTCGTCCTGCCCGGCAACTCGGGCGATTTCGTGTCGGTGACCGCGACGTTCAGCACGTCGGGGGGCACGGTCACCCGCACGATCCCGACCGACGGCGGCGCGATCGTCGATGACAAGGGCACCAGCAAGGCGTGGATCGCCACCGCGGCCGGCTGGACGCTGACCGGCGCCACCGCGGAGATCACCGGCACGTCGCCGCAGGACCAGTTCAACCTGACGCACACGTGCGCGGCCAAGGGCAACAGCACGTCGACGCCCACGCCGCCGGCGAGCCCCTCGCCATCGGCGTCGGTCTCCCCCGACACGTCGGGCAGCGCGACCCCGGGCACCACGCCGGGCGCCGGCGGTGGCGGCTCGGGCGACCTGCCGATCACCGGCGCCGGAGTGGCGGGCATCGTGATCTTCGGTGCCGCGCTCGTCGCCGGTGGTGCCGCGCTCCTGGTGCTTCGCCGCCGCCGCGACATCACCCCGATCGCGTAACCCCTCCATGTAGTGATCAGGGCGTCCCTGAAGTTGCTCTAGCGACTTGAGGGACGCCCTGATCATGAGGAGATCGACAGGGCTGTCCAGGCGCCTACGTAGATCGTGTCGCCGCTCTTGAGCGGATGCGGGACGTTCGGGTCCAGCGGGTCCGATGCCGGGTCGTTCAGGTACGTGCCGTTCGCGGACTCCAGATCGACGACGGCCCAGCCGTCGGGCTGCGCGACCAGCAGCGCGTGCATGTGGGAAACGCCCGGGTCTTCTGGCGGCCCGGTCAGGTCGATGTCCGGGTTGACGCCGCGCGAACGGCTGCGCCGGCCGATGACCATCTGCTCGCCGGAGAGCTGGAAGCGGCGCTCGGGCGCGAAGCGCGGGAATGCCAGCGAGCCCGCGTCTTCGCCGCCCATCGCCTTGACGACCTCGAAGTACGTGGAGTCGGCGCGGACGGCAACCTGCCACACACCGGCCGGTGCGGGCGGCGCCGAAACCGGTGGCGGCGCGGGCGTCGAAGCAGGCGGTGCGCCAACCGGCGGCGCCAGCAGGAAGTCGTATCCGTCCTCCTCGCAGAACCGTCCGGTCTGCGAGGACCCGCACACGGGGCAGGTCTTGGCGTCCGGCGCGGAAGCCGGCGCGGCAGCCGGCGAAGCCGACGCCGGCGCGCCGCCCATCCGGGCACCGCACACGTCGCAGTAGTCGGCGGTGCCGGACTCGTGGCCCTTGGGACAGGTCGCCATCAGCCCTCCTCCTGCTTCTTCTTCACCCGCACCGTCACCGTCGACCGCACGTTCGTCAGCTCGGCGTCCACACCGGACACCTGCTTCTTCAGCCGTACCGTGCCGGCCGGCGCGTCGACCACGTCTACCACGCGGGCGAGCAGCTTGGCGGTTCCCTCGTGGCCGGACTCGTTGGCGATCTGCACCGCGCGTCCCAGCTTGGCGGTCGCGGTCTCGATGTCGCCCGCGTCGCGGGCCTCGAGCCCTTCCTGGATGACCGCCGCCAGCTCGGCCTGGCCCGTGTAGTGAGCGACCTGCGGGTTGATCTTCGTGGAGAGCGCGGTGTCGTCGGTCCAGCGCGCCAGTACCAGCTTCTCGGTGAGCACCTGACCGCCGCTGACCAGGCTGACCCGGGCCGCGAGCACCTCTTCGCCGACCACGTCTGGCTCGACCTCGATCGAGACGTGGTAGTCGCGGCTCTCCGCACCCCACGCGCCGGTCGGGTAGTCGCCGATCCGGCCGCTCACCTCGGTGCGCCGGGCGGTCAGGTCTTCCACCTGCGGGTACACCTGCTTGACGAACTTGATCGTCGAGCCGGCCGGCGACCACACGCGCAGCGACACGTCGGCGACCGCCTTGCCCATCGCGCCCTCCGTCATCGCCTGGAACGCGGCGGGCAGTTCCGCCGGGTCTTCGAGGCCGTCGGCCGTGCCGAGCAGCGTCGAGGCGATCAGCCGCAGCTCGCGAGCCACCCAGTCTTCGCCGACACCCCGGCTGTCGCACACGAACTTGCCCTCGCACGCGTCCAGTACCCGCTGGAAGTCTTCCGGGCTCTCGTGCTGGTTCTGGCCGTCGGTGAGCAGGATGGCGTGTTTGACCTCGGCCTGCTGGCCCGCGAAGAGGTAGTTGGCGAGGTCCAGCCAGCGGCCGATGGCGGTGCCACCGTCGGCGCGCAGTCGCTGGACGGCGGCCTTGGCCTCCGCCTTGGTCTGCGCCGACGCCGGCACCATCTTCGCGTCGCCGGGATACACCATGTGAGCACCGGCCGTGCCCGCGATGACCGCGAAAGCGACACCGTCCCGCAGCGTGTCGATCGCGACCGCGGTGGCCTTCTTCGCCTCGGCGATCTTCTTGGCCGGCATGCTCATCGAGCCGGAGACGTCGACCATGATGACCTCGGCAGCGGTGAGCGGCTGCGAGTTGTCGCGCAGGTCGCCGCCCTGCGCGGTCACGGTGATGATGGCGTCGACCACTCGGCCACCCTCAGGCAGGTATTCGTTCTGATCGATCTCGGCCGAGAACTGCGCGGTCATGGCAGGGGTCCTCCTGGGGGTGGGAAGGCGAGCAGTGCGATCGCGATGTTGTCGTGACCGCCGCCGTCCAGCGCGACGGTGGTGAGGTGGCGGGCGGCGTCGATCGGTGACCGGCCCGCGATCGCTTCGGCCAGCGCCGCCGGGTCGGACAGGTAGTGGTGCAGGCCGTCGGAGCAGAGCAGCAGGTGACCCGGTCCGGTCGGGCGCAGCGACATCACCTGCGCCTCCGGATCGCCGGAATCGGCTCCCAGCCAACGGATCAGCGCCCGCGACTCCGGGTCGGGTTCGAGTGCGAGCGGCAACGGGCGGCCGGCGGCGATCAGAGCCGCCATCGAATCGTCGATGGTCATTCCGGCGGCGTCGGAACCGAGCCAGTACGCCCGGCTGTCACCGATCCAGCCCACCGTCACGCCTTCCGGTGTCACGACGCCGGAGACGTAGGTACAGCTCGGTGGCGCGTCGCCGTCGCTCGCCTCGGCGACAGCCCGCGCGGCGGCGGCAGCGGCCCGGGCAGCCTCCACAGTGGCCTTCGCCGGGTCGGCGCCCCGGCTCAGATCCGCCAGCAGTGACGTGAGTCCCGCCTCAGAGGCGTCGTGCGAGGCCGCGTCGGAACGGGTCGATGTGGACACGCCATCGCACACCACGGCCAGGTTGAGCCCGGCCGACCGGCCCACCACGACCGCGTCCTCGTTGCGGCGGCGCCGCCGGCCCTTGTCGGTCACGGCGGCGACGGTGCCCAGGTCCAGCTCCGCGTGGTCGCGCCCCACCGAACGGCGGCGTCCACAGTGGTCGCAGTACGCCTGGGAAGTCGCGAACGTTTCACCACAACCGCCACACGCCGTACCCGACGCGCGCGACGACACCCACACCGTCGGCACCTCCACGCGCGGCGGCTCACCGGTGTCGAGGTTGCGCCCGCAAACCTCGCAGAACCGGTGGTCCGCCTCGCTCGGCGGGCCGTGCTCGGGACAGGCCCTCACGTGAGCGTCCTCGGGCGGACGGCGTTGGCGCGGTCGACGAGCGCGATGCGCGTATCGGGGTCCTGCGCGAGCTGAGCCATCGCCCGGTACGCCTGCTCCAGCCCCAGGCGCAGCCCGCGCTCGCTCAACTCGTGGCCCAGTACCTTGGCGCCCGGTGGCAGCCGGTGCCCCGGAAGCCTCGACCCGTTGATCCAGCCCAGTGCCGCCTCCAGCATCTCCACGGCGAGCCGGGCGCGGCGCTCGACGTCCAGCGTGATCCGTTCCAGCCGGCCGGACGCGGAGACCAGGTCGTCGTGCTTGAGCGCGTGCGCCTCGGCTCTGAGGCTGGCACGCACGCCCGCCACCTGCGCGGCGATGTGCAGGCTGGAGCTGTCGGGCACCTGGTCGAGCACCGAGAGCGCGCCGGCACGGTCACCCGCCGCCAGGCGGATACGGGCGAGTCCGAAGGCGGCGCTGATGTACCCGCGATCCACGCGCCAGACCCGCTCGTAGAGCTTGGCGGCAGCGTCCACGTCGCCCGTGCACTCGACCGCGGCGGCCAGCGCCAGCCGTGCGGCCGGCTCACCGGGCAACTCGTCGTAGACGGCGTCGAACGACACCCGCGCCTCGGCGGCGTTGTCTCCCGCCAGCGCGGCGATGCCCCGGTACCAGTCGATGCGCCAGTCGAACGGGTCGGTCGCGGCCAACTCGTCCAGCCCAGCCTTCGCGCCCGCCAGGTCGCCGCTCTCGATGCGGGCCCGCACCAGCCGGAGCACTATCTCCACACTGGACATCGGTGCCGCCTCCAGCTGCTTCACCGCCTCCGCTGGGTCGGCGACGCTCAACGTGGCAAGGAAACCAGCGCCCGGGTCGAGCACGTCGACCTGCGGCAGCGGCAGCCCGGCGGCCACATCGGACGGACGCAGCTCAGCGACCGTCTCTTCGCCGACCTCGCCCGCCCCCGTGCCGAATGCGCGCCGCTCCGGCGTGAACTGCCGGGACAGCGTCGGCCGCGCGATGCCGTCTGTCGCCGAAACCACCTCGCGCAGCACGCCGAGCAGTTGCTCGCTCAACTCGGCCGCCGACTGGAAGCGCCTGTCGCGATCCTTGTGCGTGGCCCTGCGCAGCAGCCGGTGGTACGACTCCTCCTGCGCCAGCAGCGGCACATCCTTCGGGAGCTCGTGGGCGTACGTGGTGGAGAACCCGCGGAACTCGAAGCTCAGTACCGCCAGCGACCGCCCGACGGTGTAGATGTCCGAGGCGACCGACGGACCCAGCTCCGCCACCTCCGGCGCCTGGTATCCGGGCGTGCCGTACACCGCGCTCACGTCGTCGTCGGCCCGCCGCACACCGCCGAGGTCGATGAGCTTGAGCTGTTCCTCGGCGTGGATCACGTTGTCTGGCTTGAAGTCGCAGAAGATGAGGCCCCGGTCGTGCAGGTAGCCAAGGGCCGGCAGGATCTCGACGCCGTACGCGATGACCTCTGCCAGCGGCAGCACCCGGGCACCCTCGGCCCGCCGCGCCACCAGGATGTCGCGCAGCGAATGGCCGCCGACATACTCCATCACGATGTACCCGATCAGCTCACCGGTCTTCGGATCCGGGTGCTGGACGAAGTCGAAGATCTTCACGATGTTCGGGTGGTCCATCTCGACCAGGAATCGCCGCTCGGTCACCGCGGAGGCCATCGCGTCGGCGTCACCGGTGTTGATGAGTCCCTTGAGGACAACCCATCGCTCAGTGACCGCGTCGCCGACGTTGCGGTCGCGGGCCAGGTAGATCCAGCCCAACCCGCCATAGGCCAGGGCGCCGAGCATCTCGTACCGGTCGTTGACGATGTCGCCGGGGTGCAGGCGGGGCACGAACGAGAACGGTGTGCCGCAGCTGGGGCAGAATCCCTCGACGCGGCCGGGCTTTCCGTCCTTGCCGCGCCCGACCGCCTCGTTGCACTTCGCGCAGTACCGCCGGCCCTCGGCCACCTTCGGGTCCTGCATGACCGCGGTCGCGGGGTCGCGCAACGGCACCCGAGCGATGTCGATCAGACCGGCGCCGAGCCCACCACGCGAAGAACCACGCGTGCGGCCCGAGCTGGCGCGCGTCGACCCGGCACTCACCGTGGCGACAGACGGCACGGACGCGGGAGACGCGGCCGACGGCACGCTCGCCAGCGGCTTGTCGGGCTTCTTGCGCCCGCACTCGTCGCAGTAGCCCTCCGGTCCGTACGACCCGGGACAGTCGGCCCGGACACACCTCATCGGTGTCCCCTCTCCGTGAGTTCGTTGAGGTAACGCTGGTAGGCAACCACCGCGCGGGTTGCGGCCGGCAGGTCGCACGGGCTCGTGTACAACAGCTCCTGCGCGGCCCGATGCAGCTCCGAAAGCTGCGCGTGCTCGGCCAGCGCCATCCGTCCGGTACGAGCCCGGTAGGCGTCGAGCCGGCCGCGCAGCTCGGCCCGGCGTTGCATAAGGCCATCGGCCGCCTGGTGCAGGTGCGCGGCCCGCTCGCGAGCCGCCGTCACCGAACGCTCCACGATGGACAGCTCATCGGCCAGCCGCGGCCACCGCTGCTCGCGGTGGAGCTGGTCGAGCTGCGCGATATGGGCGCGCAAGGCCGGGACCGCGTCGGGCGCCGCCGGCAAGCCCGGGTTCGCGATCTTTTCAAGGGCTATCGAGTACGCCGCCGCCGCGACCGCCTCGGCGTTGGCCACCTCGTCGAGGGCTGCCTTCAGCCGCCGGATGCGTTCCGGATACGCGTCGCGGAGCCGGCTGTAGTCGGCCAGCTTCGCCGCCAACCCGTCCACATCGCGCACCAGGTCGGCCGCCGGACCGACCGGATCCAGCGGGTCACGCATAGCGGCGAACGTCGCCTCCGCCAGCCGTACGTCCAGCCGCTCCACATCGGACCCCGTGGTGGCGTACCCGAGCACATCCGCCACCTGCCTGGCCTGCTCCAGCGCCTTGCTCACCGGCTCGAACCGGTGGGCCGTCTCGGCCTGCGCGGTCTGCACGTCGTCGAGCGTGTCGGTGACCTCGGCGCTGGCCCGCTCCAGCTCCTGGGCGAGTCCCATCGTGGTCACCCAGTTCGGAGGCGGACCGGCGAGCGGATCCTCGACCACCATGCCGTCCGGTCCCAACGGCAGCACCGGGCCACGCAACAGGATGGTCAGCTCCTGCAGCTCCTCGTCGCCCGGGCGGGACCGCTCGGCCCGTACCGCCTTCACCCGGTCGAGCACCGACCTCAACGCACTGAACTGCGACCACAGCGTGTCGACACGCGGCAGCGTCTCGGCGGCCACCGCCTGCGTCGTACCCCGCAGATCGTTGCGGCGCAACACGACAAGTCCCGGATGAGCGTCCACTGTGTACATCGCTGCCGAGATCCGGTCATGCGCGGCCACCAGCCCGACGATGGCGAAATCCACCTCGTCGCGGCTCATCGGCGGCGAAACCATTGCTCAGTCCTGGTATCGGGCGGCGGGCGGCTGCGGCGTGCTGCCCAGCGCGGAGAGCCACTTGTTGTAGAGCCGGGTCCAGGTGCCGTCGGCGCGCAGTCCTTCGAGGACGCCGTTGACGAAGCGCACCAGGTCGGTCGACTCCTTCTTCATCGCCATGCCGTACGGCTCCTCGGTGAACCGCTCCGGCAGTACGACCGTGCTCGGGTCCTGCGCCGCGAACCCGGCCAGGATCGCGTCGTCGGTGGAGACCGCGGCGACCTGGTTCTGCTGGAGCATCACCAGGCAATCGAGGGCGTCGGCGCCCGATACCGGTTTCGCTTGTGGCGCCTTCGCCGCGATGTTGCGGATCGACGTGCTGCCCGTGGCCGCGCACACCTTCTGTCCGGTGAGATCCTTCAGCCCTTTGATCGCCGAGCCCTTCGCCACCAGGATCGCCTGGCCCGCGCTGAAGTACTCAGTGGAGAACGCCACCCGCTGCCACCGGTCACAGTTCATCGTCATGCTGCGGATGACGATGTCGACGGTGTTTTCCTGGATCGCCTTCTCCCGCTCGGCCGTCGTGACCGTGCGGAACTGCACCTTGTTGCGGTCGCCGAAGATGGCCTCCGCGATCTCGTACGCCAGGTCGATCTCGAAACCCACCAGGTTGCCGGTCTTCGGATCGCGGTACCCGAAGCGATAGTTGTTCTGGTCGACACCGACGACCAAGCGGCCGCGCTTCACGATCTGCGCCATCGTCGAGCCCGCCGGCATCCGGCCCGCCGCCGGCAACGCGCCTGACGGCCGCAGGCTTGCACGCGGGTCGCAGGAGCCGGCCGGGGCGGCGGCACCGGAGGGAATGACCGCGGGGTCCTTGGCGTCGACCGGGCGGGGTGCGCCACCGTCGGCCCGACCCTCCGGCAGCGCCTCGGCGGTCGTACAGCCGGCGAGGAACATCGCCGCCACCAGAGCCGCACCGATCGCGCCTTTCATCGGTACTCCGCCAGCCGCCGCTGGATGCCCAGAGCCGCGCCGAGGATCAGCAGGGCCGCCAGCAGCCCGACCCCGATGTCGGCTGCCGTCAGCGCCCCGGCGGCACTGTCCACCTCCCGAGTGAAGGTCTTCCCGTTGTGCTCGATCGCCTCAGCGAGCTGCGCGTCGAGCTTCCCCGCGATGCTCGCCGTCGACGTGGGCTCCGTGCCGATCGCGGCGGTCACCGCGTTTCCGTACTGGCCGCCTTCGTCGAGCGCGCGCAGATCCTTGTGCGCTTCCAGCCACTTCTGCGCCTCGGCGTCCGCCGCCCGCGCGTACGCCTGGGTGGCGTCGTCGGCACCGTCCAGTACCAGAAGCTGGGTGACCCGCGGCATCACCTCGACGTAGTCCTTCTCGAACGCCGCGCCGTTGCCCCGTGCCACCAGCGTGTGCGCCTCGTCGGCCCGGGCCTGCAACGCCGCGATCCGCGCACCCGCCAGCCGGGCCACCTGCGCGGAGCCCTCGTCGCGGCTCGCGTCCAACCGCCCAGCCGCCAGTACCGCCGACACCGCCAGCCAGATCACCAGGACGGCAGCCGCCCCCGTGGCGGCCAGCAACCCGACGTTGAAGACTCGGTTGGTGCGCCGGGTCAGGTACCGCTGCACGACAATGAGCGCGGCGATCGTCACCAGCCCGAGGAAAATGGCGAACCAAGGGAAGGCTCCGGCACTGTCCCGCGCGTCGTCCAGCTCCTCCGAAACCGCCTCGTACAGCGACTGCGCCGCCGGCAGCAGGCTCGACCGCATCAGGCCGGACGCCTCACGCAGGTAGGCGCCGCCGATCGGTACGCCCTGGCGGTTGTAGACCCGAGCCGTCTCGACAAGTCCTGTGTAGACCGGCAACTGGGCGGCAATCTTGGCGACCGCCGCGTCGCCCTCCTCACCGCCGGCCCGTCCGCCCGACACGATCGAGAGGGCGGCGGCCGCGTCGGCGATGTCGGCCTGGTACCGCTCACGCATCGCGGCCGGCTCGACGCCACCCGCAAGGAACGCGCTCGCGGCCGTGGCGTCGGCGTCGGAGAGCGCCCGGTACAGCCGCTGGGCGGCGACGGTCAGCTCGCCGTTTCGGGCGGTCGCTCCGTTGATCAGGTCGATGCGCTGGCGCACCCCGATCGCGCCGGCCAGCCCCGTGGCGAGGCCCAGCACGATGAGTACGGCCATGGCCAGTCCCAGCCGCCCGGGAGTACGGCGAAGACGCCGCTGCACCGCAGGAAGCCGCCGGGCGATCGTCGCCGGTTCGCGAACGAGAGTCACGCTCACCACCTCGGGGATCAAGGTATCCCCGAGGCGCAACCCACCCGCGCGCCCGCGCCCCCGCGCCCCCTTTCCGTCGATCAAGGGCGAATGCACGCGGTTCGATCTCTTTTCCGCGTGTATTCGCCCTTGATCCATGCGAATGCCCTTGATCGCCGGTGGAGACGGCGGCTTTGCCGCCGTCTCCGCCGCCTGCACTGTCGGAGTGCGGCACCCAAGCCCGGCGATCTTGCAGTTGTCATGGCCCAAAGCGGGCATTTCGTCGCGACAACTGCAAGGTCGCCGCGCCGATGCTCGCACCGCGTGGCCCTGTCGTGCGTGACGGCGCGCGACGGCGGTCGGCCGCGCGGGCGCCGCGTGGGACAGCGCGCGAGGACGCGCGGGCGCCGCGTGGGACAGCGCGCGAGGACGCGCGGGCGCCGCGTGGGACAGCGCGCGGGCGCCGCGGGACAGCGCGCCGTGAGCGGCGTCGATCAAGGCCATCCGCGTGGATCAAGGGCAAACGCACGCGGAAACGCGATCGAACCACGTGCATTCGCCCTTGATCGGCGGAAGAGGGGCGCCGTCGGCGCGGCGCGGGCGGCGCAGTGCGCGGCGCGGGCGGCGCAGTGCGCGGCGCGGGCGGCGCAGTGCGCGGCGCGGGCGGCGCAGTGCGCGGCCGCGCGGGTGGGCTAGGTGGGGCGGATGGGGATTACTACGGGGCCGTTGGGGGTGTCTAGGACGCGGACGGTGGCGGCGTAGTGGTTTGTGAGGAGTTGCTCGGTTAGGACTTCCGTGGGGGTGCCGGTGGCGGCGACTCGGCCGTTGGCTAGGAGGAGCAGGCGGTCGGCGTACTCGCCGGCAACCGAGAGGTCGTGCATCGTTGCCAGGACTGTCAGGCCATCGTCGCGGCGGAGCTGGTCGACAAGTTCGAGTACTTCCTGCTGGTGGCCGATGTCCAGGGCGCTCGTGGGCTCGTCGAGCAGCAGCAGGGTGGCGCCCTGGGCTAGCGCGCGGGCCAGGAAGACGCGTTGGCGTTCGCCGCCGGAGAGCGTGGTGAGGTGGCGGTCGGCGAAGCGGGTCAGGTCCAGGCGGTGCAGGACGTCGTCGACGGCGGCCAGGTCGGCGGCGGATTCGCGGCCGAGCGGGCGGATGTAGGGGGTGCGGCCCAAGAGTACGTAGTCGAAGACGACCATGCCGGGTGGGACGACCGGAGACTGTGCCACGGTCGCCACGATGCGGGCTCGCTGTCGCCGAGGCAGTCGGGCCGTGGGCGTACCAAATAGGGAGATGGACCCCGATGCTGGCAGGAGGCCGCCGACGGCGCGCAAGAGGGTCGATTTGCCGGCGCCATTGGGGCCGATGACGGTGACCCATTCGCCGGTGGCGACCGTCAGGTCGACGCCGGCCAGGATCGTGGCGCCGTCGAGCACGACGTGGAGGTCCGACACCTCGACGGCTGTCAAGGGGGGCGGGCCCGAAGGGCTGGGGGGCGGGAGCATCAGAGCGCTACCCGGCGGGTGGTGCGGAGGACTAGTACGAAGAAGGGGGCGCCCAGGAAGGCGGTGACCACGCCGATGGGGATCTCGGCGGGTGACGCGACGGTGCGGGCGACCAGGTCGGTGAGCGTGAGGAACGCGCCGCCGAAGAGGACCGCAAGCGGCAGGATCACGCGGTAGCTGGCGCCGAAAAGCAGTCGGATGGTGTGCGGCACGATGATGCCGACGAACCCGATCAGGCCGGACACCGAGACGGCGGCGGCGGTGCCGAGGCTGGCGGCAGCGAGGAGCACGTATCGCGAGCGTTGCGGGTGGAGGCCCAGGCTGCTGGCTTCGTCGTCGCCGACGGAGAGCACGTCGAGTTCGCGCCGGTAGAGCAGGACGACGGCGCTGGTGATGATCGCGTACGGGAGGATGATCAACACGTCGTGCCAGCCGGCGGTGGCGAGGCGGCCGAGCAGCCACGAGTAGACCTCGCGGATGGCGTCGACGTTGCGCTGCATGAGGTACGTCTGGCCGGCGCCGAGGAAGGCGGAGACGGCCACGCCAGCGAGGATCAGCGTGGCCGTGGAGCGGTCGCGACCACCGGCGACGCCGAGCAGGTACGTGAGCGCGACCGCACCGAGCGCACCGATGAACGCCGCGATCGGGGTGGTGATCGGCAGGCCGGACGTCACGTCGCCGCCGGACCGGCCGGTGCTGACCCGGAGCGCGATGACGGCGGTGACCGCGAGCCCGGCCCCGGCGGCCACGCCGAGCAGGTGAGGATCGGCGAGCGGATTGCGGAACACGCCCTGGTAGCAGCCGCCGGCCAGGGCGAGCATCCCGCCCACGAGAAGGCCGAGCACCACGCGCGGCAGGCGGATCTGGGTGATGATCGCGATCTCGCGCTCGGTGAGGCCGCTGTCGATGTGCACGCCGGGGATGAGGTTGAGCAGTTCGGCCGCGACGCTGCCGGGTGGCAGGCTGACCGGGCCGAACGCGATCCCGGCGACGCCCGCCACCAGGACCGCGCCCAGCCCGATCAACACCCAGAGCCCGCGGAGCCTACTCACGCGGGGATCTTGCTGACCGCGTCGACGATGGCGCGTACGAGGTCGACGACGCGCGGGCCCCAGCGGGACGCTACGTCGTCGTCGAGGGCGACGACCTGGCTGTTCTTGACGGCCGTGATGCCGGACCAGCCGGTGCGGGCCTTGACCGTGTCGGCCGACTGCTGGCAGCACTTGCTGTCGGCCAGGAAGACCAGGTCGGGATCCGCCTTGATGATCACCTCGGCGGAAAGCTGCGGGTATCCGCCCTTCGCACCGTCGGCGTCGGAGCCGTCGGCGATGTTTTCCAGGCCGGCCAGCGAGAAGAGCGAGCCGATGAACGTCTTGCTGGTCACCGAGTAGAACGTGGGGTCCAGCTCGTAGTAGTAGCTGAGCTTCTCGGAGCGCTGCGGCACGTCCCTGACCAGCTTCGCGATGTCGTCCTTCATGCGCTGCACCACGTCGGCGGCCTCGTCGGGGTGACCCGTGAGCGTGCCCAGCTCGGTGAGCTGCTTGTACGTGTCGTCGAGCGTGGTGGCGGCGGGCGCCTGGTACACGGGGATCTTGAGCGCGGTGAGCTGGTCGACGACCTTGTTGGTGTCGTTGGAGAGCACGACGAGGTCGGGGCTCTTGGCGGCGATCGCCTCGGCGTTCGGCTGGAACCCGGACAGGTCCGACTTGGGCGCCTCGGCCGGGTAGTTGGAGTTGTCGTCGGCGGCGGTCACCTGCGCACCCGCCCCGATCGCGAAGAGCATCTCGGTGGCGCTGGGTGAGAGTACGACGATCTTCTGGGGCTGCTTGTCGAGCGTGAGGCTGCCGACGGTGACCGGGTACGCCGGCGCACTCGTGGTGGGCGCGGCCGGCTCCTCGGTGTTGTCAGCGCATGCGGCCAGCAGCATCGCGGCGGCCACGATTGCCAGGGCTCTCTTCATCGGGTCCTCCTGTCGGTCGAGGATCTGGTGCTTCGCCGACAAGAGCCGCGCTCCGCCCGCGAAGGCGCCCCTCCTCGAAGGCGCGGTTCGCGACCGTTCGCAGGCGACCTGGCTTGTCCTCCCTCACTTAAGCGGGCGGCATCACAGTTGCGGGACAGCACCGGAGTCACACCGGCTTCGCTACGCGCGGTCATGGAGCACGTTACCCGCCCCGCGGCTCACGCTGGAGCCGCGGGGCGGGCGGGTGTGACCTGCTATGACGCCGTGATGGTGACGTTGTCGACGCCCGCCTCGACGAGGCTGGCGGTGGATGCGTCAGCTGCCTCGATCAGGATGCTGACCGACTGCCCCGCGTACGGGGTCAGGTTGGCGCTGGCGGTCGCCCAGGCGCCGTTGCGGTTGGTCGCCGCGCCGGCCACGGTCAGGAGAGCCGTCGTGCCGCCCGAGTGCACCACGCTCACCCGGAAGAAGTCCGCCGACGACGCGTTCGAGCCGTGGGCGAGGTACCAGGCGAACGACAGCGACAGCGTCCCGCTCGACGGCAGGGTCACGGCGGGCGAGCGCACGCTGGTGGTGCCGCCGTCGATGTCGTTGTCGCCGGCGGCCGCGCCCGCGGACAGGCCGGTGGCGAGGTCGTTGCTGCCCGCGAACGGGGTCAGCTGCTTGGCGCCGCTCGACGTGGTCGCCTGCGCCGCGCCCCGCGCCCAGGTGCCGGTCGTGGCGGTGTCGGTGCCGCTGGCGTTGGTCGTCCAGCCGGTCGCGGTCTCCAGCGTGTCGGACCAGACCGTGGTGCCGGGGCCGGTGCCGCAGTACGTGCCCTGCATGCCGGTGGCGCGGTAGGGGCAGTCGGCGTACTCGGAGAGGATCAGCACCGCCTCACGGTTGCGCGAGGTCTGCGCGGGGATGACCTCGTCGGGCGGGTAGAACCCGCCGCCGGTGGCAGAGCCCGGGTACATCTCGAAGGTGTACGCCCAGATGCCGTGCTGGCCCCACATCCAGTCGATGCTGTCGCCGTCCGTGATGTAGAGGTCGGACGACTGCTCCGGCGTGTAGCCGTTGGTGGCGGCCATCTGCTGCCCGATGGTCTGGAAGACGGCCTGCTGATCGGCGTTGAGCCCGGGCGCCGTGTTGGCGGTGGTGTACCCGAACGGCCAGAGGATCAGCTGGGAGTACGTGTGGAAGTCGATGTTGGCCTTGATCTGCTGCACGCCACCGACGACCCGGCTGTTGACGAAGTCGCGCAGCCGCTGGGTCTCGGGTGCGGAGAACGCGGACGGACCACGGTACGTCTCGGAGCTCGTCGTGCCGGACGAGCCGCCACAGCAACCCCAGTTGTAGCTCCAGTTGCGGTTGAGGTCGGTGCCCACATTGGACGAACCGCTGTTGGGTTGCCGGTTCTTGCGCCATGAGCGATACGAGCCGGTGGCGACGTCGTACTCGCTGCCATCGGGGTTGACGGACGGGACGATCCAGATCTCGCGGGAGTTGACCACATTGGTCACCCGGGAGTCGGAACCGTAGCTGTCCGTGAAGAGGTTGAGCAGGTAGATCGCCATCTCGACGGTCAGGTGCTCGCGCGCGTGCTGCTGGGAGTTGAACAGGATCTCCGGCTCGGCCTCGTCGGTGGCCACATTGTCGGAGATCTTGACAGCCATGATGTCGCGACCCTCGTACGAGGCGCCCAGGCTGATCTTGCGAGCGATGCTCGGATGGTCGGCGACGACCTGGTTGACCACCGTCGTCAGCTCAGCGTAGTTGTGGTACGCCGAGTCGGCGGGCGGGAAGTCCAATGTGCTCACGCCGCCGGACGGCACCTCGGCCGGCACGGCCACGACCTGGAAGCCGAGCCGGATGATGGCTCGCACCTCGGCCGGGGTGGCAGAGACGTAGATCTTGCCGTGCTCGATGTAGTCGATCGCGGCACCTGTGCGGGCGATGGCATCGCGGTCCGCGAACGTCCGCGGGCCGACGACGGTGTACTGGCCGGCCAGAACGGCCGCCTTCGGGCCGGGCTCGGGTTCGGCGACGACCGGGCTTCCTGTGATCAGGAGCAGCGCGGCGGCCGCTGTGGCGCCGAGGATGGTGATCCTGCGCAGTTGCATTGCGTGAACCTCCGTGGGTGGGGAGATCCGGTTATGTGATGAACAACTGCAGCACCCATCACATGGTCATATCAATATGTCAGTGTGGTCGTCTCGCCGGCAAAGATTTACCAACTAGATGGATCTGGCGAAAGTTGTCTTCGGACGGAATAGTGACGGCATGGCCCGAACCACCGCTGCCCTCGCCGGCGTCACCGCGATCGCCATACTCGGCGCCGGGGCGCCCGCCCACGCCGCCGCCCACACTCACTCCCTCACTCATGACGAGCAGATTGTGTTTCAGGACTGGTCGACCTACAAGGACTGGCGCGGCGGCACCCATCAAGGCACGGTCGCGATTCCCGGGGTACGCACCGGAATCACCATGTTGAAGCCCGCCGGCACGATCGATTACGCCGATCCGCACACCGGCACGACCAAGACGTGGAAATATGCGACCTGGACGTCGCCGGTGCGCCAGGTTGGGTTCGACGCCAGCGAACTCGTCGCGTCGTGGAACGCCGAAACCCCCGCCGGCACCTGGATCCAGATCGAGATGCAGGGCACATACAACACGGGCACGCAGACGCCGTGGTACGTCATGGGGCGGTGGGCCTCCGGCGACCAGGACATCAAACGCACCAGCGTCAACCGGCAGGGCGATCCCTGGTCGACGATCTGGACCGACACATTCTCCATCGACGACGTGGCCAACGGGGTCATGCTGAGCGGGTACCAGCTGCGGCTCACCCTGTACCGGGCGCCTGACCAGTGGCGGTCACCCCGGGTGTGGATGCTCGGCGCGATGAGCTCGTACGTGCCGGACCGCTTCACGGTCACCCCGAGCGCCGGGGGCATCGCGTGGGGCCGGGAACTGGCCGTACCTTCGTACTCGCAGAACATCCACACCGGGCATTACCCCGAGTACGACGGCGGTGGAGAGGCGTGGTGCTCGCCGACTTCGACCGAGATGGTCATCGAGTACTGGGGACGCAAGCCGTCCGAAGAGGACACGTCCTGGGTGGACCCGACGTACCCGGATCACACCGTCAACCACGCCGCGCGGATGGTCTACGACTACCAGTACGACGGGGCGGGAAACTGGCCGTTCAACACGGCGTACGCCGCCACCTTCCCGGGACTGGACGGGTTCGTGACCCGGTTGCACTCGCTCGACGACGTGGAGCGGTTCATCAAGGCCGGCATCCCGGTGATCACGAGCCAGTCGTTCCTCGCCAGCGAGCTCGATGGGGCGAACTACGGTACCGCTGGGCACCTGTTCGTCGTGGTCGGCTTCACCTCGAACGGTGACGTGGTGGTCAACGATCCCGCCTCGTCATCCAACGACGCGGTGCGCAATGTGTACAAGCGGTCGCAGTTCGAGCAGATCTGGCTGCGTACGAAGAGGATCAACGCGAGCGGCGGGGTGTCGGGCGGTTCCGGCGGGATCGCGTACATCATCAAGCCCTGGTGGAAGCCCATGCCCCACGGGGTCTAACCCCGCTACCTGCTTTCGTCGCGGGGCGCGCTCCGCGCTCCGCACGCGCCTTTTCGCCGCCCGCTCCGCGCTCCGCGCGCGCCCCTCTCGCCGCCCGCTCCGCGCTGCGCGCGCGCCCCTCTCGTCGCCGATCAAGGGCGAATGCACGTGATTTGATCTCTTTTCCGCGTGCGTTTGCCCTTGATCGATGCGAATGCCCTTGATCGACGTCGTTGAGCTGCGGGCTCTGGCACCGTGCCAGGCCCGACCAAGCGCAGCGGGCGCGGCGCCGGCCACCGACCGGATTGTTCCCATCCGCGCAGCGGACCTCTCGAGCTGTGAACGGTTGTTGCTGCTCCAGCTACAACAACCGTTCACAGCTCGTCGCAGGCGGCGACGCTGACGTCGCGCCAGTCGTTGATCGGCGGGTCGTTGCGAGCGCTAGGACTTCGAGGCTTCGTCGTCGCCCGCGAGGGCGGCGCGGAGCCGCTCCTTCTCGGCCTTGCGCCGCTCGGCGGCCGTGGCCATCTGACCGGCCATCTGGTCGCGCCAGGCGCGCAGCAGGACGAACGACAGACCAGCCGAAGCCAGCAGGGCAATCATGATCTTCACGAAGATGTCAAGATCCAAGGGCCACAGGACGGCGAGGATCACCACAAACAGGCCGATCCGACCCAACGTGTACTTGATCGCGGGGCTCATGGCCTTTCCTTACCCGGTCCGGTGGACCAACCACCGGATGCCGTAGAACCAGATCAATGCGTATGCCAGCGCGAAAACAGCCGCCGCGGCGACGCCCGACCAGAGCGGACCCGCGCCACTGATCAATCCCGCGGCCAGCAAGCCCAAGGTGACGCCGATCGCGGCACCCACCAGCGCGGCCGCGATCCGGGCCGGGCCGCCCGCCCACGCACGGAACTCCTCAACGAAGATCCACACCGGCAGGATCATCGCCAGCCAACCGCTCGCCTCGCCGAAGTCGCCGAGGTCGAGCAGTGAGAAGACGCCGTCGAAGACGACCAGCGCGAGTACGCCGATCACCAGGCCGGCGAGCGCCAGGCCCAGCAGGTCGGTGATGGCGATGATGCGCCCGTCGGCGTCGCGCCGGGGGAAGCTGCTCTGCGCTTCAGTCATGACCCCATGAGCGTACGTGAGGCTGTAGGCGATCCATCCCAAGGGATCGCGGCCAGGCCGCGATCAAGGAAGATCGAATGGATCAAGGGCAAATACACGCGGAAAAGAGATCCAACCACGTGCATTCGCCCTTGATCGGCGGGCACAGGGGCCGCGGGCGCGGAGCGCGGGCGCGGGGCGCGGGGCGCGGGGCGCGGGCGTGGGTTAGGTCCAGATGTTTTGGGGGGTTTTGCGGCGGTCGGCTAGGGGGGTGGGTGGGGGGTGTTCGGTGATTACGGTGTGGTCCGGGGTTCGTTCGACTGGTTGGAGGCCGGCGTCCCAGATCAGGTTGAGCACGTCGTCGCGGTCGGCGTCGGCGGGGCATACGAGGTCGTCGGCGCCGAAGTTCAGCGCGAGTTGGGCCAGGGGTGCGCCGTGCACGGCCAGGGAGGCGACGACGTGTGCGTCGTCGGCAGCGCTCAGGCGGGCCAGCGCGAACGCCTTCAAGGATTCGGCGGGCGACGTGCCAGGGGCGGGGGTCTCGCCGGCCGGAGCCTCGCCGCCGATCACGAAGGTCACGCGATTTGCGTACCTGGCGGTGCGGCGGGTGTGCGCGAGCCGGCCCAGCCAGGACAAGTCGTCGGACTCGCCGAGGAACGCGACGTCTTCTGGCAGCAGCGGTGCACCACCGGATACTTTGTCGTCAACCTGCCGCTTGTGCACCGGATCCATGACACCGAGCCTACGTTGGTTGTAGGTCAACGATCTCTCAGGTACCCGTTACCTGACTTCCAATCGACATAGGTCGGCCTTTGCGGTAGGAACAGGATGGGATGGGTTGGTTACGGGGAGGCCTTATGGCGAGGCGTAAGGGTAGGCATCAGGCACCGCGTCGAGGGGTGGTTGGTCCCGTGCTGCGACCAATCGCCTGGTCCGCCGCGCTCAGTGCCGCCGTCGCCTTCGCGTTCGCCAGCCCTGTCTACGCCGAGCCCACCGTGCCCAACACGGTTCCCGACGCCGGCACCCGTCCCGCCCCCGCCGGCAGCCTCCTACTCCCCGGCCAGGCACCGCCCCCCAGCACCGGCGGCTCCACCTACACGCCGCCGCCCACGGTCAACGGCCCGCTCGCCACGCAGGTCTTCAACGCCCGGGTCGAAGTACAGACGCTTGAACAGCTGCTGGTCACGCGGCTCCAGGAGCGCGATCAGGCCAAGGCCGACCTCGGCAGCGTCGAGCTCCAGCTGAGCCAGGCCAAGGAGGCCGTCGCCAAGGCGGAGTCCGCCGCCGACAGCGCCGCCGCCGATGCGCTCAAGGAAGCAGCGGAGCTGCCGCCGGGCATGTTCGGCTCCGACCTGCACGGGCTCAGCGAGCTGTCGCGCCTCCAGCGCGGCGAGCGGTCCAGCGCCTCGACGCAGGACGCCGACCGCGAGGTGGCACGGGCCAAGGACGCCGAGCGGGTGGCGCAGGAGGCGTACAACGCGGCGCTGGGTCGCCATCAGATGGCGGTCACGCAGTTCACGACGCTGGAGAGCACCTACAAGACCAAGGACGCCGCGCTCGCCGAGCTGGAGACGCGCAACGCCGCCCAGCTCGCCGTCATCGAACGGCAGAACGAAGAGGCGGAGCAGCGGCGCGGCGCCCAGTACATCGGCGACGAGACGATCGCCGGCAAAGCGGCGCACCCCAAGGCCATCGCGGCCATGCAGTTCGCGAAGGCGCAGATGGGCAAGAGCTACGTCTGGGGCACCGAGGGCCCCGATACGTACGACTGCTCCGGCCTCATGTGGGCGGCGTACCGGTCGGTCGGCTACTACCAGCTTCCCCGGGTGTCCCGTGACCAGTACTACGCCACCCGTGGCAAGTCGGTGTCCAAGTACGCGCTGCTGCCGGGCGACCTGGTTTTCTTCGCATCTGGCAACAGCTGGACGACCATCCACCACGTGGGCATGTATGTCGGTGGCGGCATGATGGTCCACGCCCCGAACAGCCGGTCAAAGGTGCAGATCAACGCCGTTTGGTGGTCACGGCTCTTCGCCGCGACCCGGGTGTACGGCGAGGTGGCCGCGCCGGTCACACCGGCGCCCACGACGCCGGCTCCAACGACGCCAGCGCCGACCACACCGGCACCCACCACTCCACCGGCCACGCCGAAGCCGCCGACCACGCCGCCTACGACGCCACCCACGACACCGCCGACCAGCCCGAAGCCGCCGACCACGCCGCCGGCGCCGCCCACCACGCCTCCGACCACGCCGCCGCTGGCCACGCCCTCGCCGACGCCGCCGGACAGCCCGAGCGCGGCCCCGGGTACGTCCAGCGCCGCTCCCGCCACCTCCGACGCGTCTCCCGACTCGGAGTCGTCCGCATCGACGTCGGCCAGCAGCGGCTCCTGACCTGAGCCTTCCGGGTCTGGGTGGGCTGGCGGGCGCGGATATGGCACGGTGAGAAGTGAAGGGGACGCGGGAGGCGAAGATGAACGAGCACCAGTCCGGCGACCCGGCGGCTGGCCGGGAGGCGTCGGCGGATCTGCCGCCGCCCCCGCCCGTCGGCACAGCGCTGCCGGAGGCACCACCCGAAGACCTGCCCGAGGCGTACGAGTTGCCGCCGCCACCGCCCGCGGGAGCCCTGTGGCCCGGCTTCGCCCCCGCTGACCCGGCACCGCCTTCTCCCGTGTCGGCGCCACCGGTCGTATCGGCACCTCCTGCTGTCGCATCGGCGCCAGCTTCTAAGGCGGCGCCGGCTTCTGAGGTGGCGTCAGCTTCTCAAGCGGCGCCAGCTTCTCAAGCGGCGGGCGGGATCACGCCCCTGCCGCCTGGTGCGCTGGTCTGGAGCACGCCGCCCGGCCTGCCGGTGGTAACGCCGGACAAGCCGGCCGTCAGGGGGCGCGCGACTGTGGCGTCCGCTTCCACGCCGGCCCCCGGCGAGCTCGCCGGGCTGCCGTCGCGGGGCGCCAGCAGCGGCACCACCTACCGGGCCGGCGACGCTGCCGCGGCGGCGAAGGAAGAGCCCGCGCCGCAGCCACCAGCCAGTACGGATCCTCCTCCGGTCCCGTCGCCCCAGATGGCACCGGCCGGATCGGCGCCACCGCTCGCGCGGCGCCAGCCCAAGGCGCCGGTCGACAGTTCTCCGTGGTCGGCCTTCGCGGTGGCATGGAAAGATCCCGCGCCGGACGCCCCCGCATCGCCCGCTCCGGCTCCCGCGTCTGGCCCGCCCGCCTACAGCACGCCGCCGGCTGGCGCTTCCCTGCCAGGCGCGCCGTCGCACGAGGCGCCCGTCTCGGGCCTGCCGTCCTACAGCACGCCGCCGGCCGCGACCTCGTACGAGGCGCCCCCGCCCGGTGTGCCCTCCTTCGGCGCTGCCGCTGCGGTGGCTGGCCGCGCCTCGGCATCGGCCGCGGTCTCCGCTCCGCCGGCGTCCGGTCCACCGGCACCGACGTCAGCGCCGCCCGCACCGACCTCCGGGGCACCGGCCGCCGGGCAGACTCCCGAGTACGTGCTTCCCGCACAGCGCTCCGGCGAGCCTGGCGCGTCCGCGCGGGCGCGCGTCTCCGTCCCGGGTGCTCCGCAGCCGACCGCCGACGAAATCAGGGCGGCGCTGCTGCGCGGCACCGGAAGCCAGGCACGGATCTACCGCGCACCGACCGCCAACGAGCCCGCGCCTCCTGACGAGCCGCCTCGTCCGGAGCCGCCCGGACCAGGGCCGGCGCCAAATCCGTTCCCACCGCCAGAGCCGGTGCCACCGGTGCCCGTGCCACCCGGCCCCGCGCCCACTCCGGCGCCACCCGGGCCACCCCCAGCACCGGAACCCGCGCCACCGTTCCCGCCACCACCGCCCACAATGAGCACACCATGGCCGCCGGCAGTGAGCACGCCACCGCCGGCAACGAGAACACCACCGCCCGCGATGAGCGCGCCATCCCCACCCACGGCGAGCACGCCACCGCCGGCAATGAGCGCGCCATCACCGATGGCGAGCACCCCACCGTCCGCGATGAGCACGCCACCATCACCCACGGCGAGCGCCGCGCCGAGCGCGGCGGGCGCGCCACCCGTCGTGCCGGCCCCGGCGCTACCGAGTTGGCCGCCGGCGGGTAATCCCACCGCGCCTGCTGGCTGGGGTGCCCCGGCTGCCGACCGGGTCGAAGAGCCCGAAGGGCGGCCCGACAGCGCGCCGCCGGCGGCGGTGTCCACATCGGCCGAGTACGGGCAGTGGGCACGCGGTCAGCGTCCACATGGGACTGTCTACGGCGGACCGGGCAGCGAGCCGCCGCCGCACATGACCATGGCGGTGCCGAACGGCCCTCACCTGGAAAACTCTGGCTCGCTCACCGGCCACATCCTGGCTCAGGGCTGGTCCGACGAGACGAGCAACGGCCGCAGCACCGCCAAGGTCATGGTCATCATGGCGATCGTGCTGGGCGTGGTCGTCATGCTCGGAGTGATCGCCGCACTCGCCGCGGGCGACACGTTCAGCAACCTTTTCGACGGTCTGCTGAACGGCTGAGCCCTTTGGGGTGAGCACGCCCACGTGGGCGCGCGCCGCCGCGTACACGTACACTTGTCGAGATCACTGACCTGGCGCGGCCGTTTCCGCGCCCATGGGCGTTCTTTCTGGCGATCGGCGGCGAGCTGCGGGCCGCGGCGGGGCCATGCGAAGAGGGCCCCCGTTGAGAGGTTTACTTGACCACCTTCGCTGACCCCAGCACGTTTCCGTCCGTTTTCGACTCCTCTGCGGAGCCCAGCTTCACCGACCTTGGTCTGCCGCGCCCCCTCGTGCGGGCGCTCGACCGGGAAGGCATCACCACACCATTCGAGATCCAAGCCGCCACGGTGCCAGACGCCCTGGCCGGCCGCGACGTGCTCGGCCGCGGCCAGACCGGCTCCGGTAAGACGCTGGCGTTCGGCCTGCCGCTGCTGGCCCGCCTGTCAGCCGGTCCGAAGGCCCGGCCGCGCCACCCGCGCGCGCTGATCCTGGTACCGACCCGCGAACTCGCCATGCAGGTCGCCGACGCGCTCCGGCCGCTGGGCCGCGCTGTTGGCCTGTTCCTCGGCACCGCGGTCGGCGGCGTGCCCTACGACCGGCAGATCGACGGGCTGCGGCGGGGCGTCGATGTGATGGTGGCCACGCCGGGGCGCTTGGGTGACCTGATCCAGCGCGGCGCCTGCTCGCTCGACGACATCGACATCACGGTCCTCGACGAGGCCGACCAGATGGCCGACATGGGCTTCCTGCCCGAGGTCACCGAGTTGCTCGGCAAGACGCCAGCCGGTGGGCAGCGGCTGCTCTTCTCGGCCACCCTCGACGGCGACGTCGACACGCTGGTCAAGCGCTTCATGACCGACCCGGTGACGCACTCGACCGCGCCGCCGGTGGCCACGGTCAGCACGATGGACCACCACATGCTGCTGATCCCGCCGCACGACAAGTTCGGGGTAGCCGCCTCGATCGCCGCGCGCGAGGGTCGCACGATCATGTTCGTTCGCACCCAGATGGGCGTCGACCGGCTGGTCGGGCAGCTCGCCGCGGTGGGCGTACGGGCGGGGGCGCTGCACGGCGGCAAGACCCAGCGGGCCCGCACCCGGACCCTGGCGGAGTTCCGCGAGGGGCGGGTCGGCGTGCTGGTGGCCACCGACGTGGCGGCCCGCGGCATCCACGTCGACGACGTGTCGCTCGTCGTGCACATCGATCCGCCGAACGACTCCAAGGACTACCTGCACCGTGCCGGCCGCACCGCGCGCGCCGGCGAGTCGGGCGCGGTCGTCACCCTGGTACTGCCCAAGCAGCGCCGGTCGACGCTCGCCCTGCTGCAGCGGGCCGGTGTGAAGCCGACGGAGACCCGCGTACGGGCCGGCGACCAGGCACTGGCCGACGTGACCGGTGCCCGCGAGCCCAGCGGCGTACCGGTGGTCGAAGAGCCCACTCCGTCTCCGGCTCCCCGCCGGGGCGACCGGGCGCCTCGATTCGACCGTCCGCGTGGCTCCCGGCCGCCGCGGCGCCGCTTCGAGCACGAAGGTTCGCGTGCGAAGGACCGCACACCGCGCGGATAATCACGGGCGTGATGCCTGCGGCGCTCTTCTGGGAACGCATCGACAGCAGTGGGTCGGATCTGGCCCTTGTGGATGATCGCCGCGGGCTGTACGCCCGCGGCTATGCCACCGCCATCGACCCGATACCGCACGTGTGCCGGTACGAGCTGGTCACCGACGAGGGCTGGGCGACCGCCCGGCTGGACGTGAGCGCCGAGGGAGCCGGCTGGCTGCGCACGCTCAAGCTGGAGCGGGCCGCCGGCCGGTGGCGTGCGAGTACCGCCGAGCAGGGTGACCTGGACGCAGCGCTCATCGCGGCCGGTCACCCGCCGGTCGGGCTGCCCGGCACCGAAGAGCCCGAACGGCTACGCGACGCGATCGACGTCGACCTGTGGGCGGCGCCCCTGCCGAACACGTTGCCGATCCGGCGGCTCGATCTGCTGCGCGCCCCGCCCGGCACCGCGCACCGGCTCACGATGGCGTTCGTGCGGCTGCCCAGCCTGGCGGTCTTTCCCAGCGAGCAGATCTACACGGCGGTCGGCCCTGACACGGTTCGCTTCGCGAGCGGCACGTTCACCGCTGACCTGACGGTGGACGCGAAGGGGTACGTCACGCACTATCCCGGGCTCGCGGTCCGAAAACCCTGAGCGCGTCCGCGTCCGAGGCGGCTGACCGTACGAAGTAGTCGGCCCACTTCGCGGCGTCGGGGTACCCGGACTCGGCGGCGATCCGGGCACATGCCGCGTCGAGGTCGAAGCGGGTGCGGCGCAGGCTCACCCCGTCGCCGAGCAGCGCCCAGTGCGCGCCCGCACCGCCGTACGGCATGCCGACGCTGCCCGGGTTGACGACGAGCCGCCGGTCGGCGAGGCGCACGAACGGCATGTGCGTGTGGCCGCACACCACGGTCGTGACCTCGTCGGGTACGCCCGCGAAGACGGTGGCCCACCGGTCGAGTGGACTGTCGACGAGCACCACCTCTTCGTCGTCACGCGGGGTGGCGTGGCAGAAGAGCGTCGATCCTAAGGTGACCGTCAACGGCAGCCCGCCGAGCAGTTTCCGCTGGTCGTCGCGCAACTGGCTGGCCGCCCACCGGGAGACCGGCTCCTCGGTGGTAGCGGCGGCAAGTTCACGGTCGGCGTTGCCGCGTACCCACACCGCCCGCTCGCCCAGCGAGCTGAGCAGATCGATGGTCTCGACCGGCTGCGGCCCGGCAGCCAGGTCACCGGTGAGCACGATGAGGTCGGCATCGCGCACGTCTGGCTCGGCGAGCACCGCTTCCAGCGCCGGCAGTACCCCGTGAATGTCTGACAGGACGGCGATCCGGTCAGGCATCGCCGGCCCATTCGCCGGTGGCGAGGAAGCGGTCGACGGTGGCGCGGGGCGGGGCAAGATCGAGGCCCTGCGCGGCCACCCAGGCGTCGGAGTAGTACGTGTCGGCGTATCGCTCGCCGCCGTCGCAGAGCAGCGTCACGACGGAACCCGTCTCGCCGGCACCGAGCATCTCGCTGATCAGGCCGAAGGCGCCCCACAGGTTGGTACCCGTCGATCCTCCGACGCGGCGGCCGAGTACCGCCGAGGCGGCACGCATCGCGGCGAGCGAGGCGGCGTCCGGCACCCGGACCATGCGGTCGACGACGGCCGGCTGGAACGACGGCTCGACGCGCGGCCGCCCGATGCCCTCGATGCGGGAGCCGAGCCCCGTCTCCACTCCCCAGTCGGCCGCCTGCCACGCGGGGAAGAACGCCGAGTGCTCCGGGTCGACCACGCAGACCTTGGTGCCGAGCCGGCGGTACCGGACATAGCGACCGATGGTGGCGCTGGTGCCACCGGTCCCGGCCCCGACCACGACCCACGCCGGCACGGGATGGCGCTCCAGCGACATCTGCTCGTAGATCGACTCGGCGATGTTGTTGTTGCCACGCCAGTCGGTGGCGCGCTCGGCGTACGTGAACTGGTCCATGAAGTGGCCGCCGGTGTCTTCGGCGAGCCAGCGGGCCTCGACCACGACGGTGGCGGGGTCTTCGACCAGGTGGCACTTGCCGCCCTGGAACTCGATGAGCGCGATCTTCTCGGGCGACGTGGAGGCCGGCATCACGGCGATGAAGGGCAGGCCGAGCATCCGCGCGAAGTACGCCTCGGAGACCGCCGTCGAGCCGGACGACGCCTCGACGATCGTGGTGTGCGGGCCGATCCAGCCGTTACACAGGCCATAGAGGAACAGCGAGCGGGCCAGCCGGTGCTTCAGCGAGCCGGTGGGGTGCACGGACTCGTCCTTGAGGTACAGGTCGACGCCCCACGCGGCGGGCAGCGGAAACGGCAGCAGGTGCGTGTCGGCGGACCGGTTGGCGTCGGCCTCGACCTTGGCGATGGCTTCCGCCACCCAGGCCCGACCCTCCTCGTCACACCGGTCCAGCATCTCCATCATCGGACGGTAGCAAGGGCTGCGGGCGCCCCTCCCACTTGGTCGAGAGGGCGATCGCGGTGCGTGTGGACGCGACGCCGCGGGTCCGGTTGAGCCGGACGATCAGGTGCTCCAGCTCGGCGATCGTCGCCACTCGCACCTTGAGCAGGAACGACTCCACACCGGCCATGAAGTAGCAGGACTCGATCTCGGGCATCTCGCGCAGCTCGGCGAGGACCTCGTCGGAGTCGCCGTCGGAGTCCTGTACGAGGCCGATGAGCGCGGTCACACCGAGGCCGATGGCTTCCGGATCGGCGTCGGCGTGGTATCCACGAAGGATGCCGCTGGTCTCGAGCTTGCCGACGCGATCGTGCACGGCTGGGGCAGACAACCCGACCTGTCGGGCGAGCTCGGCGTACGAGAGCCGGGCATTCGCGCGCAATAGGTCTACAAGCCTCAGATCGATACCGTCCACGGTTGCTAGACCCTAACAGCACGGGAAGGCGAGGAGGGCTCGCAAATCCTACCGTCTAACTTCCCAGACAGTGCGTTTTCCCTGTTTCCCGGACACGACACGCTCGCGGTGCTGTAATGACCGTACGTCCCTATCGAGGCTGTCGGGACATCACCCGGCGTGGCTTCGTCGACGCAAGGGAGGGGCCCGTGGACACTGGAGATCGTCTGCTGACGCCGGGCGAGGTGGCTGCGCTGTTCCGCGTCGACCCGAAGACCGTGACGCGGTGGGCGGCGGCGGGCCGAATTGGCAGCATTCGTACGCCTGGCGGGCACCGGCGCTTTCGGGAGTCGGAGGTACGAGCGCTGCTCGAAGGCGAGGGCGAGTTGGAAGCCCTGCGCGACGAGTCCGCCCCACCACCGAGCACAGCTCATCGGCCGCGAAACGACGGACCCGGCGGGCAACACCCGGGTCCGAGTCGCACAAATCACAACTCGCCCAGCTCCGCTCGCTGAGCAGTCACAGGCGCCCGCACCGGCAATCGCCGGTGCGGCGCCTCAGCGCGCCCCCAACTCACCGGTCCACCGGCGAAACAGGGTGTGCTCGACGCCTAACGCGTCAAGAATCTTGCCGGCGACGAAGTCGATGAGCTGCTGCGCTGACGCCGAGGCACCGGCACCGTAGAAGCCGGGACTGGCCGGCAGCACCACCGCACCCGCGTCGTGCAGGGCGATCAGGTGCTCCAGATGGCTGCGGGTGACCGGGGTCTCCCGGGGCACCACGACGACCCGCCGGCGCTCCTTGAGGTGCACCTCGGCGGCGCGCTGGAGCAGATCCTTGGACAGGCCGATCGCGATACCCGCGCACGCCGCGGTGCTCGCCGGCACGACCACCATGCCGCGCGCCGGGTACGAGCCGCTGCTCGGTCCGGCGGCGAGGTCACCGGCCGGCCAGTGGACGATGTCGGCGCCGCCCAGGTCACGGCCGAGCCAGGTGGTCAGGTCGTCTTTCCAGTGCGCGTCGCGGAAGGCGTGCCCGGTCTCGTCGAGGATCGTCAGCCGCGCGGCTCGGGACACCACGAGATCGATCGACTCTCCGGCATCGATGAGCCCCCGCAGCACCGCCGCCGCGTACGGCGTGCCAGATGCACCAGAGACACCGACGATCGTCGGCTTTCGCATCGTTCCAGCGTAAGGCTACCGTCATCAGACTGACGTTTGGCCGGACGGCAGGAGGCGGCGATGATGCCGACGATCTGTTTCACTCTCGACTGCCCGATAAATCCCACTATGTCGGTATACGCCGACGAAGTCCAGGATTGGGTCGGCGAATGGACGCGCCGACACGGACTCCCCGCCGAACTGGCGGACCGGCTCGCGGAGGGCGGCATCGCCCGGTACGCGGGCCGTCTTTATCCAGACGCGACGCCCGACGACCTGAAGATCGTCGCGGCGCTCTTCACCTGGTTCTTCCTCGCCGACGACGAGTGCGACCGCGCCAGCGTGCCCGAGCCCGACCGGGTTCGCGCGCTGGTCAACGGCGCTCTCGACCTGCTCGAGACCGGGAGCGGCGCCGTCGACGGACCACTCGGCTCGATGCTGGCGGACGCGTGGCAGGAGCCGCGCCGGCGGATGCCGGCACGCTGGCGTGCGCGGTTCGTCAGCGCGGTCGAGCACCACCTGCGTGGCGTCGTGGTCGAGGCCCGTAACAAGGCTTCCGGGTACCGTCCGGGGATCGCCGAGTACATCAGGTTGCGCCGGGCGACCTCGGCGGCGTACGTCGCACACGCACTTGTCGACTTCGCGGCTGGCGTCAGCGTGCCGGAAGGGGTGTGGCGGCACCCCGCGGTACGCGCGTACAGCGCGGTCGGCAACGACCTGCTGTCGTGGTTCAACGACCTGCTGTCGCTCGACCGGGACGCCGCGACCTCTGGCGGGCACAACCTGGTCCTGGCGGTCGCGACCGAGGCCGGCGTGCCGCTCGAAGTGGCCGCGGAACGGGTACGCGACCTGTGGCAGGAGACGATGAGCCGCCTGCCGGGGCTGAGACCGGCGCTCGGCGGTCCGGCGGACCGCTATATCGACGGCGTCGACTGGGCGATCCGCGGCACCATCGACTGGTCTCTGGAGAGCGCTCGTTACCGGTAGACCTACCGGTATACGAGGTCGCCTAACGCGAACGCGAAGAGGGCGATGCCCACGAAGCCGTTCGCGGTGAAAAACGCCCGATTGACGCGGGAAAGGTCAGTCGGTGTGACCACCGTGTGCTGGTAACCGAACGCCACCGCGGTCAGCGCCAGCCCGACCCACCAAGGCCAGCCCAGCCCGACCAACTCGCCGAACCACACGAACAGCCCGAACGTCACCACATGCACCACAGTCGACAGACGCAGCGCGAACGGCACGCCGTACCGCGCCGGCACGCTGCGCACGCCGATCCGGCGATCCACCTCGGCGTCCTGACACGCGTAGATCAGGTCGAACCCGCCAATCCACAAACCGACCGCCAGGGCCAGCACCCACGCCGGTCCCGAACCTTCGAACGTGCCGGTCACCGCCAGCCACGCGCCCATCGGCCCGACCATCTGCGCGAGCGCCAGGATCGCGTGCGGCCAGTCGGTGAACCGCTTGCCGTACGGGTACACGACCAGTGGCACCACCGCGAGCGGCGAGAGCAGCAGGCAGAGCGGGTTCAGCAGTGCGGCGGCTCCGAGGAACACGACCAGCGCGACCGCCGCGCCGGTCCAAGCCGTGCGCACGCTCACGGCTCCGGTGACAAGCTCTCTGTTGGCGGTACGCGGATTGCGCGCGTCGATGTGCCTGTCGATGATCCGGTTGGCGGCCATGGCGAACGTGCGCGCGCCCACCATCGCGATCGTGATGATCAACAGGTCTGCCCAGCGCACCTTCCCGCCGTCGCGGGTCATGACGGTCAGGGCGGACAGGTACGCGAACGGCAGCGCGAAGACCGAGTGCTCGATCGCGACCAGCTTCAGGAAAGCCTTCACTTGAGGCCGTACTCTTTCCAGCGCTTGTCGACGAGCGCCTTGATCTCCGGCGACATGACCGCCTCGTCCGGCCAACCCCGCGTGTACCCCTCGGTCGGCAGCTTGCGGGTCGCGTCGATGCCCGCCTTGCCGCCCCAGAACTGCTGGTACGACGAGTGGTCGAGGTGGTCTACCGGCCCTTCGGTGATCAGCAGGTCGTGCTTGTAGTCGACGTTGCTGAACGCCCGGAACGCCACCTCGTTGTAGTCGTGCACGTCGCAGTCTTCGTCGACCACGACGATCAGCTTCGCCAGCGAGAGCAGGTGCGCGCCCCAGACCGACGACATCACCTTCTGCGCGTGCTTCGGGTACCGCTTGCGAATCGAGACCACCACGCAGTTGTGGAAGACGCCTGCCTCCGGCATCGAGTAGTCGACGATGTCGGGGATCAGCAGCTTGAGCAGCGGCAGGAAGATCCGCTCGGTCGCGTGCCCGATGGGCCCGTCTTCCTGCGGCGGCTTCGACGTGACGATCGAGTGGTACACCGGGTCGCGCTGGGTCGTCATGCACTGCACGTGCAGCACCGGAAACGGCTCCACCGGCGTATAAAACCCGGTGTGATCGCCGAACGGGCCTTCGGGCAGGCGCTCGCCCGGCTCGACGTACCCCTCCAGGACGATCTGGGCGTGCGCCGGCACCTGCAGCGGCACGGTTAGGCAGTCGACCATCTCGACGCGCTCGCCGCGCAGGAAGCCCGCGAACAGGTACTCGTCGATGTCGCTCGGCAGCGGTGCTGACGCGCTGTACGAGACGACGGGATCGCAGCCGAACGCGACCGCCACCGGCAGCCGCTCGCCCCGACGCTCCGCCACCGCATGATGAGCGGTCGAGTCCTTGTGGATCTGCCAGTGCATGCCGAGCGTGGTAGGCGAATGCTGCTGGAGGCGGTACAGCCCGAGGTTCCGCTTACCGGTCTCGGGGTGCTTCGTGTGGGTGAGCCCGTAGTTGTGGAAAATGCCCCCGTCGTCGGGCCACGTCTGCAGGCCCGGGAGCCGGCCCAGGTCCACGTCGCCGTCCCGGTACACGACCTCCTGGCAGGGCGCGGTCTTGACCTTCTTCGGCGGCACGGACTTCAGCTGCATCACCTTGCCGAGCCCCTCCCGGATGCCCGACCATCCGACCGGCAGCTCGGGCTTGACCAGCTCACCGATCCGCGCGCCAATCTCCTCGACACTGTCGACGCCAAGCGCCATCGCCATCCGGCGCTGCGTGCCAAACAGGTTGATCGCCAGCGGCATCTCACCCCGCGTCGGCCGCTCGAAGAGCAGCGCCGGCCCCTTGGCCGCGACGGCGCGGGTGACCACCTCGCTGATCTCCAGCGTGGGATCGACGGGCGCGGTGACCCGGTGCAGCTCGCCGGCGCGCTCCAGCGCCGCGAGAAAGTCCTTCAACCCCGTGTACGGGAACCCACGTACCGCCATACCAGCCAGTCTGTCCTACCGCCCGCCCGCCCTCCGCCGCACCCCCACCGCGCGTGATCCACGCGTCACCACCAATGCAATCACGCAAATAAAGCGGGCCACGATCATGAATCACAACGCATTAGGCTCGCGGGGTGTATTTCCTGTGCTTCGTCGACGACGGCGGCGAAAGGCCCCACCAAACCTTTGCAGGATTGCTGGTGCCGGTTGGCGCCCATGTCGATCTCTATGCTGCCTGGATGGTGGGGCGCCACAAGCTCAAGGAGCGCTGGGATATTCCGCTCGAAAGAGAGATCAAAGCCAACCTGCTCATGTCCGGGCGTGGACATTACTCGGCTCCCGGCAGCACCAGGCCACTGACTTCGATGGCAGAGCGCTTTGCGGCATATGAGATCATGTTGGACGCACTGACGTCCTTCGACGACGACCGCTTTAAGACGACCGTAACGTGCCAGCACTATGACACGCGGAACGGCGGCAACATCACAGAGCTTGCGTTCGCATCGTTCATCCGACGCGTCCCGATTGGGCCGCGACGACCAACAACCGTGTGATCCTGGTGTACGACGGCGACCCTTCACCCAGGGACATCGAACACCTCGACGCCAACCAAGTCATGAAAAGGTGGGCAGATTACAACAACACGCACCGACTGCGAGAGGTGTATGCCCAACTCCGCGCCGGCCTTCCCCAAGCCCGGGGAAAACCGGTGATCAAAGACCTACTCCTTCAATCCAGCATCGAGAGCCCACTCATTCAGGCCGCCGACTTCCTATCGTTCGCAGCATTGCAATATGCGCGCAGACGAAGAGGGCCACAAAACGGCTCACGATCGGAAACGCCAGAAAGATACCGGCGAGCACTCGCCGAGTCCTACCTCTCAGCATTCGGCCCACGAGCACTTCCAGACGATGACCACGGCATTCACTGGATCGGTTATCCAGAGTAGAAAGCCCCCAGGCTCACCTGAGGGCTTTCTTGGCAGTGCCCGGGGGCAACCCGGACTCCGCAGGCTCAAGCATACCGCGATAGTGGACCAGGTTCGACACCTTCGGGTGCGTCACCGCAAAAGCCCGTGGCGGTTTTGCCCAGTGTGACCATTTTTCGAAGTGCGGCTCTTGCGGGGGTCACCGTCGGGCTGGTGCTCGCCGGGGGTGCCAGTGCCGCCCCCGCGCAGTACCACCACCTTGGCGCGGCCTCCACGGGTGAGTGGTCGGGGGTGCTAGGACGGCTGACGGTGCGGGATACCGGGGCACGGGCGGGTACGCATGACTTCGTCGCCACCCGGCTCATGGTCAAGGAAGAAGCGAAGGGCCAACTGTCCTGGCTGGAGGCGGGTTGGGCGGAGACCGGTTGGGCGGGCGGCGGCAAGCAGCGGGTCTACACGTACGACACGACGCGGAACGCTTGGACGTTCTACGACAGGTTTCCGCTCGCCGACAACGAGCAGATCTGGATCTCGGTGCACACCGAGAAGGACGACGTCTGGCAGGCGTGGCTGTGGTGGCGCGACCAGTGGCACCTGCTGACGACGGCGAAGCTGCCGCTCGGGGGGCGCGGGCAAGTAGAGCAGTTCGTCGAGGTGCATGTGGACGGTGGAGCGGGGTTTCCGGTACCGCGGATCACGGTCGACAACGTCCAGGTGCGGGACGGGGACGCCACCCGCTACTGGCGCGAGAACGATGTGCCGACGGCGTCGGGCGGTGGCAGCGGCGAGTACTGCCTGGACTGGGCGACGCGCTTCGACACCTGGACCGCCGGCACCTGCTGACGACGGATCCAGTCACGCGACAAAATCCCCGATTTTGTCGCCTCAAAAGCGCTCGGAGGCCGCATTATCAGGGATTTCGTTGCAACGTCTGGGCGCGGGTTGTGTAGCCGCGCAGGGTGAGGCCGCGGGAGCAGTGGCCCGGAGCGCGGTGGGCGTCGCGGTAGCCCAGATCGTCTAGCTCAGCGGCGTCGATCAAGGAGATCTGCACGGATCAAGGGCAAACACACGCGGAAAAGAGATCGAACCACGTGCGTTTGCCCTTGATCGGCGGCAGAGGGGCGCGCAGCGGCGCGCGGGCGCGGGCGGAGCGGGGCGCGGGCGGAGCGGGCGCGGCGCCCAGAGGGGCTCTGGCGGAGCGGGGCGTGAGGGTTAGAGGCCGCCGTAGGAGTGGAGGCCGGTGAAGAAGATGTTTACGCCGAACAGGTTCATCAGCATCGTCAGCCAGCCGACCACGGCGATCCAGGTCGCGGTCGTGCGCTTGACGCTGGGGGTGGCGCGGGCGTGTAGGTAGCCGGCGTACACGATCCAGGAGATGAAGGCCCAGACTTCCTTGGGGTCCCAGCCCCAGTATCGTCCCCAGGCCGCCTCGGCCCAGATCGGGCCGGCGATCAGCGCGCCGAACGTCCAGATCGGGAACGCGAACGCGTGCAGCCGGAACGTCAGGCGGTCGAGCGCGTCGGCGGCTGGTACGCGGGCGCCGAGGCTGTACGGGAAGCTGCGCTTGCCGCGGTCGTAGCCGGATCGGATCAGGAACATCGCCGCGGGCACGAAGCCGAGCAGGAAGATGCCCGACGAAAGTACGGCCGCCGACACGTGCACCACGAACCAGGTGGACTTCAGGGCTGGCACCAGCGGGGCCACGTCGACGTACAGCACCATGCCGGCGACGCCTAGCAGCAGGACCATCGCGAGCGCGACGAACAGGCCCAGGTGGCGGATCGTGTGCTTGCGTGAGAGGACGACGAGCCAGGCGGTGATGCCGACGAACGTCACCGACAGCACGAACTCGTACATGTTGCCCCACGGCATCCGGTGGGCCGCGAGGCCGCGGGTGACGAGGGTGCCCAGGTGGACGAGCGCGGCGATGACCGTGGCGGCGACCGCGAACCAGCCGGCGTAACGGGCCTTGTCCGGCGCCGGAGGCGGCGGGTCGAAGGACGAGGGCAGGACAGGCTCAACGGCGGGAGGACCGCCCGCACCAACCAGCGCCGGCTCAGGAACGACCGCCGGAGCGGCCGCCCGGCCCACGTGGCTGCGCTGGCCGAACGCGTACTCGGCGGCGTGACCCACCATCGCCGCGACGTACGACATGATCGCGATGACCAGGAGCTGGTCAGACAGTGCGGCCATTGACCGGCCCCTCCGAATCTCTGTCTTCCACGTCCTTGACGAGCTGAGCGAACTCCTCGGCGAACCCGGCGTAGTCGGTACGCGGCAGCCCACCGGCCTCGACGAGAGTACTACGCCCCGTCGTAACACGGAAGAACACCCTGCGCCGCCGGCCCGTCAGCGACAGCATCAAGCCGAGCAGGCCGACCGCCGCGCTGGCCAACACCGGCTTCTCCCCCGGGTCGTACCGCACCGACAGCGTCGCGTACTGCTTGGTGCCGAGGAACTCCACCGACGTGCCGTCGTCGAGTGTCCACTTTTCGCCGACCCGCAACAGCTTGCCGTCGCCGATCCGGGCGAGCCTGCCGCTCGTGACCTGGCGCTGGTCGAGCTTGTACACCGAGTTTGGGATGCCGGCGTCCATGCCGAGGTTGCCCCGATAGGCGAACAGCAGCAGTGCGGGCGAGCGCTCGGCTGGGAAGAGCGACCGGGTGTACGGGGCGGTGTCGGGTGCGGTCGGCAGGTACAGCCCTTCGAAGGCGACCTGGAGCTTCGAGTCGCGCGCGCCGGTCTTCGGGTCGACGTTGGCGTCCGGGAAGGCGGCCACACCCTCGCTGGTCAGCATCCCGTCGACGGACAGGAAAGGCGCGGTCGTGGTCTGCGACCGCCCGTACCGGTCGGTGTACTTGATCACCGGCGCGTACCCGTGCCCGAGCAGGTACACGTTGGCACCGTCGAGCCGCAGCGGCGAGTTGACCGAGAACGAGCGCGGCGCGCCGCCGTCGACACGAGCGGTCGCGCGGAACGACTCCGGCTGCCCGGTCGCCAGGAACTTCGCCTGGAAGTCGGTCAGCTCAAGACAGAAGCGTGGCAGGTCGGACGCGTCGACCCGAGCGCCGAGGCCGGACTCGTCGTACTGCTGGAGCGTGTTGCAGAACGCGTTGTCCGGGCCGGCGACGAGCAGGCGGTTGCCGTGCCACCCGTACCAGGATCCGATCGCGACGCCGAACAGTACCGCCAATAACGCCAGGTGAAAGAGCAGGTTGCCGGTCTCCTTGAGGTGTCCCTTCTCGGCGGAGACCGTGTCGCCGCGGACCGCGACCCGCCAGCGGCGCTTGCGCAGCACGGCGGCGATGGCGTCGGCGTCGGGTGTGCCCGTGAGGACGGCGTGCTGTGGCAGCCGGTCGAGCCGGGCCGGCACGGCCGGGGGCGCCATCCGCATCGCGCGGAAGTGATCGCGCAGCCGCGGGATGATGCAGCCGATCAGTGACGTGAAGAGCAGCAGGTAGATCGCCGAGAACCAGGGCGACGCGAACACTTCGAACGCGCCCAGCCGTTCGAGGATCGGCGCGAGCGTGGGGTGCTCGGCGTAGTACCCGTCGACGTTCTGCGCGTCGACGCCGCGCTGCGGCAGCACCGAGCCGGGGATCGCGGCGATGGCGAGCAGGAACAGCAGGATGAGCGCGGTGCGCATGCTGGTGAGCTGCCGCCACGAGTTCCGCAGCAGCGCCCACGCGGCGTTGGGCCGTCGCGCGGGAGCGGGCGCCGGCTTTTCCTCAACCACCGTCATATCGAGACCTCGCCCGAGCCGACCGTGGTCTGGAGCCAGATCAGGAAGCTGTTCCACGCGCCGCTGACCAGCGCGACCCCGACGGCGATGAGCAGCGCGCCGCCGATCCTTGTGACCCACTGGCTGTTGCGCCGCACGGCCTTGAACACGCCGAGCAGCCGCCGGAAGCCCACCCCGAACGCGATGAACGGCAGGCCGAGGCCGAGGCAGTACGCGACCGCGAGCACCACGGCGCGGTCGGTCTGCCCGCTGACCGTGGACATGCCGAGCACCGCGCCCAGCGTCGGGCCCACGCACGGGATCCACGACAGCGCGAACACCGCGCCGAACACGGGCGCGCCGAGTAGCCCGGCCGTGGGCAGCTTCTGGATGCGGAACTCGCGCTGCATGCCGGGCACGATCCCGATGTACGCGAGGCCGAGCACGATGATGAGCAGGCCGACGCCGATCTCCAGCCCGCGGCGGTGCTCCAGCAGCGCGCCACCGATCCGCGCGACCACCACGGCGGTCAGGGTGAAGACCGCGGTGAAGCCGGCGATGAAGAGGATCGTGCCGGCGAGAATCCGCCGGCTCCGATGCGACTCAAGCTCCGCACCGGAAAGACCGGTCACATAGGACAGATATCCGGGTACCAGTGGAAGCACGCACGGAGACAGGAAGCTGACCAGCCCGGCGAGTGCCGCCGCACCGATCGCCAGCACGATCGGCCCGCTGCGAGCCATCTCTTCGAACGCCGAACCCATCTCTACGTCGCCTCCGCGGCAATCCGCTCGACGATCGGTGTCAGCTCGGTCTGGACCGTCGCACGCCGGATGACCGCGGCGATGCGGCCGTCCCGGTCGATCACGACGGTGGCGGGGATCGCGTTCGGCGGTACGTCGAAGTCGAGCGCCACCTTGCCGGACGGGTCGAACAGGCTCGGGTAGGTGACCCGGCCCTCCTCGAACGCCTTGGCCGCGTCCGGGGAGTCGCGCAGGTTGACGCCGAGGAAGGTGGCGCCCTTGTCCTTCGTGGCCTGGTAGGTGGCCTCAAGGTCGTCGGCCTCGGCCCGGCAGGGCGCGCACCACGAGCCCCAGAAGTTGACCACGACGACCTTGCCGCGATCCTGCGTGAGGTCGTACCGCCCACCGGTCAGCAGGTCACCGGCCACCTTCGGCGGGTCGGGCCGCTGATCGGCCGCACACTCGATGACGCCCTTCGCCGTGGTTTCGCACTTGTCTTCCCAGCTCCCGCCCGAACACGCGGCGGCCATCGGTAGGAGCATCAGCGCCACAGCAGCAAGGCGTCGCATCACGCCCCCTTGGCCGTTCGGGCGCCCGGCGAGAGCGCGACCAGGTGGGCGGCCGGCTCGGAGTACCCGATGCCGACCACCTTGGCGCCCTCGAAGTGAAAGGACGTGAGGCTGGCCAGGCCGCACTGGCGCTTGCGGGGGTCGTGCCAGAGGCGCTTGCGCTCGATGTACCGCCGCAGCGTCCAGATCGGCAGCTGGTGCGATACGCACACCGCCTCGTGCCCCTCCGCGGCGACACGAGCGGCGTGCAGCGCGGCGAACATCCGCTCGGCGATCTGCTTGTACGGCTCGCCCCAGGACGGCGTCATCGGGTCGCGGAGCACCCACCAGTTGCGGGGATCGCGGAACGAGCCGTCGCCGGGCGAGACCCGCTTGCCCTCGAACCAGTTCGCGCTCTCGATCAGCCGGTCGTCGACCGCAACGGACAGCCCGAACTGGGCCGCGATCGGGTCGGCGGTCTCCTGCGCACGCTCCAGCGGGCTCGCCACCACGTACGCGATGTCGCGCTCGGCCACCGCCTGCGCGGCCGCTTTGGCCATCTGGCCGCCCAGCTCGGACAGGCGGAACCCGGGCAGCCGGCCATACAGGATCTTGTCCGGGTTGTGTACCTCCCCGTGCCGCAGCACATGCACGACCGTCTTACTCGTCATCTGCTACCCCCCGCTGCAGCCGCGGCCTCGGGCAGGGCCGCCGCGATGATTTCGAGCGCATCGTCGTCGATGGCAGTGGACACGAACCAGGCTTCGAACGCGCTTGGCGGCAGGTAGACACCGCGAGCCAGCAGCGCGTGGAAGAACGCCTTGAAGGCGGACACATCCTGGGTACGCGCTGCGTCGAAGTCGGCCACGTCCGCGTCGGTGAAGAAGATCGAGAACATGTTGCCCGCGTACGAGAGCCGGTGCGGGACCCCGGCGGCGGCCAGCGCCTCGGTGGCGAGCTTGCTCACCGTCGCGGCCGTCTCGTCGAGGCGGCGATAGGTCGCCTCGTCGGCGAGGCGCAGGCTGGCGAGGCCGGCGGCGCAGGCCAGCGGGTTACCGGAGAGCGTGCCGGCCTGGTACACCGGCCCGGCCGGCGCGAGGCGGGCCATGATGTCGGCCTTGCCGCCGAACGCCGCCGCCGGCAGGCCACCGCCCATCACCTTTCCGAACGTGAACAGGTCGGCGTCGACCGGAGCGAGCCCGGCCCAGCCGCCACGGGACACCCGGAACCCGGTCATGACCTCGTCGAGGATGAGCAGCGCGCCGTGCCGGTGCGCGATCTCGGCGAGCCTGGTGTTGAAGCCGTCGCGCGGCGCCACCACGCCCATGTTGCCGGGCGCCGCCTCGGTGATGATCGCGGCAATGTGCTCACCGTCGGCCGCGAACGCCGCTTCCACGGCGGCCACGTCGTTGTACGGCAGCACGATCGTCTCGCTCGCCGACGCGCCCGTGACGCCCGGCGAGTCCGGCAGCGAGAACGTCACCACGCCCGAGCCGGCGGCGGCGAGCAGCGCGTCGACGTGCCCGTGGTAGCAGCCGGCGAACTTCACGATCTTCGTGCGCCCGGTGCAGCCCCGCGCCAGCCGAATCGCCGACATCGTGGCCTCGGTACCCGAGTTGACCAGACGCACCTGCTCGGCTGGCGTACGCGCCACCATCTCCTCGGCGAGGTCGACCTCACGGGGGGTCGGCGTGCCGAAGCTGGTGCCCGAGGCGGCCGCCTCCTGCACCGCGGCGACGATCTCCGGATGCGCGTGCCCGTGGATCAGCGGCCCCCACGAGCACACCAGGTCGACGTACCGCCGACCGTCTGCGTCGAAGAGCCACGGACCCTCGCCGCGCACCATGAATCTCGGCGTGCCGCCGACAGCCCGGAACGCGCGCACGGGAGAATTGACCCCGCCCGGCACGATGGCCTGAGCGCGATCGAAAAGGGCCTCGGATGCGGGCGCGTCGTCGGGGTAGCGACCGGCGCCGGCGTGATACGTAGTGGTCACGGTTAAGCCATTCTGACAGCGTGCTCCGGGAGCTCGGCAAGGCACCCCAAACGAGGCCTTAACCGGTCGATGACCTGGGTACACATCGGGCATCTCGACGGTGATCACGTTAGGCTGATGGTGTGGAACGTCCGGAGCTGTCTATCGCGGTGCTGCGCGCACCCGGTGAGGTCGTGCTCAAACTCGCCGGTGAAATCGACATGCTCACGGCGGCCCAGCTCTCCAGCGTTGTCAATGAGGTACTCGCCGAACCGCCGGCACGCATCGTGCTCGATATGGGCGGCATCACGTTCTGTGACTCGCAGGGGCTGGGCACGCTGGTGGTGTTGAGCCGTAAGGCAAGCCACGCGCAGACCGTTCTCAGTCTGACGAACGTCGGCGACTTCCTCTTACGTGTGCTCGACATCACGGGATTGCGGTCCGCGCTGACCGTCCGCAACGAGCCCGCCACCCGCTGAAGCCCTGCTCCTAGCGGAGGGCTACCGCGTGTTCGCGTAACGCGTTGGCGAGGTCGATCGGGATGGCGCCGCGTAATACCAAATCGTCGATCGAGGTGAAACCGCCCCGAAACTGGCGCTCGGCCACGATCCGCTGGGCCAGCTGCGAGGTCATGCCCGGCAGCCCGGCCAGCACCTCGACAGGTGCGGCGTTGATGTCGATCAGACCGCCGTCGTCGAACACGCGGGGCAGGTCGGGCCGGCCGATGTTCAGTTCGCGCGCGACCGCCGGGTACTGGCTGGCGAGTTGCAGGGCCTGCTGCCGCCGCGCGCGCTGCTCGATCTGCACGATGTGGTGCGGGTCGGTCCGCGCCCGCGACGGCATGACGAAGCTGAGCAGGGCCAGGTGCACCGATCCACCCAGCGTGGCGACCATCATCGCGAACATGGCGAAGCCGAACCATCCGCTCGACTCGCTCTCCTCGGTGGTGAGATCGGCGATCACGCATCCGGTCACCGCGAGAAGCAGGTAGCCGGCGGACACCAAACCGAGCAGCTTGCTTCGCCGGTGTACCGCGTACGTCAGGAACACCATCCAGGTCAGCGTGCCCAGGGAGAGCACTGGCAGAGCGACCGCGCCGATCTTCGCGGCCACCATCCAGCCCTGCGCGGAGGACGGACGGGGCGGCGGCCGGTGTGCGAGGTACGGGGGTGGTGGCGCCCACGGCGGGCTCACGGGGACGCTGCCGAGCGCGACCGCGGGGATCGGCGGGGAGGCGGGCGCCATGACCACGATGCTCGGGTCTTCGGCCGGTGCCAGCGCCGGGTCGGAGCGCAGGATCCGCTGGTGCAACTGCTGGAGCCGCTCGCCCGGCTCGACGCCGAACTCGTCGGACAGGTACGCGCGCGCGTCCCGGTACGCGGCCAGCGCCTCCGCCTGCCGCCCGCTGCGGTACAGGGCCAGCATCTGGACGTAGCGCAACTGCTCGCGCAGCGGGTACTCGGCGACGAGCCGTGCCAACTCGGGCACCAGCGTGGCGTGGCCGCCCTGCTCCAGCTCGATCTCGGCCCACGCCTCCAGGGCACTGGCCCGCGCCTCGGTCAGCCGGTCGCGCGCCGAGTCGAACACCGGCCCGGACAGGCCCGCCAGCGCTTCGGCCCGCCACAGCGCGAGAGCCGAACGCATCTCGGCGGCCGCCGGCGCGAGCCGGCCATCCAGCCATTCGGCGCGTGATCGGCGTACCCGCTCGTGGAACTCGTCGGCATCGAGGCCGCCGCCCGGAACGGTCAACACGTATCCGGCGGGCGTGAACGTGAGCAGCTGCCCGGGCGTACGGGGTGACCGCTCCGGCTCCAGCACCCGGCGCAGGCCCGCGATGTACTTCTGGACCACGTTGGCGCCATTTTCGGGCGGATCGTCCTGCCACACCGAGTCGATGATCTGCGTCGTCGACACCGGCTTGTTGGCGTTCAACAGCAGTACCGCCAGCACCGCCCGCTGCTTCGTCGGCCCAAGATCCAGTTCCTGTACACCGTCGAAAGCGCGCACAGGGCCGAGGATCTCGAAGCGTTTCAGCGCGACACCACCCCGTTGACCAGGACCGTTCAGCAGGACCGCAGCATGCGGCAGTAGGACGGCAGCCCTCGGCAGCATAACGGCACCCGTCCAGCAGTCCGGCCGCAGACGCTTCCGCCGAAGGCCGGGTCAGGAACCCCAGCGGGCCTTTTCCAGCAGCTCGGCAGCCCGCTCTCGGCCGTCTGGCTCCTGCGATCGCAGCAACGCGGTCGCCTCGTCGACGGCCTCGGTCAGGGTCCGCCACTGCGTCTCCCGCTCGCGGACCGCCTCGGACTGTGCCTGTAGCTGCTGGGTCTTCGTCCACAGGTCGACGAAGACGGACACCTTCGCCCGCAGCACCCAGGGGTCGAACGGCTTGGTGAGGTAGTCCACCGCACCGACCGAGTACCCGCGCAGCGCGAGCTGGGCGTCCCGATCCGCGGCCGTGAGGAAGATGATCGGCACGTGCCGGGTGCGCTCCCGGCGCTTGATGTGGCTGGCGGTCTCGAACCCGTCCATGTTGGGCATCTGCGCGTCGAGCAGGATCACCGCGAAGTCGTCGACGAGGAGCTGCTTGAGCGCCGCCTCGCCGCTCTCCACCGCGACCGCCCGCACCGGCAGGCCCTGGAGGATCGCCTCCAGGGCGACCAGGTTGTCTCGCCGGTCGTCGACCAGCAGAGCTTTCGCGACACCCAACTAAGACACAACCTCTCGGCCGCCGCCGTTGACCCAGGCGGCCATCAGCTCGATCAACTCATCCAGGTCGACCGGTTTGGTGATGTAGTCGCTGGCGCCGGCGCCGAGCGCCGACTCCCGGTCACCCGGCATGGCCTTCGCGGTGAGGAACACCACCGGCAGGTCGGTGAAGCGGTGGTTGCGGCGGATCGCACGGGTGGTCTCGTAGCCGTCCTGGTCCGGCATCATCGCGTCCATCAGTACGATGTCCACCTCCGGGTGCTCTGCCAGCAACCGTACCCCTTCCGCGCCATTGTCCGAGTAGAGCACCGTCATTCCGTGCAGCTCGAGGGCGCTCGTCAGAGCGAAGACGTTACGCACATCGTCATCGATGATGAGTACCGTGGCGCCATCCAGCTGACGGGCCGCCGGGGAGGCCGGGCGATCGCCGTCCGGCGATGTCCGCAGCAGCGGCAGGTCGGTCAGCGCCGGCAGTCGGGGCAGCTCCGGCAGGTCGGTGAGCGGCCGGGTCGCCGTCGCCGGTGGCAGCACCACGGGTACCGCCTCCGGGGCGATCACCTCGGGTAGCAGGAGCGTGAACGTCGACCCCTCCCCGGGTGCCGAGGACACCGTGATCGTGCCGCCGAGCAGCCGGGCGAGGTCGCGGCTGATCGACAGGCCAAGACCGGTGCCGCCGTACCGCCGGCTGGTCGTGCCGTCGGCCTGCTGGAACGCCTCGAAGATGATGTCGAGCTTGTCGTCCGAGATGCCGATGCCGGTATCGGTCACCGCGAACGCCACCACCGATCGGGCGCTGGCCAGGGCCGGTACGTCCGCGTAGCCGTCACCCAGTTCGGCACGCTCGATGCGCAGGCGTACCGAACCGGAGTCGGTGAACTTCACGGCGTTGGCCAGCATGTTGCGGATGATCTGCTGGAGCCGCTGCGCGTCGGTGATCACCACCTCGGGCAACCCCGGTGCGATCGCGACGCTGAAGTCGAGCTTCTTCTCCTCCGCCTGCGGCGCGAACGCCTGCTCGACGTACGCCCGGACCTCGGCGAGCCGCACCTCGGCGGGCTCGACGTCCATGCGGCCAGCCTCGATCTTCGACACGTCGAGGATGTCGTCGATCAGGGCCAGCAGGTCGGAGCCGGCACTGTGGATCGTCCGGGCGAACTCGACCTGCTTCGCCGACAGGTTCTGCTCGGAGTTGTCGGCGAGCAGCCGAGCCAGCAGCAGCAGCGAGTTGAGCGGCGTACGCAGCTCGTGGCTCATGTTCGCCAGGAACTCCGACTTGTACGCGGACGCGCGGGAGAGCTGCTGCGCCTTCTCCTCCAGGCCGGCGCGGGCCAGCTCGATCTCGCGGTTCTTGGTCTCGATGTTGCCCTTCTGCTCCGACAGCAGCTGCGCCTTGTCTTCCAGCTCGGCGTTGGTGCGCTGCAGCTCCGCCGACTGCTCCTGCAGCTCGTGTGCCAGCCGCTGGGACTGTGCCAGCAACTCCTCGGTGCGGCGGTTGGCCTGGATCGTGTTGAGCGCGATCCCGATCGTGGCCACGAGCCGCTCCAGGAACGACAGGTGCAGTTCGGAGTACGCGTTGACCGATGCGAACTCGATCACGCCGAGCATCTCGCCCTCGAAGAGGATCGGCAGCACGACGACGTCCTTGGGTACCGAGCTCAGCAGCCCGGACCGCAGGGTGAGCGCCCCGGTGGCGTCGGCGCTGACCCGGATCGTCCGGCGCGACACCGCCGCCTGCCCGACCAGGCCCTCACCCGGCCCGAAGACGACCTCGTTGGTGCGCGCCACGTACCCGTACGACGCGGCGATCCGCAGCCGGGTGACCGCCTCTTCGTTGTCGACCAGGAAGAACGCGCCGAGCTGCGCCTCGACCAGTGGCGTGACCTCGCCCATGATCATGCGGCAGACCTCGCCGAGGTCGCGCTGACCCTGCAGGAGGCCGCCGATGCGGGCCAGGTTGGAGTCCAGCCAGCCCTGCTCGGCGTTCTTCCGGGTGGTCTCGCGCAGCGTGACGATCATCTGGTTGATGTTGTCTTTCAGCTCCTCGACCTCGCCCTGCGCCTCGACGGTGATCCGCTGGGTCAGGTCGCCCTTGGTCACTGAGGTCGACACCCCGGCGATCGCCCGGAGCTGGGTGGTGAGGGTGGCCGCGAGCTGGTTGACGTTTTCGGTGAGGTCGCGCCAGGTACCCGACACGCCCTTCACCCGCGCCAGGCCGCCGAGCTTGCCCTCGATGCCGACCTCGCGACCGACCCGGGTGATCTCTTCGGCGAACGAGGAGAGCTGGTCGACCATCGTGTTGACGGTCTGCTTGAGCTGCAGGATCTCGCCCTCGGCGTCGACCGTGATCTTCTGCGAGAGGTCACCCTTGGCGACGGCGGTGGTGACGGACGCGATGTTTCGCACCTGGGCGGTCAGGTTCGACGCCATGAAGTTCACGTTGTCCGTCAGGTCACGCCACGTACCCGCGACCCCACGCACCTGCGCCTGACCACCCAGCTTGCCCTCGGTGCCCACCTCACGGGCCACCCGCGTGACCTCTTCGGCGAACGAGGAGAGCTGGTCCACCATCGTGTTCATGGTGTTCTTCAGCTCCCAGATCTCACCCTGTGCGTCCACGGTGATCTTCTGGGAGAGGTCGCCGCGCGCCACGGCGGTGGAGACCTGGGCGATGTTTCGCACCTGGGCGGTCAGGTTCGACGCCATGAAGTTCACGTTGTCCGTCAGGTCACGCCACGTACCCGCGACCCCACGCACCTGCGCCTGACCACCGAGCTTGCCCTCGGTGCCCACCTCGCGAGCGACTCGGGTCACCTCGTCGGCGAACGAGGAGAGCTGGTCCACCATCGTGTTGACGGTCGACTTGAGCTCCAGGATCTCGCCGCGGGCGTCCACCGTGATCTTCTGGCCCAGGTCGCCCTTGGCGACAGCAGTGGTGACGGACGCGATGTTTCGCACCTGAGCCGTCAGGTTCGACGCCATCGAGTTCACGTTGTCGGTGAGGTCACGCCAGGTTCCCAGTACCCCCTTGACCTGGGCCTGGCCGCCAAGCTTGCCCTCCGTGCCCACCTCGCGCGCGACGCGCGTCACCTCTTCGGCGAACGACGAGAGCTGATCCACCATCGTGTTGACGGTGTTCTTCAGCTCCAGGATCTCGCCCTGAGCCGCCACCGTGATCTTCTGCGACAGGTCACCCTTGGCCACCGCCGTCGAGACCTGCGCGATGTTTCGCACCTGGGCGGTCAGGTTGCCGGCGAGCTGGTTGACGCTCTCGGTCAGGTCTCGCCAGGTGCCGGAGACACCGCGCACCTGGGCCTGGCCGCCGAGCTTGCCCTCCGTGCCCACCTCGCGCGCGACGCGCGTCACCTCTTCGGCGAACGACGAGAGCTGATCCACCATCGTGTTCATGGTGTTCTTCAGCTCCAGGATCTCGCCCTGAGCCGCCACCGTGATCTTCTGCGACAGGTCACCCTTGGCCACCGCCGTGGACACCTGCGCGATGTTTCGCACCTGGGCGGTCAGGTTCGACGCCATGGAGTTGACGTTGTCGGTGAGGTCCTTCCAGATGCCGGCCACGCCTGGCACCTGGGCCTGACCGCCGAGCTTGCCCTCGGTGCCCACCTCGCGCGCCACCCGGGTCACCTGCTCGGCGAACGTGCGCAGCGTGTCGGTGAGCGAGTTGATCGTGTGGGCCAGCTCGGCGACCTCGCCCTTGGCGGAGACCGTGATCTTCTGGGAGAGGTCACCGCTGGCGATCGCGGTGGTCACCTGCGAGATCGACCGCACCTGGCTGGTGAGGTTGGACGCCATCGTGTTGACCGAGTCGGTCAGGTCGCGCCAGGTACCCGCGACACCGCGCACGTCGGCCTGGCCGCCGAGCGCGCCCTCGGTGCCCACCTCGCGCGCCACGCGGGTCACCTCGTCAGCGAACGAGGAGAGCTGGTCGACCATCGTGTTGACCGTGCGGCCGATGCGCAGGAACTCACCGCGCAGCGGCCGCCCGTCGATCTCCAGCGCCATGTGCTGGGTCAGGTCGCCGTCGGCCACCGCCACGATGACCCGGGAGATCTCGGTGGTCGGCCGCCCCAGGTCGTCGATGAGGGAGTTGATCGCGCGGGCATGGTCGGCCCAGGCGCCACTCGCCTCCTCCTCGTCGAGGCGCTCGGTGAGCCGCCCGTCCCGGCCCACGATCCGACTGATCTTGCGGACCTCGAGGTTCTGCCGCTCCTGCAGCGACACCACGTCGTTGAACGCGTCCGCCACCTCGCCAGCCACGCCCGCGCGGCGGGGCAGCCGTACCTTCAAATCTCCGCGGCGCACACGGCGCAGCGCGTCTGCCAGCTCACTGAGAACGGCGGCCTCGTCCGATCCCGACCGGGCACTTGCCTGTTTCGCCGTGGTCATGCGTCTCATCATTGCGCTATGTCGGTGACAGAAGCGAGCGTCCCGCTTGGATGAACCCGCCCGGGCAGTAGAGGATGCAAGCGTGTCCGGGGAGGTCAGGCGTGGAATCGCCAACGCCGCAGACGAGCATGTGCGGCGCGTGCGGCTGCCCGCTGACCGCCGCACACCGGCCGCCGCACGCGCCGTCGTGCGGTCGGTGCTGACCGAGGCACACCTCGATGAGCTGCTCAATGAGGCTCTGCTGCTCACCACCGAGCTGAGCACCAACGCCGTGCTGCATGCCGGCACCGAACTGGACATCGAGGTCGTCGCCGACCGGACCGGGCTGACGGTGACGGTTACGGACTTCGCGACCAGCCCGGTCGAGAGTTTGACAGCGCGTCCGCGCAGCGACGAAGTGGATATTTCGGAGGTATCCGAGCGCGGACGCGGACTCCTACTCGTCGATCACTTCGCGAGCCGGTGGGGTACCACACACCTGCCCACCGGCAAGGGCGTCTGGTTCCGCCTCGACAGCAAGGCGTTCGCGGAGATCCCTGCCACACCGCCGCCGACCGCAGAAGCGGCAGCGGCACCGGCCGGCGCCCCCACCGCCGGCGCCCTCAGCGCGCTCCTGCAAATCGAACCCGAGGCGCACGCCGACGACCCGCTCGGCGACTTCGCCAGCCACCTCCTCGTACGGGTCGTCGAGCTGGTCGGCGCTGCCGGCGGGGCGGTACGCCTCGACCGCGGCGACGGCGCCGGCACCCAACTGCTCGCCCGGCACGGCCGTCAGCCCCGCGCCGGCGCCGAGCTGCTCCGGGTACCGCTCGGCGTGCAGCGCCCGTACGCCGGTGAGCTGGAACTCGACGTCGCGCCCTCCGGGTACGCCACGCCGCTCGCCGCGCTCGTCGCCGAACGGCTCACCCTGCACCTGGAGAACGACCGCCTGCGCCGCGCCGACCTGCGCCGGCAGACCTGGCTCACGTTTCTGGCCGAGGCCAGCGAGCTGCTCGCCCAGTCGCTCGACGTCAACCTCACGCTCGCGCTCATCCCGCAGCTCGTGGTGCCCCGGCTCGGCCAGTGGTGCGCCGTGCACACCACCGACGAGTGGGGCCGCCTCCAGCTCGCCGCCGCCACCCACGTCGACGAGTCGGCGCTCCCCCAACTGCACGCCACGCTCGCCGAGACCGGTCCGGACAGCGTCGTCGGCAGGCTGCGCGAGGCGCTGCGGGTCGGTTCCGGGGTACCGCTCGGCGCGCCGACGGAAGGCTTCGCCGTACCGCTCGTTGCCCGCAGCCAGCGCCTCGGCACTCTCGCGGTCGGCCGGCACTCGAAGCACCGGCACGACGCCGACGAGATCGCGGTACTGGAAGACGTTGCCCGCCGTGCCGCGCTGGCCGTCGACAACGCCCGCATCCACGACGAGCGCCGCCGGATCGCGCACACCCTCCAGCAGTCGCTCCTGCCGCCCGCCCTGCCAGCGATCAACGGCGTCGGGTTCGCGGCGGAGTACGTGCCGACGGGCGACGACGCCGAGGTCGGCGGCGACTTCTACGACGTCATGCCGCTGCCGGACGGCCGGTGGCTCGCGGTCATCGGCGACGTATCGGGCAAGGGCGTGCAGGCCGCCACGGTCACCGGCCTGGTGCGTGACGTGATCCGGGTACTGGTGCGGGACGGCAAGCCGCTCGCCGAGGCGCTCGTGCGGCTCAACGACACCCTCGTCGAGCGCGGTGGTGGGCGGTACTGCACGCTGGCGCTCGCCGCCGTCGGGCAGTCGCTCGACGGGCAGCTCGACGTCTCGCTGCACCTCGCCGGGCACGACCGGCCGGTGCTGGTACGCGCCGACGGCCGCGCCTCGTTCGTCGGCACCGGCGGCACCGCCCTCGGCCTGCTCGACACGATCACCACCCCGTCGATCACGGTGCCTCTCGCGCCCGGTGACACGCTCGTGTTCTACACCGACGGCGTGACCGAACGCCGGCGAGGGCGGGAGCTGTTCGGCCCGGAACGGCTGCGCGACACGGTTGCGCCCCTGGCCGGGTACTCCGCCGACGTGGTCGCCGCCAGGCTCCGCTCGACCGCGATCGGCTTCTCCGCGGAGCCACCGAGGGATGACATCGCCATCCTCGTCCTGAAGAACGACCCTGCTTAACTAGGATCGCCACGTGCGCGTACTTCTCATCGGAGGGGGCGGGCGGGAGCATGCGCTCGCGCTCAGCCTCGCCGCCGACCCGGCCGTCGACCAGCTCGTCGCCGCTCCGGGCAACCCGGGCATCGCAGCCATCGCCGAGCTACGGGAGGTGGCAGCCAACGATCCGGCAGCGGTCGCGGCGCTGGCCGTGGAGACCGGTGCCGACCTGGTAGTGATCGGCCCCGAGGCGCCACTCGTCGCGGGCGTCGCCGACGCGGTACGCGCCAAGGGCATCGCCTGCTTCGGTCCCTCGGCGGCAGCCGCCCAGCTCGAAGGCTCGAAGGCGTTCGCCAAAGACGTCATGGCGGCCGCCGGCGTACCCACCGCGCGAGCGTACGCGTGCGCCGACGCCGAGTCGGCCGCCCGGGCGCTCGACGAGTTCGGGGCGCCCTATGTCGTCAAGAACGACGGGCTCGCCGCTGGCAAGGGCGTCGTGGTCACCAACGACCGTGACGCGGCCCTCGCCCACGCGGCGGCCTGCGAGCGGGTCGTCATCGAGGAGTACCTCGACGGTCCCGAGGTGTCGCTGTTCGTCGTGACCGACGGCGAGGCGGCCGTGCCGTTGCAGCCGGCGCAGGACTTCAAGCGGGTCGGCGACGGCGACTCCGGCCCCAACACCGGCGGCATGGGTGCGTACACCCCGCTGGACTGGGCGCCCGCAGACCTGGTCGAGCAGGTGATGGCCAGTACCGTGCACCCGACGCTCGCGGAGATGCGGCGCCGTGGCACGCCGTTCAGTGGGCTGCTCTACGTGGGGCTCGCGCTGACCAAGGCGGGCCCTCGGGTGATCGAATTCAACGCGCGCTTCGGTGATCCGGAGACGCAGGCAGTACTCGCGCTGCTGGACACGCCGCTGGCTGGCGTGCTGCACGCGGCGGCGACCGGCACGCTGGCCGCGCTCCCGCCCCTGCGCTGGCGGCCGGGCGCGGCGGTCACGGTCGTGCTGGCGTCCGCCGGCTACCCGGCCGCGCCGCGCACCGGCGACGTCATCACCGGCGCGGACCGCGCCGGCATCATCCACGCCGGCACCGCGCGCCGGGCCTCCGACGGTGCCCTCGTCTCCGCTGGAGGCAGGGTCGTCTGCGGTACGGCCACCGGCCTGGACCTCGCCACGGCCCGCCGCCGGGCATACCTACTACTCGACGGCGTAACCCTGGAGGGCGCGCACCGCCGCTCCGACATAGCCCAAGCCGCCGCCGAAGCCACCCCTTCGTGATCAGGGCGTCCCTGAAGTCGTTAGGACGCCTTGAGGGACGCCCTGATCACGGGGAGAGGGGCGCTGGGGGCCAGGTTTCGCCGTGGAGTAGCTGCCCGGCGCCCACCCAGGCGAAGTTCATCATGCGGGTGGCTGTCTTGTCCGGGTCGGCGTCGGGGCGGTCGGCGAGCCAGTCCGCCAGCGACTCTGACGCGCCGACCAGGGCGTACGCCATGACCTCGAGATCCATGTCGCGGATCTCGCGGCCCTCGGCGGCGAGTGCCTGCGCCAGCATCGTGCCGATCACCTCGACCATGCGCTCGCGCATGGTGGCGAGCGCGCCCGCGAATGGCTGCTGGGCGCGGGCCTGCCGGTACAGGACGGCCCAGCCGTCCCGGTGCGCGCCCACGAACCCGAAGAACGCCCGGAGCCCGCGCCAGAGCTGCTCGTCGGGCGGGAGGTCGGTGCCGACTCCTGCCACGATGGCCTCCATCAGTCGCGTGCCCTCGCGGTGCAGGCAGGCGATGAAGAGCTCCTCTTTGGTGCCGAGGTAGGCGTACACCATGGGTTTGGAGATGCCGGCGTCTTCGGCGATCTCGTCCATGCTCGCGGCGTGGAACCCCCGTCGAGAGAAAACACGCACGGCCGCGTCGAGCATCTGCTGCTCACGCACGGCCCGGGGGAGTCGTTTGAACGTTGGTGACGTTGTCACCCTTGCCATCATACCTACTCGCACGTAAGGTTACGCGCGAGTAAGTTAATCTGATCCGGAGGCACATCCGATGACCGACTTCGATCCGGCTACGTTCGCCAGCGTAGACCCCAAGCAGTTCGCACAGCTCGTCAAGACCACGCCGGACGCGCAGATCAAGCAGGTCATGCAGAGCGACCTGCGCGGCAAGATCCTTGACGAGGTGTTCGGCCGGATGCCCACGCTCTTCCGCGCGGACCGCGCCGGTTCCACCAACGCGGTGATCCACTGGACCGTCACCGAGCGGCCGGACGGCGGTGCCGACACCTACGAGGTCGTCATCGAGAACGGCACCTGCACGGTCTCGGAGAGCGCCGACCGCGACCCGAAGCTCACGCTCACGATGGGCCCGGTCGAGTTCCTGAAGGTCGTCTCGGGCGGTGGCAACCCCGTGATGATGTTCATGACCGGCAAGCTCAAGGCCAAGGGTGACCTGGGCCTGGCCGCCAATATCGCCAACCTGTTCGACATCCCGAAGGCCTGATATGCCTGAGTTCTCGCTAGACCTGAACGAGGAACAGCGGGATCTCCGCGACTGGGTGCACGGCTTCGCGCGAGACGTCGTGCGCCCAGCCGCGGCAGAGTGGGACGCCCGCGAAGAGACGCCGTGGCCGCTTCTGCAGGAGGCGGCGAAGATCGGGCTCTACGGCTTCGAGTTCCTCGCCAACTGCTGGGCCGACCCGACCGGCATCTCGCTGCCCATCGCCAACGAAGAGCTTTTCTGGGGAGACGCGGGCATCGGCCTGGCGCTCTTCGGTACGTCGCTCGCCGTCGCGTCGATCTACGGATCGGGTACGCCGGAGCAGCTCGTCGAGTGGGTGCCGCAGTGCTTCGGCACGGTCGACGAGCCGGCGGTCGCCGCGTTCTGCAGCACCGAGCCCGAAGCCGGTTCAGACGTCGGCTCGATGCGCACCAAGGCGCGGTACGACGAAGCGACCGACGAGTGGATCCTCAGTGGACAGAAGGCGTACGCCACGAATGGTGGGATCGCCGCCGTGCACGTGGTCACCGCGACCGTCGACTCCTCGCTCGGTTCGCGCGGGCAGGCCGCGTTCGTGGTGCCGCCAGGCACGCCGGGGCTCACCTCGCCCGGCAAGCTGAAGAAGCTGGGCCTGCGCGCCTCGCACACCGCCGACCTGTTCCTCGACGACGTACGGGTGCCCGGCCGGTGCCTGCTCGGCGGCCGCGAAGCTCTGCTGGAGCGCCTCGACCGGGCGCGCAACGGGCAGAAGGCCGCGGGCCAGGCGGCGATGCGCACGTTCGAGCTGTCCCGCCCGACCGTGGGCGCGCAGGCGATCGGCGTGGCGCGTGCGGCGTACGAGTACGCGCTCGAGTACGCCCGTGGGCGGGTGCAGTTCGGCCGGCCCATCATCGAGAACCAGGCCATCGCGTTCGCGCTCGCCGACATGAAGATGGAGATCGACGCCGCGCGGCTGCTGGTGTGGCGGGCCGCGTGGATGGGGCGCAACAACCGTGTCTTCGACGCGGGCGAGGGCTCGATGTCCAAGCTCAAGGCCGGCGAGGTGGCGGTGTCGGTCACCGAGAAGGCGGTGCAGATCCTCGGCGGTGCCGGGTTCCTGCGCGAGCACCCGGTCGAGCGCTGGTACCGGGACGCAAAGATCTACACGATCTTCGAGGGCACGTCGGAGATCCAGCGACTCGTCATCTCACGGGCGATCTCCGGAGTACAGATTCGATGAACCACCCCACGAAAATGCTCCGCTACGCTCCACATTTCCGCGGGGACCCCGGATGATCACGCCGTTCGTCGTGGCCACCCTGACCCGACGCGGCCTGCTCACCCCGGGTTCCCCGGTGCGGGTGGCGTCCCAGCTCAAACAGCTCTGGCGGTGGGGCTTCAGCCTCGCTGGCGAGCTACGACAGGCCGCCGCCCGCGATCCAAATCGGGTCGCCGTCATCGACGATAGGCGCGGCCCGGTCACGTACGCCGAGCTGCTGCACCGGTCCGAGCAGCTGGCCCGGTCGTTGCGCAGCGCCGCCGGCATCGGGTCCGGCGACCGGATCGGCCTGCTCTGCCGCAACCACGCGGGCATGGTCGAGGCGATGGTCGCCGGCACCCTGCTGGGCGCCGACACGGTACTGATCAACACCGGGCTCTCCAGCGCGCAGCTGAGCGTCGTGGCGGTGGAGCAGCGGTTACGCCTGCTGATCCACGACGCGGAGTTCGCGGACCGGGTGGTCGAGGTGCCCGCGCAGGTCGAGCGGATCGAGGAGAGCCGAGCCGAGGAGCTGACCGCCGGCGCGCCGCCCGGCGAGCTGCGGCCACCCGAGCGCGACGGCCGCACGATCGTGCTGACCTCCGGCACCACGGGCACACCCAAAGGCGCCCGGCGCCGCACGCCGGGCGGCTTCGGGCCGCTCGTCTCGATCATCCATCGCATCCCGCTGCACGCCCGCGATCGCATCATGATCGCCGCGCCGCTCTTCCACACCTGGGGCTACGCCGCGCTTCAGGTCTCGTTCGCGCTGCGCGCGACCGTGGTGCTGGAGCGCAGGTTCGAGCCGAACAGCCTGCTCGGGGCGGTCACCCGCCACAACTGCCGGGCTCTCTTCGCGGTACCGGTCATGCTGCAGCGCCTGCTGGAGGTGCCGCCGCCGGCCAAGAACCCGCTGCGGATCGTCGCGGTCAGCGGTTCCGCTCTGCCCGGCGGCCTCTCGACCAGGTTCATGGACGCGTACGGCGAGGTGCTCTACAACCTGTACGGCTCGACCGAGGCGTCGTGGGTGTCGATCGCCACGCCCGCCAACCTGAGGATCGCCCCGCAGACCGCCGGCAAGCCGCCGCACGGTACCAAGGTGTCGATCCTCGATGAGAAGGGCGAGCCGGTGCCGCGCGGACAGGTCGGCCGCATCTTCGCCGGCAACGAGATGATCTTCGAGGGCTACACCTCGGGTGCCAGCCGGGAGACCCTCGATGGGCTCATCTCCACGGGCGACCTCGGGTTCGTCAACGGCGACGGGCTGCTCTTCGTGGCCGGGCGTGACGACGACATGATCGTCTCCGGCGGCGAGAACGTCTTCCCGTCCGAGGTGGAGAACCTGCTCGCCGACCTGCCGCAGGTACGCGAGGTGGCCGTGGTCGGCGTACCCGATCCGGAGTTCGGCCAGCGGCTCGCCGCCTATGTGGCGCTGCACCAGGGCGAGGCGCTCGACGCCGACGCGGTGCGCGAGTACGTGAAGCGTTACCGGGCCCGCTTCTGCGTGCCCCGCGACGTGTACTTCGTGCCCTTCCTGCCCCGCAACGCCACCGGCAAGGTAGTCACCCGAGACCTGCCCCGACCGCGCTAGCACCCACAGGCGCGGCACAGGGATGTCACAAGGGCGGCTCAGGCCGGCCGGCGAGTCTCTTGGGCATGACCACACTGTCAGTCCGGGAACGCGGTCAGCGCCAGGTCGTCGCGGTGACCGGTGGCCTCGTCGTGGCGAGCCTCGCGGGGGCGCTGGTGGTGGCGGCCGTGGTGCCGTCAGCCGAATCGACGTCCTCGTCGACCTCGACGTCCACGCAGTCCTCTTCTTCGTCCGGCACCTCCAACGACTCTTCCGTCTCCAGCGGCAGCGGCTCGTCGCAGGCCACGTCTGGCGGGTCGTGACATGCCGCTGCTGGAGACCCTGCCCGTCGGCGTGGACACCGCCCAGTGGCCGGTCTGGAGCACCACCGCCCGGCTCGTCGTCACCGACCCATCGACCCTGCCCACCGCCCGCCTCCTGGTCGAAGGCGAGCTGCGGGCCGTCGAACTCGCCTGCAGCCGGTTTCGCGAAGACTCCGAACTGCGCCGGGTACGCCTCGCGGGCGGCCGCCCCGTCAGGGTGAGCGCGCTGCTCGCCGAGCTGATCCGGGCCGCCCTCGACGCGGCCGAGCGCAGCGACGGCGACCTCGACCCCACGGTGGGCACCGCGCTGTGCGACCTGGGCTACGACAAGACGTTCTCCGAACTGCCCGTGCGATCCGCGCCCATGCGGCTCGTCGTCGCGCCCGCGCCGGGCTGGCGGCAGGTGATGCTCGACGGCCGCGACCTCACCGTCCCGCCGGGCGTACTGCTCGACCTCGGCGCCACGGCCAAGGCGTACACGGCCGACCGGTGCGCGCGGCTGGTCGCCGAGCGCTGCGACACCGGGGTACTGGTCAGCCTCGGCGGCGACATCGCGACGGCCGGACCCGCGCCCGAGGGCGGCTGGCAGGTGCTGGTGCAGGACGGGCCGGCTGAGCCGCCATCCCAGGTGGCGCTGACCGCTGGCACCGCTCTCGCCACGTCCAGCACGATCAGCCGGCGCTGGCACACGGACGGGCGCAGCCTGCACCACATCCTCGACCCGCGTACCTGCCAGCCGGCCGCCCCGGTCTGGCGCACGGTATCGGTCGCCGCGCCCCGCTGCCTGTACGCCAACACCCTCACGACGGCCTCCCTGATCCGCGGCCACGGTGCACCCGACTGGCTGCGCTCGCTGGGCGTACCGGCCCGGCTGGTGGCAGCGAACGGCGAGGTGCTGACGATGGGCGGTTGGCCGGCGTGAGTACCGACGTCCTCTGGTACCTGGCTCGCGGCACCGGTGTGGTCTCGCTGATCATGCTCACGGTCGTGGTGGTCCTCGGCGTCGGCGGCCGCTCCGGGCGCCCGGTGTTCGGCCTGCCCCGGTTCGCCGTCGTAAGCGTGCACCGCAACGCGTCGCTGCTCGCGGTCAGCCTGATCGCCGTGCACATCCTGACCCTGTTCTTCGACCCGTACGCCCAACTGAAGCTGGTCGACCTCTTCGTACCGTTCCTCGGCGAGTACCGGCCGCTGTGGCTGGGACTGGGCACGCTGGCCTTCGACCTGATCCTCGCTCTGGTGGTCACGAGCCTGCTGCGGCACCGGCTCGGTGTGACGGCCTGGCGGGCGGTGCACTGGCTCGCGTACCTGTGCTGGCCGGTCGCGCTGCTGCACGGCCTCGGCACCGGCACCGACAACGGCGAGGTGTGGATGTGGGCCGTCTCCATCGCCTGTGCCGCCGGTGTGGTTTCTGCCCTGGGCTGGCGCCTGTCCGATCGATTCGCACCCGTGGGGAGCCTGCGATGACCACGACCCTTGTCGGTACACCCGGCCTGCTGACCGACCCCGACGCGGGACCGATCCGCCTGTCGCACGAACCGCGGCGGCTGCTCGTCTTCGCCGAGGAAGCGGGGCTGACAGGTCGGGGCGGCGCGGGCTTTCCCACCTATCGCAAGCTGGCAGCCGTCGCGGCCGGGGCACAGAAAAGCGGCGCCGAGCGCCCCGTGGTCATCGGCAACGGCGCCGAGGGCGAGCCGGCCAGCGGCAAGGATCGTGCGCTGCTCACCCACTCACCCCACCTGGTACTCGACGGCCTGATGCTCGCCGCCGAGGCCGTCGGTGCCGAAAAGGTGTACCTCTACGCGCCCGCCGACCTCGCGCCGTCCCTGCGAGCCCGGATCGCCCAGCGGGCGCCGCGGATCACGGTCGTCGAGGCGCCGGACACGTTCATCAGCGGCGAGGAGTCGGCGGTGATCTCCCGGATCGAGGGGCGCGCCGCGCTGCCCCGCGACAAGCGCCGGCTGGTCGTCGAGTCCGGGGTGCGTGGCGCGCCGACCCTGGTGCAGAACGTCGAGACGCTCGCTCATCTGGCGCTGCTGGCGCGGTACGGGCCGTCGTGGTTCCGGAGCCGTGGCACGCGGCAGGAGCCGGGCACGTTCCTCGCCACGTTGAGCGGTGCGGTGCGGATGCCGGGTGTCTACGAGGCGCCGTACGGCATCCCACTCGGGGAACTGGTGAGCCTGGCCGGCGGCCCCTCGTCCGACCTCCAGGCCGTTCTCGTGGGCGGCTACCACGGCGCCTGGCTGCCCGCCCGCGCCGAGGTACCGGTGTCGCGGGCCGGGTTACGGCAGTACGGTGCGTCGCCCGGCGCGGGTGTCGTCGTGGCGCTGCCGACCTCGGCGTGCGGCCTCGTCGAGAGCGCGCGTATCGCGAGCTACCTGGCCCGCCAGACCGCCGGCCAGTGCGGCCCGTGCGTCAATGGGCTGCCCCGGCTCGCCGACACGCTGATCCGGCTCGCCCGTCGCGACCGCGACACCCGGCTTCCTGGTGAGGTGGAGCGGCTGCTCGGGCTCGTCGCCGGGCGGGGCGCCTGCCACCACCCGGATGGCACCGTGCGCTTCGTGCGCAGTTCCATGGCCACGTTCGCCCCGGAGGTGCGGATGCACCTGGCGGGGTACTGCACAGCGGAGGGCGCGTCGGATGTCTGAGCGACTGCACATCGACTGGACCGCTTGCCGGGGACGCGGGCTCTGCGGGGAACTCCTGCCCGAGATGCTCGACCTCGACGAGTGGGGGTACCCGCGGCCCAAGCAGGGACTGTCGGTGCCCCGCGCGCTGTCGGGTCCGGCGCGCCAGGCGGTGGGACTCTGCCCCCGCCAGGCGCTTCGGCTTCAGACCGAGGCCACCTCGTAGACCTCCGCCGAGGCGGTCAGCTTCTTCGAGCGCACGGGTTGGCCGCCGATCGTCTTGAGCAGGTACGTGTGCGTCACGCTCTCACCCGGCTCGCCGCCGCACGGGAAGGCGAGCGTGGCGGTGCCCGTGGCCTCGTACGTGTCGTACACACCGGGGCCGTCGACCGAGAGCGTCACCTGCTTGGCGCCGGTGACCTTCCACTCCAGGATCACCGGCACGCCCTCGACGGGGAACTCGCTGGTCCCCTGCGGGCAGCGCGGCTTCTGTGCGATCCGGAAGTAAACGATCTTCGGCCCGGTCGCGACGGGCGGCGTCGTGGCCGGTCGCGTCGTGGTCGGTCGCCCGGCCGGCGTCGTCTGGGCGGGAGCCGGTGACGTGGAGGCCGGCGTGGCGGGTGCGGAGGCCGTGGGAGCCGCGCCCAGGCCACCGGTGCCGCCGGGAGCCGAGCCTTCGTCGTTCGGTGACAGGCAGCCTGCCAGCGCGCCGACCGAGCTGGTGACGACCACGGCGCCAGCCAGGATCGTGAGTGCCGTCCGGTTCTTCATACCCTGACGGTAGGGGTCCAGCAACGCCCCGTAATCCTGACTTCGTGCCACCCATCTTCGTGATCAGGGCGTCCCTGAAGTCGTTAGGGCGACTTGAGGGACGCCCTGATCACGGAAGGTTGTCCACAGGGTTATCCACAGGGATGGTCTGCGGCCGGTAGAGGCGGCACAGTCGTCGGCATGCCGAGGCGGCGCTTGCAGGTGGACATCAGCGGACTGGTAGATCTCCAGTACGGCGTCGTGCGTCGCGATCAGATCGTCGGCGCCACCCTGACCGACGGCTCGCTGAGATGGCTGCTCCGCAGTCGCCAGTGGCAGGTGGTCCTGCCATCGGTCTACGCCAGTTTCACTGGGCGGCTCACCGACGCACAGCGCGAGGTCGCTGCCCAGCTCTACTGTGGACCATCCAGCCAGCTCACCGGCCCGGCGGCGCTACGCGCGCACGGCATGCGATACGCCCCCGACGACGAACTTCTCCACATGCTCGTGCCCCACACGTGCCATGTGAGCTCGTCGGGATTCGTGTTGGTTCGGCGCACACGCCGGCTAGATGGACGGCCGGTCCAGCGCGGCGCCGTGACACTGGCATCCGTGGCGAGGGCGGTGGCCGACACCGCCCGAGCCTGCGTCGACCTTCGCTCCGTGCGCGCCATGGTTGCGGAAGCGGTCCAGAGGCGGCTCACCACTGTGGCGCTGCTACGGGAGGAACTCGACTCGGGCGCGCGGAAAGGAAGTGCCTTGATGCGCGAGGCCCTCGGTGAGGTCGCCAGCGGCGTACGGTCGGCGCCCGAGGCACAGCTGCGGCAGATCACCGAGACGAGTTCCGCCCTTCCAGCGGTGCTGTGGAATCCAGCCCTGGTCACACTGTCCGGCCTGCCGCTGCCGACCCCAGACGGCTGGATCGACGACGTGGGCATCGCCCTCGAAGTCGACTCGCGGGAGCACCACTCGATGCCTGACGACTGGTCCAAGACGCTCCACCGGCACAACATCCTCACCAGCCATGGCGCCCTGGTACTGCATTTCACCCCGACCGCGATCTACGCCGCACCGGAAACAGTGCGGCGCACGATCGTCGAGTCGTACCTGGAGCGCGTACGGAGCGGCGGCAAGGCCGCGATCCGCCTCCGCTCCCCTTCCCCCTGATCAGGGCGTGATCGTTCCAGTGAGGTGTGGTTTTGCGGATCTTGCGTCGTGCAGGGCGAAGGTCCAGGACGGTGAGGCGGAAAACGCGACCGTGGCGGGCATCAGGATCGGGAGCTTGAATGCCACGTCCACTGTGTACGTCTCAGGCAGGCGGCCCTCCAGCGCGGCCAGGCAGCGAGCCTTGCTCCACATGCCGTGCGCGATCGGGCGGGGGAACCCGAAGAGGCGCGCCCCGATCCGTGATGTGTGTATCGGGTTGTGGTCGCCGGAGACCCGCGCGTAGTCGGTGCCGACCCGAGGAGCCACGCGCCACCGCGCGGACGGCGCAGGCGGGTCGGTGCGCTCGCCGCTGCGGCCGCCGTCCTTGCCCTCCCGCTTCAGGTACGTCGAGACGCCGCGCCACACCTCGACGCCACCCGAGGAGGCGGTCGCCACGATGTCGAACTGCCGGCCCCGGTCGTGTGGACGTAGATTGGCAGCGCGAACCGACAGGTCGAGCGGCTCGCTCGCGTCGATCGGGCGCACCAGCTCGATGCGGTTGGCGACATGCACCAGCCCTATCACCGGGAAAGGGAAGTCCGAAGCCGTCATCAGCCGCATGGCCAGCGGAAACGCCATGATGTGCGGGTATGTGGCCGGCAGCGCGTTGGTGAGCCGGAAGCCGCAGGCCCGGTTGTAGTCGGCAAGCCGGCTCAGGTCGGTTTTTACGTCCCGCAGTTCGTGCACGGTGTCGGGGAGGCCACGCGGACGGGAAAACGCGGGGACCAAGCCGATCGCGGCGCGCAGATACATCACGCCCCCAGGAGGCTTTGGCCGCAGACGCGTACGACGTTTCCGGTGACTCCGCCCGACGCCGGCGACGCGAACCACGCGATCGTCTCCGCCACGTCGACCGGCAGGCCACCCTGGGACATGCTGTTCATCCGGCGGCCGGCCTCGCGGAGCATGACCGGCATCTTCGCGGTCATGCGGGTCTCGATGAACCCGGGCGCCACCGCGTTGATGGTGATCTCCCGGTCGATCAGTACTGGCGCCATCGACTCCACGAGCCCGATCACGCCGGCCTTGCTGGTGGCGTAGTTGGTCTGGCCGCGGTTTCCGGCGATGCCCGCGATCGACGCGACCCCGACCAGCCGGCCGCCGTGCGGGATCAGGTCACGGGCGAGGAGTACGTCGTTGATGCGCTCCTGGCTGGAAAGGTTGACGTCGAGCACCGAGTCCCAGCGGTCGGCGTCCATCCGGGCGATCGTCTTGTCGCGGGTGATGCCGGCGTTGTGTACCACGATGTCGAGCCGGCCGTGGCGGTCGGCGATGTGGTCGGCGAGCCGCCCCGGAGCGTCGGCGGCGGTGAGGTCGAGCTGGTAGGCGGTACCCCTGATGTCGTTGGCCACGTCGGCGAGCGCGTCGCCGGCGGCGGGCATGTCGAGCGCGACGACCTGCGCGCCGTCGCGGGCCAGGACCCGCGCGATGGCCGCGCCGATCCCGCGCGCCGCGCCGGTGACCAGCGCGACCTTGCCGTCGAGCGGCCGGTCCCAGTCGGCCGGCATGGTGAACGCACTGGGTCCGATGCGGATGACCTGCCCGGAGACGTATGCCGAGCGCCCCGACAGCAGGAACCGGAGCGTCGACTCGGTGGCACCCTCGGCGCCGGGCGTCACGTAGACGAGCTGCGCGGTCGTGCCCCGCCCGAACTCCTTGCCAATGCTGCGGGTCAGCCCTTCGAGGGCGCGCTGTGCGGTGGCCTCGCGCGGGGACTCGCACGCCTCCGGCGGGGTGCCCAGCACGATCACCCGGCCGGAGGGCAGAAGCGCGCGGGCGTTCGGGTGGAAGAAGTCGTAGAGCGACTTCAGGTCGGTTGAGTCGGTGATGCCGGTGGCGTCGAAGATCAGCCCCGAGTACCGCTCACCCGCGTCGGAGACTCCCGCCGCCTTGAGGATCGCCCTGACAGGCTCGTGAAGTCGTCCACCAGCGGCGGCTTCGACTAGCACCGGGCCGGGTACAAGGGGGTCGCCGGGCCGATGGCGGCGCAGGCTCGGTGGTGCGGGCAGCCCCAGGCGCTTGACCAGGGCGCGGCCCGGCCCGGAGTTGGCAAAGGTCGCGTACCGATCGCTCATAGGCGTATCCTACTGGCCAGTAGGTTACTTCGGGAGAGGAATGCGCCGTGCATACCGTCCGACGAGTCGCCATCATCGGCGGCAATCGCATCCCGTTCGCGCGGTCGAACAGCCGATACGCGGCAGCGTCCAACCAGGACATGCTCACCGCCGCGCTCGATGGATTAGTGGCCCGGTACGGGCTGGCGGGCAAGCGGCTCGGCGAGGTGGCCGCCGGTGCCGTCCTCAAGCACTCGCGCGACTTCAACCTCACCCGTGAGGTCGTGCTCGGTTCGAAGCTCGACCCGCGCACGCCCGCGTACGACGTGCAGCAGGCGTGCGGCACCGGCCTGGAGACGGCGCTGCTGGTCGCCAACAAGATCGCGCTCGGCCAGATCGAGGTCGGCATCGCGGGCGGCGTCGACACCACATCCGACGCCCCGCTCCAGCTCAACGAGGACATGCGGCGCGCGCTGATCGAGATGAACGCCGCACGCAGCCTCGGTGCCCGGCTGCGGGCCGCGGCCAAACTGCGCCCGCTCCAGCCGTTCAAGCCGCAGCTCCCGCAGAACGCGGAGCCGCGTACCGGGCTGTCGATGGGTGAGCACGCCGCGATCACCGCGCGGGAGTTCGGCATCACGCGCGAGGACCAGGATGCCCTCGCGCTCGAGTCGCACCGCAGACTCGCCGCGGCGTACGACCAGGGGTTCTTCGACGATCTGGTGACGCCGTACCTCGGGCTGAAGCGTGACCAGAACCTGCGCCCCGACACCTCGCTGGAGAAGCTGGCCGCTCTCAAGCCGGTGTACGGCGTGAAGGACGGCGACGCCACGATGACCGCCGGCAACTCGACGCCACTCACCGACGGCGCGTCGGTGGTGCTGCTCGCGTCCGAGGTCTGGGCCCGCGCGCACAATCTGCCGGTACAGGCCTGGTTGGTCGACGGCGAGACAGCGGCGGTCGACTTCGTGCATGGCGCCGACGGGCTGCTCATGGCGCCCGCGTACGCGGTGTGCCGGCTGCTCGACCGGCGCAACCTGAAGCTCCAGGACTTCGACTTCTACGAGATCCACGAGGCGTTCGCGTCGCAGGTGCTCGCCACGCTGGCGGCCTGGGAGTCGCCCGACTTCTGCAAGACCAAGCTCCGCCTCGACGCCCCGCTGGGCGCGATCGACCGGTCCAAGCTCAACGTCAACGGCTCGTCGCTCGCCGCCGGACACCCGTTCGCGGCGACCGGTGGCCGCATCCTCGCCACGCTCGCCAAGCTGCTCGCCCAGAAGGGCACCAAGGGCCGCGGACTGATCTCCATCTGTGCCGCCGGTGGGCAGGGCGTGGTGGCGATCGTCGAACGCTGACGCCGTACCGTGGTGGCGTGATCCCGAACGTTCTCGCCGCCCGGTACGCGTCCCCTGAGCTGGTCACCCTCTGGTCGCCGGAAGAGAAGGTACGCCTGGAGCGCCGGCTGTGGCTGGCTGTCCTTCGTGCCCAGCGCGATCTCGGTGTCGAGGTGCCCGACGGTGTGGTCGAGGCGTACGAGGGCGTCCTCGACCAGGTCGATCTGGGGTCGATCGCGGCCCGCGAGCGGGTCACGCGGCACGACGTGAAGGCGCGGATCGAGGAGTTCAGCGCGCTCGCCGGCCACGAGCACGTGCACAAGGGCATGACCTCGCGCGACCTCACCGAAAACGTAGAGCAGCTCCAGGTGCGGCAGTCGCTGGAGCTGGTACGCGACCGGGTGGTGGCGGCACTGGCCCGGCTGGCTCGGCTCGCGGTCGAGCACTCCGACCTGGTGATGGCCGGGCGCTCGCACAACGTGCCGGCGCAGGCGACCACGCTCGGTAAGCGGTTCGCGTCCGCCGCCGACGAGCTGCTGATCGCGTACGAGCGGCTCGACGACCTGATCAACTGGTACCCGTTGCGCGGCATCAAGGGCCCGGTGGGCACCGCGGCCGACCAGCTCGACCTGCTCGGCTCGCCGGAAAAGGCCGCCGAACTCGAGCGCCGGGTCGCCGCACACCTCGGCTTCACCCGTGTACTGGACAGCGTCGGCCAGGTCTACCCGCGCTCGATCGACCTGGCCGTGGTCTCCGCGCTGGCGCAGGTCGCCGCCGCGCCGTCGTCGCTGGCCACCACGATCCGCTTGATGGTGGGGCAGGAGCTGGTCACCGAGGGGTTCAAGCCCGGCCAGGTCGGCTCGTCGGCGATGCCCCACAAGATGAACACCCGGTCGAGTGAGCGCGTCAACGGGTTCGCCGTGATCATCCGGGGGTACCTGTCGATGATCGGCGAGCTGGCCGGCGACCAGTGGAACGAGGGCGACGTGTCGTGCTCGGTCGTGCGCCGGGTCGCGCTGCCGGACTCGTTCTTCGCCGCCGACGGCCTGTTCCAGACGTTCCTGACGGTCCTCGACGAGTTCGGCGCGTACCCAGCGGTGATCGCCCGCGAGCTCGACCGGTACCTGCCGTTTCTCGCCACCACGAAGATCCTGGTCGCGGCGGTGCGGCGCGGTGTCGGGCGGGAAACCGCCCACGAGGCGATCAAGGAGCACGCGGTGGCCGTGGCGCTCGACATGCGCGAGAAGGGCATCGCGGAGAACGACCTTTTGGACCGGCTGGCGCACGATCAGCGCCTCGGCCTCACTCGCGCCGAGATCGACACGCTGGTGGCCGATCGGGCCGCCTTCGTGGGTGCCGCCCAGGCGCAGGTGACCGCCGTTGCCGACCGGGTCGCACAGGTCGTCGCCGCACACCCCGCAGCCGCCACCTATACCCCCGGCCCCATCCTCTGACGAGTCGCTGCGGATTCCCGACAGATCGCACGCCGATTCGAACCGCTAGCGTGCGCTTATGACCGCCCCTCCACCCGGTTACGACCCGTATCAGCAGAACTATCCGCTCGTGCCGTACCAGCAGCAGCCCATGTCCGCGCCGCCCGTGCCGTACTCGCCCGGTCCCGCCGGCTACCCGCCTCAGTACGGAGTGGCGCCTTATGGGACGGCGCCCTACGGACTGGACCCGCTGACGGGTTACCCGCTGTCGGACAAGAGCAAGGTGATCGCCGGCCTGCTCCAGATGCTGCCCGGGTTCTTCATCGGCCTCGGCGGCGTCGGGCGACTGTACGCCGGCAACACGGGGCTGGGTATCACGCAGATCTGCCTCACCGTGGTCGGCTGGATCTCGTTCTGGTGCGGCTTCCTCCTGATCTTTCCCTTCATGATCTACCTCGGCCTGTGGGTGTGGTTCGTGGTCGACGGCATCGTGATGCTCGCCGGCCGGCCGGTGGACGGCCAGGGACGCCCACTCCGTACGTGACACGCGCATGATCAGGGCGTCCCTCAAGTCGTCTCAGCAACTTGACGGACGCCCTGATCACGGAGAAGGGTTAGACGCCTGCGGTTGACTGGATCCAGGCGCGGTTGAACGCGACGCTGCCGTAGTTCTGGATGTTCACGCCGTTAGCGGTCGACGCCACGCCAACCTGGGCGCCGTTGTAGAACTCAGGCCCACCCGAGTCGCCACGCCACGCGTTCCCGTTGATCGCGGTGCTGCGGATCGCACGACCGCCGTACGCGTCCGTCACGTTCGTGCTGGTCACCCGCACCGACGCGGTCTTGAGCTGGGCAGACGCCCCGCAGCCGCTGTAGCAGGTCATGCCCCAGCCGTAGATCGAGTTGGTCGAGCCAACGGGCGGGTCGCTGCTCGCCAGCGTCACGTAACTGGTGCTGACGCTGCTGCTGAGCCGCATGAGCGCCAGGTCGGAGCGCGTAAAGGTGGCGCTGACAGTCCGGGTGACACCGCCCGACGCGCGCAGGACGCTGCCGACGCGCACCGACATGGTGCCGCTGATGCAGTGCCGCGCGGTCAGTACCCAGGTCGGGGCGATGATCGTGCCGGAGCACGTGAACGAGCCGTTGCTGAAGACCGCGGCCGCCCACGGTGCGGAGGAGACGGTGCTGCCGCCGATGATGTACGGCTCCACGTCTGCGGCGACCGCGGCGCTGGGCGCGGCCACGGCCGCGGCGGCCGCGGTGGCGAGCGCCGTCACGGCTAGGCGCATGCGCATGGTTGGACCTCCTTTTTGAGGGGTTTGGGACACGCTAGGACGCATCGATACCCGTCGACAAGGATCCGATCCAGGTCATACGACGGCGTGATGGCCGTAATGACCAGGTAGGCTCGGCTGAGCGAAGGGGAGTAGCCCCCAATCGCGCGGTCGACACACTGGCGCTCCGGCGCCCGGCCGCGTGGCCGTGTTCACCACGGTGGGCGAGACCTTCGGCCCAGGCCATACGTGCCGGGTCGAGGGCGCCCGTGCTCCCGGCCCTGCCGGGAAAGGAAACCGACCATGGAGTACGCGCTCGTCGCGCTGACCGCGTTCGTGCTGATCCTGCCCGTGGAACTGCCGGACAAGACGTTCGTCGCCACGCTGGTACTCAGTACGCGGTACCCGGCGCTTCCGGTGTGGCTCGGCGTCAGCGCCGCGTTCGGCGTGCAGTGCCTGGTCGCCGTCGGCGCCGGTCACCTGCTCTCCCAACTGCCCGAGCGTCCGGTGGCGCTGGTGGCCGCCGCGCTCTTCGCACTCGGCGCGATAGTGCTGTTTCGGGGAGCACGCACGGCCGACAACGCCGAGGCCGAGCAGGAGCGCGAGTACGGCGAAAAGATCACCACCGGTAAGCGTGGCTGGCGCGCGGCGGGGGCGAGCTTCCTCGTGCTCTTCACCGCTGAATGGGGTGATCTGTCCCAGTTGCTCACCGCCGGCCTGGTAGCGAGCGGAAAGCCCGCGGTACCGGTGTTCTTCGGCTCATGGGTGGCGCTGATCACGGTCTCCGGCGCGGCGGTCCTGCTCGGCCGCTGGCTGCTGAAGCGCGTGAAGCTGTCCGTCGTGCGGTACGCCGCCGCCGGGGTCTGTGCCCTCCTCGCGACCATCACCGTGGTCGGTGTGGTGGCGGGCTGAGCCATCCCGTGACCAGGACAGCCGGTGCAAGCTGCCCGCCCTCTACCAGGTACGCTTGGCACGCTTGTCCGGGGGCGGGGGGCGGCACCATTTTCGGCCCCGGCAGTCGATAGCGGCAGCGTCCGCGTACACAGTCAGGAGTGCCCAGTGGCTCGCGTCGTTGTCGACGTCATGCTCAAGCCGGAGATCCTTGATCCGCAGGGCCAGGCAGTCGCCAACGCGCTGCCAAGGCTCGGCGTCACCGACGTCGCGTCGGTGCGCATCGGCCGCCGGATCGAGATCGAATTCTCTGGCGAGCCAGACTTGGACCGTGCCCGGGAGATCGCCGACAAGCTGTTGGCCAACCCCGTGATCGAAGACTTCACCGTGCGTGTAGAGGCGGAGGAGCCGGCCGAGGAGCCTGTCGAGGCCCCGGCATGAGCGCGCGTATCGGTGTTGTCACGTTTCCCGGGTCGCTCGACGACGGCGACGCGGCACGTGGCGTGCGTCTCGCGGGCGGCGAAGCGGTTCGCCTCTGGCACGCCGACCCCGACCTGCACGGCGTCGACGCCGTCATCCTCCCGGGTGGCTTTTCCTACGGTGACTACCTGCGCGGCGGTGCGATCGCCCGGTTCGCCCCGGTGATGGAGTCGATCGCCGTGGCGGCGCGCGACGGCCTCCCGGTGCTCGGCATCTGCAACGGCTTCCAGATCCTCTGCGAGGCCCACCTGCTGCCGGGCGCGCTGACCCGCAACCAGCACCTGCACTTCCGAAACCGCGACCAGTGGTTGCGCGTCGAGGCCATCCAGCCCGTGTGGACCAACGCGTTCACCGACAGCCAGGAAGTGCTGATCCCCGTCAAGCACGGCGAAGGCCGATACGTCGCCGACCAGCGGACCCTCGAGGAGCTGGAGGCCAACGGCCAGGTGGTCGCCCGCTACATCCAGGGCAACCCCAACGGTTCCCTCAACGACATCGCGGCCATCAGCAACGCCGCCGGCAACGTGGTCGGCATCATGCCGCACCCGGAGCACGCGGTCGAGGCCCTGACCGGCCCGTCCATCGACGGGCTGGGCTTCTTCACGTCCGTACTCAAGCACCTTGCCGGCGCGGGGGCTCAGGCATGACCGAATTAACTGGCAATGTGCTGCAACAAGAAGAGGCACCGTCGGTGAATGTCGATGAGTTCGACGGCGGGCCCGACACGGTCCAGCGCGCCACGGCGACGCCGCAGGAGCTCCAGCCGTACGCCGAGCTCGGCCTGAAGGACGACGAGTACGAGCGCATCCGCGAGATCCTCGGCCGCCGGCCCACGCAGTCCGAGCTGGCCATGTACTCGATCATGTGGAGCGAGCACTGCTCCTACAAGTCGAGCAAGGTGCACCTGCGGCAGTTCGGGGAGAAGGCGCCACCCAGCGACCGGCTGCTCGCCGGCATCGGCGAAAACGCGGGCGTCATCCAGGTCACCGACGACCTCGCGGTCACGTTCAAGGTCGAGTCGCACAACCACCCCAGCTACGTCGAGCCGTACCAGGGCGCCGCGACCGGCGTCGGCGGCATCGTCCGCGACATCCTCGCCATGGGCGCGCGGCCCGTCGCGGTCATGGACCCGCTGCGGTTCGGCGCCGCCGACCACGAAGACACCGCCCGGGTACTGCCGGGTGTGGTGGCCGGCATCGGCGGTTACGGCAACTCCCTCGGTCTGCCCAACATCGGCGGCGAGGTCGTCTTCGACCCCTGCTACCAGGGCAACCCGCTCGTCAACGCGCTCTGCGTCGGCGTCCTGCCGGTCGACCGCCTGCAAAACAAGGCCGCCGCCGGCGTGGGCAACATCGTGGTGCTCATGGGCGCCAAGACCGGCCGCGACGGCATCGGTGGCGTGTCGGTACTCGCCAGTGCCACCTTCGACGACGAGAGCCAGCAGCGCCGCCCGTCCGTGCAGGTCGGCGACCCGTTCATGGAGAAGCTGCTCATCGAGGCGTGCCTGGAGCTGTACGACGCCAAGCTGGTGGTCGGCATCCAGGACCTCGGCGGCGCCGGCCTCACCTGCGCGCTCACCGAGACCGCCGCGGCGGCTGGCACCGGCATGACGGTCGCGCTCGACCGTGTGCCGCTGCGTGAGCCCTCGATGGCACCGCACGAGATCCTCGCGAGCGAGTCGCAGGAGCGCATGCTGCTGATCGTCGAGCCCACGCAGCTCGACGCGGTGCTGGCGATCGCCGAGAAGTGGGGCGTGATCGCCACCGCGATCGGCGAGGTCACGCCGCCCGGCCCAGACGGGCTGCCCGGCCGCCTCACGATCGACTGGCGTGGCCACACCGTGGTCGACGTGCCGCCCGGCTCGCTGGCCGACGACGGGCCGGTCTACGCCCGCCCGATACGCGAGCCCGCCGACCGCATCCTGCTCCAGGCCGACCGGGCCGAGACGCTGACGCGACCGTCCACACCGGAGGCGCTGCGCGAGACCCTGCTGCGCATGGTCGCCTCGCCCAACCTGTGCGACAAGAGCTGGGTCACCGAGCAGTACGACCGGTACGTCCTGGGCAACACCGTGCTCGCCCAGCCCGAAGACTCCGGTGTAATCCGGATCGACGAGCACAGCGGTCTCGGCGTGGCGCTGTCGGTCGACGGCAACGGCCGGTTCGCCCGGCTCGACCCGTACCAGGGCGCCAAGCTAGCCCTCGCCGAGGCGTACCGCAACGTGGCCGTCACCGGCGCTCGTCCGCTGGCCGTCACCAACTGCCTCAACTTCGGTTCACCCGAAGACCCCAGCGTGATGTGGCAGTTCGCCGAGGCCGTGCGCGGCCTGGCCGACGGCTGCGCCGAGCTGGGCATCCCGGTCACCGGTGGAAACGTCAGCTTCTACAACCAGACCGGGGCTGCGGCGATCCACCCGACGCCCGTCGTCGGCGTGCTCGGCGTGCTCGACGACGTCAGCCAGCGGGTGCCGATGGGCTTCCCCAAGCCGGCCAACCCCGAGGGCGACATCATCTTCCTGCTCGGCGAGACCCGGGTGGAGCTGTCCGGCTCGGAGTGGGCCTGGGTCACGCACGAGCACCTCGGTGGCGTGCCGCCCCGGGTCGACCTGCCGCGCGAGCGCACGCTCGCCACGGTCCTCGCGGAGGCCGCACGCGTCGGCCACCTGAGCGCCGCCCACGACCTCTCCGACGGCGGCCTCGCACAGGGCCTCGTCGAGGCGTGCCTGCGCAACGGTGTCGGCGCCCGCATCGCCCTGCCCGAGGAGCACACGGCCGGCTCGATGCCGTTCGCGTACCTGTTCAGCGAGTCGGCCAGCCGCGCCCTCGTCTCCGTGCCGCACGGCCAGGAGAAGGCGTTCACCGCGCTGTGCACCGAGCACGGTCTACCGTGGACGGCGCTCGGCGTGACCGATCAGAACGCTGGTGTCCTCGACATCCGCGACCAGTTCACGATCGGGCTCGACGAGCTGCGCGAGGCGTACACGTCGACGCTGCCGAAGCTTTTCGGCGGCGATGCCTGAGTCGGTCTACGCCCAGCCGGGCGCCGGAGTCCGCTTCGATTGGGGCTTGGCGGGCGCGGCCGAGCTAGGCCGGGTCTGCGCGGTACTGGTCGTGGTCGACGTGCTGTCGTTCACCACGGCTGTCGACGTGGCCGTCGGGCGTGGCATGCGGGTGCACCCATTTCCATGGGGAGCGCAGGCCGACGCATACGCCCGCCGGGTTGGCGCTGTCGCGGCCGTCGGGCGCAGCAAGGTCAGCCCGGACCGGCCGTGGTCACTGTCGCCGGCTGCCCTGCGGGCCGCGCCGGTCACACCCGAACTCGTGCTGCCATCGCCGAACGGCTCGGCGATCTCCGCCGCCGCAAGCGCCACCGGCATTCCGGTGGTGGCGGGCTGCGTCCGCAACGCACCCGCCGTCGCCCGCTGGCTCCTCCGGAGAGGGTACGGGAGCCTGCGTGCCCCGATCGGTGTGGTGGCCGCCGGTGAGCGGTGGCCCGACGAGGCCCTGCGACCCGGGGTGGAAGACCTGCTGGGCGCGGCAGCCGTGCTCAACGGCCTGATCGACGCGCCGGGAGGCCTCTCGGTCGAGGCGGCCGTGGCACTGGCCACCTACGCGAGCATCCCGGATGTGCCGGCGGCGATCAGAGGCTCGGTGTCGGGCCACGAACTCGTCAAGATCGGCTTCGGAGACGACGTGGAGATCGCTGTCCAGGCCGGCGAATCAGAGACGGTGCCGGTGCTGAGCAGCGGCGTCTTCGCCCCCGCCTAGCGCATTCCTCATGATCAGGGCGTCCCTCAAGTCGTTAGAGCAACTTGAGGGACGCCCTGATCACGGGTTAGTCGTCTAGCCAGTCCAGGGAGCGGCGCTCGCCTCGGCTGGCTGGCTGCTGCGGGCCGCCGCCACCGTGCCGACCCTGCTGAGGGCCGCCCTGTCCCTGGCCGCCCTGGTCGTAGTAGCCACCCTGCTGGTCGTACCCGCCGCCCTGCTGGTCGTAGCCACCACGCTGCTCGGGCACCCGGTCATAGCCGCCCTGCTGGTCGTATCCGCCACCGCCGCCGTAGCCGCCGCCCTGCTGCGGGGCGCCGTAGTTGCCGCCACCGCCGCCGTAACCGCCGTCGCCTTGGCCGTAGCCACCCTGCTCGTAGCCGTTGCCCGCGCTGGGCCGGCCGCCGTACGGGTCACTCTGCGGGCCGTAGCCGCCGCCCTGACCGTAACCGCCTTGCTCCGGCTCGGGCTGGTAGCCACCGCCCTGCTGCCCGCCGTACGCGCCGTTGTCGTAAGTCGGTGCCGAAGGCGGCTGGGGTGGGCCGTAGCCACCGCCGCCCGGGCCGGCGCCACCGCCGGTCCAGCGGCCGGTCGGCTCGTCGTACCGGTCGCCGCCGACGCGGGGGTCGCCGCCGTAGCCGCCGCCCTGCTGTGCGCCGTAGCCGCCACCGGGGCCACCGCCGTACTCGCCACGACCGCCGCCGTATCCGTCGTCGGCCGGCCGACCCGCGTACGGGGCGTCATCGCCGGGGCGACCGCCAGCGTAGGGGCCAGCGGGTGCCGCGGGGCTGCCGTAGCCGCCCGGTGCGGCCGGACCGCCATAACCGTTGGGGCCACCCGGGCCGCCGGGGCCAGCACCGTAACCGCCACCGCTGGTTGGGCCACCGGCTTGCGGGGCACCGTAACCGCCACCGCTGGTCGGGCCACCGGGCGGACCGCCGTAGCCACCGCTACCGCTCGTGGGGCCGTACTGGCCCGGACCGCCCTGCGGCTGACCGCCGTATCCGTTGGCCGGCGGCGGGCCGTACCCGTTGACCGGCTGGGTCGCGCCGTAGTTGTTGCCGACCTGGGTTGGCGCGCCATACGCGCCGTTGGCGCCTGGCCCCGCCCAGTCGGACTGCTGCGGACCGGGCGTCGCGGCCGGCATCGGCGCGCCGTACGGGTCCGGGTACTCGTCGACCACAGGGCTCTGCAGCATGGTGGGCGCGTCGGCAAGCGACGGCCGCCCGACCATCGTCGCGTCGGGCCCCGCACCAGCGCGGTTCGCGACGCGGGTGGCGTCGGGGCCGCCGTGGTACACACCCTGCGCACCCGGAACGCCAGGGCGCGGGCCCGGGCCACCGGAGCCGTCCGGCTCGTCCTCGTCGTCTTCGCCGTCATCCTGCTTGCGGCGGATGACGAGGAGCACGATCGCACCAACACCGAGCGCCACCAGCAGACCACCGACGATGATCAGCAGCCAGGAGCCCATGCCGCCGGATTCGTTGTTGGACGCGTTCTGAGTGTCGGGGTTGGCGGTGGCCTCGACCGAGGCCTCCTCTTCGGGAGCCGTGGACTCCTCGGGGCTCGGGGTGGCCGCGGCGCTCGCGGACGGCGACGCCGCCTTGGTCGACTTCAGCGACAAGGTGGGCACGGTCACGGACTGGCCGGCATTGCCGTTGACCTGCTTCTGGGCATTCTTGTAATCCGCGGCGCCGGCGCCGATGAAGAGCTCTCCGGCGGCGATCTGCTTGCCCTCGCAGGTGGTGAACTTGTAGTTGCCGGTGCTGTTCGTCGTGGCCGTGCAGTTACTGCCCTGCGAGTCGGCCAGCGCCACCGTCGCGCCCTCGATGCCCTCGCCGGTGGCGTCGTCGCGCACCTTGCCCGACACCTGCTTGACCGTCTGTGGCTGCTGCTCCTTGGCGGTGACCGTCAGAGAGAAGTTTTCGGTGGCGGCGTCTCGCTCGCTCACGACCCGCACGGTGACCTGCGTGCCGTTGGCCGCCGGGGCGCCGTCGGACGCGCGCAGGGTCAGCAGGTGGTTCTTCTGCTGGGCGACGTTGAGGCCGTCGACCCGACCGCACCCATCACTGCAACTGACCCCATTGGGCAGCCCGGTCAGGCTGACGTTGGCCGAGTTTTCCTCTGGGCTCGACGCCCTGATGCGCAATGTCACGGTCGCGTCACTACCCGCTGAAACCGTGACGGAGCTTGGACTAACGTCTACCTCGGCGGCGAGGGCCGGGGCCGCGGGGACGGCAACCAGGGCGCCAGCAGCCAGCGCCAAGACCACACCGGCGCGAAGCGACCAGGCCCGTCGGTGTGAAGTCACGTCCACCGCCTTCCGGTTATGCCATCCCGTGACGAGTCACCGTCGGCCACTATGCCTTGTTTGGGGGCGCGAGCGCGACCCAGGGGCGGAAGGAAGTGACGGATTAGCGGGTCGTATCGTCCCGACGTGTCCAGTGCGCACAATAAGTCCGCCGCAGTAGCGGCCACTCTCGCCGACATCGATGCCGGCCGCACACCGGACGCCGCCACACTCCGTGACGCCGTGCGGGCACTTCTGTCAGACCTCGCCAAGCGGGCTCCGGGACGTTCGGTAGAGGTGCGCGTACCACCCTACGGGGCGGTGCAGTGCGTACCCGGACCGCGACACACCAGGGGTACGCCACCAAACGTCGTGGAAATGGATCCCGTCACGTGGGTGCTTCTCGCGACCGGCCGGATGGGGTGGGACGAGGCGGTTACCCAGGGGCGGATCAGGGCCAGCGGCACCCGTGCTGACATTTCCGACTACATACCTATGTAACAACCGCGTGACATGACGTACACGGTGACGAGAGGCAGCCAAAAGGTGGCTCTCTGTTGTCGGCCTCGGCTCGCGTACACTGTGGCGACAGGAAGTCCCGGATCAGCACTGAGGAGCGGCAGGTGCCCCGAGGCGACGGCCGGTTGAGCCACGACCTCGACCCCCAACGGCCCGGCCCGCAAGATGCTTGCGGCGTGTTCGGTGTCTGGGCGCCGGGGGAAGAGGTGGCAAAGCTCACCTATTTCGGTCTGTACGCGCTGCAGCACCGTGGCCAGGAGGCGGCGGGCATCGCCGTCAGCGACGGCTCCGGCGTGGTGGTCTACAAGGATCTCGGCCTGGTGGCTCAGGTCTTCGACGAGCCGACCCTGGCGAGCCTGCGCGGATACCTCGCGATCGGGCACACCCGTTACTCCACGACGGGCGGCTCGACGTGGGAAAACGCGCAGCCGACCATCCGCGCGACCCCGGCCGGCACGACTATCGCCCTCGCTCACAACGGCAACCTGGTCAACACCGCCCAGCTCGCTCGTGACGCCGCCGAGCGCGGCGTCGAGTCCGACGGTGCGACCTCCGACACACCCCTCGTCACCGCACTGCTCGCGAGCCGCCCCGACCTCTCCGTCGAGGCCGCGGCCCTCGAGGTGCTGCCGACACTGCGCGGCGCGTTCAGTTTCGTCTTCATGGACGAGACCACGTTGTACGCCGCACGCGACGCACACGGCGTGCGCCCCCTGGTGCTGGGCCGGATGGAACGCGGCTGGGTGGTCGCGAGCGAGTCGGCGGCCCTCGACATCGTCGGCGCGTCGTTCGTGCGCGAGGTCGAGCCCGGCGAGCTCATCGCGATCGACGAGCACGGCCTGCGGTCCGCCCGCTTCGCGGTGCCCGAGCCCAAGGGCTGCCTCTTCGAGTACGTCTACATCGCCCGTCCCGACACGGCGATCGCCGGCCGCAACATCTACGCGGCCCGGGTCGAGATCGGCCGGCGGCTCGCCAAGGAGCACCCGGTCGAGGCCGACCTGGTGATCCCGGTGCCGGAGTCGGGCACGCCCGCCGCGATCGGCTATGCGGAGGGCTCCGGCATCACATACGGCGCCGGCCTGATGAAGAACCCGTACGTCGGGCGTACCTTCATCCAGCCGTCGCAGACCCTTCGCCAGCTCGGCATCCGCCTCAAGCTCAACCCGTTGCGCGACAACGTGCGCGGTAAGCGGGTCGTCGTCGTCGACGACTCGATCGTCCGCGGCAACACGCAGCGGGCGATCGTGCGCATGTTGCGCGAGGCCGGCGCGCTGGAGGTGCACGTCCGCATCTCGTCGCCGCCGGTCACCTGGCCCTGCTTCTACGGCATCGACTTCGCGACCCGGGCCGAGCTCCTCGCCAACGGCCTGGACGTCGAGGGCATCCGCCGTTCCATCGGCGCGGACACGCTCGGCTACGTGTCCCTGGCCGGTTTGATCGCCGCCACCGAGCAGCCGAAGACGCGCCTGTGCCGCGCCTGTTTCGACGGCGAATATCCGATCGAGCTGCCTGCCGGCAACCTCATCGGCAAGCACGTACTGGAAGGTGTCGACAAGCGGGTGGCCACACCGGCTGCCGACCAGTACGAGGCCGGAGCTGAGGGCTCCGGGTCGGGCAACCAGCCACTCGTCGCGAGCCCCGGTGGCGGCGACGCATTGCACCGCCCGTAGCAGAACCGCTACCCAACGCGGCAAGCCGCGAATGCACAAAGGGGAGAACCGTGACGCACGTGACCGAGCGCAGCAGCGCGGGCACCAGTGGGGGCGGACGCAACCGCCAGCCGTGGACCAGCCGTACCGGCCGCAAACGCACGGTCACGTACGCCGATGCCGGCGTGTCCATCCACGCCGGTGAGCGCGCGGTGGAGCTGCTGAAGTCCAAGGTGCACCGCACACTGCGGCCCGAGGTCATGGGCGACCTCGGCGGGTTCGCGGGCCTGTTCCGGCTCGACGTCGGCAAGTACAAGCACCCGATCCTCGCCTCGTCGACCGACGGCGTGGGCACCAAGCTCGTCATCGCGCAGCAGCTCGACATCCACGACACCGTCGGCATCGACCTGGTGGCCATGGTCGTCGACGACCTGGTGGCGTGCGGCGCCGAGCCGTTGTTCCTGCTCGACTACATCGCCTGCGGCGAGGTCGTGCCCGACAAGGTCGCCGAGATCGGCGCGGGTATCGCCGACGGCTGCCGGTACGCCGGCTGCGCGCTGCTCGGTGGCGAGACCGCGGAGCACCCGGGCGTCCTGCGCCCCGACGAGTACGACGTGTCCGCCACCGGCGTGGGTGTGGTCGAGGAGAGCGAGATCCTCGGGCGCGACCGGGTCGAGGTCGGCGACGTGGTGATCGCGATGCGTTCGTCCGGCCTGCACTCCAACGGCTTCTCGCTGGTGCGGCACGTGCTGCTGGGCGCGGGCCGGATGCGGCTCGACACCGTGGTGGAAGACTTCGGCCGGCAGCGGACCCTCGGCGAGGAGCTGCTCACGCCGACGAAGATCTACGCCCGCGACTGCCTCAAGCTGATCGAGGAGTGCGAGGTGCGCGCGCTCGCGCACGTCACCGGCGGCGGCATCCCGGGCAACCTGGTGCGCATCCTGCCGGAGCACGTCGACGCGGTCGTCAACCGGTCCACCTGGAAGCCTCAGCCGATCTTCGATCTGATCCAGGGCAAGGGCCGGATCGAAGACCCGGAGATGGAGTCGACGTTCAACATGGGCGTCGGCATGTTCGCCATCGTTTCGGCCGCCGACGCCGACCGGGCGCTGGCGTTCCTGGCGGGCCGCGGCATCGAGTCGTGGCAGGCCGGAGAGGTCATCGAAGGCACCGGAATGGTCCAGATGATCGGCCAGCACACTCGAGGCTGACAGACAACCCCCTTCACCCGACCGGGTATCCCGCCTAGCCTGGAACGACACGCACGGGGCGGAGGAGACGGTTGGCGGCGTTTAGCGGTATGCGCGGCATCGCCTCCGTGCCGACGTACGTGGTGATGCAGCCGACGACGCTGTGCAACCTCGACTGCGCGTACTGCTATCTGCCCTTGCGTGGTGCAGACCGCAGGATGCCGGCGGAGGTCGCGGCGGCAGTGGCCGGCGCGGTCAACGAGTGGGCCGCGAGCGGCCGCTTCTCGGTGGTGTGGCACGGCGGCGAGCCTCTCGCCGCCGGCCGCGATCACTTCGCCGCGCTGCTCGCGCCGTTCGACGCGGGGGTCGAGCACCACATCCAGACGAACGCGACGCTGATCGACGACGCGTGGTGCGACTTCTTCGCGGAGCACCAGATCCGGGTGAGCATCAGCGTCGACGGTCCGCGCGAGCGAAACACCGACCGGGTCACCCGTGGCGGCAAGCCGTCGTACGACCGCATCGTGCGCGGCATCGAGGCGCTGCGCCGGCACGGCATCGACTTCTCGGCGCTGTGTGTCGTGGCGCAGCCGGCACCGGGGCTTGCCAGCGAGCTGTACGACTACTTCCTCGACCTGGGCTGCGACGTGCTGGGCATCAACATCGAGGAACTGGAAGGGGTCAACGCGCGGTCGAACGCGCGCGATCCGGCGGCGGTCACCGCCTTCTGGGCGGAGCTGGTCGCCGCGTGGCGGCGGGAGCCGCGCATCCACATCCGTGAGGTGGAGTGGTCACTGCGGTACGCCGCCGCGGTCCTCGACGGCACCGCTGACGACGTGCTTCCCCGCCAACTCGACCCGATCCCGACGGTCGGATACGACGGCTCGGTGGTGCTGCTCTCCCCCGAGCTGGCTGGGTTCTCCCATCCTCACTATGGCGACTTCACCAGCGGAAACGTACTCTCGACGCCACTGCCGGAGATCATCGCGAACGCAGCCGACCGCACGACGTGGATAGCCGAATTCCTCGCCGGCGTGGAGGCCTGCCGGACGAGTTGCGCGTACTTCGGCTTCTGTGGCGGTGCTCACGCCGCCAACCGCTACTTCGAGCACGGGCGTTTTGACGGTACGGAGACCGATCACTGCCGCAACAGCAAGATGCGCCTACTAGAGGGAGTGTTGGACCATGCCCGAGACCACGAGCCGTCGCCAGCCTGACGCCGTACTCGATCCGGTGGCGGAGCGGGTCCACGAGGCGCGGGCAGGCTTGACCGCGCTACTGGCGGAGGCCGCCGAGGCGAGACGCCAGCGGTCTGAGACGACGGATGGCGGCGGTGACTCAGGAGCGGTGTGCGCCTGGAACCACTTCGAGAACATCCCGACGTTCTACAACTGGAACAACCGTCCTCGCTGACCGAGGAAGGCACACCAATCAAGGGCAAAGGCGCGTGGTCACGAGATAGACCACGTGCCTCTGCCCTTGATTGCTGAATGGCCGCCGGGCGAGGGACGCAAAGCGCACCGCGACGAACCGCTAGGACACGACACGCAGGAGCACGCGGTGGTGCCGCGTGCTCGGTCGTGCCTGCGGATCAGCGGGCGCGAGGCGCCCAGTCGTCCGGCTCGTCTTCGTCGTCTTCGTCGACAAACTGGTTGTCGTCGTCGACAAAGTCACGGTCTGGCTTGCCGCTGCCGGAAAGTTCTCGCTGCAAGGCGGCGAGGTCGGTGTTCGGGGAGTGGTACTTCAACTCCCGGGCCACCTTTGTCTGCTTGGCCTTAGCACGGCCGCGCCCCATGGCTCGACCCCCTCGCACAGAATTCGGGGCAGCCCGAAGGCGGGCCCCGATGACGTCAGGCATCTCTCGTGGGTCTTACGGTACATGGGGATGCCCCGGTTCGGCATCTCGGGTTACCCCCGCCACCCTCCGGCGCGTCGCAGGCGGGTCCGGAAGCGCCAGTTCTGTTCGGTAAGGACCGATCCGGGGCATCAACCATGACCGTACGGCCAGGACTGGGCCTAGGCCAGATGGATCGTCCGGAGCCGGCCCACTTCGGCCATCCGCCGCTCCGCGAGGCGGTCGGCGGCGACGGCCGGCGGTACGCCCTCGGCGTCAGCGAGCCGCAGGATGTCGCGGGTGGTGTCGTAGATCCGGTTGGCCCGCAGTTTCGCGCGCTCGAAGTTGAAGCCCTCGATCTCGTCCGCGACCTGGATCACACCACCCGCGTTCACGACGTAGTCGGGCGCGTAGAGGATGCCGCGATCGGCGAGCACCTTCTCGATGCCCGGGTGGGCGAGCTGGTTGTTGGCACCGCCGGCGACCACCTTCGCGCGCAGTGCCGCGACCGAGTCGTCATTCAGCGCGCCGCCGAGGGCGCATGGCGCGTACACGTCGATGTCGGACGTGATGAGCGCGTCCGCGTCGGCGACGAGATCGACCTGCGGGTACGTCTCGCGAGCCCAGGCGAGTGCCTTCTCGCTCACGTCGGTGGCGACCACCGCGGCACCGTCTTCGAGAAGGTGGCGGGTCAGCACCTTGCCCACCTTGCCCAGACCCGCGACACCGACCCGCCGGCCGGCCAGCGTGGGGGTACCCCACATGTGCTCGGCGGCGGCACGCATGCCCTGGAAGACGCCCCACGCGGTCAGGATCGACGAGTCGCCGGCTCCGCCGTGCTCGACGCTGCGCCCGGTGACGAACCGCGTCTCGCGAGCCACCACATCCATGTCGGCGACGTAGGTGCCGACGTCGCAGGCCGTGTAGTAGCGGCCGTTCAGCGACTGCACGAAGCGCCCGTACGCCCGCAGCAGCGCCTCGCTCTTGCCCTGCTCCGGGTCGCCCCAGATGACCGCCTTGCCGCCACCGTGGTCGAGCCCGGCGAGCGCGTTCTTGTACGCCATGCCGCGCGACAGGTCGAGCACGTCCCGGAGCGCGTCGTCTTCCGTGGCGTACGGGTAGAAGCGGGTGCCGCCCAGCGCGGGGCCGAGCGCGGTGGAGTAGATGCCGATGATCGCCTTCAGCCCGGTCGGCTTGTCGTGACAGAAGACGACCTGTTCGTGGCCGCTGGACTCCTGGTCTTCGTTGGCGAATACGCCCATTGCTGCTCCCTTGTGAGGCGCGTTGCGGGTGTGGGCCGGCCGGGGTGCCGCCGGCTCTCCTGTCGAGCCTAGTGCCGGGTTTCTGATCGCCGGATAGGCGACGCCACCGACGGCGAAGTCACGATTCGTGGGAGGATCGCGCCGTGCCGTCGCTGTTCGCTTCGTACCTTCGGGTCTATGAGCCGCTGACCGCCTTCGACCGGGATCGCCAGGTTTTCTGGCGACGTTATGTCCGGGAGGGCCGGGCGATCGCGCCGACCGACGGCCCCGGACGGCAACGGACGGCCGTGATCGAGGCCCTGGGCGCCGGCTGGACGAGGCTGCCGGACCTGCCCGATGAGGCGTACGTCCTGGAAGCCGACGACACTCTCCTGGTCTGCCCCTGGAACCTGCGCGTACGGGTCGCTGAGGCGGCACTCAGCGCCCGCGATGGCGTGCCGTCGGTGCTCGCCGATGCCTTCGTGCCGCCGATCCTGGCGGGGCAGGCCAAAGCGATCGTCGAAGACTGGCGCAACGGCGCGAAGGTGCTCGAACGCGGCGTGCCCCGGGTGCACGAGCAGATCGCGACGTGGGGCGTGCCGCTGCGGTGGTTCGTCTTCGTCGACGCGGAGGAGCGTGAGCTGATCATCCGTCAGGGGCGGCGGGCGCTCCGGTACCGGACGGAGATCTCCAAGGCTCGGCGGCGCGCGCACCGGGGCGTCTCGGTACTGCGCAAGTCGGTGGGCGACGCACCGATCACCGAGGCGGTCGAAGAGGGCGCCCGATGGCTCGAGGAGTTCCACCCGCGGTCGGTGGTCGAGCTCGACTATGGAGGTCTCGTCGACCTCCTGCCGGACGACGCCCTAGAAGCGGATGATTCCCCCAAATTGGTCGCCGCCGGGCTGGCCGGTTTGTCCCGTGGTGACGCCGACGCGGCCACCGAGGCGTACGAGAAGCTGGTCGCGCGCTGGCGGGCCGTGCAGTTGCTGGAACGTTGTAATTAGTCCGGATTCCTGCATACTGGGCACGCTCCCAAAGTGAGATAGCCTCGTAGTACTTCAAACACGAAGCGTGACTAAGCGTCCAAATATGGCGGTATCTGACCCTCAAAGTCCGGATAAATCAGTCATTGCTCATCCGTCTATCCAGGGACGTTCGGCCGTTCGGCCCATGTCGGACATCGGGGACTAGCCGGACCATGGGAGACGCGTCGGCCGGCGGGACCCCGGCCGATGTCTATAGGTATGTGGAGGAGTGACCGATGGCATCGCGTACGCACGAACCAGAGCCGCTACTTACGCCGGCCGAGGTGGCGTCGATGTTCCGAGTCGACCCGAAGACCGTGACACGGTGGGCAAAGGCGGGCAAGCTCAGCGCAATTCGGACGCTGGGTGGCCACCGGCGTTACCGCGAGTCTGAGGTTCGCGCTCTGCTGCAGGGCCAGATTCCCCAGCAGCGTCAGGGCGACTGACTTTTAGCGCTCGTAATCGATCTCCGAGTCAGGGGCGGGACACCTGGAAACAGGTACCCCGCCCCTAACTCGTACCTGCGTGATCAGGGCGTCCCTGAAGTCGTTAGAACGACTTGAGGGACGCCCTGATCACGCGAGGGCCGCAGGCGCGAGCAGGGCGCCGTCGCGGAGTTGGACGACCCGGTCGGCGACGTCGATCAGCGAGGCGTCGTGGGTCGCCACCAGCGCGGTCATCCCCCGCGACCGCACCAGCGCCCGCAGCAGATTCATGATCGAACGTCCGGTCTCGGAGTCGAGCTGGCCGGTCGGTTCGTCCGCGATCAGCAGCTTCGGATCGTTGGCCAGCGCCCGCGCGATCGCCACCCGCTGCTGCTGCCCACCCGACAGCTCGTACGGCCGCTGGCCCGCGTGCGCGCCCAGCCCCACCAGCTCCAGCAGCATCGTGACCCGCTCGTCGCGCTGCGCCGCCGGTACCTTGGCCAGCCGCAGCGGTACACCCACGTTTTCGGCCGCTGAGAGGATCGGAATCAGGCCGAAGGACTGAAAAACAAAGCCGATCGTGCCCCGGCGCAGTTCGAGCAGCTGCGACTCGCTCGCGGCGGTGATGTCGTGCCCGGCGACCACCACCCGGCCGGCGGTCGGCCTGTCGAGGCCGCCGATCAGATTGAGCAGCGTGGTCTTGCCCGCGCCGGAGCGGCCACGGACAGCCACCAGCTCACCGGGCTCGGCCGCGAAGCTCACGTCGCGTACCGCGTGCACCACACGCTTGCCGGCGCCGAAGTCCCGGCTGAGGCCCTCAACTATTACCACTGCGCACCTCGATGTGGTCGGGTTCCAGGTTGAGCCTGACCCGGTCGCGCAGCGACAGGGCGTCGACGAACGGCACCGGAAGCTGCATCCGGCCGCTGCGGTCCAGTACCGCGTATTCCTCGGTGACCAGCTCGTGCGACCCGTCTTCGGCGACCCGCGCGGACCGGCGTACCTCCGACGCGGTCCGGCCGTCGCGGATGGCGATGGTGCGGCGGACCTGCGACGACACCTGATGATCGTGGGTGACCACCACGATCGTCACGCCCAGCTCGGCGTTGATGGTGCGCAACGCGCCGAAGACCTCGGCCGCCGTGGCCTCGTCGAGCTCACCGGTCGGCTCGTCGGCGAAGAGCACCTCAGGGTCGTTGGCCACCGCGACGGCCACCGCGCACCGCTGCTGCTCGCCACCGCTCATCTGCCCCGGTCGCCGGTCGGCGCAGTGGGCGACACCCACCAACTCCAGCAGCTCCTCGGCACGGGCCCGGTTGCGCCGGCGCCTGGCGAGCCGCAGCGGCAGCTCGACGTTTTCCCGCGCGGTGAGATAGGGCAGCAGGTTGCGCCCGGTCTGCTGCCAGACGAAACCGACCGTGTGCCGCCGGTACGCCAGCCGGCGCTTCGCGGACAGGCCGAGCAGGTCGTAGCCCGCCACCCGGGCGAGGCCCGCGGTGGGCACGTCGAGCCCGGAGAGGATGTTGAGCATCGTCGACTTGCCGGATCCGGACGCACCGACGATGGCCAGCAGCTCACCGCGGTCGACCACCAGGTCGAGCCCCTGCAGGGCGACCACCTCGACGCCGTCGGTCTTGAAGATGCGCACGAGGCCGTCGCAGACGATGTGCCCGCTGAGCCGGTCGTGGCCGCCCGCCCGCGCGGCGGCCCGCTCGGCCGCGCGGCGTTCAAGGTCGGCGAGGTCGGGTACCTCCGTGGCAGCAGTCACGAGCTCTCCTCTCCCACGCGGAGCACCTCGCCGAGGCGCAGCCGCCGGTTGATCAGATTTTCCATCAGGACCGCGGTGGCCAGGCCAATGACGACCAAGGCGAGCACCGCCGCACCCACGAGCGGGTCGAGGTACGTCCGGACGGCCTCGCCGGACGTGAAGGTGGACAGGCCGAGCGCCGGTCCGAGCGCAGCGGGCAGGAGCGTGCCAACCAGCCCGCCCGCGATCACCGCGATGCCCGCGAGCGGCACGAGTTCGTACACCAGCAGCCCGCGCCCCTGCCCAGCGGACATGCCCAGCGTCCGCAGCCGGGAGAGCACCCGCCCGCGCTGCGGCGCGCCTGACAGCACCGTGAACCCGACCGCCAGCAGGGCCAGCACGCTGGCGCCCACGGTGCCAGTGAGGAACGCGAAGCTGAGCACGTCGTTCGCGCCGGTGCGGTCGAGGCCGTCCCGGTACCCGGGCCAGGTCGTGATCGAGGTCCGCGACGGCACCATGCGCACCGTGACCGCGTACTCCCGCTGGCCCTCGTCGGCGGCCGCCAGCAACGCGCCCTGGTCGAACCGGTCGCCGGCAATCAGGAAGCGGTTCGGCAGCAGCGGCGACGCCTTCTCCGGCAGCGCCTGCCAGGGCAGGACGACGAACCGGCGAGAGGTGAGGTCGATGCCCGGGAAGCTGTCGACCACCGCACCGGCGGTGAAGTCGTACGCGGCGCCACGCACCTGTACCGACCCACCGTCGCCGATCTCCGCGGCGAGGCCGGCCGAGACCACCGCCGGCACCGGTCCCTCGCCCGGCTTGGCCGCGCTCAACGCGCCGGGCAGCCGTACGTCGACCCCGCTCGCCTTGACCACCTCGGCGAACCTGCTCCCGTCGACGACGAGCACCTGCGCCTGCGTGAGGTCGTTCGCAGTCGACCGCACGGTCGTGCCCGCGGCGAAGGCCACCGGCGCGACCGCCGCCACGCCCGGTACCTCGGCCAGCCGCTCGGCGGTGCCCGCGGCGAAGACGTAGCCGTTGAGCACGGCGTCCGCCGGTACGTCGTGGTTGGCCGCCCGGTCGCGCGCGTCGTCGACGGCGGTGAAGACCGCGCCGCTGAAGATGCCCGTGCTGATCGCGATCACAAGCACGGCCAGCGGGCCGGCCGTGACCGGACCGCCCCGGCCGGCCCGGGCCAAGCCGATGAACGCCACCGCACCCCGGGCCCCCGCGGTGAGCCGGCCCAACTGGCGCAAGGGCCACGGGAAGATCCGCAACGCGACGAGCGCCGCGCCGGTCGCCAGCAGCACCGGTACCGCCGACAGGAACGGGTCGACGCCCCGCTCGGCGGTCAGCCCGCGCTGGCGCAGCAGATACGCCCCCAGTACGGCCACCACCAGCACGAACACCTCTGCGGTCAACCGGCGCACCGACGGCTTGTGCCGGGTCAGGTCGTGCCGGCGGGTGACGAAGGTCAGCCTGCGCTGGCCCGCCGCCGCCAGCACCGGTACCGCCAGCGTGGCGACCACGCCGATCACGAGGGCGAGCCACTCCATGGCGCTGGGCCGCCCGGGCGCCAGCCGGCCCAGGAGCCACCCCGCGACCGTGGCGGCCGGTACGACGACAACCGCCTCGGCCAGCGTGCGCCCGCCGATCGCGAGCACGGCACCCCCACGCGCCCGCAGCAACGCGAACTCGGACCGCCGGCGCTCCACCGCCAGACTCGCCGCCAAGGCGATCAGGCCGAACAGGGTGGCCAGCAACCCGGCCTGCACGACGGCCAGCAGCGCCTGCACGGCCCGCAGCTGGTCGGTGAAGCGGGCGAGGTTGCTGTCGAGCGCGGAGGTCACCGTACTCAGGGCAGGGGGCTGGCGCTTGACCTGTGCCAGGGCGGCCGTCACCGCGTCCAGGTCGCCACTGTCGAGCCGGTTCTCATCGATCCGGTACCGCCACGAGTAGCTCAGCGCTCGCAGCCGCTCGGCCGCGATCGTCATGCCCATGTGATCCGTGACCGCGATGCTCCGGGGCGGTACGTCGGGCGGGAGGCCGGGGAACGGCTCCAGCGCCAGCCTCATGTCGTCCCAGACCGGGGCGGTGGCGTCCAGCGGCTCGAAGATCCCGACCACGACCGCCGGGAGCGGCCTCGGGTCGGCCGCGGTCACCGGCAGTACCGAGCCGACCGTGACACCGAGCGCCCGCGCCACCGCTGCCGAAAGCGCGATCTCCACCTGGGGCGCGGACTCCTCGGTCGCCGGCCACCGCCCCGACGTGATCCGGCCCGCTTCCTCAACCCCGGTCTGCGTGCGCAGCCCGAAGTCGACAACCGGTCCCGAGCCCACACGGGTGCTGACCCGGTCCGGGCCGGTGCTCGCCGCGAACCACTTGTCGCCGATCAAGCCGGGCAGCGGCTGCGGCAGCGTCGCGCGGTACCGGTCGAGCTCGGCTTGGGCCCTCGCCACGATCAGGGCGTCTCCGAATGGCTGCGGCTTCTGCGAAAGGGTGAGGTCACGGGCGGCTGTCGGCAGCCTGCGGACGTCCTCCCGAAGTGCCCGGTCAGCGAGATCGTTGGCCATTCGCGGCGCGCCCGTGACAAGCGCGGCGGCGCCCGCCGCGAGTACCGCCAACAGCAGGAACTGGCCGACGAACACCCGCACCCGGTGAAGTACCTGGATCACGTGTCGGCTCCGATCCTGAGCTGGGCAGCGGCCAGGCGTTGTCGAACCGTGGTGGCTACCAGGGCGCTCAGCACGAGCGTCAACCCCAGCAGTCCCGCCGCGGTCGCGAGCACCGGCGTCCAAGCGATGTCGAGCAGCGGCTCGGGCACCGGGCGGGCCGCCGATGGGGTGAGGATGACGAGCGGTGCCATCGTGGCGGCGACCGCGATCCCGACGGCCGCCCCGGCGAGCACCCCGATGCCCGCGAGGAAAACCTGCTCGGCGAGGAGCGACCGGGCCAGCAGGCGCGGCCCGGCACCCAGCGTGTGCAGGACGGCCAGTTCGTTGACCCGCCTTCGCGCGGTGGCTCGCATCTCCACGCCGACCCCGGTGCCGGCGAGCAGGATCGCGCCCAGCGCGGCGGCGAACAGGGCCGCGCGTGCTCCGACGCCGTACGGGTCGCGGCTGGCGTCGGCGGCGAGGGTGACCCGGTCGAGTACCTCCATCCCGGCGAGCTTGGCCGCGGCGTCAGCGGCCACGGCGTGCTCGCCGGGCCGGGTCGCGAGCCACCACTCCTGTGGTTGTCGCACGGTGCCGTGTTCGTAGAACATCTCGGCTGCCAGCGCCGCCCGGTCGACCAGCATCGCGGAGGCACCCGCCGTTCCCGGTACCGCCGCCACACTGCCCGCGACCCGGACGTCGACCTCGGACTGGCCCAGCGTCAGCCTTGTCTTGTCGCCGACGCCCATCCGCAGGCCCGCGAGCGCCTCGGGCGTGGCCACCAGCGGCACCGTGCCGGCCGCGCGCTGGCGGGTCACGACGAGGTGCGTGGCGCTGTTGATGCCCCAACCGCCCTGCGACACCGACTCGTACCCGATCGACAGGTCGGGCTTGATGCCCACTTTGCCGCCGGACCGGTCGCGGGCCTGCCAGGGACCGGCGCCGGGAAGGTCGACGGCGGCCGCGCCGACCCGCAGCGACCTGACCTGCCAGTTCACGATCATGTCGCTCGCGCCCCGGGTGTCGACCAAGAAGCCGGCGAGCTTGGCGGGTTGGAAAGTGGCCAGGTCGATCGAGAAGCGCAGCGGCTGGCCGGTGCGGCTCTGGCCAAGCGGCACCCGGTGGTACCCGGTCGCCGTCGCGAAGACCGCCTCCGTGGCCACGGGCGGCTCGACCACCACGAACGGCGGCGCCTCCCACCGGGACAGTCCGGTGACCACCTCGCCGGTCAGGCGGTCACCCGCCGGCAGGTCGACGGTCGGGGCGTCGACCGGCTCTTCCATGCCGGCGAAGAGCCCACCGGGAGCGATATCTTTCCGCGCGCGCATGACGTCGCGGGCGGCTCGCGTGTCGACGACCACCACCGAGGTCTCCTCCTCGCTGCCGTCCTGGCGCAGGCTCTCCCGCCAGCCGGACGCGGCGGCGGCGACGCCGGGCAGCTTCGTCACCTGCTCGGCACGGCCGTCGGGTGGGAGGTTTCCAAGCTCGGTCAGCCGCAGGTCGGCGCCCACCTGGTGGTCGACCTGATCGACCTGCGACTGCTCGGCGGTACTGGCCAGGCACCAGGCCAGCGTGCTCACCGCCACCGCGAGCGCCAGCAGGAGCACCGGACCCGCCTGCGGCCGCCGGCCCGCCTGCCACATGCCGAGCACCGTCGCTGTCCAGTTCCGCCGGGCGACGTACCGCTCCGCGAACCGGGTCACCGGTGGCAGTACCCGCAGCGCCACCACCGCGCCGGCGAGCACGCCGAGCGTCGGGGTGGCCGCCAGCAGCGGGTCGATGCCGAGGCCCGCGCTGGTGAGCGGCGACGAGTACTGCCGAAGCTGCACCCAGCCGAGAACGGCCAGCCCGATCAGTGCCAGGTCGAAGCCGACCCGCTGCGCCGCCGCCCACCGGGTCGGCCGGGACCGGGCGGCCAGCTCGGCCACGTACGTGCTGCCCCGGCGCAGGCTCGGGCCCACCATGGCGAGCGCGCATCCGGTGGCGGCCGCCGCGGCGACCAGCCAGGTCAGGGCGTCGAGCCGGGGCGCGAGCTGGAGGACTCCCTCGGTCAGGACCGGTGCCCGGTCGGCCTGCCGAAGCACTTCGGTCGCCAGGATCGGCGCGAGCGCGGCCGCTGGCAGTACGACCAGTGCCGACTCGCGGATCGCCAGGCCGGCGAGCTGCACGCGGGCGGCTCCACGCGCCCGCAGGAGGGCGGTCTCGCCCCGGCGGTGCTCGTTGAGCAGCCCTGCGACCAATATCAGGGCGTACCCGCCGAGCACGACCATGAGGAGCATCGGCGTGACGAGCGCGGACCGGCCCACCAGGTCGGCTCGTTCCTGCCGGTCGGCGAGCTGGTCGATCCGCGACGTCACCAGGCCCGACGACCCGAAGCCGACCTCTGTGGCGAGGTTCGTGGTGAGGCTGTTGGCGTCACGGCGCGCGGCTTGCAGCCCGGCGACGTCGGCGCCGACCAGGTCCGGCTCGATCAGCCAGGCGGCCGACGCGGTCGTCGCGAATCCGGCGCGGAAGTCGTCGGGCGTCACCACCAGTGGCCCGTACGTCGAGGACGACGGCAGTTGGCCATCGGCGACCCCGGGTACCAGCAGCCAGAACGGGTCGGTGAGGTCACGGGGGCGCCAGATGCCACTGACCGTGACGCTGCCGACCTTCTTGCTCAGCCGGTCGGTGATCTCGATCGGGTCTCCCACCTCGGCCCGCAGGGTGGCGGCCGCCGCCTCGGCCAGCGTGGCCTGCACCGGGGCGGCTCCCGGCTGCGGCCACGCGCCGGCTATCAGGTCGGCGTGCTCGGGCAGCCCTTCGAGGAAGAGCACGGACGCGAAGACCACGCCGTCCGCGTTCGGCACGGCTCCACCCGTGTCGCCGCTGAGCTGCCGCCCGGTCGCGTACCCGGCCGCGATGACCTGGGTGTCGAAGCCGGCGAGTCCACCCGCGAGCTTGTCCCGGAGTGTCCGATCTCGCTCGGACAGCTGGGTCGGTGACCCGGCCGGGCCCTGCACCAGTACCGAGCGCTCGTCGGGCGCCGACGAGAGGATCGCGCTACGAGCGCCCGCGTCGACCACGTCTCTGCTGTAGTCCGCAAGGCCGGTGAGCAGCACGGTAGCGATGAGGGTGGCCCCGGTGGCGGCCAGCAGGAGGCTCTTCGCCGCGCGAGCCCTGCGAAATACCAGCGTCACGTGGATGTTGAGCGGCTGGCCGGCGTGGAAGGTTCGCTTGGTTACCTGAACGTGATAGACCGTTCCCAAACACCGAACGAGATTGGGTCGTTACCGCTAGCTTCGATGCATGAGGGTGGCGCGGGGCCGGCTGCTGTCGAATCTCTGCGGCAGCCTCGGCATCCTGCTCACGCTGGGCCTGATCTACGCCGGCCTGCCCGCTCTCGACCGTTCGCTGCCCGCCGACCGGCCGGTGTCCACTGACCGGCCCTACACGGTGGGCGGCGGGGTCACCGTCGTGCCGCCGGCCGGCGCGAAGATCGACGTGACACAGACCCGTCCCAGCGCCCGGCAGGGCACGGTGCTCTTCGTCCTCGGCAAGGTCCGCTACGTGCTGGTGGTCACCCCGTTCCGGGGCGACCTCCACGCGGCTACCGACCGCCTCATCCGCAAGATCGCCAGAGCGGGTGGGCATCAGATCGCCGGGTCGGAGCGGGGCGTCGACACCACCGCCGGCCTGTACGGGCGGCAGGGCGACTACACCGCGAAGGACCGCGGCGGCCGGTACGCGGTGTTCCTCGTCGACGGCGTGTCCATCGAGGTGACGGTCAGCGGCGACGGCGCCGACCTGAACCGGGTCTCCGACGAGATCGCCGCCAGCACCCGCACCATCGCGTACCGGGGCGGCACCTCGTGACAGCCGTGGCGGGCCGGCCCGAGGACGCCAGCGGGGCGAGCGTGCCGCGCAGTGCTCGCACGGCACCGGTACACCCGACGCCGGTGTGGGCGGTGGCTCGCAAGTCGCTGCTGCTGCCCGCGTTCTGGCTGGTCGCGATCCTGCTCGCGGTCGGCGCCGTGCATCTTGTCTCGATCCTGCGGGACGCGTTCCTCGAGTACCCGAAGGCGACCACCCTCACGGTGGCCCTCTTCGCGGTGTACGCGATCCCCTTCTGGCTCTTCGTCGGCGCCCTCGACTACCTGGAGCGTGAGCCGCCGCTGCTGCTCGCCACGGCGTTCGGGTGGGGTGGCCTCGTCGCCACGATGGTCGCCATCCCCGGCAACACCGCCGTGCACAACCTGCTCGCCAAGGTGTACTCGCCGGAGTTCGCCGCCTCGTGGGGGCCGGCCATCGCCGGCCCCACCATCGAGGAGACCGCGCGGGTGCTCGGCGTCGTCGCGATCGTCCTCATCGCACACGCGCAGATCAACAGCATCCTGGACGGCGTCATCTACGGTGCGCTGGTCGGGCTCGGCTTCCAGGTGGTCGAAGACATCGTGTACGCCGTTGGCGCCGTCGACATCGCCGGGCGGGGCGACGACGTGGGCCCGGTGTTCGCCACGTTCTTCGTGCGGGGCTTCCTCGCGGGGCTGTGGAGCCACACCCTCTTCGGGGCGCTGGCCGGGTTCGGCGTCGGCTACCTCGTGGTACGCGGTGACCGGTCGCTCGCGCGGCGGGCGGGTATCGCGGCGCTCGCGCTCGGCGGCGCCTGGGCCTGTCACTTCGTGTGGAATTCGCCGCTGCTCGCCGTCGAGGTCGGCGACAACGGGTACGCGCTGATCGCGGTGCTGCTGGCCAAGGGCATCCCGCCGCTGCTGATGATCCTGCTACTGGTGCGCTCGGCTCGGCACCGGGAGGCGGACTTCTACATTCAGCAGCTCGTCGACCTTCACGATCCGAACATCGCGACACCGGCCGAACTGCACGTGCTCAGCATGGGTCACCTGCGTGCCAACGCGCGCCGGCACGCGTACGGCCGGGCGGGCACCGCGGGCCGGCGGGCGGTGCGCCGGATCCAGCGGGCACAGGCGCGGCTGGCGGTCGCCGTGAGCCGCTCCGACCCGATCGCCGTCGACCGCTGGCGCACCGAGGTACTGGCGCAGCGGGGCAGGCTGCGGGTACTCGGCCATCCCGAGGCGGCCGCGCCAGACGAACGTACCGGCTCGATGCGCCGCCGGATGCTGTACCTACTCATCGGCATAGCGGTGATGGCGGCTCTTTGCACCGCCGCCCTTTTGTGATCAGGGCGCCCGGTCCGGGCGCCCTGATCATGCGACTCACGCCGCCGGCGGGTGCCCGCCGTCGCCGTCGACAACGGTCTCCGGCGTGCCGTCCTGGTCGATGTCGACCATGGTCACGTCGACCTTGCCGTCGTTGTCAGTATCGAACTGGAACAGGTCGGCCTTGCCGTCGCCGTCGGTGTCCGCGGCCCACAGCTCGGGCTTGCCGTCCTTGTTGGTGTCTGCGGTCAGCAGGTCGACGCGCTCGTCGCCGCGGGTCTCCACAGGCTCGCTCATCCCGTCGTCCTTTCTTGTGGTGGAAGTCCTAGGGCACCTTACGGCTCGCACGCAAAAGGCGCCCGCCGTGTCGGCGGGCGCCTTTTCGCGTCTCTCAGCTCGCGGCGTACGGGTTGACTACCGGGTCGGGGTCGCCGTCGCCGTCCGTATCCTGGATCGTCACATCCGGTACGCCATCGGCGTTCACGTCGATCTTCACGACGTCGGGATCGCCGTTGTAGTCGGTGTCTTCGACCCAGGTGTCCGGACGGCCGTTGTAGTCGCTGTCGACAACGAGGTGGTCGATGTTGCCGTCGTCGTTGCGGTCGCTGGCGACGTAGTCGATCCGCCCGTCCTGGTTGGTGTCGGCGAGCACCTGGTCGACGTTTCCGTCGTCGTCGTAGTCACGCAGGATCGTGTCGAGCCGCCCGTCGTGGTTGCTGTCGACGTAGCTGACCTCGGGAGTGCCGTCGCTGTCGCGGTCGTGCTGCACCAGGTCGGCGTAGTGGTCACCGTCGTGGTCGGTCACCACGTCGGTCGAGCCGTCTATGTTGTGCTGCACGATCGAGTGCGGCTCGTGGCCGGGGTCCGACTCCGGGCCGTAGCCGTCGTGGCCGTACGCGTCGGGCGTGTAGGTGTCGCTGGTGTGCTCGTATGACTCGTCACTGGAGCCGAAACCGTCGTGCTCGGTGGTCGGGTCCTCGGTGAGTGTGGGGTCGTCGAGTTCGCTCATCGTGGGCTCCGTCTCGGGATCGCTGTGGTGATGAGAAGACCGTACGGCTCCCGAACCACCCAGTGATCCCCGAAACGTGCCACTGACACGACCTAGTGCTGGAGTTGGACTCCGGCCTTGGAGAGCGCCTTGATGACGTCGGCCGACTCGCCGAAACCGATCACCAGAACGGCGTCGGCACCGAACTCCTTGATCTCCTCGGCGCCCTTGGTGAAGTCGAGGCTGCTCTCGGCGTCCGCGGGCGGCTCGTACGTGATGAGCTTCAGGTGGTCGGCGGTCACGCCGGCCTTTTCCAGCTCGGCACGCACGTTTCCCTGCAGGCCCTCGCCATACGAGTCCTTACGCGCCACGATCACGATCTCCTGAGGCCCGTCGCGCATGATCACGTCGGCCAGCGCGCGGCCCTGGAGGAGGTCGGAAGGCGCGGTACGGAAGTACAGGCCCTTGTCGTCGACGGTGCTGAGCCCCGCGTCGGTGTTGCACGGCGAGAAGAGGATCAGCCCGGCGGCCACCACGTCGGGCAGGACGGCCCGGGAGATGCCCGACGCGCCCGCTCCGATGATCACGTGGACTCCGGCCCTGATGTGCGAGGCCACCGTCTGCTTGGCCTTGTCAGGGTTGGTGCCGTCGTCGCCCGGGATCCACTCGACCGGATCGCCGAGCACGCCACCAGCGGCGTTGACCTCGCGGATCGCGAGCGCGGCACCCGCCTCCAGCGGCGGGTTGGCCAGCGCCAGGTCACCCGTCTGCGGCAGCAGGCCACCGATCTTCAACGGAGCGCCGGCCTCTTCACCGGTCGCACCCTTGCGCGGGTTCGGTGCGCGCTTGGTGCTGGTCGTCGACTCGTCACCCGCGCCGACGAACTCGGTCTTGTTGTCGTCGAGCTTGTCGGACGAGTCGAAGTGCAGCGTGGCGTACGAGGCCGTGGACGGTTCACCCACATCGGTGAATCCTCCGCGCTTGAGCGAGACCCCCCGGTACTCGATGTCGCGCCCGGCGCGGGCCAGGTCGAGGCAGCTGTCGACGGTGTCGCACCGCTCGCCGCCCGTGGTGACGCCGTTGATGTACTTCGCGATTTCGGCCGGCGCGGTGCTCCCGGCGAGCTGTGCCGCCAGCGAGCTGATCACCACCGCGTCGTACGACTCGCCCGAGTACACGAAGTCGCCCAGGTCAGGGTCGACCGACCGGAGCCGCTGCTTGAAGTCGTCGCTCAGCGGCGTGAGGGGTGTGGTGCCCTTCATGCCAGCGAGCAGACCACTCTGGTCCTTGAACTCGTCGCCAAACGAGTTGATCATGTTGCCGTCGGAGCCATAGAGCCGGACGGGACCGTCGGTGGAACTGTCCGTCTCACTCTTCGACGCGCAGCCGACGGTGGTCAGCAGGAGCGCGGCGCAGGCGACCAGGGCGGCGTTGCGCGGGCGGTGCATCTAGGTAGTCCTCCCTCCCCGGGGGTCGGCGGGGGTCCGCTGGGCACACTAGCGTGCCATCGGTACGCAGTGTGATTGCGGTCGTAGGCCATCTTCATACCAACCGGTAACGTGGCGCCACGTGGACGCTGTCACAGACGTCTCGCCCCAGACGTATCCCGCCGCGGGGGCGCTCGCCGAGCGCATGGGCATCACCATCGTCGAAGTATCGGCCGAACGCGTCGTCGGCACCATGCCTGTCGATGGCAACACCCAACCCATGGGACTGTTACACGGTGGCGCGTCCGCCGTGCTGGCCGAAACGCTCGGCTCGTACGGTGCGGCCGTCCACGGGTACTCGGTCGGGCGGCCCATGGCGGTGGGCGTCGAGTTGAACGTCACACACCACCGCAGCGCCCGCACCGGCATCGTCACAGGTGTGGCCGTACCCGTGCACCGGGGCGGCACGCTCGCCACGTATGAGATTGCTATCACCGACGAATCCGGCCGCCGGGTCTGCTCCGGCCGTCTGACCTGCATGTTGAAGTCTGTCTGAATTTCGTTGTGCGGGCCGTTCCGCTGCGGTGCTTGACCGGGCGGCATACCCTTCCGCTCGTGACGGATGTACCGCCCGAGGCGCTCGACGACGCCGCTCAGGTGTTGCGCAGCGCGCTCGCTGGCGACAGCGACGGGGTGGTCGGCACGTTCGACGCCGTTGTCGACCGCTCCGGAGTCGCGGGCGCGTACGACGTCGCGTGGTGCATCGCCGCCACGATGGTGGGCGACAACGTCCCCCGCGGCCGGTGGACGCTCGACTTCCCCGGCATCGACGAAGCCGGCTACGACACCCGCTGGGTGGCCCGCTTCGTGAGCGCGTACGCCAACTCCGACGCCTCCACGGGCGAGGCCCTCTTCGGCGCCGCGATCGCCGACGGCCAGCTCCCCGAGTGCCTGCTCACCCTGGCCGGATCCGCGGTGGCCACCCTCCGCCGCCGCGCCGCCTGACCCCTCCGCCGCGATCAGGGCGGGGTCCCGGCGGGGCTCGGCGCTCTCGTAAGGTCGGCGGCATGTCGGACGCGATTCTCGTCAAGGTCCGCAAGCTGCTCACCAAGGCCGAGGACCCCGCCTGCACCCCCGCCGAAGCCGAGGCGTTCACCGCCAAGGCCACGGAGCTGATCGCCAAATACGGCGTCGACCGGGCATTGCTCGCCGCTCAAGACCCCAGCACAGACCGGGTCGGCGACCGCGTCATCGACGTCGAGCCGCCCTACGCGCTCGACAAGGCCGGCCTGCTCGCCTCCGTCGCCGCCGCCCTGCGCTGCGGCTCGGTGCGCCGGCGCGAGCGCAACGGCCTCGCGGTGCACCTCTTCGGGTTCAGCAGCGACCTGGAGCGTGTCGAGCTCCTCTTCACCTCGCTGCTCGTCCAAGCGGCCCACGGGCTCGCGGCCACCCCGGTGCCAGCCTGGGAGCACGCGGCGGCCTTCCGGCGGTCCTGGCTGGCCGGCTTCGCCGGCGCGATCGCTCGCCGGCTCCGCGAGGCAGAGGCCGCCGCCGCGGCGACACCGACGACATCGGGGCCGTCGGTCGCCCTGGTCCTCGCCGACCGCACCAGCGACGTCAGCCGCCGCATGTCAGAGGCCTACCCAAACGCCCGCACAGCGAGCCGTCGCCGCCTAGCCGGCACCGGCATGCGTCAGGGCTACGCCGCCGGCACAGCGGCCACCCTGACCGACTCCCGAGCCGTAGGCCACACGTAGGGCCTGCACATAGAAGAACGCCCACCGGCGTTTCCGCTGGTAGGCGCTCGATAGCCCGGCGAAAGGCTATGTGGCCAGGGGCGGGGTCGAACCGCCGACCTTCCGATTTTCAGATCGCTGGAAGTGTGTGCCGGCGCATGCCAGCCGCAGCTCAGGGACTATGCCGCACACCCAGGCACACCCCGGCGCACGCCGCTACTGCGGCCATCCGGTGCGGCCACGTTTGCGATCACCAAGCCGCCAACCCGTCCCCCGCCGGCATGTGCCCGTACGCGCCGTCGGGTGCCAGGCGAGCGCGAGCGGTTACCTTATATATGTGTCCTCGGACACAACCCGGATAGGCGACCCAGGGGAGCCACCATGCCGGCCCGGTCCATCGTGGACCCGCGCTTTCCGTCGGAGTTGCGACGCCGACGCATCGAGCGCGGGTACTCCCTGCGCGAACTCGCCCGATCGCTCCACCAAGGGAAGACGTACCTGCACGAACTGGAGACCGGCACCAAGGTGCCCACCGTAGAGGTGGCAAGACGCCTCGACGTCGGTCTCGATGCTGGCGGCGAGCTGGCCGCCCTCGTGTCCGCGGACACCGGAGTACGTCGCCGCGACGTCATCGCCGCTACCGGTCTCGCCGTCACCCTGCCCCGCACAGCCGCGGGGTACGGCCGGCAGGTCGGCGCCGACGTACCCGCCCAACTCGTCGAGCGCACCGCCCGGTTGCGGCGCCTCGACGACTACCTCGGCGGCGCCGACACCTACAGGCTGTTCTCAGCCGAGGTCGCCGCGACGGCAGCCCTGATCCGCGATGGCGCATACACCGAGAACACCGGCCAGAAGTTGCTCGCAGTGCTCTCCGAGCAGGCTCAGCTGGCCGGATGGTCGGCTTTCGACGCCGGCGCGCACACCGAGTCAGACCGGCTCTACCGGATGAGCCTGGACGCCGCACGCGACGCCGACGACCAGGCCCTCGTCGCGAACGCGTTCGCGTTCCTCGCCTACCAGGAGCTCGCCCACGGCCGCCCCGGCGTCGACCTCGCCACCTCGGCCGTCGAGACCGCGGGCGACACAGCGACACCCGGCGTCCGCGCGCTCCTGCACTGCCGGCGAGCATGGGCACACGCGGTCGCCGGCGACGCAGGTAGCACCGAAACGCAACTGGCCCTGGGCGCCACCGCGCTGACCGAGCACGATGATCGGCCAGACCCAGACTGGGTCTACTGGGTCGACAGGTCCGAGATTGAGATCATGACGGGCCGGTGCTGGACCGTGCTGCACCGGCCAATGCGGGCGATCAAGACCCTTGAGCAGGTCCTCGACACGTACGACGACACGCACGCCCGCGACAAGAGCCTCTACATGAGCTGGCTGGCCGACGCGATCCTGGACGGTAACGAGATCGAGCAGGCATGCAACGTCGCATCCAGGGCGATCGACCTTGCCGCCGGCGTCGGCTCGACCCGGCCCTACCGACGTATCGGCGAGGTCGTCGACCGGACCGAACCGCACAAGGCCCTGGAGTGCGTCTCCGATCTGCACGCCAAGTTCAGGACGTGGACTGAGCGGCGGCAGTTGACTGCCGCAGCCACTCCAGACACGCCGCCGAACCCTTGACGATCGGCGTGGCAGTGACCTGCGGCTTGTCCCAGGGATGCTCGTTGATCAGGAGTTGCTCCAACTCCGGGTACCGGTCCCCGGTGGTGTAGAGCAGCACACGGTACTCCTCGCCCTGGCCCTGCTCGCCCAAGTGCCAATAGACCGAGATGACCGGCCCGACGATCTGGGCGTTTCCAGCGAGCCGTGCGCTAACGGCGGATGCCGCCAGTGCGACCGCCTGCTCTCGGGTCTCGGTGGCGGTTGCTACCTCGAAGTATTCGGTCACATCGGCGAGCGTAGGCCACCGATCGGGTGACAGCGCGCTGTCCGCGGACAGCGCGGACAGGATGCGGACACCGACGCCCTGGCAATCACGGACAGCGATCGTGAAGCTACCTGCGTCGGGTCGGCGACCTGGGATGCCCTCCGGTCGTCGACCCGGCCCCCACCGGGCAGCGGAAGGCGGGTAGCGATGGACTGGTCACGACTGGCACCGTGGGGACGCCGGCGGCGGGCCCGTCAGGCGGTGCGACGATCGATCGAGGCGGCTCAGGCCGCGCAGGCTGCGGAGCAGCAAGCGGCCCGGATGCGAGTCATAGCCCAGGCCCACGTCGATCCGCCGCACGGGCGCAACGAGCCAGCGGTCCTGATGACGCCGGGCCAGCAGCACCGGGGCAACGGCGGGACCAGGTGGCCGCGGTGACAGCTACTCGCGACGTCGGGCTCGTGCGGGTCGACCGGCTGAAGGTCGGGACCTGGATTGTCGTCTTCGGCCAGGCCGCAGAGGTGTTGTCCGTGCGCGACAGCAAGGCGTTTCCCGACGTCAAGGAGCTGTGCCTACGCCCGGTCCGCGACAGCAGCGTCACTGCTACCGCCTTGTTCCCGCCGGACTGGGAGTTGCTGCCCATCCCCTGGGCCCTGTCCGGTACCGGTCCTGCCGTGAGCCATCGTGCCCAGCGGCGGTGACCGGTGGGCGGTGCTCGACGACGACAGCCTGCACTGCGGCCGCCCGATGCGCCCCAGTCCCGGCGTGCCGGCCGTCGACCACCCGGACGACGCGGCCGCCGCCGATCATCCCATCGATGGCACCCAAACGCCTGAATCATCGTCAGCCCGGCAGTCGCGTTGAACCTCCCGAGCGCGCGACTCACCCGACGGCCGACGCGAGGGGGTGCCGCGCCTGCTCACGGCAAGAGCGGCGCGGCGCCCCTCAACCTCGAGCTTTCGTTGACTGAGTCAACGGTGCTCGAGTACCCCCGGGCGGTTGTGTCCGGTATCCGTCGAACAACTGCACGGAGGTTCCCCTCATGAGCACCCTGTCACCGATGACTCACCCGCCACAGCCGTCACAGGCGGCCGCCCGCCGCCGGCGCACGAACACCGTCACCATCGTCGTCGGGCTCGCCGTCCTCGGCGTGGTCCTCGGCCTGGCCGCGATCGGCGCGGCGATGAGCAGCTCGTCGGACAAGGACGCCCAGGGCACCACCGCGGCGGCCGCCAGCGAGTCGCCCGCCGCCGCGGCCGCCGTCGACGCGGGTATCCCGCCGGCGCCGGACGCCGCCACCACCACGGCGTACATCACGGCGCTGAAGAAGATCGACCCGGCGATCGTGGGCGACAAGGACCCCAAGACGATCGTCAACCGCGGCCGCGACCAGTGCGGCTCGATCAAGGAACACCCGGACGACGAGCAGCGCCTGGTCGACCTGACGAACAAGCGGTTCACCGCGCCCGGCCACCCGAACGGCTTCGGCGAGGTCAAGGCCAAGAAGATCCTCGCCGCGGTGCGTACCCACATCTGCCCGACCTACTAGCGCCGGCGCCGGACACACGACGAGAGCGCCCCCGGGCCAAGGACCGCAGTCCTCGCCCGGGGGCGCTTCGCGTGGTGCCTAGTACCGCGGTACAGCTCGCGGGGCGGCCGGCGCGGACCCGCGCGCGGCGGCACTCACCGCCGGCGTCGCGCCGACCACGATGACGCCGAGCACGGCCAGGCCCAGGTTCACCGCTTCTGCGGCGGTGATGCCGCCGTGGATGATCGTCACCAGGAAGTTCAGCCCAGCCAGGAGCATGGCCAGCGCGGTCTTGATACCGGGGTGCTGGGGCAGGTTGGGCACAAGCCAGACGCCAGCGGCGGTGGTGACGCCGATGGCCACCTGGACACCCTCATCGGCGCTGATGTGGTTGTCGGTCAGCGCCGATGCCAGCGCGGTGAGTCCGGCGACAATGAGCGCGGCCACGCTCTTGCCGAACCGGCGGTAGATGTCGCGGAGTTTCCGCATGGTCGACCTCCTCAGATCGGGTCGGAAAACTAGAAGCGCCTGCCCGGGGGTCCAGGTCAGGCGCGGGGCGGCCAGTACGCCGCGGTGGTGACGGCGAGCAGGGCCGTTACTGGCATCCGAAGCGCTTGTGGATCTCGCAAAGGTGGATGCAGTGGAATGGCCGGTCGATGGGGGCGACGCGCAGCCTGATCAGGTTTAGCGGGGTCGCGTCGATGAGTGGGCGGCGGCCCGGGTTCACGCCGGCGGCGTCGGCGCGCCGCCGCCGGCCGCGGCGGCGGCCTGGCCGTGGGCGACCAGTGCCTTGAGGTCGGCGACCTCGGCCATGGCTGCCGCCAGGGCGGCCTCTTTCGCGGCGAGCTGCGTGCGCAGGGCGGCCAGCTCTGCGCGCGCGTGATCTCGCTCGCCGCGCAGCTCCTCGACCAGGGCGTCGCGCTCTTCCAGCCGCCGGCGCAGGTCGGCGACCTCGCCGCGGAGCCGGTCGACATCTTGCAGCGCGTCCGCGAGCTCCTCGTCGAGCCGCTTCAGCAGCCGCTCGGCGATCGCGGTTTCCAGGTCGGCGAGCTGGGCGCGCCGCTGCCGACGGCCGACGACGAGGCCGGCCGCGGTGCCGAGCAGGCCCGCGGCGGCGGCGATGGCGGCCGGGTCCATCGGTCAGCCGCTCGCCGGCAGGGCGGGCGCCACGGCGAGCTGGGCGGCCAGCCCGCGCAGCGCCGCGGTGATCGAGGCGGTCAGCTCGGCCTCGTCGATGCCGGCGAGCTGGGCCCGCACTGCGGCGACGATCGCGGGTACGGCGTTGGTGGCCAGGTCGTCGGCCAGCTCACCGCGCAGCACGTCCATCGCGGCCAGCTGCGCGGCCGCGCGGTCGGCGGCCGCGGCCTCGATCGCGGCGAACTCCGTGCGCAGCCGGGCGGCGGTCTGCTCGTCGACGCCGGCGACCACGTCGGCCAGCGCGGCCAGCTTCTGCTCCATCGTGACCTGCCGCTGGTTGATGACGACGGCCTCGCCGCGGGTCGGGCCGCCAGCCACGGCCAGGCGGCCGGCGCCGATCGCCTCGACGCGCCAGATCAGAGCGCGCTGGTCGTCGTCGGACAGTGCGGGCATGATTGCCTCCTCCACGAGCCCCCAGGGGCGCCGGTCCTGCTCCGCCGCGGCGCTTTGGCGGATGCTGAAGTGCACGTGCTGGTTGTGCGGGTTGTCACCGCTGTACGAGCGGCGCCGCCAGCCGTCATCGGCGTCGGCGATCTGCTCCTGGAAGATCCAGTAGTGCGCCGATGGGTGCCGCTGGAAGGCCCGGATGACCTCCCACACGTCGACGCCGTCCTTGTCCATGTCCCAGGCATCGACCGACTCCCGCAAGTTCGGGTTGTGGTCCGACCGGCTGGCCTGATGCGCCGCGTCGCCGATCGTGCCGTCGGAGTCCTTGTCCCGCTTGGGCCACCGCCGGTTCACCTCCGACCGGCCCACCGCGAGCGCAGGTGCGAGATACCAAGCCACGATTGACCTCCCGGTTCAGACCTGCGCGATCCACAGCGATGAGCCCTTGCGCATCACGGTGTTGACGCCGACGGTGTTGGTGTTCTGCGCCCACTGGAGCTGCAGGGTGCCGCCGGACCCGCCGACGAACAGGGTGAACTCGGCGATCGCGCACAGGATGCCGGTGCCCGCACCGACGCCGATTGTGGCCGAGTTGGTGACCGCGGTCAGAGTCTCGCCGCCGTAGTCCACTGTGGTGCCGGCACCGGATGACACCGACGTGGGGATGCGCAACTGGCCCCACGCGAAATCGGAGCTGGGGAATGTCAACCTGAACTTCATGTCCGCGGCGGTGCCGGCACTGATGCTGTAGAGCATCCGGAGCTGGCCCTGGCCGGTGAAGTTTGCTGGCACCGGGATGAACAAGTGATCATCGTTTTGGAGGGTGTCGTTGCCGACGCTCTCGTCGATGGTCTTGACCTTGCGGTAGCCGATGGCGGCGTTCAGGGCGCCGGCGGTGAGTTCTTGGCCGGCGAGAAACGTGGTCATCGGGTGCCTCCTACAGGGCCAACACGATGGGGTTGGCGATGTTGACCGCCGCGCCTGCCAGGTGGGCCTTCGCGGTAGCGGACCGGGTGACGGTGAACGTCTGCGGCGAGGCCGCGCCGGAGATCGCGGTGACGGTCATGACGTCGCCGCCGATCCGGATGACGAACGGCATCTCGCCCGCGTCGGTAGTCCACAGAGGACCGCGGGTCGTGGCCACCGACAGCGAGGTGTCGTTGTCGTCGATGCCGGTGGTCAGCTCAGAGCCCTCGGTGTTGAGCCGGCCCAGCACCGGGTCGTCGAGCTGGGCGACGCTGTACGGGCTGGCGGGCACGCAGTTGAAGGTGATGGTGCGCGTGTGCGTGTGGATCGTCTCGGTGTAGCCGAGCACCAGCAGCCGGACTAGATCGGCTTCGAGGTTGGCGATGGTGAGCACGTCGCCGATGTTGATAGCGTCCACGTCCGCGGTGAGGTCGGGCGCGGCGCCCAGGTCGACGGTGACGGCCGCGTAGCGGATGTCCGGGGTGACGCCCAGGTGCAGCCGCCAGCCGGCGATGTCGGGCAGCGCGGCGTCGAACGCGGTGTTCACGTCGTACTGGGTGACGTACCGGCCGACGCCGTCCGGGTCGGTGGCCGGATCGTTGACGTTGAGCACGCCGGTTTCCTGTACGGCGCGGGCGCTGGAGCCGTTGACACGCTTGACGGTGACGTCGTTGCGCACGTGCGCATCGTCGATGTCTGGGTCGAGCGGCGGCGCGATCTGCCCGGCGGCGAAGTCGAGTTCCAACACCGGGGTCTGGTTGTAGAGCGCGGTGCGGGTGACGTAGGTGAGCCCGAGGCCGCCCCGGGTCTCGTACAGGATGCCGCCGTCGGCGCGTTCGCATTCGGCGAGCTGCTCGGTGAAGGTCGCGATGGGCTGCGGGCCCATCGGCATGGTGTCGCCGGCGGTGCCCTGGAGGTCGAACGTCACGTCCTGCTCTTCGCAGAGCCGTTCCGCGCGGGCGGCCGCGGTCTCCCCTACCCAGCCGGTGAACGCCCGCTCCAGGCCGTCGACGGTGGCCGAGCTGGAGCCGACGACGAACGCGGCCAGCGCGGTGTCGACCAGCCCCGCATCCGGGCCGACGTACACCTCGTCGGGGATGCCGACCGTCTGCGCGGTGAACGTGCCGGTGGCCGCCACACCGGTCTGTGTGCCGTCCGGGTTGAGGCGGTGCGCGGCGAGCTGCCAATCGACGTCGACGCCGTCTTCGGTGACCTCGAAGCCGAGCATCCACGTGCTGCCGTCCAGGCCGGCCGCGATCGGCAGGATGGCGCCGGAGTCCTCGACCACAGCGAACGTGGAGTCCAGGCCCTGCAACTGGAAGGTGCCGTCGAACGGGTTGTCGTACAGCAGCCGCCATACCCGGACGCTGCCGGTGCCCGGGGCCGTGTAGAGGTCGACCAGGCGTTGGGCGGAGCCGAGGCCGGCGGCGGGGAAGGAGATGAACATCCGCCACTTGATGGTGCCGGTGTCCGGCGAGGTCGGGCATCGGCCGTGGAACACCGCGGTGGGCGCCGCGCCCATGTCGATGCACGGGGCGGTGCCGGGGAACGCGTCGGACGAGCCGAGCTGAGGGCTGCCGCCGACGATCCGCATCGGTCCGTGCGTGGTGAGGCCGGCGGCCAGCTCGGTGGCGCCGGCGCCGTCTTCGCCCGGCCACCAGGCGACCACGCCGACACCGGTCTGCCGGTCCACCTCCGCGTAGGCGGGGGAGAGCAGCGGGCTGGTGCCCTGGCCGAGTCGGCGCGTCACACCAGAGGCGGTGACTTCGGTCCAGGCGTCGCCCTTGAGCGCCCGGCGTGGCTTCCACGAGGAGACCTCGCCGACGAACCGGCCGCTGCCGCCCCCGGCGACGCTGACCCAGATCGGTGTGTTCCGGCCGATCTTCCCGAACAGGTCGCTGGAGGGGTTGCGGGGGTTGTACCGGTCGTCGCGGTTGTCGAACGTCAGCGACAGCGTCGACGGCACGAGTTCGGCCTGCTCGTCGCCGCGGCCGCGGGTGATCTCGATCGGGTCGCGGGTATACACGCGGTCGGCGTGGTCGTGCCACCCTCCGTCGTAGAACAGCTCGACGACGACGTCCTGCTCAGCCACGTGCAGCCACCACCTTGTTGTCGCGCACGGTCAGCTGCAGCGCGTTGGTGCGGATCAGCTCCAGGACCAGCTCGGCCACCTTCCGCTGAACGGTGGTGCCGCCGCTTCCGGCCTCGACGGTCGCCGTCATCTCGCCGCCGCCGAGTTGCGATGCGCCGCGCGGTAGCGGCACCACCGCTTCGTCGTGGCGGCCCTCGCCGATCACGGCGAGTGTGCCGCCTGGGGTGGCCGGCACGATGCCGCCGTCCTTGAGGAACGGGATGTTCGGCGTGTTCAGGGTGACCGATGGGATGCTCAGGCCGAGCACCGAGCCGCCACCAAGAGTGAGCGAGAAGTTGTTCCACATCCTGATCAGCGTGTTGATCGCAGACTTGAACGCGCCCACGATGCCGTTCCACATGCCCTTGGCAGCGCTGGCGATCTTGCCGGGCAGGCCCTTCACGAACCCGACAAAGCTGGTGATCTTCCCGATGATCCAGTTCCAGGTATCGGCGGCGATCTGACCGACCTTGCCCCAGAAGCCAGAGAACACCGTCCACCACAGCTTCAAGATCCCGACGACCGTGTTGAACACGAACTTCCAGCCGCCGACGATCCAGTTGAACACGAACATGGCGGCCGCCTTGATCGCGCCCCACACCGCTTCCCAGATCGTCTGGAACCACGTGGTTTTCGTGGCGATGAGCACGATGATCGCGATCAACGCGACGATCGCCAGCACGATCAAACCGATTGGGTTCGCCGCGGCCACGACGTTGTACGCCATCTGCACCGCAGTCCAGATCTTGGTGAGCACGATGATCGTGCCGATCACCACGGCGAGGATGCCCAACCCGATGGCCAGTGGTTTGACCCAGGTGGCGTTTTCCTTCAGGAATGTGCCCGTGTCCCGCAGGTGCGGCACCGCGTCGGCTAGGACGTTGACCAGGGCGGCCTCGGCCTGCCGCTTGAACGCGGTCAGCTCGGTCTTGGAGTTGTCGTTCAGGGTCTTGCCCAGCTCGTCGGTTGCGCCGGCGACCTTGCCCAGCCCGCCCTGCGTGGCGTCGAGCTGCTTGAGGAACTTGGGGATCTCCGAGACGTTCAAGTCCTCCAACGGCGTGCCGAACAGGGCGAGCGCGGCCTGCGACTGCTTGACCGGGTCCTTGATGGCCAGCAGCCCGTCGATGATCTGCTGGAACGCCTTGGCGCCGACCTCGCCGCCGGACAGCAGCTTGCGGGACATGGCCTCTTGCGACAGCCCGAGCGCGTCATAGCCGGCCTTGCTCGTCGCGGACATGTCCGTGGTCAAGATCGTGAACTCTTTGAGCGCGTCGCCGGTCTTGTCCAGACCGAACATGCCCTTCTCAGCGCTCTTGACCAGCAGCCCGAACGCCTTCTCGCCGGTCACACCGATCGAGGCCATGAACGGGCCGTACTCGTCGAGCGCGTCGACCAGGTCCTCGCGGACCGCGGCCGGTACCCGCTGCATCGACACGGTCAACAGGTCCATGGCCTGTGTGGCGTCCTTGGCCAGCCCCGATGAGACGACCTGCCCGACGACCTGGGTCGCCCGGGTCACGTCGAGCTCGAACGCGGCGGCGAAGTCGAGTGCTTTGGCGGTCATCGACTCCAGCGCGGCCTCGCTGGCGCCGCGCATTCCGTCGATCGAGGTGACGACGGCGCCGACCGCGTCGTTGACTTGGCCTATCGACTCGCCCCACGCGCCGGCGTACAGGTCGCCGGCCACCTTGCCGAACCGGCCGGCCTCGTCGGCGCTGGCGCCGAGTTGCGCGGACAGCTTGTCGCTGGCGGCCTCCACGTCGAGCGCCTGAACCGCCGAGGTGGCCACCGCCAGACCGATCGCCGCACCGGCGAGCGCCGCGGTGGCCTTAACCCGGCTCCACGTCTTCTCGAACTTCGACTCGGTTTGCTTGGTGCCCTTGTCGACGCCGGTGTTGTCGACGCCGATCTTGACCAGCAGGTCCGCCAGTGTGCTCATCTGCGTCACCTCCTCGCGTGCGTGTGCGGCCACCCATGGCCTTGTTCAGTTGCTGAACCAGACGCAGGTGGTCCTGTTCGGTCTGGTCGACGGCCGTCCATCGGGCAGGGTCGTCCCACTTGGGCAGGAAGTCGGCCGGCTTGAACGGGCGGCCCTTCTTGCCACGCATCGCGTTGGCCACCGTGCTGGCCACGATCGCGGAGTGCATGTCGGCCCGCTCCGGACCGATCGGCCCGGCGATGCGCTCGTACGCCACCCACGCGGTCAGCTCGCGGGAGTCGATGCGGTGCAGCAGCTCGCGGACGGTGCAGCCCAGGGCGAGGGCTAGGCGGTAGTGGAGTCTTCGCCCTGGGTCTCGTCGAAATCCTCGGTGAGCTTGTCCACGTCGTCCTCGGACAGCCCGGACAGCCGCCGGCAGGCGTCGAAGAGCCGATCTAGCGGCTTGGCGTTCTTCTTGCCCAGCGCGGCCACGTCCTGCTCGCTGAACATGCGCCGGCCGGCCTCGTCGACCGCGCACAGCACGATCAGCTTGGCGCGGGCGTTGCGCATGTTCATCTGCCGGCTGTTGCCGCGCTGCTGGATCAGGCCCTGCTCGTAGCCGTCCCGTTCGGCGCCGGAGATGGAGCGCAGCCGGACGGTGCCGCCCCACTCCGGGCAGTCGACCTCTTCGAAGGTGCGGTCCTCGGCGCCGAGGATCTGATCACGCGAAAGCAGTCCCATGGTCAGCTCCCCGTGGGTGTCAGGGTCGGCTTGCCGGTGATCTTCACCGTCATCGACCGGGACATCTTGTCGTCGTACGGGAACTCGTCGCCCAGCTCGGTCAGGATGCCGGCGAAGTCCCAGGTGTGCTCGTCCTCGGTGTCCGGCAGGATCACGATCTGGTAGTTGCGCGGGTCGTCGTCGTCGAAGTCGTCGTCCAGGTCGTGGGTGGACTCGGCCGGGTCGTAGTTGATGTCGAGCGATACCTCGCCGCCGTCCTTCAGACCGCCGATGAACTCCATGTAGGCGTCCGGCGAACCGTGGGTGGTGACGTCGATGGTCTCGCGGGTCCGGTTGGGACCACCGATGTTCGTGACGTTCGCGATCGTGGTGAACGTCTCGGTCGGCGTCGCGCCGTTGCCGCGTCGGAACTGGGTGCCGAACGCGTTGCGTCCGCTCATGGCCTACTCCTCTTCCTGCTCGGTGGTGATGCGGAACCGCAGCACGTGGTGACGGATCTGCGGGTCTGGGTCAGGCAGCGCCTGGTCGTACTCCTGGCGGATGGACACCACCCGATGCCCGGCCACGTCCAGCTCGCGCTCCTGGTGGTCGAGCAACTCGCCGATCCGCGCGGCGATCTGCTGGCCCTGGCTGTTGCGGCGCGTGCGGGTCCAGACGTGGATGGTCTCGGTGATCTCCCGGCCGTAGCTGGTCAGGTCGTTGTCCGGTGTGGACAGGTGGTCACCGATGCGCACCCACGGGTACGCCTTGTCTTCCGGGACCTGGTCGTACACGCCCTCGACCAGCGCCATGAGCGTGTCGTCGCCGGTGAGCCGGTCGTAGATGGCCTTCTGCACCGGCTGCGCCGGCGACCGGGAGATCGGCGCGGTCACCGCAGCACTTCCTTCAGCTCAGCGCCGACGTGCCGCTTGACCGTGTCTGGGAACCGCTGCCGGGCCCGCTCGGCGGCCGGCAACGCGAACGGCTGGGCCTCGGTGTCGCTGGTGCCGTGCTCGACGAACGTGGAGTGCCGGGCGGTCGCCGCTGCGGTGCCCGACAGCCCGTCCTGACTGATCTCGGCCTGGACGCCCTCGGCGAGCGTGACGGGCTTGGTGGGCGGGTTGCCGCGGGCCGCGTTGCGGCGCATGTCGTCGGCGGTCTCGTCGGTCTCCTCCGTGACCGCCTCGCGGACGCCGTCGGCGATCGTCTTATCGAGCTGCCTGAGCCGCTTGGACAGCAGGCCCATGCCGTCGACGGTCACCGTCTGCTTGCGCGGCATCAGCGACGCCCCTGCCTCAGCTCACGACGCAGTGCGGACAGGTCTCCGGAGATCGCGAGCAGCGCCCACATCACCGACTCGCCGACCTCGCGCTGCTGCGCGGCCTGCTCAGCGCGCCGGCGACATTCCGCCGGCGACAGCTCAGGCAGTTCAGTCGCCACCGTGCGCCGCCCGGTACTGCTCGATCACCGTGGCGGGGATCTTCCCGCGCGGCGACACCTCGATCTCCTGCGTGGCGGCCCAGGCTCGCACAGCGGCCCGGAACTCCGCACTGTCGGTCAGGTACTCGTCGGCCAGCCGCCGCGCGTCGACCAGAGCGGCCTCGCTGGCCAGGTCGGCGGCTGTGTCCTCCGGCTGGTTGACCACGGTCACGCCGCCGTCCAGGGTGCGCGCCTCGATCGGCCCGGGGTCGGCGGTGTGCAGGTCCATGCCGTACGCCGCCGGCGGCTGCGCGGCGTCGTCCTCGGTCGCGGTGCGCTCGTCGATGACGGCCAGTGCGGCGAGGACGACCGCCATCGGCACGGACGCTTCGTCGCCGGCGGCGACCTGGACGTCGTGGCCGCGGTCGGCCAGGCCCTCGGCCAGTGCCCGCAGCGCCTCGTAGACCGGCACGCCGGCGGCCGCGACCGCCGCGTCGTACGCGTCGCCGGCCGGGCCCGTCAACCCGGCCGGGTAGTCGACCTTCAGCCGCTCCCAGAGCCGCGGGTGCTCGGTGACGATGGGGTGTGTGGAGTGGGCGGTGGTGCGGCCCTTGCGGACCATCCGCCGCTGCCCCTCCAGGTACACGATGCCGGGCTTGGCGGCGATCATGATCTCAGGCTGCATGGCTGGACTCCCTTGCGAAGATGACGTCTCGGATCTCGCCGGCGCGCCGGCTGGCGCGGCCGCGGGCCCACCGGTGGACCCGGTCGTAATCGCGCACCCACCGGTCGACCTCGACGAACCCGGCCGCCGCCATGAACGCCACGACGTGCTCGTACAGGTCCGCCATGGTCGGGTCGACCACGGTGCAGGTCTCGACCACCGCAAGATCAAGTAACTCGAGGTCGGCGCCGCGCAGCACGTCGAGCTCCAATCCCTGGGCGTCGACGACCGCGACGTTCGCGCCGGGTGCGACGTCGGCCAGGCGGCGCACGTCGACCGGGATGCTGCCGGTGATGCGGTCCCGGTGGTCCGGGGCGGCGAGCGTGGACATGTTGCTGCGCCGCATCAGGTGCAGCGTTTCCCGGCCGGCCCGTTCGGCGCACGCCACCTGGACGACCTCGGCGTCCGGCCAGTCGGCGGCCAGCTTCGCCGCGAGGGCCGGGATGGGCTCGATCAGGGTGATCCGGCGGAACCCGGCGGCCTGGTAGTAGGGCATCTCCTGGCCCTCGTGGGCACCCACGTGGACCAGATGCCGCGGATCCACACCCAGACGTGCGACCAGGTCCGGGAAGGCGTGGAAGACGTTCACGAGCGGCTCCTGTGGCGTCGGATGGTGGCGACGTCGCGCTGCATGTGCCGGTCCCGCCACCGCAGGTACGCGACGCGGTCGGCGCGGTATCGGGCGGCGGCGTTGACCCGCTGATAGCCGGCGTCCTTGACCGCCTTGTGCGCGGCGTAGTGCAGGTGCTCGATCACGGTGTCCGGCAGGTAGCGGATGCAGCGGGCGGCCCGGCCGAGGTCGAGCACCGACCGGTCGGAGTACAGGTGCTCGACCGGTGCGGGCACCATCCGGCCCAGCAGCCGCACAATGTCGGCGGTCATCGCCCACGCGGTGGGCAGGTCCGGGCCGCGGTGCAGGTCGTTGCCGTACACGATCCCGGTGCCCAGGTGCCGCAGCCCGTCGACGAGCTGGGCGGCCCAGCCGGCGGAGCGCGGCAGGTGGTCGTCGCCGAAGCAGCCCAGGAACGGGTACTGGTCGACCAGCGGCGCCAGCGCCGCCTCCAACGTGGGCACCATCGGCGTCTGCGACCGGTTCACATGCCGGCGCAGACCTGCGCCGGCGGCGATGTCGGCGTACTGGTCGGCGGCCGGGTCGTCGGCGTCCCACGCGATCAGCAGCTCGGCGACACCCTGCGCGCCGGTCGCGGTCCAGGCGGCCAGCATCCGGCGGATGTTCTGCGGCCGCCCACGCGTCGGCACCACGATCAGCAGCTCGGGCAGGCTCATCGCCGCACCTCTCGACGCACCGCGGGGTGCCGGTCGTAGTCGGCCGGGCAATCGAAGTCGTCGGTCGCGTCGTCGACGTCGACGAACGGCGGCCGCCGCACCTGGTGCCGGTGCAGTGGGGTGCCCTGGATCGAGCGCAGCAGCATCCACCCAGGCGGCCGGGTCACCGTGCCCGCGGCCCGGGCGGCGTGCACGAGGGCCAGGTGCCGGTCGAGCAGCTCGTGATGCTGCCGCCACCAGGAGACGGCGAAGATCTCCCCATATCGGGTGCCGGTGACCCGTGATGGGCCGTACCGGCCGAACACCCGGTACTCGGCCGCGGCGGTGCGCATGACCGTGTCGATCGCGTCGTCGGTGAAGTAGACGTCACCGAGCAGCAGCACCGTGCGGCGCCACAGCGACCACCACGTACGGGAGCCGGCGTACTCGCTCGGCGCCGGTCCAGGGTGGACGGTGCGGGCGCCGTCGACCACATAGCGGGGGTCGTCGGCCGGCGCGGTGATGAGCACCTCGTCGGTGTAGCCCTGGGCCTGGCGGACGGTGCGGTGCAGCAGCGGCTCGCCGCCCACCGGCGCGAGGTGCTTGGGCACGCCCAGGTGGTCGCCCCACTTGTCATCCGGTGTCCGGCCGGCGCACGCGATGATCACTCTCATGACGTCCACCGCGCTGCCCAGCGCAGCGTGAACGCGGCGCCGGCGGCCAGCGCGGGCCCGCGCAGCCACCACGGCACGCCGGCGAGCTGCGCGGCGCTCAAGGCGACCGAGAACACCGCGCCGGCGGCGAACCCGAACACGGCCGCCTGCCCGCTTGCGCCGGTCACGGCAGGACCGTCCGGGCGATCTCGGCGAGGCGGTGCCGCCACAGGTGCCGCTCGGACACGAGCGTGATCGCGGCGTCGGTCATCCGGCGGCGGGCGGCCGCGTCCATGCCGGCCAACTGGGCGCCGATCTGGGCGTACCGGCCGCGGTCGTACAGGATCATCACGTCGTCGGTGAAGCCCTGCTCTTCCAGCCCCGGTGTGCGCGGGTAGGCGAACAGCCCGCCGCGGCCCAGGGTGCGCGGCACCCGGTCGGACCAGTAGTGCGGCGCCGGCGCGCTGTCGCCGAGCACGACGTCGACGGACGCGTACAGGTTGTTCAGCTTCCGGTGGTAGAGCCGGGTCCGGGAGGTGCTACCGATGTGGAGGAAGTCGCGCCCCCACTTGCGGCGCCCCCAGGCCAGGAGCTGGGCGCGGTGGTCGCCGTGGATCGAGCGCACATAGCCGCCGACGAACACCGCCCGGGCCCGCACCGTCGGGTCCGGGGTGCCGTAGCCGAGGAAGCGGGTACCGAACGGCGGCGGGCACCAGTGGTGGTTCACCCCACGGGCGGTGAACTTGGCCTGGTTGCCGCCGTCGGCGGTGAACACGTGCTGGGCGGTCCACCACGGCTCGTTGCCGACCCGCCGCTCGCGGGCCGGGATGCCCCAGTACAGGTCCAGGTGCAGCCCGACGGTGACGGTGCCGGCCGCCTCGATGCGGCGCAGCATCGAGTAGCCGTCACCGACCAGGTTGTGTGAGTGGGTGCGCAGCCACAGCAGCATGTCGGCGCCTTTGGCGGCCCGCTCGATGTCCTCGGCGGGCACGTCCCGCACGCGCAGGAAGTCGACCTTCCAGCCCAGCTCGTGGGCGCCGTCGACGACGTCGTCGTGCCACCGCTCGAACGCCTCGCCGCCGATGCCCGGCGCGCCGAGCAGAACCAGGCGAAGTTCACGACTCGTCATTGGGCGGCTCCGATTCGATCCGTTCGCAGTCCGCCCGCAGATACACCGGTTCGGACGGCGTGATGGTGGCCTTGATGCGGAAGGTGTCGCCGTCGCCGCGCAGCTCGTCGCCGCGGCGCACGTCCGCGCTCGGGTGCAGGTACACCGCGGCGGTGTGCTCGGCGCCGGCCTGCATCGCGACGACCCGCTCGGCCGCGGTGGGCTGCGAGACCCGGCCGCGGACCTGGCCGACCTCGACGTACTCGACGTCCTGGCCGCCGGCGCCGTCGTCGACGAGCTCCGGGCGCCACACCTCGAACGCCCGCGGTAGTTCGTGGGCGCCGATCGGGGCGGTCACGAGCCGAGCAGGCTTTCGGTCGCATCACCCGAGTAGGGCGATTCCAGGGTGACCGCCCGGAAGGAGGAGCCGCCGGCGGCCTTGCGTACGGCGCGTTCCTCGGCGTCGGTCAGGTACACGTCCTCGCCGCCTTCCCGGCCGGACCGGTCGAACGACTTGGACGAGTCCGCGATAGAGCGCTGGGTCAACGCTTCCGGGTTGGTGAACGCCCGGGCGGCCGCCGCGAGGCAGATCTTCTCCACCCGCGACGGCACCCCGTCCAGCGCGCCGCCGCCGTCGACCCAGGTCTTGCCGGCCTCGTCGCGGATCAGCTCGCTGACCTCGACCAGCAGCGCCTGCGCGCGGTCCGTCTCGGCCTCGGTGGGGAACCCAGCATCCCCGTAGCCGAGACGGACCGCGAGCTGCGCCGCCGTCGCCAGTGGAGGCAGGTCAGCCATTAGCTGGACGCCGTCTCCATCACGAACACCCGCGGGAACTCGGTGCCCGAGTCGTTGTCCGGCACCGCCGCCGCACCCGCGAACGTCGACACAACGGTCGCGTCGGACAGCTTGTCGGGCACGTACTGGAAGATCTGCCGCATCCCGACGCCGCCACTCTCGGCGGTCGCCGAGGACGTGACACCGCGCGGGGTGACCGGCACCCGGTTGGAGAACGCGAACCCGGACCGGTGGTACGCCAGCGCCCGGCCCGCGCTCAGCCCGTTGGACTCGACCACGGTGAAGCCGCGGTAGCGGCCGATCACCGCGTCGCGCAGCGCCGAGCTGTTCCCGGACCGGTCCACATCGGACAGGTTCTCCAGCGCCAGCACGAACGTGGCCACCTCCGGCGACACCGCCAGGAAGCGGTTGTCCGGCGGGCAGTCGTTGCGGGTCAGCTGCTCCCGGGCTTCCAGGATCAGCTCTTCGATGTTCGACCCGTCCACGTCGATCGTGCCGTCCGCGGTCAGGTTGTTCATCGCGGTGCCGAGCAGGTTCTCCGCCCGGGTCGCGACCGCCGCCACCTGCGGCCGGGTGATCTGCCGGCCGAAGTCCTCCAGCTGCATCGACAGCTCCTGGTCGGAGACCAGCTTGGCGTGGTACAGGTGCGACATGGTCACGTCGACGGGCACCTCGTCGACGTCGTCGTACGTGATCGTCGCCCCGGGCGTGGCCTGGGTGCGGGCGGTGCTGGGCTGCGGCACCCGCACCGTGAGGGTGTCGCCGTTGCTGCCGGCGAACTCGGCGCCCGGAATCCGGGAGACGGTCATCGGCAACACCAGGGTGCGCGTGAGCAGCTCCACGGCCAGCGAGGAGATGCCCTGCGCGGTCAGCACAGTCACTGCGATTCACTCCACTTCGTACAAAGGTCCACACAGCGCTGTGCCATGGGACGCGGGTCAGAAATCGTTCGCGAGGATCGCGTCGGCCAGCTGCGCCGGCGTCTTGTCGCCGGTCGGACTGGCGCCGGCGGCCGGTACCGCACCGGCGGTCAGCTTCTCCTTCGGCCGCCCGGACGGCGGCAGCTCGCGGCGGGTCTCGCCGCTCTCACTGCCCTTGCCGTCACCGGCACCCGTGGTGCTGCCGGTGCCGCTGGCGGCGTCGCCGGCCTTCCCCTCGCCCGCCTTGCCGTCACCGTCGGTGCCGTCGCCGTTCGTGCCGTCCTTGTCGGCCGGCTTGAACGCGGTCAGCAGCTCGTCGGCGTCGGAGAGCAGCTCCTCGCGGGTGTTGCCCTGAAGGCGTCGGGCCTGCGCCGCGGTGAGCTTCTTCTCCGCGGCCACGTCCGAGATGAGGGCCTGGCGCTCCGCCTTGGCGGCGCGCTCCTCCATCGCGGCCAGCTTCTCCATCACCTTGTCCATGTCGGACTTGGTGGCGTCGCTGCTGGCCCTGAGCTTGTCCAGCTCGGTGTGGTTCGCCTTGGCCTGCTCCTCGTGCTTACGCGCGAGGGCCTTCCACTTCTCGGCCTCGGCTTCCCAGTCCTTGCCGCCCGTGCCGGCCGGCGCGTTCTGGGTGTTCTTTTCGTCATCCGCCATCGCGGTTTTCCCCTTGTCGGGATTGGCCAGCCCCTGTCGGGCCGGTGGTCTACTGCGGCTGCCCGGCGCCGGCCAGGTGCCGGCGGAACGCGTTCAGCGCGTCGTTGGACGTGCCGCGGTGCAGCTCGTCGGCCTCCTTGGCCTCGCGCTGCGCGGTCTCCCACTGCTTCGCGAACCGCTGGTTAGCGGCCAGCTCCCGCGAGCCGGTGTAGAACGGCTCAGCGGTGCACGCGCAGTGGTCGTGCGCCTGAAACCTCGCGGAGCGCTGGCTCTTGAACGTCGGGCCTCGGCTGGCGACCATGGCGCAGAACGCGCACGGCGTGCCCGAGGTGGCGCGCTGCCAGCCGCGGGCCTGCCGATCGGCGCGCACCGAGTCGACAATCGTGTTCCGGCCGCCACCGAGCACCATGGACACTGCCGACCCGGACGCGCGCACGAATCCGTTGCGGGCGGCCGCCTGCAAGCTTTGCCCAGCACGGCGGGCGTTGAGCGCACCCATGAGTCCGGACGCGCGCAGCCGGTCACGGACCAGCTCGCTCGCCGGCGTGGCCGCGATCCGTGGTGTGGCGGTGCCGGGGATGCCCTCGACGAGCCGGAACCGCTCGAAGTAGGCAGCGGACAGACCGGCTGAGTCGCCGTGCCGGGTCCGGATCAGGACGTCGGCGGCCGCGGCGAATCGGGCGAACGACGCGCTCAGGTCGGTCGCGTCGAAGGTGGCCCACAGCCGGGTCATGTCGCGCAGCACATCCGCGCGGAGCACGAGCTGGGCGTGCCGGTGCTGACGGGTCAGCGTGGCGCCCTCAGCCGTTATCGCCATCGTCCGGGTCGACTTCGGGGTCCGGGCCGCCGACGGCCTGCCGGTCCAGCATTCCGGTCAGCTGTGCCAAGGCGTCGCCCTGTGCGGCCGCGGCCTTCCACCGGCGGATGTCCTGCTGGGTGGCGCCCGGGATGCGGTCCCACAGCTCCTGCTGCGGTACGCCGAGCATCTGCGCGAGCTTGCCCAGCCCGTCGACGATCGCGCCGAACGCCCGCGCCGAGGTGTCGCGCCAGACCATCTGCGCGTCGTCCGGGATGTCGATGCCCATGAGCGAGCCGACCGCCTCGAACGTCTGCTCGTGCGACTCGCCCAAGCCGGTCTTGCGCTCGTCGACCTTCCTGTCCCGGCCGGCCTCCGCCGCCGCTAGGGCCTCGGCGGAGAGGTTGACCAGCTCGCCGACCAGCTCGTGCACCGGCGTCTGGCTCAGGGTCGCCGCGTACTTCAGGGCGGCCTCACGCGACTTGAGGAACCCGTCCAGGGTGGTCTCGTTGAACTCGCCCAGCTGCACATCGTCGGGCATCTCGTCGAAGGTCCACAGCTGCGACGCCGCGGCCCTCATCCGCTGGTCCGCCTTCTCCGGCGTCCACCCGACGATCCACCGCTGCCGGAACGCGGAGTACCACTCCGCCGCCTTCAGCGAGAACGACGTCAGGTTGATCTGGTCCTGCAACGACATCAGCGGCGCGACCTGCCCGGCCACCACCCGGGTCTGGCTGCTCGCGAACCCGGCCAGCCCGGCGGACACCTCCGGTTCGGCCTCGTCCTCCAGGTCCAGGTCCTCAGCGTCCCGGTACCGGATCACCGGGCACACCGGCGCACCGGTGCGGTCGGTCACCCCGTGCAGCAGCGGCTCGCCGAGCAGCTCGAACCCGCGCTCGCCGGCATAGAACACGTATACCGACTCGGCGTCGTACATACGCCAGTCGCCGGCGGTCGGCCGCTTCTCCAACGCCATCACCGGCCAGTCCGGATCGGCGCCGTACACGGCGGTCAACTGCCGCGGCGACACCGGCCGGATCACCGGCACCGGCTCACCCGGCGTCACCACCGTGTACGCGGTGCCGTACGCGACCGTCGCCCGATGCAGACCGGCCTGCCGCTTGTTCATCCGGTTGCCCAGCCACGCCTGCCACACCGGCACGGTGACGTCGTCGCCGGTCTCCTCGTCGCGGGCCCGAATCCCGTCGACGAACAGCGCCTGAGTCAGCGCCTGGACCACGATGTCGATGACGTTGACCCGCGCGATCCGGGCCATCTCCCGCACCTCGGCCGGCGCGTCGGCGGGGATGATCGCGGGCAGGCGCTGCTTACCGGTCCAGTACCGGCGCAGCACGTCCAACTCCGTGCGCTCGCTGTGGTGCAGGTCGCGTAGCTCGTTGGCGCGCGCGACCGCGGCGGCGGCATCCAAGGGCATCAGAACACCGCCTTTCCTGAGCGCTTCTGGCGGACCTTGCCGCTGTTGAGCGCGATCCTTCGGCCCATCCGGGCACCGACCATGCACACCGCGAGGTCGACTAGCTTCGTCGAGTCGCGGGTGATCTTCCCGAGCGAGACACCCCACGGGTTCGGACGCCGGCGCGCGTTGTGTACGTGCATCCGCAGCCCGGCGTCGCCGTCGTGAGTCAGCGTGCGGTGCTCGTCGATGTCCTTGGCCGTCTGCCCGGCGGCCTCGGTGAACTGCTGGTTGCGCTGCACACCGCCGGTGGTGCGGATGCGCATGTCGTACAACACGCTGTGGCCCTTGGCGCCCGGGGTGGCCCACACCGGCAGCTTGCGATGGAAGTCGCGGTGCCAGCCGTCGATCGTCGGCATCCAGTACAGGTGCTCATCCTCGTCGTCGCGCGCCGGCGACGGGTCGACACCGAACCACACCACCCGGTACCGCTCGACGGCGGCACGCACCACCGCGTCGACCTCGTGCCGCGGCGCCAGCCAGCCTTTACCGCGCTCGCCGTGCGGCCGCTGCCACATCCCCAGCGTGAACACGTGCCCGTCCGACAGCCGGCACCCGACCAGCCCGGTCGCGTCGCTGCTCTTGGAACAGTCCAGGAACATCGCGACCTGCTCCTTGTCGCCGACCACGAACGCCGGCTTGGCCAGGTCGTCGAACACCCGCGGATCCACCCAGGCGTCCTCGGCCGTCGCCAACCCGTTGAGGTAGAACCGGATCGAGTCGGCCACGCTCGTCGACGGGTCGATCATCTCGTCGCCGAGTCGCTCCAGATCGGCCCACGGGGCGTCCATGTACGCGGCCCTCAGCCCGGCCATCCGGGACTCGTCGTCGTACAGGTCGGTGTTCGGCGGAGCCTCGATCGAGTCGTACAGGATGTCGCGCTTCTTGGCCTTTCCGGACACCTGTTTCTGCCACGCCTCGAAAGATCGCTCGGCTTCCGATTCGCTGCCCTGCTGGTGCGCATTTGTGAATTCACACAGCCTGGCCTGTAGATGGGCGGGCGACTTGCCGACGTTTCTCCGCGCCACCGCCGCGACTTTATGACCGCCCGATGATTCGGTCATGTGGTGCGACTCGTTTAGGCCCACGAATGTGGCCGGGTCACCCTCGGCGGTCTTTTCCGATGCGGTCAGGATCTCCATCCGGCCGCCGCCGGTGTCCTTCAACACGGTCCGCGTCTCGCCGCAGTCGATGCTGTAGAAGTCGCGCGTCTCCTGCGGTAGCAACGCGTTCGCGATCCGCATCATGTCCTTCGACTGCGCCTCGCTATTGCTCGCGATCTGGACCAGCGGCATCCGGTGCCGCTCACCGACCCACCGGCCATCGCGCTGGACCAAAAGCGTCGGGCCGACGAATTCGCAGTCACACATCGCCGCCCCGAACGGGTCTTTCCCCGTGCCTTTCGCACCGCGCTTTACCGCCCGCCGCCAAAGCCACCTTCCGGTAAGCGGATCGTAGGCGTACCACAAATGCAGAAAGCGACGCTGACCCGGCGTGAATCGCCACGGCTCACCGGTCAGGTAATGGATGAGACCTGGCTCGCCGGTCTGCTCGTAAGAACGCCACTCCGCCCAGGCGATGACCTGCGGGCCGATCGACGGCGGCAGGTCGGCCAGGTCGTCCGGCCACGGCAGCGTGCACCACGCGCCGGTACCCCGCCACTTGTCCCGGTAGTACCCGGGCAGCAGCTCGAAGTGCTGATCAACCGTAGAGGTCACGGTAATCGTCCAGCTGCACCACACCGGCCGGCTGCTCGCCGTCGCCCTGGCGCTCATTCTTCGGAGGCACGTACTGGATCCGCAGCGACCGCCGGGCGTCCACCGTGGTGCCCAGCTGGCGCTCGCGGATGCGGACCTCGGTCGCGCCGCGGCCGCCGGTCACCCACCGGGCGTGCACCTCGGCCGTGTCGATCGCGAACTGCCAGTCAGCCCGGGTCCATAGGCAGCAGTGCGGCATCGTCGACACGGTGTCCCACCAGCGGACCGTCGCGGCCGGCCACGTCGACCGCTTCCGCTCACCCTCGTCGGTCGTGATCCACCGCACCGGCAGGTCCGGACGCTCCCCGTCGTACGGGACGTCCTCCACCTCAACCCACTCGTGCGTCAATGCGTGCCGGTTGCGCCGCTCACCCTCCGGCTTCGGCCTGCGCCCAGGTACACCCACGCTGACCTCCGCATATTCAAGACGATCACAGGATTTCCGGTCAAGATTCACACAGTGGCTGAGGCGCTAACCCCCGCCGCCATCCTGTCCCCGGGGTGGGGGGCACCCCCCACCCTCCGCTGTCGCACGACTACGTCAGGTGATGCCTGGGTGGCGTGGTGCCGGCCGTCGACGACTCGGCCGCCGCGCGTTCGCCGCCGCCGCACCCTGCTGCCCCGTGCGGTGCGCGTGGCACGTGTGGCACACGCCGCGCAGGTTCCTGTCGCTGTGGTCGTTCGGGTCGCCGATGTGGTCGACCTCTTCGGACGCCGCACCCTGACACCTCGTGCGCAGCGTGCACTGTGGATCGCGGTGCAGGATGCGCTTGCGGATCTTCACCCAGCCACGAGGTAGGGGGACGGTGCGCCACTCCTGGGGGGAGGGCTTCACGGTTCGACGCATGACCACCTCCGCGTACCCCCTTGGATACGACGATGGCCCCCGCGCGTTGCGAGGGCCATCGTGGGCGTTCGTCCGGTAGGTGGGCACACTTCACCTGCTGGCACCCATCCTGAGATATCGGACGGATCAGGTCAAGTCGCGCTAGTCCGGCCGCGTGTCGCCCGCCTGCGGCCGCCACTCCTCGCGGTAGTCCAGATGCTCGGCGTACGGCAGGGCGAGAAGTCGCAAGAGCACGGTGCCGAGGTAGGGCTCGGCTACCAGATCGCGGGAGCCGACCCGGAACTCCCCATCAACCTGTTCATCCAGCCCGGTCGCCTCATCAACAACCTCGGCCAGGATGCGCCGCTTGGCGTCGACCTCGGCCAGGTGGAAATCCCAGTACCCTTGCTCGCCTTGATCGGCCAGGTGACGCCAGCGCTCCTCGTCCTCGTCGAGCCGGGCGCGTAGGAACTCGATCAGGTCCATGGTGCTCATGCTGCCCTCCGGTTGCGGCCCTTGGTGGTGCGGGCCAGGTGCTCGTCGACGTCCAGTAGCTGCTCGGCCCGGTACCACGAGATCGACCCGTCCCTCCATGGCGGATCGAGCCGCGGGAAGTCGGGGTTGGTCGCGCTGCGCCGGGCCCAGTCCCACAGGTTCTGCGGCTTGACGCCCAGCTGGGCACAGGCTCGCTCGCGGTCCCACCACAGCACGCCGTCGTTGTCGCGCTGGGCCCGGCCAACCCGGCGCGGTACGCGCCGTTCGGACCAGCCGCCGTGTCCGGCCGTCTCGGAGCCGACGCGGGCCTCCGGGCCGCGCCGGCGACGGTCGGCGGCCGCGATGGCATGCCACAGCCCGAACGGGCCGGCCAGCTCGCCGTACGACCACGCGTGACGCCGGCCCTCGTACCGGACGCGCTGGCGGCAGCCGCAGCCTTCGCCGGCGCAGCGGCAGGCGATGCTGATGCACGAGACGGTCCAGCGGCGGCGGGCCTGCTCGCGCACGGCGCCGTCGACCAGCTCCTGTTGGCTGCCGTAGTCCAGTTCCAGGGATCGGCGGCCGCATGCGGGGCACCGGTGGTCGACCGGGGCGACCGGGTCGCCGTCGACGTCCCGGGCGGCTCGTCGGGCGACTCGCAGGGCCCGCTGGAGCGCGACGTCGACGGCGGCCAGGGCGTCGACGTCGCGCACGTCGACGATCGCGCCGGCGGGGTCGCGCCACCAGATCACGCCGGCGACGGTGGCCACCCAGCACGGGCGCGGGCCGTCGATGAACTCCAGGGCATCCAGCACCGCGGCGGCGCCGGCGCGGCCGCCGACGTAGGACGCGTGCAGGAACCCGGCGACCAGGCGGGCGGTCTCCAGCACCATGCCGTGCACGGTGGCGCGGGCGTCGATCACGCCCAGGCGGGCGCCGGCCCGGGTCGCCGGCGACGCGTACGCCGAGGTCGGCGCGAACTGGCGGGCCCCGTACGGCAGGTTGACCGGCGGGGCGAGCCGGTCGACGCGTTCGGCTGCGGCGACCTCGTCGAGCCGGGCCCGCTGGTCGTCGGACAGCACCGGCATGGGCGCCGAGTCGCGGCCAGGTTCGACGAGCTCGTCGAGCCACCCCCACGCTGTGCGCAGGTCGATGATCGTGATCCGGATCTGCTCGACCACGTACGGCGCCGAGTCGATCAGCCCGCTCATGCCAGCCACGCCAGCACGGTCATGCCGACGACGAAGGCGATACACATCCCGGCGCCGGTGGCCATCCCGATGAGCAGGTGCACGAGCAGTGTCCGGGCCAAGGACCAGCTGGGTACCCGGACATGGACATCCAGGGTGATGGTCTTGGTCATGGGTCCTCCTGGGTAGGGCGATGTGCTCGACCACGGCGGCCTCTCCTGCGCCTGTTGCGGTTCGTCGTGGGCGGGCTCAGGGCAGGGCCTCCCGACCCGTCCCGATCCCGACCCGACCCGGTCAGGTCCGGCAGGCTGCCGATCTGCCGATTTCTGCCGGCTCCGGCAGGTTCGCCGCCTGGCGAGCGCTGTTGATCTTGGCTGGGTGCGAGCGTGGTCCGGCCGGCCGCCGGGTCGCCGGGCGCTGCGGGCGGTGTCGGGCTGGTGGCCCGGTCGCGGGGGTGCTGGGCGCGGTGTCCACCGGGCTGGCGGGTCGCGGCGGTGTTGCGTGCGCGGTGCTCGGCTGGCTGCCGGGTCGCGGTGGGCTTGCTGGGCGCGGTGTCCGCCGGGCTGGCGGGTCGCGTGGGCGGTGCGGGTAGAGCTGGTCGCGTGGTCCCGCTGGGTGCAGGGTCGCCGGGTGCTGGGGTCGCGTGGTCCGGCACGGTGCCGGGTCGCGGTGGTGTGGACATCGGAACGGTGATGCCGTGCTCGGCGAGCAGCGCAACCGTCAGCTCGCCGTAGAACGGGGTCGCCGGCGCGGGCAGCGCGGCGAACGCGTCCGGGTTGTCGCCGCGGGCGCTGTTGCAGCCGCCGCAGCACACCCGCAGGTCGTCAGGACCCCGGGCGGCCTTGCCGGGGTACACGTGGTCGTAGGTGCCGGCGCGGCTGCCGCGCCTGGCTTTCCAGTCGACGACGCGGCCGCAGTAGCGGCAGCCGTCGCCATCACGGAGCCTGACCGGGATGGTCAACGCTGGGTTGCCGTTGTCGCGTTTTCTAGTCCGCTCCCATTCCTTCTCGGCGCGTAGCCGGATGTTGAACAGGTGCTCGCTGTCGTCGATCAGCAACCAGCCGCCGCCGTCGACGCGGGTCCAGTAGCCGGCACGCCTTGCCTGCTCGGCGCGTAGCTGCCAGTTCTGTCCGGCCACAAAGGACACCGTGGCGTCCGAGATGACGTAGTCGGTGTCGTACTGGGCGGAGTGCAAGGCGCATCGGTTGACGAATCCGAATAGGAGGTTGGCCAGGTCCTCGCGGAACACGTCGCCGTCTTGTGCTGGCCACGCCAATGGGCTCAGCACCACCGGGTGGTTGCCGGCCGTGTCCGAGGACTTCAGCCACGTCACCGCACCACCCCCCTAATGATCAACATCTATGGTTCCCCCCGATACGCCGCGGCCCGGCCGCTCCCACGGAAGACGGCCGGGCCGGGCAGCTGCGCGCGGCTGGTGCTGGGCGGGAAGGGCCCGGCGGCAGGGAAGTCGCCGCCGGGCCCCAGTCGTCAGGCCACGTACCGCCGGCGGCGGCGTCCGATGGCAATCGCCAGCACGCCGATCAGGACCAGCACCGCGCCGAGCGTGCCGACCGCCCACACCGCCGTACCGGTCTGCGGCAGGTCGCTGCCACCGTCCGGCGGCGCCGTGCCCGTCGACGGGGACGCGGCCGGATCGGTGGCCGACGGCGTCGGGTCGACGCCCGCGGTCACGGTCGGCTCCACGGTGGCCGACGGCTCCGGCGACGCGCTGACGGTCGGCTCGGCCGACGCGGTCGCGGACGGCGAGCTGCTCGGGTCGCCGATGGGCTCCGTCGCTACGGCCGGTGCGGTCAGCGCCATCACCACGGCGGCCGCGAGCGCGACCATGACGAGCACGCCGGCCTGGATCTTGCGGATCAAGATGTCTCCTCGGATCGGGTTGCCCCCGCCGCAGACGCGGCCGGGGAGTCTGTAGGCGTGCCCCAGGTGTCGGCCTCGGCGAGCGCGAGCGCCTCCTGCGCGCGGGCCTCATCGAGGAGCCGGGCGCCGAGCTGGGTGAGCCGGTAGGCGCGGACGCCGTACTGGTCGGCCTGGTCCTCGTCGACCAGGTCGACCAGCTGCCACCGTTTGAAGGGCCGCAGCCGCTGAGTGGCTCGCCGGCGCATCACTGGCGGGCCTGGGTCGACCTCGAAGTCCGGTGCCGTGAACCGCGGATCGTGTTCGACGCGGCCCTGCTCGACCGCGACCAGCATGGTCACGTCGTCGGCGTTGAGCGTGATCTCCATTCGGGCACCTCCATCGGGTCTCATGCCGCGTCGGCCGTACGCCGCGGCGGCGGGTGTTTGACCGGCACCAGGTAGCGGCCGTCGATCGACTCGCACAGCCGCCGCCGGCGTGCTTCGGTCACCGCCGGGTCCTCCGCCACCCGGCGCAGCAACGCCGGCCGGTCCACGAGTACCGGGCGCGGCAGGTCGGGCAGCGGGGGCGGTCCGAACCGCTCGGCCAGCAGCGCGTCGAGCAGCTCCTGACGCGCGGCGCGGTCCATCGGTCACTGCCTTGCGGTGAGCCGGGCCAGCTGCGAAGGACGACCGGCCGGTGTAGCGCGCACGGCGTCCCAGTCGATCGCGGGATGCTCCGCGAGCACGTCCAGGTCAGCCTGCCGGTACAGGGCCACCTCGGGCCGGTCGCGGCGACGCTGCCACGGGCCCAGCACGTACGTGGTGGGCTTGAGCCACCCGGCCCGGATCAGGTGGTCCACATCGGACCGTCGCACCCGGAAGTAGGCGGCGACCCGGTCAGCGGTGTGGAGCCGGCCGCGCTCGATGGCCTTGTCGAGCGCGCTCCTGTCGTTGAACGTCTCCAGCGTGCGGCCGCAGTACAGCGGGTGGTCCTTGTACGTGCCAACGCATGGGAGCAGGTCCATGTTGGACAGCTCCAGCACCGCGCCGGTGTGCACGTCGACGCCGAAGCGTTCGGACAGCAGCTCGGCGGCGCGGACCGCGCCGACGTCGGGCACCGAACCGACCGCGGCACGGATCTCGCCGGCCCGCGCGGTGAGCGCGGCGACGGTCGCAGCCGACCAGCCGCGGGCCGCGTCCCGCGGTGGGATCAGCCCGGCGGCCAGCGCCCGGTCGAACTGGAAGACGTGCAGGCCCAGCTCGTCCTGAAGCTGCTGCGGCCCGTACCCGCCGGGCGGCCCGGCCGGTCCGGTCCGGGCGGCCTCGCCGGCGTCGGTGGTGCGCCACTCGACGCCGGCGTCGTCCTCCTCCACCCAGCCTGCGGCCTCCAGCTCGCGCACCCGCGCGGTCACCGTCTGCCGGGTCTGCCACTCCGTAGGCGCGTTCGGGAAAAGCAGGATGACGTCCAGCGCCGGCGCCGTGATGTCGGTGAGCACCTGCGCGTTCGCGATCGCGTCGAGCAACGCGCGGCGGGTCTTGGTCGGGTACAGCTCAGCCATGCTGATCACTCCTCGTCGTCGCGTTCGCCCAGGACCGCCCGGTCGCGCTCCCTGCCAGCCGCGGCGAGCAGCTCGCGGCGGGGATCGCGGGAGGTTCGTGGGGTCCGTGGGCGGCGGTGGATGCTGTTCTTGCGCGGCCGCTGGCACCACCGGCACGGCGCCGCCGGCTTGCCGGACCAATCGCGGGTCTCGTCGGCCGGGTCCGCCTCGTAGTCGTGCGGCGCCTTCGGGTCCGGACGTTCCGCCGGCGCGGCCGCAGCAGTCGTGTCGGTGGCCGCGTCGAGCGGCAAGGCGGTCTGGCCGGGCTGCGCCGCGACGAACGCGGCGCGGGGCAGCAGCGGAAGCGCCACGCCAGCGCGGGCAATCCGCAGCCGGCGCCGGCACTTCGGGCCGCGATGCAGCGCCTTGGACAGCGGGTCGCGCAACGGCTGCCCGCAATCCAGACACTCCACATCGGACACCCAAGGTCCCCGGCCGACCGCCATGACGCTCACCCCCGCCCGGTCGCCGGCCACGCGTACCGGTGCACCGGCGTCGCCCGCTGCGAATGCGCCGCCGGCCGGGCCAACTCGGCCAGCCGGAACGCATCGTCAGCCGCGGCGCCCGGCGGCCGGTGCCGGCCGGCGTACCCGCCGACGTCGACGAGCTGGGCACGCCGCCGGCGGCGCACGACCACCAGCACCGCCCAGCCGGTCACGTTCGCACCGATCAGCGCGGCCGCCGGCACCGCGAGCAGCGTCTGCACATCAACCACGCCAACCACCCGCCCGCTGCCGCAACTGGCGGTTGACGGCGGCCGCGGACACGCCGCGCTGGCCCGCCGCTGGCGGCTCCTGGTCGCCTATCACGTGGTGCCCGTCCGGCTGCCACCGCTCGGCCGTCAGCGTCGCCAGGTGCTGCACCGTCGACCGCCGATCCGGCGGCGCCGAGCGCACCGCCAGGTCGACCAGGTCGGCCAGGATTTGCGCGATGTTGGCGTCGTCGTCGCGGCGGCGGGCCCGCACCGCCAGGCCGACGGTCACGGCGCCGACCAACGCACCGGCCAGGGCCGCGATGACCGCGACCGTCACGTTCAGCACCACGGTGCCTCCTCGAAGCCGTCGGGCAGCAGCCGCGCCAGCGCGCGGAGCGCCCGGTACTGGAGGGCCTTGATCGCGCCCTCTTTCTTGCCCATCGCCGCCGCGGTCTCGGACACCGAGTAGCCGTCCAGGAAGCGCCGGACGATGCACTCCTGCTGCTCGGGGTTGAGCCGTGCGACGGCGTCCAGCAGGGTGAGGTTGGTGATGTGGTCGACCACGGCCGTCTCGGGTGAGCCCTCCGGGCCGCGGGCCTCCCGGTCGACGTCGAACATGTCGCCGGTGGTGACCTCCAGCCGGTACCGGGCCGACTTGAAGCGGTCCGCGACCAGGTTCCGGGCGATCGTCACGAACCAGGCGCCCGGGTCGCGGCCCTGCCAGGTGAAGGAGCCGATCCGGCGCAGGGCGCGCAGGAACGTGTCCTGCGTCAGGTCCTCTGCCACCTGCCGGTTCCCCCCGGTCCGGAAGTACACGAACCGGAACACGACGTCCTGATACCGGCTGTAGATCGTGCCGAACGCGTCCCGGTCGCCGGCCTGGGCCGCCACGATCAGCGCCCACACCTCGGCGTGCGCACCGGTCGGCTCGTCGACAGGTCCGGCCTGCACCGGCACCACCGACGGCGCCGCCACCGCGGCGGTCACCGGGCACCCGCCCGCACGCACAGGGCCAGGAACAGGGCCACGGCGATCAGGCCACCGGCCTCCGGCGCGGCCTCGCGCACCCCGGCGACGATCGCGGCGATCACGCGGCCACCGCCAACGCCCGGCCCGCGCGCTCCGGCCAAGCGAGGGACCCGATGTCGTCCGCGAGCGGCGCCGGCAGCAGACCGGCGACGTCGACCGTGCACCGCAAGTTCAGCGTCCAGGGGTGGTCCCGGCCGGCGCAGGTGACCCGGCGGACCACGCCGCGCTGCTTGCGGATCGTCGACCGCAGCGTGTCGGCGACGCCGAGCTGCGCTGCCCACGCGACGACGGCGGCCTCGTCGGGCAGGTCGACCTGCAGCACCCAACCGTCGGGCGACACGTCCACGTGCGCCGGCGGCGGGCACCCGGCCTCCAGCGCGCTAGTTACCGCCGCCCACCGGTCGACGCGCCGCTGCGCCTGGTCCTCGTCGACGAGCACCACCGCGGCGGCGCCGACCGGCTCCGGTACGGGTACCGGGCGCACGTACGCCGGCGCGACCGCGGCGACCGCCGCGAGCCGCTCGGCCGGGTCCGGCAGGTACTCCTCGCCCAGCCGCGTCAGGTCAGCCAGGTCGTCGACGGCGCCGGCCTGCTCGCCCTCGCCGCCGCCCGGGCCCTGCGGGTCCTGCGCGGTCAGGCGGACATGGATGTGCATCCACAGCACCCACGACGTCGCCCGCACACCGCCGTCAACGTGCTCGATCAGCACCTCCTCATCGGATGCGCCGAGCACGACCAGCCACCGCCGCAGGTCGCCGATCGACTCCAACTCCAGGTGCAGATGCGCATCGGCCGGCTCCGGAGCGAACCGGATGCCGCGCGGGGTCGGCTCGGCGAGCGCGATCGTCTTCAGCAGGGCGCGCCGGAACTCGCTGGGCAGCCTCATCGCGCACCGCCATCCCCGCGCCGGGCGCGCTTGCTCGCGGGTACCACGGTCACCTCGTACGGCACGCCCTCCGCGTGCCTGGAAGCCAGCAGCCGGAACCGCTCGGCCAGAATCTGGTCCGAGTCGCTCCACAGCTGGTCCGTCGTCATCAGGCCCAAGGGCTGCCCGTCACGGGTCGACATCGTGTAGAGGTGGCGCTCGATCGGCTGGACCGTGGCGCCGTAGGCCACGATCTGCAACATCAGCGAGCCGGTCACGTTGATGACCACCCCGTCCGGCGCGCCCTGGGGCAGCGTCACCGGCGGGTGATCAGTACCGTTGGTCATCGAAACCAAGTCCTTTCCTGGATCGGGTTCTCTGGCCCTCGCGCGGGTGCCACCGTCGCGAGGGCCGCTCTTAGTCGCTGTCCTTCGGACCAGGCCCAGCCGGACCGCTAGGTCCGGGACCGGCAGGGCCGGACGGGTGCGTCATCACGCCGCCGACGTAGCGGCCGCCAGCCGCTGCTCGGCCGCGTCGTCGCGGAGCTTCCTCGCGTAGATGTGCAGCGACTCCACGACGACGAGCCGGCGGCGCCCCTTGTTGACGCCCTCCAGGTCGCCGTCGTCCATGAGCCGATAGATCTCGCGCCGGCTCAGCGAGAGGGCCAGCGCTGCGTCATCGACGCTGACGAAGATCGCGGGCACCGCCGGCTGGCGGCGCGAGTCCTGAGTGCCACGTGCAGGACTGGATGTGTCTGGAGTGCCGTGCATGGCACCACAGTAGATCAGTGCCACGCGCGGCACCGCTCATACTTTCGGACAGTTTTTTGGATCACCTGATTGCCCTACCGTGTGGGCATGCGCGTACTAAGAATCGCTGGCACACGCAGACACGACACGACACATCCAGGGTGCCGCAGACGGGACTTATCCCGCCCACGGGACTCACGTCCCCCGTATGGCACCTACCGTCGTACCGTGCAAGCCCGGCCGTCACTCAAGGCACGTCAGGTCGCATTCAGTCGCTTCGTACGGCGGGCGCTCGACGACGCCTTGATGCATCGCGGCTGGAATCAGGTGACGGTTCTCGAAAAGACCGGCACCAAGAAGAGCACACTGCACCGCTGGTTGCGCGGCGACTGGACGGAGGACCCGAAAGCGGGTCAGGTGCTCGACTTCTGTGACGGCCTCGACATCCCGCCGGCGGCCGCGTTCCTGATCTTGTGGCCAGGCAAGCGCGACCGCTCGCCGATGCCAGGGCCGCCGCCGATGGACCCGGACGTCGAGCTGGTGCTGCGCCGCCTGGTCGACCCCAAGGTCACGGAGCAGGAGAAATACCACATCCGCGAGACTCTGCGGGCTCTGGCACGCCGTCCCGGGCCGCCGTCACAACGTGCCAGCTGATTCGGTGGATCAATACCACCCAAACGTCTGACCTCAGACAGTAACCACCACGGCTACCTTTCGTTACCTTCGACTTCACCCCAGCGGGGGCATACGCAGGGGCGACCCTTAGTCAGCAAGTCGCTAGGAGGCCGACCCAGCATGCTGTCTGAAACCATGCCCACTCAGGACATCCGAATCGACCGCCGCCGCGAGGACCGCCGCCAGATAGGGCTCGACGTCCTATTCGGACTCGTCGCTTTCTTGTGGTGCGGTGCGGCAATGATCGTCGCCCTGACGTGGGACTGGCACACAGCAGTACTCGCGAACGCAGCCTTGCTCTGCGCCGGCGTCGTTTCGGTCGTCACCGTGCAGCTCGCCGTCTCCTGGGCCTCACAGAGGCGGTGGCGGCGGCGGCACGACCGAGCAGAGCGGCAAGCGGAGCAGCGGCACCGCGAGCTGGCCAGAGGCTTGGCCGCACTTGCGGCACAGGTCGAGCAGCTCGGCACCACTACCGGCGCAAAGCGCTGGATGGACTGGGCGCAGGAAGTCGCGAGCCAGGAGTACGGCCAGGAGAACCTGGTGCCGTTCCCGGCGCGGCACGAAAGGTAGCTCTACCTCAAGATCCGAGGAGTAGAGCATGGGGCGACAACCCAACCGCAGACCCAAGATTCGCCCATACGGCGACCGCTGGCGTATCGACGTCACTGTCGGCACCAAGCCCGACGGGAGCCTTGACCGCCGAAAGCTGACCGGAAAGACTGCCGCCGCAGTGGCGGCCAAGTACGACGCGCTCGCGGAGCAACTCGGCCAGGGCCACGTGCCCGAGATCGGCACCGCACCGACAGTCGCTGAGTGGCTCCGGCACTGGCTCCAGAACATCGTCAAACCCAACCGCCGATACAAGACGTACGCGGCATACAAGCCGATCATCGAGACGCACCTGATTCCGCGCATCGGGCAATGGCGCCTGGCCGGAACGACGCGGCTAATCCAGCCCGAACACGTCGAGCAGGCGTACACCGACCTCCGTGAGGCGGGGATGGCTCCGGCCTACGTCCTCCAATGCCACAGGGTGCTGAGCCGGGCGCTGAAGGTCGCACACCGGCGCGGTCGCGCCGCCCGGAACGTCTGCGCCCTGATCGATGCTCCCGACGGCACCGCCAAGCGGATCAAGCCTCTCGACCTGGACGCAGTCAAGAAGGTCTTGATGGCCATCGTCAACGACCGCCTGGAGGCTCGCTGGCTGATCGCGCTCATGCTTGGCCTGCGACAGGGAGAGGTGCTCGGGCTTCGCTGGTCCCAGATTCATCTCGATGGGGAAGCGCCCTACCTGGAGCTGGAGAAACAGGCTCAGCGGCGTACCTGGCGGCACGGGTGCAAGGACCCGGCCGCCTGCGCGGCGCAGCGGTGCCGGCAGAAGCCCTGCCCGCGTCGCTGGGAGCATGGATGTGCCGACCCAGGTGTCTGCAAGGGGCGGCCACACTACTGCCCGCAGCGGCAGGTCCTGCCGGGCTGCTCGCGACACTCTCGGCCATGTCCGCCACTCTGCCCGCCAGGGTGCACTGACCACGCCCGTGGGTGCCCGGATCGCACCGGCGGCGGCATCGTCGATGTCGACCTCAAGACGGACAGCGTGCGGCCGCTCGCGCTCGATCCCATGCTGGTCGCCGCGCTGCGACGCCACCGCGATCAACAGGAATCGGAGCGACAGGACGCCGGCCCGGTCTGGGTCGAGCACGACCTGGTGTTCTGCCAGTCCACCGGCGCACGGCTCGACTCCCGCCAGGACCACGCCCTGTGGGAACAGGTGCTCGTGAACGCCGGCGTACCGGACGCGCGGCTGCACGCTGCCCGACACACCGCCGGAACCATGCTTGTGGCAACCGGGACAGACATCCGCGTTGTCCAGGAGATCCTCGGGCATGCGCGAATCACGACGACCCAGCGGTACGTCGACCCCAGCGAGGCAATGAAGCGGCAGGCAGTCGCGCGGCTGGGTGAGATGCTCGCATCGGGCGAGGTAGCCCTGACGCTACTGCGGCCATCTGGTGCGGCCGTCCCGGGACCGACGTGATCTCTTTCATCGAAAATAGGAGAACGCCCACCGGCGTTTCCGCTGGTAGGCGCTCGGTAGCCCGGCGAAAGGCTATGTGGCCAGGGGCGGGGTCGAACCGCCGACCTTCCGATTTTCAGTCGGACGCTCGTACCAACTGAGCTACCTGGCCTTAAGCGGTCCTGACGGGACTTGAACCCGCGACCTCCGCCTTGACAGGGCGGCGAGCACTCCAACTGCTCCACAGGACCTTGCTCCTCCGGCTAGGCCGGACCGTGCCCCCAACGGGATTCGAACCCGTGCTACCGCCTTGAAAGGGCGGCGTCCTGGGCCGCTAGACGATGAGGGCGGCCTCGCCATCATTGCACATGACAACTCTGGCAGCTGTGCTCCCATCCGGCCCCGCCGGAGGCTTCGAAAGCATACGCGACGCCGCACCCTCCATCCAAACCGGTTCCGGGCGCGTCACGTCCGAGTTCCGGAGAAGCAGGTCAGCGCAGCAGGGTGATGCCGTACTTGCGCTTGAGAGCCGGTATCAGCGACTTGCACGCGGCCACCGTGCCGGCTCGGTCTCCGCCGCCGTCGTGCAGCAGGATGATCGAGCCGGATCTGGTCTTGGACATGACGCGCTGCTTGATGGCCTCGGCACCCGGCTTTGACCAGTCGGTCGGGTCGACGTCCCAGTCCAGCGAGGTCATGCCCAACTCGCGGGCGACCTTGACCGCCGCGGCGGTCCACATTCCACCCGGATGGCGGAAGTATTTGACCCGCGCACCGGGGACGGCGCGATGGATCTCCCGGTTGGTGGAGATCATGTTTGCCCTGATCTCCTGCTCCGCCTTGGTGCCGAGGTCGAACTCGTGGTGCCAGCTGTGGTTGCACAGCGTGTGACCCTCGCGCACGATGCGTTTGATCAGGGCAGGGTTCTGCCGCACCTCGGTGCCGACCACGCAGAAGGTGGCCTTGACCTTGTTGGCCCGCAGCAGGTCGAGCACCTGCGGCGTCCACGACGGGTTGGGCCCGTCGTCGAAGGTCAGCGCCACCCCGCGGCTACCAGTCATCCGCCTTGTGCCGAACGGACCGACCTTGGACCGCGGGCCGGGCTTGGTGGTCTTCGTCGGCGCCGGCTTCTTGGGCGCCGCTGGAGCCCGGGACGGCGTGGCGGCTGGCGTCGGTGTCGGTGTCGGCGATGGCGAAACAGGCGCCGCGTGGTTGCCCAGCGCCTGGTGAGCCACGGTCTCGGTGGGCTGTCGACCCATGGCCCAGCGACCGCCGACAAGGATCGTCAGTACGAGCAGTGCGGCGGTGAACGCCCCACGTCGCGTCATCAGTGAGACTCCCGAGGGGTTCGGGAACAAAGCGACAACACGCTACTTGAGTGGCGCCCGAGAATCGAGGGCTTCTAGCCGACTAACGTCCGATTACTCAATAGGGTGAGTGCCGCGTCGAGGCTGTCTGGTCGTTCGATGACAACCGGCAGTTCGTCCCACCCCGGACCGGCCGCGATGATGAGAGGCGGACGGTGTTCACCCGATCGCAGCGCGTCAAGCTGGCGGGGGTCGGCGGTGGATTGTGAATGTGACCACACCACGACGGCGTCCGGGCCGGTACGCCGCACCGCTCCGGCGAGGGCGGATGGCGGCACGCGGGCACCGAGGAGCCGGCACGGCAGGCCCACCTCGGCGAGCGCGGCGGCCAGCGCCTCCAGCGGCAGGCTGTGCTGCTCCTCGTCGGCGCAGGCCAGGAGGATGCGGGGCGATCCCGCGTTCGCGGGCGGGCGGGCGACCGCGCCCAGCGCCTCGGATACGCAGCGGGACAGCAGGTGCTCCACCTCGACGACCGCGTGCCGGTCTCCCACACCCACGAGGACCGGGCGCAGCAGGCCGTTCCAGGTGGCCACGACGCCGGAGGCTTCGATCGAGCGGTCGATGATCTCGCGCATCGCGGCCGCGTCGAGGCGCATCGCGGCGTGAGCGAGACCGCGGGCGGCATCGCCCGCCGCGCCTACGGCGATCACCCGCCCGCCACCATGTCGCCGGTCGACCACCTGCCGCGGGCCGGCGCCGCGCGCCCAGCGGGCCGCCTCAGCGGGCGCCACGCCCTCCGAGGTCAGCTCGCGCATCACGTCCAGACGGGCAAGATCTTCCTGGGTGTACCGGCGGTGGTGGCCCGGGACGTGCCCGCTCGGGCCGAGCCCGTACCGCTGGTGCCAGGTGCGAAGTGTGGTGACCGCCACACCGAGGCGGCGCGCCACCGCTCCCGCGCTCAGCCCGTCATCGGCCACCCGACCGCTCCGCAGCGTCCTGGATGGAAGGCAGCGCCTCAACGACACCGCCGAGCCACGGCGCGTACGCCCTGGGCTGCTCCCGTAGCTCGGTGCGAACCTCGTCGAGCGGGACCCACCGCACGGCGGCCACCTCCTGCGGGTCGGGCCGCACCGGCACGTCGGCGTCGACCGCCCCGAGGAGCACGTGGTCGTACTCGTACTCCACCCGCCCGGTCGCCGGGTCCTCGGCGAAGTACCGGTACACGCCCACCTCGGTCAGCGCCACCGGGTCGAGGCCCAGCTCTTCGCCGAGCCGCTTGGTGGCCGCCGTGATCAGGTCTTCGCCCGGTGCCGGGTGCCCGCAGCAGGCGTTGGCCCAGCGCAGCGGGAAGCGGCTCTTGACCTGGGCGCGCTGCTGGAGCAGGAGGCGTCCGCCGGGATCGACGAGGACCACCGAGAACGCCCTGTGCAACTGCCCCGGCGCCTGGTGCGCGTCTTCCACAGTGGACGACCCGAGCGCCCGGCCAGCTTCGTCGACGAGCTCCACCAGATGCAACGAGCGAGGATCCATCATCGAGCGCCTCCCGTGACGCGGTGAGCGGCGAGCTTGCCGGAGATCAGCACCATGGGGACGCCGACGCCCGGCTGCGTGCCCGAGCCGACGAAGACGACATTGTCCACTGTGGGATGGAGGTTACCGGGGCGGAACGGGCCGGTCTGCCGGAATGTGTGGGCCGCCCCGAACGGGGTACCCGCCGCTAGTCCGGAAGTCGCCCAGTCGGTGGGAGTCACGAGTTGCGCCACCTCGATGCCGTCCCGAAAACCCCGGTAGCCGCGCGCCTCCAGCACGTCGACCAGCTCGTCGGCGTACCGCTGGCGCAGGCCGCCCTCCCAGTCGAGCGGCTGGCGGTGAGCGAGGTGCGGTACGGGTGCGAGCACGTAGTACGCGTGCCGCCCGCCGGGTGCGCCGGCCGGCGGGCGCGTGACGAGCAGCGAGGGGTCTGACATGAGCTCGCCGCGCCGGATCACCTCGTCGAAGGTGCCGCGCCAGGCCCGTCCGAAGTGGAGGTTGTGGTGCGCGATCCGGCTGTACTCCTGCGTGGAACCCACGTGCAGCACGACGCACGACGGCGAGTAGCGCAGCGGGCGCGGGCGTGCCCCCGACAGTGCCCACGCGACCGGCAGGTCGGGGTTGAGGACCACGACGTCGGCGGGGATGCGCTCACCATCGGCGGTGCGGACCCCGACGGCGCGCCCGCCCGCGGTCTCGACCCCGGTGACCGTGGTGCCGTACCGGATTGTCACGCCGTGCTTCTCCGCCGCGCCGGCCATGGCGCGCGGCACCGCGTGGATGCCGCCTTCGGGGAAGTAGACGCCGGCGACGGAGTCGAGGTATGCGATGACCGCGTAGATGGCGAGCGCGTCATGCGGCGACAGGCCGGCATACATCGCCTGGAACGAGAAGATCCGCCGCGTGCGCGGGTCGGCGAAGAACTGGTCGATCTTGCTCTGGAGCCGCCGGAACCCGCCCATCCACAGCAGTTTCAGCAGGTTGAGAGTGACCAGGTCGCGCGGGGAGTCGAAGTTGCGCTCGATGAAGTCGGCCCGCTCCAGCCGCCACAGCTGCCGCGCGAAGTCGACGAACCGCAGATATCCGTCGGCCTCCCGCGGCCCGCACACCCGCCCGATCTCCGCCGCCATCCGAGCGGTATCGGTGATCACGTCGAGCGTGGACCCGTCGGGGTAGTGGGCGCGGTAGGCGGGGTCGAGAGGCGTGAGCCGGAGCCAGTCGGAGAGCCGCTCGCCGACCGCGCCGAGCGCCTCTTCGAGCAGGTCAGGCATGGTGAGCACGGTCGGTCCGGTGTCGAACTCGTATCCGCCGACCGCGAGCCGCCCGGCCCGACCGCCCGGCACCGGCTCGCGCTCGAGCACGGTGACCTGCCGGCCGGCGCCGGCCAGGTGCAGGGCGCACGCCAGCCCGCCGAGGCCGGCACCGACGACGATCACCCGATCGGTCGGCCCGCTCACTCTTCGCATGGCGACGAGGGTACCCTAGGCGGAGAGTTGCGTCGATTACTGAGTCGATTGGCGGTGAGGTAGCGGTGGACGACGAGCTTGCCTCGGCCTACGAACGCTGCCGTGAGCTGCACAAACGGCACGGGCGGACGTACTATCTGGCAACCCGGCTGCTGCCCGGCTGGAAACGCCGGCACGTCCACGCGCTGTATGGATTCACCCGATACGCGGACGAGATCGTCGACCGCACCGACGCGCTGCCGCCGGCCGAGCGGGCCGCCAAGCTGCGCGACTGGTCCGACCGTTTCCTCGCGGGCCTGCGCGGTGCCCCGGCCGATGATCCACTCCTGCCCGCCGTGCTGCACACGATCGCCACGTTCGATCTCGACCACGCCGACTTCGCCGCGTTCCTGCGCAGCATGGCGATGGATCTCACGGTCACCTCGTACGCCACCTACACCGACCTGCTCGACTACATGGAGGGGTCGGCGGCCGTGATCGGCACGATGATGCTGCCGATCCTCGGCGCCAGCGACCTCGCCGCCGCCCGCGAGCCGGCCCGCCAGCTCGGGCTCGCCTTCCAGCTCACCAACTTCATCCGTGACGTCGCCGAAGACCTCGATCGCGGCCGCACCTACCTGCCCGACGAAGACCTCGCCAGGTTCGGGGTCACCCGGCCCGATCTCGTCTCCTGCGCCGCGCGACGCGCGGCCACACCGCAGGTCCAGCAGCTCATCGAGTACGAGGTGAGGCGCGCGCAGGCCCACTATGGCGCGGCGGCGTCCGGGGTGAGCATGCTGGAGCCCGCCTCGCAGGCGTGCATCCGCAGCGCGTACCGGCTCTACGGCGGCATCCTCGACGAGATCGCGGCGGCCGGGTTCGACGTCTTCGCTCGGCGGGCCGTCGTGCCGGGCTGGCGCAAGGTGGCGGTGGCGGCGCACTCCCTGCTGGTGGCCACCGGCACGCCCGTGCGGGTGCCGGGCCCGCCCCAACTGGTGGCGCCGTGAAGACCGCGGTCGTGTTGTTCACGCGCGACCTCCGAGTACGCGATCATCCCGCCCTCGCCGCGGCCTGTGCCAACGCCGAGCGGGTCCTCCCGCTGTACGTCCTCGATCCGGAGCTGGCCGGCCGCTCGCCGAACCGCGACCGTTTCCTGCACCAGTGCCTCGCCGACCTCCGTGACGCCCTGCGAAAGCGTGGCGCCGATCTCCTCATCCGTCGGGGTGACCCGGTCGCCGAGACCATCCGCCTCGCCCGCGACGTGGGCGCCGAGGGCGTCGCGATCTCCGGTGACATCAGCCGGTACGCCCGCAGGCGCGAGCGGCGGCTGCGCGCCGAGTGCGACCGGCACCGGATCGCCCTGCGGATCTTCCCGGGACTCACGATCGTCGACCCTGGAGCGGTGACACCGGCGGGTGGCGACCACTACAAGGTCTTCACGCCGTATCACCGGGCCTGGCTGGGTGCGAAGTGGCGGGACGAGGTGGCCACGCCCCGCCGGATCACGCTCCCGTCCGGGCTGGACGCCGGTCACCTGCCCGCACCGCCGGCCGGAGAGTCACCGGACACCGCCGCGGGTGGCGAGGGGGAAGCCCGGCGCCGGCTACGCGACTGGCTCCGGCGCGTCGACCGGTACCAGGAGAATCACGACGCGCTCGCCCTCGACGCGACGTCGCACCTGAGCGCGTACCTCCGCTTCGGTTGCCTGTCGCCGCTGTCGGTGGCGAACGCGGTGGACGACCCCGACGGCGCCTTCGTCCGCCAGCTCTGCTGGCGCGACTTCTACCACCAGGTGGCGCTGGCGTTTCCCGACCTGTCCACCGTGGCGTACCGCCGAGGCGTGCGCGAAGACTGGCGATATGACCCGGAGACTCTGGCGCGCTGGCAGGAGGGGTCAACCGGCGTACCGCTCGTCGACGCGGGCATGCGGCAGCTCCGCCAGGAAGGGTGGATGCACAACCGGGCGCGGTTGGTGGTGGCCGACTACCTGACCAAGCACCTGGAGCTGGACTGGCGTGAGGGCCTGCGGTGGTTCTACCGCTGGCTGATCGACGGCGACGTGGCCAACAACTCCGGCAACTGGCAGTGGACCGCGGGCACCGGCAACGACACGCGGCCGTACCGGCGTTTCAACCCGCTGCGCCAGGCAGAGCGGTACGACCCCGAGGGCGAGTACGTCAACCGGTACGCACCGCGCTGAACCGTGAAATGCTGGCGGCATGGCGGAACAGGTGGACGTTGTCGTCGTCGGGCTGGGCGTCGGTGGTGAAGAGGTTGCCGGCAAGCTCGCCGCGGCTGGACTGTCAGTGGTCGGCATCGAGCACAACCTGGTCGGCGGCGAGTGCCCGTACTGGGGCTGCATACCCAGCAAGATGATGATCCGGGCGGCCAACGCGCTGACCGAGGCGCGCCGCGTCGAAGGGCTCGCCGGTCGTGCGGAGGTGCACCCCGACTGGGCGCCGGTCGCGAAACGCATCCGCGAAGAGGCCACCGACAACTGGGACGACAAGGTGGCCGTCGACCGGTTCACGGGCAAGGGCGGGCGGTTCGTGCGCGGATACGGCACGCTCACCGGACCGGGGCGCGTCCAGGTGGGCGACGACGTCTTCGAGGCTCGCCGGGGCGTGGTGGTCGGCACCGGCACGTCAGCCGCGATCCCGCCGATCGAAGGTCTCGCTGGCACGCCGTACTGGACCAACCGCGAAGCCATCGAGACCGAGACGCTGCCCGCGTCACTTGTCGTACTCGGGGGCGGTGCGATCGGGCTGGAGCTGGCGCAGGTGTTCGCCCGGTTCGGCGTACGGGTCACGATCGTCGAGGCGCTCGACCGCCTCCTGGCGATGGAAGAGCCCGAGTCGTCCAAGCTGGCGGCCGAGGTGCTGGGCGCTGACGGCATCGAGATCCGGTCCGGCGCCAAGGCCGAGCGGATCAGCCACGATGGCGGCGAGTTCACCGTGCACCTGTCCGGCGGTGACGCCGTTTCCGGGGAGAAGCTGCTGGTGGCGACAGGGCGCCGGGCGCAGCTCGGCGATTTGGGCCTCGACACGGTCGGCCTGGACCCGAAGGCGCGCACTCTCGAGGTCGACGACCGCCTGCGGGCCGGCGACAAGCTGTGGGGCGTCGGCGACGTCACCGGGCACGGCGCGTTCACGCATGTGGCGATGTACCAGGCGGGCATCGTGATCCGCGACATCCTCGGCCAGGAGGGCCCGCCGGCTGACTACCGGGCGCTCCCCCGGGTCACCTTCACCGACCCGGAGATCGGCGCGGTCGGACTGACCGAGCAGCAGGCCCGCGAACGCGGTGTCACCGTGCGCGCGTCGGTCAGCCCGTTGCCGGAGTCGTCACGCGGCTGGATCCACAAGGTGGGCAACGAGGGCTTCATTAAGCTCGTCGCCGACACCGACCGCGGCGTACTGGTGGGCGCGACGTCGGCGGGGCCGATGGGCGGCGAGGTGCTGAGCGGGCTGGCGGTGGCGGTCCACGGCGAGGTGCCGATCGAGCGGCTGCGCCACATGATCTACGCGTACCCGACCTTCCACCGCGCCATCGAAGACGCCCTCGCAAGACTTTCGTGATCAGGGCGTCCCTCAAGTCGTTAGAGCAGCTTGAGGGACGCCCTGATCATGGGTGCTGGCGTTCTGAGCGGGACCAGCGGGTGGCGCCGACGGACGCGCCGACCACGCAGGCGATGCCCACCAGCTGTGGCCACGCCAGCAGCTCGTGCAGCACCACGATGCCGACCAGCGCGGCCACCGCTGGTTCGAGGCTGAGCAGCACCGCGAAGACCCGCGCCGGCATCCGCCGGAGGGCGGCCAGCTCGGCGGAGTAGGGCAGCACCGACGACAGCAGCGCCACCCCGAACCCGAGCACGAGCGTCCAGGTGTCGAGCAGCTGGGTGCCGCTGGTGGCGATGCCGAGGGGCAGTACCGCGATGGCACCGACAGCCATGCCCAGAGCCAGCCCTCGGCCGCCCGGAGCCCGATCGCTCACCGCCTTGCCGAGCAGGATGTACGCGGCCCAGCAGAGCGCGCAGGCGGCACAGAGCAGCAGGCCCGTGCGGTCGATGGCGCTGTCGCCGACGCCGGCTAGTAGTACGACGCCGGCGCTGGCCAGTACCGCCCACGCCGCGTCACGGAGTCGGCGGCTGGCGGCGAGCGAGATCACGAGCGGCCCGGCGAAGCTGATGGTGACCGTCACACCCAGCGGTACCCGCTGGAGCGCGCTGTAGAAGGCGAGGTTCATCCCGGCCATCGCGATGCCGAACGCCCCGATGTAACCGGCGGTACGCCAGCCGAGCCGAAGCGCCGGTCGGGCGAGAGCGATCAGCACGAGCGCCCCGAAGCTCAAGCGGAGGGCGGTCGCCCCGCCCACGCTGGCCGCGCCGAAGAGCTCCTTCGCGGTCGCGGCTCCGACCTGGGTCGACACCATGCCGACCAGCATCAGCAGCGGTGGCGGTACAGCGTCCGGGCCGGCCAGGGCGCGGAGGCGCGCGACGTGCGGGTACATGGCCGACATGATCACCACCGCCTGGCGATGAGACCAGTGGATTCCTGGGTTTTGGGCACATCAGGTACCAGCGGCCTGCATGATCCCTCTGTCGGGGTTTACCCATGAATGGGGGATTCATGAACCTTAGTCGTGTTGTCCCGGTCGGTCTTCTAGCCGCTGCCGTTCTGGTAGCTGGGGCGCCCGCTGCGGCCGCCGCCTCCGAGAACAAGCCCACGGTCAGCGTCGTCGCCCGCAAGCTCAACAACCCGCGCGGCATCGCCGTCGGCGACCACGGCGTGCTCTACGTCGCCGAGGCGGGCAAGGGCGGTCATGGCCCGTGCATAGCCTCGCCGGAAGAGCCGGATGCGGAGGTCTGCCTCGGAAAGACCAGCGCGGTCACGGCCGTCTACGCGAAGTGGCACAAGGGCAAGCCGCACTGGAAGCAGAAGCGCGTCGTCACCGGCCTGCCGTCGGTCGCGGAGGAGGACGGGTCCTTCGCGCTCGGCCTGCACGACATCTCGCCGACACACCACGGCGCGCTGATCGGCACCATCGGCGGCGCCGGCACGGTCGAGGCCCGCAACCAGCTGGGTCACGGCGCCCGCCTGCTCGGGCACGTGGTGGGGCTGTGGCCGCACCACCGGCACGGCAAGGTCAAGGCCATCGCTGACCTCAACCAGTACGAGAAGGACCACAACCCGGACGGCGGCGAGATCGACTCCAACCCGTACGGCGTCCTCGCGACCCCGCACGGCGCGCTGGCGACCGACGCGGGCGGCAACGACCTGCTCGCGATCGACAAGAAGGGCGCGGTCTCGACCGTCGATACGTTCGGATCGCGGCTGGTGCCCGCGCCGCCTGGCATCCCGAACCTGCCGCCGCAGATCCCGATGCAGGCGGTGCCCACCACGGTCACCAAGGGCCCGGATGGCGCCTACTACGTCGGTGAGCTGACCGGCTTCCCGTTCCAGCCGGGCGCGGCGCGAATCTGGCGAATCGTCCCGGGCCAGGCGAAGACGGTGTACGCAACCGGGTTCACGAACATCATCGACATCGCGTTCGACCGCAAGGGCCGGCTGCTGGTGCTCCAGATCACCAAGGACGGCCTGCTCAGCGGCAACGAGGCCGGCGCGCTCTACCGGGTCGAAAACGGTACGAAGACCGAGATCGCCGCGGGCAAGCTCACGATGCCGGGCGGCGTCGCGGTTGGGCACGACGGCGCACTGTACGTGACGAACAAGGCGGTATCTCCCGGCGGCGGCGAGGTGCTGCGTATCTGGGCCTGACCTGCAGCTGAGCAAGTAACCCGGGGCGTCCTTCAAGGAATTTGAGGGGCGCCCCCATTATTGAACCTGTGCGTGGGGTCACACGGGACCGCACTGTTCTGGTAAAAACATTTCACTTAGTGTTGAAATGCGTGAACCGTGGATGAACGCTCGGTGGGGGACGGCGATGGCAGTCACGGAAGGACTCTCGCGGGTCGTTGTCGACCCGCGGCCAACGGCAAGGCCGCCAGAACGGAGGCCGCGCCGCAACCGAGCCACCCATATTCGAGAACTGGTCATCGAGGTGTTGCTGATCGCCTCGATGATGATTGTGTACCAAGGGGTCCGCCACCTCGCCGACGGCCAGGTAGGTCTGGCGTTCCGGCACGCGAATTGGGTCTGGGATTTCGAGCGCACACTGCACCTGCCCGACGAGGCCCTGATCCAGCACTGGGCACTCGCCTGGCCGTCGACCGCCCGCATCGCCAACCTTTATTACGTCGGCGTGCACTTCCCCGGCACGCTGCTGGCGATGGTCTGGCTCTGGATCAGGCACCGCCCCGACTACCTGCGGATGCGCACCGAGATGGCGGTCCTCACCGCCGCCGCGCTGGCGCTCCACGTGGTCTTCCCGCTCGCGCCGCCGCGCCTCGTCTCGTCGTTCGGCATGGTCGACACGATGCTCGCCACCGGCCCTTCGGCGTACCCGGACAGCAGCACCGACGGCGTGGCCAACCAGTTCGCGGCGATGCCGTCGCTGCACGTCGGGTGGGCGTTGCTGGTCGCGATCGCGGTGATCCGAGTCACCTCCAGCCGGTGGCGCTGGCTGGCGCTGCTGCACCCGGCGGTGACCATCAGCGTCGTCGTGATCACCGCCAACCACTACTGGCTGGACGGCATCGTGGCGGCAGCCCTGCTCTTCGCGGCAATCAAGCTGGTGAAGTCCTGGTCCCGCCTATCGATCCCCAACCCCTTACCAGTCTTCTCCCGCAACATGCTCTAACCCCCGCGCTCCGCGCCCTCCGCACCACGCCCCCCGTTGCGCGCCCGCGCCGCGCTCCCCCGCCCGCCGCGCGCCCTCGCGCCGCACTCCCCCGCCCGCCGCGCACTCCCCGCGCCGCGCTCCCCGCGCTCTCCCCCGCCGTGCGCTCTCCCCCGCGCGCCCTCCGCGCGCTGCGCGCTCTCCCCCGCGATCAAGGGCGAATGCACGTGGTTGGATCTCTTCTCCGCGCGCGTCCACCCCCAGGCCGGCCCGGCACGGCGTGTCGCCACGCCCGACGCGCCGATCAAGGGCAAACGCACGCGGTTGGATCTCTTTCCGCGTGCATTCGCCCATGATCGATGCGATTCTCCTTGATCGACGGCGCCTTACGGCGCCGTCTTGTTCGATCGCCGCCGGGCCCGTCGTCCGCAACTCATGCCGAGACCGCTCCCTGGCGTCGGGACCTGGCCGCGCGTGATCAAAATCGAGCTTTGAGCTGCCGCGGCGTCCGTCGCGCTCCATACCGTCGCTCCCGCGGCCGCACCCTCCGCGGCAACACACCCCCAGCCCTCCTCGCGCTGCCCCGCGGCACACATCTTGACAGTGACAAGACGACCTGGCACTGTGGAAGGTGAGCGAAGGAGGGAAACTCATGGCAAACCAGGTTGAACGAGTCGGAACGGTCGAGCGAGAGACCGCGGTCGCATTGCTCGGCGACGCGCTCGCGGGTGGCTACCTGGAGGCGGACGAGTTCACGGAGCGGTCCGCGGTGGCATATGCCGCGCGCACCCGGGGCGAGTTGGAGGCGCTGGTCGCCGACCTGCCGCAGGGGTTCATGCGCGCGCGTGCCCGCGAGCGGCGCCGACTACGGGCGGCACGGGGCGCCCGGCTCGGCATGTGGGCGCACGTAGCTTCGTACGTCGGCGGGTCGCTCCTGATGATCGGCATCTGGGCGGCGGTCGGGCTCGGCACAGGTGCGTGGTACTTCTGGCCGGTCTGGCCGATCCTGGGCTGGGGCGTCGGCCTGCTGGGGCACGTCATCCCGGTGCGCGCGGTCCTGTCCCGCCACACGCCACGCACGCAGCTCTAGAGCTTTCGCGGTGCGGGTCTGTCCGTCCACATAGGCGACCGACTGGCTGGATCAGTGTCCATGCGGTGCTGGTGGAGCGAGGTCGGCGGCGTCTGTGGCGATGCCAGGCCGGTGAACTGGTTGTGTGGCCGCGGAGGGTGAGGCCGCGGGAGCAACGGGCATGGAGCACGACGAGCGTCGCGGTAGCTCGTAATCCTTTCCCTCGGCTAGGTGTTTGCCAACGGCACCGCGAAGCGGCATCACGTCGGGACGCGTGGCCGCGGACGCTGGTGGCACTTCGCGCCGTGCGCGGATTTCCGTCACAGCGTCGACGACGACCCGTTGGTCGCCGCTTCGCCAGACCGGCACGCTCACCGCTGGCATCTCGCGCTGGCCGCCGCCGTCCAGCAGCGGCGTGGCCGCGTGCAGCGGCGTGGCCGGGCGGCCATGTGCGCGGCCGGCGGCCGCCGATCAAGGGCATTCGCATGGATCAAGGGCAAACGCACGCGGAAAGAGATCCAACCGCGTGCGTTTGCCCTTGATCGGCGCGTCGGGCGTGGCGACACGCCGTGCCGGGCCGGCCTGGGGGCGGGCGCGCGCGGAGAAGAGATCCAACCACGTGCGTTCGCCCTTGATCGGCGGGCAGAGGGCGCACCCGCGCGGCGCGCGGCGCATCCGCGCGCGGCGCATGGCGCGGACAGCGCGGCGCGGGGGCGCATCCGCGCGCGGCGCATGGCGCGAGAGCGCGGCGCGGCGCGGACAGCGCGGCGCGCGCGGGGGGCCGCATCCGCGCGGTTCGTGGCGCGTTTGCGGCGGGTGGGTGCAGCTGTTAGCGGTTCCGGGGGCGGCGGGGGGTGGTGGCTCGGCGGCGGTCTCGGAGGCCGAGGAGGACGCCGATCTGGGCGCCCACGAGGCTGGCTGCGGCCAGGACGGCCGATACCGCGAGCGGGACGTTCAGCCGTTCGCGCTGGCCGGGGCGGGCGCTCGCACCCACGCCGCCGGTGTCACCGCCCTCGCCGCGCTCGACCACCCGCGCGGGCGGCAGCGGCGGCACCTCCGGCTCCTGCTCGACCACTGGCGGGGCCTCAGGTCGGGGGGCGGGCGGGGGTTCGGCGTGTGTGCGCGTGGACGGGGGTGTCGCCACGAGGCCGGTCGCGTGTGAGCGGATGCCCTCGTCGCGGGCGGTGGCGGGCAGGTGCAGCTTCTGGCCGGGCCGGATCACGTCGGGGTCGCGGATCTTGTTGAGCTTGGCCAGCTCCGGGTACCGGTCGAAGTCTCCCAGGTACCGGTCGGCGATGTGGCCAAGGTAGTCGCCCTTTTCCACCCGGTAGACCGGCCGCTCGACGGGCTCCTCGACGATCGCTGCCACGGGCATCGGCGCGGCCATCACCGCGGGCGCGGTTGCGGGGTACGGCGCTGACATCTCGGCAGCTGATGCCACCGCCGGGCTCGCCGCGATGATCAGCGCGACCGAGCCGACCAGGGTCGCCGCGGCACGCTGCTGGCGGCGCATGCCGGGCAGCCTGGGAGCCGGTAGACGTAGGACGCGAGCCGGGATCTCCACCAGTACCGACAGCGCGAACGTGGCCCAGCCCAGCCAGCCGACCACGGCCAGCACGCGTAGGAAGAGCTGACCGTCGTCGGGGCTGGTCAGCGCGTCGGTGACTTCGGACAGTGCGGGTACATGGTCGGGCAGCGGGTTGCCGGCCAGGGCGAAGAGCGCGATCGGGGCGCCGACCACCAGTCCAATGAGGACGACGAGCGCGCCAACGCCGGTACAGAACTGTCGGAAACGCATGGCGCAACTCCTTCCTAGGAGTCCGAAGTGGTGAGGAGTGTCGCGGTGGCCGTACCGGTCACCGTGGTGGTGTCCGCGAACCCGAAGACGTCGAGGAACACGTTGTCGTACGTGAGGGTCACCTGGACCTCGATGAGCTGCTCACCGTTGGGCCCGGTGGAGAACGTGGGCGGTGGACCGGTCACGCCGGCTGCCGCCCGGTACGCGTCGACGGCCGCGCTCGCGGCGGGACGGTCGATCTGCTTACCGCCGCCCTCGATGGCCTGCGCCACATCGATCGCCTGACCGCCGGCGCGAGCCGCCTCGGACGCCAGGTTGTGCGCGCGCTGGAGCGACCGCAGGTGCCCGGCGCCGTCATACGCCAGGCCAATGATCATCAGTATCCCGGCGAGCGCAATCGCCAGGAAGATGCTCACCCGCCCGCGGTCGTTCATCCACGACTCCGGTACTGGTCGAGGGGCGAGACGAAGGTGGCCTCGACGGTGGTGCCGCCCGGTACGCCCGGCATGACGAGGTCGGCGAAGGTGACGTGGCAGGTCACGGTGACGGCGACGTTGGCCGGCTGCCCCACCGGCACGGTGAACCCACCGGTCTCGATGTGCACTGCCGGCGTACCCGTGCAGTTCAGACCCTGGTCGGCGAGTGTGGCGCCGGCGGTGGCCGCGCCCTGCGTCTGTGCCGTGCCCGCGGTGCGCGCGAGCGACGCGGTCCGTGCCGCGTCGTGCGCGGCCAGATCGACGGCGTTCTGCGCAATGGCGGTGCGCCCGGCGATCCCGGCGAGCACGACGAGCATCAGGAAGGCGGGCGCCAGGATCGCCACCTCCACCGAGACAGAGCCGCGATCTCTCAAGGCCCCTCCTCGGTGAAGCGCTCGACGGGGCCCTGCGCGGTCTGACTGACCGACCAGTTCACGCCGGGGATCACGGATACGACCGTGCCGGTCACGGTGGCGGTGACCTGCTCCGGGCCCTGGTCGACCTGGATGTTCCAGCCCACCAGCCAGCCGCCCGTGTCGGCGATGAAGCTGCTGGCCTGGGCCTCACCGGCCGCCGGCGACACCCCGTTCAATGTGCGGGTGGAGCTGACCGCCACCTGTGCGGCGTTGAGCGCCACGGCCCGCGCCAGGAACCAGGCGCCCACCTGCACCGACGCGAACGTCAGGAGCAGGATCGCGGGGAAGACGATGGCCAGTTCGACCGGCGTGGCACCCCGGTCGCGGCCGGCCGGATGCGCGCACCGGCGCCGGACCGCGGCGGCGGTCCGTTGGCAGAGGCCCAGTGCGCTGCGAAGCATCGGTCAGGGAGCGATCTTCGACATCCAGCCGTTGGCGAGGGTCGCCGCGGTGGCGGTGACCGCGATGGCGGCGGCCGCGAGCCCGGCGATGATGATCGCGGTCGGCACCGGGCCGTCGCCGCGGTCCCGCTCCGCCTGTGTACGCAGGTGGTCGAGGCGTTCCTTGACGACGCTGTGCAGGTAGTAGACGACGGACATGGCGGTTCCTTCCGGTTGGGGCTCAGATGCGGGCCAGGAACGGGAACATGACGAAGCCAACGAGGACGAAGACCAACATCGCCCCGGGTACGTCGAGCCGGCTGGTGATCGCCTCGGCGCGGGTCAGGTTGTCGGTGCGGATCTGGTCGCGCAGCGAGTCGGCGCGCATCCGCAGCGTCTCGTGCACCTGCGCGCCCTCGGTGCCGGACGCCTGCACGATCGCGCCGACGTCGCCCAACTCGGGCACGCCGATCTGCTCCGACAGGTCGCGCAGCTCGTCCCAGGGCGCGTGCATCTGCATCTGCGCGATCCGCAACGCCTCGCGCAGCCGCTCGAACACCCAGCCGTCACACACCTCGGCCGCGCGTTCCAGCGACTGCACCGGGCCGTGCGCCGCCGAGAGCTGGAGCGCCACCAGGTCTAGGTACGTGCAGACGGCCTGCGTGAACTCGCGGCGCGCCTTTTCGGCCTTGGCCAGTACGTCACGGTGCGCGACGAACATGAAGACGAAGGCCAGGCCGAGGCCGGTCACGGTCGGCAGCACGAACGGCAGGGACAAACCCAAAAGCGAGAGCGCCGCCGTGAGCACGGGCGGGATCGCGAGTCCGATCAGCCCCGACAGCACGAGCGAGAGGGTGTACTGCTCAGGCGTCCGACCGAGCAGCGCCAGCTCCTTGTGTGGCGGCCGGAGGTACCGGGACAGGCCGGTCAGCCAGTCGAGCCCGCCGGTACCCGCGCGCGCGGCGGCCGGGCTCTGGTGCAGCCGGTGCAGCGCGGGGGCGAGCGCGGGCGTGGCCGGTATCGCCTCGCGGATCAGCAGGAACGCGCCGAGGCCGACCAGTGCTCCGGAAACGACCGCGATCACGAGAAACGGGCTGACACTCACGGCTCCACCTCCTCGCCGGTGGGAATGGCGAGGAAGCGCACGGGTGGCGGCGGCAGGCTCATCGACCGGGTCCAGGCGAGCAGCCCGATGAACAGGCTCCCCAGGACGATCAGCACCACCTGCCCGGTAGCGGTGCCGTACGGCTCCATGTACTCCGGGTTCAGCAACCCGTACGCCAGCGTCAGCAGCGTCATCCCGGTCAGGAAGCGCACCGCGAACCGTGGCTGGGTGCGCTTGGCCTCGACCTCGCGCCGCGTCGCGACCTCGGCCGCGGCGGCGGTCGCGATGGATCCGAGCACATCGCCAAGGCGCTCGCCACGGTCGCTGAGGTGCAGGATGAGCGCGGCTACGACCTGGTCGCACACCGGGTCGCCGATCTGCCCGGCGAACGCGAGCAGCGCGTCCTTTCCATGCCAGCCTGCCTGGAGGCGGGACGCCAGCAGCTCGATTTCCGGGCCGATCTCCTCCGGTGCGGTGGCCACGGTCGCGACGATGGCCTGCTGCAGCCCTTGCCCGGTGCCGGAGACGTCGCGCAGCCGGCGGGTCCACTCGCCGACCGCCTCGATCCGGGTGATCGCCCGCTGCTCGGCATGCCCGACCGTGAAGAGCCACGGGGTGCCCGGCACCGCGATGCCGACCAGCAGGCCCACGAGCGGTACCCCGGTCACCAGCCAGGCCAGCGCACCGGCCAGAAACGCCACCACGAACAGGACGCGGTGCCGGCGGCGCTCGCGCTCGTTGAGTCCGGCGCCCGTGAACATCCGCAGGCGCTGGCTCGTCGGGGACGGTGGCCGGGACGGCCGGTCGGTGCCGACGATCGCGACGACGGCCATGATCAGGCCGCCTACACACATGGCGCCGGAGACGACCGCGATCAGCTCAATGTTCGCCGGCAACCTCATGAGCGCCGCCGCAGTTGAGAGCGCCTCGGGCGGCGCCAGGCCCCGGTCTTCGCCTCGATGTACCGGCTGAGAATGCGCGCGTCGTAGCCGACCCGTAGGAGTTGGTCGCGTACCCGCTCCGGCAGGTGCATTGGGACCGCCCGGCCGTCCGCCCCCGGGCCGAAGATGCTGGTGGTGGAGATCCGGGCGCCGTCGCCCACACCCACGATCTCCTCGACGTGCGAGACGAACCGGTGCTTCCGGCCGCCGATCGCGGTCTCGTCTTCGACCGTCACGTACACGATCAGGTCGAGCGCGTTGCCCGCCATCCGCCGGGCCTGCTCGACGGTCATCTCCTTGCCGTGCGACAGCGCCAGCTCGATGATGCGCTCGCTGACGCCGCCCGGGCTGCGGGCGTGGATGGTGCACATCGAGCCGCGGCTCGTGGTCATCGCCTGGAGCATCGGCACGATCTCCCGCGACCGCACCTCGCCGACGATGATCCGAAGCGCGCCCATCCGCAGCGACACCGGGATCAGGTCGGCGATCGTCACCTCACCGGCCGGACGCCCGTCGGGTCCCCGCTCGCCGTGGCCCTCCCGCGACTCGAAGCTCATGACCGCCCGGTGCCGCTCGCCGCGCCGGGCGGGCAGCAGCTCGCGGCTCTCTTCGAGCAGCACGTACGGCTCGTCGGGCGGGATCTCGTTCATCATCGCCCGGATCACCGTGGTCTTACCGGCGCCTGCCAGCCCAGCAACCATGATGTTGAGGCCGGCGCGCATCGCCGCCCGCAGGAAGTCGCGGATCAGCCCGTCCAGCATCTCGTCGAGGTCGGCGCGACTACCGGAGATGTCGTCGAGCGTCACGTCGAGCGTGTTGTGCCGGCGGATCACGGCGTACGGGCGGTGGCTGACCAGGTACACGGCGGCGAGGCGGCTGCCGTCGGGCAACTGGAGGTCGAGGGTGGGCTTCGACGTCGACAGCGAGCGTTCGGTGGCTCCGGCCCGGCGGGCGGCCGCCTGCAGGATCTCGACCAGTTCCTCGTCGCTGTCGGCGATCGGCTCGGCCCACTCGATGCCGCCGCCGTGGCGGGCGATCCGCACGTGGTCGCAGCCGAGCACGTGCACCTCTTCGATCGAGTCGTCGACCAGCAGCGTCTGCAGCCGCCCGAGACCCACCAGTTCGGCGGTGACCTGGTCGAGCAGCATCCGCTCCTCGGCCGCCGGCATCGGCGTACCGGACCGGCGCACCGTGTCGGCGTACTCGGCAACCACGGCGACCGCCAGCCGCTCGCGCTCGGCGTCTTCCTCCCCCGGGGTGAAGTCGCGCCCGCGCTGCCACCGGGTCAGCCGCTCACTGAGCTGGCGTCGCAGGTCGCGTACCACCGCGAAGTCGACCCGGGGCCGGGCCGGTGCGGTCGGAGTGGAGCCGTTCGCATGATGCCGTCCATTGTGGACAGACGGCGGCACCGGGATGGCGGTTGGGAGGGCTGGTTGCTGCGGGACCCGGGGGTCCTGGTACACCGGCTCAAACCGCATTCGGCACCTCCGTCAGCGCTGGACGCCAGCTCAGCCGGGCACGCCGGCGGTCGAGGATGGCGTTGATCGGTACTTCCAGCGCATCGGCCGCCCGCATCAGGGGGCGGTTGGCCTTGATGGTGCCGCCGTAGCTCAGCACCTTGGCCGTGTGAGGGTCGTCGGGTATCCGCGCGATCACCGGCAACTCCAACGCCTTGCTGATCTCGCCGGTGCCGTGGCCCTCGCCCACCAGCAACAGCCGTACCGATCCCGGCGCGACCCGGTGCTCCCGGAAGTCGCGCTGGATCGCGGCGACGGCCGCGCGAGCGCTCGACAGGTCGGGCAGGTGGGCCGTGGTCACCACGAGAACGACCGCGGCGGCGCGCAGCACCGGCCACGGCGGGTTGCTCACGTACAGCCGTCCACAGTCGACAATCACGTCGTACGCCGGCTCGCCCTTCTCCAGACCCGTGAAGAAGTCGGCGAACCGCTGCCACAGCGGCGCGACCGTGCCTGCCTGGGTGGGGTCGACCACGCCCGGCAGCAGCAGTCGCTCGCGTTTCGGGGCGTCCAGGTCGATGAGCTGCGACCAGAAGCTCTCCTCCAGCTTGCCCTCGCGCAGCTCCGCCACGGCGAGCTCGCCGATCCCGCGCGGCCCCGGTACGGCGCCGCCGAGGTAGCCAGCCATGATCGAGCCGCCGGCCGGGTCGCACTCGGCCAGCAAGAGCCTGCGGTGCCAGGAGAGGGTGCACGCCAGCGCCGTCGTGGTCACACCGGGCGACCCCTTCGGCGATACCAGCGCGATGATCGCCATCTCTAGGCCGACCCCGTGAGGATGACGGCGAGCCGGTCCTGGGCGGCGAGCGTGACCACGGCGACGGCGTCGCGGACGGCGACCGCCACGTACACGATCGTCGTGCCGCGGTCGGCTTCGTCTTCGTCGGGGACCGTCGTGTCGACCACGATCCCGTCGTACCGGGTGCTCTGGGGCGCCCGCTCGTTGCTGCCCAAGTTCGGCGGCGGGGTGCTGACCAGCAGGATCTCGTCGCCGGGGCGGAGCTCCTTGGCCGGTACCTGGCTCGCCTTGAGGCCGATCGCCACCTGCTGCTTGCCGGGGCCGAGCAGCGGGGTGTTGGTGAGCTGGTCCATGGTGAGCAGCGTGCCCGGCACCAGCGTCACCGCCGCCCGCTTGCCAACCACCTTGTCGATGTCACCGGCAGGCACCGGCGACAGCCCCTGGCCCCCGGCTACCTGCACGGCCACGACGTCACTGGCGGTCAGCTCGGCGCCGACCGACACCTCCCGCGAGATCGCGAGGTACGAGCCGGTGGCCCGCACCGACGTGACCGCGAACGCGGCACCCAGTCCACCGAGCGCCACCAGCAGGATGGCGAGGCCGAGCAGGCCGGGACGCATGCGGCGCTGGCGCACCACCTTGGGTGGCTCGACGGGCGCGGCGACCGGGCCGCCGCCCACCTTGTGGTTGGTCGCGAGGCTCACCTGGTCACCACCTGCAACTCGTCGATCTGTATGTCGCCGGTCGCGACGCGGGTCGGGTTCTCGTCCAATGTGCCGGAGCCGCCCGCGCTGCTCTCCCAGTCGACGGTCCACGAGGTGGTCGCCTCGATCGTGTACTCGCCCGCTTTGTCGTACAGGTGGCCGCAGTCGGGCGAAGGACCCTTGGCGCCCTTCGGGTACGGCGTGCCGCCGGTCGGGCACTCGATCGTCTTGCCGTTGCCCAGGTCGAAGCTGAGCCTGGTCACGCGCGCGGTGATTTCCACGGTGAGCCCACTGTCTGATGCGGAGTTCCGGATGGGGCCCCAAGTGTTCGGTGATCTCCCGACCCAGAGCCACACCGGGAGTCCGACAAGTCCCGGTCCTTGATCCGGCTTGATGTTGATGTCCGGCACGGCCAGCGTGATGGCGGCCAGCGCGCGGCGCGCAAGCGTCACAGGGCTCGGCGGCGTGCCGCCCGGCGGGTCGGGGAACCAGTCTGGCTCGCCGACTCCCGCCAGGCAGGTGGGCGTGTACCAAGCGCCGTCCGGCGAATCGTCCTTCGGTGGCAGCTGCGGCTCAGTGAGCTTGTAGTAGCAGCCGTCATCCCGGTTGAACCACCCGAAGATCGGGTCGTAGCAGGGCACTTCTTCCTCGCCGCGGAAGCACTTGTCGTTGCCCCCGCTGGAGCCGCCGCCATTGTTACCGCCACCGTTGTTGCCACCACCGCCCGGCGTCTCGTCGACGATCTGGCAGTCGGTCTGGCCCGGCGGGCACTCGACGTCGGGCGGGGCGGCGACCGCGGCCGGCGCCGCGAGGAGCGTCGCGAAAAGAGCGAGTATCGGCAGCAGGCGGCGGGTCAGCATGGCTGGTCCTCGTGAGTCGCGCCGTCGCTGATCAGCCAACGGCCATCCGGGTACCTGGTCGCCGTCGCGGTGGCCACATAACGGCCGCCAGCCGCGCCGGGCACGGGCTTTTTCGAGTTGGCGTAGACCATCTTGTATCCCGTGGAGTCGATGCAGTCCTGAATGGACACTGTGGGCGGCTTGGCGGCCAGGTCGACGGTGGTCACCTGCGGATCGGAAACGAGCTTTCCGGTGCGCATAGCGCCATGCACTTTCAAATCACGAACAGCGTCACGCACCCGCGTCAATAGCGGGTCGGCGACGTATTTCGTCAGGTCGGGGTGTTTGGGGTCTGGCTCGAGCGACGCCGCCCGAGATGCGGTTAAATACCCCGTGTATGCGGCCATTGCGGCCTTGGACGCTTTTGCCGCCTCGACATCGTTTGAGGCGGACGCCGCGGGGGCCGCGGCAGCGGAGTTTGACGACTTACCAGAGGTTGAACAGGCGGTCGCCCCGCCAACGAGTATTACGGCGACGAGGACCGTTGAGGCTCGGCCCAGGTGCTGCATGCGCAACTGTGCACCCTCCCCTGCACTTGCGTCCGGCGCCTCCAGCCGGCCATAGCCATCCCCCCGGGCAGTGTCGAATCGGCTCTCGGCGGTGCGGAAACACCGAGAAGTGCACCCAGATGGGCAGCATAGGCTGACTGCCGCCGATGCAACAGAGGCAATCGAAACGATCACGGTACGTAGCGGGAGCTGAGTGGATGACGATCAATGCGGACGGGGTGCTCATCGTGGTGGCCCTGCTGGCTGGTGCGGCCCTCGGCCCACTCCTGCGTGCGCAGATCCTCCACTTCGCGGTACCCAGTGAAGAAAGCTGGCGACGTGACTGCCCGCAATGCGGCGCGGCCCTGCTTCCGACCGCATGGCGCGCCCTGCCACCCACCGGGCGTTGCCCGCGGTGCCGGCAGCGGATCGGACCGGCGCCCGGCCTCGTGGAGGCCGTGGCCGCCGCGACGCTCGCACTCCTCGCATGGCGGGTTTCCGCGCCGCTGCCGCTCGCGGCGCTGTGCTGGGCGGCGGTGTTCGGCGTCGTGCTGGCGTTCGTCGACGTGGCCGTGCACCGCCTGCCCGACCGCCTGACGCTGCCGGCGGCCGGCGGCACCGCTGTCCTGTTAGGACTGTCGGCGGCGGTGGACGGCGAGCCCCGCCGCTACGTGGTCGCCCTCGCGAGCGCGCTGGGGCTGGCCGCGTTCTACCTGATCCTGGCGCTGATCGCGCCCGCCGGCATGGGGCTCGGCGACGTGAAACTCGCGTTGTGCGTGGGCCTGGCGGCGGGCTGGTTCGGCTGGCCAGCGACGGTGATGGCGGCGATGGCCGGCTTCCTGCTCGCCGGCTTTTACGCGGTGGCCCTCCTGGTCACAGGCAAGGTGGGCCGCAAGGATCACATCCCTCACGGCCCATTCATGCTGCTCGGCGCCCTGGTCGCGGTGACCCTCGCCGCGGTGTAGGGCTCATGGCGAGCCCCACCCGCGGCGAGTGAGATCAACCGCCGGCTACGGCCGTGCCTACCTGGGTACCGGAGACAGTGCCGCCCATGTACAGGCCACCCACGGGAGTACCGGAGACGGTGCCGCCGGTGTAGATCCGGTACGTCTGGCCGCGGACGATCTGGCTCGACGAGAGGAGCACGCCGCGGAAGACCTTGCCGGACCGGTACGCGGCGATCTGGGTACCGGAGGAGTTGACCAGGTGCACGATCGTGCCGGCCGGCTGGTTCGCGCCGAAGGTGTACGACACCCAGCCCTGCCCGGTGGTGGGCAGCCGGGACGTCGAGGCGGTGATGCCGGTCGCCAGCACGGTACCGCCGGTGAAGGTCAGGGCGCCGTTGGAGTCGAGGCCGCCCTCGCCACCGCCCCGGGTGGGCGAGCCGGCGGTGACGACGGTGCCGCCGGAGATGGTGAGCGTGCCGTTGGAGTCGATGCCGTCGGTGCCGCCGCTGACCACGACCTGGCCGCCGGTGATGGTGATGAAGGCGTTCGGCGCCACCTGGGACTCGTTCACACCCTCCTCGGAGGCGTTGAGGGCGTCGTCGGTGGAGGTCGCGTTGACCGAGCCGCCGCTGATCGTCAGCTTGAGCGCCTCCAGCCCTTCGTAGGACCGGGTCACCGTCACGCTGCCGGCCACGACGTTCAGCGTGGTCTCGGCGTGCACGCCGTCGTCGGCGGTGGCCACCGTGTGCGTACCGCCGTCGACGACAATCGCGGCGTCGGAGTGGATGCCGTCGTCCGAGGAGTCCACCGTGGTCTGGCCGTCGCTGAGCGCGAGCAGGACGCCGGCCTTGAGGCCCTTCGACGAGCCGTCGGCCGGTGGCGGCACGGTGCTGCCACCGCCGGTGCGGGCGGAGACGGTACCGCCGGACACCACCACGTCGGTGGTCGCGCTGACGCCGTCGCCGGCCGCGGTGACCGACAGCGAGCCGCCCGCCACGTGGACGTACCCGCGGGTGGCGTCCGCGTCATCGTTGGACTTCACGCCGTCGCCGCCCGACGAGGTGGCGGTCACCGTACCGCTGTTGAGCACCACGTAGTCCTGGCCGCGGACGGCGTCGTCGACCGCGTTGACCGTCAGGTTGACGGAGTCGATGACCAGGCCGTCCTCGCTGGCGATACCGTCCACCGCGTTGCCCTGCACGGTGAGTGACCCGGTGCCGGTGATGGTGAGGTTGTCCTCGCTGAACAGGGCGGCGGTCGAGGTGTCGGTGGTCGCGCGGGTACTGGCATCGGTGAGGCGGTTCGTCGTGCCCGCGTTGACCACCACCATGACCTCGCTCGCGGCGGCGACGTGCAGCGCGGAGGTGGTGGAGTTGGCGATCGTGACGCCGTTCAGCAGGATCCGGACGATCCCGGTGCCGGTGCTGTTCACCACGATCCGGCCGTTGGTCAGCGAGCCGGTGAACTGGTAGGTGCCGGCCGCGGTCACGGTCACGGTGCTGCCGCTGACCGTCACACCGGTGGCGGTGGTGGTGGCACCGCTGCCGGTGAGCTGTACGGCCCGGACGTCGGCGCTGTTCCAGGCGTGGTCGGCGGCGGAGTCGTGATGGGCGGCGTTCGCGGCCATCGCCTGCCCGGCCGCCGGCCCGGCCGCGAGAACGGCCGTGGGGGTACCGGCGACAGCCACGCCGGCGGTGGTGATGGCTGCCGCCGCGGTGAGCATCGCGATTCGTGGGGAGCGTCGCATGTGGTCGGTGTCCTAACTGTCTGGGGTGGACGGTTGGAAGTACCTGCGGAGGGTGCGGCGCCACCGGTTCGATGGCAGGTGCGGGCGCAGCGCGACCAGACCGGTCGCGTACTTGGAGATGGACGTCGGGCGGTGCCCGCGGGCCCAGAGGAGGCGGTCGACGCGGCACGCCGCCGACCCGGTCTTTGTCTCGACCACCGCCATGTCCGGCAGGCACAGCGTGTGGCCGGCGTCGTCCCAGCCCAGATCGACGTCGATGGTGACCCGGCTCGCGGACGCCGGCAGATAGAGCGTGCCGCGCCGGTAGCGGGTGACGAGGGTGGGGCCGAACACCAGCCCCGCGCCGGTGATCGCGCTGCCGGCGAGCACGGTGTCGACGAACGCGCGGCCCGGCGCGACGGTGGTGTGGTCGTCCGGCCGGTACGGGAGCCGGCTCTTGACCGTACCGCCGCGTGCCCCCTCGGTCTTCACCTCGAGCCAGCACGTTGCCGAGTCGAGGTAGCTTCTGGTTCTCACCTTGAATCGGCGGCGGCGCCGGTGTGCGGCGAGCCGGAAACAGGTGAGGTCCGGGGTGTCGAAGTAGACCGACTCGTAGCGGAAGACGCGCGCGCCGCCGATCTCCAGTACCTGGGTGTCCGGGGCGACGTGGGGCAGCAGGGCGGCCAACTCGCCGACCGGGAGCACGTACTTGCGGTCCATCCGGGTCTGCAACTCGGCGCGCTCGGTCAGCTCGGGCAGGTCGATCGGCGCCAGTTGATCCAGAGTGGACAGAGCGGTGTGGACGGTGGCCGCGGTCACCGGGACAGTCCCACCTCGGCCAGCCGCTGGGTGCCGACACCCGCGCGGTGCGAGTACCGCACTTCCACCACTGTGGTCTCGTTGACGAGGTCGACACGGTCCACAGTGGCGGTGTGCACCCGCGCGCCGAGAAGCTGCTCCAGTTGGGCGACGAGCGCCACGTGGTCGGTGACGGCGGAGTCGAGCACCACGACCTGGCGCCGGTAGTTGCGCAGGAGCCGGGGGTGGTCGCCCAGGTACATGACCACGAGGATCAGGGCCATCAGCGCCGGTGCGAGCCACGCTGATCCGCCGCTCAGCGGGCCGAGGATGCCCATGGCCAGGGCCGAGAAGTAGTACGCCACCTCGTGCTGGTCCAGCTCGGTGGAGCGCAGCCGGATGATGGACAGTACGCCGAACAGGCCCAGGCCGAGCCCGGCGCCGACGTCACCGGAGCTCAGCGAGCCGGCGACCGCGAGGACCCCGACGTTGACGCCGAGATACGCGACGACCAGGTCACGCCGGCGGTGGCGGGGGAAGTAGAGGCCGAAGACGAGTACACAGACCGCGACCAGATCGATCGCGAAGAGTGCCAGTCGCGTCATAGGATGAGCCCTCCAAGGTGTCCGCCTGGTGAACGGCCGTCGCCCCCGCGATGAATGATCGATGGAGATCAATAGACTAAGGGACGATGGCGCGGCTCAACCTCAGAGTTACCTCAAAGTTTCGCGGCTCAGGTGACGCCGATTCGGGGGAATGGCGCGGTGGAGAAGATGACTTCCACGGGGACCTCGAAGTATTCGGCCAGGCGCAGGGCCAGGTGGAGGCTCGGGCTGAACTCGCCTCGCTCCAGATAGCCCACCGTCTGGTAGTGCACGCCCAGTGCCTCGGCGAGTTGGCGGCGCGAGATACCGCGCTCCGCGCGCAGCATCGCGATGCGGTTGTAGATCACCTCGCTCATCGGCACCGCCTCACGTTATCCGCTGCATTGCCTTTTCCCGGCGGGCCGCCACGCTGGAACCGGACTCCCGCCGGGCCATGCGCCGCAGCACGATCGGTGCCAGGATCAGTCCCGCGATGGCCCACACGCCCAGCACACCGGCGGTCTCCAGGTGCCGCCACGAGTGGCCGAACTCGACCGCCGCCATGCTGTCCGGCAGGAGCGCGGATCGCATGCCCAGACCCAGCCAGTAGATCGGGAAGGCCTGAGCGACGCCCTGAAGCCAGCCGGGAAAGTTGGTGATCGGGTAGAAAATCCCGGACGTCGCGATGAGGCCCATCATCGGCAGCATGATCAGGCCCATGTTGCGCGGGTTGGAGACTAGCGAGCCGAGGATCGCGCCGATGGGAAACGTGGCCACCATGCCGAGCACCGATACCCAGCCGAGCGTCAGCCACGCGCCAGGGTCGCCCAGGTTCAGCCCGCCGACGAGACCGGCGCCGGTGACCAGGTACAGCGTGATGCTGACGGCTGTTATCCCGGCGACCGACACGATCTTGCCGACCAGATACCCGACCATGCCGTTCGGAGTGGCCTTGGCGCGCAGCAGGGTGCCGTCTTCGCGCTCGGTGGCGAGCGCCATGGCCATGGTGATCAGACCGCCGAACGCCACGGTCATGCCCAGCGCGCTCGGCAGCGTGCGCGAACCCAGCGAGAAGTTGGTGCCCGGAACGGTCGAGCCGCGCATGAAGAACATGACGAAGAACAGCAGGACGGTGGGAAAGAAGTAGTTCCACAGGTCCTGCGCGTTGGTGAAGGTCTGGCGCATCTCGATCCAGCCGCGCGAAACGCCGGCGCGGGCCGCGGTCAGCGTGGGCGTCATCGGATGGCCTCCTCGAACGCGCGGAGGGCGGCGCCACTGCGCCCCGACTCGTACTCCCGCACCAGCGCCACGTAGGTGTCCTCCAGGCTGGCCCGGCGCACCTCCAGATCGGCGATGCCCTCGCCGTACTGGGCGAACAGCTCCCGCACGAACCCGGTGGCGTCGGCCGCGGCGTGCACGAAACGAGCCCCGTCGCGGGTCCACCGGACCTCCGCGTCGGTGGAGACCCGCCGACTCAGCTCGTCTGCGGAGCCGTCCGCGATGATCGAGCCACCGGCCAGGATCAGGATGCGGTCGGCCAGCTTCTCGGCCTCGTCGAGATCGTGCGTGGTCAGCAGGATCGTGGTGTCGTCCAGGTCCGACAGCCGGTGCACCAGGTCGTGGAACTCGCGGCGGGCCTCCGGATCGAACCCTGCGGTCGGCTCGTCAAGAAAGAGCAACTCGGGGCGACCGACGATGCCGATCGCCACATCGAGCCGCCGCCGCTGGCCGCCCGAGAGCTGCCCGACCCGCTTGTGCGCGTGCGGCGTGAGCCCGACAGCGTCGACCAGATCGTCCACCTCCCACGGGCGGCGGACGTGGTCGGTGGAGTAGCTGGCGTAGTACGAGCCGAGGTGCGCCAGCAGTTGGCGCACCCGCCACTTGCTGTGGTCCCGCCACGACTGGAGCACCACGCCAAGCCGGGCCCGCCACGCCTCCGTGCCGTGCCCCGGGTCGACACCGAGCACAGAGACCTCGCCGGCCGAGCGGATGCGAAAGCCCTCCAGGATCTCGATCGTGGTGGTCTTGCCGGCTCCGTTGGGACCGAGCAACGCCAGCACTTCACCCCGTCGCGCGGTGAACGAGACACCCGTGAGCACATCCGTCGTGCCGTACCGCATCCGCAGGTCACGGACGTCGATGACCACGTCAGGCGTCATAGATCTCCACCTCCCCGTATGAGAGATCCCGCAAAATGTAGCAGGTCTACTACGGGTGGAGCCAGATCTATGGACGCGTCCAGGCGATGAAGCGCTCGTACAGCTGCGTTGTCGTGGCGGTGGTCAGCTCGCCGGCCGCGTGACCGAGCTGGGTCGCCATGTAGACCGCCAGGTTGACCCGTTGCTCGCCGTACTCCTCGCAGAGTTGGTCGCGCGCGGATGCGCACGGCCAGTCCTGGCCACATGTCGCACATGTCCAGGCTGGCCGGACCGGCGTATGTTCGCCGGTGGCCATGCTCCTCACCCCCATCGTCCGGTAGCTGTGAAGGACGGTAGGGGCGCCGTTGGGCCGCGCCGTGGGGCGCGATGTACGACCTTGCGGAAACCGTGGCGGTGTATGAGGGACGTGGCGTCCTACGCCGCGATCCCCATCCGCTCAGCCAGGCCCACCAGACCCGGAAGGCGCTGCTTACGGCGGCGCGGCAGCAGCTCGGCGATGATCGTGCGGGCGATGGTCTGGTGCGGCAGCATCTCAGCGGCGAGCGCCTCCACGGTGCGCAGCGTGTCGACGGCGTCCTGCGAACGCCAGTCGCTCATCTGTGCCCAGGCCACATTGAGCAGGTATCGCGCGTGCATCGCGGTGGGCAGCGCGGCCGGCCGCTCGACGCGCTCGGCCAGCCTTATCGCGTGACGCGGGCGATCGGCGGCGATCGCCACGTCGACCGCCTTCATCGCGGCCACCGTCGGCCCGAAGGCCATCCCCACGTACCGGCTGTAGTGGTCGCCGCGCATGCGAGCCGCCGCCGCCTGAACGAGACCCAGCAGTTCCTGCGCCTCCGACTGCCGGCCCGACCGGGCGACCGCGGTGGTCGCGTACCGCAGCAGCTCACCCCAGACCGCCACCTGGTCGGTCGACGCCCGGGAGAGCGCCGGCTCGATCGACTCGGCGGTCGACACCGCGATGTGCTCGGCCTCGGACCAGAGCCCCTGCCGCGAAAGCACCCACGACCGGGTCGCCTGCTGGCTGGCGTGCAGCAACTCGTCACCCGACGCCTCGGCGGCACGCATGCCCTCGGTGAGCGCGAGGTGGGCCAGGTCTTCGTGCGCCAGGTGCGCCAGCAGCGCCGCGGTCACCTGCATCAGCTCGGCCAGCAGCGCGGCCCCGGGCGCACCCGACTCCGAGGCGGCGGCCCGCGCCTCGCCGATCCGCTCGGGCAGCTCGCAGGCCAACTCGCCGTACCGCCCGGCCCAGTACAGGCGCCACACCTCGGCGACCCGCGGCCGCAGCGCCGTCACGGCCGGCGGCGCCACCTCTGCCGGGCGTATCCCCAGCACCGCGCGCCGGATCGAGCCCACCTCGCCGTTCGCGGGGCCGGCCGGCAAGCCGCGCGGCTTGCCGAGCAGGTCGGCGGGCGTGACATCGAGCGCGCGGGCCAGCGCGGTGAGACTGGCGATCCGGGTGGCGTGCCGCTGGCCCTGCTCCAGCTTGCGCACGAGATCGACGGAGACGCCGGCACGCTCGGCGAGGTCACGCTGTGACATCGCCCGCCGGCGGCGGAGGGCGGAGAGCTGAGCACCGAGCGTGGACCGCATCGCAGCTCCTCGGCCGAGGACCGTCTTATATCGACGGTACGCTCTGCTAACCGCATGGCGAAGCCCCTAAAGGACGAATGAATTGCTAACGGCGTGGCGAAGCCCCTAAAAGACGAATGAATTGCTAACCGCGTGGCGAAGCCCCTAAAGGACGAATGAATCCGTCCAGAGCTGGCGCGACCTGCCCGAGAGCGCGTCCAGCATGGCGGCCGCCTGCCCATCGGTGAGCGCCGCCACGAAGTCGATGATCGCCCGGCCGCGGGCCTGCACCGCCCGGTCCGGCGTGGCCGGGTCCAGCTCTGCTTCGCCCATCTCCACCAGGTCGTGCAGCCGCCTCGGCAGCCGCGCCTGCTCGTCCGGGTCGAGCAGCCAGGCGTGCAGCGCCTCGACGAGCGTGCCCAGCAAGTTGGCCTGCCCGCGCTGGTGCAACGCCAGGTCGGGCCGGGCCAGTACGAACCGGTGGTGCACGAACTTCAGCACCTGTACCTCGTGCCACTGCGCCGGCGCCAGCAGCACGTGCCCCGAGCGCACCGGCGGCTGTGCCTCCACGGTGATCGCGTCGATGAACCGGCGGGTCCAGCGCGCCGAGAACCGCGCCACGTACTGCTCCGCCTCCACCGACCCGTCGAACGGCGCCGCCAGCAGGCCATCGACCAGCTCGTGGCGGACCTGCTCCACCGCGTCGGCGAACGCCGTGTCGTCGCTGATCCAGCCGTCTTTGCGGTGCAGCTGGCGGCGTAGTTGCTCGATCGAACGCCCCGGACGGCGAGACCCGGCGTCGAGCGCGGCGGCGGGCAGATCGCGCAGCTCGTCACGCTCGTTCTGCCAGGCGATCAGCTCGGCGGCCACCGCGCCCTGCTGGAGCACGCCGACGCGGTAGAAGTCCTCGACGTCGTGGATGGCGTACGCGATGTCGTCGGCGGTGTCCATGACCGAGGCTTCGACGGTCTGCTGCCAGTCGCTGATCCGGCCGGCGAACGGCTCCCGGGCCTGCCGCAGGTCGTCGACCTCGGTGCGGTACGCGCTGAACTTCGCCGAGCCGCTCGACGGGTCGTCGGGCGGCCCGCTGGCGCCCCGGGGTGGCGGCACGAGCAGGCGCGGGTGCGGCTCGGGGTAGTCGTGCCGGGTCCACGGATACTTGAGCATCGCCGCGCGGACGGCCGCGGTCAGGTCCAGGCCCGTGGCCTCGCCGCGGATCTCGGTACTGGTCACGATCCGGTACGACTGTGCGTTGCCCTCGAACCCGTCCGGTACACCCAGGCGGTGCCGGGCGAGCCGGTCGAGTACCTGCTCGCCGAGGTGCCCGAACGGCGGGTGACCCAGGTCGTGGCCGAGCGCCGCCGCCTCGACCACATCGGGGTCCAGGCCGCCGAGCTTGTCGAGCAGCACCCGGTACCGGTCATCGGCGAGCAGCCGCTCGGCGATGGCCCGCGCCACCTGCGCGACCTTGAGGCTGTGCGTGAGCCGGTTGTGCACCAGCAGGCCCGAGCCGCCCGGGCTGATGACCTGGGTGACGCTGCCCAGCCGGCTGAAGAACGGCGAGCTGACGATCCGGTCGCGGTCGACCCGAAACGGGCTGGCCGCCAGGTCGCCGGGCGCGATCGCCGTGCCACCGAAGAGCCGGCGAGCCCGCGGGTCACCCATCATCTCCATGATCCGACATTAGTACCCACTGTTGCCCTCTGGCCCGTGTTACCTTGGGAGTACGAGCCGGTGACAAGGGGTCCAGGGGACCTCTTCTCGGGAGACCGAGATAGCCGGCTCCTACTATGCCCGGCCCCACGGAGCAAAGATCGATCGCAGGCCCGGCTTCACACACAGATCAAACCAGCTACAGGTGCGTCCTTCTAGCTTTCGCTGGACGGCCCAAAGACCATAATCAGCTACCTGGATTCCCCAGGAACTTGGAGCATCCCAAATGCACGGCACGATCGTGCGATCGTCCACTTGCGCGCATACATCTTCAAGCGCGTGCCTGATGGCGTCACGTTTGTTGTTCGTCTGCAGGGAACCGACGATGACGAACAGGCGGTCTCCTGGATGCGATACCTGCCTAGCTATCTCCTTGAAGTGCAGGTACCAGGCAACCTTATATAGCCGTACGGGTCCGGCCTCGCGGATCGAACGGTACGCGTTGGCCTTCAGAAGGAACGTCGTATCGAACCTTGGGCGCTGCGCCTGGATGAGAGCGAAGACTTCGGACCGCGTGGCGTGAGAGTCGTTCTTCGCGTGAAAGCCTCTCGGAAGCCGCACGCCCCGGCTTTCGAGATCGCAACGTAGCTGGAGGCCCTCCCACAGCTCTTTTCCGTGTCCGTCAGCGAAGACAGCCGTGCCAAAGCCAAAATAGCGACTGGCACCCGCCGTGCCAGCCATGTCAAGGTCGCCTGTCTCGTCGGCGTACATGAAAAGGTCGGCCACCGCGTGCACGCTAGCAGAATGTCTATCCGCAATTTGACCCGTTAATGCTTGCGATCATTTCACGAATTCAAACGCGGATGATCTGGTGCTGTACCGCCCAGGCGCCGGTGTGTGCAGCCGCGCCGCACCGGTCAGCACGAGCCCGGGACGCGGAGTGAACGCGTCGAGCGCGGCGGCGACCAGTAGGCTCTTGCCCATGCCAGCGGCGCCGGTAACAACCACAGGCAGGGGCGCACCGCCCAGCCGTGACCATGCGCGGACCAGCTCCGCGAGGTGGTCCGCGCTATTCGCAGGCTGGATGACATGAGCTTGATCTTGCGTGCGGCCATGCTCAGCCACGTCGGCCTCGTCCGGTCCAACAACGAGGACTCGGCGTTCGCCGGCCGTCGGCTGCTCGTGATCGCCGACGGCATCGGCGGGTTGCCGGCGGGCGAGTTGGCGAGCGATCTGATCGTCAAGATGCTGGCGCCACTCGATGATGGGCCCGAGCCGGAGCACCCGCTCGCCTCACTTCGCGAGGCGGTCGAGGCCGCCAACCGGCAGATCCGCGAGACCGCCGACGCCGAGCCGGGCCGCGAGGGCATGGGGTCGACCGTCACATCGTTGCTGATGGCCAGCGAGCAGATCGCGCTGTTTCACGTGGGCGACTCGCGGGCGTACCTGATGCGCGATGGCGCGCTGTCGCAGCTCACCAAGGATGACACGTACGTACAGACGCTGGTCGACCACGGAGTGCTCACGCCCGAGGAGGCGCGTGCCCACCCGCAGCGCTCGGTCGTGACCCAGGCGGTGCAAGGCGACGAGTTCACGCCGTCCGGCGCCATCCTGAGCCCGCAGGCCGGCGACCGGTACCTGCTGTGCAGCGACGGACTCTCCGACTACGTGTCCGAAGAAGCGATCGCCGCTACCATGCGCACGTACCCCGACCAGCGCGAATGCGTCGAGGGTCTGGTGCAGCACGCCCTGCACGCCGGTGCCCCGGACAACGTGTCGGTCATCATCGCGGACGTGTCCGCCTAGGATCACTGCGTGACGACATCGCTTCAAGAGCGGATCGCCGAGGAGCTCGGCGTCCGGGAACGGCAGGTGGCGGCGGCGGTCGAGCTGCTCGACGGCGGTGCCACCGTGCCGTTCATCGCTCGCTACCGCAAGGAAGCCACCGGCGCGCTCGACGACGCGCAGCTGCGCACGCTGGAGGAGCGGCTGCGCTACCTGCGCGAGATGGAAGAGCGGCGCACCGCGATCCTGGAGTCGATCCGCAGCCAAGGCAAGCTCGACGAGGCGCTCGAAGCGCAGATCATGGCCGCCGACTCGAAGGCCCGCCTCGAAGACATCTACCTGCCGTACAAGCCGAAGCGGCGCACGAAGGCGCAGATCGCGCGCGAAAACGGCCTGGAGCCGCTCGCTGATTTGCTGATCAGCGACCCGAGCCAGGACCCGCGGGCCGCGGCCGCCGGCTTCACCAAGGAAGACCTCGACGCGACGGCCGCCCTGGAGGGCGCGCGCCACATCCTCGCCGAGCGGTTCGCCGAGGACGCCGACCTGATCGGCGCGCTGCGCGAGCAGATGTGGTCGCGCGGCCGGCTGCTGTCGAAGGTACGAGACGGCAAGCAGGACGAGGGAGCGAAGTTCGCCGACTACTTCGACTTCGCGGAACCGTTCACGAAGTTGCCGTCGCACCGCATCCTGGCGCTGTTCCGGGGCGAGAAGGAGGAGATGCTCGACCTGACGCTCGAGCCGGAGGAGCCGCAGCCCGGCCTCGGCTCGTACGAGCAGCGGGTCGCCTCCCACTTCAACATCTCCGACCAGGGCCGGCCCGCCGACCGCTGGCTGCTCGACACCGTACGGTCGGCGTGGCGCACCCGCATCCTGGTGCACCTCGACGTCAACCTCCGCACCCGGTTGTGGCAGGCCGCCGAGGAGGAGGCCGTCCGGGTCTTCGCGGCCAACCTGCGCGACCTGCTGCTCGCCGCGCCCGCCGGCCCGCGTACGACGATGGGGCTCGACCCGGGCTTCCGCACCGGTGTGAAGGTGGCCGTCGTCGACACCACGGGCAAGGTCGTGGCCACCGACACGATCTACCCGCACGTGCCGCAGCAGCGCTGGGACGAGTCGATCGCCAAGCTGGCCAAGCTGGCGGCCACCCACAAGGTGGATCTCGTGGCGATCGGCAACGGCACGGCGTCTCGCGAGACCGACAAGCTCGCCGGCGACCTGATCACGCGCCACCCGGAGCTGAAGCTCACCAAGGTCATGGTGTCGGAGGCCGGCGCGTCGGTGTACTCGGCGTCCGCCTACGCCTCCGCGGAACTGCCCGAGCTCGACGTGTCGCTGCGCGGTGCGGTCTCGATCGCCCGGCGACTGCAGGACCCGCTGGCCGAGCTGGTCAAGATCGACCCGAAGTCGATCGGGGTTGGCCAGTACCAGCACGACCTGTCCGAGGTGAAACTGTCGCGGTCGCTCGACGCGGTGGTCGAAGACTGCGTCAACGCGGTCGGTGTCGACGTCAACACCGCGTCCGCCCCGCTGCTCACCCGCGTCTCGGGTATCGGTGAAGGGCTGGCGCAGAGCATCGTGCTGCACCGCGACGCCAACGGCCCGTTCCGGTCCCGGAAGGCCCTCAAAGAGGTCCCGCGGCTCGGCCCGAAGGCGTTCGAGCAGTGTGCCGGCTTCCTGCGCATCCGCGACGGCGACGACCCGCTCGACGCGTCGAGCGTGCACCCAGAGGCGTACCCGGTGGTCCGCCGGATCATCGAGGCGACCCGCACCGAGGTGGCGGCCCTGATCGGCAACGGCCCGGTCCTACGCGCGCTGAAGCCGACCGAGTTCGTCGACGACCTGTTCGGCCTGCCGACGGTCACCGACATCTTCAAGGAGTTGGAGAAGCCGGGGCGTGACCCGCGCCCGGCCTTCAAGACGGCCACGTTCGCGGAAGGCGTCGAGAAGATCGGCGACCTGCAGCAGGGCATGGTGCTCGAAGGCGTCGTGACCAATGTGGCGGCCTTCGGCGCGTTCGTCGACGTGGGCGTCCACCAGGACGGCCTGGTACACGTGTCCGCGATGTCCAAGACCTTCGTCAAGGACCCGCGCGACGTCGTCAAGCCGGGTGACATCGTTCGGGTGAAGGTTCTGGACGTCGACGTGCCGCGTAAGCGGATCTCGCTGACCCTGCGCCTCGAAGACGCGGCGGAGGCTCCTGCCGAGCGTGCCGAGCGCCCTCGCCGCGAAAGGCCTGGTAAACAGCCTGCGCAGCCCTCGCGGCCGGCGCAGGGCGCGATGGCCGACGCACTGCGACGCGCCGGATTGGATCAAGGTCTAGGCGGTCAGCGCCGCAGCCCTAGATAATTTGCGAGAAGGTTTCTGTTATTCCGCAGGGCGCACCCGCATCTCCTATTGCGCAGGGGTCGGGTGCGCTCGGCCGTACGTGCCGAAGAGACGCGAAGCGAGGGTGTCCGCGCATGACGTACGGGATGACCGCAGGGCGGCATCGTGGCGAAGGTGCCGAAGATGCGCTGGTGCGCGAGCTGTATGAGCAGCACGCGGCACCGTTGCTGCGGTTCGTGCTTCAGCTTGTGGCGGGTGACCGCCAGAAGGCGGAAGACATCGTGCAGGAGACCCTCCTGCGCGGGTGGCGCAATGTCCACCGGTTAGGCGGCGAAGGCCACTCATCCCTGCGGCCGTGGCTCGTCACCGTCGCCCGGCGGATCGCGATCGACGAGCACCGCAGCCAGAACGCGCGACCGCCGGAGACGTACGGCGTCGACCTGGAGACGGTCTCCGAGCAGGACGAGAGCGAGCGGGTGCTGCGCCGCATGACGGTGACCGCCGCGCTGCGCACGCTCACGCCATCGCATCAGGAGATCCTGATGGAGACCTACTTCCGGGGCCGCACCGTGGCGGAGGCCGCCGAGGCGCTCGACCTCCCCCTCGGTACGGCGAAGTCCCGGGTGTACTACGCGCTGCGCGCCCTGCGCACCGCCCTGGAGCAGCGCGGCGTCACCGGCGCCATCTAGAAGGTCACCAGTGGGTCGCCTACGAAGTCGGCGATGAAGTTGACGAAGAAGAAGCCGAAGAAGAGCACGTTCGCGCCCAGCAGCACGTAGTGCCACGGGCGCGGGCGGGCCGGCCTCGGCAGCTTGCTGTTCAGGTACATCAGCATGAACGGGAAGATCAGCGCGCCCAGGTTCGACATGTTCGCCGACCACTGGACCAGGCTCACCGGCAGCGCGAAATGCAGGATCACCGAGATCACGACGATCAGCAGCAGCATGAACGGGTAGTAGAAGCGCCGCGGGTCGCCCTCAATGAGCTTGCGCAGCGCCGGGCTGGTGGCGTGTGCCGCGTCGGTGGTGACCCGCACCATCGCCTCGAAGATGCCCAGCTGAGTGCTGAACAGGATCAGCACGCCCAGGACCAGCGCGACGTAGAACAGGAACCGCCCGTACTCGACATCGAGCACACCGGCCACGAAGGTGGGCACGTTGGCCTGGGTGGGCGTCTCGCCTGACAGCTCCACGGCGCGGGCCATGAGGATCGTCGGCAGCAGCATGCCGAGCATCGCCCCGACGAAGAAGACGCCCCACATGTCGGTGAGCAGCAGCCGGTACCAGCGCCGCCAGCGGGCCGTGTTGGCCTCGTCGTCCGGGAACGTGACGCCGACGGGCAGCAGCTCGCGCTTCTCGCCGCGCAATCCGGAGATGTACCCGGCGCGGAAGCCCATCCCGTAACCCTTGTCGCGGTAGTGGCCCATCACGTACCAGTTGAGGCCGGACGCCAGCGCCGTGAACCCGGCCAGCGCGCCGAGTTGGGTCGCGGTGATGCCCTCCGGCGGCGAAGCCGGGGTGAAGAAGCCGCGGATGCCTTCCCACCACAGCTCGAACGGCACGATGAACAGGTCGATCAGCAGCAGGCCGATCAGGATCGACACGACCATCAGCCAGTTCGCGAGCTCCAGCGCCCGGCTGATCCGGCGGGCGGACGCGGTGATCGCGAACACCACCAGGAGTAATCCGATCGCCCACAGTCGCGGCTCCTCCGCACCGGACCTGGGCAGTTCGCCGTGCACGAGCGCGTACATGCCCTGTCCGGCACCCGCGGCCCAACCGCCGGCGATGAACGCGAAGATGACCAGTGCCACCGAGACCGGTACCCACAACAGGAACCCGGGTGGCACGCGCCCCCAGCCGACGACCGGCACCTCACCGGTGGCCAGCACATACCGGGAGCACTCGACGTTGTAGAACGTCTGCAGCAGCGCGGAGACCAGGATCACCCAGCCGACACCCACGAAGCCGTACTGCCCCACCGCCTGCGGTCCCAGCAGCCATTCTCCGCTGCCGATGGAGATACCGAGCGCGATGAGGCTGGGGCCGATGGCGTACTTGACGAGCTCCTTCGGCCCAAGACGGCGTACCCCGAAGACCTCCTCAGGTTCCGGCAGGTCGGCGAGGCTGAGCGGCGGACGGCTGACCCCGAGCTGGTACGAACGGAGTTCTGTCACATCAGCCATACGATCAAGGATCGTCTATGACGTGATGTTTGTCACTACATCAACAGGCTTCGAGGTCAGCGAGATCGACGGCCTCGGTGGTATTAGCGACGTGCAGGCCCGGGCGCGGACCACCGGAGAGCGTGTAGATCGAGGTGCCGATGGCCACGACACCGAGACCGTGGCGCGGCGTCGGCAGTGGGGGCAGGGCCTGCCACGTGCTGGCTTCAACGTCGTAGATCTCCGCCTCCTCGAAGGTCGCGTCTGCCTCGCCGCCCACCGCGACGATCCGGCCCGAGCAGGTCGCCGCGGCCGCTAGCCCACCACGCCGGGTCGGCAGGTCGGGCAGCTTGCGCCACTGGCCAGTACCCGGATCGAAGACCTCGAAAGCGCTGAAGTTGCCCTGCCCACCGGCCCGGCCACCGACCGTGTAGACGAGCCCGCCGAAGCCGGCGCCACCCAGGTGTTCGCGCGGCGTGGGCGGGCCGGGCGCGGCCGACCAGCGGTCGGCCGCGACGTCGTACACGAGCATCTGCCGGGACAGGCCGCCCGCGTTGACGCCGCCCGCGACGTAGATCGTGTTTTCCACGGAAACGGCCGTGCCGGCGCCGCGGGACTGCGGCATCGCGGCCACCGGCCGCCATACATCACCATCCAGCCGGTACGCCGCGGCGCTCGCGTCGCCACCCTCCTGGAAACCGCCGAAGAGGTACACCGTGCCGCCGGCCGCCGCGGCCATGGCGTGGTTGACGGCGACGGGCAGATCCGGCCCGCGCTCCCAGCGCCCCGTCGCGGTGTCCAGGATCTCCAACGTCGAGACCGTGCCGCCGTCTTCGCGGTAGCCGCCGATCACGTAGATCCTGGTGCCGACGACCGCGGCCGCGACCTCGGTGCGCTCGGACAGCGCCGGTGCGAGCGTGCGCCAGGCGAGCGCGGATGTGACGCGGGGCGCGGGGGTGCCGTCGTCGGGCTCCGGTGGCCGGCTGTCGGAGCAGCCAGCGGCGAGAAGAACCAGCAGTGCGAGCGATACGCGTCGCATCCGGGCAGTCTGCCACGCGCCGGGCCGGTCGGGTATGCGATCGTGCGGGCATGCGCAAGTACGTGGTCATGGGCGTCCAGGGCAGCGGCAAGGGCACGCAGAGCGCTCTGCTGAGCAAGGCGTTCGACCTGGTCCACATCAGCGTCGGTGACATCTTCCGGTGGCACGTCCAGCACCACACCAAGCTCGGCGCCCAGGTACGGCGCATCATGTCGGCCGGTGAGCTGGTCGGTGACGACCTCGTCGAGGCGGTGGTCCGCGACCGGCTGCAGATGCACGACTGGAACTACGGCTTCGTCATCGACGGGTTCCCGCGCAACGGCCGGCAGGCGGAGTTCTTCCTAGAGAGCTACGACATCGACGGCGTGATCCACCTCGACCTGCCGGACGAGGAGGTGCGCCGGCGCGTGCTCAACCGGCGGCTGTGCACGCGCTGCGGCATGGACTACAACCTCATCGCCGACCGCCCCGAGGTCGAAGGCCGGTGCGACGTCTGCGGCGGTGAGCTGGTTACGCGCGCTGACGACACCCCGGAGGCGCTGGCCTCCCGGCTGCGCGAGTACCACAGCAAGACGCGGCCGGTGCTCGACATCTTCCGCCGCAAGGAGTACGTGGTGAACGTGGACGCGCGGCCGGACCCGGAGACGGTCCAGCGCGAGATCCGGAAGCTACTGGGACTCCCCGTCGACTGAGTGCCCGCTACCCTTCCCGGGTGAGCAGACCCGAGTGGGCGCCATACGGAGTCGACCTCGACCGGCCCAACGCGGCACGCGTCTATGACTACTACCTTGGCGGTGCGCACAACTTCGCCGCCGACCGCACGATGGCCGAGCAGGCCCTCGCCGACTGGCCCGAGTTGCCGCTCATCATGCGGGCGAACAGGGCGTTCATGCGACGGGCGGTCAGGTTCCTGATCGACGCCGGTGTCCGCCAGTTTCTCGACCTCGGCTCCGGTATCCCGACAGCCGGCAACGTGCACGAGGTGGCCCGAGCCGCCGCCCCGGACAGCCGCGTCGTGTACGTCGACATCGATCCGGTGGCCGTCGCGCACAGCCGCGCGATCCTCGGTGACGACCCGCGTGTCGTGGCGGCACAGGCCGATCTGCGCGACCCGCCCGCAGTCCTCGACCTCGTGCGTCGTGAGGGCTGGCTCGACCTGTCCCAGCCGGTCGCGGTGCTGCTGGTCGCCGTGCTGCATTTCGTGCCCGACGGCGACGATCCGGGCTGCATCATCGCCGCCTATCGCGAGGCGATCGCGCCGGGCAGCTACCTGGCGATCTGTCATGCGTCCGCGGATGGGCAGGGCGAGCGGGCCGAGAAGCACCGTGCCCTGTACGCGCGCACTCCCACGCCGATGACCATGCGCTCCCGGGAGCAGATCGACGCGCTGATGAAGGGGTTCGAGCCGGTGCCGCCGGGCTTGGTCCACATGACACGGTGGCGTCCGGACGATGTGGACGAAGAGCCGGTAAACGCGAGCAACTTTCCGGGATACGCTGCCGTCGCGTTCCGTCCCTGAGTGGAGGATCAGTGCCCCACGTTCCCGTGCCCGATGGCCTGCCCGGTATCACCGGCCTCCTGGCGTTCAAGCCCGCCACCGGCGTGCGGGTCGCCGACCTGATGCACGAGCTGCTGCGCGGCGAAAGCCCGCTCACCCCGGCCGAGCGCGAGACCATCGGGGCGTACGTCTCACACCGCAACGAGTGCGAGTTCTGCGCCCGGTCACACAGCGCCACGATCCCGCACCTGGGCTCCGGTGCCGAGCTGAGCGAGGCGGCGCTCGTTGGGCCGGCCGCCGAAGGCATCTCGCCGAAGTTGCGCGCCCTGCTCGCGGTCGCGGGAGCGGTCACCGAGGGCGGGCACCGGGTCAGCGACGAGCTCGTCGAGACGGCGCGGGCGGCGGGCGCCACCGACGAGGAGCTGCACGACACGGTGCTGATCGCGGCGGCGTTCTGCATGGCCAACCGGTACGTCGACGGGCTGGACGCCGTCACGCCCACCGAAGACGCGGCGTACGACCAGATGGGCGTCCGCCTGGCCCGCGAGGGTTACCGCCGCGCGCTCTGACTCCGTGATCAGGGCGTCCCTGAAGTCGTTAGGGCGCCTTGAGGGACGCCCTGATCACGGGTTCACCAGGCGAACGGGTCGCTGCGGGCGGTGCCGGGTAGCGCCCTGGCCTGGTCGGGCACCTGCCAGGTCAACACCACGGTGTACCGGCGCCCGCGAGCCGGGGTGGCCTCGAAGCCGCCACAGGTGCGCTCGCGGGCCCGTTCGGTAAACGTGAGGCCGCGGCACAGAAACGGTCCCGCGACCGCCCGGCCGGTCGCGGCATCGACAAGCTTCAGCGTGACGTCGATCCGGGAGCCGACCATGGCGCGCACCTTCCCGGAGAGGCGCACGGCCGGACCGAGCGCGTGACAGGGCTGAGCCATCGCCGGCTGCCCGAAGCTCCACGCGAACCGCCCGCACCGCCACGGGCCGTAGGCTCTCTCCTTGGCCTCCGGGCGATGGTTGCGGTCGGCGGCCTGGGCGAGCGCGGCGGGACGGCGTACGGCCGATGCGGTCGCGCTGGCGACGGCGGTCGGCGTCGCGGCGATGGTGGAAGCCGATTCGGGGCGGGGCGCCAACCGGTGCGCGACCCGGGTGCGGTCGCTGTCCCACTGGAAGACCAGCGCACCGCCGGCCACGGCCAGGCAGGCGGCGATGAGCGCGGCCGGCCACGCGCGGCGGGCGATTCCTGTACTTGTGCCGCGGCGAGCGTGCCTGGGGCCGGGCGGGCGGGAGCTGACAGCGGCCGCCTCGGCAGGCAACGGGGTGAGCGCCGGCAATCCGGCGGTCGCCACGACGAGGGCACGCATCCGGTCGACGAGGTCGGCGGCGGTGGGCCGGCGGTCCGGCGCCTTGCCTGTGCACGCCTCGATCACCTGCCACATCGCGTCGGCGATGCCTTCGTACCGGCGCGGCACGTGTTCCAGGTGCCGGCCGAGGACCGCGGCGGACGGCCCACCCGCGTACGGCGGACGCCCGACCAGCAGCTCATAGAGCAGCACGCCGAACGCGTAGACGTCGGTGGCCGGCGTGGGCTCCCCGCCGTCGATGACCTCCGGCGCGAGGTAGTTGGGGGTACCGACGAGCGCGCCCGTGGTGGTCAGCCCCGGCGAGTCGACGATGCGGGCCACGCCGAAGTCGGTCAGCCGCGCCTGCGGGTCGCTGCCCTCCGGCTGGCCGAGCAGCACGTTGTCGGGCTTGAGATCGCGGTGCACGATGCCCTGCCGGTGCGCCTCGACCAGCGCGGCCGCCACCCCGGTGAGGATGGCGGCCGCTTCGCTGGGCGGCAGGGTGCGCCGCTCGCGCAGCCGGTCCCGAAGGCTTCCCCCGGGCACCAGGTCCATGACCAGCCCGAGCGACGACCCGACGGTGAGCAGGTCGCGCACCCGGACGACATTGGGGTGGCTCAGGGCGGTGAGGATCGCCCGCTCCTGCACGAACCGCATGACGATCTTGGGATCGCCCGCGAGCTCGTCGCGGAGGAGCTTGATGGCCACCCGCTCGCCGGTGGAGTCGTCGACGGCGCGCCACACGGTGCCCGTGGCGCCGCCGCCGATTTGCTCCTCCAGCACGTAACACCCGCCGATGCGCCGCATCCGACCTTCGTACTAGGCGGGGCGTCCGATTGCAACCGACACGTCCCTTATTATCGGAGTCCGAACGATATCGTCCTAGTAAGGGTCGCATTGTCGTCGTCGCCGTCGAGCGACCACACCATCGCGCCGGCCAGCCCCTGCGCCCGGATGTACGCCGTCTTCCGCAGCACCACCTTCGGGTCGTCGTACGTCCAGAACGTCGTGCCGTCGTACAGCCAGGCCGTACCGGCGCGCAGGTCACGATGGACCGTGAAGCCCGCGTCCGGCAGTGTCTTGAGCACCTTGTAGTCCTCGTACCCCGCTTCGTAGGTCGCGGGTGCGGCACCGGTCGAGGTGCCGAAGAGACCGTTGCGGCCACCGGTCACCCCCGTCCAGCCCCGGCCGTAGTACGGGATGCCCACGACCAGCTTGCTCCGGGGCGCACCGCGCTGGAGCCACGCGTTGATCGTGTTCTCGATGGAGAAGTCGGGGTTGTCGGGCGAGCCCGCCGGCACGCGCAGCGCCGACTGCTGGTTGGCGGTCGCCTCCCAGGTGCCGTGGAAGTCGTACCCCTGCACCGTGGCGAAGTCGAGCTTCCTCATGACCTCGCGGACCTCATACCCGGCGTCGATCGTGGCGGGGCTGGCCGGTAGGAACGCGGTGAGCTGGTAGTGCTTGCGGCTCTGCCGGCCCAGCGCGTCGAGCTGCCGCCGGAACTCCGTCACCAGCGCGGTGAAGTTCCGCTTGTCCTCGGGCCGGTAGACGGTGTCGACGTCACCGGCCGAGCCCGGCCACTCCCAGTCGAGGTCGATGCCGTCGAAGACGCCGGCCAGCGACCCCGGCCCGCCGGCGCTGCCGTCCGGGTTGGGTAGGTTGCCCTTCAGATACAGGTCGATGCAGGACGACACGAACGCCTTGCGGGACGCGTCGGTGAGCGCGGCGTCGGAGAAGTACGTCGACCAGCTCCAGCCGCCGAGCGAGATGAGCACCTTCAGGTGCGGGTACTTGGCCTTGAGCTTCTGGAGCTGCCCGAAGTTGCCGTTGAGCGGCTCACCCCAGGTGTCCGCCACGCCGTCGACGCTCTCCTCGGCGGGCACTGGCCGCTGGTAGTCGGCCCACGGGTCGCCCTCGCCCGGGCCACCGTCCACATAGCAGCGGCCGTCGGGGCTGACGTTGCCGAACGCATAGTTGACGTGCGTCAGCTTGCCGGCCGCACCGGACGTGTCGAGCTTCTTGACGGGAAACGCGCGGCCGTAGATGCCCCACTGCGTGAAGTACCCGACCTTGACGTAGCGGCTGCCCTTGCCGGTCGCCTGGGCGGCTGTGGCGGTGCCGGCTATGAGAGTGGATGCGGCCATGAGTACTGCTAGCGCTCTCCGCATGACGTACCTCTTTAGTAAAGAATGTTTCCCGTAACGTAGGGGCGGCCGGGTACCGCGTCAAGGCTTGGTATGAAAGGTGGCGTGAAGCGGATCGGAATCCAGGAGCGGCGGGCACGGCTGGCGGTACGGCACCACCTCGGCGCGGCAGCCGCTGCCGATCCGGTCGAGGCGGTACGCGGTGTGGCCGCGCTGCACTCGACCGACCCCGCCTCGGTCTTCCTGTCGGTGCGGGCGCGGGCCGCCGGGGCCACGCCCGACACGATCGAACGGGCGCTCTACGACGACCGTTCGCTCGTGCGGATGCTCGGCATGCGGCGCACCATGTTCGTCGTACCGGTCGAGCTGGCGCCGGTCATCCAGGCGGGGTGCACGCAGGCGATCGCGGTGACGCAACGCAAGCGGTACAGCCAGCTCCTGGAAGCGGCGGCGGTGGGCGACGGCGCGTTCCTCAAGGAGGTCGAAGACGCGACGGCGGTCGCGCTTGCCGGTCTCGGCGAGGCGACCGGCGCCCAGTTGTCCGCCGCGGAGCCGCGCCTGCGCACGCAGATCGAGATGGCGCCCGGCAAGTCGTACGGCGGCAAGCAGAACATCACCACCTGGGTGCTCTTCATGCTGGCCGCCGACGGCCGGATCGTGCGCGGACGGCCCCGCGGCACCTGGGCGAGCAGCCAGTGGACCTGGTCGCCAGTGGAGACCTGGTTTCCGGCCGGCCTGCCCGAGCTGCCCGCCGAGGCGGCGCGCGCCGAGCTGGTGCGCGCGTGGCTCGCCGCGTTCGGCCCCGGCACGGTCGCCGACCTGCGGTGGTGGACGGGTTGGACCGCGAGCCACGTCAAGCGGGCACTGGCCGACGTGGACGCCGTCGAGGTCGACCTCGACGGCGGCACCGGCGTCGTACTGCCCGGCGACGACGAGCCGACACCTGAGCCCGAGCCGTGGGTAGCGCTGCTGCCCGCGCTGGACCCCACGCCAATGGGCTGGTCGGAGCGCTCCTGGTACCTCGGCCCGCACAGCGCGCCGCTGTTCGACCGGTCCGGCAACATCGGCCCGACGGTGTGGAGCGACGGCCGGATCGTCGGCGGCTGGGCACAGCGCGCGGACGGCGAAATCGCGTACCGGCTGCTCGAAGACGTTGGGGCCGAGAAGGAAGCCGCGGTGGCGTCCATGGCCGGCGACCTGGCGCAGTGGATCGGACCGGTACGAGTCACCCCACGCTTCCGCACGCCACTCGAACGTGACCTTGCTAGCTAGCTGGGTCATAGCGCGCCGTACCTACTCCGAATATTAGTTCTTGTGAATTACCGGACGCGGTGAGAGCCTCATCGCGTCCGGACATTCAGGTCTGCTGATCCCTGCGATGTCCGGCACCCCCGACACATCCAGGAGGACCAAGTGAGATCCACGAGCTTCTCCGCTCGCCGCGCCGCGGTCATCCTTGCGGCGCCCGTCCTGCTCCTCGGCTCAGTTCTCTGGCCGTCCGCTGCGCAGGCAGCCCCCGCACCGCTCCACGCCGATGGCGCCGCGACAGCCACCGCGCTCGCCAGCAAGCTGGGCGCCAAGTCGGCCGGCGCCTACCTCGACGCCTCGTCCGGCCGCATGGTCGTCACCGTCACCGACTCGGCGGCAGCCGACCAGGTACGGGCCGCGGGTGCGGTCGCCAAGACCGTCAAGTACAGCGCCACGCAGCTCGACGCGGTCACCGCGAAGATCGAGAAGGCGGCCGCCATCCCCGGCACGGCCCGCTCCACCGACCTGACCACCAACCAGGTCGTGGTGACCGTCGACAGCACCGTCACGGGCGCCCGGCTCGACACCGTCAAGGCCGCCGTGGCGGCAGCCGGTGACGCCGCACGGCTGGAGCACACCGCTGGCCAGTTCAGCCTCCGGATCGCCGGTGGCCAGGCCATTTACAGCAGCAGCTCGCGCTGCTCGCTGGGCTTCAACGTGCGTACCGCCACCGCCTACTACTTCGTCACCGCCGGGCACTGCACCAACGGCGGCGCCACCTGGTACACCAACTCGAGCCGCTCGACGGTGATCGGCGCACGCGTGGTGTCGAGCTTCCCCGGCAACGACTACGGCATCGTCCGGTTCGACAACGCGAGCGTGCCGCACCCCAGCCAGGTGTACCTGTACGGTGCCGGCAACCGGACCATCACCTCCGTCGGCAACGCGTTCTCCGGCCAGTCCGTCCAGCGCAGCGGCAGCACCACCGGCGTCCGCGGCGGCACGGTGACCGCGGTCAACGCGTCCGTCACCTACCCGCAGGGCACGGTCAGCGGCCTCATCCGCACCAACGTGTGCGCGGAGCCCGGTGACAGCGGCGGCTCCCTCTTCTCGGGTTCGGTCGCGCTCGGCATGACGTCTGGCGGCAGCGGCAACTGCTCCAGCGGCGGCACGACGTTCTTCCAGCCCTTGAACGAGGTCTTCTCGACCTACACCAACCTAACCCTCGCCTAGCGCCGCGCGGCGCCGTGCGGCCCACCGGGCCGCCGGGCCGCCCCCTTGCGGCCGATCAAGGGCGATCGCATGGATCAAGGGCGAATGCACGCGGAAAAGAGATCCAACCGCGTGCATTCGCCCTTGATCGACGTGCGTAGCTCAAAAATCTAGATGCCGAAGAAGCGGCCCGGAGCCAGGCGGGCGTCGGGGTCGAAGCGCGACTTGACCCGGCGCAGCACATCCTGGGTCGCGACCGGACCCCACATGTCGACGGCGTCTCGCACCGGACCCGGCGCCGACACGACCACGCACGAGCCGGCCCGCGCCAGCAGGACTCCGCGCACCGCGTCGAGGATCGCCACCGCCCGGTCCGGCGGCGTGTCGCCGGGCAGCGCGGCGTGGACCACACCGAGCCCGGCCGATCCGCGGACCGGCACGGGATGACCGGCGGCGTCGCGCAAGGCGTAGACCGCGGCGTGCAGGTCAGACGTGGGCACCGTGATACGCAGCGCGATGCCGTGCGGTCGGGCCGAGTATCGCCCCCACCACTCGGGCGCCTCGCCGTAGACCTCGGCGTCGCCGCCCAGCAGCGTCGCCACACGCCGCGCCTGCTCGGCCACCACCGCGGGCGCGCCTTCGAGCAGCACAGACAGCGCGCCCAGGCCACGCGGACCGCGCACCGGCAGGTCGACCTCGATCGCGGCCACCTGCACCGGATCGGCGACCACCACGTCGACGAGGTCGTGCACCTCGAGCGGTGTCCACACCGAACGGTGCACCCAGGCCCGGGCGGCGGGCGCGGGCAGCACCTTGAGCGTCGCGGCGACCAGCACGCCGAGGCCACCGAACGAGCCGCACAGCAGCCGGCCCACCCCGCGCCCGGCGGAGTGGCTGAGCAGCCCGTTGGGTCCGACGTAGCTGACGCCGAGCAGCTGATCGCCGGCCGTGCCGTGGCGGTGTGCCAGCGGACCGGACTCGTCGGTGGCGATCACGCCGCCAACGGTCGCGCCGTCGGACCCCGGGTCGAGCGCCAGCCGCTGGCCGACCCGACCGAGCGCGGCCTGAGCCGCCCGCACCGGCGTGCCCGCACCGATCTCGGCATACGACTCCTCGATCGGGTGGTGCCAGATGCCCGCGAGGCGCGCGGTGTCGACGAGCAGGTCGAGGTGACCGGGGCGGGAGCCCCAGTGAAGCTTGGTGCCGGCGCCCCGCGCCACAACCGTGAGGCCATGCTCGGCGGCCACCCGCATGACGGCCGAGGCGCCGTCGACGGAGGCGGGGACGGCGACCCAGGTGGGCGTCACACCGGCCACCGCATCTGCCGCGGCGCCGCGCCGGGCGAACCGGATGCCGCAGATGCCGACCAGCTCGCGGAAGACCCGACCGCCCATTGCCATCGAACAAGTGTACGACTGGACCCACCTCGCCGCTACCGCCTCTGCCTCGCTTCGCTCGGGTTGTTCGCGCGCTTGGTGCCGCCCTGTAGACCGCAGTCGCTCTGGTCGCTTCGCTCCCGACGCTTTGTGCGGCCTGCGGGCGGCGCGCGCTCACCCGGTAGCGGCCCGGTAACGTGGTGCGGCGTGAGCACCGACACCGCCGCGACCCCGCCGGTCGCCAAGCGCGTCCCCAGCGAGCGCACCCACCACGGCGACACGATCGTCGACGAGTACGCCTGGCTGGCCGCCAAGGACGATCCGGAGACGATCGACTACCTGAAGGCGGAGAACGCCTACACGGAAGCCGCCACCGCGCACCTCGCCGGCCTGCGCGAGACGCTGTTCGAAGAGACGAAGCGGCGCACGCAGGAGACCGATCTGTCGGTGCCGACCCGCAAGGGTGCGTACTGGTACTACACGCGCACGGTCGAGGGCCAGCAGTACGGCATCCAGTGCCGCCGGGCGGTGCGCGACGGCGAGACCGCGCCTCCGTCCACAGCGGACGGTGCACCGCTGGACGGCGAAGAGGTGCTGCTCGACGGCAACGCGCTCGCCGAAGGGCACGACTTCTTCGCGCTGGGCACCTTCGACGTGAGCCCGGACGGGCGCTGGCTGGCGTACTCGACGGACTTCGCCGGCGACGAGCGCTTCACGCTGCGCGTCAAGGACCTCAGCACCGGCGAGGTACTGCCCGACGAGGTGCCCGACGCGTTTTACGGCAGCGCCTGGTCGGCCGACGGCTCGACGCTGTTCTACCTCACGGTCGACGAGGCGTGGCGGCCGTACCGGGTGTGGCGTCACGCCATCGGCACCCCGCCCAGCGACGACGTGGTGGTCTTCCAGGAAGACGACGAGCGGTTCTGGGTGGGCGTCGAGCTGACCCGCTCCGAGAAGTTCATCGTGATCGAGGCGCACAGCAAGGTCACGAGCGAGGCTCGGGTGATCCCGGCCAGCAACCCGACCGGCGAGCCCGCGGTGATCGCGCCGCGCCGGCAGGGCGTCGAGTACTCGATCGAGCACCACGGGCACCGTTTCCTTATCCTCCACAACGATGGCGCGGAAGACTTCGCGCTCGCGTACACGTCGGCGGACGCGCCAGGCGACTGGACCACGCTGATCCCGCACACGCCGGGCACCCGGTTGGAGTCGGTCGACGCGTTCTCCAACCACGTGGTGGTGTCGCTTCGCAAGGACGGCCTGACCGGCCTGCGCGTGATCCCCGACGGCTCCACCGACTCGTTCGACATCGCCTTTCCCGAGCCGCTATACAGCGTCGGCCTGGAGAGCAATCCCGAGTACGACACGGCGAGCGTGCGGCTGCACTACGCCTCGTTCGTGACCCCCGACTCGGTGTACGACTACGACCTGACCACCCGCGAGATGGTCCTGCGTAAGCAGAAGCCGGTGCTCGCCAGTCTGGGTGGCACAGCCTTCGACTCCGCTGATTATGAGCAGCACCGCGACTGGGCGGTCGCCGACGACGGCACCCGGGTGCCGATCTCGCTGGTCTGCAAGGCTGGCACGCCCAAAGACGGCTCGGCGCCGTGCGTGATCTACGGGTACGGCTCGTATGAGGCGAGCATGGATCCCTGGTTCTCGATCCCCCGGCTGTCGCTGCTCGACCGCGGCGTCATCTTCGCGGTCGCGCACATCCGGGGCGGTGGTGAGCTGGGCCGCCGCTGGTACGAAGACGGCAAGATGCTCGCCAAGAAGAACACCTTTACCGACTTCGTGGCCTGCGCGCGGCACCTGGTCAAGGCCGGCTGGACCTCGACCGACCGGCTGGTCGCGCGGGGCGGCTCGGCGGGCGGCCTGCTGATGGGCGCGGTGGCCAACATCGCGCCGGACGCGTTCACGGGCGTGGTGGCGCAGGTGCCGTTCGTCGACGCGCTGAACTCGATCCTCGACCCGTCGCTGCCGCTGACCGTCACCGAGTGGGAGGAGTGGGGCAACCCGCTCCACGACCCCGAGGTGTACGCGTACATGAAGTCGTACACGCCGTACGAGAACGTGGCGGCCGTCGAGTACCCGGCGATCCTGGCCGTGACCAGCCTCAACGACACCCGGGTGCTCTACCACGAGCCGGCGAAGTGGGTCGCCCGGCTGCGCGCGACCTCGCCGGCCAGCGAGTACCTGCTGAAGACGGAGATGGGCGCGGGCCACGGCGGGCCGAGCGGCCGGTACGACGCATGGAAGGAAGAGGCGTTCGTGGCGGCCTGGATCCTCGACCGGATCAAGCCATGATCAGGGCGTCCCTCAAGTCGCTAGGACGACTTGAGGGACGCCCTGATCACGAAGGTCAGACGACGCTGACGAGCAGCGCCGGGTCGACGTTGCCGCCGCTGATGACGGCGACCGTGCGGCCCGGCGGCAGCTTGTCGCGCCGGAAGAGGTGCGCTGCCGTGGCGACCGCCCCGCTCGGCTCCACGACCAGCCGGCTCTCCCGCACTAGGCGGCTCATCGCGGCCCGGATCTCCTCCTCGCTCACGGTCACGATCGCGTCGAGGCGCTCCCGCAGGTGCGCGAACGTCAGCTCGGACAGGTTGGTGCGCACCCCGTCGGCGATCGTCCGGTAGGTCTGCTCGACGGGCCACGTGACCAGCTCACCCGCTGCCAGTGAGTCGCGGGCGTCCGCCGCGTACTCCGGCTCGACTCCGATCACGGCCGCCTCGGGGCGCAGCGCCTTGACCGCCGTGGCGACGCCCGACGCGAGCCCGCCGCCACCGACGGGTACGAGCACCACGTCGACGTCGGGCAGGTCGGCGATGATCTCCAGCCCGATCGTGCCCTGTCCCGCGATCACGTCCCTGTGGTCGAAGGGCGGGATCAGGGTCAGCCCACCCTCGGCGGCCAGCCGTTCCGCCTCGGCGAGCCGCCGCGCGGGCGGTACCAGGACGACCGTCGCGCCCAGCGCGCGTACCTGCTCGATCTTTACCGCGGGGGCGACGTCGGGGATCACGACCATGCACGGCGCGCCGGCCGCGCGTGCCGCGTAGGCCAGCGCCTGGCCGTGGTTTCCCGACGAGTGCGTGACGACGCCCCGGGAGCGGCGTTCAGCCGGCACCGACGCCACCGCGTGGGTGGCGCCACGGATCTTGAAGGAACCGACCGGCTGGAGGCTTTCGGGCTTGAGCAGGAGTTCGCCGTCCCACCGGCACGGCAGCAGCGGGGTGCGGACAGCGACCCCGGCGATGCTCCCGGCCGCTGCCTCCACGTCGTCGATCGAGATCAGGTCCATGCCGCCAAGATTGCCCGTTATCTCGTGCGACAAAAGCCTAGAATCGCCCAAAGGGGGTCGAGCGGATGCGCGGTCGGCTGGCTATCATCGCCGGCGCCGCCGTGGCCGCTGCCGTGCTGTGCTGCGGCGCGGGCACCGGCGTGGTCACCGGGGTGCTGCTCTGGGGCGACGACGTCTACGAACGGATCGCGCGCGTGCGGGCGGACACCGTCGCACTCGGCGAGGCCGGACGCGACGGCAACCTGGAGTTCCGGGTCCACGACGTGCAGTGCGGCGTCGTCCAGGTCGGCGACCCGTTCATCAACCAGACCGCGGTCGGGCAGTTCTGCCTGGTACAGCTCACGGTAAGCAACGTGGGCAGCCGTCCGGCCACGTTCGCCGACGCGCTGCAGCGCGCGTACGGGCCGGACGGCTCCCGCTTCGCCGCCGACAGCGGCGCCGGCATCCTCGCGAACCCGGAGCAGCAGGTCTTCCTCAACGAGATCAACCCGGGCAACCGCGTGGCCGGCGTGGTCGTCTACGACATCCCGCCGGAAGGCCGGATCGCCGAACTCGAACTGCACGAGACCGAGCGCTCCACTGGCCTCCGGGTCACACTCTGAGCTCCTCCAGCGCCGTGCTCGCGCGCAGGAAGAGCAGGCCGACTCCGACGACCGCGAGCACCGCCGCCACGGCGCCGGCCCCGAGCAGCACCAGGTCGCCATAGGGTACTGGCACCGCCAGCGTGAAGCCGTCCTGAACGACCTCGTCTCCGAAGAGGCTCTGGGAAAGCGCGGCCCCCACGGCAAGCGCGACCACGATTCCGGCCGCCGCCGGCACGAGCGACTGCCACAACATGGCCTTCGCCAGCGTCGAGCGGGGCACACCAGTCGCCACGAGTGCGGCGTGCGCCCGCCGGCGCGACACGATCGACTCGGCGACCGCCACGATCAGCCCCCCGGCGGCGATCACCAGCCCCAGCGCGATCGCGACGTTGATCAGGTTGAAGGCTCCGAAGTAGAAGTCCGTGTCGCGCAGCTCGATGATCCCGCTTTCGGGGTTGGAGCGCTCGTACGACTCCTGATCCGCCGCGAACTGCGTGGCGAACGACGAGCGCACGCCAGCGGCCCCGCCGCCGAAGACGAGGCACGCCAGGAGTGCCGCGAGGGTGCGGCTGCCGTTCCAGGGGTCGGCCATCAGGCGGCGTGCCGCGAGCAGGGCCGCTGGCCGGCGACCGAAGCGGTGCATGAGCCAGCCTGTCGCGTACGAGATCCAGCCGGTACCCGCCACCACGCCGACCGTGGCGCATGCCAGTCCCACGAAGAGCACCACCAGGAGCACGCCCGAGTTGCGGGATTCGTCTTCGAGTTGGCGCTCCAACGGCATGACCGAGCCCGTGATGACGAGGCCCACGGCGATCAGTACACCGGACCACGGCAACGGAGCCCGTGTCCGGGTCCGCCGGACCACCCCGAACGGCGTGACCGCGACCCGCCGCAGTTGCAGGATCGCGAACAGCATGGCGAGCACCGGGATGCCCACGCAGACCAGCACGATCCACCAGACCGGAGGCAGGACATCGGTGGGCAGTGGCAGCCTGCCATCCGCATCCGGCCGGTGCAGGAGTGCACGCCCGCCGAAGTACGCGCCCACGCCAACGATCATGCCCAGCACGCTGGCTAGACCGGTCTCGGTCGCGGCGATGGCGACCGCCTGGCCGGGGCTGGCGCCAGCAAGCCGGATCGCGGACAGGCGGCGGTCTCGCGACGGCGCCCCCAGCAGCGCGCACTGACCCGCCAGGGCCAGCACCGGAACAGTCAGCAGCACGAGCACGATCACCACGCCCGGCCGGAGACCGGCTTCGGCGATCAGCGCGGGCCTGTATTGCGGGGACACCCTCCCGCCGCCATTCACTGTGGGTATCGCGATCACCGTCAGCGCGGCGAGGTACGCCAGCGTGGCGAGACCGGCGGCCAGGCCGGTCAGCGCCACCCGGACCGTGTCGCTGCGGGTGCCGGCGAGCGCCAGCCGCACCAGTGTTCCGGGTTTCACCGCTGTGCCGCCACGGTGCCGAGGCCGGTCGGATCGGCCGCGCCGTCGCGCAACATGATCTCCCGGTCCCCGTACGCCGCGACCTGGACATCGTGCGTGACCAGTACGACCGTGGTGCGCTGCTCGCGGGCCAGCCGCACGATGTGGCCAAGCACCTGCTCGCCGGCCAGCGAGTCGAGCGCGCCGGTCGGCTCGTCGCAGAAGAGCACCCGCGGCTCGGTGACGAGCGACCGCGCGACCGCGCAGCGCTGCTGCTGACCACCCGACATCTCGCCCGGCCGCTGGTCGGCGAGGTCGGCGACACCGAGCCGGTCCAGCCAGGACAGTGCCGCGGTTCGCGCCTCTCGCCGCCCCGTGCCGGCGAGAAGCAGCGGCAGCGCGACGTTTTCCGCGGCGGTCAGTTCCGCCACGAGCTGCCCGAACTGGAAGAGAACCCCGAACTCGGTACGCCGGAGGGCCGCCCGCGCGCCCTCCGACAGGGTGTCGATGCGCTGGCCCCGGTAGGAGACCTCACCGGCGTCCGGCCGGAGGATCCCGGCCAGGCAGTGCAGCAGGGTCGACTTGCCGCAGCCGGACGGGCCGGTGACGGCGACGATCTCGCCCTCTTCGACATCGACGTTGACGCCACGGAGGGCAGGTGTCCGCCCGTACGACCGGACGAGGCCGCGGGCACTCAGGTAGCTCATCGGGTGGTCACCTCTCTGTGCAGGTCGGCGACCCGGTCCAGCGTGGTTTGCAGCCAGCGCAGGTCCGCGTCGAGGTGGGCGATGCCGAAGTCAGCGGCGATCACGTCGCTGAGGCTGGCGGCCGCGTCTGTCTTCACGCCGGTCAGCTCGCGCAGCCGGACGGTGTGCGCCGCGCGTTGGGCGGCGAGGTACTCGCGTGCCTGGTCCGCGTCGCCGACCAGCAGGGCGACCACGACCTTGGCGAGCAGCACGCTGGAGAGGTGTGGCATCGGCGCCTCCACGGCGGCGATCCACTCCTTCAGCGCGTTGCGCCCCTCCTCCGTCAGCTCGTACGACGTGCGATCCGGTCCCGCGTCCCGGTCCTGGCCGGCCGGCACGACGAGACCGTCCCGCACCAACCGGCCGAGCGTCGCGTAGACCTGCCCGAACGCCACGGGCTTGGCGCGCGGCAGCTTGAGGTCGTGCGCCCGCTTCAGGTCGTAGCCGTGCTTGGGTCCGTCGGCGAGCAGGCCGAGGAGGACGTGGGGCGTGGACACACGGCCAACTATTCATCGAGCGAATAGTGGCTGTCAACCCTCACCCTCAGTTACGCCGAACAGCAACCACCGCGATGTCGTCGAGGGCGGCGGGCGGCGCGAGCTCGCGGACCAGGCGCTCGCAGAAGCGGTCCAGGTCCGCGTCGACACGGGCCGCCGCCCTGGAGAGCGCGGCCAGGCCCGCGTCGATGTCGGCGTCGCGTCTTTCGATCAGGCCATCCGTGTACAGGATGAGCGTGCCGCCGCGGGGCAGCGTGAACCGCAGGTCGTCAGGGCGATCGGCTGCCACGCCCAGCAATGGCGCGATGTGTTCCTTGTACCCGATCCCGCGACGAGCGGCGACCAACGGCGGCGGGTGACCGGCGCTCGCCATCCGCACCTTGCCGTTGCGCGGATCGATGAGCAGCAGGCACAGCGTGGCCAGTTCACCCGGCAGCAGGCGGCGCAACAGGGTGTCGACACGGGCCAGCACCGCGGCCGGCGGGTGCCCGTCCACCGCATACGCCCGGACCGCGTGCCGCACCTCGGCCATCACGGTGGCCGCGTGCAGCGAGTGGCCGGCCACGTCGCCGATCGCGACAAGCAGTTGACCGTCGATCACCGTCAACTCGTAGAAGTCCCCGCCCACCTCGGTGTCCGCGCTGGCCGGCTCGTATCGCACAGCGACGTCCCAGCCCGCAACGTCGGGCAGGCTTCGCTGCAGCAGGCTGCGCTGGAGAGTCAGGGCGATCCGGTGCTCGTCGTCAAACGAGCGCTGCGCCGCCGTCGCGGCGGCCACCGCCTGCGCGAGCTGCCGCAGCACCGGGTACCCAGGCATCTGGGTCCTGGTCGGCACCGCGACGCAGACCGGCGGCTGGTCGGCCCGCAGCCGCGCCACCGCGACCGTCACGGTGTCACCGGCCGGCCAAGCCACGAACGGCCACGCGGCGGGCTCGTCCACGCGGATGGTCGTGCCCACCGCCGCCGGACGGTTGTCGGCCTTCCGCAGGTGCACGGTGGTGGGTGCGTCCCGGCCGTTGGTCGCCGCCGCCAGCAGGTCACCCTGGGCGGTCTCGGCGGTCGCTACGACCGGCCCGTCGAAGATTTTCGCGGCGCCGGCGGCCGCCGCCTCGACGAGGCGCGCCACCGAGGGCGCCAGGTTGATCGCCAGGGTGGTGTCGGCGAGCCGACCAAGGCGCTCCGCGAGCCCTTCCGCCTGCTGCCTGGCCCGGTAGTACCGCAGGACGGACTGGACCGTGACGATCAGGTCATCCGGGTCGATCGGCTCGGTGAGATACGCGTCCGCGCCGCTGGACCGGTCGGCCGAGTCGACCGGGAACTCCGACACGTGAACCACCGGCAGCGCGGCGTGCCGCGGGTGCTCCTTGATCCGCTCGCAGACCTCGAAGCCGCTCTGATCGGGCAGCTTGACGTCGAGCAGCACCAGGTCGACGGACTCCGCATCGACGCAAGCCAACGCCTCCGCCCCGGTGCGAGCCTCGATCACCGCGTATCCTGATCGGGCGAGCGCGCTGGCGAGCAGCTCCCGTTTGGCGGCGCTGCCGTCCGCCACGAGGATGGTCGCTGACTCGCTCACACGCTCAATGTACGGCGCTTTTGCGCCCCTCTACTGCGCGTACCTGGCGGGTGGAGTACCTTTCATCCCGTACGGGAGGTCGCGAATGTCGTTGACGGTGAACACCGAACAGCGCGGTGACGTTGTGGTCGTCGCGGTTGGCGGGGAGCTCGACATGGCCACGGCGCCGCAGCTCCAGGATCAGATCACCGATTTGCTCGACAAGGGCCGCAACCGGCTCGTCTTCGATCTGTCCGAGCTGTCGTTCTGCGACTCGACCGGGTTGTCTGTGTTTGTCCGGGCGAAGAACAGCTGCGACGAGGCGGGTGGCGAGGTACGCATCGCCGCACCCCAGCGCGGTGTGCTGCGCATCCTCGAGGTGAGCGGCCTGGTAGAAGTCCTCAACACCTACCCAACAGTGGCCGAGGCCGCCGCCCCCGAGCCCGCCGCCGACTAGCGGAGCTCCGCTCCGCTTTCCGGGCCGCGCTTTCGCGCGGCCTTGCCGCCCCCTCTCTTTTCGTCGATCAAGGGCGAATGCACGTGGTTGGATCTCTTTCCGCGTGTATTCGCCCTTGATCCATGCGATCTCCCTTGATCGGCGCGCGGTCAGTCGACCTCGATCCAGTCCAGGGTGCGCTGTACGGCCTTCTTCCACTTGGCGTACCCCTCGGCCCGCCGCTCCTCCGACCAGGTCGGCTGCCAGCGCTCGCTCTCGTTCCAGTTCTGCCGCAGCTCGTCGGTGTTTTTCCAGAAACCCACCGCCAGCCCGGCCGCATACGCCGCGCCCAGTGCTGTCGTCTCCGCGACCACCGGCCGGCTCACCGGTACACCGAGGATGTCGGCCTGCAACTGCATGCACAGCCGGTTGGCGGTCACCCCGCCGTCCACCTTCAGCACGTCGAGCCGCACCCCGGAGTCCGTCGCCATCGCCTCGGTGACGTCGCGACTCTGGTAGCAGATCGCCTCCAGCGTGGCTCGGGCCAGATGCGCGTTCGTGTTGTACCGCGACAGCCCCACGATCACCCCGCGCGCATCGGAACGCCAGTACGGCGCGAACAGCCCCGAGAACGCCGGCACGAAGTACACGCCCCCGCTGTCTTCGACCTGCGCCGCCAACGCCTCGCTCTGCGCGGCGCCGCTGATGATGCCAAGCTGATCACGCAGCCACTGCACGGCCGAGCCGGTCACCGCGATCGAACCCTCCAGCGCGTACACCGGTGGCTCGTCGCCAAACTTGTAACACACCGTGGTGAGCAGCCCAGACTCCGAGCGCACGATCGACGTACCCGTGTTGAGCAGCATAAAATTGCCCGTGCCATAGGTATTCTTCGCTTCGCCCTCGGCGAAGCACACCTGCCCGACCATAGCCGCGTGCTGATCACCGAGATCGGCCGTCAACGGCACCTCTCCGCCCAGCGGACCGCCCGCCCGGGTCACCCCGAAGCGGTTCGGATCCGACGAAGGCCGGATCTCGGGCAACATGGCCCGCGGGATGCCGAAAAACGACAGCAGCTCGTCGTCCCAGTCCAGGGTCTCGAGGTTCATGAGCATCGTGCGACTGGCGTTTGTCACGTCTGTGACGTGCACGCCACCGTCGACCCCACCAGTGAGGTGCCACAACAACCACGTGTCCGTGGTGCCGAAGATCGCGTCGCCGCGCTCGGCCGCCTCCCGTACCCCGTCCACGTTTTCGAGGATCCACTGCACCTTGCCAGCGGAAAAGTACGTCGCGGGCGGCAGGCCAGCCTTCGCGCGGATAACGTCGCCACGCCCGTCGCGGTCGAGAGCCGCAGCGATCTGATCGGTACGCGTGTCCTGCCAGACGATCGCGTTGTAGTACGGCCGGCCGGTGCGCTTGTTCCACACCACGGCGGTCTCGCGCTGGTTGGTGACACCGAGCGCGGCCAGGTCTGACGCGCTCAGGCCGTGCGCGTTCATGACGGTACCGATGACGGCCGACGTGCGCTCCCAGATCTCCAGCGGGTTGTGCTCCACCCAACCGGCCCTGGGCAGGATCTGCTCGTGTTCGAGCTGGTGCGCCCCCACAACGTTCCCTGAATGATCAAAGACCATGAATCTCGTACTGGTAGTCCCTTGATCGACCGCTCCAACAACCCGCGCCACGCCATCTCCTCCGTTCCACTCCACCGCACCGCACCACCCGGCGCCCGCGCCACGCCGCCCGCCGCGCCCGCGCCACGCCGCCCGCCGCGCCCGCGCCACGCCGCGCCGCCCGTTCTCGTCGATCAAGGGCAAAAACACGTGCTTCGATCTCTTTTCCGCGTGCGTTCGCCCTTGATCGTGGCAAACCTCCTTGATCGGCGTCGCCACGTCAAGCAGCGCCGTGGGTTTGAAGGCCCCGGAGCGCCGCGGATGGCAGGGCCGGGAGCGCCGCGCTCCGGCAGCCATTGTCTGCCGATGCCGCCGTTGCGTTCAGTACCCTCCGGCACCGAAGCGTCTTGGCTATGGTGCGCGACCGCACCTGATGAGGGCTCCGACCCGCTCGATGCGTCGCAGGGGATCTTGCGCCCAGGCAGTCGCGTCACAACCGCCAGATCTTGGAGCGCCACCGTCGTCATAGGCGACGGTCGAGAACCAAGATCTGGACAACCAGAGCGAGGCTAGAGTCGGGCAGGCTTGGGTGCGTCCAGCACGACCCCGAACTCGTTCGCCTGCCGCTCGTCGCGCCACGGCGCGCACGTCCAGGTGCCGCCGGCGGCGAGCGTCGCCTCTCGGACCTCGCCGAGGAACGCGTTGAGCCGGGCCCCGTTGAGCCTCGACAGCACCCGGTTGTCCAGCGGCTCGCCGCGCGGCACACCGGAACGCCCCATCGGCGAATTCCACGGAAACCAAATATCCGTCGACGTGCTGAAGGTCGCCCAGGTCTCTTCCATATCGGGTGAGCCTTCGTATCCGTGGTCGACGTCCACGTCAAACGGCCGATATGGAAACGCGTGAGGAAGACCGACGGCGAGCCCGAACTCCCGCATGTCTTGAACCCAACGGTCGGCCACCTCGTCATCGGAAGCCATGTAGTCGAGGCGCGTCGACACAATCAGCTTGTGTTCGTCGTAACGCATGTCGTCACCAAACAGAAACCCGGCAGGAAATCGCGGGTTCGAGATGGAGAGTCGGTCAAGATGCGCCTTGATAAAGGCGCTGATCGAACCGTCCAGGTGGCGGCGGTACTCCATCCATTCGGCCGCCTCCACTCGATATATTCCAGTACGCTCTCCGGCGTCAAGTACAGCATCCTGCCAGGGGATCAGTGCACCGGCGTCTAGCGCCCAAGGGAAGGTAGCGGTCCACCAGCAGACCTCGTCGCTGTCGAAGCTGTTCCAGTTGTTAACAGGGAGGTCCGAAGACATGGAACTCCTCCTTAGGCCACTGAAAGACACCCCGCGCACTCACCAGGACCAACTGATCTATGAGAGGCGTTCCATCTTTGCATACCTGCAATTGCACCTTGTTATGCAGGAACGCTTGCAACGTCTCCTTCGTGCCCTGGTGAAATTTCAGACTCCGGGGCTCAAGGTAGATGACCGCAATTTTCGTGTATCCCGGCGGGGCGTCCTGAATCACTTGGGTCGCACCATGCGGGTTGCCCCTACCGTTGAGTTGGTCAACGGCGGCGTTGACGTTTGCGATCAACTTACTCGAGCTTACGGATTTGAGTTGGTAGGCGCGTTTGTTGCTGGTGTCGAAGACGTCGGCGCCATACCTCGTGCCATCCACCTCGATGTAGCCGTCGAGGATCACTTTGGCTCTTGGGTCTTGACGCAGAATCTCGGCCGCCTGTTCGATCTCACGGCGCACACCGATCTTGCCTGGGTCGGGCTGCTGGGTGGAGTTTGGGAGGGTGTTTGTGTCGGCTTGTGGCAGGCGGGCTGTCAGGCCTTCTGGGTTGAGGAGGCGGCCGGAGTCGACGATGACTTTAAGCTCGGGGAGCATGCCGAACCTGACCGCGTCGTGGACTGCGTCGACCGCCTTCTTTAGGCCTTCCGTTTGGTCTCGCCTCAGGTTGCGGGTCATCAGGTCGGCGGCGCGGAGCACAGTGGACTGGTAGGCCGGGTCGATCTGCGGCAGGTCCTGGTTGGGGTTGATGCCGAGCGACCCGAGCCTTCGCAGCACATCGCTGTCATCGCCGTACAGGGTTGGGCTGTCGACCCACGCCAGGTAGTCGACGAAGACTTGGGTCCGTTGGCCGCGCTGTGCTCGTGGGGCCGGGTTGTCGAAGGGCATCACCGTCGTGGTCTGCTCCGCGCCGGGAGCGAGGGTGCCGAGCGGGAACGACTTCGGACCCTTCATGCCGGGTGTCGCGAACGCATGCACCGTGGCTTGGCCGGGTGCGGTGCCGACGTTGGTCACGGTCACCGACCAGGTGCAGACCGGGGAGGTGCAGTCACTTGAGTTGATTTTGGTTTCGAAGATGGGCAGAGCGGCCGGCAGGTTGGCGATCGCGGGCGGGCCGGAGGAGCCGCCATCGGGCATGACCTTGGCTACGGCCTCGCGTACTCCTTCGGCCGCCGTTGCTGTGGTCGGCTCGGGCAGGATCGCCGCGTACGGCGGCCGAGCGATCGGGTCAGCGGGCGCCGGCCCGCCCAGCGCAGCGGACGCAAAACCCGGCCGCCCCAGCGCAGCGGACGCAAAACCCGGCCGCCCCAGCGCAGCGGACGCAAAACCCGGCCGCCCCAGCGCAGCGGGGGCGAGGGCGACGGGTTTGGAGAGGGCGCGGTCGTGGATTGGGCCGCCGAGCCACACCAGCCGGCGTGGCTTGTCGGCGGTTAGCAGGGCGGTCCAGTCGCCGGCGGTGACGGTTACGACGCGTTGGCCGGCGACCGTGTCGGTGGTGTCGGCGGTGGTGTCGGCGGTGGAGCCGTGCTGGCCGACGGATTCGACCAGGTCGGCCAGTGCGCGTGGGTTGAGCGCCGCCGCCAGGTCCAATGGGTACGCCATGTCGGGCTCGGGCCTGATCCAGCGGTCGGTCACGCGCTTGAGCGGTCGTGGCGCGCGTCGGGCCCAGAAGGAGGCGTCGCCGCGGACGGCGATTCCGCCCGGGCCGGCGAGTAGTTCGGCGCGGCCGGCCGTAGGGTCGGTGATGGTGCCGCTGGCGTAGCGGTCGGCGGTCACCACGAAGTTTCCCGTTATGTGGCGACCGTCGGGGGCCTCGTAGACCACGGCCAGTTTGACCGCGGGCGCACCGCGCAGGGTGTCGGCGGCCGCCCCGATGTCAGGGCCGGTCAGCGCGCGCCAGACAAAGGCCGCCGCGGTCGCGGTGAGCACCAGCGCCAGCCCGGCGCACACCATACCGATGACGAGAAGACGGCACGGGCGCATGACGGCTCACGCTACTACGCGTACCCCGTTGATCGCCGCCCGCAACGATGTCCTATTTGGACTCGGTCACCGTCGTGGCGGTGACAGTACCCTCGCTGTCGGTCTGGCCTTGCACAGTGACCTTGTCACCGGCCTTGAGGTCCTTCAACGCCCCTGCCACCGCGACGGCGGTCTCGCCGTTGGTGCGGATGGTGACCATCTCACCGGATTCGGTCTGCACGTAGACGGTGGTTCCGTCGACCAGCTTCACGGTGCCGGTCGTGGGACGGGACGCGGCCGTGGATGGGACGGCGCCGCCACCGGGAAAACCGCCATAGCCCCCGTTGCCGCCGCCGCGCTGTCCCTGTGGACCGGACGCGGCCGGCGACGCCGACGAGCCGTACGCCTTCTGCATCTCGATGCCGCCGATGAAACCGCCGAGCACCAGTGTGGCGCCGACGAGGTACACGGTCCACCGGTTCCACCACCGCTGGCTCGCGGCGGCGGCCAACTCCACCTCGAGTGAGGTCACAGCGTGCTCCTATTCGTAACGGAGAGCGTCGATCGGCCGGAGCCCGGCGGCACGGTTGGCCGGGACGCTGCCGAAGAAGAGCCCGATGGCGACGGAGACGCACAGCGCCAGCGCTATCGAGCTGGGAACGATGACCGGCTGGATGCCGACGATGGTGAAATTGCTGCCGATGAGCGCCGCGGCGACACCCAGTCCACCACCGATGAGGCTGAGCATGGTGGCTTCGGCGAGGAACTGGGTGAGGATGACCCGGCGGGGCGCGCCGAGCGCTTTGCGGATGCCGATTTCGCGGGTCCGTTCGGTGACGGTCACCAGCATGATGTTGGTGATGCCGATGCCGCCGACGAGCAGGCTGATGCCGGCGACGGCGCCGAGCAGGGTGGTGAATGTATCGGCGGTCTCGGTCTGCGTCTCCAGCAGTTGAGACGCGTTCTGGATCCGGTACGGCGTCGAGGTGGAGGTGGCTTCGACCTTGAGTCGTTGGTTGAGGATCGTCGTTATCTGAGCCTGTACGTCGGAGACCCGCTCGGGCGCGGAAGCCTCGACGACGATGGAGGTCAGCGAGCCGTACCCGGTGAGGGCCTGCTGCACGGCGGTGAGCGGCGCGATCGCGACGTCGTTGGCGTCCTGGAAGCCACTGGATGAGCTTTTCTCGGCGAGCACGCCGACGATGGTGAAGAGCGCCCCGCTGACGGTGAGTTCCTGGCCGATCGGGTCCATCCCGGGAAACAGCTCCTCGGCGACTGTCTGTCCAATGACGACAACCCGCCGGCCCGCTTCCACATCCGCTGTCGTGAAGCCGGATCCGCGGCCGATCGGCGAGTTCGAGGCGGTGAAGTATGTGGCGTAGCTGCCGACGAACTGCTGCACCGAGTGGTCAGTCCCCTGGTACGTCAGTGTGGCGGAGGTGCTGACGACCGGCGATACCGACGCCACGTCCGGTGCCAGTACCGGATCCTTGAGCGCCTGGGCGACCTGCACGGTCAGCGGCGACGACCCACCACGCGATGTGCTTTGCACGGTGAGCGTGTTGGTGCCAAGCGCCTCGATGCGGTCGGCGACCTGTTGCGCGGAGCCGTTTCCCACGGCGACGAGCAGGATCACGGCGGCCACGCCAATGAGGATGCCCAGCATGGTCAGGCCGGAGCGAAGCTTGTTGGCGCCGATGCCGCGTACCGCGAACCGGAACACCTCCCACACGTTCATGCCGCGACCCTCATCTGGCGCTCGTCGGAGGCGATCTGCCCGTCGAAGAGCTTGACCAGCCGCGTGGCGCGCGCACCGACGTCGGGTTCGTGCGTGATGATCAGGATCGTGCGACCGGCGGCGCTGAGCTGATCGAAGATCGCCAGGATGTCCTCTGTGGACCGGCTGTCGAGATTGCCGGTGGGTTCGTCGGCGAGCAGCAGCGCCGGCTCGGTGACCAGCGCCCGCGCCACCGCGACCCGCTGCTGCTGACCGCCGGAAAGCTGGTTGGGTTCGTGGTCCGCCCGGTCCGCCAGACCCACCATGTCGAGGGCTACCCGCGCACGGCGGCGCCGCAGCGCCGGTTTCACGCCCGCGTACGCCAGTGGCAGCTCCACATTGGCCAGTGCCGTGGTACGCGGGATGAGGTTGAACGACTGGAAGATGAACCCGATCCGGCGGTTTCGCACGAGCGCGAGTTGACGGTCGTTGAGGCGGCTCACGTCGACCCCGTCGAGCAGGTACTGGCCGCTGCTGGGCACGTCGAGACAGCCGAGAATGTTCATCAGGGTCGACTTGCCCGAGCCCGACGAACCCATGATGGCCACGTAGTCGCCCTGTTCGACGCTGAGCGATACGCCCCGCAGGGCGTGCACGGCCGCCTCACCTTCGCCGTACACCTTGGCGACGCGGCGGACGTCGAGAACCGTCATCGCCCACCGCCGGTCCGCCCGCCGCCGCCGGGGCCAGAGAAACCGCCACCGGGCGCGAGGCCCCCGCCCGGGAAGCCACCACCGGGCGCGTTACCCGACGTCGACGTGGTCGAAGACGTCCGCACCACGACCCGCTCGCCAACCGTCAGCCCGGACTTGATCTCCGTGGCCTGGTCGCCTTCTAGTCCTATCTCGACGGTGCGGGCGACCTGCTGGCCGTTCTCCAGGACGGTGACCGTATGCCGGTTGCCGACGCTGGTGAGCGCCGCCGAGTTGACGTAGACGGCGTTTTCGACCTGGCCCACGGTCACGCTGACCTCGACGCTCTGGCCAGCCTTCACGTTGTCGGGCACGTCCTGGAGCGAGAAAAGCACACCGTACGTCACGACGTTGTTTTCGGTCGTCGCGTTCGGGTCGATCGACGACACTTTGGCGGTCGCGGTGGCGTCCGGCAGGGCGTTCCAGGTGACCGTGGCCGCCTGGCCGCTCTTGAGCTTCGTCGCGTCCGCCTCGGCCACCGACGCGGAGACCTCCAGCTTGGTGAGATCGGCGATCTCCACAAAGCCATCGGAGTCCTGTGAGGAGGTCGCCGAAGAGCCCACGGTGCCGTTCACCGCGGTCACCGTGCCGGCCATGGGCGCTTTGAGCACCGTGCCGGCGACCCCGTCCTCGGCTTCCTCGACCGCCAACTCGGCCTGTGTCACCTGGGCTTCGGCGTCGGAGGTGTCGCTGTCGGCCTCTTCCGCACGGTCGAGCGCGTCTTCGGCGGCTTCCAGCTCAGCCTTCGCCGAGTCCAGGTTCCGCTGCGCGGCCGTGTCGTCCACTATGGCCAGTACGGCGCCCTTCTTGACGGTGGCGCCGACCTTCACCTTGATCTCGGTGACGGTGCCGGAGGTACCGAACGTGGCGGTGGCGGTCGAAGCGCTCTGTACGCTGCCCGAGGCGGTCACGGTGGAGGTCACCGTGCCCTGCTGCACGGAGACGGTGCGCGTACTGCCGGTGGTGGATTCGGCCGCCTCGGCCGTGCTGAACGACGTGTACGCCCACACCGCACCGCCGGCGATCACCACGGCGAGCCCGGTGTTGACAAAGACAGCACGCGGTAGACGCATGGGCGACAGCCTGGTGTGGGCTGCTCGGAACAACCCCCGCGCTAGCTCAAAGCTGACTGAGAACCCGTCGGCAGCAACACCCGGAACGCCGAACCGCGCCCGGGAGCGGTGTCGAGCTCGACCCGACCGCCGTGGCTGCTGACGATCGCGGCCACGATGGACAGTCCGAGCCCTGAGCCGCCGTTGCGCCGGTTACGGCTGGGATCGGCACGGTACAGCCGCTCGAAGATCCGCTCGGCGTGCATGCTCGGTACGCCCGGCCCGGTGTCGACGACCTCCAGCACGGCGACCGGCGTCGCGGGCGGCAACTCCGCGCCGATCGCCGCCGCCGGGTTGTACCAGGGCCGGAGCCGCGCCAGCCGGCCCACCCGCACCGTGATGGCGGCCTGCGACGGCGTGTGCTGCAGCGCGTTGGACACGAGGTTGGTGGCGACCTGCCGGAGCCGGTGCTCGTCGCCGAACACCGTCACCGGTTCGAAGGCCCCGTCGTCGGCACCGAGCGCGGCGAGCCGTACCGGCCGGTCGGGGCGCCGGGCGTGCGCGTCGCGGATCGTGTCGGCGGCGATGGCCAGCAGGTCGACGGGGCGCCGCTGCGGCTGCCGCTGCCTGTCGAGCTTGGCGAGCAGCAGCAGGTCTTCGACGAGCAGCCCCATCCGGGCCGCCTCGGACTCGATCCGGGACATCGTCTCGTCGAGCACGGGTCCGGCCGGCGTGCCGCCCCGGCGGTACAGCTCAGCGAAGCCACGGATCGACGTGAGCGGTGTGCGCAGTTCGTGCGAAGCGTCGGCGACGAACTGCCGCAGCCGTTGCTCGGAGGTCGTCCGCGCCGCGACCTCGGTCTGGATGCGGTCGAGCATGGAGTTGAGCGCGATGCCCAGCCGGCCGGTCTCGGTGTGCGGGTCGGCGTCGACGCGCCGCGACAGGTCACCCGCGGTGATCTCGGCTGATGTGCGTTCGATGCGGGTGAGCGGCCGCAGCCCTATGCGCACGACGTACGCCGACACCAGCCCGAGCAGCAGGAGCACCGCCACCATGACCGCAAGCTCGATGGTGAGCAGCAGGTCGACGGTCGCCTCGACCTGCTGGAGCGAGATCGCGGCAACCGTGATCCCGCCGTCTTCGCGGCTCGTGACCTTCACCCGCCACGAGCTCTCGCCGTCTTCCGCGCTGACGGTGTATGGCTTGCCGCCGGCACGCTTGACCAGCTCGTCGAACGGTTCCAGGACCGGCGGCGACATGTCGGTGGTGTACGACGGCTGGACCGTGCCGTCGGCGTTGTAGCGGATCAACGTCTTGTACTGGTCGAAGCGCCCGGGCGGGAAGTACCTGGTATCGGGCGAGGGCGCGTTGGGGCGGTCGTCCCTGACGGAGGCGGGCGGGCGCGGCGCTTTGAGCTGCTGGTCGATCGAGTCGGTCAGGTACCGGCGCAGCACGATCACGCCAGCCGCGTTGGCGACGACGAGTGCCACCGCGGCCAGCGCCGCGACCGCGAGGACGAGTCGCGACCGCAGCGTCCAGTGCCGCCACCGGGGAACCTTCATTCGTCCGGCGACCTGGGAAGGCGCAGGGCGTACCCCACGCCGCGCACGGTGTGGATCAACGGCGGCTCCCAGCAGTCGATCTTCTTGCGCAGGTAGTAGACGTACGACTCGACGATCCGGCCGTCGCCGCCGAAGTCGTAGCTCCACACCCGGTCGAGGATCTGCGCCTTGCTGACCACCCGACCGGCGTTTACCAGCAGGTACCGCAGCAGGTTGAACTCGGTCGGCGACAGTTCGACCAGCTTATTGCCCCGGCGTACCTCGTGGGCGTCCTCGTCGAGCTCCAGGTCGGCGTAGCGCAGGACGCCGGTGTCCGGCTCACCGTCCGGCTCGATGCGGCTGCGGCGCAGGATGGCGCGGATGCGCAGCACCACCTCTTCGAGGCTGAACGGCTTGGTCACGTAGTCGTCGGCGCCGACAGTAAGGCCGGAGATCCGGTCTTCGACGGCGTCGCGCGCGGTGAGGAAGAGCACCGGCACGCCTGGGCCGCCGGTGGACCGCAGCTTCTGCGCGACCTGGAACCCGTCCAGATCGGGCAGCATCACGTCGAGCACCACCAGGTCCGGTTCGAACTCTTCGGCGGCTACCAGGGCCTCCTGGCCGCAGTTGGCCACCCGTACATCGAACTCGATGAGCCGCAGCGTCGCGGAGAGGAGGGCGCAGATGTTCGGCTCGTCGTCGACGACGAGGACCTTGGTCAGGCGGGACGTCACGCAGTATCTCTACGATCGCTAGCTCGGAATTAGCTGGGAGCGACCTAAGAAGCGCCTATGACAATTTCGTCACCTTCGATGAGTCCCGACGTCACCTCGGTGTACTGATCGCCGCGTATGCCCAGCTCAACGGCCTTTGACTGGTCTCCGGTGGCGGTGCGCACCAGCACGGTACCGTCATCGCGCACCGCGCCGCTGGGCACCCGGAGCACGTTCGCGACCGACGACGTCGTGACCTTCACGTTGGCGCTCTGCCCGACCAGCAGGTCACTTGGCACCTTCTCGAAAGCCAGCACCACGCCGTACTTCACCATCGTGCCGCCGTCTTCGGTCGTGCCGACCGGGTCGACCTGCACCAGCTTGGCCGGGAACTCCTCGCCCGGCCGGTCGGCCAGCGTCACGGTGCCGGTCAGGCCGGTCGCCAGCCGGGCGGCGTCCGCCTCCGGAAAGCTCGCCGAGATCTGCATACCTGCCACGTCGGCGAGCGTGACGAACGCGCTGCCGCCGCGGACCTCGCTGCCCACCGAGCCCGAGACGCTCAGCACCTTCCCGGCGATCGGCGCGGTGATCTTCGTACCGGCCAACTGCTCCTTGGCCTCCGCCAGCGCCTTCTTGGCGCTGATGACCCGCTGCTCGGCGCTCAAGATCGTGTCCCGGCCCGACGAACGCGCACAAGTAGCCGAGGCCGACGGTGCGGGAGAGCGAGAGGGCGAGGGCGAGGGAGACCGCGACGGCGCGACCGTGCAGACCTGCGTCGACTCCGCCTCGTCCAACGCGGACTGCGCCTCGTCCAGCGACTCCGTGGCATCGTCGACCTTCTCCTGCGCGTTGGCGGCGTCGATCGTCGCCAGTACCTGGCCGGACGTGACCTGATCGCCCGCCCGCACCTTGACCTCGGTGACGGTGCCAGCGGCGGCGAAGCTGAGGCTGCGGGTCTGCGCCGGCTCCAGCGTGCCGGTGGTCGCGACCGCCGTCGCCACCTCACCCCGGTCGACCTTGACGGTGCTGGTCGTCGGGGCGGCCGCCGGCTCGCCACCAGTGAGCGCGTACGCGCCGGCCGAGGTCAAACCCACCGCGGCCGCGACCGCCACGCCGGCCACCACCCACCGCCGCCCACGCATACCCATGGACGGCGAGTGTCACGGGTACTCCTCACCGCTCGCTCGGCCACGCCTCGGAGTTCGCTGGGAGTCGATTTGAAGCTTTCTCCGAGCTTGGCCTGACGTGTCGCCGAGGTCCCACCGCTTGGCTGAGCCGTCGTGCCGCGGAGCACCCCCAGGCCCCGCGGCACGACCCCAACGATTTGGAGGCCCAGTGAACCGTCGACTGCGACTGCCCCTGGCACTGGCCGCCGGGTCCGCGGCGCTGCTGTTCGCAGCCGCCTGCGGCTCCGATGGCGGCGACAGCGGCACGAGTACCGCCAACGGCGGCAACGGCTTCACCGCGTACCTGAATTGCCTGCGCGAGCAGGGCATCGACGTACCCGACACCGCGGCGTCCGGCCAGCCCCGCCCGGACGGGTCGAACGGCCCGACGGCGTTTCCGTCGGGCCGGCCCACGAACCGCCCGTCGGGTGACCCGTCCACTCGCCCGACGGGCGGTCCGGGCGGTGGGATGGGCGGACCGGGCGGCGGCAGGTTCCGTCCCGAAGGGGTCGACGACGCGACCTGGGAGAAGGCGCAGGCGGCGTGCCAGTCGGTCATGCCGACCGGTGGCCCCGGTGGCGGTCAGGGCGGTCCGGGCGGCCAGCGCGGTGGCGGCCGGGCCGACACCGCCTACCGCAACTGCCTCGCCGACGCGAAGACCACGGAGGCGACCAAGGCGTGCGAGGTCCTGAAGCCAACCCCGACGCCAACAGCGTGATCAGGGCTGTGAACAGTCCGAGTCGCATCCGCCGTCGTGCGCGAGCGCCGCGCAGCGACTCGGACCGTTCATCCCTCAAGTCGTTAGGGCGACTTGAGGGACGCCCTGATCAGGGGGTGGCGTCCTCGACGTAGCGCGGGCGTGCCACCGCCAGGCCGGCCGCCGTCTGGACCACCGCCGCCGCGATCAGCAGCGCGATCGGTACCGTCCAGCCGGCGGTCGCCTCGTAGAGGGCGCCGACGAGCAGCGGCCCCAGCGCGGCGATCAGGTAACCCGTGCTCTGTGTGAAGGCGGACAGTGCCACGGTGCCCTCGGCAGTGCGGGCACGCAGCCCGATCGCGACCAGCGCCAACGGGAACGCGCCCTGCCCGATCGCCAGCAGCACCACCCAGAACAGCGCGCCGCCGTGCGGTGCCACGGCCAGCCCCACGTACGACGCGATCATCGCGGCGGAGAGGGTCAGCACGAGCGGGCGCAGGCTGGGCAGCCTGGTCGCCAGCGTCGGCATGGCCAGCGCCACCGGTACCCCGACCGCGGTGACCCCGGCGAGCAGCAGTCCAGCCGTCTGTGGCGAGTACCCGGAGTCCCGGAAGAGCTGCGCCAGCCAGCCCATCGTGGCGTACCCGCTCAGCGACTGCGTGCCGAAGTAGAGCGCCATGGCCCAGCCGACCCGCGTGCGCCCCGGCTGTATCCGGCTGGCCGGCGCGGGCAGGGCGGCGGCCCGGCCGGGCCTGGAGCGGCGCACGATCGGCAGCCACGGCAGCACGGCGACCGCCGCGAGCACGGTCCACGCGCCGAGCCCGGCCCGCCACGAGCCGAAGGCGTCCGCGATCGGCACCGCCGACGCGGCGGCCACGGTGGCGCCGGCGGTCAGCGCGACCGTGTACGCACCGGTGACAAGCCCCGCACGGTCCGGGAAGTGCTGCTTGACCAGCAAAGGGAGCAGGACGTTCGCGACCGCGATGCCAGCGAGCGCGAGCGCGCTGGTGACCACGAAGACGACCGTGGAGCCGGTGACCACCCGGATCGCCTCGCCCGCGGCCAGCGCCACCATGGCGACGAAGAGCACCCGGCTCGGCGCGAACCGGCGTACCAGCACCGGGGTGAGCGCACCGAACGCCGCGAACGCGATCGTCGGCATCGTCGTGACAGCGCTCGCCATCGCGCCGGAGAGCTGCAGCCCGGTGCGTACCTCGTCGAGGAGTGCGCCGAGGCTGGTGATGGCGGTGCGCAGGTTGACGGCGACGAGCAGGATGCCGGCCAGGACCAGCGCGGTGCCTTGAGTGCGGGTGGCGGCGGGGGCAGTCATGATTGTTCGAGTCTAGAATCATGGGATGATTTATGGTCGGGTGATGTAACCAATGCCACGGGGTGGACAGACACTGCCACCGGGTGGACGGACACAGCCACGAGGTGGGCCGACGCTCGTGCGCCAGGTCATCGACCAGCTCCGCGAGCAGGTCAGCACCGGTGCGTGGCCGGTGGGCGGCCGCATCCCGACCGAGCCGCAGCTCGTCGAGGCGCTCGGCGTGGGGCGCAACACAGTCCGGGAGGCGGTGCGGGCGCTGGTGCACGCCGGGGTGCTGGAGTGCCGGCAGGGCTCGGGCACGTACGTCGTCTCCGCCGACGAGCTGTCCGGTGCGGTGTCCCGCCGGCTCGCCAGCGCGCAGGTGGCCGAGGCTGTCGAGGTGCGCCGGGCGTTCGAGGTCGAGGCGGCACGGCTGGCGGCGCAGCGGCGTACACGGGAAGACATGGCGGCGCTCGACGGCGCGCTCGCCGACCGCGAGGCCGCGTGGCGATCAGGCCGGGTCGCCGATTTTGTCGAGGCCGACGCCGTGCTGCACGCGGCGATCGTGGCCGCCGCGCACAACGCGATGCTGGCGGAGCTGTACGCGTCGTTCGGCGCCGCGACGAGGGCGACGATCGCCGAGGGCGTGGGCGCCACGCTGCACCAGGACAGATACGTGGACCACGGGCGGCTGGTCGCGGCCATCCGAGCGGGTGATCCCGAGCGGGCGGCAGCCGAAGCCGGGGCGTTCCTAGAGGTCTAGCCCGATTAGGCATAGGTTGCTGGGCATGCTTAAGGGCTTCAAAGACTTCATCATGCGCGGCAACGTCGTCGACCTGGCGGTCGGCATCGTCATCGGCGCTGCGTTCACCGCGGTCGTCGGCGCCTTCACCAAGGCATTCCTGGAGCCGCTGATCCGCCTCGTTTCAGGCGGAAAAGGCGTCAAAGCGGGCGGATTCACGATCCGCGGGATCTACTTCGACGTACCGCTCTTCATCAACGGCCTCATCACCTTCTTCCTCACCGCCGCCACGCTGTACTTCCTCGTCGTGCTCCCCATGAACAAGCTCGCCGAACGGCGCCGACGCGGCGAGGAGCCCCCGCCCGCCGCACCCAGCGAAGAGGTCCAGCTGCTGACCGAGATCCGCGACGCGCTCGTGGCGCGCCGCAGCGTTCCCGAGCAGGTGGACCCGCGCAGATAGTCGAACATCTGTTCTATACAGTGCTGCCATGGAGCAGCGAAAGCACTGGTGGAACGGCAAATGGGGGCGGCTCGCGCGCCGGGATGTGTACCTGCGCGCGGACGCCGACCAGTGGTTCGTCGAGCAACGTGCGGGCGGAGCCGAGGGCGTGTCCCGCTTCTACGAGTTCGACAGCGAAGACGAGGCGTACGAGGCCGTCCGGTTGATGCTGGACGGCCCGGACGACTGGCGGCAACTAGATGGCAGCGCTACCTAGGTACCTGTGCCATCTAGATAGCTGTGCTACCTTCTCCCGTGTGGATCAGGAACGGCGGGGCCAGTGGCTGCGCGGCGTCCTCGACGTCTGCGTGATGGCCCTGCTGGGCCGGCGGGAGTCCTACGGATACGAGCTGGCGCAGGCGCTCGACGAGGCCGGATTCGGCCAGATTCAGGGCGGCACGCTGTATCCCGTGCTGTTGCGCCTCCAGCGCACCGGCCTGATCGCGGCCGAGTGGCGCGAGGGTGGCTCGGGCCCCGCACGCAAGTACTACCGGCTCACGGAGGACGGCAAGCAGGCCGTTGCGCGGCTTTCCGCCGACTGGTCCGTGTTCGCTGGCCACGTCGACGCGGTAATCCGGAGGTGACCATGGACAACGACAGATGGTTGTGGACGCTCGGGCAGGAGATGGCCCGGCACCAGCTAGCACCGGACGCGGTCCGGCACGTCGTCGCGGAGGCGGCGGCACACCTGCGCGACAGCGGGCAGCCGGCGCTGCGAGCGTTCGGCACGCCGGAGGGGTACGCGGCAGCGGTCGCGGAGAGCCTGGCGGCGCGGTACGGCCGGCCGGCCCGTCCAGCGCCCGGCCGGGTACGCCTGTCGGCCCGCGGCATCACCAAGCGGTACCGCCGGCGCACGATCCTGCGCTCGGTCGACCTGACGGTACGGGCCGGCGAGGTGGCCGCCGTGGTCGGCGCGAACGGCGCTGGCAAGAGCACCTTCCTGCGCATCTGCGCCGGGCTGCTCGCACCGGACTCCGGTGAGGTGACGCTCGACGGCCGCCTCGGATACTGCCCGCAGGACGCCGGCACGTATGACTTCCTCCTCCCCGACGAACAGTTCGTGCTGATCGGGGCCGGTCGCGGGCTCGACCGCGAGCGCTCCAAGCAGATCGGCCGGGCCGGCGCGGCCTCGCTCCAGTGGCGGCCAGCGGCCGGAGTCCAGACGCGTCACCTGTCCGGGGGCACCCGGCAGAAGCTCAACCTCGTCATGGCGTCCATGGGCGAGCCCGACGTACTGCTGCTCGACGAGCCGTACCAGGGCTTCGACCGCGGCACGTACCTCGACTTCTGGCAGCACGTCTGGCGCTGGCGCGACGAGGGCCGGGCGGTCGTCGTGGTGACCCACCTACTGAGCCAGCTCGACCAGGTCGACCAGGTACTCGACCTGACACCCGCGTCTGAAGGAGCGGCCGCATGAAGATCCTGACCGTGGCCGAGATGGCGATCCGCGAGATGGTGCGCCGCCGCGCGGTACTCGCTCTGCTGCTCGCCCTACCGCTGGCCTTCTACCTGGTGCGCCGCGGCGACCAGGTCGGCCAGTCGATCCGGTTCCTGCTGATCGGCCTCGCGTGGGCGGTCAGCACGGCGGCGCTGTTCGCCAGCGGCACCAGCCGGCCGATCGAGCCGCGCCTGCGGCTGTCCGGGTACGCCAGCCACCACCTCTATCTCGGCCGGCTCGCCGCGATGTGGCTGCTCGGCCTCGTGGTCGCGGCGCCGTTCTTCGCGCTCGTCGCGATCGACCACGGCGACCAGGTGCGGCTCGGCGCGGTGGCGCTGGCGATGCTGTTCGCCGTGACGGTGGCCGCGCCGTTCGGGCTGCTCATCGGGGCGATCGTGCCGCGCGAGCTGGAGGGCACGCTGCTTCTGCTGGTGGTGGTCGGTGTGCAGATGATGATCGACCCAGCCGACGCGCTGACGAAGGTGACGCCGTTCTGGTCCAGCCGCGAGATCGGCACCTACGCCGTCGACCACACCGGCGACGAGTACCTCGTCAGGGGCCTCGTGCACGGCCTCATCTTCACCATCCTCGCGACGGCTGTGGTAGCACTACTGTCGACTCTGCGTCTGCGCGTGCGGATGCGGGCGGCAACGTCAGCGTAAACGTGGTGCCGACACCCACCTGGCTGGTGGCGACGATCGTGCCGTGGTGGTCGGTCACGATCTGGCGGACGATCGCCAGACCCAGCCCGCTGCCGCCGGTACGCCGGCCGCGCGCCTGGTCGCCCCGCCAGAACCGGTCGAACACGTTCGGCAGCGCCTCGGGGGGAATGCCGGTGCCGGTGTCGGCCACGCGCACCACCACTGAGCCGCCCATATGGCCGGCGGTCAGGGTCACGCTTCCACCCGCCGCCGTGGCCCGGATGGCGTTGGAGATGAGGTTGCCGAAAACCTGCCGCATCCGGTCCGGGTCGACGTTGACCAGCACCGCTTCGTGCACCGCCACCGCCAGCCGTACCCCGGCGGTCTCCGCCACCGCCAGATGCGCGGTCCGAGCCGTCTCCAGCAGCTCGGCGAGGTCGATGACGACCCGGTGGTACGCCAGCGTGCCCGCTTCGGCGAGCGCCAGGTCCTGCAGGTCGTTGACGATCCGCTGTTGGAGCACCGCCTCTTCGTGCAGCGACGCGAAGAGCTCGGTATCGGGCGCGATCACGCCGTCCTTGAGCGCCTCCAGGTAGCCGCGCAGGTTGGCAAGCGGCGTTCGCAGCTCGTGCGCCACGTCGGCCACCAGCCGGCGCTGGCGCTCCTCGGCCCGCTGGAGCGAGTCGGCCATCCGGTTGAACGAGCGGCCGAGTTCGGCCACCTCGTCGCCACCGGATACCGAGACCCGGCTCGCCAGGTCACCGCGGCCGAGCCGGCCCGCGGCATCGGTGAGGCGGGCGATCGGCCGCAGTACCCGCCGGCTCAGCAGCGCGGTGCCGGCGATCGCGAGAATCGCCACACCGACCGCGGCGAGGAGCATCGGTCCGGCCGAGAGCGGGCGCGACGGTTCGCCGCCGACGCCTAGCGTGACCCGCAGCGGCACCGCCGACACGTCGCCGACCTGCTCGTTGAAGACCCGCGCCAGGCACGTGGTGAGCGTCTCCTCCCCCGGCGTCACGATTGGCTCGGGACGCACCGCGTTCGCCTGCGGCCGGCCGGACGCCGAGTCCAGGCAGGCGTTGACCCGCTGCTGATCCTGGGCCGTATCGCGCTGGGACTCGCTGGCGAAGTCGATGCACTGCGGAAGCATCTCGGTCGTCCGATAGGAGGGGACGCCGTACGAGTCGACGGTCATGTCGATCGGCGCGCTGTTACGGGTCTGGCAGGCCGCGAGCCGCACCCCGTAGCGGTAGTTGCTGATCAACTTGAGCGTCACGAGCATCGCGTTCTTCGGGTCCTCGCCATCCCGAAACGTCAGCACGGGACGCGGGTCGACGAGGGTCACGGTGGTGCCGAGTTCACGGGCCGTACGCCCACTGAGCTGGTCGGTGTCCGCCACCACCTCGCCGTACTCGGTCGCGAGATTCAGGCGCTGGCCGGTTCGCTGGCCGAGGTCCGACACCAGCGACGGCACCGCTTCCCAGGTGCCGTGGGTCCGCGCGTAGTTGAGCAGTTCCTCGTGGACCAGGTCGGTGACCTCCTGGTCAGCGGTGGCCGACTCGGTGATCTGCTCGGACGCCTGGCGCAGGGTCAGCCATGCCGTCGCCCCGATCGCGGTGATCGCGACCAGCATGACGAGCCCCAGTACGCGCAGGCGAAAGCTCAAGACTCCGCCAGCCTGTATCCCCGGCCGTAGACCGTCTGCACGTAACGCGGCTCCGCGGCGTCGGCCTCGATCTTGCGCCGCAGGTTCATGACGTGCGCGTCCACGGTGCGCTCCAGCACATAATGGTCGAACCCGAACGCCCGGTCGATGATCTGAGCCCGGGTGAACACCCGCCCCGGCTCGGCCGCCAGCACCTCCAGGATCCCGAACTCCTTCGCCGTCAGGACGATCGGCCGCCCCTCCACGCGTACCTCGAACCGACCGGCATCGATCTCCAGCTCGCCGACGCGCAGAATTTTTTGGTTACCGGCGGTGACGGTGCCCGCACGGCGCAGCAGCGCGCGCACCCGCGCGGTCAGCTCACGGGGGCTGTAGGGCTTGGTGATGTAGTCGTCGGCGCCCACGTCGAGGCCGAGCAGCAGGTCGTCTTCCGTCGAACGGGCGGTCAGCAGCAGGATCGGCACCTTCGACTCCGACCGCAGGATCCGGCACACGTCCATGCCGTCGACGACCGGCATCATGACATCGAGCACCACCAGGTCCGGGCGGCGCGATCGGGCCTGCTCAAGCGCCGTCCGACCGTCGCCGACCAGTAACACGCTGTGGCCGTCACGCTCCAGGTACACCCGGACCAGGTTCGCCTGCTTGGGGTCGTCTTCTGCGACCAGGATGCGCGCGCTCATAGGACTCCTATAGTGCCCGGCACCATGATGAAGATCCTATGAAGAAATTGTTCGCTACCGATCGGGTCGGCCGACTGACAGCAAAATCATAGGTTCTTCATTGCCCCATACATACCGTCCGGGCATGAAACGGGAGCAGACCCGTGCGTAGCTCACTGGCGGCCGCAGCCGCCGTCGCGGGCGGGCTCCTCTTCGGAGCCGCCGGCTTCGCGATCCGAGACAGCGATGGTACGCAGGCAGCCTTGCCGCCCCCACCGTCAGTCACGCCTTCCGAATCTCCGACGCCGCCCCCGATTCCGCAGAGCGGCGAGGGCACGTTCCGGAAAGCCGGCGGCAGCGCGCCTCGCGTCGGCACCGGCAAGGTCCTGCGCTACCGGGTAGAGGTCGAACGGGGGATCGACGAAGACCCGGCGGAGTTCGCCGAGTGGGTCGACAAGATCCTGGCCGACCCCGGAGGCTGGACGGGACGCGGCCGATGGGCGTTCCAGCGCCCGCGCGCCGGATCGGTCGACTTCGTGGTGCGACTCGCCACCCCCGACACCGTCGACGAGGTGTGCGGCTCCTACGGCCTGGACACGGGCGGCGAAGTCTCCTGCCGAGGCGGCCCCAACGTGATGATCAACCTGAAACGGTGGGAACTGGCCATCCCCTCCTACAACGGCGACACCTACACGTACCGTCACTTGGTGGTAAACCACGAGGTAGGTCACTTCCTAGGTCACGGCCACGTGAACTGTCCCGGGGAAGGAAAACCCGCCCCCGTCATGCAGACCCAGATCTACGGCATGCACGGCTGCGTCCCCAACGGCTGGCCCTACCCCGACCTCCACTAACCCCCCGCCGCGCCCCCGCGCACTGCGCCCCGTACTCGCGCTGCGCCCCGCGCGGCGCGCCGGCGCTGCGTTACGGCGTGTCGCCACGCCCCTCGCGTCGATCAAGGGCGAATGCACGCGGTTGGATCTCTCTTCCGCGTGTATTCGCCCTTGATCCATGGAGATCTCCTTGATCGACGCCGCCGAGAGGGCGGCTCAGCGTCGCGTCGAGGTCCATCGCCGTCGGTCGGGCACCGCTGGCGCCCGACCGACGACCAGTTTGTCCCCTTCGCACCGCTGCCGCCTGGACAGAGTGCCGCAATGCTCAACTCAACGGCGTTGTCTCCTTGATCACGAAGACCACAGAGGCCGCTCGAGGGCGCATCTTCCCGGGATCGTGCCGGTACACATGGAGTTACCCGTCGTGTCGCCACGCCTGGCGACGTTGCGGCTTACGGCAGCCGTGAGACGGCGACTAGCCGGGGTCGCCGTGGGCCTCTATGCTCCGAAAACGTGTCAGGCGACGGCGGGGGGCCGGGCGCGGGCCCGAGAGGGCTGGGCGCTCGGTTAGTTGCGATACCGCTCCGGTGGCTGGGAGTCAGCACCGGTGCTGCTGCGTTGGCGGCTTCTGGGCTCTTCGGTGGCTTGGAAGTCGCCGAAAAGCCGGAGGTGCCACCGGCGGTAGTCAACGAGGTCAACCGCGGCGAGCCGTGGAACGTGACCGTGGTGCGCGCCCGCCTGCTCAGCGAGCTGGGCGATCTCCGGCTGGAGAAAGAAGGCGACCGCTGGTTCGCCATCGTGGCCGACATCGAGGTGACGGCTCCCGAGAGCCGCAACGACGTCAGCGACATCTTCAGCGTTTCCGGCGTGGAAGGGCTGCTCGGCGACAAGCCCCAGCACATCCTCAAGCCCCAGCACATCGTCGCGGTCCGTGACGCCAGCCGGGTCCAGTACCTCAACCCGAACATGCCGGAAAGAATCGGCTTTGTCTGGGAGCAGTCGGGCAATGCCCCGATACCGACAAACGTGACTATCACGATCTACAAGAAGACGTACCGGGCTTCCTCGCTCACCGACCACATGGAATGGCTCGACCATGAGCCGCGAGCCCAGCTCGAAGTACCCGTCGAAGACAAGCGGTCACCATGACGGAGACGCCGCAGCCGCCACCCGTCCCAGAAGAGGTACGCAGCCACCGGGCACCGCCCGGTCCCGTGCAGCGCGCCGGCACCAAGGCGAGCGTGGGAACCTTGCTCATCGCCGCGCTGGCGATCGGGGGACTCATCGCGAGTTGGCGCCCGCTCGGTGGCGGCGGCACTGACGACCGCGAGCGGCCGTTCATCCGCGCGGGACAGGCAGGCGAGACCGTGTCGGCCCGCGTCTTCGACGCGAAGGTGGTCGACGTCCGCGGTGCGGGCAAGGTCAGGCTCAGAGGCGCGGCGCTCGACACGGGCGGCGTCTGGATCCTGGTCCGGACCCGGATCACGGCCACCGACGAGGAGACCTCGGTCGGGTACGCCGCGCTGCGGGACGCCCGCGACCGAGTCTTCCTCGCGTCCACTCGGGTCGAGCAGGAGATGATCGGCGGCCGCTCCTTTCAGCCCAGCATCCCGGTCGAGGGTGTGTTCGTGTTCGAGGTACCGCGTGACGCGGCCACCAACCTCACGCTCGTACTCGCCAGGCAGTCGATAGACCAGCGAATGGACGCCGTGGCCGAAATCGAGCTGTCCACTTACGACAGTCCGACGATCGACAAGTGGGCCGCCACGGCAGAGCCCGTCACCATCGACGAGCCCCAGGTCGTCCCGTGAGCCAGCCACCGTCGCCATGGGCGCCACCGCCGGACGCCACCGCCGTGCCGCCTGGCCCGGATGGCACCGCGCCGCCGTCCAAGCCTGCGCCGCAGCCCGACGAGGCCGACACCGCCGTCTTCCAGCGGCTGGATCCGGACACCGCCGCTCTGCCCCGGGTAGCTCCGCCCACCGCACCCGCCTCCGCCGCCCCGCACGCGCCGGCGCTCCGGCCCACGCCTGTCCCGCCGGTCGCGGCGCCCCCACACGCGTCGCTGCATGCCGTCACCGCGCCGCACCCGGTCACACCACCGCCCCACCCCGCCGCCCCGTCGTCACCCCCACAGCCCCCACGGCTGCCGTCCACCGCGCCGCAGTCACCACCGTCCGCACCGCCGCCGCCACCGTCCGCCGCACCGCAGCCTCTGGGCATGGCGCAGCAGGCGTCGCCGCCACCCGGCGTGCCGCACGTGATGCCGCTGGCGTGGCCAGGCGCGCATCCGCGCTCAACCCCGCCAGCCACCACGCCCGCCGGGGCGCCTGGTCCCGGCGCGCCCTCCGTGTGGGCGCCGCCCGCCGCGCCGGCGCCGGGCGTGCCAGCTCCACCACCCGCAACGCCGCCCCAAGCCTCGCCGCCACCCGGATGGCCTCAGCCGCCGAGCACGCCGCCGCGCGCCGCGCCACACGCCGGCCCGCCGCCAAACGCCGCGCCACCGCTCGCGGCGCCGGGGCCCGCGACGTCCACGCCGGCCGCGACACCTCCGTTCGGCTCGCCATCCACCCCACCCATGCCGCCGGCAGCTTTCCAAACCACACCGCCACCCGCCGCACCCGCGCCGGCCGCGCCACAAGGCACGGCGCCGCAGGCCGCACCCGCGCCGGCCCTGGCACAGCAACCCGCGCCCATGCCGGCCGCAGCACAGCAGACTGCGCCATCCGCCGCGTCCACGCCGGCCTCGGCACCGCAAGGCGCAGCGCCATCTGGGTGGCCTCCGCCGCCCAGCACGCCGCAGGCCATGTCGCCGGACGGCACGCAGGCAATACTGATGCCGCCACCGGGAGCGACACCGCCAGCGCGGGCGCCGTCAGACGCCTCGCCGCAGACAGGCTGGACGCCGCCAGCCGGATCGCCACAGACCGGATGGGCCTCACCAGCCGGCTCACCGGCGGTCATCCCGCCGCAGGCAGGATGGCCCCCGCCGGCCGGCTCGCAACCAGATGCCTCGCCGCAGGCGGGGTGGGCGCAGACGGCTGGCTCGCCGCAGGCGGGGTGGCCCCCACCGGCCGGCTCGCCGCAGGCGGGGTTGGGAGCGACGGCCGGCTCGGCGCAGGGTGGGTGGGGGCCGGCGGCTGGTGTTGCTGGGGCGTCGGGCGCACCGGCGGTGCCGGGACAGGCGCCTCTGCCTGGGCAAGCGCCGACCGGGCAGGCGCCGGCAGGGCAGGTGCCGCTGGGAGGGGCGGCAGGACAAGCGGCGGGGTCGGTGCCGGCGGTGCGCGGGTGGTGGCGGCGGAATCTTTGGGGGCTGCTTGCGCTGGTACCGGTGTTTGCCCTCGCCGTCGGCCCGTCCGCCAAGGAGGGGATCGATCGCTTCAACCGCTTTGAAACGTACCGGCCGATCACTGTTGGCGCGGACGGGTGGGCGGATTTTGCCGGTGTGCGGATCAAGCTGGTGGAGGTGACGCCTACCACCGACGCTAAGACCTTTGGCGGCGATCCGTTCGTGCTGACCGGCGGGCTCACGCTGTGGCGGGTCACGATCACGATTGAGGCGCCAAGCACCAACGCGCTCGCCGGTTGCGCCGTCAAGCTCGAAGACAAGGAAGGCCGGATTTACGGTAGCGACCCCAGCGAGGTCGACGCCGCCCGCCTGCCGTACCCAGGGTGCATGCCGGAAGACGACAAGGCGCCGCCGCCGTTCCAGGTGCTCAACTACTTTGTCATGCCCGAGTCCGCGAGCCCGGCGGCGGTGCGGATCACGCGGTCGACCGAGACGCCGCGCTACATCCGGTTTCCAGTCGGAGGCTGAGCCTCCTCAACAGCCTCCTCGACAACGTCAGAGGAGGATGGCGGGGGCTGCAGGCGCAGTACCCGGTCGACCGCCGCACCGAGCAGGCAGGCGAGCAGCACGACGCCGACCGCGTCGTTGAGCAGCGACAGCGGCCCGGACAGCGGCCACCAGACGCTGTTCAGCTCGCGGGGTCCGATGAGGAACCGTTCCAGTTCCCACATCCACTGCTGCGCGGTCTGCGCGATCAGGAAGGACAGGCAGAACAGGAGCATCGGCGCCAGACCGGCACGGAACATCATCCGCAGGCTCTGCGCGAGGGGCGCGAACCGGTCGCGTACGTCGGTGGTGAGGTTGGTGCCGACGACGCGTACCGGCTTGGGGAGCCTCTGCCACCACGAGTTGGCGCGTTGGAGCAGCTCGGAGGCGGGCGGACCGGGTTCGACCAGCTTGTGGCCGTACACGACCGCGCCCACGGCCAGCCACGCCAGCGGTACGACGAGGACGGCGTCGGCGGACGAGATGGCGTTCACGAGCCACTCGCCGGCGCTGCGGACCACGTTGGTCAGCGGGCCGAGCGACGACACGAAGGTTTCCCAGGCGTCCAGCAGCCACTCGACGACCTTGCGGCCGCGTACCCAGTCGGTGACCGGGGTGCGCACGGAGTTGAGCGCCACGACCGTGATGAGGATCCAGATGACCTCGATGTAGGCACCGAAGATGGCCACTACGGGCCAGCGGCGGCCGCCCTGCCACCAGTTGAGCAGCCAGCGCAGTACGATCGCGAACCCGACGACGACGGCGAGCGTCACCGTGATGTCGAAGGGCAGGCGGTCGTTCACGCTCTCGCGGACCGCGCCGGGGTTCGTGAAGATGTCCGCGTTGTTGAAGGTGGCGTCTTCGAGGACCTCGTAGAAGTAGTTCGAGACGTCCGCCTTCAGGTAGCCCCAGGAGGCGTACACGGCGAGGAACGGGACCATCGCGCTGGCCAGGTAGTCGAGCAGCGTCTTTGGCCGGCGCTGCCCGTCAGCGGGCTCTTGCGCGGGTGACCGGGTCACGGCGGCCAGCCACGGCAGCGACGGCAGCACCGTCCGCAACATCAGCACCAGGGCCGCGAGGGTGGCGACCGGCCCGACGATCATGATCAGCATGCCGAGTACGGCGTTCAGCTTGCTGGCCTGTACGGCGGCGATGAAGGCGAACTCGCGCACGGCCGCGCCGGCGAAGTAGAGCGCGAACAGCACGGGCCAGTGCTTCCACAACAACCGTGCCGAGGTCACGAGCACGGCGCCGGTATCGGCCAGCGCGCCGCTCAGCGTCTTACGCCGGCGCGCACGCGGTTGCCGCGGTGGCGCCGTCACTCCCCCCGTGGCGGTCACGCGGCACAGGCTAACCCAGCCGCGCCGCCCGGCAAACCCCCTGTTCACGGCCAGTTAGCTGGGCAACCTCATACTTTCGGTTGACTTTTTTCTGGCTGTTCGGGTTACAGTAAGTCCACCTGTTGGGTATAAGGCGCGGACAAGGTGCAGGTGCAGGGAGGACCACCATGACCGCCACATACGCCCCCACGTGGGCCGACGTAGACGATCGACCGCTCTCCGAGAGCGCCAGCGACGTGCTCGCCGCTATGGCCGCACTGCCAGCCGGGCACCCCCGCCGCACGGCGCTTCGCGACCGGGCCATCGAGGCATGGCTGCCGCTGGCGCGCCACCTGGCGCAGCGCTTCGCCGGGCGAGCCGAGCCAATGGACGACCTGGTGCAGACCGCCACGGTCGGCCTCATCAAGGCCGTCGACAAGTTCGACCCCGAGCGCGGCGTCGACTTCACCGGGTACGCGATCCCGACCATCATCGGTGAGCTCAAGCGCCACTTCCGTGACCGGACCTGGGACGTACGCGTGCCGCGGCGCCTCCAAGAGCTGCGGATGAGCATCGCCGAGGCGGGCAGTGTGCTCAACCAGTCGCTGGGCCGCTCGCCGACGGTGGCCGACATCGCGGCACACCTGAAGATCTCCGAAGAGGACGTGCTGGAGGGCCTGGAGGGTGCTCGCGCGTACAACGCGGTGTCGCTCTCGATCCCCGCCGGCGACGGCGAGGGCGCGGTGCCGCTGGGAGATCTGCTCGGCGGGGAGGACCCCGAGTACGAGCTCGCCGAGCTGCGCGTGGCTCTCGGGCCGGCGCTGGCCGCCCTCGACGAGCGTGAGCAGCGCATTCTCACGCTGCGCTTCTACGGCAACATGACGCAGACGCAGATCGCCGAGCAGATCGGCGTATCGCAGATGCACGTGTCGCGGCTGCTCGCCCGCGCGCTCAACAAGCTGCGCGGCGAGCTCACCGACTTCTGATGTGTGGTGGGGGCGGCCATGGCCGCCCCCACCACGAGAGGCACGTCAGGCTAGGCGACCGAGCAGGCCGACCCGTTCAACGTGAACGCGGTCGGCTTGGCGTTCGTACCCGTCCAACTGCCAAGGAATCCGAACGTCACCGATCCGTTCGGGGCGATCGTGCCGGTGTAGCTGACGTTCTTGGCGGTGACGGTGGCACCGCTCTGGGTCTGCGTGGCGCCCCAGATCTGCGAGATCTGCTGCCCGTTCGCGTACGACCACACCAGCGTCCACCCGTTGACGGCTGAGGTGCTGGTGTTCTGGATGCGCACCTCGCCCTGGAAGCCGCCGGTCCACTGGCCGACCACCGAGTACGTCACCGCACACGTGCCCGTCGGGCTGGAGGTGGGCGGCGTGGTCGGAGGCGTCGTCGGCGGGGTGGTCGGAGGAGTGGTCGGCGGCGTGGTCGGTGGGGTCGTGGGCGGTGTCGTCGGAGGCGTTGTCGCCGGCGTCGTCGGGGGAGCCCCGGTGCGGTCCGCGTACAGGATGCCCCGCCCGTTGGTGCCGAGGTAGACGCGACCGTAGATGCGCGGGTCGCCAGCGAGCGCCTCACCCATGTTGCCGTACTGGTGAGCGTCGTCGTTGATGCGCAGCCACGTGGTGCCGGTGTTGTCCGACCGGTACACGCCCTTGACGCCGTCGACCGTGCCGGCCAGGAAGATCGCCTGGTACGACTGCCCCGGCGCCGCGCGTCCAAATGCGACGTTGACGCCCTCGGTGACGTTGGTCAGCTTGGTGAAGCTCGTGCCGGAGTTAGTGGAGCGGAACAGTCCGGTGCTGCCGGTCAGCCAGATGTCGCCTTCGCGTCCCGGTACCGCCTTGAACTTCACGCCCGTGGTCGGCAGGCCGGTGGCCGCGGCCGTGAACGTCTGGCCGCCGTTGGTGCTGACGTAGAACGTGCCGTTGCTGACGCCGTAGAACTTCTGCGGGTTGACCCGGTCGGACTCGACGACCGCGTTGGCCGGTATGCCCTGCGACTGCTGCCAGCTGTTGCCGAAGCCGACCGAGTAGTGCGCCTGGATGCCGGCGTCGCCCGGCGCCCACACGAACCGGCTGCCGTCGGCCGCCGCGGCGATGGTGCCGCCGGAGTTGATGCCACCCGGTTCGCCGCCCTGGAACCAGTTGGCTCCGCCGTCGGTGGAGAACGCGGCATGGCTGTCGTTGGGACGGTCGGCGTCGGTGAAGTTGCCGGACCGCACCATCACGCTCGGGTTCAGCTCGGCGTAGTCGAGGCTGGTGGTACTCGTGAAGTACGGCTGCTGGAACATCATCGACGGTACGGCGTCGAGGTTGGTGTGCCGGAATCCACCGATGTCACCGAGGCCGCTGATCAGGGAGGCGCCGGACGGCGGGCTGATCAGGTCGAGTACCGCGGTCTCCTCCAACCCCTTCACCATGGGCCGGATCGTGACCGTGGTGTTGGTGTCCCAGTTCTTCAGGTTCGTCGAGCCGTAGATGGTGGCGCCGGTGCCGTACATGAACCGGTTGCCGTCGAACGGGTCGATCTCCATGGACTCGGTCATCCAGCCCAGCTTCGGCGTCTCCTCCGGCGGCTGCGGGTTGGCGCCCAGAGACAGCCACGGTGCCGAGGAGATATCCATCGTGTAGCGCTTGGTCCTGTTTGGATAGCCGGCCCAGTCCCAGATACGGGTCCAGGTCGTGCCGCCGTCGGTACTGCGGAAGAAGATGACGTCCGGCCACCATGAGATCTGGGTCGCGACCATGATGGTGTTCGGCGCGGTGCGGTCGATCGTCAGGCCGCTGTACCCGAAGTAGTCGTCGGAGCTGCTCGACGGGATCGGGCTGATCTGCGTCCACGCGCCGGTGGCGGTGTTGTACTTCCACACGTCGCCCTTGGCGCCGTCGTACGGGCCGCCGGTGTCGCTGGTCGCGATGTAGAGGAAGCCGCCGGCCGTGTCCAACACTCCCTTGTGGGCGATGTACCCGGTCGGCTGCCCGGCCACCCGCTCCCACGTGGTGCCGCCGTTAGTGGTGCGGTAGACGGTGTTTTCCTTGTCGGCCACGCCCACGTAGATGGTCTGCGTGGCGTTTCCGGCGGTACCGGAACGCTTGTCGAACGTCACCCAGACGATGCCCTGGTTGTCGCCCTGGTACGCGTCGCCGGGCACGGCCACGTAGTTGCCCGCGTTGGGGAAGTTGGTGACCTTCGCCCAGGTCGCGCCGTAGTCGAGGCTGCGCCATAGGCCGTTTCCGCTCGGTGCGCCCAGGTACAGGGTGCTGTTGCGGTTGGGGTCGACCGCGAGCCGCTCACCCATCCCACGGCCGGGCATGTTGCCGCCGAGCTTGAAGGGCAACGCGGTGGCCTGCCAGGTGTTGCCCTTGTCGGAGGAGCGCAGGATGGCGCCGTTGTTGGGATCCCAGCTGTTCGTGTACATGCCGGCCGCGACGTACACCCGGTTGGTCTGCACGGGGTCGGTGGCCAGGCTGACCACGCCGTTGTACCCCCACCGGTCGTAACCCACCCAGTCGAGCAGCGGCGTCCAGGACTGGCCCGCCTGGTCCCACCGGTAGGCGCCGCCGATGTCGGTGCGGGAGTAGATCAGGTTGCGTTCGGTCGGGTTGAAGATGATCCCGGGTACGAACCCGCCGCCGTCGATCCGGACGTTCTTCCAGTTGTACGGGTCGGAGGCGGCGGCCGACGCTGGCGACGACGGGCTGAGGACGACCTGCGCCGCGACCGCCGTCACGCCGGCGGCCACGACCGCCGCGAGCGCGCCGACAAGAGTTCTTCGCATTAACGGCTCCTAGAGTGAGCAAGCGCTTTCCTAGACGACGACCGCCGCGCACAACGAAGATCAATGAGGGATCCCCTGCGCGGGTCTGGCTGTCGGAAGCTGCCCAATGCTTCCACTCCGGCTCCGTGGCAGAGATTCACACACGTAGCTGAGTCGTGTCAATAGTTTGACATGCCAACTAACTACCGGCGGCGTCCAGGCGCTCCTGTAGGCGGGCGCGGATCTCCTCCGGGGTGTACGCGCGACGGCGGCGCTCCGCCCGGACGATGACCGCTCCGGTGGCGGCCACTCCGACGAAGGCCGCCAATCCAAGTACCTTCCACCAGCGCATCCACATAGGGTAGTCGGGTGGCCGGCACAGCGATCACCCTTGACGAGGCCGTCAATCTGACCCGTTTGGGCGACCTGTGGCTGTTTCGGGGCCGTTCGGGGCCCGACCGGGCCATCCAGTTCACCACCAACAGCCCGGTCAACCACGTCGGGATGGCCGTCGTGCTCGAAGACATGCCGCCGATGATGTGGCACGCCGAGCTGGGCAAGTCGCTGCCCGACCTGTGGTCTGGCAACCACCATCGCGGCGTCCAGCTCCACGACCTGCGCTCGGCCGTGCTGGTGTGGGCCCGGAGGTACGGTCAGCGGGCCTGGCTGCGGCAGCTCGAGCCGCCGCCCGGCGCCGAGCAGGAAAACGCGGTGCTGCGCACGATCGCGCGGCTCGACGGCACGCCGTTTCCGTCGACCACGCAGCTCGCCTGGCGCTGGCTGCGCGGGCGGGCACCGGTCGGCACCCGCCCGCGAAAGCCCAGCAGCGCGGCTCTGGAGAGCGCGTACTGCGCCGAGGTCGTCGGGATCACGTACGAGTCGATGGGGTTGCTCCCCGAGGGGCGCGACTCCAACTGGTACGACCCCGGACGGTTCTGGAGCGGCGACGACCTGGGCCTCACCGGTGGATACCGGCTCGGCACCGAGATCGCCGTGGAGATACCGCCGGTCTAGCGCGACTGGAGCGCGTCGAGGCCGACCGCCATCGCGATGACGAGGCGCCGGTCGAGACGCGGGTCGTCGATCGAGACCACGTACTTGTCACGCAGGCCCCACTTCTTCACCACCGAGAACGCCGGCTGGCCGCCCTCGTAGACGAAGTCGAAGTGGTACGGCAGCCACGACAGCGAGTCGACGAACCGGCGCAGGATCGCCACCGGCATGCTCCGCTCCTGGCCGGTCGCCGGCGGCAGCCCCGGCTGCTCCACGATCCACGTCGAGCGCAGCAGGGACCGCTTGAAGTCCTTGCGGAACAAGCCAACGGCGGTGCCGGCCGAGTCGGTCACGTCGTAGGTGGCGCCGAGGTCCATCACCGAGCGGGCCTTGAAGGCGAGCACCGGGTACTGCTTGGTGTCGTCGGTGTAGAGCGTGACCTGCTCCTTGAAGGCCATCCGCTTCTGCTGCGCGAACGCGAGCAGCCCCGCCTCGGAACCGTCCGGCCCGGCCGCGTGCACCTCGTACTGGTTGACCATCATGCGGATGCGCTGCCGCACGACGAGCTGCTGCTGCGCCTGAAGCTGCTGCAGTTCCATATCTGTGTTTCCTCCCCTATGAGGCCGATCGAGATCTGCTGAATTTGATCGGGGCGCAGTCTGCCACAGCCGCACAACCTATGGTGAGGGCATGGCGAAGTCGCACGTCGTGGAGGTCGCCGACCGTGAGGTGACGATTACCAATCCGGACAAGCTGCTCTTCCCGTCCGGGGGCCACACCAAGCTTGACCTGGTCAATTACTACCTGGCGGTGGCCGACGGCGCGCTGCGCGGCGTCTCCGGTCGCCCGATGATCCTCAAGCGGTTCGTAAAGGGCATCGACGAGGAGGCGTTCTTCCAGAAGCGCGCCCCGTCCAACCGTCCAGAGTGGTTGGAGGTCGCCGAGCTGAACTACGCGTCCGGGCGGTCGGCCGACGAGATCGTGGTACGGGACGCGGCCGGGCTGGCATGGGTGATCAACCTGGGCTGTGTCGACCTCAACCCGCACCCGGTACGCGCCGAAGACCTCGATCACCCCGACGAGCTGCGCATCGACCTCGACCCGGTGCCTGGCGTCGACTGGCGACAGATCCTCGACGTCGCCGTGGTGGCCAAGGAGGTGCTGGAAGACCACGGCCTGACCGCGTGGCCGAAGACGTCCGGTTCGCGGGGTTTCCACATCTACACCCGCATCGACCCGCACTGGTCGTACCGGGACGTGCGGCTGGCCGCCGAGACGGTGGCGCGCGAGGTGGAAAACCGCGCCCCCGACCTGGCCACCAGCAAGTGGTGGAAGGAAGAGCGGGAGGGCGTCTTCGTCGACTTCAACCAGAACGCCAAGGACCGCACGGTCGCGTCGGCGTACTCGGTCAGGCCGAAGCCCGACGCCCGCGTCTCGACCACGTTGACCTGGGCGGAGGTGCCCACCTGCCAGCCGGAGGCGTTCACGTTGCCCGCGGTGCTGGAGCGGTACGCGGAGATCGGTGACCCCTGGAAGGGCATCGAGGACACGGGCGGGTCACTGGACCCCTTGCTGGAGCTGGCGAAGCGGCTCGGCCCGGCGGAGAAGCCACCGAAGGGCACGGGCCGGCGGCAGTCGACGATGCCGCTGATCGAGATCGCCCGCGCCAAGACGAAAGACGAGGCGATGGCGGGGCTGGCGCGCTGGCAGGAGCGGCACCCGTCGGTCGTGCGGCACCTGGAGGCCGCCGACACGCTGGTCGACGGGATGCGCGGCCGCAGCTCGATCTGGTACCGGATCCGGGTCAACCTGCAGCACGTCCCGGAAGCCGAGCGGCCCGAGCAGGAGCCGCTGGAGGTCGACTACAACCCTTGGGTGCGCGACGAATAGGTCGGTGAATTCGACCAGACTTCTAGCCACGCCGAGTACCGTCTATAGATATGCGCCGATCTACATTCGCCCGGGCGGCCGCCGCGCTGGTTGGCTGCCTCGCCGCCGTCACCTTTGTCCCCACGCCGGCCCACGCGGCATCGGCGACGTTCACCAAAGAGAGCCAGTGGTCCACCGGGTACGTCGGCAAGATGACCGTGCTCAACGACGCGACGTCGACCATCACGTCCTGGCGGGTGGAGTTCGACCTTCCCGCAGGCACCACGATCGCCAACCACTGGAGCGCCTCGCTCGTCCGCACGGGCAACCACTACGTCTTCACCAACCTGCCGTGGAACGGCACGCTGGCTCCGAACACGTCGACCTGGATCGGCTGGATCGCGAACGGCACCGGCATACCCTCGAACTGCACCGTCAACGGGTCTCCGTGCGCCGGAGGGCCGCCCCGGCTGGACGTCGAGCCACCCACCACACCGCCGAACGTTCGCGTCACCAGTAGCGGCGGCACCGTGACGATCGCCTGGGATCCGTCCACAGACGACACTGGCGTGGTCGCCTACGAGTTCTGGAGCTCGACCGGGCGGGTCACCTCGACGACCGGCACCTCCCACTCGATGCCGACGCCTCCGCCGGCGATCCTGACGTACGGCATCCGGGCGGTCGACGCGGCCGGCAACGCCTCCGTGGCCGCACCCGTCCACTTCGGACAGCTGCCCGACACGACGCCGCCCACCACTCCGACGAGCGGGCGCTTCACCAGCATGCACACCGCGCAGGGCCAGCTCGGCGTGGGATGGGAAGCCTCGCGCGACGGCACCTTCGTCCTCGGGTACGAGGTCACGCTGAACGGCCGGGTCATCCGCTCGGTCGGCGGCACCACCAGCTACGTCCCCTACACCGGCTACGGCACGTACTGGGTGTCGGTGCGGGCGTTCGACCCGTCCGGCAACTACTCGGCACCGCTCGCGTTCGGGATCGCCATCGACCCGCCGCCACCGACCCCGACGCCCACCCCCGCGACGCCATGAGAAGAGCGTCCTACCTGCTGATCCTCGGCCTGGTGGCGCTGGCCGTCGGCGCGCCCGCGCGCGCCGACGCCGGCCACCAGGGCGCCGAGACGGCGGCGGCGTGGAACGAGCTGGCACTTGATGCTGTACGGGTCACCCGTGCCACCGACGCGAACGCCACCCGGCTGTACGCGATCCTCAACGTGGCGATGTACGACGCCGTCAACGGGATCACCGGTGAGCGCTCGGCGGCCCTCGTGACCGGGTCCGGCCACGGCGACCCGCGGGCCGCGGCGGTGGCCGCCGCACACGCGGTGCTGGTCAGGCTCGACCCCGATCGCACAGCCGCCTACGACGCCCGGCGCGACGCCGACCTGGCCGGCATTCACCCGGCGCACCGGCGCAACGCGGGCGCCCGTTGGGGTGCACACGTCGGCGAGACCGTGGTGGCGGCGCGCGCCGATGACGGCTCGTCGCCTCCGCAGTCCCAGCCGGCTGGCGCGGGACCGGGCGTGTTCCGGGCGGAGTGGTCGGGCACCCAGTACCGCGACGTGCGGCCGTTCGCCGTCGCGGATCCGGGAGCACACGTGCCCGGGCCACCACCCGCCCTGGACAGCCTGGACTACGCGGCCGCCTTCGCCGAGGTCGCACTGCTGGGCAACGCGGCGATCCCCGCGCCCGACAAGCTCGCCACGTACCAGTACTGGTCGCTGCCGGCGGGTTCGGTGCAGCCCGCGGGCGAGTGGCTGCGCATCGCGCTGGGCGTCACCACCGACCGCCACCTGTCGCTTGACCGGACGGTGCGGCTGCTCGCACTGCTTGGCATGGCCTCGGCGGACACCACGGTGGCGACCGTGCGCACGAAGTACCAGTACCGGCACTGGCGTCCCACGACCGCCATCCGTGAGGCGGACACCGACGGCAACCCGTACACCCAGCCGGATCCGGCCTGGGCGGCACGCGCCGGCAGCGCGGGCGGTACGCCGGAGTACGTGTCGGGACACAGCTCGTACAGCGCGGCGGGGGCGACGGTCCTCGCCGGTTTCTTCTGCGCGGACGGGATCGGGTTCACGCACACCACCGACAGCGCACCGGGCGGCGTGCCCCGGTCGTACCCGGGGTTCGCGGCAGCCGCCGCCGAAGCCGGCCGGTCCCGGGTGTTCGGCGGTCAGCACTTCGAGTTCAGCAACCAGGTGGGGCTCGCGGTGGGCCGGGGCGTCGCCCGGGAGGTACTGGCCGGCAGCCTGCTCACGGTCGACGGCCCCACCCACATTGGCGAATGCCCTAGATAGTCACGCCCACTCGTCGCGGTGCTGGCTGAGCGCGGCCAGCGCCGCGTCGGAGTCACCACGCGGCCGGGACGAGTGCCGGCTGCGACGCTTGCCCGTGGCGGTCACCACCGCGGCGAGGGCGGTGGTGATCGGCACAGCGGCGATCAGCCCCATCGTCGCCACGACGCTGCGCACGATCTCCTGCGCCAGGAACTCGCTGGTCAAGGTGTCGGTGACCGCTCGGCCGGCCGCCACGATCAGCAGCAGCACGGGGAGCGACGCGCCCGCGTAGGCGAGCACGATCGTGTTGACGGTCGAGGCGATGTGCGCGCGGCCGACGCGGGTGGCGGCGCGGTAGAGCTCCAGGCGGCCCAGCGACGGGTTGGCCCGGGCCAGCTCGGTGACCGTCGCCGCCTGGGTCACGGTGACGTCGTCCAGTACACCCAGTGAGCCGATGATGATGCCGGCGAGCAGCAATCCGTGCAGGTCGACCCCGGACTGGACGAACGCCAGAGTCGTGGCATTTTCGTCCCCGTACCCGGTCAGGTGTGTGACCGCGGTCGCCACGGCACCCAGTACACCTGTCAGGACCAGGCTGGCGAGCGTGCCGAGCACCGCGACGGACGTCTGCGCGTTGACGCCATGGGTGAGGTAGAGCACCACGAACATGATCAACGCGGCCCCGACGACCGCGACCAGCAGCGGCGGCTCGCCGGCGCGGATCGCGGGCAGCACGAAGATCAGCAAGATCGCGAAGCTGGCCGCCAGGCCGCCGAGCGCGGCGAGGCCGCGCCAGCGGCCAAAGCCGACGATCGCGGCGGCGAAGAGCACCACCAGCCAGACCAGCGGCTGGCCACGCTGGTGGTCCGCGATGTTGTACGTGCTGATGGTCGGATCGTCCGGATCGCTGAGCACGACGAGGACCACGTCGTCGCCCACGCCAACCTTGGGCGCGCCGGGCCCGGCAGGTATCGGGGCGGTGACCTCCTTGCCCTTGTCGGGCCCGTCGTCGACCTTGACCGTCACCGTCCCGCACGGTCCGGCGGGCAAGCTGGACGGCACCTCCGACGCGGGCGGGCAGGCCTGCTCGACCACCTGCGTCACCGTGCCGTGGTGGCGCGCCACCTCATCGTCGGACTGCGCCGCCGGCGGTGTGTCGCGCGGCCACAGGATGGCCGTGGCCACCACCGTGACCGCGAAGAGCGGGATCACGGTGGCGGCGAGGATCTTGCGTACCCGCGGCGGTGCCGGTGCGGGGCTGTCGGCCGGGGTGTGCACGTGGTCGCTGCCCATGGGGTGAATCTATTTGACAACCAAAGCTAATGACATTAGCTTCTTAGCTATGTCTCGTAGGGTTGGTCTTTCCACCGCCGCGGTCGTCGACGCCGCCATCGAGGTGATCGACGAGAGCGGGCTCGAAGCCCTCACGCTCGCCGCCGTCGCCAGTCGCACGGGCGTAGCCGCCCCGTCCCTTTACAAGCACGTCGGCAGCCTGGGCGAGCTACGCACCCTGGTCGGCCTGCGTCTGCTTTCGGAGATGACCGAGCGCTTCACCGCCGTGGTCATGGGCCGCAGCGGCGCTGAGGCCATCGCGATCCTGATGAGGGAGTACAGGGCATACGTCATCGAGCACCCCGCGCGCTACGCGGCGATGCCCGCCGACCCCCTGCGCGACGCCGCACTGGCCGCCGCCGGCACCAAGCTCCTCAACGTCTTCCTGGCGGTGCTGCGCGGGCACGGCATCGAGGGCCCCGACGCCATCCACACCACGCGATGCGCCCGCGCCATCACGCACGGCTTCGCGTCGATCGAGGCGAGCGGCGGCTTCGGCCTGCCCGAAGACCTCGACGAGACCTACGAACGCCTCATCCAGATGTTCATCGCCAGCCTCTGAGGAAGCCTCATGTCGACACCCCTCGCCCGCCTCGGCGCGCCCACCCTCGCCCTCGCCGGTGCTCTCTTCATCCTGTACCCCGCCGTCCGCCCCTGGCACGACGAGTCCACAGTCGACGGCGCCATCGCCTCGATGTCCTCGGGCGCTTGGGTCGCCTCACACCTGTTCGCGATGATCGGCTTCATCCTGGTGCCGCTCGCACTGCTCGCCCTGCGCGGCGCGCTCGCCGGCACCCGGTCCGAGCGGCTCGCCCTCACCGCGGCGATCACCACCTGGATCGGCGCGGGCCTGACCCTGCCGTACTACGGCGCCGAAGACTTCGGCCTCCACGAGATCGCGTCCTCGCCCGACGCCTCCAAGATCGACCTGCTCGCCATGGTCGACGCGGTGCGCTTGAACCCGGTCGCCGCGACGACATTCATGATCGGGCTGCTCGCGTTGGGTGCTGGCGCGATCATGGCTGGCATGGCGGTCTGGCGCTCAGGTGTGCTGGCGCGTTACAGCGCGATCCCGTTCGCGGTCGGGTTCGCGCTGTTCATCCCGCAGTTCTGGGCACCGGCCGCTGTCCGGATCGCCCACGGCGTACTGGTCGGCGCGGGCTGCGCCTGGCTGGCGTGGGAGATCCGGAAAGCGGCTCTGCGCAAGTCCTAGCCCAGCAATTCCTAGCCGAGCAGGTCGTGGCGGACCACGTTCTCCTCGCGCCCCGGGCCGACACCGACGATCGAGACCCGGGTGCCGACCAGCTCCTCGATCCGCTCCACGTACGCGCGGGCGGCCGGGGGCAGGTCACTGAAGACACGAGCCTTCGTGATGTCTTCCCACCAGCCCTGGTGCTCCTCGTAGATCGGGCGGGCGTGGTGAAACGCGGTCTGCGTCATCGGCATCGTGTCGATCCGCTCGCCGTCGATCTCGTACCCGACGCAGATCGGCACCTTCTCCATGCCGGTCAGCACGTCGAGCTTCGTCACCACCAGGTCGGTGATGCCGTTGAGCCGGGTCGCGTACTTGGCCACCACCGCGTCGAACCAGCCGCAGCGGCGCTCCCGGCCGGTCGTCGTGCCGTACTCGGCACCGATCTTGCGAAGGTGGGCGCCGTTGTCGTCGAACAGCTCCGTCGGGAACGGCCCCGAACCCACCCGGGTCGTGTACGCCTTGGTGACCCCGATGACCTTGGAGATGGCGGTCGGGGGGATGCCCGCGCCGACGCACGCCCCGCCCGCCGACGGGTTGGACGAGGTCACGAACGGGTACGTGCCGTGGTCCATGTCGAGCATCGTGGCCTGGGCGCCCTCGAGCAGGACCGTGTCGCCGCGGTCGAGCGCGTCCCACAGGATCGTGCGCGTCTCCGCGATGTACGGCCGCAGCCGCTCCGCGTACGCCAGGTACTCCTCGACGACCGCCCCCGGGTCCTGCGCCTTGCGGTTGTACACCTTGAACATGATCTGGTTCTTCTCCCGAAGCACCAGCTCGAGCTTCTTGCGCAGGATGCCCGGGTCGAGCAGATCCTGCACGCGGATACCCATCCGCGCCACCTTGTCGCCGTACGCCGGGCCGATCCCGCGACCCGTCGTGCCGATCCGCGACGAACCCAGGTAGCGCTCCACCACCCGGTCGAGCGCCCGGTGATGCGGCATGATCAGGTGCGCGTCGCCCGAGATGCGGAGCCGCGACACGTCGACGCCACGCTCGGCGAGGCCGTCGATCTCCGCGATGAGCACCTTCGGGTCGACCACGACCCCGTTGCCGATCACAATCATCGCGTTGGGTGACAATGCGCCGGACGGCATCAGGTGCAGTGCGTACTTCTGCCCGTCCGGAGTGATCACAGTGTGGCCGGCGTTGTTACCGCCGGAGTAACGGACCACGTAGTGGACCCGCTCGCCCAGCAGGTCGGTAACCTTGCCTTTGCCCTCGTCGCCCCACTGCGCGCCGATGAGCACGATCGCTGGCATCTTTTCCCGCCTCCAGGGGCTCGGGTGCCAGGTGGCGACCGCGTGGCGAGCCCGAGGTGTCAGGCTAACAAGAAGTGACGGCCAGGTCAGAGCTGGCCACGGAGATCAGCAGGGGGTCACCGGCGGTGTACGACGTGGTGTTGCTCACCCTCGGTGCCGGATGCGGCTCCCCGCGGGTACCCGTGCTGGCCTGCGCCGACGCGCTGAGCGCGCAGGGCGCGAAGGTCGAGACCGTCACCGCCGACTCCGACGCCGAGATCGACGCCGTGCTCGACGGGCGCCGCGTGATCGTCGCCACTGCCGCCGACGGCCAGCTGCGGGCCGTCGTGCGCCGACTCGTGCGGCAGTACGCGCCAGCGCCCAGCAAGCGCCCCGCCGACCTGCCACCGAACCGCACCATCCCTGACCTGCCAGCCATCGGCGTCCTGTCCATGGACCCGAAGGGCGACGACCTGGCGTCCCGGCTCGGCCTGCCCCGCGATCCCGCCGACGTCGCGGCCGCGGTGCTCGGCGACAAGGTGCGCCGATTTGACCTGCTCCGCAACGATGGTGGCTCGGTGACGCTGGACGGCGCACTGGTGGGCGGCACCGGGCCGTCCTCGTGGCGCGGACGGGTGGAGGTCGACGACGCTGTGCTCAGCGACGGGCAGGACCCCATCCTCGCGTGCGTGGTGGGAAACTCGACGGGATACACGCAGTTCGACGGGTACCCCCTGCTCACCACGCCCGACCCGGCCGACGGCGTCGTCGAGGTCGCCGTCGCCGTCCCGGTGGTCACGCGCCGCCTGCTCCGGCAGCCACGCCTGCGGCTGGAGGTCCGCCGGGCGCGCGGCCGCGCCGTGGCCATCACGCCGCGCGACGAGGAGATCGGGTACGTCGACGACGGCGTCAAAGCCACACTGAGTCACAAGCGTTCGTGGTGGGTAGAGCCGGGCGCTTGGGCGGTGTACGTCCGCTGACCTCTGTGCGAGGCTGCGGGGGCGAGAGGAGGTTGTGAACGGTGGAGGAAAACCGGGGGCCCCGCCAGGTGCCCGTCGGGCCAAACCGCGGTGTGAAGCCGCTCTGGCCGACCGACGACTACGTCCCAGACGAAGAGCCCGCCGCACCTCCCACCCCACCACCTCCGCCCCCACCCCCGCCAGCCGACCATTCCCCGGTACTGGCACCCGCGGTCGAACTCCCACCGCCCGTTCCACACCCCGTCTCCCCCGCCTACCCACCACCCGCTTCGCCGGGTGTTTCGCAGGTGGCTTCGCCGGTCCATGAGCGGCAGCCCGCGCCGCGGGCCATGGCACCCGTGCCGGTCGCCGGCCCGGCCTGGGCGGAGCAGTCTGCCGTGCCGGACCCCGCGAGGTCCGCACACGCCGCCGGCTCGCAGGCGGTCGCTCCAGCCGACGAGCCACCACCGCAGCTGCCCCCTCCATCTCACTGGACCGGGGCAGGCGACAAGCTCCCGCCGGGAGTATGGCCGCTGACCGGCAGCACCGATCCGGAGCCGCCGACGCCGATCCACGCTGGCCAGCCGATCCTCACCACTCCGCCGGCCGGCATCCCGGTCTCCGGCCCGCTGGCAGGCGCCGGCCCGTTCGCGCCACCAGCCGAGCCCGCTTCCGCGCCCCCTTACGGCGGCTCACCGCCGCAGGCACCTACCTCCGGCTCGCCCTACCCCGTCCACCCGTCAGTGGCGCCCCTCTCGTCCGGACCCCCCTACGCCGATCCCGCACCCCACTACGGCGACCCGCCGCCTATGGATCGCGCGCCCTTGCCGGCGCAGCCTTCCTCCGCGCCCCCCTTCGCCGAGCCCGCCGCGCAGCCCTCGGCCCCGCCAGCACCATCGTCCGGCGCGCCCTACGCCGCACAGCCGTATGGCCCGCAGCCGTCGTCCGCGCCGCCGTTTGGTGGGCAGCCGCCGTTTGACGGGCCGCGTTACGCCGAGACCGCCGGGCAGCCGTCCTCTGCGCCGCCGTATGGCCCGCAGCCGTCGTCTGCGCCGCCGTATGGCGGACCGCCCTCCTCTGCGCCGCCCTACGCCGGGCCGCCGGTTGTGGAGGCCGCTGGCCAGCCGCCGGCGCAGGTGGCGCCGTTTGGCGAGCATGCGGGCTATGGCGCGGGACCGTATGGCGGACCGCCACAGCCCGCCAGCGGGTACGGCCCCGCGCTGCCGGACGGCGCACCACCCACGTACCCGGGGCAGGTCCACGCTCCGCAGCCGACCGCCCCGCCGGCTCCGCACTATGGCGCGCCGCCCGCTGAGCACGGGCAGGGCCTCCAGCCGCCGTCCGACCCGTGGGCCACGACGGCACCTTTCAACCACCCGCCCGCCTCGCCCTGGGCCACCCCGCCGACCTCCCATCAGCAGCAGGCACCACCCCAGCAACCGCCACCACCGGCTCCACCATCGACGCCGCCTCCCTCGCAGGCGTACACGGAGCCCTCATGGGCGCCGGAAGCCGGCGCGCCGACGGCGGAGGAGTTCGCCCGCCGTCGTGCCGCAAAGCCCGCCGATCCGGTCGCGCGCACTGGCGTACGGGCGGCCGTCAACAAGAGCACGCTGGGCCTCGTCAAGCTTGCACCCGGCCGGGACGAGATCGAGTTCCGGCAGGACATCGAGAAGGTACGGCGCAACTTCGGTGGCCTGCGCCAGGTCACGGTGGTCAACCCGAAGGGCGGCGCCGGCAAGACCGTGGCTGTGCTCCTGCTGGCGATGACATTCGGGCAGAAGCGCGGCGGCTACGTGCTGGCCTGGGACAACAACGAGACCCAGGGCACGCTCGGCATGCGGGCGCAGCAGGACTTCCACAGCCGCACGGTCCGCGACATGCTGCGCGACCTGTCAAACTTCCAGGGCGCTCGGGGTCGCGTCGGCGATCTGTCGCAGTATGTGCGGTCGCAGGGCGAGGGCATGTTCGACGTACTGGCGTCGGACGAGTCGGCAACCGCCGGCGAGATGCTGACCGCGCACGCGTTCGGCGAGATCCGCGAGGTGGTCAGCCGGTTCTACAAGCTGATCGTGGTGGACACCGGAAACAACGTCCGGGCGCAGAACTGGCAGGCCGCGATCGACGCCACCGACCAGCTCGTGGTGACGATGTCGGCCCGTAACGACTCCGCCGAGACCGCCGCCCGGATGCTGGATCACCTGGAGCAGAGTGGCCGCACTCGGCTTGTTCGGCAGGCCGTGACCGTGGTCTCGATGCCGCCGCGCGCCCGTGACATCGACCTGCCGCCGATCCAGCGCCACTTCGCCGCCCGCACCCGGGCGGTGCTGGTCGCGCCGTACGACCGCCTGATCGACACCGGCGAGCCGCTCCGGTACGGCCAGCTCTCCCCCGCCACCCTCGACGCCTGGCTGAAGGTGGCCGCAGCCGTCTCCGAAGGCCTCTAGAGATCTTCAGGCCGCGCGCAAACAAAGAAAGACGCGAGCTACCGCGATGTTCGCCGTGCTCCATGCCGTTGCTCCCGCGGCCTCACCCGCCGCCGTCGCACGACCAACCCCGACCAGGGCAGGTCGTGTGCCGCGGACGGTGAGGCCGCGGGAGCAACGGTCTCGCGCACGGCGGACGCCGCGGTAGCTCAAAGCCCGATCCCGCCGCGTGCCGTGCCCGGGTAGGGGACGGCTTTTCGGTACGATCGTCCGATCTGATGCGCTCTGGAGGTCGGTCGTGCTCGGCATCGAGGGGTACGAGCCGCAGTGGTGCCACAGCGCCAAGACGCTCGCGGCCGCCCATCGCTCCCGTTTCAGCCGGATCGTCGGGCGGCACCTGGACGGCGCCTGGCTCATGTGGGATCTGGATCGCCGCCGCTGGTTCGCCGACGGCCCGGTGATTCTCGGCTTCGGCGACGTGAACGTGGAGGTGACGCACCGCAAGTTCGACGAGTGCGCGATCACCTGGAACCACGTCGACATGTCCATGCCACTCGACTGGCCGGGGCTGGCGCTCGACTGGCGGGCCGACGCACACGAGGCTCTGCGGTCGGTGGAGGGACGGCGGCTCCGCGAGGTCAACGTGATCGAGCGGATCATGCCTTCGCACTGGCGGCCCCGGGTGCTGCACTCGATCGAGTTCCTCTTCGACGGTGCGCGGCTAGCGATCTACAACGCGCTCGACGAAAACGGCCTCACCGACGCCGACGAGATCGACATGCCCGTCGGCTTCTGGTGCCGCGTGCCGATCGCTTAAACCGTACCGTCGCCGGTGATCAGGGCGTCCCTCAAGTCGCTCTAACGACTTCAGGGACGCCCTGATCACTGTGCGGTTAGGACCCGCACAGCCTCGCGGACGTCGTCGGTCACGTGGATCGACGTCGACAGGTCACCCTGCGGAGACAGCGCGAGCAGCGGGCGCAGGAGCGCCTCGATTGGCAGCGTCTCCGTCCAGAACGCCCTGTCCAGGAACACGTACGCGCCGCTCGCCCCGTCGGTGCCGTAGAACGTCTTCGTCGCGGCCTGGAACACCTCCTGCACCGTGCCGGCCCGGCCAGCGGCGAAGACGATGCCGCCCCGTGCCAGCCGCAGGATCGTGTCTTCCCGGATCGCGTTCGAAAAGTACTTCGCGATACACCCGGCGAAGAGGTTCGCCGGCTCGTGCCCGTACAGCCAGGTCGGGATCGCGAGGCCGCCGCGGCGGGGCCACGACACCGACGCGTCGGGCGCAAACGCCGCGCGCACCCGCAGCGCGGCCGCCGTGTAGGGGTCGTGGTCGAGAAAATCGGGCGCGGGCGCCAGCATGTCGATCGCGGCCGCAAGGTCTTCCGGGGTACCGGTCGACAGGTACGCGCCGAGGTTGGCCGCCTCCATGACGCCCGGACCGCCGCCGGTCACCACCAGCCGCCCCGCCCGTGCCAGCTCCCAGCCGATGGTCGCGGCGAGCCGGTACGTGGACGTGCCGCGTGGCACCGCGTGACCGCCCATCACCCCGACGACCGAGTGGGCGCCGTGCCGAGCCAGCCAGGTGCGCGTCACGTCGGCCAGGGCGTTGTCGATGCCGTGGTCATGCAGCCGCTGGGCCAGCGCCTCCCGCACCTCGGGCAGCGCACCGCCGTGCGCCCGGAAGTGCTCGTAGACCAGCGTGTCGTACATGCCGGCGAAGCCAGCGGTGTCAAACCCGGCGGCCAGGTCGTCCGGCGTGTAGAGCACGCACGGGTGTGTCGGGTACGGGAGATCGTCCATGGGTGGCACGACGTGCGCACCGCGCCGGACGAGGTCGGCCTCGATCTCGGCCGACTCGAACGCGCACCCGATGAAGAAGGTGTCACGCAGGTCGACCGCGGACAGGTCGGGTATCGGGTCGACGTCGAGCCGCAGCCCCTGCACGGTCAGGCCGGCGAGGCTGCCGGTGTGCAGATGATGGTCGAGCTCCGCGCGGGACTCGATTTCGTCCGGCGTGGTGTCGTAGGGCTCGAGGACGTCGGTAGGCGGTGGGGAGGACACACCACTATCTTCTCGCAACGCACCAAACTGAGTGATGGCACAGTCAACCGGACAAGAGAGAGCCCGGTGGCACAAGGCCACCGGGCTCCCGTTACCGGGTCCTGGGGAGGCTCCGGACTTCTAATTTTGGTCTTCTCGGAGGTCGCGCGCACCGTCCGCACGCGTGACGAATCCCTCAGCCGTTCAGGCACAGTACGGGGGCGGTTGCGGGTTGAATGTGCCAATGCAGAACCTGATGCCCGAACCGCCCGCGACTTTGCTGCCCGCCGACGACAAGGCGGCCACCGCCCTGGCTGACGCGGAACGGGCGGGCTCGGCCGAGGCGTACGAGGCGGTCGCCGCCCGGTATCCGACCTACAGCGCCGCCTGGGCGGTACTCGCCAGCCGCGCCCTCGCCGAGGGCAAGTCCGTCACCGCGTACGCCTACGCTCGCACCGGATACCACCGGGGCCTCGATCAACTCCGCAAGAGCGGCTGGCGCGGCGCCGGCCCGGTGCCGTGGACGCACGAGCCGAACCGCGGGTTCCTCCGCTGCCTGCACGCGCTCTCCCGCGCCGCGGACGAGATCGGCGAGGCAGACGAGGCCGCCCGCTGCGCCCAGTTCCTCCGCGACTGCGACCCGGCCGCCGGCGACGCCATGTCCAGCGTCTAGCGATCGGACGAACAACCCGCGCGTGGGCGGCTTCCGCCTACCCGGAGCGCGCGGCGCCTCGGAGCGTGCGGTGCGCGCGGCGCCCTGAGCGCTCGGTGCGCGGTGCGCGCGTGCGCGGGGCGCCGGAGCGCGCCGCGGCCGGATCTCGACGCGGCGCCTGACCGCCTACGCCTCGCCGATCAAGGGCATCCGCATGGATCAAGGGCGAATGCACGCGGAAAAGAGATCCAACCACGTGCATTCGCCCTTGATCGGCGGGCAGGGCGCTGCCGCGGGCGCGGCCCGGCGGCGCGGCCGGGTGCGGGCCGGCGGGGGTGGGGTTACTTTGACAGGGACGTGCCTACCGAGCGCAGGTGCTCGCATGCCTCGACGACGCGCTTGCCCATGCCCTCCTCGGCGGCTTTGCCCCAGGCCCGCGGGTCGTAGGCCTTCTTGTTGCCGACCTCGCCGTCGATCTTGAGTACACCGTCGTACTGGGTGAACATGTGGCTCACGACCGGCCGGGTGAACGCGTACTGCGTGTCGGTGTCGATGTTCATCTTGACCACGCCGTAGTCGAGCGCCGCCCGGATCTCCTCCAGCAGCGAGCCCGAGCCGCCGTGGAAGACCAGGTCGAGCGGCTTCTCCTTGCCGTACTTGGCACCCACCGCGTCCTGGATCTCCTTGAGGATCTCGGGACGCAGCTTGACGTTGCCCGGCTTGTAGACGCCGTGCACGTTGCCGAAGGTGAGCGCCGCCATGTAGCGGCCCTTCTCGCCCAGGCCGAGCGCGGCGACGGTGGCGAGGCCGTCCTCGACGGTCGTGTACAGCTTCTCGTCGATCGCGCCGACGATGCCGTCCTCCTCGCCGCCGACCACGCCCACCTCGATCTCCAGTACGACGTGCGCGGCTGCCGCGTCGGCGAGCAGCTCCTCGGCGATCTGGAGGTTCTCGTCGAGCGGTACGGCCGAACCGTCCCACATGTGCGACTGGAACAGCGGGGCCTCACCGCGGGCCACCCGCTCCTTGGAGATGGCGAGCAGCGGGCGTACGAAGCCGTCGAGCTTGTTCTTCGGGCAGTGGTCGGTGTGCAGCGCGATGTTGACCGGGTAGTTCTTGGCGACCTCGGCGGCGAACGCGGCGAACGCGGCGGAACCGGTCACCATGTCCTTCACGGTGGGGCCGGAGAGATACTCGGCGCCGCCGGTGGAGACCTGGACGATGCCGTCGCTCTCGGCCTCGGCGAAGCCGCGCAGCGCCGCGTTGAGCGTCTGCGAGGACGTCACGTTGATCGCGGGGTACGCGAACGCGCCGGCCTTGGCGCGGTCGAGCATCTCGGCGTAGACCTCGGGGGAAGCGATAGGCATTTCAAACGCTCCTTGGTATGCAGGTTGAGTGCGCCGGACCGCGCTGTCCTCCAGCCCGAAGTATCCCGCAGCCCGGCAGGCGTCTGTCAGTCGGCCTTGCCTTCCCACCGGTCGGGCACCGCAAGGCTGATCAGCCAGCTGACGACGGCCATCACGATGGCGCCCCAGAAGGCGGACCAGAACCCGTCGATCGAGAAAGGCAGGTCGATCTTGTCGGCGATCCAGTCGGTCAGCAGGAACAGCAACGCGTTGACCACCAGCGCGAAGAGCCCCAGCGTCAAGATGTAGAAGACGCAGCCGACGACGTGGATGATGGGTTTTGAGCACCGCGTTCACGATGCCGAAGATGAGCGCCACCAGTAACACGGTCAGCACGTCTCGACCGGTCGTGCTGCCGGTCACGTCGATGCCGGACACCACCAGCGTGGTTATCCACAGCGCGATAGCGTTGATCACAAGCCGGATGAGGAATCCCACCATCATCACATCGTGACACCTAAGGAACTCCCGGACAGAAGATCAGCGGAAGGGCGGCACCATGACCGAGCCTGACGAAGACTTCGCGCACGGCGACCACCTCGCACCCGAAGAGCGCGACATCGAGGCGCCGGCGGACGACGCGGTGGAGCAGGCGACCCTCGCCCGCCCAGCCGACCAGGAACCCGAGGTCCACCGTGGCTTCGAGGTGAACGACTGGGACGCGCTGGAGCAGGCTCGGGTGGTCGACCTGGACGACGACTACCGGTAAAGACGGGTTCGCGCAGGGCACAGCCGTGACACAGTGTGCACCGGTACTCTGTGTGCCCGTGGACACCGCCGAGAAGACCCGCGCGCTCACGGAGCAGCTGGCCGTCAACCCGCTCGATCCGAAGGAACTGCTGCAGACCTTCGGTCTGGTAGGCGTGTGGGCGATCCTTTTTGCCGAAACGGGCCTGCTCGTCGGCTTCTTCTTCCCGGGCGACTCGCTGCTTTTCCTCGCTGGCGTCGCGGCTTCCCCGGTGGCCGACGCGATGTTCGGCGACGGCACGAAGATCTCGCTCGCCGGCCTGCTGATCGGAGCGCCGATCTGCGCCATCGTGGGAGCCCAACTGGGCCACTTCCTCGGCGCCCGGTACGGCCGGAAAATGTTCGAGCGGCCAAACTCGCGCCTGTTCAAGCGGGAGTACGTCGAGAAGGCCGAGTACTACTTCGAGAAGTTCGGCCCCGCCAAGGCTGTGGTGCTCGCACGCTTCATCCCGATCGTGCGCACGTTCCTGAACCCGGTGGCCGGCACGCTCGGCATGCCCGCGAAGAAGTTCTTCGTGTGGAACGTGGTCGGCGGCATCCTCTGGACCGACGGCATCCTGCTGATCGGCTACCTGCTGGCAGACAGCATCTACGACGCTGTTGGTGACCACATCGACCGGTACATCCTGCCGGTGGTGGCGCTGATCATCCTGATCTCAGTGATGCCGATCTTTATCGAGATCATCCGAGAGCGTCGGGCCAAGCGCCGGGCGCAGGAGGTCATGGAAGAGGTCGGGGCCACCAAGCCCCGGTAGGACCTCACCCGAAGGCAAGGGACATCGCCCGGTGTCGCGGAGCAGCGTTCAGAAACGGTGCTCCGCGATGCCGGGCGATTCGCTAATTCAGCGAGCCTTCTTGGTGGCTCGCTTACGCGGCGGGGTGAGCAGGTCCGCGATCGTTGCGATCGCGGTCGGCACCAGCCGGTAGTAAGCCCACACTCCGCGCTTCTCCCGCTCCAGCAAGCCGGCCTCGGTGAGGATACGCAGGTGGTGGCTCACGGTCGGCTGCGAGAGGCCGAGCGGTGCCGTGAGGTCGCAGACGCACGCCTCGCCTTCCGGAGCCGACTGGATGAGGCTCAAGAGCCGCAGCCGGGCCGGGTCGGCGAGTGCTTTCAGGACCCCAGCGAGTCGCTCAGCATCAGCGCGCTCGATCGGCTCGCCGCCAAGCGGCGAGATCTGAGGCATGGTTGTTTCAGCCAACGCAGTTCCCACGTACTCCATCCTTCCACCTACACCATCGATCCGCCTGCATATCAGCAGGTCCGAATCGGCAAACTTTTAGGCCTAAAGGCCGAGGTCGCCCAACGTGTAGGCCGCCCGATACGGGAGTCCCACGTCCCGCACCGTGTCGCCGGCACCGCGATCCACGATAACCGCTACACCCACTACCTCTGCCCCAGCCTCTGTCAGTGCCTCGACCGCGGTCAGCACGCTGCCGCCCGTGGTCGAGGTGTCTTCCACCGCGAGGACCCTGCGGCCGGCCACCCCTGGCCCTTCGATCCGCCGCTGGAGTCCATGCGTCTTTTCGGCCTTACGAACCACGAAGGCGTCGAGCGGACGCCCCGCCGCCGAAGCGGCGTGCAGCATCGCCGCCGCCACCGGGTCCGCACCCAACGTCAGGCCGCCGACCGCATCGAAATTCCAGTCTGCCGTGAGATCGAGCATGACCCGACCTACCAGCGGAGCCGCCGCATGATGCAGCGTCACCCGACGGAGATCGACGTACCAGTCGGCCTCACGACCCGATGACAGCACGACCCGGCCGTGGACCACGGCCAGTTCAGTGATGAATTTACGCAGGTCGTCATGGTCCCCCATGGCGCACAAGCGTACTTGTCAAATGGCGACGATGAACGGTGGACCCGGCACTACACGTCACGACCGATCCGGCCTCGGACATCTCGGGAGACTCCTTGGAGGATTCGCCGAGGCACGTGGCGCAGCCCGAAGACCGCCAACTTGTACTTCCAGTCCGGCACGCTCACGAGCTTGCCCCTGCCCAGGTCACGCAGAGCGTCGCGGACCACGTCATCGGCGCTCAGCCACATCCATTCAGGGGTTTTAGACATGTTGATGCCTGCCCGCTGGTGGAACTCGGTGCGCGTGTATCCAGGACAGAGCGCCATTACCCGAACACCGTACGGACGCACGGAATGCGCCACGGATTCACTGAAATTGGTGACCCAAGCCTTGGATGCCGGGTACGTAGAGCCAGGCATTAGGGTGGCGAACCCGGCAACGGAAGAGACATTTATCACTCCCCCGTGTCGCCTTTCCGTCATCCCTGGGAGAACGGCGAGTGTCAACCGCATCACCGCGTGCACGTTCAGCCGCAGCAGCCGTGCCTCATCGTCGGCCGTCGACTTCAAAAACGTCTGATTGAGACTGATGCCCGCGTTGTTCACCAACAGGTCGAGCGGCTCGGCAAGCCGCGCCTCCACAAGCGCGCAACCTTCGTCGGTCGCGAGGTCCGCGGGCAGTGGCGTCACGCTCACCCCGTGCCGCTCGGCTAGTTCGGAGGCGAGCGCCGCGAGCCGTTCCGCGTCGCGAGCGACCACGACGAGGGAGTACCCCTGCGCCGCCAGCGCCCGAGCGAAGGCGGCTCCGATACCGGCCGTCGCGCCGGTGATCAGCGCGGTCCGTGTGGTCGTTGCGGTCATGCGGGCCGCCCGCGGAAGTGCGGGTGCGCGGCCGGCAGGCCCAGGAGTACAGCCACGACCAGATAGCCGAGCGCCTGGCCGGTCGCGACCATCCCGCTGAGCGCGAACCACCACGCCGGGTAGGCGTCTGTCAGCGCCTGGGTGAGCTCCGCGGTGACGCGGTCGTCAGAGACGTTCCACGTCAGGGCGGCCTGTAGGAGCACGGTGAGGAGGCTGAAGAAGCCACAGAGCAGCCCGAGGCCGCTGACGAACCAGGTGGCGATCCGGGCGCCGGAACTGCCTCGCAGGTTTCCAAAAGCGAGCGCGGTCAGCAGCAGGCCCACGATCACGGCGAGCACTGCCGCGATGATCACGGTGCCCCAGGCGAGGTTCGCCAGTACGTCGATGACGCTGTCGCTCTCGCCGGTGGCGGCGGCCGCCCGCCGGTACCGGTCGACGACGCCGCCCGTGCCGGCGAGCCCGAATATCGCGTAGGCCAGCCCGGCGGCCGCCATGGAGATCATGATCGCGGCGGCCGCGGTGACGACCGCTGGGCGCCGGGACGGCTCGATGGTCTGAGCGCTACTCATGGCATACAGGACACCATGAGTAGCGCTCGGATCAGACAGCGGGCGGTGGGCTCGGCGGGTCGGACGGCCGGTTCTCCGACTGCGGCTGTGCCGGCGGCGCGGCGGCGTCTCCTGCCGAGGGCGGTGTCGACGGCGACGGCGGTGCAGCGTCGGGAGCCGGAGGCGCGTACGGGCTCGGACCCGCCGGCGGCACCTGCGGGTACGCCGGGTAGGCGCCACCCGGCACCGGCGGCTCCCACACCTGGGCCGGCTTGCGGAAGAACTCGTTCGACGGCGGCAGCGCCAGCAGGATCAGCGCGACGATCAGCGCCAGGAGCGTGATGATCGACGTCGTGATGCTCAGCGGCATGAGCCAGGGCAGCTCGCTGTTGATGCTGTCCTGGATCTCGGACGGGTCCGGACCGTCGCCTGTGGACACGTTCATCGAGTTGCTGAGCGCCTGGCCCGCGATGCCGAACCCCGTGCAGCAGAGCGAGATGCCGCCGACCACCCACGTGACGATCCGGGAGACGTTCTTGCCACGGTTGTTCAGGATCGCCAGCACGACGAAGCCCGCTGCGAAGAGCAGGCCGAGCACGGAGGCGACGACCACAGAGGCGGTCGCGATCCCTTCGGTCCCCTCGGCTGTGGTGCCCTCGTACGCGTCTTTGTAGACGTCACTCACGGTGCCGATGGTGGCGAGCTGAGTCACCGCACCGAGCACTCCGATGGCGGCGCACAGGTACAGCAGATAGCTGGAGATGGTGACACTCCCCGGGCGCACCCTGGCGTCCGGAGTCGTGGGATCGGACACGACACTCCTTCCCTAGATCGCAAATGAACACGGTATCGATACCCTGCCACGCTGCTTGCACAAACGGTGCCCCGGTCAGGGAAGGGTCAGCCGGGACGTGGCGTAGGCGGCCAGGGTGGTGCGGTCCATGACGCACCCCTGGAACGTGGTCAGCTCCGAGCTGTCGTGGCTCATCGCACCCCACGCCGCGCGGGCCGCCTCCGGGTCGAGGCTCTCCAGGAGCGTCGCCGCGTACACCTGGCCGGCGGGCGAGCCGTGCGCGAGCAGCCACGCCAGGTGTGGCCGCACGTCGTCGGCCCGCCCGGCCAGCGCCGCGTGGACGGTCTGGTACGCGCCGGTGGCGGGCAGGATCCGCGCGGCCAGGCCGACGCCGCCAAATGCGACGACGTCGGCGGCCGCCAGATCCCGTACCGCGGTGGCGATCGAATCAGTCATGAGATCACCCCGTATTCACAGACAGCCCGTCTTTCGTCTCCGCCAGGTCGACGCGCACCGTGTCGCCGTCCCGGATGCCACCGGAGAGCAGCGCCTTGGCCAGCCGGTCGCCGATCGCCGACTGGACGAGCCGGCGCAGCGGCCGGGCACCGTAAATAGGGTCGTACCCGTGCTCGGCCAGCCAAACCCGGGCCGCGTCGCTCACTTCCAGGGTGAGCCGGCGGTCGCTCAGCCGCCGCCGCATCCGCTCGAGCTGAATGTCCACGATGGAGGTGAGGTCGGAGCCGGTGAGCGAGTGGAACACCACGATGTCGTCGAGCCGGTTCAGAAACTCGGGCTTGAACTGTGACCGCACCACCGCGAGCACCGCCTCACGCCGCTCGTCTTCGCTGAGCGTCGGGTCGGCGATCACGGACGAACCCATGTTCGACGTGAGGATGAGGATCGCGTTGCGGAAGTCGACCGTGCGGCCCTGGCCATCGGTGAGCCGGCCGTCGTCGAGCACCTGGAGCAGCACGTCGAAGACGTCGGGGTGGGCCTTTTCGACCTCGTCGAGGAGCACGACCGAGTACGGCCGGCGCCGCACCGCCTCGGTCAGCTGACCGCCTTCCTCGTACCCGACGTAGCCGGGCGGGGCACCGACGAGCCGCGCCACCGAGTGCTTCTCGGCGTACTCGCTCATGTCGATGCGCACCATGGCCCGCTCGTCGTCGAAGAGGAACTCGGCGAGCGCCTTGGCCAGCTCGGTCTTGCCGACGCCGGTGGGGCCGAGGAAGAGGAACGAGCCAGTGGGCCGGTCGGGGTCGGCGACGCCCGCCCGCGCACGGCGTACCGCGTCGGCGACCGCGCCGACCGCCTCGGCCTGCCCGATCACCCGGGAGCCCAGCGACTCCTCCATGCGCAGCAGCTTGGCGGTCTCGCCCTCCATGAGGCGGCCGGCCGGGATGCCGGTCCACGAGGCGACCACGGCGGCGATGTCGTCGGCGCCCACCTCTTCCTTGAGGATCGCGCCGTCCGCCTGGAGTACCGCCAGCTCCGCCTCGGCCTTCGCCAGCTCGGCGCGCAGTTGCGGGATGCGGCCGTACCGCAGCTCGGCCGCGCGCTCCAGCTCGGAGTCGCGCTCCGCGCGGTCGGCCTCGCCACCGAGCCGCTCCAGCTCTTCCTTGGCCGTGGAGATCTTGGTGATGTGCTCCTTCTCCAGGCGCCACCGCTCGGAGAGCGCGGTGAGCTGCTCGCGCCGGTCGGCGAGCTCCTTTCGCAGCCGTTCGAGCCGCTGCGCGGAGGCCGGGTCGGGCTCCTTCGCCAGCGCCATCTCCTCGATCTCCAGCCGCCGGACGGCGCGCTCGATCTCATCGATCTCGACGGGTCGGGAGTCGATCTCCATGCGGAGCCGGGACGCCGACTCGTCGACCAGGTCGATCGCCTTGTCGGGCAGGAACCGATCGGTGATGTACCGGTCGGAGAGGGAGGCGGCGGCCACGAGGGCGGCGTCGGTGATCCGTACACCATGGTGCACCTCGTAGCGCTCCTTGAGGCCACGCAGGATGCCGATGGTGTCCTCGATCGTGGGTTCGCCTACCAGTACAGGCTGAAACCGCCGCTCGAAGGCCGGATCCTTCTCGATGTGCTCGCGGTATTCGTCGAGCGTCGTCGCACCGACCATGCGCAGCTCGCCGCGGGCGAGCATGGGCTTGAGCATGTTGCTCGCGTCCATCGAGCCTTCGCCCTTGCCCGCGCCCACGACGGTGTGCAGTTCGTCGATGAACGTGATCACGTGGCCGTCGGAGTTCTTGATCTCCTCCAGCACCGACTTGAGCCGCTCCTCGAACTGCCCGCGGTACTGCGCACCGGCCACCATCGCGGCCAGGTCGAGCGCGACCAGCCGCTTGTCGCGCAGCGACTCGGGCACGTCGCCGGCGACGATGCGCTGGGCGAGGCCCTCGACGATCGCGGTCTTGCCGACGCCGGGCTCGCCGATCAGGACGGGGTTGTTCTTGGTACGCCGGGAGAGCACCTGGATGACCCGGCGGATCTCCGAGTCGCGGCCGATGACCGGGTCGACCTTGCCGTCGCGGGCGCGCGTGGTCAGGTCGACGCCGTACTTCTCCAGCGCCTGATAGGTCTGCTCCGGATCGGCGGTGGTGACCCGCCGGTCGCCGCCCCGCACGGTGGGGAACGCGGCGACGAGGTTGTCTTCGGTGACGCCCGCCTCCTTGAGCGCCTGCGCGACCACGCCACCCACGCGGGCGAGGCCAGCGAGCAGGTGCTCGGTGGAGGTGTACTCGTCGCCGAGCGGCCGGGCGATCTGCTCAGCGGCCCCGACGGCGTTGACGAACTCGCGCGACAGGCTGGGCTCGGCGAGGCTCGACCCGCGGGCGGAGGGCAGGTTTTCGACGGCGCGGGCGGCGGCACGGCGGATGTCGGCGGGGTTGGCGCCGACCGCGCGCAACAGGCCACCCGCTGTGGATCCCCCAGTGTCGAGCAGCGAGAGCAGCAGGTGCCAGGGTTCGACGGTGGCGTGCCCGCGCTGGCTGGCGGTCGCGACCGCGCTAGTGATCACTTCCCGGCTCTTGGTGGTCAACCGTTCGGCGTTCAATATTGCTCCCAGAGTTGAGCGTGTCTCGCTCAACTCTAGCGCGAACGCGCTCGAATACCAGCGCGGCCCCGCGATTACCAGCGCCACCGCCAGAACCGGTACTGCCGCCGCACGACCAGGCTGCCCATCGACTGGCGACCGGTCACCACGAAGTGCGGCTGACCACCGCCCTCGGGCAGGTCACCGCGCACCTTCACCGTGCTCGCGACCGTCTGGACATCGGTGGCGTCGACCGAGGCGCCCGGCGGCAGCACCAGCGTCGTGCTGCCCGCGATCACATCGAGCGTGATCTCCACCACCGGATGGGTGATCACCGCGTCGGTGAAGTCCAGCTTGACCGAGCCGGCCTTGTTGCTCGCCACGATCCGCCGCGGCACCACCCAGCCGCCCTTGCGCTTGAGCTCCGAGGCGACCGACCGCAGCTCGACGATCTCGCGCGGCACCGGCGACCCCGGCGCCGCCGGTAGATCGGCGACGTACGGCTCGACCTCACCGAACGTGCGCGCGGCGAGCACGCCCGCGACCCGCTCCTCGAACTCGTCGAGCGTGATGCGACCGTCGCCGGCCGCCTGGTTGAGCCGCTGGACGACACGATCACGGTCCGCATCGGACATTCTGAGATCGCGATGCTGAGGGGAAAGCTCGCTCACGCCCAGAAGGTACCGTGTTCCGGGTGCGTGTACGGGTAGAGCAGACCGCGCTGCCGGGCATTGGGATACGTCACGATCTCGTGGCCACCTCGGGCCGCCGGGTAGGTGTGGTGACACATCGCAACGGTCAACGTGATCTCGTCCTCTACGACGACGACGATCCAGACGCGTGCATCGCATCGATCGCGCTCACCGACGACGAGGCCGAGGCTCTCGCCGACCTGCTTGGCGCCTCGCTGATGCTCGGCCAGCTCGCCGGTCTCCGGCAGCAGGCCGCCGGGCTGCTCACCGAGCAGATCGCGATTCCGGCCGGTTCCCAGTGGGTCGGACGGCGCCTCGGCGAGACCAAGGCGCGCACCCGCACGAGCGTCTCGATCGTGGCCGTCCTCAGGGACCGTGAGGTGATCGCCTCGCCCGGCCCCGAGTTCGGCTTCGAGGGCGGCGACGTCGTGGTGGCCGTCGGCACCCGGCGCGGGCTCGACGGCCTCACCGAGATCCTCGCCAACGGCGACCCGGACGGCTGACCGGATGCACGACACGACCGTCCTGCTCATCGAGGTCGGCGCCCTGCTCTTCGGCCTCGGGATGCTCGGTCGGCTCAGCCGCCGCTTCGGCCTGTCTCCCATCCCGCTGTACCTGTTCGCCGGGCTCGCCTTCGGGCACGGCGGGCTGGTGCCGCTGTCGGCGAGCGAGGAGTTCTTCGCCGTCGGCGCCGAAATCGGCGTGATCCTCCTGCTTCTGATGCTCGGCCTGGAGTACTCAGCCAGCGAACTCGTGGGCAACCTGCGCAGCAACGCGCCCGCCGGACTGCTCGACGGTGCGCTCAACGCCGTACCGGGCGCCCTCTTCGGGATGCTGCTCGGCTGGGGCTGGCAGGCGTCCCTGGTACTGGCCGGCATCACCTGGGTCTCCTCGTCCGGCGTCATCGCCAAGGTGCTCGCCGACCTGGGGCGCCTCGGTAACCGCGAGACGCCGGTCGTCCTGTCCGTGCTGGTGATCGAAGACCTCGCGATGGCGCTCTACCTGCCGCTGCTCACGGCGGTGCTGGCCGGCGCCGGCCTGGCGGCGGGCGCGCAGTCGCTCGCCATCGCGGTGGCCACGGTCGGCCTGGTGCTCGTGATCGCGATCCGGTGGGGGCACGTCATCTCGGCGTTCATCTCGGCGCGCGACCCCGAGGCGCTGCTGCTGGGCGTGCTCGGCCTCACGCTGCTGGTGGCCGGCGTCGCGGCGCAGCTCAAGGTCTCGGCGGCGGTGGGCGCGTTCCTCGTCGGAATCGCACTCTCCGGCCCGGTCGCCCACCACGCGACCCAGTTGCTCTCGCCGCTGCGCGACCTCTTCGCGGCCGTGTTCTTCGTGTTCTTCGGTCTGGCGACCGACCCCAAGGACATGCCGCCGGTGCTACTGCCCGCGCTGGCACTCGCGGCGGTCACCATGACAACCAAGATCATCACCGGGTACGTCGCCGCGCGTCGCGCCGGTATCGCGGTACCCGGCCGGGTGCGAGCCGGGTTGGCGCTGATGCCCCGAGGCGAGTTCTCGATCGTCATCGCCGGACTGGCGGTGGCGACCCCGGGCATCGAGTCGGAGCTCGCGCCGCTCGCGACGGCTTACGTTCTGATCACAGTCGTGACCGGCCCAATGCTGGCTCGATTGCCCGACTTTGCGTGGTTTAAGAGCCTTCTACGGGCCCGAAGGAGGCCCGTTACACAGCCGCAGCCGCTTCCCTCTACCGACTAATTCCGTCGGATGACACAATCCGCCACTTCCGTAAGTACCTCGTTACGCGTTACGGTGTCGCCGCATGCATCCGGGGGTCCGGCCCGGAGGGTGGTAACTCGCGAGGGGAGCGGGCGGGTGACCTTGCAGCAGTCGACGTTCCGAGGATTCGCCAACCCGGTCGACCCCTCGGCCGCCGAGTTGCGTGCCTGGGCGTATCAGCCTGATTCGGTGCCGTTGCAGTCCATGCCGCAAGACTGGGACCTGTTGGTCTCGGGCGACCGGCTGATCGGCACCCTCTTCGATTTGGCGATGGATCGCTCGTGCCCGGCTCGCCGGTTCGCCCTGCACTGCCTCTACATCTACGCCGCTGACGGCATCCGCACCAACTTCCGGGCGCATCCCAAGCGGCGGCTGCGCAAGCTGGTGGAGCAGGCCGAGGAGTACGGCGACGAGCTGATGGTCACCTGGGCGCACAACACCCGCGTGCTGCTCGCCCGGCCCGACCTCTTCGACTACCACGACTGGTGCGAGGGCGGCCTGGTGCGCCAGTCCCGCCGTCTCGGCTGACTTTTCCTCCGCACGTTCTTACGCACGCGAAGGGCGGGGACCCCCCGTGGATCCCCGCCCCGCCTGTGTCGCCATGTCGCTCCCACGCTGTCACTGCCGTGGGTCGTCGTCCATCCTGTCGATGTAGTCACTGGCCGCGTTCTGGCCCTTGTCGACGTGCTCGGCGTACTTGCCGCCGGTCGCGTCGTCAAGCTTGTCGCCGGCCTTCTCGACGCCGTCCTTCACGCGATCGGCGCCGATCTTGTCGACGGCCTGCTCGGCCTTTTCCCTGAACGAGTCGGCGATCCCCATCGATCCCTCCTTCGCTGACTGGTGGTCCGGAATGTGCCGTCCGAACCAAAAGTCAGGTTAGTCGACTGACAAGCTCAGCGGGCCGGAATCAAGATTGCGTACGTCTGGTGGGACGCCAGACGACCAGCGCGTTGGACGTCCTACTCATGGGTACGAGATCGCGGCGCGCGTAGCCGGTGGCTTCCATCTCGGCGATCCGCTGGTACGCGTCGGTGAGCGCGGCCTCCAACTCGCCGACGCGCTCCTGAAGCTCAGCGACGAGCTGCTCAAGACCGATGATCCGCTTGATGCCGGCCAGGTTGACGCCGTCTTCCTGGCTCAGCCGTTGCACCTCGCGAAGCAGCGCCACGTCGCGCTCGCTGTATCGCCGGCCACCGCCGCTCGCCCGGCCCGGCTGCACGAGCCCGAGCCGGTCGTACTGCCGGAGCGTCTGCGGGTGCATCCCGGCCAGCCTCGCCGCCACCGAAATGATCAGCACCTTGGCGTCGGAGGCAACCTCGACGGTGATCTGGAACTCCTCGTCCACCACGCTCACCTCCTGCTGACACTAACCATATCGACGCACCCGTGCTTCCAGCTGTTCCCGCGGTGCGGGTGCCATCTCGGTCGCCAGCGTCGCCAGCGCGTCCTTGGCCTTGTCGGACAGCTCGGTCGGCACCACGATCTCGACGGTCACCAGCAGGTCGCCGGTGGCGCCGTCGCGGCGGCTCACGCCCTTGCCGCGCGCCCGAAGCGTGCGGCCGCTCGGAGTGCCCGGCGGTACCCGCAGGGTCACCGCGCCGTCCATGGTCGGCACCCGAAGGTCGATGCCCAGGACGGCCTCGGAGATCGTGATCGGCACGGTCAGCGTCAGGTCGTCGCCGGACCGGCCGAACAGGTCGTCGCGACGCACGCGCACCAGCACGTACAGGTCACCGGCCGGACCACCACGCTCGCCCGGCTCGCCCCGTCCGGCCAGCCTGATCCGCTGGCCGTCGGCCACGCCCGCGGGGAAGCGGACGTTGATCGTGCGGGTCTTGGTGACCCCGCCGCTACCGCGGCACTCCGGGCACTTCTCGTCGACGATCGTGCCCACGCCCTGGCACTCCCGGCACGGCTCGGAGAAGCTGAACGACCCCTGATTGCGGGTCACCAGCCCCGAACCCATGCACACCGGGCAGGCCCGCGGCTGGGTGCCGGGCTTGGCGCCCGAACCGTGGCAGGTGTCGCAGACGCCCGGCGCGCGTATCGACAGGGGCAGCGTGACGCCCCGGATCGCGTCTTCGAAGTTGAGTACGACCTCGGTCTCGACGTCGCGACCGCGCGCCGGGCCGCGGGTGCGGGTCTGCGCGCCCCCGCCCGAGAAGATCGTGCTGAACAGGTCGGAGAAGCCCGCGCCACCGAACCGGCGGTCGCCGGCACCGGCATTGCCGCCACCGAAGCCGCCGAACAGGTCGGACGGGTCGAACCCGCCACGCGCGCCGCGCCGGAACGCGCCCGACCCGAAGAGGGCGCGCATCTCGTCGTACTCCTTGCGCTTGCGCTCGTCGGAGAGCACGTCATACGCCTCGGAGACGGCCTTGAAGCGATCTTCGGCTGCCGCGTTGCCCGGGTTGTGGTCCGGGTGCAGCTCGCGGGCGAGCTTCCGGTACGCCTTTTTGATCTCGTCGGAGGAGGCGGACTTCGGCACCCCGAGTACGGCGTAAAAATCCTTCTCCAGCCAGTCCTTGGAGCTCACGTCATCCACCTCCTCCCAGATCGATCGGCTTGCTACTCAGGGTCGGCGACCGCGACAAGAGCCGGGCGCAGCAGGCGGTCGCCGAGCAGGTAGCCCCGGCGCATGACCTGTACACAGGTCGGCTCTGTGACCTCCGCGGAGGTCTGGTGTGCGACGGCCTCGTGCCGCGTCGGGTCGAAGGGGTCGCCCTTCTCACCGAACGCCGTGAGCCCGAACTTCCCGAGTGCCGCCACCAACTGCTCGGACACCGCGGCGAACGGACCCACCAGGTCGCCGTGCTCGCGAGCACGGTCCAGATCATCGAGTACCGGCAGGAGCGCACCGAGCACCGTGCCGGTGGTCTGCTCAGCGGCGAGACCCCGGTCGCGGTCGACCCGCTTGCGGTAGTTCGCGTACTCCGCGGTCACTCGCTGGAGGTCGTTGGTGCGCTCCTCCAGCTCGGACCGCAGCGCCTCCAGCTCCGCGCCCAGCGGGCTGGCGTCCTTGCTGGGCGCCTCCGGCTCGGTGGGCTCGGTCGTCGTCTCGGCCTCCTCGACGATCTCGCCCTCGACCGCCTCATCCGGCGCCGCGTGGCTCGGCTTGTGCTCCTTGTCGGTGTCCCGCTCGGACTTCTCCGGTGCCTCGACCGGCTCGTCCTTGCTGTCGGCTTCCGACTTCACCTTGCCGCCGGTCGGGTCGATCCTCCGCTTGTCACGGATGACGACCCGCTCGGTGGGCTGGTCATCGTCTCGTGAAGTCACTTCTTGTCGTCCTCGTCGACGATCTCGGCGTCCACCACGTCATCCGGCTTGCCAGCGGAACCAGCCGGCCCGCCGGGGCCTGCCGCACCCGCGCCGCCCGTCGCGCCAGCGGCGCCGGCGGTCGGGTCCGGCTGCTCGGCCTGCTGCTGCGCGTACAGCAGAGAGCCGGCCTGCTGCGATACCGTCGCCAGCTTCTCGTGCGCGGACCGGATGTTTTCGATGTCGGTGCCGCCCAGCGCGCTGCGCAGCTCACCGAGCGCCTCGTTGATCTGGTCACGCGAGTCGGCCGGCAGCTTGTCGCCGCTCTCCGCGAGGAACTTCTCGGTCTGCCACTGGAGCTGCTCGGCGAGGTTGCGGGTCTCCGCCTCTTCGCGGCGGCGCTTGTCGTCGTCGGCGTGCTCCTGCGCGTCGCGCATCATCCGCTCGATGTCGTCCTTCGGCAGCGCCGAGCCGCCGGTGATCGTCATCGACTGCTCCTTGCCGGTGCCCAGGTCCTTCGCGTTGACGTGGACGATGCCGTTCGCGTCGATGTCGAAGGTGACCTCGATCTGCGGTACGCCGCGCGGCGCCGGCGGCAGGCCGGTCAGCTCGAACGTGCCGAGCTTCTTGTTGTACGCCGCGATGTCGCGCTCGCCCTGGAAGACCTGGATCAGCACGGACGGCTGGTTGTCATCGGCGGTGGTGAAGACCTCGGACCGCTTGGTCGGGATCGTCGTGTTGCGCTCGATGAGCTTGGTGAAGATGCCGCCCTTGGTCTCGATGCCCAGGCTCAGCGGGGTCACGTCGAGCAGCAGGACGTCCTTGACCTCACCCTTCAGCACACCGGCCTGCAGCGCGGCACCGACGGCCACGACCTCGTCCGGGTTGACGCCCTTGTTGGGCTCCTTGCCGGTGAGCTGCTTGACCAGGTCGGACACCGCGGGCATCCGGGTCGAGCCGCCGACCAGGATCACGTGGTCGATGTCGGCCAGCTTCACGCCGGCGTCCTTGATCGCCTGCTCGAACGGGCCCTTGCAGCGGTCGAGCAGGTCCTGCGTCATCCGCTGGAACTCGGCCCGGCTCAGGCTCACGTCGAGGTGCAGCGGCGCGGACGCGCTGCCGTCGGCACCCGACGGACCGGCCGTGATGTACGGCAGGTTGATGCTCGTCGTGGTCGCGGCGGACAGCTCGATCTTGGCCTTCTCCGCAGCCTCCCGGAGGCGCTGCATGGCCATCTTGTCCTCTGACAGGTCGACGCCGTGCTGGCCGCGGAACGTCTTGACCAGGTGGTCGATGATCCGCTCGTCCCAGTCGTCGCCGCCGAGGTGGTTGTCACCGCTCGCCGACTTCACCTCGATGACGCCCTCGGCCAACTCCAGCAGCGAGACGTCGAACGTGCCGCCGCCGAGGTCGAAGACCAGGACGGTCTGCTCCTTGGAGCCCTTGTCCAGCCCGTACGCCAGCGCGGCCGCGGTCGGCTCGCTGACCACCCGCAGGACGTTGAAGCCGGCGATCTCACCGGCCTCCTTGGTGGCCGTACGCTGGGCGTCGTTGAAGTACGCCGGTGTGGTGATCACCGCGTCGGTGATCCGCTCGCCAAGGTATGCCTCGGCGTCACGCTTGAGCTTCATCAGCACCCGCGCGGAAATCTCCTGCGGGGTGTACTTCTTCCCGTCGATGTCGACGGTCCAGTTGGTGCCCATCTCCCGCTTCACCGACCGGATCGTCCGGTCCGGGTTCGTCACCGCCTGGCGCTTGGCAACCTCGCCGACGAGCACCTCACCGTTACGGGCGAACGCGACGATCGACGGCGTAGTGCGCGATCCCTCGGCGTTCGCGATGACGGTGGGCTCGCCACCCTCGAGCACGCTGACCACGGAGTTCGTTGTGCCGAGGTCGATGCCGACCGCACGTGCCATGTTCGCTTCCTCGCTTCTCCTGGGAGACTCTGCGTTGGATCAATCTGAGTTGTCTGAGTCAACTTGAGTGGACCAGACTCAATACTGCCACGATCACCCCGACCGTCAAGCCAGAGTTGAGCCAATCACACGCAACCCACCTCGTTCCCCCCACCCCCACCCGCTCTCCCCCGATCCGCCGCACCCTGCCGCGCCCCGCCGCCCCGCCCCGCCGCCCCGCCCCGCCCCGCCGGGCCGGGCCGCACGCGCGCCGGGCCGCCTGCGCGCGGCGCGCCGCGCCTCATTCCGCCGATCAAGGGCAAACGCGCGTGATTCGATCTCTTTTCCGCGTGCATTCGCCCTTGATCGATGCAAATGCCCTTGATCCACGCCGTGAGCTAGGCGATCCGGCGCCAAGATCTATCGCTGCGGTCGGTCGGGCGCCGCTGGCGCCCCGCCGACGACCGGATTGCCCCATTCCGCGCCGCCGCCACTCGGGCTGTGAACATCTATTGCTGCTTGAGCAGCAATAGATGTTCACAGCCCTTCACGCAACGGCGACCTTGACCACCTCGCTCGCGCCCCTCGCTCAGCGGCGCGCTCCTTGATCGGCGCGCGCTGCGGCCGCTGAGATTAAGCACCGGGCTGTTCGGGCTGTTCGGGCTGTTCGGGCTGTTCGGGCGAGCCTGTCAGGACCGAGTGCGGGCGCCGAGGGCCCGCGGGCGCGCGGAGCCTGACCCAGGGCAGGCGGGGGGCGAGGGCCGGCGGGCGCGCGGCGCGCCTGACCGAGGGCAGGCGGGGCGAGGGCCGGGGTGCCGCGCGGAGCCTGGCAGGGTCCGCGCGAGGGCGGGGCCGGGTGGGACGCGGGGGATGCCGCGTTTTCCGGGAAATTGCGGGCTCAGACCCCGTCGGACACCGCGAAATCCCTGAACTTGCGGGATCCGAGGGCACCGAAACCGCACCCCCTGTAGCGCGGGGACGACGGTCAGGCACCATCGTGTCGGCGATCCACGGGCTTTTGCCCTTGATCAGGGAATCTGTCCTTGATCGGCGCAACCCGCACGGTTCCTGTTGTCTGCGATGCGTGGATCGGGCAGTCTTTACCCGTGAAGTCGCACGGTGACATGCCGGCGGGCAGATCTGGCACGCCCACCGTGACTCAGGAGGAGCCGCCGGCCGACCCGGAGTCGGAGTCCGACATGGACGCTCGGCCTGGTTCGCCTGCCCCAGAACCGCAGGGTGCTGCCGATGTGACGCCCGATCCCACCGTGGCGTCTCCATCAAAGACCGCCCCGGTCGCTCCCGCGAACGGCACCACGGCCCACGCCCCACGGTCCGCCTCCGCCGGCGAGACTGCCGAGGAGACTGAGGGGTCCGCCGCAAAAGCCCGTTCCGACGCGCCGTCCACGGACGCTACCGGCGCAGAACCGAACGCCACCAGCACGGAAAAGGGCGGCCAAGCCGGAGCGGAACCGAACGCCACCGGCGCGGAAAAGGCCGGCCAAGCCGGCGTAGAACCGGCAGCCACCTCTGATGAGAGCCCAACCGCCGCCCACACGGACGTGGATTCCACCGAGCCCAGCTCCGGCCCGGAGCCCAGGGACACCGAGCGTCCCGAAACAGCCGGCGCGGAAACGGGCGGCCCGGACCCGGACGAAACGGAAGCAATCAGCGATACTGCACTCGGAAATCGGGACGGACTAGGCGATATCGGGCGCGCCGATACGACCGAGGTCGAGTTCCCGGAGCTCCGTGCGACGCAGCGGGCAGCTGACGCGGAAACCGCCGATCTGGCCGCCACAGGCGCCGCCGAGCCCGAAGCTGGCACGACGCCCGAAAGCGACGCACCAACAACCGGCGACGCAGCGCGAGAAAGCGACACAACGACCACGGGCGACGCAGCGCCCGAAAGCGACACAACGACCACCGGCGACGTGGCGCGAGAGAGCGACCCAACGCTAGAGATCGACCCAGCACGTGACAGCGACCCAGCCGATAAAAGTGACCCAGCCGACGAAAGTGACCGGGCGCGTGAACGCGACACGGCGACCGGCAACGCCGAGTTGGGCGACACGATCACGGAAGCCAACCGTCGAGAACTGACCGATACGACGCTGACCGACGCGACAGCACCGACCGGCACAACGGCATCGATAGCCGCGGTGGCGGAGGCCGATGACGCCAAGGGTGCTCAGCCGCTCGGGCCGTTGTCTGAGGCGGCCGGTGCGCTCACGACGGCTCTGCAGAGTCTCCGTGCCGCCATCACCTCGGCTACCTACCCGCTGGCCGTACCGTCGGCTGAGGCGGCGCGCACCGTTGGTGGCTCGCTCGTGGGCCAGCTCGACGATTATCTTATTCCGCGGCTGGCACGGCTGGACGCTCCGCTTCTCGTGGTCGTGGGTGGCTCGACGGGCGCGGGTAAGTCCACATTGGTCAACAGCTTCGTGCGGGCGGCGGTGAGCCCGGCCGGTGTGCTGCGCCCGACCACCCGCACGCCGGTACTGGTCTGCAACCCGATCGACGCCCAATGGTTCCGCCGCGGCGAGTTGCTGCCGGGCCTGACGCGCACCGCCGAGGCGACCAACGACCCGCACAGCCTCCAGATTGTCGTCGCGCCCGCGCTCATGCCGGGGTTGGCGTTTCTCGACGCGCCCGACATCGACTCGGTCGTCGATCAAAATAGGGCGCTCGCCGCCCAGCTTCTCGCGGCGGCCGACCTGTGGCTCTTTGTCACGACGGCGGCCCGGTACGCGGACGCGGTGCCGTGGGACCTGCTGGAGACCGCACAGTTCCGTGGCACGGTGATCGCCCTCGTGCTCGACCGGGTGCCACCGGAGGCGGCCGTCGAGGTCACCGCTCATCTCGCGGAGATGCTGGCCGCGCACCACCTGGCGAACGCCCCGCTGTTCGTGCTGCCGGAGACCGAGATCGACCGGCAGGGGCTGCTGCCGGAACCGGTGACCGAGCCGCTGCGTGACTGGTTCGATCGGCTGGCGACCGACGTGGCCGCTCGGGCGACGGTGGTGCGGCAGACGCTCGACGGTGCGCTGGCGGCGCTCGTTCCGGTGGTCGGCGAGCTGGCCGGGGCGGCCGACGAGCAGGTGGAAGCCGCCACGGTGCTGCAGGACCGGGTGGGAGCGGCGTACCGCACCGCCCGCCGCACGGTGGAAAACGGCGTACAGGACGGCAGGCTGCTGCGCGGTGAAGTGCTGGCGCGGTGGCAGGAGTTCGTGGGCACCGGCGAGCTGATGCGCACCCTGGAGGCTCGCGTGGGCCGGGTACGCGACCGGGTGGTGGCGGTGCTGACCGGCCGGCCGGCACCGGGGCGGCAGCTGCAGTCGGCGATCGAGGCCAACCTGGTGACCTTGATCCGGGGCGCCGCCGCCGACGCCGCCGACCAGGCGTACACCGGATGGCTCGCGCACCCGGCCGGCTCCGCGCTGCTCGATCCGTCGTTGGGCCGGCCGTCGCCAGACCTGCCGGAGCGCGCGGAGCGGCTGGTACGTGACTGGCAGCGCGCGGTGCTGGAGTTGATCCGGACCGAAGCGAGCGGCAAGCGGGCCGTGGCACGGGGCGCCGCCTACGCGGTAAACGCCACCGGCCTCCTCGTGATGATCGGCGTGTTCGCGTCGACGGCGTTCATCCCGACCGGAGCCGAGGTGGCGGTGGCCGGCGGCACGACCGTGGCGGCGCAGAAGGTACTCGAAGCGATCTTCGGCGACCAGGCCATCCGTACCCTCGCCACCAAGGCCCGTGAAGACCTGCTCGCGCGGGTCGACGCGCTGCTGGACGCGGAGGCCGCGCGGTATGGCGACCGGATCGCCGGTGCCGGCATCGGCACCGACCCGGGCCAGGCCCTGCGCGACGCCGCGTCGCGCGTGGAGCGGGCGCGCGCGGAAGCGGCGCTCACCGAAGGCGCACCGCTAGCCCTGCCGGAGATCAAGTCATGAGCGAGCGAAGCGAGCGAATCATCAGGCACAGCGCGCTTGGAGCCTCATGGCCGCCCGGAGCGAAGCGAGGACGGCCATGAGCGTACTGAGCAGGCTCCGTGGCGAGCATCGCATCGACGCCGAGCGGCTGGCGGCCCGGATCGACGCGATCGACCGGTTCATCAAGGTGGTCGACGGTCACCTGCCCGAGCAGCGCCTGATCGCGGCGCACACCACTGTGGAGCGTGCCGGCGCCCGGCTGGCGCTGTCGCGCGACCACACCGTCGTAGCGCTCGCGGGCGCTACGGGCAGCGGCAAGTCCAGCCTCTTCAACGCCCTGGCCCGGCTCGACCTGTCACCGGTCGGCGTGCGCCGTCCCACGACGGGCATGGCTCACGCGTGTGTCTGGGGCAACCTGCAGGGCGCCAACCGGCTGCTCGACTGGGTGGGCGTGCTGCCGCGGCACCGGTTCATCCGCGAGAGCGCGCTGGACGGCGACGACGAGGCGGCGCTGCGCGGGCTGGTCCTGCTCGACCTGCCCGACTTCGACTCGGTGGAGCGCTCGCACCGGTTGGAGGTGGACCGGCTGCTCGGCCTCGTCGACCTGGTGATCTGGGTCGTCGACCCGCAGAAGTACGCCGACCGCGTGGTGCACACCCGGTACCTGCAGGAGTTCCGCCGGCACAAGGATGTCACGGTCGTCGTGCTGAACCAGGTCGACCGGCTGCCGCCTGACGAGATCGAGCCCGTCCTCGACGACCTGCGCCGGCTGCTCGACGAAGACGAGCTCGACGGCGTACCGATGCTCGCCACGACCGCTCTCAACCAGGCTGCCATGGGGGATCTGCGCGCCCTGCTGGAGCACACGGTGGCGGAGCGCCAGGCGTCGCTGCGACGGCTGGCCGGCGACGTCGACGGTGTCGCCGAGCAGCTGTCCGATGTGGTCGGTCCGGCGGTGGCCGAAGACGAGATCGACCGCGCGACGGTGCGCACGCTCACGGACGCGCTGGCCGCCTCGGCGGGAGTGCCGGCGGTGGCTGAGGCGACCGAGCGGGCGTACCGGCACCGGGCGGCGCAGACGACGGGCTGGCCGCTGATCCGTGGCTGGCGCCGGCTGCGTCCCGACCCGCTGCGCCGGCTGCACCTGCCGAGCGGCCCGGTCACGGAAGGCACCCCGATCGGCGCGACCTCGGTGCCGGATCCGACCGCCGCACAGCGCGCCGCCGTCGGCCTGGCGGTGCGCACCGTCGCCGATCGGGCGGCCGCGTCGCTGCCCGACCCGTGGGCCAACGCGCTCAACACGGCGGCCCGTTCCCGCCTCGGCGACGTACCGGACGCGCTCGACCGCGCGGTGGCCGGCACCGACCTGCGGATGGATCACACGCCGGTCTGGTGGCGGCTGATCGGCGGCATCCAGTGGCTGGTCACGCTCGCGGCTGTGGTCGGGCTGGGCTGGCTGGTCACGGGGTACGTGGTGCGGGCGCTCGGCCTGCCCGCGCTGGAGTACCCGAAGGTGGGCGCCGTGCCGCTGCCGACCGTGTTGCTAGTCGGCGGACTGCTCGCCGGTCTCGTGGTGAACTTCCTGGTCAAGCCCCTGATCCGGCACGCCGCCCGGCGGGCCCGCCGCCGCGCGGAGAACCGCCTGCGCGGCGCCGTCACCGGGGTGGCTCGGGAGTACGTGGTGGCGCCGGTGCGATCGGTGCTCCACGCGTACGCCGAGGCACGGGAGGCGCTGGCCATCGCCAGGTCATGAACCGGCTCGTCCGCGGTGGTTTGCTGCTTCTCGGCGGCCTGCACCTCTCGTGGGGCGTGCCGGCGGTGCTGGCGCCACGGTGGTTCTTCGACACGTTCCCCGGATTCGGGCGCGCCTGGACGGCGGCGTATCCGCCTTATAACGCCCATCTCGTGACGGACCTGGGTGCCACGTTCCTGACGCTGGGCGTACTCCTTCTCCTGGCGGCGTGGTTCGCGGACCGCAGGGTGACCGCGGTGGTCCTGGCCGGTGTGCTGGTGTTCTCGACCCTGCACCTGGCGTTCCACGCGCGCCACCACGGCGAGCTGGCCGGCGGCGATCTGACCGCGAGCCTCGCCGCCCTCGTGCTCGGCGTACTCATGCCGATAGCGCTTCTCGTATTGGATAGGCGAAACCGGGCGTAAGGTCTGCTCATGGCCACGCCTACGACCCCCTACGACGCGGTGCTCCAGGCCGCGCGCGACGTGACCAAGCTGGACTGCGCGCTCGACGCGGAGATGCTGGCGACGGCGCTGCTCGGCAGCGTCTACGCGGTGGCCGAAGACGATCGGGCGGAAGCGGTGCGTGAGTTCGTGGCCGAGTTCCTGACCGCGACGTCGCGCCGCCGCACGGCGGCGGCGACCACGATCCGCGAGGTCTTCGCCCGTCTCGTGCCGGAGGCGTCGGGCGCCGCGGGGGTGAAGCGCGGCGCGCAGGCACCGGCATGGGTGGGTGAGATCGGCCGGGTACAGGTGACCGGCTGCTACGCCTACGGCGACGTGTACGGCGACCAGACGTCGTACCTGGCCACGTTCGCGTACGACGATCATGAGGCCGGCGGCCCTGAGCATGCCGTCGTAGCCCTCGTCGACCACAACATCGGCATCACCAAGGACGTCTTCGTGGGCGGGCCCGCCGCCGGCATCGTCGAGCGGGTGCGGGAGATGTGCGCGGGCGACGAGCTGACCTGGTTCCGCGAGGAGGATCCGCGGCGGCTACGCGCCGAGGTGGCCCGCCACCTGCGCATCACCGACGGGCTGAGCAACCTGCCGGATGAGGGCTCGCTCGCCACCGACCGCGCGCTGGCCGGCGCCCGGCTCGCGCTGCTGCCCGCTCCCACGCTGGCTCCCGTCAGCGCCGAGCCGCTCTCGTCCGACGAGCGCACCCTGCTCGTACGGCGGTTTCTCGACTCGTCGGAGGCGGCCCGTTTCGGCCTGACCCACGTGAGCGAGGCCGAACTGCCGTCGCTGCACTTCTGCATCAGCCTGGTCCTGGACCACGCGGTCAGCTTCGCCGAGCCCGACCCGATGCGGTGGAGCCCTGCCGTCGCCAGCCTCTTCCTGCTCGACTGGGTGCACCGGCGCGCCGTGCTCGACATGGACGACGCGGCGATGCTGCCGAGGGTGACACGCGCGTGGGCCGCCTACGCCTGCCGCCAACGTGGCCTGCCGCCGACCGCCCAGTCGCAGACGGACACGGCGATCGAGGAGATGATCCCCGAGTTCGTGCGGCTGTACACGACTGGAGAGCGGCGCAGCCCGGCAACAGCGGCCGTGGCGCAGCTCATCGCCGACGGCGTCGACCCCAGCGACCCGGACGCCCTCGACAGGTGGATCGAGGCACACCGCGACCAGTAGTCAAACCGCGCCCAACAGTCAGGGCGTCGGGCACAGTGACCCGGGTAGCGCCGGCCACGACGGCATGTGTGACGGCGGGTGGGGCGGCCGGGGCAACTGCGGCAGCGTCGGATGCGGCACCGGCGGCCACCAGGGCGTCGGCTGGTGCGACGGCGGGTGCGTCGGCTCGGGCGGGAGCGTGGTCGGCACGGGCGGGCGGGGTGCGGGCGCGGACTCCGTCGGCGCGGGCTGCCGTGGCTGCTCCGGCCGTTTCCCGATAGCGCCCGGCCGGCGCGCGTCCCGTTTCACCGGCCGCCGGTTCGCGGGCAGTCCTGGAGCCGCGTGCGCGGCGGCTGGCTCGTCGCTCGGCGTCGGTGCCGGGGGGACGATCACCGGCCCGGTGGGCGGTAAGGCGATGAAGGGCAGGGCGCTCTCCGGCGCGCCCGGGCCCGTGACGCTGCCGGCTCCGCTGGGGACGCCCGCACCTATCGCGACCAGGATCGGCAGGGACGCCATGGTTGCGAGCATGATCACAACTACCGCGTCTCGCCGGACGGGTCCGGAAAATCCCGGTCCCCGGTGGAGACCAGCCGTCCAGCGGTGGCGCGAATACACCGCAGCAGCGTGGCGTATCAGCCCAAACTTCGCTAGCGCCGCAGAGCGTGTCGGAATGCCAACTTTCAGACTCGACGCGCTCGGGATTGTCGAGGTCACACTGTGGCCACCCTCACCACCTCTGCGAATATGGACGCGATGGCAATGCGGCCGTAATCTCCGCCCACCAGCGGTGAGCAGGCCGCGCGGCCGTCGGCCCCACGCACGACCCGCGCGGCAACCCACACCCGGGCTAGGCGCGGCAAGGAGAAGCCTGCCGAGGCAGGCCTGACACGCTGCGCGGTCCGGGACACCCCCGGCAGCGCCGCACCGACGACAGGGAGAGACCGATGACGAAGGGCAGGGGCGCCGGCGGGGAATCCGCGCCGGAGTTCGTCCAGTTACTCACCCCGGACGGCGAGCGGATCGACAAGGTGACGGGCGCCGACGGCGTCGAGTACACGGTCGACTTCACCGACGACGAATACCGCGGGCTGTACCGCGATCTCGTGGTGGTCCGCAAGCTGGACGCCGAGGCGACCGCGCTCCAGCGCCAGGGTGAGCTGGGCATCTGGGCAAGCCTGCTCGGGCAGGAGGCGGCGCAGGTCGGATCCGGCCGGGCGCTGCGCCAGCAAGACATGGCCTTTCCCACCTACCGTGAGCACGGGGTGCTCTACTGCCGCGGCATCGACCCGATCATGCCGCTGAGCCTCTTCCGGGGCGTCGACCACGGAGCCTGGGACCCGAACCAGTTCCGCTTCAACATGTACACGATCGTCATCGGCGCGCAGACGTTGCACGCGACCGGATACGCCATGGGCATCACCAAGGACGGCAAGGTCGGCAACGACGACGGCGAGGCGGTGATCGCGTACTTCGGTGACGGCGCCAGCGCGCAGGGCGACGTCAACGAGGCGTTCATCTGGGCCAGCGTCTTCAACGCGCCGATCGTCTTCTTCTGCCAGAACAACCAGTACGCGATCTCGGAGCCGATCGAGAAGCAGACCCGGGTGCCGCTGTACCAGCGGGCGTCCGGCTTCGGCTTCCCGGGCGTACGGGTCGACGGCAACGACGTGCTCGCCTCGTACGCGGTCACCCGGGCCGCCCTCGACCACGCCCGCCACGGCCAGGGTCCGACCCTGATCGAGGCGTACACCTACCGGATGGGCGCGCACACCACCACCGACGACCCGACCCGGTACCGGATGGCCGGCGAGGTGGAGTCCTGGCAGGCCAGAGACCCGATCGCGCGGGTCCGGGCGTTCATCGCCAAGCAGCAGATCGCCGGCGACGACTTCTTCACCGAGGTCGACGAGCTCGCCCGCCGCGAGTCGCTGGCCCTGCGCGAGCGCGTGCTCGCCATGCCAGACCCCGACCCGCTGACGATCTTCGAGCACGTCTACCCGCACGGGTCGCCCCTGATCGACTCCCAACGGCAGGGCTTCGCCGAGTACATGGACTCGTTCGAGGGGAGCTCGCACTGATGGCCGAGAAGCTCACCATCGGCAAGGCGCTCAACCTGGGCCTGCGTCGCGCCCTCGAGGCGGACCCCAAGGTACTGATCATGGGCGAAGACGTCGGCAAGCTCGGCGGCGTCTTCCGCATCACCGACGGTCTCCAGAAGGACTTCGGCGAGGAGCGGGTCATCGACACCCCGCTCGCCGAGTCCGGCATCATCGGCACCGCTGTAGGCCTCGCGATCCGGGGCTACCGGCCGGTCTGCGAGATCCAGTTCGACGGTTTCGTCTACCCCGCGTACGACCAGATCGTGTCGCAGGTGGCGAAGATGCACTACCGCTCGCAGGGGCGGGTCAAGATGCCCATGGTCATCCGCATCCCGTTCGGCGGTGGCATCGGGGCGGTCGAGCACCACTCCGAGTCGCCCGAGGCGTACTTCGCGCACACCGCCGGCCTCAAGGTCGTCTCCTGTGCGACGCCGGAAGACGCGTACGTGATGATCCAGCAGGCGGTGGCCTCCGACGACCCGATCGTCTTCCTGGAGCCCAAGCGCCGGTACTACGAAAAGGGTGACGTCGAGGTCGACGCCGACCTCGCTGGCGCGTACCCGCTGCATGCCTCCCGCGTCGCACGTCCCGGCACCGACGTGACCGTGCTCGCCTACGGGCCTATGGTTCGCACCGCGCTCGACGCGGCGAACGCCGCGTCGGCCGACGGCCGGGAGCTCGAGGTCATCGACCTGCGCACGCTCTCGCCGCTCGACCTCGACCCGGTCTTCGAGTCGGTGCGCCGCACCGGCCGCTGCGTGGTCGTGCACGAAGCACCGTCCAACGTGGGCCTCGGCGCCGAGCTCGCCGCCCGGATCACCGAGCAGTGCTTCTACTCGCTGGAGGCGCCGGTGCTGCGGGTGACCGGCTACGACACGCCCTATCCGGCCGCCCGGCTGGAGGAAGAGTTCCTGCCCGACCTCGACAGGGTGCTCGACGCCGTCGACCGCACCTTCGGGTGGTGAGCGGCGTGACCCGGATCAAAGAATTCAACCTGCCCGACCTCGGTGAAGGTCTCACCGAGGGTGAGATCCTCAAGTGGCTGGTCAAGGTCGGCGACACCATCGAGCTGAACCAACCCATCGTCGAGGTCGAGACCGCCAAGGCCGCGGTCGAGATCCCGGCGAAGTGGGCCGGCAAGGTGGAGGCGATCTTCCATGAGGAGGGCACGACAGTCGAGGTCGGCGCCCCGATCATCGCCATCGACACCGACCCGACGGCACCTCCCGTGGCACCGTCCGCGTCTTCGTCGGGGTCCGAAGCACCAGCCCGAACCCCGGTCCTGGTGGGTTACGGCCCGCGCTCGGGCGCGGCCACGCGTCGACCGAGAAAAAGCGCAAATGGTACGCCCACCGCCGCCCCGACCACCGAGCGATCCGTGCCTCCAGTGGCGGCTGCGCCGGTTGTGGAGGCACCGGTTGTGGAGGCACCGCCTGCGCTGGTTCTCGCCAAGCCCCCGGTCCGCAAGCTGGCCCGCGACCTCGGTGTCGACCTTGCCGCGCTCGCCGGCACCGGCCCGCAAGGCTCGATCACCCGAGACGACGTCGAGCAGGCCGCGACGCCCGCCCGTCCGGCACCGACCACGGTCGGCGGCGAGCAGCGGGTACCGGTCAAGGGCGTCCGCAAGCTCACAGCCGACAACATGGTGGCCTCGGCATTCACCGCGCCGCACGTCACCGAGTTCCTGACGATCGACGTGACCCGTGCGGTCAAGGCGCTGGACCGGCTGCGCGCGCTGCCCGACTGGCGCGACGTGCGAGTCTCGCCGCTGCTCCTGGCGGCCAAGGCGGTGCTGGTAGCCATCCGCCGCCACCCGATGGTCAACTCCACCTGGGCCGGCGACGAGATCATCGTCAAGCCATACGTCAACCTGGGCATCGCGGCAGCCACCGAGCGAGGCCTTGTCGTGCCCAACATCAAGGACACCGGGCAGCTGTCGTTGCGAGAGCTGGCCGACGCGCTCAACGGCCTTGTACAGACCGCCAAATCGGGCAAGACGTCACCGGCTGACATGTCTGGCGGCACATTCACAATCACGAACGTGGGCGTGTTCGGTGTCGACACCGGCACGCCGATACTTCCCCCGGGTGAATCGGCAATCTTGGCATTTGGTGCGATTCGTGAGATGCCGTGGGTGCACAAGGGCAAAATCAAGGCCCGCCAGGTCACCACGCTCGGCCTGTCGTTCGATCACCGCATCATCGACGGCGAACTCGGCTCCAAATTCCTACGCGACGTAGGCACCTTCATGTCCGACCCCGAAGCCGCCCTCTTGGCCTGGACCTAACGGTCCCACCCTGCTCCGCCCGGCGGCTTTCCGTCGATCAAGGGCAAATGCACGCGGTTCGATCTCTTTCCGCGTGTGTTTGCCCTTGATCGTTTCGGTTCTCCTTGATCGGCGCGGTCGGCTGCACGCTGACACCGGGTCGAGGTGGCGGCGACGAGCGGCGTCCCCGCCGGCCGCAGGCTGACGCCGAGTCAAGGCCGCGGTGACGTAGAGCGGCGCCATCGGACTGCAAGCTGACACCGAGTCAAGGCGGCGACGAGCGGCGTGTTCGCCGGCCGCAGGCTGACGGCAGGTCAAGGCCGCGGCGCGGTAGGGCGGCGGCGGACTGCAGGCTGACGCCAGGTCAAGGCCGCAGCGACGGGCGGCGTGTTCGCCGGCCGCAGGCTGACGGCAGGTCAGGGCCGCGGCGCGGTAGGGCGGCGGCGGACTGCAGGCTGACGGCGGGTCGAGGTCGCGGGCACGTAGAGCGGCGTCCTCGCCGGGTTGGGCGGCACCGTCGCGTGGTGGCGAGATCTTGCCAGGTCCGTGCTGAATAGCCGCTCCAGCTCGGCAGGTTGGGCGCGGCTGCCGTCGCGGTAATGCGCATACCGCCCATATCGCGCTTCCCGACGCGCCCCCGGCGCGACCGAGCGCCGTGACCTCGGCGCGTCAGGCCGCGAGCGCGAAGCGCGTCGGCGAAAGGGGCTGCGCCACGATCGACATCGCGCGAAACCTTCGATCCTTCGGTGCGTGGTCCACCTCACCTACTAATCGTTGGCGCAGCGCCCATCGGCGCGGTTTAATTGAAACGAACCAAGAGGGGAGCCACCAGACCACCATGAAGATGATCGACCGGTACCGCAATCGTCGCGAGGTCGCCCGCCGCAACCGCGCCATCGAGCGCGCCCTGCGTGCCACCGACTCGCCGGCTGTCCGCGATGAGATCCGCATCATGGCGCAGCGCTACTACGGGTAACGCCGCCACTACCTCGCGACCCGCCCGGCTGCTCCGGGCGGGTCTTTCGTATTTATGGCGTCGCACACCGGGATTCCTCCGTCGTTGAGCGCCCGGTACGGTTGGCGGGGTCGCCGCCCTCGCGCAGCGCACCCGCTGGCGTCGATCGAGGAGATCACCGGCGGGCCGCTGGTCAGGGCTGCACCGCCTGCAGGGCCGGTCTCGCCGCACCGGCAGCCAGGCCAGCCGCGCCCCCACGAGGGGGCGGTACGGCCGAGATGCGATGAGGAGGCGCACCATGACGTCCGAGGGGCCGCAGCACCACGCCCCGGAGCCGGCCGACGCTGCGCCGGGCACCGGCGGAACCGCCCCGTACGGCGTGGCGCACGACAGCGAGTGGGGCGCCCCGCCGCCCCCCGGCCAGCCGCCGACCCCCTGGGGCGCCGCTCCCGCGAGCAATGGCAGCGAGCCGGCTTCTCCCGCACCGGCGTTTCCCGCGGACTGGTCCTCCCAGCCCACCGGTTACCCGCCGCCGCCGGCCTACCCACCGGCGCCGTACCCGCCCGCGAGCGGCTCGGCACAGCCTGTCTCCCCGGCACACCCGCAGTCGACCGGCTCTCCGGCGCAGCCCGTGTCTCCGGCATATCCGCAGGCCAGCGGCTCCGCTTCGCCCTACCCGCAAGCTAGCGGTTCGGCGTCCCCCTACACGCACGGCGGTGGCGAGCCCTCCGGGTTCCCCGCCGAGCCACCCTTCCCCGCGCAACCGCAGTCTCCGGCGTACGGTGCGGAGTCCTCCGGTGACTCCCCGTTCGCGCCGCGCCCGCAGAGCCCGGCCACACCGTTCTCCGCCCAGCCGCCCGCCTACGGCACCGAGCCGCCGTTCGCGGCGCCACCTCAGAGCCCAGCAGCGCCATCCGGCTACGGCACGGACCCATCCTTCGCGGCACCGCCGCAGAGCCCCGCCGGTCCATCCGGCTACGGCGCGGTGCCGTCTGAGTCGCCGTTCACAGCACGGCCGCAGAGCCCCGCCGGGCCGTCCGGCTACGGGGCGGAGCCGTCGGCCGAGTCGTTCTCTGGCCAGCGGTCGGTTTATGGCGGCGACGCCTCGGCCTCCGCGGCAGAGTCCCCGTTCGCGGCACGGCCGCAGTCTCCTGCCCAGCCGCCCACTTACGGCACTGAGTCGGCGTTCTCGAACGAGTCGCCGTTCACCGCGCGGCCACAGAGCCCCGCGGCGCCATCTGGCTACGGCACGGAGCCATCCTTCGCGGCGCGGCCACAGAGCCCGGCCCAGCCGCCGACGTACGACGAGCCATCCTTCGCGGCACGACCGCAGAGTCCCGCCCAGCCGCCGACGTACGACGAGCCGCCCTTCGCGGCACGGCCACAGAGCCCTGCCCAGCCACCCGCGTACGACGAGTCGCCGTTCACCGCGCGGCCACAGAGCCCTGCCCATGCACCGGCCTACGACGCCGAGTCGTCCTTCGCGGCGCGGCCGCAGAGCCCTGCCCAGCCGCCGGCCTATGACGAGTCGCCGTTCGCCGCGCGGCCGCAGAGCCCGGCTGAGCCGCCCGCATACGGCGCGGAGTCCGCGTTCCAGAGCGAGGCGCCGTTCGCCGGTCGGCCGCAGTCGCCTGCCGAGTCATCGGCCTACGGCGCCCGCGCCAGCTTCAGCGTCCCGGTGCCGGCCGACTCCCCGGCACAGCCCGTCTCACCGGCCCGGCCTCAGGGCGAACCGGCCCGGCCTCAGGGCGAAAGCGAGCCTGGCGTCTACGGTGCGTCCCTCGGGCGCCAGCCGGCGTACGACGAGTCCGCGCCCTTCGGCGGGCACCCGCAGGCGGGCGCCTTCGGCGGCGACGCGTTCGGAGGCGAGCAGCCGCGGCCACAGTCGCCCGCCGGGCCACCGGCCTTCGACGCGCCGGACGTCCCACCCGCCAAGCCGCCGACCTACGGTGCGCGGGCTTCGGTTTCTCCCCCTGCAACGGCCGGCGAACCGGTCGGACTGCCACCGGAGGCTTGGGCGCCGGCCAGCGCTTGGCCGCCCCAGCCGCAGCAGCAGAGCTTCCCGGCCGCCTACCCGCCGCCACCGAACGAAGCCGCGTACCCGCCGCCGAACGAGGCCGCCTACACACAACCGCCGAACGAAGCCGCATACCCGCCCCGGGAGCCGGAGCCGCAGCAGTACGAGGCGGAACGGTACGAGCAGGCGCCACCGCAGTCTGACCCGACCGGGCCGGGTGGTCCGTTCGCCGGCCAGCAGGTGCGGGTTCCGGGAGCCAGCCTCGGCAACCCGCCGCCCGACTTCGACGAGCCCAGTAGCGGCAACCTCTTCACTCCGCGCGCCGCGGCCGACCCGTACGGCTCGCCACCGGCCGCGGCAGCCAGCCCGGCTTTCGCCAACGGCTTCGACTATGTGAGCCACGGCGGCCCTTCCGCACAGGACAGCCAGGGCGCCCCACCAGAGGTCGCCCCGCCGGTACCGCAGCCGCGCACGCCGAGGGAGGGCTCCGCGAGCGGACGCGTGTCGGTGCCACAGGCGTCCACACCGACGCCTCAGGCCTCGGAGCGGCCGGTCTCGGCCAGCGCGTCCGTTCCGACCGCCAGCCGGGTCGCACCGCCCTCAGACCAGGCGCCACCGCCACAGATGAGCACCCCGCAGCCGCGGGTGTACGGGCGTCCGGCCGCGGCCGAGCCGCCCGAAGACGCGTACCCGCCGGCTGCTCCGCCGGTCGCCGCGTCCGCGAGCGCACGGGTCGCTCCGCCCCAGGCGCCGCAGTCGCCGGCTGATCCGTACGCCGAGCCGACCGGTATCTTCCAGGGCCCACCGCCCAATGAGGACCGCAGCGCCGGTCAGCAGGCCGGGTTCGGCACCGCCCCGCCAGCCGCATACGGCCAGCCGCAAGCGGCTCCCCAGGAGTACGGCGCGCCGTACGGCCAGAATGACTTCGGGCGAGACAGCGGACCGCAGGGGTTCGGACGAGACGGCGGACCGCAGGCCTTCGGGCAAGGCGGAGCGCAGGGATACGGGCAAGGCGGACCTCAGGGGTTCGGGCAGGACGGCGCGCAGCAGGGCTACGCGCGGGATGGGCAACAGGGCTTCGGGCAGGACGGCGGCGCGCAGGCGTTCGGGCAGGGCGGGCCTCAGGGCTTTGGCCAGGCCGGCGGAGCGCAGGCCGGCGGTGCGCAAGCCGGTCCCAACGCGACGAGCCAGATGAACCTGCCGCACGGCACAGCCCAGATGGGACCCGTGCCGGGCTTCCCGCCCGCCGAGGGCGAGTCCGATCAGGGCCGGTTCGACGCTTTCAAGGCGGAGGAGCCGCCCGCCGAGCCGCCGCCCGCGCCGGCTCGGGAGCGCAACGGCCGGGTACTGGCCATGGTGCTGGTCGCGGCCGTGCTCATCCTCGCGGTGCCGCTCGGCATCGTATGGCTGCTCAGTGGCGGGTCCGATTCGGCGTTCAACCCCGAGGTCGGCTCGTGCGTGAAGCAGTCGGGCAACGGGGCGATCGCCGCTCAGTGCACCGATTCGAGCGCGTTCACCGTGGTGTCCAAGGTGGACAACAAGGCGAAGTGCGAAGACCAGAGCCAGCCGCACATCGTGATCGCCGGCGACGGTGGGAAGGACCAGGTGCTCTGCCTGAAGCCGGCCACCGGTAGCTAAAAGGGTCCTTAGTTGTGTTGCCAAACTATTGACAACATGAATTCGTACATGTGAATCTCTGGGCAGACCGGTGCGGGAGCCACGTAGCCGGGCGCGGGTGCAAGGGCAAGCCCCCGCGCACCTCGCTCCTCGTTGCTGCCATCGCGCTGGAGGTCACATGTCCGCCCTCGCACACGCACGCAGACCGCTCGTCTACCGCACGCTCGCCATCGCGGCCGCGGCCATCGTGCTCCTGACCACGTTCATGGCGAATGTCGCGTCCGCACACGGTTCCACTATCAACCCGATGTCACGCAACTACGGCTGCTGGAAACGGTGGGGGAACGACTTCCAGAACCCCGCCATGGCCACGCAGGACCCGATGTGCTGGCAGGCGTGGCAGGCCGACTCGACAGCCATGTGGAACTGGAACTCCCTGTACCGGGAGGGTGTCGCCGGTAACCACCAGGGCGCCATCCCCGACGGCCAGCTGTGCAGCGGCGGCCAAACCGGAGGCACCCGGTACGCCGCGCTGGACAACCCCGGCAACTGGCGCGCCACGGACGTGGGCAACACGTTCACCTGGACCATGCACGACCAGGCCAGGCACGGCGCCGACTACATCCGGATCTACGTCAGCCGGCAGGGCTACAACCCGCTGACGCAACGGCTGCGCTGGGCCGACCTCGAACTGGTACGCGACACCGGCCGCATCCTGCCGGGCGTCGGCCAGACTGAGACCGACCCGGTGCTCAACGGTGTGTCCATCTCGGCGCAGGTCAGCGCGCCGGGTCGCACGGGCCGCCACATCGTGTACGCGATCTGGCAGGCCAGCCACTCCGACCAGTCGTACTACTTCTGCAGCGACGTGCGCTTCCCCGGCGGCGGCACCGAGCCGACCACGCCGCCCACCACCCCACCGACCACGCCTCCGACCACCCCGCCCTCCAGCCCGCCCGCGTCACCGACCAACGGGCCCACGACCGGCGCACCCGGCACCCGCACCTGCTCGGCCACGTACGCGATCACGGGCCAGTGGACCGGCGGCTTCCAGGGTGAGGTACGCGTCACAGCCGGCTCGTCCGCGGTCACCGGCTGGACGGTGAACTGGACGTATGCCAACGGGCAGCAGATCGCCCAATCGTGGGGCGCCACGATCACCAACAGCGGATCGGCCGTGACCGCCCGAAACGTCGCCTACAACGGCAGCCTCGGCGCCGGCGGCAGCACGACGTTCGGGTTCCTGGGCTCCTGGAACGGCACCAACGCGGCACCCGCCCTGTCCTGCACCGCCACCTGACCTGATTCATCCTCCCCTGTGATCGAGGGCAAAGGCGCACCCGCCTTTGCCCTCGATCCACACAATCAGGGAACAATGGACCGATGGCATCACCACGATCCCGGGTCCGTGCGCCTGAGCTCCGAGGCCGAGGCTGGCTGAACACCGGTGGCAAGGAGCTGACGCTCGCCGACCTGCGCGGGCGGATCACGATCCTCGACTTCTGGACGTTCTGCTGCATCAACTGCCTGCACGTGCTCGACGAGCTGCGGCCGCTGGAGGACAAGTACGGAGACGTGCTCGTCGTGATCGGCGTGCACTCGCCGAAGTTCGAGCACGAGCGGGACGCCGACGCGCTTGCCGCGGCCGTCGAGCGGTACGGGGTGGCGCACCCGGTGCTCGACGACCCGGACCTGGTGACCTGGCAGCAGTACGCCGCCAAGGCGTGGCCGACGCTCGCGGTGATCGACCCGGAGGGGTACGTGGTCGCCTCGATGGCCGGCGAGGGTCACGCCGAAGGGTTGGGCCGGCTGATCGACGAGCTGATCGCCACCCACGAGGCCAAGGGCACGCTGCGCAGGGGTGATGGCCCGTACGTGCCGCCCGCCGACGCGCAGACGGTGCTTCGCTTCCCGGGCAAGGCCCTGCCCCTGCCGAGCGGCAACCTGCTGGTCTCCGACTCGGCGCGGCACTCGCTGGTCGAGTTGGCGGCCGACGGTGAGACGGTGGTGCGCCGGGTCGGTTCCGGGGAGCGGGGCCGGACGGACGGTCCCGCCGGTGGCGCGAGCTTCTCCGAGCCACAGGGCCTGTGCGTGCTGCCCCGGCACGAGGCGGACATCGCCGGGTACGACGTGGTGGTCGCCGACACGGTCAACCATCTGCTGCGCGGGGTGCGGCTGGACACCGGTGAGGTCACCACGATCGCCGGCAGCGGCCGCCCCTGGCGGTCCACCGTGGACAATCACGCGCACGACGCGCTGGCGGCCGACCTGTCGTCTCCGTGGGACGTGGCCTGGTACGACGGTCGCGTCATCGTGGCGATGGCCGGGATCCACCAGCTCTGGTGGTTCGACCCGATCAAGCGGACGGTAGGCGTGTACGCCGGCACCACCGTCGAGGCGCTGCGCGACGGGCCGCTGCCGGACGTGTGGCTGGCGCAGCCGTCCGGCCTCTCCACCTCGGCCGATGGCACGCGACTGTGGCTGGCCGACAGCGAGACGTCCGCGTTGCGCTATGTGGAAGATGGCGCTCTGCACACGGCCGTGGGGCAGGGCCTGTTCGACTTCGGGCACGTCGACGGGCCGGCCGGCGAGGCGTTGCTTCAGCACCCGCTGGGCGTCTGCGCCCTGCCCGACGGCTCGGTACTTGTCGCCGACACCTACAACGGCGCGGTGCGGCGGTACGACCCGGAGACCGCCCGGGTGTCCACTGTGGCCAGTGGGCTCACCGAGCCCAGCGACGTGGTGCTGGACGCCGACGGTGGCGTGATCGTGGTGGAGTCGGCAGCGCATCGGCTGGTCCGGCTGGCACCGGGCGCGGTGTCGTCGTCCGGAGCGGTCACGGTGGCAGGCGAACGGCACCGCACCGAGCGGCCGCCGACCGACCTGGCGCCCGGCGAGGTGACCCTGGAGGTCGTGTTCACGCCGCCGCCGGGGCAGAAGCTGGACGAGTCGTTCGGACCGTCGACGCGGCTGGTCGTGTCGGCGTCCCCGCCCGAGTTGCTGCTCGACGGCGCGGGCACCACCACCGATCTGCGCCGCTCGCTGGTGCTCAACGAGGCGGTGCCGGCCGGCGTGCTCCAGGTGGTCGCCCAGGCGGCTACCTGCGACGCCGAGGCCGAACACGCCGCCTGCCACCTCACCCGCCAGGACTGGGGCGTCCCCGTGCGCATCATCGAGGGTGCCGCAACCCGCCTCCCCTTGATCTTGAGGGGGATGGACACCCCATGATCAAAGCTTCATTCAAGTCGCCCTTACGCCTTGAATGACGCAATGATCACGCCGGCGGCGGATAGGGCCGCGCGGATGTGGCGGGCGAGGTCTACCGCGCCGGGGGTGTCGCCGTGTAGGCATATCGATTCGACTGGGAGGTGTAAGACTGTGCCGTCCACCGCCACTACCTCGGATGCGGTCGCCATCCGGACTACGCGTTCGGCCACCTCGTCCAGCGATGTGACCAGGGCGCCCGGCGATGATCGGGGCACGAGGGTGCCGGCGGGCTGATAGCCGCGGTCGGCGAAGCCCTCCCCGACCGCGCGCAGCCCGGCGCCGGCGGCGAGCTGTGCCAGTACCGAGCCGGGCGGGCACAGCACCGGCAGCGACCGGTCATAGTCGACGACGGCGGCCACCACCGCGGCCGCCTGCGCCTCGTCGACCGCCGCGACGTTGTAGAGGGCCCCGTGCGGTTTCACATATCGCACGCGGGTGCCGGCGACGCGGCAGAACCCGTCCAGCGCGGCGATCTGGTACAGCACGTCGTCGCGCAGGTCGCCGAAGGCGTACTCGATGCGCCGGCGCCCGAAGCCCGCAAGGTCCCGGTAGCCGACCTGCGCGCCCACCGCCACGCCGCGGGCGGCCGCCTCGGCACACACGCGCCGCATCGCGGGCGGGTCGCCGGCGTGGAAGCCGCACGCGACGTTTGCCGAGGTCACCACCGAGAGCAGGGCCTCGTCGTCGCCGAGGCGCCAGACGCCGAAGCCCTCGCCGAGGTCAGCGTTCAGATCCATGGAACCTCACCGTAGTACCGGGAAGGGCCTGCGCGAGGGGCGAAACATCGTCCACGACCGCGATGACCGGGTAACCGCCGGTGGTCGGGTGGTCGGCGAGGAAGATCAACGGCTGGCCGCTGGCCGGTACCTGCACGGCGCCGAGCACCACACCCTCGCTGGGCAGCTCACCCTCGCGGGCGCGAGCAAGAGCCGCGCCGGAAAGTCGCGCTCCGACCCGGTTGCTCACCGCGCTGACCGTGTACTGGGTGCCAAGCAGCGCCTCGACGGCAGCCGATGTGAACCAGTCCCGCCGTGGACCCAGCCGCACCCGCAGTTCCAGTACCGCCGGCGGCGCCTGCCACGGCACGAAGTCCACGGTGGAGGGTGTGGCCGCCGGGCCGATCGGCAGCACGTCGCCGTCCCGCAGCGGGGCGGGCCCGAGCCCGGAGAGCGTGTCGGTCGACCGGCTGCCCAGCACGGGCGGTACCGCGATCCCGCCGGCCACGGCAAGGTACGACCGGACGCCGTACTCGGCCCGTCCCACTTCGACCACCGCTCCGGCGGGCGCCGCTACCGGTACCCCATAACAAGCTGGACGCCCACCGACGGTGACCCGGGCGAGCGCGCCCGTGAGCGCGAACGTCCCCGCCTTTCGAAGCCGCACGGCGCAGCCGGCGGCCGTGATCTCCAGCCCGGCCGCGTCTTCGGCGTTGCCGACCAGGCGGTTGGCCAGCCGGAGCGCGGGCGGGTCGAGGGCGCCGGAGCGCGGCACGCCGAGGTGCGCCCAGCCGGGGCGCCCGAGGTCCTGCACGGTGGTCAGCGGCCCGGCCCGCACGATGTCCATCACGCGGGCACCAGCCGCACTCGGGTGCCGGGAACGAGCAGGGCGGGTGGATCGCGGTCGACGTCGAAGAGCACCCGCTCGGTACGGCCAACGAGGCGCCAGCCGCCGGGCGAGGCGGTCGGGTAGATCCCGGCGTACTCCCCGGCCAGCCCCACCGAGCCGGCCGGCACCTTGGGGCGCGGGTTGGCCAGCCGAGGCACCGTCCATTCGGCGGGCAGCCCGGCGAGATACGCGAATCCGGGAGAGAAGCCGCAGAACGCCACCCGAAACTCGGCGCTCGCGATCCGGTCGACGGTGTCTTCCGTGGACAGTTCCCAGTGCTCGGCGACCCACGGCAGGTCAGTGCCGTCATACACGACGGGGACCGTGACCAGCGGCCCTTCCGCCGTACCGGTAGCGGCGGGCGGCGGCCACTCCGCCATGCGGCGCGCCAGGTCAGCGGGGTCGGTGACGCCGTCCAGCAGTACGGTGCGGGCGCCCGGCACGATCTCGGCTACGGACAATTCGCCGCGCTCCCGGCGCCGCCACAGCTCGGCGCGCCACGCCTCGACGTGGTCTCCGTCGGCGCACTCGATCAGCAGCGCGGCCCGGCCCACCTCGGTCATCCGCATGCCCGTCATCTTGGCATCAGCGAATATCGGCAAGCTCACTACTCACAAGTAACCTACGGTACCGTAACCTAGAGGCATGACCACCGACGTGCCCCTCCGTCTGAAGCCTGTCGATCTCGGCAAGCCGCGAATGCGCGGCTGGCTACACGCCTACGCATTCTTCGTGGCCGCGGCCTGCGGCATCGTGCTGACCTCGATCGCCGCGACCCGCCCCGGCATCGCACCGGTCGTGAGCTGCGCCATCTACAGCCTGACGGTGTGCGGCCTCTTCGGCACCAGCGCGCTCTACCACCGCCGGGTCTGGTCCCCCCGCGGGTACGCGATCATGCGGCGCCTCGACCACTCAATGATCTTCGTGTTCATCGCCGGCACGTACACGCCGTTCTGCGCGCTGCTCCTGCCGACGCGGCTCGCCAGCATGCTGCTCGCCGTCGTCTGGATCGGGGCGGTCATCGGGGTGGCGTTGAAGCTGGTCTGGCCGCACGCGCCGCGATGGGCCTCCGCCCCGCTCTACATCGGGCTCGGCTGGGTCGCCGTCGCGGTGCTGCCCGACATCTACCGGCACGGCGGCGTCACGGCGCTCGTGCTGCTCGTGGTGGGCGGCGTGACCTACACGCTCGGCGCCGTCTTCTACGCGCTGCGCCGGCCGAACCCGTGGCCCGAGGTGTTCGGGCACCACGAGTTCTTCCACGCCAGCACGCTCGTCGCCGCGATCGCCCACCACATCGCGATCTACTTCGCGTTGTTCGCCAGGTAGATCACTCGTACAGACGGCCGGTCGGGCGGCGTACCACCCGGCGCTCCTCGATCCGGGTCGCGTCCACTGGCGGCACGACCTCGCGGTCCTCGACGACACGGTCCGTCACGACCGTGGCCGGCGGCGTCACGACGGCGCGGCGACGGTTCTGCCAGAACCACAGGGTCAGGATCAGACCGAAGATGCCCGCCAGCATGAGAACCCAGCCGACGACGTTGATGTCGAGCCAACCCAGATCGAACTCGACGGCGAACGCGAAGATCGCACCCAAGGCGATGAGGAAGATGCTCCCGCCGATACCCATGTCGCCCTCCTTGACTGATGTCGCAGTCTGCTTACCCACGGGTTTTGGTCCTCAATCAGGCAAGCTGGGCGCATGACGGAACGCACCATCGTGCTGTTGCGCCACGCAAAGGCCGACCGCCCTACCCGTATCGACGACATCGACCGGCCGCTGACCGCCCGCGGGCACGCGGACGCGACCGCGGCGGGCGCCTGGCTCGCCAAGCGCCGGCTCCTGCCTGACCTGGTGATCTGCTCACCGTCCAAGCGCACCCGTCAGACGTGGCACGGCGTGGCGGTCGCCCTCGGCGACACGTCGCCGCACGTGCTCTACGAGGGACGGGTCTACGACGGCCGCGCGGGTGACCTGCTCGATCTGATCCGTGCCGCGGACGACGGCGTGTCGACCGTACTGGTGATCGGGCACAACCCGACGGTCTCGCAGCTGTCGGAGCTGCTCGATCCCGGCGCGGATACCGACTCAGACGGGTTGCGCACCAGTGGGGTGGCGGTTCACCGGTTCGAGGGATCGTGGGCCGAGTGCGATTCGGGCAAAGCGCCGCTGACGGCGACCCACACCGCGCGAGGTTAGGGCGACGGCGGGAGCGGTGGCTCCGGCGGCGTCGGGCGGTTCGCGATCGGGTCCGGCGGTGTCGGGAGCCGGCTCTCCTGTGCCGTTGGCGGCACGACCGCGACCGACATCCGGCGGCGGCGCCAGAACCAGAGCGTGACGACCAGGATCGTCGCGCCGGCCAGCATGAGCACGACGCCAACGACATCGAGGTCGAGCCACCAGGGCTCGACCTCGAAGGCGAACGTCAAGACCGCGCCGAGCGCGATCAGGAAGATACCGCCGCCGATGCCCACGGTCCCATTAGAACCCCGGGCGGGCGGCTCCGCATCAGAAGGCGTCCTCCGCCAGATCCATCACGTCCAGGGTGCTGGACTCGATGATCCTGCGGTCGGCGCCGATACGCGGCAACACCTCGTGGGCGAAGAACCGAGCCGCAGCCACCTTGCCCTCGTAGAAGGACTTGTCGGCGGCGGAGGTCTCACCGGCCAGCGCGCGGAGCGCGACCTCGGCCTGGCGCTGCAAGAGCCAGGCGACGACGAGGTCGCCCAGGTCCAGCAGCAGGCGGCGCGAGTTCAGGCCGATCTTGTACAGCGCACGCGGGTCGTCACCCTGTGCCTCGCCGAGCCAGCCGGTCATCACGCCAAGGATCTGCTGTACCTCGGCGAGCGCCTTGCCCAGCGCGAGGCGCTCCTCCTTGAGCTGGCCGTTGCCGCCCTCGGACTCGATGAAGCCCTGGATCTCACCGGCCACGGTCATCAGCGCCTTGCCGCCGTCCTTCACGATCTTCCGGAAGAACAGGTCGAGGCTCTGGATCGCGGTCGTGCCCTCGTACAGGGTGTCGATCTTCGCGTCGCGCACGTACTGCTCGAGCGGGTAGTCCTGCAGGTAGCCGGAGCCGCCGAAGGTCTGCAGAGCCTCGTGGCCCAGCAGCTCGTACGCCCGCTCCGAGCCGGCGCCCTTGACGAGCGGCAGCAGCAGGTCGTTGATCCGCTTGGCGCGCTTGACGGTCTGCTCGTCGCCGGCCGCCTCGGCGATGATGATCCGGTCCTGCCAGGTGGCCGTGTAGCAGACCAGGGCGCGCAGGCCCTCGGCGTACGCCTTCTGCAGGAGCAGCGAACGGCGCACGTCCGGGTGGTTCGTGATGGTGACCCGGGGCGCGGCCTTGTCGGTCATCTGGAGCAGGTCGGCGCCCTGGACGCGGTTCTTCGCGTACTCGAGCGCGTTCAGGTACCCGGTGGACAGGGTGGCGATCGCCTTCGTGCCGACCATCATGCGGGCGTACTCGATGATCAGGAACATCTGCCGGATGCCGTCGTGCACGTCGCCGAGCAGCCATCCCTTGGCCGGCGTGCCGTGCTCGCCGAAGGTGAGCTCGCACGTCGTGGAGACCTTGAGGCCCATCTTGTGCTCGACGTTCGTGGCGAAGACGCCGTTGCGCTCGCCCAGCTCGCCGGTCTTCGGGTCGAAGTGGAACTTCGGCACGACGAAGAGCGACAGGCCCTTCGTACCCGGACCGCCCGCGCCCTCGACGCCGACCGGGCGCGCCAGCACGTAGTGGATGATGTTGTCGGAGAGGTCGTGCTCGCCGCTGGTGATGAACCGCTTGACGCCCTCGATGTGGTAGCTGCCATCGGGCTGCGGGATCGCGCGGGTGCGGCCGGCGCCGACGTCGGAGCCCGCGTCGGGCTCGGTCAGGACCATTGTGGACGCCCAGCGCTTCTCGACGAAGAGCTTCGCCCACTCCTGCTGCTCAGGCGTGCCCTCGCGCCACAGCGTGTGCGCGAAGGAGGGGCCCGACGCGTACATCCAGATGGGCGCGTTCGAGCCGAGTACCAGGTCGGCCAGCGACCACCACAGTGCGCGGGGAGCATTGGTGCCGCCGAGCGCCTCGGGCAGGTCAAGCCGCCAGAACTCGGCGTCCATGAAGGCGTTGAAGGACTTGCGCAGCTCCTCGGGAACGGTCACCGAGTGGGTGGTCGGATCGAAGACGGGCGGCGTCCGGTCACCGGCGACGAAGCTCGGCGCCAGATCTTCCCTGGCCAGCCGGTCGACCTCGGAGAGGATGCTCCGCGCGGTGTCCACGTCGAGATCAGAGTACGGCTCCTGGCCGATGATCTGATCCGCGCCGAAGACCTCGAAGAGGTTGAACTCAAGGTCCCGGACATTGCTCTTGTAGTGCGTCATTCTCGCTGGCCCCCGCTTCGCTTTCGGGCAGGTGTTACCGGTCAGTAACTTTCATTCTATTACTGGCGAGTAGGCAGCGACAAGGCGATCTCGGAAGTGACCGTGACCACAACCCGACGGACAAAAGCCGCATACCCCTTGATTCAGGGCGAGGCAAGTCGGCACGCCGACAGTTGCCGTCACCTCCATGGATCCCCGTCGTTGGGACCGATGCCCGAGTGATCACGGGCCGAGACCGGGGAGGAATGGATGTCACTCGCCACCGTTTTGCACAGGCTCACCCCAGAACCGCGCGTACCGCGCCGCTACGTCGGTCGCCACCGCGCGCCGGCGCCGGCACTTACGTATCGGATGCCCCGAGTTCCCAGCTGGGCACCGCGGCCGCGGTGACGGGGCGGGCGCCGGCGTACTCCATGAGCACCAGCGCGATGTCATCGTCGAGACGCCCATGCACCCACTCGACCAGCGCCGTCTCCAGCGAAACCAGCCCGTCGCCGACCGTGCCATGACCGAGCAGCCGCCACGCCCGGTCCGCGATGGGGAAGAACTCCCCTTCCCGGCGCGCCTCGCCCAGACCGTCTGTGAACAGCAGCAACCGGTCGCCCGGCTCCAGCCGCTCGACGCGCGGCCTGACGACCGGCATGAAACCCAACGGCGGTGCGGGTGCCGGCGGCTCCAGCGGGATCGCCTCGCCCCGCCGCAGCAGCAGCGGCGCCGGGTGCCCGCAGTTGACGATCGTGAGGGTGCCGCCGCGCTCCTCTACGAGAGCCGCGGTGACGAAGTCTTCGTCGCCGACGCTGCGGGCCACCGCCCGGTCCAGGTCGGCCACGATCGCGCGCAGGTCGGCCCGCTCGTACGCCACGTGCCGGTACGAGCCGAGCACGATGCTGGCCAGGCGCACGGCGTCGAGCCCCTTGCCGCGCACATCTCCGATGATCATGCGAACGCCGTAGGGCGTGTCGAGAGCCTCGTAGAGGTCACCGCCGATGTCGGCCGCGGCGGTCGCCGAGATGTATCGCCCAGCCACGGCCAGCGTGCCGACCTTGGGGCCCAGCGGTCGCAGTACAGCTTGCTGTGCCACCGACGCGAGCCGGGACAGCTCGGCGATCCGCTCCGCCTGACGCTCCCGGATCACCGCCACCGCGGACGCCATGCCCGTCGCCACCGCGATGCCCACGACGATGATCGCGTTGGCCAGCCTGTTCTGTTCACCCATCAGAGCGAACGCGCCGCCCAGCACCGTAGCCAGCACGCCGATCGCGAGGACCACCCGCCACGACGCGAAAGCCGCCGCCAGGAACGGCGCCGCCACGATGAGACCGATATACCGGGCCTCGGAACCGTCTGCCAGCTCGATCGCCGCCACGAGCGCGAGCAGCACGAGGGCCGCGCCGAGACCGGCGCGGGATCCTTGGCTCAGCGGGCGGCGGCCCGGCGGCAGAAAATACATGGGTACGCCGAACAGCATGCCTGATCGACGGCCGCGACTGAACGAAGTTGACCCGTCGTCTGATTCGGATTTGGCCGGGCGGCGGTCACCGGAGGATCTCGTACTCCACCGTGATGTGGCCCAGACCGAGGGAGGCGATCGACCGGAAGGCCGCCCTCGAAAGATCAATGCATCGGCCGGAAATATACGGGCCGCGGTCGTTGATCCGTACCACGACCGACTTCCCGTTCGATGGGTTGGTGACCCGGACCCTGGTGTCGAAGGGCAGCGTCTTGTGCGCGGCGGTGAGCGCCTCGGGATCGAACTGCTCGCCGTTCGCGGTGGGTTGCGGCTCGTCGTAGTACGAGGCCCCGCAGCGCTCTTTTGTTGCCGGGCTCGCGCTTGGGCTGCTCCTTGGCGTCTCTTCCGCGCTCCGCGCGTTGCCGCGGGAGGCCCTCTGTGGCGCCTTCGTCGGCGTCGGGCTCGCCGCTTGGGTGGTGGCCTCTGTTCGTGGTGGCACCGGCGCCAGTTCGCCCGACGCCGTCAGCCTTACCGCGCCAAGCCCTCCGCCGACCAGCAGCGACCCCACCACTGCGGCCACTGCGACGACGGGGGTGCGCCTCGACTTACGGTGATGCCTTCCGGTCACTCGGCGGACCGTAGCGGCTGCCCGGCTTGACCTGTCAAAGTGATCTATCCCTTTAGTGCGGTTATGTAGTAAAACGTTCATCCGATCGAACGACGCGACGTGGGTCGGTTGTGCCATAGGCGGAGGATGGAGTTGTGCACGACGACCTGAGGAAACGCCTGATCGACTCGTTCCGCTGGATCGACGTCGGCCCAGACAGCACGCACCTGGTCAGCGACACCTCCGGCTGGTGGCACAACCCGGCGATCCTCAACGACCTCGGCCCAGCGCTCGCCGACCTCTACCGCGCCGACCGACCCACCGTCGTCGTCTCCCCCGAGGTCACCGGCTACCTCCTCGGTCCGCTGGTGGCAATCTCGCTGGGTGTCGGCTTCGTGCCCGCGGTCAAATCCGAGGCCGAACGGCTCATCGCCGAGCCGGTGACATGGGCCCGCGCTGGGCGTGACTATCGGGGACGCAAGCTGGAGCTGGGCGTACGCAGCCGCCAGCTCGGTCCAGACGACCGGGTACTGGTGGTCGACGACTGGGTGTCGACGGGCGCCCAGGTCAAAGCGCTGTACGACCTGACGCGCACCTTGGGCGCGGTGCCCATCGGGTGCGCCGCGATCGTTTCGGAGTGCTCGCCGAAGCAGGCCATGAAGCTCAAGCTCCGCGCGCTGGTGGACGCGGAGGCGCTGTAACCCCCTCAGACCAGTTCGTCCGATCGGGAGGTCCTGCATGACGAAGGCCCCGCCCGGGACTGACGTCCTGGTCGAGGCTTTGACTTGGAGCGGGTGAAGGGAATCGAACCCTCACTGTCAGCTTGGGAAGCTGATGTTCTGCCATTGAACTACACCCGCAAGGGACACCACTGTACCTGGTTGGCCACCCGACGCGCACGCAGGTTGCTGCCGGGGCGTCGATCGGTAGTCGATCGATTGATGTGAGTATATAGTCGGCAAATGCCGCTACATCGATCTTCGCAGATCTGGCCTGCTCTTGCGGCCTTCGCCCTACTCCTCGGCGTCGGGCCAGCCGTTCCGGCCAAGGCCACCGCGCCCGAGGGTGCGGTGTGTGGCTCGAATGCCCGGATCAGGCCGGGGACGCCGGGGGTGCAGGATCCCAACGATCTCGCGCCAGGGCAGGTGGCTGAGCGGGAGCGGGCGCTGATCGCCAGGCTGGAGGAGCGGGCGAAGTCGGGCAAGGCGCTCACGTTCGCGACCGTCACGGTGCCGACGGTGGTGCACGTGATCTCCGAGGACGCCACGCGGGGCGGCGGCAGCGTGCCGGATTCGATGATCCAGCAGCAGATCCAGGTGCTCAACGACGCGTACTCCGGTGCGACCGGTGGGGCGGAGACGGCGTTCGCGTTCGAGCTGGTGGAGATCAATCGGGTGGTCAACCCCGCGTGGTACCCGATCGTGTACGAGTCGACCGCCGAGTTCGAGATGAAGAGCGCGCTGCGTAAGGGCGGGATGGAGACGCTCAACATCTACACGGGCGACCTGAGCGACAGCCTGCTCGGCTGGGCCACGTATCCGCAGGCGGAGTCGCACCCGACCGACGGCGTCGTGCTGTTTGCCGAGTCGTTGCCGGGCGGCACCGCAGGAATCTACGGCGAGGGCGACACGGCCACCCACGAGATCGGGCACTGGCTGAACCTGTACCACACGTTCGAGGACGGCTGTGCTGGCGGCGACCAGGTCGCGGACACGCCGGCGGAGGCGACGTCGGCGTCGAACTGCCCCGTCGGGCGAGACACGTGTGTGGACGATCCGGGTGAGGACCCGATCCACAACTTCATGGACTACACGGCCGACTCGTGCATGTTCGAATTCACGCCGGGTCAGGCGACCCGCATGTCGAGTGCATGGGCTGCTTATCGCGCACCGTAGCCGAGGCTGTGGCCGCTCCCGCGTTGCGCCGGTGGCGGCCGCGCCCTCGGGGCTTCGGCGGCACGACGCCGCCCGGGTCGAGCCAGACCTGGACGGCTGGACGCTCGACCGGCTCGGCGAACGGGGTGGCGCCGTTGCGCCCGTGGCGGGCGAGCATGGCGACGTCGACCGTGAACTCGAACAGGCGCCAGTCGACGTGCGGCGCGGCCCGCAGGTGGTCGGCCAGGCGGGCGACCTTGGCCCCGTCAGTGACGACGCTGGCGTGGCCCGCCAGGTAAGCCTCGTCGTCGCTGTCTTCGGGCGGGAACGAGTGAAGTGCGTATCGGCCGTCGCGCTCCAGGTCTCGGCGCTTCGGCGAGTCGATCACAAAGCAGTACAGCCCGTCGTCGGTGATCACGGGGGACACCGGGTGCACCCGCGGGCCGCCGTCGGATCGGACGGTGGCCAGATAGCCCAGGCCAGGCCCGTACTGCTGCATGAGAGTGCGGATCGAGTCGGCCAGGCGGGGCTCGTCGGCGACGAATTCGGACCAAGATGCCATGCCAGCATTGTATCGAACATATGTTCGATCAAGGTAGTCCCCTATGGTGTGTCAATGCTGCTCTCCGACCGCGACCTCGTCTCCGAGATCAAGGCGGGCAAGCTCGCGCTCGAACCGTTCGAGCCGGCGCTGATCCAGCCGTCCAGCATCGACGTGCGCCTCGACAGGCACTTCCGGGTGTTCAACAACCACCTATACACCCACATCGACCCGTCGGTACAGCAGGACGATCTCACCTCAGAGGTGGAGGTGCCGGAGGGCGAGCCGTTCGTGCTGCACCCGGGCGAGTTCGTGCTCGCGTCGACGCTCGAGGTCATCTCGCTGGGCGACCAGCTCGCCGGCCGCCTGGAGGGCAAGTCAAGCCTCGGCCGGCTGGGGCTGCTCACCCACTCGACGGCGGGCTTCATCGACCCGGGCTTCTCCGGTCATGTGACGCTGGAGCTCTCCAACGTCGCCAACCTGCCGATCACGCTCTGGCCCGGCATGAAGATCGGTCAGCTCTGCATCTTCCGGCTCTCGTCACCGTCGGAGCACCCGTACGGTGCCGAGGTCTACGGCTCGCGATACCAGGGGCAGCGCGGCCCGACCCCGAGCCGATCGTGGCGCAACTGGCGCGTCTGGCCCACCCAGTAGAAGGCACACGGCCGCGCCAGTTCGCCGGTGCCGGCTGATCGCGCTGAGCCTGAGAGAAAGACGCCCTCCCATCCCGGATGGATGGGAGGGCGTCTCCTGCTGGCCGGGGCAGTCGCGTGACGGGGGAAACACGCGACGGGCAGCGGCCACGGGGGTGCGAGGTCAGTCAGGGCGGCCGAAGCTGTGTACCGGCGCGGCGTCGAGCTTGCGCATCCGGATCGGCTCGCCGGTGCGTGAGGCGTGCACGATCCATCCGCCGCCGACGTACATGCCGACATGGTGCAGGTCGCTGTAATAGAAGACGAGATCGCCGGCCCGGAGGTTGCTTCGACTTACGTCGTCGACCGCTTTTCGCTGGGCGGCGGCGTTGTGTGGCAGGTACACGCCGGCCTTTGCCCAGGCCGCTGAGGTCAGGCCGGAGCAGTCGTACGTGCCGGGACCGCCGGCGCCGTACTGGTACATCTTGCCGATCTGCGCGCAGGCGAACTTGACCGCTACGCCGGCCGCGCCACCCGGGTAGGTGTACGGGCAGGGCACCGGGGCCAGAGCGCCCGTCGTGCCGCCGTTGCCGTACGCCTTGAGGCGCAACTGCTCCAGCTTGTCGATCTCACCGTCGATCTGCTTCTTTCGCGCCGCCAGCTCCGCCTCGGTCGTGCTGAGCTGGGCGACGAGCTGGTCGAGCGGCTCCTTCTGTTTGTTGTACTCGTTGCGCAGGTCGATCACGTCTTGAATGTCGGCCTGGGAGCGCCGCGCGAACTGGTCGAGCATCACCAGCCGGTCGCTGAACGTGGTGGGGGAGCCGGTGCTCAGCAGCGCGTTGAGCGTCGAGAGGTTGCCACCCTTGTACTGCTCGGCGGCGAACTCGCCCACGCGGGCCATCGCGACGTCGATCTGGACCTGCAGCGGCTCCATCTTCTTGGTGAGCGCGGCCACCAGCTTCTGCTTCTTGTCGAGGTCGAGCTTGGTGGCGTTGTGCCGCTCGATCACGGGTTCGAGCTGGTTCCAGGCGACGTCGATCTGCTTCTCGATTTCCGCGGCGGACGGCTCGGCCCGAGCCATGGTGCCGCCGCCGAGTACGACGGCGCAAGTGGCGAGAACGGTGATGACGGAACGACGCACGGCATAACGTGCCACCGGAGTCCGCACTCCTTCTCCCTGAACCGCCTGCCGGGTTAGCTGACGGGTTCGGGCGGGAAGAGCGCCCTACCGCAAGATTGCGGATTCACCCCGAGGTGCGGTTGGGTCCCCGGCTCGGAGACGACCGATTCGGCGGATCGAACCGTGGTCTTCCAGGGTGGAAGGCCGGCCTCCGGCTCGACGATCCCCAAGGGTAGGAGCGCCGCATCCGCGTGCGCAAGCGGTACCGGCGTGTTTATTCGGTGCGTATACGACTCCGTAGCGGAACGTACATCGAAACGACGTCAGTCAATGACAAGGAATACGTCGTCGAGCAGGCCGGCGTACTGATCGTTGTTAGGCGACAAGTTTTTCCCGCCGATTCGGAGTGGTTCGGAATTCACAATGGACACGTCGGCCGGTACGGGCACGCGGCCACGGGGTGCACCGTCGACCGATATGGACAGATTGGTGCTGGTACGCGCGCAGGCGAGCGCGTGCCAGCGGCCGTCCGCCACGGTCACCGGTGCGATCACCCGGTAGATCTTGGTCTTGCTGGCCACGACACAGCTCGGCTGGCCCGCGGCCCCGTCGACCTGAAGCTTGAGCTGCGTGACGCCCCCGGTCGAGTACCCCTTCTGCACCACGTTGGCGCCGTCACCGGTGTCGGCGGCGGTCATGAGCACCGACGCGCCGTACCGCATCGAGCGGGTGCCCGGGTTGAACTGCTCCACCGGACCGCTCTCCAGGATGGCGCGCGGGCACTCCGGGTTGTCGCACCGAGCCGGGTACCGGGCCGCCCAGCCGCCGTCGCGCGGCGCGAACGCCATCGCGCCGCGCACGTAGATCGGGTACCGGCCAGCGGTGTCGAGGACGGAGCCCGAGTACCAGCCGTCGAATGTGTACCGCACGGAGAACGACGGTGGCCCGCTGTGCGCCGGCCGGGCCAGACCGGCGAGCCCGATACTGACCAACGCCAGGAGTGCTACGTGTAATTTGGGCGACATTGCTCGATTGTGGAGATTTGGAACGGCTTGGGGCAATCCTCCTGGCGGTGAAGATTTTTTACGTCTGCGTCGCATGCTTCGGAATCTATTGACGGCAACGGCCGGCCGGGACAGGGTGAACGCAAGGCCATCGATAGGAGGTTCGATGCACCGTTTAGCAACGCGGATCACGGTTAGTGCCGCCGTGGTCGGCGCCGCGACGCTGGTAGCGACCAGCCAGTCGCCCGCCACGGCGGCACCGGAAAGCACCCGGCAGGAGCAGTACGCCGCCGCGGCGGTCGAGTACGGGGTACCGGAGGCGGTCCTGCTGGGCGTCTCCTACCTGGAGTCGCGGTGGGACACCAATGCCGGCACGCCGAGCACCAGCGGCGGGTTCGGCCCGATGCACCTGACCGACGCCGTCTACGTGTCGGCGCTGCCGGGCAACCACCACGACGGTGACGAGGAGGACCCGCGCGGCGACGAGGCGCGGCCGGTGAAGCAGGTCGACTCGGGTGGCTCCGGCGCGCCGCCGGCGACCGAAGCGCTCCAGAGCCTCGACCGGGCCGCCGAGCTCACCGGCGCCGCCGAGGAAGCCCTGCGGGCCGACCCCAACACGAATATCAAAGGTGGGGCGGCGCTTCTGTCCGCGTACCAGAAAGCCATAGCTGGACCGATGGGGAGCGCGAGCGATCCGGCGGCCTGGTATGGCGCGGTGGCCAGGTACAGCGGCGCGGACAGCGCCGATGCCGCGGCGGCCTTCGCCGACGAGGTCTACGCGACGATCCGCGACGGCGCGACCAGGGTGACCGACGACGGGCACCGCGTCACGCTCGCCGGTCGCGGCATCACGCCGGCGCGCGGCTGGCTGGACCGGCTCCACCTGCGCAAGCTCGCCCGACCCGACGGCCTTGAGTGCCCGGTCGACATCTCCTGCGAGTGGATCCCGGCGCCCTACGCGCAGTGGACCGACGCCAACGGCAACCCCGACTACGGCAACCACGACAAGGGCAACCGGCCCAAGCAGCAGAAGATCGAGTACATCGTCATCCACGACACGGAGGGCTACTTCCGGCCCTCGATCAACCTGGTGCTCGACCCCACGTACGTGAGCTGGCACTACACGCTGCGGTCGGTCGACGGGCACATCGCCCAGCACCTGAAGGCGAAGGACGTCGGCTGGCACGCCGGCAACTGGTTCGTCAACGCGAAGGCGATCGGGCTTGAGCACGAGGGCTTCGCGGCGCAGGGCACGTGGTACACGGAGGCGATGTACCGCACGTCGGCCAAGCTCGTGCGGCACCTGGCGACCCGGCTCGGCATCCCACTCGACCGGAACCACATCATCGGCCACGACAACGTGCCGGGCACGCTGCCCTCGACGGTGCGCGGCATGCACTGGGACCCGGGCCCGTACTGGGACTGGTCGCACTACTTCGACCTGCTCAAGGCGCCGTTCCGGCAGTTCGGGACGCCCCGGACCGGCCTCGTGACGATCGACCCGGACTTCGTGAACAACAAGCCGGCGTTCACCGGCTGCGCCGGCGGGGCGAACAACCCGTGCCCGGCGCGCGGTTCCTCGGCGGTCATCCTGCGCACCGCGCCGGACCCGGCCGCGCCGCTGCTCAAGGACATCGGGCTGCGGCCGAACGGCGCCGACACGACGATGCAGGTGTCGGATCACGGGTCGCGGGTGTCGGCGGGGCAGACGTACGCGGTGGCGGGCCGGCAGGGCGACTGGACCGCGATCTGGTACCTGGGCCAGAAGGGCTGGTTCTACAACCCGCCTTCGGCGCCGGCGGCGAAGTGGTCGACCGGCCTCATCGTGACGCCCAAGCCGGGCCGGGCGACGATCCCCGTTTACGGCAGGGCGTACCCGGAGCAGGCCGCGTATCCGACCGGCGTGCCTTACCAGGCGATCACACCGCTGCAGTACACGTTCGCGGCCGGTCAGCGGTACGCCGTCGGCAACGTGCTGCCGAGCGAGTACTACCGGGCGACCACGTTCGGCGGCACGTCACCGGGTGACTGGACGGTGATCCGGGGCGAGACGAAGTACGTGCAGATCCAGTTCGGACACCGGATCATGTTCGTGAACCTGGCGGACGTGCAGATCCTGCCGTCGTTCCTGTAACCGATGTGATGTGGGCCCGGCTGGAAGGCCGGGCCCACATCACACTCAAGACGGGCGGCGGAAGCCCGCGACGGGCATCGTGTCGATGTTCGCCATCCGCACCGGCTTGCCGGGCTGCGGCGCGTGCACCATCAGGCCCTTGCCCACGTACAGGCCGACGTGGTGCAGGTCGCTGTAGAAGAAGACGAGGTCACCGGGGCGGGCGTTGGCGCGGCTCACCACCGCGCCCTGCTTCCACTGGGTGGCGGCGTGGTGCGCCAGGCCGACACCGGCCTTGCCCCACGAGAACTGGGTCAGCCCCGAGCAGTCGAACGAACCAGGCCCGTCGGCACCCCACACGTAGGGCTTGCCGATCTGCGCGCACGCCGTCTTGACCGCCGTGCCGGCCGCTCCACCGATGTACTCGGCAGGGCAAGGCCCGATCCGCAGCGCGCCGCCCGATGTCGAGGACCCGTACGCGCTCTCGCGCAGCTTCTGGAGCCGGTCGATCTCGCCATCGATGGTCTTCTTGCGGGCGGCCAACTCGGTGTCCTGCTGCTTCTGCTGCTCGATGAGCGAGTCGAGCTTCTCCTTCTCCGACGCGTACTTGTCGCGCGCCTCCACCACGTCGGCGACCTGAGCGTTTTCCTGGGAGGCCAGCCGGTCGAGGATCGTGAGCTGGTCGACGAACGTGGTCGTCGAGCCGCTGGCCAGCAGCGCGTTCAGGTCGGAGCCTGGACCGGTCATGTAGTACCGGGAGGCGATCGAGCCGATCCGCAGTGACGCCAGGTCTGCCTGGAGCGACAACGGTTGGATCTTCTTCTCCAGCTCAGTGGCCTTCTTCTGGTTGGCAGCGAGCTGGTTGTGCACCTTGTTGTACTGCTCGATGACGGGTTCGAGCTGCTCCCACTGCGCGTCGATCTGCTTTTCGATCTCGTCGACGGAGGGGGCGGCGTGCACCGGGGTGGCGGGCAACAATCCGGCGAACACCGCGGTGGCCAGCAGTACAAGGCCGCGCAGAGACAAAGGTCCGGCTCCTTGGAAGTGTGGCCGAGGGAGCCTCCGGAGGGGGGTAAGGGAGGCGAGCGGGTCCACATCGGCCGTTGGTCACCTTAAGGAAGATCAGCGACAGAAATCAAGCGCCGACGACGGCGGTCAAGACATCGTCGAGCGTCACGACACCGAGCGGAGTACGGCCGTCACTCACGAGCGCGATGTGCCGGCGTTCCCGCCGCATCGCCAGCAGGAGCTCGGCGAGCGTGCGGTCGGGCGGTACCAGCGGCAGCGGACGGATGATCTCCGGCGGCACAGCTGCGATCCGCTGCGCGCCCTCGTATCCGAGGACGTCCTTGACGTGCACGAAGCCGAGTACCCGCCGGGTGTTGCGCTGCACGACGGGGAAGCGCGAGCGCCCGGTGCGGGTGGCGAGTACCTCCAGCGACGCGGGCGACACGTCGTCGGCGACCGTGGTGACCGTCGACCACAGCCGCATCGCGTCGGCGGCCGTGCGTTCGTTCAGCGCCAGCGCGCCGGTGATGCGGGCGTGCTCCTCGGCGTCGAGCAGGCCCTCGGTGCGCGCCTGCGAGACGAGCCCGGCCAGCTCCTCGGCGGTGAACACCGTCTTCACGGCGTCGGTGGCCTCGACCCGCCAGATCCGCAGCACCATCCGGGAGGCCCAACGCATCGCCACCAGCAACGGCTTGGTGGCCAGGCAGAACGCCAGCATCGCCGGGCCGAGCCACAGCGCGGACAGCTCGGGACCCGCGAGCGTGATGTTCTTCGGCACCATCTCGCCGATGACCGTGTGCAGGAACACCACCACGCCGAGGGCCAGCACGAACGCCACCGGGTGCAGCGCCCGGTCGGGGATGCCGAGCGCGTGGAACGGCCCTTCGAGGAAGTGCGCGAGCGCCGGCTCGGAGATCGCACCGAGCAGCAGCGCGCACACCGTGATCCCGAGTTGGGCACCGGCGATCATCAGCGGGATCTGGTTCATCGCCGACAGCGCCCAGCGGGCTCGCTGCGAGGTCTCCGCGAGCGGTTCGATGACGGTACGCCGGGACGCGATCAGCGCGAACTCGCTGCCGACGAAGAAGGCGTTGCCCAGCAACAGGAGCACGGTGACCAGCACGCTACTCATCGGCGGCCACCACCCGGACCTGCTCGATGCGGTGGCGGTCCATCTCGACGACGGTGAACTCCCAGCCGTGCTCCTCGACGGTCTCGCCCACGATCGGGATGTGGCCGAGGCGCGCCATCAGGAAGCCGGCCAACGTCTCGTACGGGCCCTCGGGCAGCCGGAAGCCGGTCTGCTCCTGCAACTCGTCTTCGCGCAGCACGCCGCCGACCAGGAAGCTCTGCTGGCCGCCGGGCGCGGTCAGCTCGACCGGGCCGGTGTCTTCGACCGAGTCCGGGTCGAACTCGTCGGCGATCTCGCCAACCAGCTCCTCCACCAGGTCTTCGAGGGTCACGACGCCGTCGGTGCCGCCGTACTCGTCGACCACGATCGCCAGATCGGCGTCCGCCGCGCGCAGGGCGGCGAGCACGCTGTCGAGGTCGAGGCTCTCGGGCACGTAGACCGGCTCGCGCGCCACCGCGGCCACCGTCGTGGTCGACCTTCTGATCGGCGGTACGCCCAGCGCGTCCGGCACACCAACCACGCCGGTGACGAGGTCGAGCGTGTCCTCGTACACGGGGAAGCGGGTGTGGCCGGTCTCCTGGGCGGCCGCGATCAGCTCGGCCACCGTGGCGTCCGCCTTGAGCGCGACCACGTCGACCCGGGGCGTCATCGCCTCGGCGGCCCGCTTCTCACCGAACCGGATCGTGCGCCGCAGCAGCATCGCCGTGTCGGCGGGCAGGGCACCGGCTCGCGCCGAGATCGCGGCGAGCAGGCCCAGCTCCTCGGGCGACCGGGCGCTCGCCAGCTCCTCCTGCGGCTCGACGCCGAGGCGGCGCACCAGCCAGTTGGCCGAGCCGTTCAGGGCGCGGATGAGCCAGCCGAACATTATCGAGAACGTGCGCATGGGCGCCGCGGTGGACAGCGCCACCGGCATCGGGCGGGCGAGGGCGGCGTTCTTGGGTACCAGCTCGCCGAACAGCATCGACAGCAGCGTGGCGAGGCCGAGCGCCAGGGCGGGAGTGACGCTGTCGGTGGCGTCGCCGGCGATCGGCCGGATCGCGGGGCCGAACAGCTTCGCCAGGGCCGGCTCGGCGAGGTACCCGGTGAGCAGCGCGGTGATCGTGATGCCGAGTTGCGCGCCGGAGAGCTGGAAAGACAGCTCGCGCAGCGCCTTGCGAACGGTGCGGGCCCGCCGGTCGCCCTCGTCGGCGCGCTTGTCGATCTCGGCCCGGTCGACGGTGACCAGCGCGAACTCGGCCGCGACGAAGAACGCGTTGCCGGCCGTAAGCGCCACGAATCCGACCAGCGGCAGGAGCGCGGTCAGTAACAGGCCGTCGATGATCGGTTCACCTCGGCGGTCATTGTCCCACGATCGAGTGTATCGATGGATGTGCGCCTGTCAGCGTTATGACTTTCACTTTGCCCAGCCCAGCCATCGCCCGGCAAGCTGCTGGCACGCACGGGGGGATTAGGCACGGCCAATGTCGGGGAGGGCGAATGGCCGGGTTTACCTTGGGAGTCGTCGTCGCTTTGTTCGTGGGCGTCTGGTTGGGAAAGATGCATGTCGCGGCAAAGGGAAAGCGGTCGGATTACGCCAAGGCCAAGGCGGGCCTGCCGGGTCTGCGCAAGGGCGCGCGGGCGGCGAGCATCCGTTACCTCGGGTATCTGCTCGTGGTCATTCTGATGGTGGTGGCCCTGATGTATGGCGTAGCGGCGAACGGCGAGCCTTAGAAAGCCGGAGCACCGCCACGGCGAGGGCGACGCCGAGGACCGCGCCGATCGCGTTGTTGGCCCAGTCGCGCGCGGCGCAGTCGCGGCCCAGATCCAGTAGCGACTGCGTGACCTCGATGGCCAGCGGAAGCAGGACTCCCACGAGGGCGACCGGCCCCGGCCGGCGGCTGGCCAGGGTGGCGAAGAACGTGAACGGCATGAACATCAGCACGTTGCCGACGCGCTCGCCGCGGTCGCTGGTGGCGACCAGGGCCCGTGCGAAGTCTCCGATATCGGTGAGTGCCCGGCCGCAGGCGGCCAGCTCCCGCGAGTAGCCCTCGCCCGGAGGCGGTGGGAGCGTGAGCGCCGCGATCGCCGCCAAGCCGAGCAGGGCGCCGAGGGTGGGCAGCGGCGGCCAGCCCAGCTTGCGCGCGAGCGGCTGGAACAGCGCCACCGCGGCGGTCGCTAGGAAGAAGAGCGTCAAGGCGGGCCACGGCTCGGCCAGGAACGCCTTGGCCCAGCCGATCACCGGCGGTCAGCCCTGCTTCTGTACGGAGCGGAGCAGCACGGTCGCCACGTCGACGACCTCGACCTCTTCGGCGGCGCCCTTGCCGGTGACGCCGTCGCCGATCATCGTGTAGCAGAACGGGCAGCCGACGGCGATCGTCTTGGCGCCCGTCGACAGGGCCTCCTCGACGCGCTCGACGTTGATGCGCTTGCCGATCCGCTCCTCCATCCACATGCGAGCGCCACCGGCACCGCAGCAGAACGACCGCTCGCTGTTGCGCGGCATCTCGGTGACGGTACCGGCCTGCGCCAGGATCTCGCGGGGTGGGGTGAAGACGCGGTTGTGCCTGCCCAGGTAGCACGGGTCGTGGTACGTGATGCCGCCGTCGATCGGCTGCACCGGCGTGAGCTTGCCGCTCGATACGAGGTGGGCGAGCAGCTGCGTGTGGTGCACCACCTCGTACTGGCCACCAAGCTGCGGGTACTCGTTGCCGAGCGTGTTGAAGCAGTGCGGGCAGGACGCGACGATCTTCTTCACGCCCGCCTCGTTGAGCGTCTCCACGTTCTGCTGGGCCAGCATCTGGAAGACGAACTCGTTGCCGATACGGCGGGCCGGGTCGCCGGAGCAGGTCTCGCCCTCGCCGAGGATCGCGAACTTCACCCCGGCCTCGTGCAGCAGCGTCGCCACCGCTCGGGTGGTCTTCTTCGCCCGGTCTTCGAACGCGCCGGCGCAACCGACCCAGAAGAGGTACTCGAAGTCATCGGCCTCGCCGACCCGGGGCACCTCGAAGTCGAGGCCCTTCGTCCAGTCCTCGCGGGTGTTCTGCGGGGCGCCCCACGGGTTGCCCTTGTTCTCCAGGTTGCGCAGCATCACGCCGGCCTCGGACGGGAACGACGACTCGATGAGCACCTGGTACCGCCGCATGTCGACGATGTGGTCGACGTGCTCGATGTCGACCGGGCACTGCTCGACGCAGGCGCCGCAGGTGGTGCAGGACCACAGCACGTCCGGATCGATCACGCCGCCTTCGTCGGCACCGCCCACGAGCGGCTTCTGCCCTTCGGCAAGCGCGAGCGCGTCGACGTTGCTGTGGTCGTCTCCTGCCAGCAGGTACGGCGCCTTGGCGTACGCGTGGTCGCGCAGCGACAGGACGAGCAGCTTCGGCGACAGCGGCTTGCCGGTGTTCCAGGCCGGGCACTGCGACTGGCAGCGGCCGCACTCGGTACAGGTCGTGAAGTCGAGCAGGCCCTTCCACGTGAACTGCTCGACGGCCGCCACGCCGAACTGGTCCTTCTCCGGATCGGCCTCCTCGAAGTCCAGCGGCTTGCCACCGGACATCATCGGGCGCAGCGGACCGAGGCCGGAGCCGGCCGGGCGAGCCGGGTCGCGCTTGAAGAAGATGTTGAAGAACGCGGCGAACCGGTGCCACGCCACACCCATGGTCACGTTGAGCGCGATCGTGATCAGCCAGGTCATCGAGATGACGATCTTCACGAGGGCGGTGACGCTGAGCGCCGCGTCCGAGGCCGGAAGGATCTCGCCGAGGGCGTGCGAGACCGGCGCGGCCCACACCGGCCACTCGCCGTGCCCCGTCGCGTACTTGAACCCGCGGATCAGGAACCCGCAGATCAGCACCGCGACGATGACGAACTCGACGAAGTAGCCCTGCCACATCGTGGAGCCGGTGAACCGGGACAGGCCGCGCGCCTTGCCGGGCCGGTTGCGCAGCCGGATCGCGATCAGCACGAGGATGCCGAGCAGGCCGAACACACCGATCAGCTCGGTGGCCAGGCCGAAGAGCGCCCATCCGCCGATGATCGGCAGCCCGGCGTGCGGGTCGACGACCTCGAAGTAGGCCTCCAGCACCAGCAGCGACAGGATGATGAAGGCGACCATCACGAACCAGTGCGCCGCGCCCACGACGCTCCACTTGAGCATCCGGGTGTGGCCGACTGTCTCGGTCAGCATCCGCTTGGTGCGGGTGCCCTTGTCGCCGAAGCGCTCCGGATCGGGCTGCCCCAGCCGGATCACCGAGAGCATCGTGCGCACCGCGCGTACAGCCAGCGCGACAGCCACGAGCGTGATGGCGGCAGCCAACACCGTTGTCACGATTTGGACAGTGCCCATGCGCCCCTGGCCTCCTGATCCACGTTTCCGGTGCTCCCAGACTACCCACAAGGTTACCGGCCAGTAACGTGGGCTTCCCCCCTGACCTTAGGACAAGCAGGGGATAGCGCGGCGGTGACGCGTCTCTCTAGACTTCGCGCCGACTTCAATACGGGGAGGAATTCTTTTGCGACCACGCGTACGCGCGGCCGGTGCTGGCGCCTGCCTGGCACTCGCTGCCATCGTCGGCGCCGCGGTCATCGTCGCGTCCAACGACTCAGACGGCTCGGAAGCACGGTTCGTCGGCGCCGGATCCGCCGCCGACCCCGTCGCCGCCGCGGCAGCCGCCGCAGCGGCGGCACCGGGCGACCCGACCCCCAGCCCCGGCCAGGCCAAGCCCGGCAATCGGCTCACGTCCGCCGCAGCGCTCCAGGAGCTGCGAAGGGCCGGCGGCAAGAAGCCAGCCGCCGTGCGGGTGGTCGACGGCCGGGTACGCACGCTGACGGCGCCCGCTGGCGAGGCACTGAAGCTGCCGCTCGGCGTACCGGCCGGCGCCAGCGCCGAGACCACCGCTGGCGCGTTCGTCAACCGCTACGGGCCGGCCTTCGGCATCGAATCGACCACGAGCACCAAACGCACGAGTACCGCCAGCCTGTCCGGCGGCGACACGGTCGTGCGGTTCGGCCAGTACGCGGGCGGCGTGCCCGTGATCGGTGGCGAACTGATCGTCACCCTGAACCGCGCGGGCGGCGTGCTCGGCGCGACCGCGGAGACCGCGATCAGCGCGCCCGTCAGCACCTCGGCCCGCACCGGCGCGGCGGCCGCCCAGCGCACCGCCGTCGAGGCAGTCGCCAAGGACCTCGGCGCCGACGCCAGCACGCTGACCGCTGGCGAGGCGAAGCTGTGGCTGTACGACCCGCGCCTGGTGGGCGGCCAGGGTCCGGGCGAGCTGCGGCCGACCTGGTGGATCGAGGTACACGCCGCCGGCGGCACCGACGCCCACGGCATCGGCTCCGCCCTGGTCGACGCCACCGACAACAAGTCCGTCCTGGTCATCTCCGAGCACCGGACCGCGCGCAACCGCATCGTCTGCGACATGGCGAACAGGCCAACCGACCTCGACGAGGTCGGCAACTACTGGTGCAGCGCCGACCCCGCCGGACCGGCCATCACCCGCACCGAGAGTGGCCCCGCCTCGACGGTCGCCGACGTCAACGCCGCGCATACCTTCATGGGGCAGACCTACGACTACTACGCCAGCCAGTTCGGGCGGGACTCGATCGACGGCAAGGGCATGCAGATCCGCTCCACGGTCCGCGCCTGCCACCTCTCCTGCCCGTTCGAGAACGCGTTCTGGGACGGCGCCCAGCTGACCTTCGGCAGCGGGCTCGTCACCGACGACATCCTGGCCCACGAGTACACCCACGGCGTCACCGAGCACACCTCGAACCTCTTCTACGCGTTCCAGTCCGGCGCGATCAACGAGGCGTTCTCGGACATCTTCGGTGAGTTCGTCGACCTCGCCTACGGCACCGACGGGCCGCGCTGGCGGATCGGCGAAGAGGCCAGCATCGGCGCGATCCGCGACATGGCCAACCCCAACATGTTCGACCAGCCGGCGTACGTCGGTGGCCCGTTCTACTACATGGGCTTCCTCGATGGCGGCGGCGTGCACTACAACTCGGGCGTCGCCAACAAGGCGGCCCAGCTCATCGCCGACGGTGGCTCGCTCAACGGCAGCACCGTCACGGGCATCGGGCTCACCAAGTCGGCACAGCTCTGGTACCGGGTGATGCACCTCGTCACCTCCGGCTCTGGCTTCGCCGACCTGGGCGCCGCCATGCAGAGCGCCTGCCGGCAGCTCGTTGGCCGGTTCGGGATCACCCGTGGCGACTGCACCCAGGTCGACAACGCGGTGACCGCGACCGCGATGTTCGCCCAGCCGACCGTCCCGTCGTCGGCGGTGGTCGACCGGTGCAACGTCGCTGGCCAGCAGCCCGCCGTCCGGCTGTACCAGGACGACATGGAGCGCATCGGCGGCTGGACCTTCGACCGGGCGTACTGGCAGGTCATCCCGTCTGGCGACGTGCCGGTGAGCCTGGCGCACTCGGGCCAGCGCGCGATGTACGGCTGGGTTCCCAGCGCGGCTCCGGCCGGTACGACCGGTTCCGCCACGATGGCGGCACCCGTCGTCATTCCGGCTGGTGAGACGCACTTCGCTCTGCACTACAACGTGCCGACGTTCAACACCACCACGGGCGGGTTGGCGATCGAGTACAGCACCGGCACCAACTGGGTGGCCCTGCCCGCCGACCCCAGCACGCCGACTCCGAGCGGCGCCGCCACGCGCGGGTACGTCACCGCGTCGTACGACGTGAGCAGTCTCGCCGGTCAAAGTGTCCGGTTCCGGTTCCGGCTCACCCGCGGGTCGTTCGACCGGGAGTGGCTGGTCGACGACGTCCGGCTGTACCAGTGCGTGGCCGCCCCCTCGGTGCCGCGCAACGTGACCGCCGAGTGGACCGCCGGCAACACGTCGACCACGGTGACATGGGACCGGCCGGCCGCTGGCACTGCGGTCGACCACTACGAGGTATCGGTCGACGGAGACCCGAACCGGACGAACGTCGCGCCGGGCGGGGATACCACGTCGCTGGTACTCAACGGGCTGAACGCCACCATGGGTCACATCGTCCGGGTCTGGGCGGTGGACGCGGCGGGTCGCCGGAGCCTGCCGGCGGAGCTGCGGTTCGCGGTCAACCCGCCGGTCGCGTGCACGCCGGGCAGCGTGGTTGTGGTCAACGGCAAGCCGGTGCCATGCCGGAAGCCGTCATTCTGACCCTGTGATCAGAGAAGGGCCGGGGCACTTCGGTGCCCCGGCCCTTTGCGTTGTGGCGCCTGCGTTGTGGAGCGGCGCGCTAGCGCCAGCGGGAGAGCAGGATCAGCGAGGTGACCATCGCGCCGAAGCCGACCGCGAGGTTCCAGTACCCCCAGGAACCGACCGGGTACGCGGTCTCGGACAGGTAGTACACGACCAGCCACGCGATGCCGGCGGCGATCAGGCCAACCGCCGTGATCGGCAGCCAGATCGGACTCGGCTTCTTGGTCGCCTGCGTGCCGGCTGGCCGGACGTCGGCGGGGGGCGTGTAGACCTTCTTCTTACGGACCTGAGACTTAGGCACGACGCTTACTCCTGTCAGAACTCGTGTCCATAGACTAGCGCCGCTACGCCTTGGCCGTCAGGTCAGTCGAGGACCGTCAGGTCGGGCGAGGATCGCAACAACAGCTAGAGTAGTCAAGCCGACGCGCGCAGCACGAGGGGGGCACGGGAGACTCGGTGGAATACACGTCGGGCGCCACCTCATGGCGCGAGGCGCTTCGTCGGGCTGTTGCCGGTTTGCTGCCCCGACGGTCGGAGCGTCCGCGTTCGGGGTGGTCGGTGGTGGTTCCGCTGATCGCCGTCGCGGCTGGGCTGCTGTTCACCACCAGTGCGACCACCGCCGACGGCACCGCGTTGCGCGAAGATCGCCGTCCCCAGCTCGCCCAGCTCATCGAAGACCGGCGGGAGCGCGTCGAGGCGAGCGACAAGCGACGAGCGGCCCTGCTCGCGCAGGTCGAGGCCGAGACCGACGTACTGGCCGGGTCCGACCAGCCGATCGCCGAGCAGCAGACCAGGGGCGACAAGAGCCGGCAGGCCGCGGGCTTCACCGCGCTGCGCGGCCCGGGGCTGACCGTTCAGCTCGACGACGCGCCGCGACTCGGTGACACGAACCGTCCGGGCAACCCCAGCAACGACGACCTCGTTGTACACCAGAGCGACGTGCAGGCCGTGGTCAACGCACTGTGGGCCGGCGGAGCCGAAGCCATGTCGATCATGGACGTACGGGTGATCTCCACGAGCGCGGTACGCTGCGTCGGGAACACGCTGCTGCTACACGGGCGGGTGTACTCACCACCGTTCAAGATCACGGCCATCGGCAACCCGACGGCGCTCCAGCAGGCACTCGCCACCTCGGAGGGTGTGCAACTCTTCCGCGATGCCGTCTCCCATTTCGGGCTCGGCTACCGGGAGACCGTGGAAGGGAGCGTGACCGTGCCGGCGTACGACGGTTCGAGCGCGCTCAACTCCGTCGAGGTGCCCGAATGAGCCGCCATCGCGCACCCGATGGTGAGGACGAGACCGCCTACATCCCGCGCGTCGACGACGAGACGCCGCCGGTGATACCGGAGCCGACCGCCGCGCCGCCGGTCATTCCCGGACCGACGGCCGCACTGCCGGTGATCCCCGGGCCGTCGACCACGCCGCCCGCTCCCACCCCCGCGGCCGATCGGCCCACGCCGCGGCCCAGCCCGCGCCCGGCGGTCCCGCAGCCGGCTCCGGCTTCGCCCCGGCCGCCCGCCCCAACGGTCACCGTGTCGTTCCAACCCGCACCCGATGCTGCGACGACTCTGTCGTTTCAGCCCGCCTCCGACACGGCGGCCACCGTTTCGTTTCGCTCCCCTGCCGACGCGGCAGCCACCACGCTGATACCCGCCGTTGGCAGCCTCGATCCCGAGACCACGGGCCTGCTGGGCGCGGTACCGGCTGCTCCCGCTCGGCCCGACGAGCCGCCGGCCGGCGACGGCGACGGCACGCCCGCGGAGCCGCCCAAGCCCCGCCGCGGCGAGCGGGTCGTCAAGCTGCGCCCCGAGCAGACCGACGAGGGCTACAAGAGCGTGTATTCCGAGCTCACCCGGCCGACGGTCGGCTCACGCATCCGCACCGGTGTCCGCGGCCTGGGCGAAATCATGATCACCTTCGGTGTGATCGTGCTGCTGTTCGCCGCCTACGAGGTCTGGGGCACCACAGCGGTCATCGGCGACCACCAGAACGACCTCGACCAGCAGCTCGCACAAGACTGGGACCAGCCCGCAGACGCTCCGGTCGTCGGGCCCAGCCCGTCGGCGTCCCCGACCCTCGGGCCGCCCACGGGCATCGCCCGGCTCTACATCCCCAAGCTGGACAAGCAGTGGGTGGTGGTCGAGGGCGTCACGCAAAAGGCGATCAGATACGCGCCGGGTCACTATCCCAGCAGCGCCGACCCCGGCCAGATCGGCAACTTCGCGGTCGCCGGCCACCGAAACAGGGCCACATTCTGGCGCCTGGACGAGCTCAGGGTCGGCGACGCGATCGTGGTCGAGACCAAGCGGGAGTGGTTCGTCTACAAGGTCACCCGTAGCCACATCGTGAAGCCGAGCGCGATCGAGGTGGTCGCACCGGTGCCCGGTAGGCCCGGCGCGAAGCCCAGTACGGCGATGCTGACGCTGACCACGTGCAACCCGAAGTTCGACAACTACCAACGGCTGATCATCCACGCGCAACTGAGTCGCGAGCAGGCCCGCTCCGATGGCCGCCCTGCGGAGCTCGGCTAGGAACGGCCAATGTACGGATGGATTTGGCGCCATTTGCCGTTTCGCCGATGGCAGTACAAGCTGGTCACGTCGCTGGTACTGGTCAGCGCTATCGGCGCGCTCATGTGGTACGTGGTCTTTCCCTGGGCCGAGCCGCTGCTGCCGTTCGACGACGTTCAGGTCGAGCAGGATTCCGGTAACCCTGGCTTCGCACCCGAAGGGCCGGGCGCCGACCCGTCGGCATCCCCGGGGAACGAGCACGAAATCCCCTACGAAACAGACGAAAACAATCCCGAACCGACCACAACACCGAACAGGTGATGGCATGCGCGTCCTGGTGATCGACAACTACGACTCGTTCGTCTTCAACCTGGTGCAGTACCTGGGCCAGCTCGGCGTCGACTGCGAAGTGCGTCGCAACGACGAGATCGACCTGGCCGCCGTCGGCAACTCCGGCGCCGCCGGGATCCTGCTCTCCCCCGGTCCCGGTACGCCGGAACGCGCCGGCATCTGCATCGACGTCATCAAGGAGTACGGCGGCAAGCTGCCCATCTTCGGCGTATGCCTTGGCCACCAGGCTTTCGGTGCGGCGTTCGGCGCCACCGTCACGCGGGCGCCCGAGTTGCTGCACGGCAAGACGTCCGACGTGCACCACAAGGGCGAGGGGGTACTGGTCGGCCTGCCGGACCCGTTCACCGCGACCCGGTACCACTCACTGGCCGTGGTCGAGTCGACCCTCCCGCCAGAGATCGAGGTGACCGGCCGCACCGCGTCCGGCGTGGTCATGGCCATGCGGCACCGCGAGCTGCCGATCGAGGGTGTGCAGTTCCACCCTGAGTCGGTGCTGACCGAGGGCGGTCACATCATGCTGGCCAACTGGCTGGCGGCGTGCGGCATGCCGTCAGCGCTGGAGCGCGCGCCGGCGCTGGCCGCCGAGGTCGAACACCGCCGCCGATCCGCCTTCGCCACCTCGTAATCCACAGGCACCCAAAGTTATCCACAGCCTCATCCAGCCCGCTTTACTTGATATTTCTAGCGGGCTAGACATACGCTGTGAAGCGAACGGACTTGCTCCGAAAGATCAGGCGTACCGCCGCGTTCGCGGGGATCGATTTTGTGCTGGTGCGCGAAGGTGGCAGCCATTCGATCTTTCGGTGCGGCTCACAAAACGTGGTCGTCCCCCGGCATGGCGAGATCAACGAGATCACGGCCAGGGGGAATCATGCGCGATCTGGACCATACATTGGGGAGGGACTGGTGGAAGTGACGACCTACATTGCCGCCTGTCGGCGGGTGGGCGACTGGTGGGCGATCAGCGTGCCGCAACTGAAGGGTGTGCACAGCCAGACCCGGCGCCTCGACCAGGTCGAAGCGATGGCCCGAGAGGCTATCGCGCTGATGCTCGATGTGGATCCAGCATCGATAGCCGTCGACGTACGCCCGGAGTTGCCCGGCGTCGTGTCACACGCGCTGGAGGCGCGCCGGGCCGCCCGCCAGGCGGAAGAAGATGCCGAGCGGGCCACGGCCGCCGCGGTTCGCGCACTGCTCGACGACGGCTACACCGTGCGTGACGCCGGCGCCATGCTCAGCCTGTCGCCACAGCGCATCTCGCAGATAGCACCAGGAGCCAAGGCTCGCCGCAAGGCCGGCTGATCAGCGTCAGCCGTTTTGACTGGGGGATGCCGTCGGTGACGGGCTCCCGGACGGGCTTGGCGAGTTGTCTTCGCGCGGCTGGCTCACCGTGATGACGATGGTGTCGCCGGTCTTGCCCGTGCCGCGCTTGCTCTGAGAGGTCACCTGGCCAGCGTCTTCGGGATCGACCAGCGCACCATCTTTGATGTCGACGTCGAAGCCAGCGGCCTCGAGCTCGTCGCGGGCGTCGTCTTCGGTCTTGCCGACGACGTTGGGGATCTCCCGAATGTTGGCCTTGGATACCCGGACGGTGACGATATCGCCCTTGGCCACCTCGGAGCCCTCCGGAGGATCGATCGAGAGGACAATGTCTTTGGCCTCCTTACCGTCGACCTCTTCCTTCCTGACGTCGAGGCCGAGTTTTTCCAGTTGACCCTTGGCGAACTCGTACGGGCCGCTGACCAGGCCGGTTGGGATCTTGACCGGCTCGGGGCCGCCGCAGACCTGGAGCACCACCTCGGAGTTGCGTTCGACCTTCTGGCCGCTCGTCGGCGTCTGCTGAGCGACCTGGCCCTTGGTGCACTCGTCGTTGAAGATCTGGTCGCCGACCACCGGCACCAGGCCCGCGTTCTTGATGTCGTTCTGGGCGATGGTCAGGGCCCGGCTGGTGACGTCTGGCACCTGCGCCTGCGGGGTCTCGTTGCCTCGGTTGGAGAGGATCAGGCCCGCGACCAGCGCGACCACGGCCAGCACGCCGAGGGCGGTCAGGGCGGAGATCACCCAGGCGGAGGCCTTGCGGCGGCGCGGGTCGCCGACCCGGGCCACGGTCGGCCGGTTGCCGACCGCGTTGATCTGCCGGGTGGCCGCGCCGGCGCCCATCATCGCCACCGTCTCGGACTCGCGAAGCACGGGCGTCGCCATCACCGGACGGCCGGCGGCCGCGCGCAGCAGGTCGGCGCGCATCTCCTGAGCGCTCTGGTACCGGTTCAGCGGGTTCTTCGCGAGCGCCTTCAACACGATCGCGTCGACATCCGGGTTGACGTCCGGGTTGATCTCGCTCGGGGCACGCGGGTCTTCCCGCACGTGCTGGTAGGCCACGCTGACCGGGCTGTCGCCAACGAACGGCGGGTGACCGCAGAGCAGCTCGAAGAGCACACAGCCGCCCGCGTACACGTCTGATCGCGCGTCGACGGCCTCGCCGCGTGCCTGCTCCGGCGACAGGTACTGCGCGGTGCCGATCACGGCGCTGGTCTGCGTCATCGTGGTGGCGCCGCTGGCCAGGGCTCGGGCGATGCCGAAGTCCATGACCTTGACCTGGCCGTTCTGGGTCATCATCACGTTGCCGGGCTTGATGTCCCGGTGGATGATGCCGTGCCGGTGGCTGAACTCCAGCGCCGCGCAGATGTCCGCCGTGATCTCCAGGGCGCGCCGGGGCATCAGCCGCCCCTCGGCAGCCAGCACCTCCTTGAGGGTGCGCCCGTTGACGAACTCCATGACGATGAACGGAAGCGTCTCGCCGGTGGGCGCGGTCTCCTCACCGGTGTCGTAGACGGCGACGATCGCGGGGTGGTTGAGCGACGCCGAGTTTTGCGCCTCACGCCGGAACCGCTCCTGGAAGGTCCGGTCGCGAGCGAGGTCGGTACGCAGCATCTTGATCGCCACATCGCGGCCGAGCCGCAGGTCGCGACCGCGGTGTACCTCGGCCATACCGCCGTAGCCGAGCAGCTCGCCGACCTGGTACCTGCCACCGAGCAGGCGGGCCTGCGCAGTCATCTCGTCTGTCGTCCTTCGCTCGTCTGGTCGTCGGCCTGCCGGACCGCGTCGCCACTCCACCGGAATGCCGAGTCTGCCCCAACCGACGGTACGGCCCGTTCCACCGACACGTCGCGACTGACCGAGATCTGCAACCCGGTTGGAATCGGACCTGCGGTGTTATTGCCGCTCTGTCTCACCAAGTAGGAAATCAGGCCCGCGCAAAGAAGTACGAGCACTCCAAGTACGACCGCGAGCACGATGAGTATCTGCCGGTTGGCGGAACCTTCTTCGGGCTCGGGCTGGGTCTGCGGGTACCCGTACTGCGGCGGCCCTGGCGGGCGAGCCGGTGCCGGCACTGGGCCCGGGCGGGTCGCCGGTGGCACGGAGGCGGCGCCCCTCGGGAATCCGGGCTGGGTGTGCGGGGCGGCGTGCGGAGAGCGGACCGGCGCCGCGACCGGACTGTGCGGGGCCGGCGGTGGTGGATACGGCGGGGCGGGACGGGCACCGCTCTGCGGGGCGATGGGCGGCGCCGGAGCGGAAACGGGTGACGGGTGGGCTGCCGAATGGGCGGGCGCCGGCGAGGCCGGGTGGGTCGGCGCGGCGGCCGGCCGGGCGGGCGGGGGCGCGCCCAGGGTGGCGGCGGCCTGCCGGGCGACCGCCGCGAGGGTGGCGGCGCTGGGCCACCGGGCCGCGGGGTCCTTGGCCATCGACCGGTCGACGATCGCGCGCACCGCGGGCGGGATGTCGGCGGGCAACGGGCGGGCCGTGTCGCGCACGTGCCGCATCGCGATCTCGAGAGGGTTGTCGCCCTCGAACGGCCGGTGGCCGGACAGGCACTGGTAGGCGACCACACCGAGGGCGTACACGTCGGAAGCCGGCGTGGCGGTCGCGCCGGCCGCCTGCTCGGGCGAGATGTACGACGCTGTGCCCAGCACGGAGCCGGCGGCGGTGAGCTGCCCCACCATGGCCGAGCGGGCGATGCCGAAGTCGGTGAGGACCAGCGTGCCGTTCGGGCGTACCAGGAGGTTGCCGGGCTTGACGTCGCGGTGGACGATGCCCTTCTCGTGCGCGGCCTGCAGCGCGTCGGCGGCCTGGGCGAGGAGCGCCATCGTCCGGGCCGGCGTGAGCCGGCCGACCCGGCTCAGGGTGCGGGACAGGGCGTCTCCCTCGACGTACTCCATGACCAGGAAGGCGATCTGCTGGTCGCTGCCATAGTCATACACGTCTACGACGCCCGGATGGTTGATGGTCGCCATCGTGCGGGCCTCGCCCCGGAAGCGCTCGGCGAACCCGGGCTCTTCCAGTAGGGCAGGGAGCAGGATCTTCACGGCGACGGTGCGACCGAGGACCTCGTCGGTGCCGCGCCACACGTCGCCCATGCCGCCGCTGGCGATGCGCTCGTCCAGCCGGTACCGGCCGCCGAGCATGACTCCGGGGCTGAGCATCAGTTGCCACCCCCGTCGGCGATCACGGCCTCCATGATGTCGCCGCCGATCTTCGCCGCTTCCGCGCTGCCGCCCGCTGTCGCACGCTCCAGAAGTACGCAGACGGCAGAGATCGGTTCACCGTCCTTGAGGACGAACCCGATGAACCAGCCGTGATCGTTGGGGTCGCCCCCATCCTGGGCGGTGCCGGTCTTGCCCCCGACGGTGTACCCGTTGATCCGCGCGTTCCTGCCGGTGCCGCCTTCGACCACGTTGACCATCATGTCTTGCAGCTGGGCGGCGACCGTAGCCGAGACCGGATTATTGATCTTCTTGGGCGACGTGGTGCTGATCGTGCGGCGGTCGGGACCGAGCAGCTGCTGCACCAGGTACGGCCGCATGCGCTCGCCGCCGTTGGCCACGGTGGCGGCGATCATCGCACCCTGCAGCGGGGTCATCCGCACGTTGTTCTGGCCGATGCCGGACTGTGCGAGCGCCGCGGGATCGTCGCCACCGTCGGGGTTCTGGATGGTGCCGGTGCGGCTGGCCGCGACCGGCAGGCCCGAACCGTCAAGGTTGCCCACCGTCAGGCTCTCGTCTTCGAACCCGAACGCCCGCGCCTTGTCCTTGATCTTCGTGGCGCCCAGCCGGACCGCGAGCTGCGCGAAGCCGGTGTTGCACGACTCCCTGAGCGCCTCGGCCAGCGTGACCTGGGACTCGGGGCAGACCGAGGAGGCCGCGTTGCGGATCGGCGTGCCCGAGGTGGGTGCGGTGTACGAGGGCCCGGCCGGGATGTTCGTCTGCGGCGTGAGGCCGTTTTCCAGCGCGGCCGCCGTGTCGATCACCTTGAACGTCGACCCGGGCGGCAGTACCTCGCCCAGCACGCGGTTCTTGAGCGGGCTGTCCTTCGCCTTCTCCAGCTGGTTGAACGCGGCCTCGGCGGCGTTGGTGTCGTGGCTGACCAGCGGGTTCGGGTCGAAGCTCGGCATCGAGACGAACGCCTGCACCGCGCCGGTCTTCGGGTTGATCGCAACCGCAGCGCCCCGGGTGGAGCCCACATCGTTATTGGCCAGGCCCTTGACCGCGGCATCCTGAGCACGCAGCGAGAGGGTCAGCACCACGTTGCCGCCGGCGGTCTCCTCGCCGGTGAACATGTCGCGGAACCGGTCACCGAAGAGCCGGTCGCTGGTGCCGGCGAGAAACTCGTTCTCCGCCTTTTCGATGCCGGTGGCCGCGAGGTTGACGGGCTTGTACCCAACCACGTGCGCGAACTCGGACTTGAACGGGTACGTCCGCAGGTACTTGAGCTCGCCGGTCGTGACCTTGCCGTCGGCGAGCGCCTTGCCACCGACCTCGATGACCCCGCGCGCCCGCTCGTACTCGGCCACCTGGACACGACCGTTGAAGTCGCTGTTGCGGTACTCGTCGGCCTTGTAGCCCTGTACCCAGTTGAGGTTGGCGAAGAGCAGGCCAAAGAGGATCATCACGACCACGCCGGCCCGACGCAGTGGACCGTTCATGACCTGATCACCTCCGTCGGGGCGCCGTGCAGTTTGACCGGTGGCCCAGCAGGGCCGTCACCCTGCGCCGACGCGCTCCCGGTCACCGGGCGCCCCGCGGCGTCAGAGATCCGGAGCAGCATCGCGATGATCAGCCAGTTCGCCATCAACGAAGAACCACCCGCCGACAGGAACGGGGTGGTCTGGCCGGTCAGTGGGATGAGTCCGCTGACGCCACCAACGATGACGAACACCTGCAAGCCCAGTGTGAAGGCGAGACCGCCGGCCAGCAGCTTGCCGAACGAGTCGCGTACCGCGAGGCCCGCGCGCAGGCCACGCTCGACGATCAGCAGGTACATGACGAGGAACGCGGACAGGCCGAACAGGCCGATCTCCTCGCCCAGACCGGCGAAGATGAAGTCGTCTTCGACGTCGGGCACCTTGGTGGGCTGCCCACCGCCCGGCCCCGCGCCGAAGAGCCCACCCGTGCCGAGCCCCAGCAGCGACTGCACCGGCTGGTACCCCGCGTTGTACGGGTCGGCGAACGGGTCCTGCCAGATCTGCACGCGGTCGTAGAAGTTGGCGAACGGCCCGCCGATGCTCGCGCCCAGCGAGTACGCCAGCGTGGCACCGCCGAAGAAGAGCAGCAGACCGATGATCAGCCAGCTCACCCGCTCGGTGGCCACGTACAGGATGACCACGAACATGCCGAAGTAGAGCAGCGCGGTGCCCAGGTCTTTCTCGAAGACCAGGACCAGGAGGCTGAGCAGCCACACCGCGACGACCGGACCGAGGTCGCGGCCGCGTGGAAAGTCGATGCCGAGGAAGCGGCGGCTGGCCAGGGACAGCACCTCACGCTTGCGTACGAGGTAGTACGCGAAGAACGAGACCAGTGCGAGCTTGGCGAACTCGCCCGGCTGGATCGAGAACCCGCCGATCAGGATCCACAGCTTGGCGCCGTTGATCTCGGAGTACCTGCTGGGCAGTACCGCCGGGATCATCACGAGCACGATGCCGACCAGGCCCAGCGTGTACGCGTACCGCGAGACGATCCGGTGGTCACGCACGATGATCAGCAGACCTGCCGCCATGATCGCGGCGAGCAGTGTCCACGCGAGCTGGCGGCCGCCGTCACCGGCGAAGATCGGAAAGTTCGCGCGGTCGGCGGCGTCGGCGCGTCCCAGGTCGATCCGGCGCAGGAAAGCCACGCCGAGCCCGTTGATCAGCGCCACCGCCGGTACGAGGGCCGGATCGGCGTACGGCGCGAGAAACCTGATCACGATGTGCAGACCGAGGAACACCAGGGACACCAGGGCGGCCGGTATCCAGAAGTCCGGGGTCACCGAGTCGAGCATCGTCGCCTCGACGGTGGCCGCGTACGCCGTGATCAGCGCCATCGCGAAGAGCAACAGACCCAGTTCGGCGTTGCGCCGGCTCTTCGACATCCGGATACGCGGCATCTCCCCCGTGACGGCGGGCGACGCGGCCGGTGTGGTCCGAGCGGTCACAACAAGATCCTTGGAGTCCTTCGCACTCCGCTCAATCCACCGACCGGCAGCCTGCCGGGTCGACCGGCGACTCCGTGTTGGTGGGCTGGGCGTCGGGCGTGCTCGCCGGCGCCGGGCTGGCCGGGGACGAGGGCGTGGCCAGCGGGGTCGGCGATCCGCTGGCGACCGGCGCGCTCGGTGAGGCGGCGGCGCTGGTCGCGGTAACCGTCGGCGTGGCGACCGCCGCGCCCGCGTCGGGGCTCGGCGACTCACTCGGCGGGCAGGTCGGCTTGAGGTTCAGGTTTGTCGGGCTGTCGGTGATGAGCTCGGCCAAGCGTCGCTCGGCGTCAGGCTCGTCATCGGCGTGGATGCCCTGCTTGACCCGCTCCTGGGCGACCGCCGTGAGGTCGTCGAGCTCCATCTCACTGGTCTGGTGGACGCTGGAGAGCCGCAGCCCGGCGATCTGGCCAGGGACGCCCTGGAACACCGCCAGCTGACCCTCGTCGGTGGCGCCAACGTAGTACTGCCGCTGGGTGTAGGTCCAGCCCACCGCGAGCCCGCCGCCGAGGATGATGAGGAGGCCAGCCAGGAGCAGCGCCGTACGTGCCGGATGGCGGCGCGGCTCTTCGGTGTCGCTCTCCCTGCCGCCGCCGTTGTCGGAACCGTTCGGCTCCGGCGTCGCCGGACGCGGTGCGGCATGCAGGGCGGACGCCCGCGACGCGGGGGTCGACTCTTCCACCGTCGTGGACATCCCGCGGTCACGCGCGGCAGCACCGCCCACGATCGGGGCGAGCTCGACGATGTCTTGGTCGGTCGCGTCGGCGATCACCACGGTGATGTTGTCGGGACCACCGCCGCGCAGCGCGAGCTGGACCAGCCGTTCGACGCACTGCTGCGGGTCGGTGAACTCGCGCATGGTGTCGCCGATGGTCTCCGCGCTCACCACGCCGGACAGACCGTCGCTACAGATCATGTACCGGTCGCCGGGCAGCACCTGGCGGACCTTGTACTCCGGGTCGATGTCGCGGCCATCGAGCGCCCGGGTGAGCAGCGAGCGCTGCGGATGGCTGCTCGCCTCCTCGGGGCTGATCCGGCCCTCGTCGACCAGCATCTGCACGTAGGTGTCGTCTTTGGTGATCTGCGCGAACTCGCCGTCGCGCAGGAGGTAGGCACGCGAGTCCCCAATGTGGACCATGCCCAGCTTGCTGCCTGAGAAGAGCGCCGCCGTCAGCGTCGTGCCCATGCCCTCCAGGTGCGGGTTGGCGTCGACGGTGTCGCGGAGCTGCTGGTTGGCCGTATCGACCGCGCCGCGCAGGGCGTCTACCAGGGCATCGCCTGGAACGTCCTCGTCGAGCGGGGCCATCGCGCCGATGACGATGTTGCTGGCGACGTCACCGGCGGCCATGCCGCCCATGCCGTCGGCAACGGCAAGCAGCCGCGGTCCGGCGTAAACGGAATCCTGGTTTCCGTCTCGGATCAGACCGCGGTCACTGCGAGCCGCATAACGCAAGGTCAGAGTCATGGCCGTAACTCAATAGATGTGCGGCCGATACGGATCGGCACGCCGAGGGGCACGGGGGTTGGTCCAGTGACCTTAGCGCGATCCAGGTAAGTCCCGTTGGTCGAGCCGAGGTCTTCAATGATCCACTGACCGCCACGCGGGAGGAGCCGGGCATGCCGGGCGGACGCGTAGTCGTCAGTGATCACAAGAGTGGAGTCTTCGGCTCGTCCTATCGTGATCGGAGCCTCACCAAGCGTGATCCGCGTGCCGGCGAGCTGGCCGGCGGTGACCACTAGCTGGTGCGCGGCGCGGCCCCGCTTCACCTTCGCTGGCTGAGCGTGCCCCGCCGACGCGCCTACCCCCCGTGGCGCGGCGACGAGGCGACTGCTCTTGGCCCCGGCGAAGAGGTCCCGGCGGATGACCCCGACCACTGTGAACACGAAGATCCACAGCAGGACGAGGAAACCGAACCGGGCGACAGTAAGGACGAACTCAGGCAAGGTGGCTAGCCGTCCACTCGGAACGTGAGGGTGGTCGTTCCGAGCTGGATCATGTCACCTGGGTTGAGGGCCACGGCGGATACGCGCTGGCCGTTGACCATCGTCCCGTTGGTGGACCCCAGATCGGTCAGCACCACCTGGGCGCCATCGAAGTCGAGCCGGGCGTGCCGGCGCGAGATACCCACGTCGGGCAGACGCAGGTTGGCCTGGTCGCCACGGCCGATCACCGTGGAGCCCATCTGTAGCGGATAGGTGCGGCCGTCGCCCGAGACCAGCCGCACGTTGCGGCCGCCACCGTGCTGCTGCGGTGGACCGTAGCCACCGCCGGCCTGCTCATACGGCGGGTACGCGGGCGGGGCCGGCGCGTCGTACGCCGGCTGCTGCACCGGGGCGACCTCGCCACCGGTGTAGACCTCGGCCGTGACCCGGAACATACCGGTATCCAGCCCGTCACCGCGCTCGATCTCCACGATCACGTCGCCGTAGACCGTCCAAGCCTGCTCGCCGATGAACTCGGCCTGCGACTGGGCGAGCTCCTGGGCGAGCGCGGCCGCGTACGGCGCGAGCCGGCTATGGTCGTACGGAGAGAGATCGATCACGTAGCGGTTGGGCACAAGGGTGCGCCCGCCGGCGAGGATCGCTTTGTGCGCCTCTGCCTCCCGCTGCATGGCGTTGAGGATCTCCACAGGGTGGACGACCCCCTTGAAGACCTTGGCGAAGGCACCTTCTACCAGGCCTTCCAAGCGCTTCTCAAAGCGTTGTAGCACGCTCACCGGCTCCTCCTCGGGTTCCGAGGACATGATGGTATCCGGCCGCCGCACACGTAAGTTGCGCGCCAACGACCGCCTGCTGCCGACCCATGTCAGGAGGCCGGTGTTGCCGTGCTAATCTTCCCCACGCGCCACGAGCAGTAACCTGTTCGCGGGTGCAGCCACGCACAGCGTAATATGTGGTCGCATCCTGTCTAGGGGGAAACGTGAGGTTCCTCCCGGTCAAGTTGTGACAGCCACGGGGAAGTGGCGGAATGGCAGACGCGCACGGTTCAGGTCCGTGTGCCCGAAAGGGCGTGGGGGTTCAACTCCCCCCTTCCCCACCAGCTTGCGAAGGCCCGTCCATCTCGGACGGGCCTTGTTCATGATCAGATCACAACCCGGGTAGCGTGCCCGGATTGTCCGGTGACCTCCGCGTCCGCGCGCGGCGCGTCTGCAGGGCCGGAAATCTTGCTCCCGGTCCGTACTCGACGCTTGGTCCGCGCTGCGCACTCGATGTCTTGATGAGAATCTCCCGCGACACCAGGTCTGCGAGGATCTGCCGAGCGCGGTGCATGCTGACGGTGAAGAGGTTCTGAACTGTGGCGTTGGTGATCCGTTCGTACTCGCGTACGTGCGCGACGACCCGGCGCTCGATCTCGTCTGCCTTGTGCCGGGCGTACGGCACGGCCGGACCCAGGTGCTTGAGCGCCTCCTCGCGGAGGCGGTAATACGGGTGTGCCGCCCGAGCTGTCTGCCGGGTCGGCTCGATCATCGCGACAGCTTCGCTTGCGAGATGTCGCAATGATGCCTCGGTCTCGTCCACACCCTTCTGAAGCAGCGGAGCCATGACGTCGGCCGTGACGGTGCGTACCTGGCACAGCTTGATCAGGACGATCATGGCATCTGTATCGTCACGAACGAAACCAGGCAATTGCGCCACATATCGAGCGATATTCAGATTCGGCGCGGTGCCAACCAAGGCCACCCGAACTCGCTCATAGGATGCCTCGATAGTCGGTGTGGGCCGGCCGGACCTGACCATTTCCCGGTACATCCGGTCGATCCCGCGACCAACCTCCTCGGCCAGTTCCACGGTTCGAGCAGCGACAGTGAGCGCCCGGTTGCGTGGCTTGGACGGGTGGGTCAGCAGGTTGTCGACGCTCACGCCGGCGACCAGAGGGCCTGGTGACGAGATCGCGAGAACCTGTGGCGAATGCTCGATGGTCACGGGATCGGCAAGGTGGTAGTCCCGATGAATCAACGCATTGGTCAGGGCCTCGCGGACGGCGAGTTCGGGAAAGTCTTCGACCTGGAGTTGCTGCCCGTCCGGAAGCGTGAGAGGAGTCAAACGACGACGCAACGTGATGAGGTCCATGACTCGCTCGTAGACGGTAAGCAGCGGTCCGGTCAGGCGCTCGATCGCGATCGGCTCACCGCCAGGGCTCTCGCGGTACTGATAGGTCGCGCTTGTGCCAGTTGTTCCTACGAAGACCAGGCCCGCCCTGAGCAGCGTCCCATCCCTTGTCACCAATCCCAGAGCTCGCAAGAGATCCTCATCGCTGAGGCGAGCCAAGGCACGGCGCGCAGGATTCAGCGAGGCGTCGAGCCGGCGTCGAGCTGCCGCCATAGCCGCCGCAGACACGTCATACAAGTCGGCAACGGGCTTGGCGGACCAGTCGACCCCAGAACGGTCCTCCCGCAGCCGCAGCTGTTCCTCCGGGCTCATCCCGAAACAGTCGGTACCAATGCGCCTGGGCGCTCGGCCCTTGGCGTCCGAATAGATCTCCCCGCCCTCCGGGATGTCGAGCAGCAGGAGTCGTTGTCCCTGGACAAACTCCACGCGGACATCGACGAGCAACGGCGGACGCGTGCTTGAGTGGATCTTCAGACGGGCGGCATCGGCAGCGAGCGCTGTGCCGAGGAACGCGGCTACGCCCGGCACCCTGTCGGCGACCCCCAGCACTACAACGCCGCCGCGGTTGTTCGCCAAGCACAGCGTCGCATCGACGAGCACGCGGAGGGTCTCGCCATCCCCACGATCGCTTTCCTGCTTGAAGTCAAGAATCTCCGACTCCTGCGCGGCGGCCGTACTGCCAGCCAGGATGGCATCGAGGGCGTCTCTGACGTGGCCCTTCACAACGGGACCTCCCACGCGAGGTTTGACGGGAGTTTCGTAGTACCCTTCACTTGAATGTAGGCTACTACGAAACTGTGTAGAAACTCTCCCAGGTTCGCGCCAGTGCGGTCGGGGAAAGCTGAGCCACACAGCGAGCGCGTTATGCTCCTGAACGGTTTCGTGTCCCCGAACCTGGAGTGACGTGTGAGTGTCGCGCTGGTGACCGGCTCTGGCGGGCTGATCGGATCGGAAGCAGCTCGGCACTTCGCCGGGCTGGGTCTCGACGTGGTTGGCATCGACAACGACATGCGCCGGCAGTTTTTCGGCGACGAGGCGTCCACAGCGTGGAACGTCCTGCGCCTCACCAGCGACCTCAGCGGGGCGTACACCCACCATGACGTCGACATCCGCGATCGGGACGCGCTGGGCAAGATCTTCCAGCGGTACGGGCGGGACATCGCGCTCGTCGTGCACACCGCCGCCCAGCCGTCGCACGATTGGGCCGTCCGCGACCCGTACACCGACTTCGACGTAAACGCGGTCGGCACGCTGAACGTCTTACAGAACGTGCGGGAGCACTGCATCGAGGCACCGGTCATCCACTGCTCCACCAACAAGGTGTACGGCGACCGGCCCAACAGCCTGCCGCTGGTCGAGCAGGCGACCCGGTGGGAGATCGAAGCCGGCCACCCGTACGAGCAGGGCATCGCCGAAGACATGTCGATCGACGCCTGCCTGCACTCGATCTTCGGCGCCTCCAAGGTTGCCGCCGATGTCATGGTCCAGGAGTACGGGCGCTACTTCGACATGCGCACCGCCTGCTTCCGGGGCGGCACCCTGACCGGCCCGGCACACTCCGCCACCGAACTGCACGGCTTCCTCGGATACGTCATGCGGTGCAACATGGAGCGCCGTACGTACAAGATTTTCGGGTACCAAGGAAAGATGGTCCGCGACGCCATCCACTCCCACGACGTGGTCAGCGCGTTCGAGGCGTTCTTCCGCAGCCCCCGGTCCGCGGCCGTCTACAACCTCGGCGGCGGCCGGCACTCCAACTGCTCGCACCTGGAGGCCTTCGCGCTCGCCGAGAAGATCACCGGCGTCGAGATGCGCAGCGAGTACCACGAGGCCAACCGGGTCGGCGACCACAAGTGGTGGATCGGCTCCAACGCGGCGTTCGAGCGGGACTATCCAGACTGGAAGCAGGCGTACGACGTTCCGATGATCCTTCAGGAGATCTACGAGGCCAACGTCGGCAAGTGGGTGCCCCGCCCATGATCGCCAAAGGTAAGCGCAACGTCCTTGGCGTCCTCGTCGACGCCGTCGACTACGAGGCCGCCACCGCACAGGTCATCGCCGCCGCGCACGAGCGCCGCCCCCTCGCCCTGACCGCGCTCGCGGTGCACGGCGTGATGACCGGGGTGCTCGATCGGGCACACAACGCCCGGCTCAACTCGTTCGACCTGGTCACCCCCGACGGCCAGCCGGTGCGCTGGGCGCTGAACCTGCTGCACGGCGCCGGCCTGCCCGACCGGGTGTACGGGCCCACGCTCACTCTCAAGGTGCTCGAGCGCTGCGCCGCCGAGGGCCTGCCCGTCTACCTGTACGGCTCCACCGAAGACACGCTGAGCCGGCTGGTGCCAGCGCTGGAGCGGTCGTTTCCCGGTCTGAAGATCGCGGGTGTCGAGGCGTCGAAGTTCCGCCAGGTCGAGCCCGGCGAAGACGTGCGGATCGCCGACCGCATCCGGGCCTCCGGGGCACGGCTCGTGCTGGTCGGGCTGGGCTGCCCGCGCCAGGAGGTGTTCGCGTACGCCATGCGGCCCCTGCTGGACATGCCGCTGATGGCGGTGGGCGCCGCGTTCGACTACCACGCCGGGCTGCTGCGCCAGCCGCCGCCGTGGATGCAGCGGGTCGGGCTGGAGTGGCTGTGGCGGCTCGGCCTGGAGCCCAAGCGGCTGTGGCGCCGGTACGTGGTGCTGAACCCGGCCTATCTGGCGCGCCTGGGCGCCCAGAAGGCCAAACTCTGGGACGCCACCCCGCCGGCCCCCGCCCCCCAGGACGAACGCCCCCCGACGTTCTCTGTCTGACCCACTCTTCCCTGCGGGAATGCGCTTTCCTATGCTGGGCGCATGATGCGGATCGACGACGGGCTGACCCCCACGGCCCTGCTACCCAAGATCGAGCGGCTGTGGGACGCCTCGGCGCAAAAGATCGACTCGATCGAGAAGACCTGCCCGCCGGGCTCGCCGTCACCGGTCTTCACCGTGGAGGGGCAGTACACAGCTCGGGGCTGGACCGAGTGGACCCAGGGCTTCCAGTACGGCTCAGCCGTGCTGCAGTTCGACGCTACCGACGAGCGGCGCTTCCTCGACCTGGCTCGCGACCTCACCATCCGGCTCATGGCGAGCCACGTCAGCCACATCGGCGTGCACGACCACGGGTTCAACAACGTCAGCACGTACGGGAACCTGTGGCGGCTCGCCCTGGAAGGGCGCAACGACGACGGTCACCTGGACTTCTACGAGCTGGCCCTGAAGATCACGGGAGCCGTGCAGGCGGCCCGCTGGCGCGACACGGCGGACGGCAGCGGCTACATCTACTCCTTCAACGGGCCGCAGTCGCTCTTCGTCGACACCATCCGCTCGTGCCGGGCCCTCGCCGTCTCGCATCAGCTCGGCCACGTACTCATGGGCGAGCGCGACGAGCGGATCTCGCTGCTAGACCGGATCGTGGAGCACGCCGCGAACACCGCGAAGTGGAACATCTTCTACGGCGAGGGGCGCGACAGCTACGACATCCGCGGCCGCACGGCCCACGAGTCGATCTTCAACGTCAACGACGGCAGCTACCGGTGCCCGAGCACCCAGCAGGGGTACTCGCCCTTCAGCACCTGGACGCGCGGCCTCGCCTGGGCGATGGTCGGCTTCCCCGAGCAGCTGGAGTTCCTCGCCAGCCGCCCCGAGGAGACCAAGCCCGAGGTCGTGGCCATGATGCTCAAGGCGGCCACCGCCACCTGTGACTTCTACATCGAGCACACTCCGACCGACGGCGTGCCCTACTGGGACACCGGCGCGCCAGGGCTCGCCAAGCTCGGCGACTACCTGGACCGTCCGGCCGACCCGTACAACGAGCACGAGCCGGTCGACTCGTCTGCGGCGGCGATCGCCGCTCAGGGCCTGTTGCGCCTCGGCTGGTACCTGAGCGCCAACGGCCAGCAGGAGCAGGGCCAGCGGTACTGGCAGGCGGGTCTGACCGTATGCGACACGATCTTCGACGAGCCGTACCTCAGCACCGATCCCCGCCACCAGGGCCTGATCCTGCACTCGGTCTACCACCGTCCGAACGGCTGGGACCACGTGCCGGCCGGGCAGAAGGTGCCGAACGGCGAGTCGAGCATGTGGGGCGACTACCACGCCCGCGAGCTCGCCCTCTACGTCCAGCGCGTCGCCCGCGACGAGCCCTACTACACGTTCTTCGGGGGAACCCGATGAGCCGCGCCGCGATCGTCACCGGTGGTTCCCGGGGCATCGGCCGGGGCATCGTGCTGGCGCTGGCCGGGGCCGGGTACGACGTCGTGGTCAACTACGCCAGTAACGCGGACGCCGCGCGCGAGGTCGGCAAGCAGGTCGAGGCCGCGGGCCAGCGAGCCCACCTGGTACAGGCCGACATCTCCAGCGCGGCCGACCGGAAACGGCTGGTCGACGAGACGGTCGGCGCGTTCGGCCGGATCGACCTGCTCGTCAACAACGCCGGCGTGGCGCCGAACGTGCGCGCCGACCTGCTGGACGCGGGCGAGGAGTCGTTCGACCGGCTCATCAACATCAACCTCAAGGGCCCGTACTTCCTGACCCAGCTCGTCGCGCGCCGCATGATCGAGCAGGCCGAAACCGTCACGAACCCGAAGATCGTCACGATCTCCTCGATCAGCGCGTACACCGCCAGCCTCAACCGGGGCGACTACTGCGTGGCCAAGGCCGGCCTTGCGATGGCCACGCAGCTGTTCGCGGCGCGGCTGGCCGAGCACGGCATCAACGTGTACGAGATCCGTCCCGGGATCATCGAGACCGACATGACCGGCGCGGTCAAGGAGAAGTACGACAACCTGATCTTCAACGAGGGGATCACGCCGATCCGCCGCTGGGGCCAGCCCGAAGACGTGGGCAAGGCCGTCGTCGCGGTCGCGACCGACCTGCTGCCGTTCAGCACCGGCCAGGTCATCGACGTGGACGGCGGCTTCCACCTCCGGATCCTCTAACCCCCCGAGCGTGATCAGGGCGTCCCTCAAGCTGCTAGAACGACTTGAGGGACGCCCTGATCACGAGAGGGCGGGGATCACGAGAGGGCGGGGAAGCGGCGAGGGCCGGGGCCGTCGTCTGACAGCTCGTCGTCGGGGTTGCTCAGGCGGCACGCAATCAGGGACAGGCAGCCGCAGCCGATGCAGCCCGTCAGGTCGTCGCGCAGGCGCTCCAGAAACGCGATCCGGTCGTTCAGCTTGGTCTGCCAGCGCGACGACAGCCGCGCCCAGTCGGCCTTGGTCGGGGTACGCGACTCCGGCAGGCCGTCGAGCGCGTCCCGAATTTCGTCGAGTGAGACACCGACCTGCTGCGCGATCCGGATGAATGACACGCGGCGCAGCTCGGCACGATCGTATCGGCGCTGATTGCCGCCCGTCCGGCCGGCGCGGATGAGGCCGAGCCGCTCGTAGTAGCGCAAAGCGGACGGCGCCACACCGGACCGGTGGGCCAGCTCGCCGATGCTCAGTGTCTGCTGCACAACAGCGACTTTACTTAAAGCCGACTTCAACTTGCACGCTTGTGGGCATGACCGTGACGACCGCGACAGACCGGCTCGACGAGCTGCTGCGCCGCATCACCGGCGACGAGAAACACGCGCCCAGCGCCCACTCCACTCTCGACGTCATCTGGGTGCTCTACGACAGGGTGCTGCGGGTGGGGCCCGATCGCGTCGACGACCCCGACCGCGACCGCTTCCTGCTCTCCAAGGGCCACGGACCGGCCGCCTTCTACGCGGTACTCGCGGCCAAGGGTTTCATTCCCGAGGAGTGGCTGGACGACGTCGCCGGACCCACGAGCCGGCTTGGGCACCACCCGGACCGCCTGCTGGTGCCCGGCGTCGAGATCGGCTCCGGGTCGCTCGGCCACGGCCTAGGGCTCGGTGTGGGCACCGCGCTCGGGCTGCGGGCTCAGGGCCTCACGAACCCGAGGGTGTACGTCCTGGTGGGCGACGCCGAGCTCGATGAGGGCTCCAACCACGAGGCGATCGCGTACGCGGGCGCGACCGGGCTCGACACGATCACCGCGATCGTGATCGACAACCAGTCGACCACTCATGGCTGGCCGGGCGGGATCGCCAGCAGGTTCCACGGGTGGAGTTCCACCACTGTCGACGGTCGCGACCACGACGCCATCGAGCGGGCGGTCAGGAGCCACGAACCCGGACGTCCTCACGTCGTGGTCGCCGTCGTCCAGCCCAAAAACTGAACCCAAGGAGTGACCATGCGCGACACCTTCGTCGACACCGCCACCGCCCTGCTGGACGACGACCCGCGCACGGCGGTCGTACTGGCCGACATCTCCGCCTCTGCCTTCCAGCCAGCGGCGCACCGGCATCCTGACCGGGTGCTCAACGTGGGCATCCGCGAGCAACTCATGGTCGGGGTGGCGGGTGGGCTCGCGTTGACCGGGTTGCGGCCGATCGTGCACTCGTACGCGACGTTCGTGGTGGACCGGGCTTACGAGCAGATCAAGCTCGACATCGGGCACCAGGGCGTGGGCGCGATCCTCGTGAGCGTGGGCGCCTCGTACGACGGCTCCACCGCCGGCCGCACGCACATGTCACCGGGCGATGTCGCTCTCTTCGACACGGTTGACGGGTGGACCGTCCACGTACCCGGTCACGCTGGTGAGGTGGCGCCGCTGCTGCTCGCGGCGGCCGCGCACGACGAGCCCGTGTACATCCGGCTGTCCACCCAGCACAACGCGGCGCCCCGCCCCGGCACCGGCCTGCAGACGATCAAGCAGGGACAGCGCGCGGCCGTGATCGCGGTCGGTCCGATGCTCGACCCGGTACTGGCCGCGACCGAGGGGCTCGACGTCACGGTGGCCTACACGAACACACCGCGCCCGTTCGACGTGCGGGGACTGCGGGCGCTGGGCCACCACAACGTGGTGATGGTCGAGCCGTACCTGGCCGGGACGTCGAGCGCGGTACTGGCCGAGGCGCTACGAGACGTGCCGAGCCGCGTGCTCAACCTGGGTGTGTGCCGCACCGACCTGCACCGCTACGGCAGCCCGAAGGACCACGCGCGGTGGCATGGGCTGGACGCGGAAGGCTTGCGCCGGTCGATCAGCGAGTTTGTGAATTAGAGCGCCGGGCGCGCTCGCGACCCAGGATCCAGAGGGCCTCGACGCCGTCTTTCCACGTGATCTTCTTGCCCTCTTCGCGGTTACGCGCCCGGTAGCTGATCGGCACCTCGTAGGGGCGGATGCGCTTGCGCAGCAGCTTGCCGGTGACCTCCGCCTCCATGCCGAAGCCTCGGGAGCGCACGTCGAGCGAGCGGTACAGCGCCACCGGCATCAGCTTGAAGCAGGTCTCCAGGTCGCCAATGTACGAATTGAAGAGCACATTGGCGGCCGTGGTGACCGCCTTGTTGCCCATCACGTACCAGAAGCTGTAGGCGCTGTGGCTGCCGAACGTGCGATTGCCGTAGACGACCGTGGCGCGGCCGTCGAGCACCGGGGCGAGCAGCTTGGGAATGTCCTGCGGGTCGTACTCCAGGTCGGCGTCGAGGATGACCATGTATTCACCCTCGGCGCTGTTGACCGCGGTCTTGATGGCCGCGCCCTTGCCGGCGTTGCGACGATGCGTGATCACTCGGACCCGCGCGTCGTCGACGCCTGCGAGCGCATCCGCGGTGCCGTCCCGACTGCCGTCGTCGACGACCACCATCTCGATCTCGCACGGGTAGTCGACCGCGAGGGCCTGCTTCAGGGCGTCCGCGATGCGTTCTTCCTCGTTGTAGACCGGCATGAGGATCGAAAGCTTCACGGGGATCTCCACGGTGGCTGACGGCTGGACCGGACTCAGCCTAGCTTGACCGGCTGAGCGAGGCGCGCCTGCACGGCACTTTCGGTTCGCTCAGAGGACGCGTTTGGTTTACTTCCCGCCATGCCCGCAGCCTGGACCCCGTTCGTGCTGGCGCCACCGTTGGCGTTCGCAGCGCTCGTTTACGCGGTCCGCCCGCGCGCCGACATCGTGGCGCCGCGACGCCTGGCCGCCGTCTGGGCAGCGCTCGCTGTGGGGACATATGCCGTGGTCAGCGTGGAGGTCCTGGGAGCGCTGCACGCCCTGACCGCACCCGCCGTGGCGGCCGCCTGGACCCTGGGACTGGCCGCCGCGCTGGGGCTGGCGTGGCGGCGGCGCCGGCCCGTGACGGTGGAGCGCCCGTCGTGGTCGAGGCCCGAATGGCTTCTCGCCGGCGGCATCGGCGGCCTGGTGCTCGTCGAACTGGTGATCGCACTGCTCGCCGAGCCCAACAACTTCGACTCGCAGACGTACCACCTGCCCAAGGTCGAGCACTGGGCGGCGCAGGGCGACCTGGACTTCTGGCCGACCTCGATCCACCGGCAGGTCGACATCCCGCCGGGAGCGGAGTACCTCCTGCTGCACCTGCGGCTGCTGACCGGAGGTGACGCACTCCACAATCTCGTGCAGTGGACGGCCGCGGTGGGTTGCCTCGTCGTGGCCTCCCGGATCGTCGCTCAGCTTGGCGGCTCGCGGCGGGCCCAGCTCATCGCCGCGTTCGTCGCGGGTACCACGCCGATGGTGGCGCTGCAGGCGACAAGTACCCAGACGGACCTGGTCGTGGCCGCGTGGTGCGGCTGCGTCGCGACGCTCGCGCTCGACGGCGTGTCGCGCCGGACCACGCCCGGCGCGGTGCTCGCGCTCGGCGCGGCCACCGGCCTGACCGCGCTCACCAAGACCAGTGGCCTGATCGGCGCCGGCCCGATGCTGGTGGTCTGGGGAGTCGCTCAGCTGCGCCTCTTCGGCGGGAGAGGCGCGTGGAAGGCGGTCGCCGCCGGGCTCGGCGTGATCGCGGTCGCGGCGGCCATCTTCGCGCCTTTCATGCTGCGCGTGTACTCGGAGTTCGGTCACCCCTTGGGTCCGCCCCGGCTGCGGGACTCGATCCCGATGCAGCGCCACGATCCCGGCTCGATACTGGTCAACGGGCTACGAATCGGGCACACGGCCCTGGATACCCCGCTGTCGCCGCTGCGCACCGCCAGCGCCGACGCCATCATCGGGTTCGCCGACCTGATCGGGGTCGACCCGCAGGATCGGGCCACCACGTTCGGGCGCACCGAGTTCCCCGTCCGCGCCTGGTACCCCGACGAGGACCGGGTCGCGTTTCCGATCGCGGGGACGCTCGTGCTGATCGGTGGCGTGGTCGCGCTCGCCCGGCCGCGCCGCGGTGCCGTGCGCGCGTACGCGGTCGCCTGCGCCGCCACCGTGGTCCTGCACTCCGCCATGATCAAGTGGCAGCCATGGGGGAACCGGCTGCTCATGTACGCCCTCATGCTCGGGATACCGCTCGCGGGTCTGTGGCTCGACGCGGTGCTCGCCCGGGCCGGCAGGCGCACGGCCAGAGCCGCCGTCGCCGCCGTGCTCGCCGCCTCGGCGCTGGCCGGGCTGCTCGCCGTCTCGTACGGCTTCCCGCGCCGCCTGGTCGGCACCGGCTCGCTGCTCACCACCGACTCCTGGGACACCCGGTTCCTGCGCCGGCCCGCGTGGGCGGACGAGTTCCGCTGGGCGGCCGGCCGGGTCGAGGCGGCCGGCGCCCAGCGGGTGGGCCTCGTGCAGCAGAACGACAACTGGGAGTACCCGTGGTGGCTGCTCCTGCGCGGCCACGACGACCCCGATCGGGAGATCGTGGCTCTCCAGTCCGTGCTCCCGAAGCAGCCACCGGCAGACCCGCGCTCGGTCGACGTGATCGTCTGCACGGGCGACCGCCGCGCCTGCGAGCGGCTCGTACCGGACGGCTGGCGGCTGGAGTGGCGCGGCTACGTCGGGTACGCCGAGCCCGTCACTTCTTCCGGGGGATGACGACAAGCCGGGCGACCGTGCGGTCACCGTCTTTCGCGCCGGCGACGCCAACCTCGGTGCCGACCTTCACCGCGCTCGGCTGGACCGTGTCGCGGCGCTCGCGTACCCGCAGGTCGTCGCCGAACGCCCACTCGACGGTGTACCCGTCGCTCGACTTCACGGTCACCGAGTCGTCGTCGATCGCGGTCACCTCGCCACGCTGTACGACCACGGTCTTCGGGCCGTCCTTGGTCTCCACGACGATCTCGCCGTGCAGCGTGTTCTTCCGGAGGAGCTTTCGCAGGTGCGGGCGCTCCCCGCGTGGCTTGTCCGACGCAGTCGCACTCGGCGAGGGGTCAGCCGCCTCGAACCCGATCGCGGACAGCGCCACCTGCTCCACCTCGAGCGGCGCGGGCTTCGCTCCACCACACCCCGCCAGTCCCAGGGCCAGCACACCAGCCACCGCGACGAGAACCAGACGCTTCATCGGTCTCCCTTTCCGTACCGTTGGGAGCCCCCAGACTCGGCGAGCGGCACGAGCGCACCGTCAAGCCGATGTACGGGTTTCGTAAGAGGGCAGCGTGACCGTGAATCGGGCCCCACCTTCGGGCGCGTGCCCAGCCTCGATCGTGCCGCCCAGCCGGCGTACCAGTCCCGCCGCCAGCGCCAACCCGAGGCCGCTGCCCACCTTCCGTACCCCTTCGTAGCGTTGCCGCAGCGCGCCGCGCTCGAACGCGATCGCCAGATCCTCGTCGGTGAAGCCGGGACCGCCGTCGCGCACCTCCACCACCCCCGGCGCCCGCGCGGCCACCACGAGCGGGGCACCCGCGGGCAGTACGCGCAGGGCGTTCTCCAGCAGCCCGTCCACGACCTGCCGGATCCGCCCCGGATCGGTGTGCACCGGAACATCCCCGTCGAGAAGCTCCACCCTCAGATCGATGCCGGCGGCTTCGCATCGGGGGCGCCACGACTCGGCGGCGTCCCGTACCAGGGCTGCCAGGTCGACGGGGACCGGATGCAGGGGGAAGTCGGCCGCCTCCAGCCGGGCCAACGCCAGGAGGTCGCCGACGAGCCGGTCCAGGTGCCGCGCCTCGGCCAGCATGGTCTGCCCCGTCCGCTGTGCCCCATCGGCGCCCACCACACCGTCGGCCAGCGCCTCGGCGTACCCGCTGATCGCGGTCAGCGGCGTGCGCAGCTCGTGCGAGACGGACAGCAGGAACTCCCGCTGCCGCCCCTCGCTGGTGGCCAGCGCGGCGGCGAGATCGTTGAGCGCGTACGCCAGATCGGCCGCCTCCTGCGGGGGCTCGACCGGTACCCGGACACCCCGGTCGCCCGCGCGCAGCCGGGCCGCCGCGGCGGCGGCGTTGCGGATCGGGCGCGCCAGCCGGCGGGCGAGGAGCGCGCCGGCGACAGCCCCCGCCATGAGGCCGGCGAGCAGTGGCAGCCACAGGCCGCGCAGTACCCGGAACCAGATCCCCTTGGCCGCCGGCTGAGCCAGCACCACGCCGTTTCCGCCCGGCAGCGCTCGACCGACCACAATGGACCTCTCACCGGCGACGACCCGCCGTCCGTTGAAGTTCCGGCCGGCGGCCACGCGGTCGACCACCTGTGACGGCAGGCCGGGCCGGTCGGCCACTCCGGCACGGATCAGGTACGCGTCGATGCCCTGGTTGCGCAGTTGGCGGATGACCCGTTCCTCGTCGGCGGTGCGGCCCCGGTCGAGCCGCGGGCGGAGCACCTCGGCGGTGAGCCGTGCCTGCGCCACCAGCGCTTGGCGGGCGTCGCGGTCCACCGAGCGCACCGTGACGGGTACCGAGATCAGCACGGTCACCAACACGGACACGACCGCCACCGCGCAGCCGGAGAGGATCGCGCGAGCGGTGAGCGTGCCTGTCCTACGCATCGGCCGCGTACCCGACGCCCCGGTGCGTGCGGAGTACGGCCGCACCGTCGCCGAGCTTGGCCCGCACCTGCGCCACGTGTACGTCGACCGTGCGGGTACCGGCCTGCGCGCCGTATCCCCATACGCTCGCCAGCAACTCCTCGCGCGTGAACACCCGACCGGGTCGCCCCATCAAGCGCGCCAGCAGGTCGAACTCGGTCGACGTCAGCCGCACCGGCGCACCGTCCACTGTGACCGTTCGACGGCCGGGGTCGAGCGTGACCGGACCGACGGTGTGCGGCCGCTCCTCGGGAGTACCGGCTGTACGGCGCAGCACGGCGCGGATGCGGGCAACCAGTTCTCGCGGGCTGAACGGCTTGGTGACGTAGTCGTCGGCGCCCAGTTCGAGGCCGACGATCCGGTCCACCTCGTCGTCGCGGGCGGTCAGGAAGATGACGGGTGTCCAGTCGCCACCTTCGCGCAACCGCCGGCAGATCTCCGTGCCGTCGATTCCCGGCAGGGCGATGTCGAGTACGCACGCGACGGGCCGGAGCCGCCGCGCGGCCGCGAGACCGGCCTCACCGTCCCGCTCCACGTGCACGCCGAAGCCCTCGCGGACCAGGTACATGCGGACCAGATCGGCGATCGACCGCTCGTCCTCGACCACGAGGACCAGGCCCTTCGCGGGGTTCACGGGCACCATGATGCCCGCATGACGGCGCTTCCGATGTTCGGATCAGGTTTGGGTTTTCGCGTCGGGGAGCGTCCTTGCGGCAGGACGCTCCCCGACCGCGTCAGGCGGCAGCCGGCACGGGCGGCGCCATCGGCGCCTGGACTCGCGGTGCCTCGTGAACGCGCTGCGCCATCGACCGGGGACGGAAGGCGTGGCTGAGCAGTGCGTCCAGGTGCCAGACCTGCTTCGGGTGACCAGTCTTGATCCAGAACCGCTCGCGTACGCCGTCGACGGCGGTGGCGGCGAGCTCGACCGCGGAGAGGCGCGGGTCCGGGTTCCAGGTGACGTTGCTGAGGTGTCGCAGTTCGGTGTTCAGGTGCAGCCGCAAGCGGTGCAGCATGCGAGTTTCCTGCGTTACCACCAGGCGGCGGTAGGTCAACAGCAGCAGGAACTCGCCGTGCATCGGACGGTCAGGCCGTAGGCAACGGCTGACGAGTACGGTCGCGTCGTCGGCTTCCACACAGCGGCGAAAAACCGGCATGTGACGGCTCACGGTCGGGATGGCGACCCCGGCCTCGGCGGCTGCAGGCAAGAACGTTCGTGAGAAGACGTCCATGCCGCGTTTAACGACGTGCTAACGGGATATGTCGCGGGTTACCGCAGAAGTTCCACGATCGTCGCGTTTGCCATGCCGCCGCCCTCGCACATCGTCTGCAAGCCGTAACGGATGTCGTTGTCACGCATGTGTTGCAGCATCGTCGTCATGATGCGGGCGCCGGAGCCGCCGAGCGGATGCCCCAACGCGATCGCGCCGCCGCGAGGGTTGAGGCGATCGGGATCCGCCTCGGTTTCGGCCAGCCACGCCAGCGGTACAGGTGCGAATGCCTCATTCACCTCGTACACGCCGATTTCCTCGATGCCCAGCCCCGCGCGGCGCAATGCCTTTGCCGTGGCCGGAATCGGTGCCGTCAGCATGATGACCGGGTCGTCGGCCGCGACGACCGCGGTGTGAATGCGGGCCAGTGGCCGCAGGCCGCGCCCGCGCGCCCACTCCGACGTGGTGACCGCGAGGGCGGCGGCGCCGTCGGAGATCTGCGACGCGGAGCCGGCCGTCACCACGCCGTCCGGCTTGAACGGCGTCGCCAGCTCGCCCAGCTTCGCCAACGAGGTGTCGCGACGCACGCCCTCATCGGCGTCGACCCCGCCGATCGGCGCGATCTCCTCCTTGAACGCGCCCGCGTCCTGCGCGGCCGCCGCCTTCTCGTGGCTGGCGAGCGAGTACTCGTCGAGCCGAGCCCGCGAAAAGCCCCACCGCTCCGCGATCATCTCCGCGCCGACGCCCTGGCTGAACCCCTGATCGCCGTACCGCTCCCGGATCCCCTCACCGAACGGCCACGCCCCGGCCGCGCTCGACCCCATTGGCACCCGTGTCATCGACTCCACGCCACCGGCCACGACCAGATCAGCCTGGCCAGCGAGCACGGTAGCGGCCGCGAAGTGCAGGGCCTGCTGGCTGGAGCCGCACTGGCGATCGAGCGTGGTGCCCGGCACCGACTCGGGCCAGCCCGCGCCGAGCACGGCGTTGCGCCCGACGTTCCACGACTGCTCGCCCACCTGCGAGACGCAGCCCCACACGACGTCGTCCACGTCGGCCGGGTCGAGCCCACTGCGCTCGGCGAGCGCGCGCAGCACATGTGCCGACAGGTCGACGGGATGGATGCCGGCCAGGCCGCCCTTGCGCCGGCCGACCGGGGTGCGCACGGCGCCGACGATGACCGCGTCTCTCATATTCACCGACACTACTCTGGAGTAGGTGGATGCCTGTAGCTGGCGCGTGCCCCCCAAAATCCCGATCGTGAAGCTCACCGCCGCGGTCGGTGTGCTGGCCGTCGGGCTGCTCTTCGATGACGGCGACGTGGTGCGACTGGTGCTGGCCGCGGTGGTCGCCGCCGGGCTCGCCGGCTGGGCGGCGCGCGACCTGATCGCGAAGGTGCGGGTCGCCGCCGACCCTGAGGGCGTAACGGTGGTCACGGGTCTCGCCGGCCGTCGCCGGCTGGCCTGGTCGCAGATCGAGGGGGTACGCGTCGACACCCGGCCGCGTCTCGGAATGCGCTCGGAGACCCTGGAGATCGACGCCGGCGACCAGATCCTCGTGTTCTCCGAGTCCGACCTGGGCACCCCACCGTCCGAGGTGGCAGCGACGCTGTCCCGCCTCTTAGAGGAGGGCGGCTGTGCGGACCAGAGCGGCCACCGCTAGCAGGACCACTACCGCGGCGCAGCCGCCGACCTGTACAGCCGTGCGGGCGGTGCGCGGGGCGTAGGCGAGGATCACGGCCACGATGCCGCCGAAGACCATGCCGCCGAGGTGGCCGGCGATCGAGATGCCGGGCACGGTGAAGGTGAAGACCAGGTTGATCACCAGGATGGGGATCACGGCGGACGTGTCGCGGCCCAGCTTTCGCATGATCACGAACAGCGCCGCGAACAGCCCGAAGATCGCGCCCGAGGCGCCCGCCGTCTCCTGGTTGGGCGCGGAGAAGATGTAGACCGCGACGTTGCCGCCCAGCCCGGCGATCAGGTACAGCGCGGCGAAGCGCACCGGCCCGAGCACCGCCTCCAGCGGGCGCCCCAGGATCCACAGCGCCCACATGTTCATCAACAGGTGCGCGATGCCGTACTGGATGAACATCGCCGTGAACAGGCGGTACACCTCGCCGGCAGCGATACCGTGCCACGTCGGGTCGAACGCGGTGTACGGGGCGTATCCGATGACCGAGCCCCACCGGGTCAGCGCGTTGCTGCTACCCATGAGACCACCGATGCCGCCCCCGACCAGTGCCTGGATACCACCGATGGCGGTGGAGATCAGCATCACGATCACGTTGATGCCGAGGAGCGCCTTGGTGACGTACCCCTCGCGGCCGGCGGCACCGCCACCGAAGGCGGTGCGCGCCGACCGCTGGGTCCGGCGTCCCTCCGCTACGCACTCCGGGCACTGATGGCCGACGGAGGCTGCGCGCATGCAGTCCGGGCAGATGGGTCGGTCACATCGCACACACCGGACATACGTCTCCCGGGACGGGTGGCGGTAGCAGACCGGCACAGTCACGGGAGTATCACTCATGGAGCAAAGGTACCTGTCAGGCGCCGGTGCGCTGGATCTCCACGCGCTCGATGATGACGTCCTGGATGGGCCGGTCACCGGGCGCGGTGCGGGTGTTGGCGATGGAGTCGACGACCTTGGCGGATGCCTCGTCGGCCACCTGGCCGAAGATCGTGTGCCGCCGGTTCAGGTGCGGGGTCGGGCCCACCGTGATGAAGAACTGCGAGCCGTTGGTGCCGGGCCCGGCGTTCGCCATCGCGAGCAGGTACGGCCGGTCGAAGCTGAGCTCCGGGTGGAACTCGTCTTCGAACGTGAACCCGGGTCCACCGCGACCGGTGCCGGTCGGGTCGCCCATCTGGACCATGAAGCCACTGATCACCCGGTGCGAGAGCGTGCCGTCGTAGTACGGCCCACTGCCCGGCTGGCCGGTGCGCGGGTCGGTGTACGGCTTGGTGCCCTCGGCCAGTTCCACGAAGTTGCGGACGGTCTTCGGCGCGTGGTTCGGGAAAAGCTCCAGCCGGATGTCACCGTGATTGGTGTGCAGAGTGGCGTATAGAGCGTCAGCCACGGGTACTCCTCGGTCGTTGGTCAGTATCTGGCGATCCTCCCATGTGCCCAGTTCCGACACTTCGGAGGTATCCGAAGGTGCAGGATGGCGGAGGAGCCACACCGAAGGAGGGGACGCGGTGTTCAGCTTGGGACTACGGCGCAGGACACACGGTCAGATCGCACGGGCCGAGCTGGGTGAAAGCTTTGATCACTTCCGGCAGGCTGCCACGCACGCCGCCACCGGGATGGGCGAGACCCTCGGGCCGCTGGCGGCCGCCGCGGCGGCGAACGCCCGGCAAGCCGGTGACGCGGCCCGCCGTGCGAAGGCGAAGAATCTCACAGCGATAAACAAGAAAAAGGAGTCGCGAATGTCGCGTAAGCGTTGGCCGATGCTCGCCGGGCTGCTCGCAGCCGGTGCCGCTGTCGGCGCGGTGGGCGCACTGGTGAAGCGCCGTCGCCGGCAGCACGAGTGGGAGGAGTACGACCCCACTCAGGCGCTCGAGTCGCCGGCTGACGCGCCGGACGACGTGCTGTACTCGGCGACCGACGCCACGACGTCGCCGACACCCGCCGACACCGCGGTGGAGACGTCGCGCAACAGCCGCCCGTAGGTAGGGGCGGGCGCCGCTGCGGCTGGTCTAGAGCCAGCCGCGGCGGCGGAAGAAGCGGTACAGGACGAGGGAGATGCCGAGCATCACGGCCAGTACGACCGGGTACCCGTACGTCCAGTTCAGCTCCGGCATGTGCGTGAAGTTCATGCCGTAAATACCCGCGATGGCGGTCCAGACGGCCGCGATACCGGCCCAGGCCGCGATCTTCCGCATGTCGTTGTTCTGGTCGACGGTCACCTGGGCCAGCCGCGCCTGGAGTACCGAGTTGAGCAGGTCGTCATACGAGTTGATCTGCTCGACGGTGCGGGTGAGGTGGTCCTGGACGTCCCGGAAGTACCGCCGGATCTCCTTGGGCACCTCCCGGTTGACCTGGGCGGTGAGCGTGAGCAGCGGCCGCTGGAGCGGCACGACCGCCCGCTTGAACTCCACGAGCTCCCGCTTCATCTGGTAGATCCGCTGGATGCGGCTGTGTGAGCTGCGCGAGAACACCTCGGCCTCAAGAGCGTCGAGGTCGACCTCGACCTGGTCGGCGACCTCGACGTACAGGTCGACCACCCGGTCGGTGACCGCGTACGCCACCGACCACGGCCCTTGAGCCAGCAGATCCTGCTTCTTCTCCAGGTCGGCCCGCACCGGCGAGAGCCGGCAGGCGTCGCCGTGCCGCACGGAGATCACGAATCCGGGCCCGATCAACAGCATCACCTGGCCGGTCTCGACGACCTCGGAGGTCTCGGTGACCTCGCCCTTCCCGACGTACCGGGCGGTACGCAGGACCAGCGAGCTGACGTCTCCGAACCGCTCCAGCTTGGGCCGCTGCTCGGCCTTGACCGCGTCTTCGACGACCAGTTCGTGCAGGCCGTAGGTCTCGGCGATGCCGGCCATCTCGGCCTGGGTGGGCTCGTGCAGACCCAGCCAGACGAACGCGTTGCGCTGCCGCTGCTGGCGTGCCTCGGTCAGGGCGTCGGCGTACTGCCACTCGCCGGACTGGCGCTCACCGTCGACGTACAGGGCGCAGTCGACGATCGCGCTGCGTTCGGGCGACTCCGGATGTGCCGGACGCCGGCCGTTGTCGGTGGGGCTGAGCATGCGGGTCATGGCGCGCCGCATGGGCGCCGTCCACGTGCGAGCGATGGGACGCTGGTCCGCCATGTGCATAAGCCTAAGCGGGCTGGCGCCGGGCGGACCGGCCGCAGTCGGGGGGTGGGGTGCGAGCGGCCCACCCGGCGCCAAGGGGGCGGGGGATTGCTGGCTGCATTGTGATCCGGACGCCAGCCGCAGGGGAACCCGTGACCCCTGAGGCTGGCGCATTGTCGGAAATCCGACACAAGATCTCAGCCGCGCACCGCCTCGACAGCTGCGGCGAGCCTGCGTACACCCTCTTCGATCTGGTCGACCGTCACCGCGGAGAAGGCCAGGCGCAGCGCGCCCTCGCCGCCTTCGAGCACGAAATCGCTGCCCTTGACCACGGCCACGCCACGCTCGGCGGCCGCCGCGAAGACCTTGTCGGCCGAGATGCCTTCGGGCAGCTCGATCCACAGGAAGTAGCCGCCGTCGGGCTCGGTGAAGCGAACGCCGGGGATGTGCTGGCGCAGCGCGGTCGCCAGCAGGCTGGCCCGCTCGCCCAACGCGGCGCTCACGGTCTGGATCGAGCGGTCGATGTCGCCGGAGACGCAGAACTGGTGCACGATCGCCTGGGCGACCATGCCGGGCGAGATGTAGAGGTTGGTCGCCCGCTTCGCGATGTCGGCGATCAGCGCGGCGGGGCCGACCAGGTATCCGACCCGGACACCGGGGCAGACCGTCTTGGTGAAGCTGGAGGCGTGCACCACGACGCCCTTGTCGTCCATGGAGAGCATCGAGGGCAGCGCCTCGCCACGGAAGCGGATGTCCGCGTACGGGTCGTCTTCGAAGATCGTGAAGCCGTACTCAGCTGCCAGGTCGAGCAGCGCCCGCCGCTTCTCCAGGGAGAGCGTGACGCCGGCCGGATTCTGGTAGTTCGGGATGATGTGCGCCAGCTTGGGGCGGACTCCCGATTCGAGCAGCTTGCGCAGCTCATCGGTGTCGACGCCGTCCGGCTGGATGGTCACCTGGTGAACCTGGCCACCCTTGTTCCGCAGGTTGAGCAGCGTCCGGTCGTACGTCGGGCGCTCGACGACCACCGCGTCGCCACTCTGTACCAGGTAGTCGAACAGGAACGCGTCGGCCTGGAGCGAGCCGTTGGTGACGAGTACCTGGTCGGCCGAGACGCCGTGCTTGTCAGCGATCCACTTTCGGAGGGGCGGGTAGCCGACGGACGTCCCGTAGGCGGTGATGCCGGCGGGGTCGGCGTCGAAGGCGCGGACGGCCGCGGCCTTGAGGCCCTCGACATCCACGATGTCCAGCGAAGGCGCGCCACGGGCGAAAGAGATCAACTGCTCGGTGGTCATGGTTGTCCAGCGTACGGTGTCCCTTGCACAGGCAGGTGACTAGATTCAACGGGTGGCCACAGAACCCCTGCGCTGCGCGGGAGCCTTGATCGTCGATGACGACGGTCGAATTTTCATCCAGCGCCGGTCACCCGATCGGCGGCTGTTCCCCGATACGTGGGACATCGTGGGCGGTCACGTCGAATCAGGCGAGACGCTCGAAGAAGCCCTGTATCGGGAAGTTCAGGAGGAAACCGGCTGGCGCGTGTCCGTCGTCATCGGTCTCATCGGCGAGTACACCTACACCGGCAACGACGGCATCCAGCGCGTGGAGACCGACTACCTCGTACGCGTCGACGGCGATCTGGCCAGGCCCCAACTGGAGGCCGGCAAGCACACCGAGTTCCGCTGGCTCACGGAGAGTGAGATCGAGGTACTCGACGAGCACCGAGACGTCAACGACGGCCTGATCAGGACCATCGCGGAAGACGGCTTCGCGGCGCTCCATGCCATCGGGCTGTGACGCACGGCTATCCTCACCCCGACCCCTCGGTATAAGGACCCCTCGAAAGGATCGGCACATGATCGGCTTGGTACTGGCCGCCGGCGCCGGGCGGAGACTGCGCCCGTACACGGACACGCTCCCCAAGGCCCTGGTGCCGGTCGACGGTGAGACCACGATCTTCGACATCGCGCTGCGCAACCTCGCCGAGGTGGGACTCAGGGACGTCACCGTGGTTGTCGGGTACCGCGCCGAGGCGGTCGAGTCCCGCCAGGCGGCCCTGCAGGACAAGTACGGCGTACGGCTCACCCTCGTGCACAACGACAAGGCCGAGGAGTGGAACAACGCGTACTCGCTGTGGCTGGCCCGCGAGCACTTCGCCCAGGGGGCGCTGCTCGTCAACGGCGACACCGTGCACCCGTCCAGCATCGAGAAGACGCTGCTCGCCCAGCGTGGCCCGAGCGTCCTGCTGGCCATCGACAACGTCAAGAAGCTGGCCGACGAGGAGATGAAGACCGTCTTCGACGACAGTGGCCAGCTCACGAAGATCACCAAGCTGATGGATCCGGCCGAGGCGTTCGGCGAGTACATCGGTGCCACGCTGATCGAGCCGCACGCCGCCGCCGGGCTCGCCGACGCGCTCGAAGCCACCTGGCAGCGCGACCCCAACCTCTACTACGAGGATGGGTACCAGGAGTACGCCAGCCGTGGCGGTGAGGTACGTGCCGCCACCATCGGCTCGGTCGATTGGGTCGAGGTGGACAACCACGACGACCTCGCCCGGGCACGGGAGATCGCATGCCGCTACTAGCCCGTACCGTCAACACTCCGCTCGCCATCGAGGTACGCCGGGGCGCCGTCGCCGAGCTCGGTGCGCTGCTCGCCGACCGGCGCATCTCCGGTGGCGGTGACGTGGCGGTGGTGATCGGCCCCGGCCAGGGCGAGAAGATCGCTGAGCTGATCCGCCCCGGGCTCGGCCGCGCCGACCTGTTCACGGTCAGCGGCGGCACCCTCGACTCAGCCCTGGAGCTAGGCAACAAGCTGCGCCAGCGCTCGTACGACGCGGTCGTCGGCATCGGCGGCGGTAAGACCATCGACACCGCCAAGTACGCGGCCTCCCGGTACGCCATCCCGATGGTGACCGTGGCGACAAGCCTCGCGAACGACGGCATCGCGTCACCGGTCGCCTCGCTCGATCACGACGGCGGGCGCGGCTCCTATGGCGTGCACATCCCGATCGCGGTGGTCGTCGACCTCGACTTCGTCGAAAACGGTCCCGACCGGCAGACCCAGGCCGGCATCGGTGACGCGCTCAGCAACATCAACGCGGTCGCCGACTGGGAGCTCGCCCACCAGGTGCGCGGCGAGCCGATCGACGGGCTCTCCGTGGCGCTCGCCCGCACCAGCGCGGAGGCCCTGCTCAACCACCCCGGCACGATCACCGACGACGGCTTCCTGACCACGCTGGCCGAGACGCTGATCATGGGTGGCCTGGCGATGTCGATCTGCGGGTCGAGCCGTCCCGCCAGCGGCAGCTGCCACGAGATCTCGCACGCCATCGACCTGCTGCTGCCCTGCACGGCGTCGCACGGCGAGCAGGTCGGGCTCGGCGCGCTCTTCTGCACGTTCCTGCGCGGCGACACGGCCGGCTTCACCAGCCTCAGGGCCGCCCTGCTCCGGCACGGGCTGGCCACGGCGCCGGCCGACCTGGGCATCTCCGACGACGACTTCGTGGATGTTGTCGCGCACGCGCCGTCCACCCGGCCCGACCGGTACACGATCTTGGAACACCTGGCGATGGAGAAGGACGAGATCCGCGCCCGGCTGGCAGACTACGTCGATGCAGTCGGCGACCGTCACTAGGCCCGGCGCGGGCGATTTCTACCGGGTCAACCGCGGCGGCGGCCTCTTCAGCGAGGCCATCAGCCAGCGGATCGGCGCGCGGTTCGCGGTGGCGGCGGAGCGGCTCGGGGTCGCGCCCACGGCGCTCACCCTCGCCAACCTGGTGCTCGGGCTCGGCACCTCGATCGCGGTGGTCGCTCTGGCCGAGCCGGTCGCGGATGATCGGGTACCGGCCTGGCTCGTCGGCCTGATCGCACTGGTGGGCTGGCAGGTGGCGTACGCGTTGGACTGCGCCGACGGCCAGCTGGCCCGGGTCACCGGGCGCACCAGCTCGGCGGGCGCCCGGGTCGACGTACTGTGCGACGTGGCGGCCCAGATCGCCCTGGTCACCGCGCTGTCGGCGACCGCCGTGGCGCAGCGGCCGTCGACGCCGGCGTGGCTGGTGTCCGCGTTCGCCGGCACCTGGATGGTCAACCTGGTCACCTCGGTCATGCAGTCCGGCCCGAACGCCGAGAGCATGGTGCCGTCGCGCTCGCTGCCCGTACGGCTAGTGAAGCTGATCCGCGACTATGGAGCGGTGATCTTCGTGGCGGCCCTCGTGCTGCTGGTGGCGCCGGCCTTGTCGGTGTGGCTGATCGCCGCGTTCACCCTCGTCAACGGAGGGTTCCTGCTGGCGAGCATCGGGTTCTCGGCTCGGAAGGCCCTGCGCTAACGGATCTCCGCTCGGGCGGGGCGCATGTCGGCGTACACCTCGATCAGACGGCGGACGAGCACGTCGGGGTGGAACGTGCGCTCGTAGCGCGACCTCGCCATCGGCGCCAGCGTGGCGGCGCCGTCGCGCGCTGCTGGCAGCGCGGAGGCCAGCGCGCCCGCCTCGGCGGGCACCACCCAACCGGCGTCGCCGACCAGATAAGGAATGCCGCCGAGCGCGGTGCCAAGCACCGGCCGCCCTGACGACAGCGCCTCGAGCACCACCGTGGGCAGCACGTCGTGCCAGGTCGAGGTGGCCATCACGACGGCCGTGGAGCGAAGTGCCGCGCGGACGCCGTCACGATCGAGAGGGCCGAGAAACTCCACGTCGGTGCGCGCGGCGGCAGCGGCCTCGACCAGCGGGCGCAGCTCGCCGTCGCCCGCGATCCGCAGCGTGCCCAGCGAGCCGTCGGTGTGCCGCTGCCAGGCGTCGAGCAGCAGGCCGACGCCCTTTTCCGGCGAGAGGCGGCCGAGGAAGAGGAACCCGTCACCGAGCGGCGCGGGGGCACCCGGATCGGGTATCCCGTTGGGCTTGACCACGATCCGATCGGCCGGGATGCCGTAGTCGTGCAGGTGCTCGGCGATGCCCTCGGTCAACGCGATGTACCGGTCGACGGAGCGCCACGTGGGCCGATGCACGGCGAGCGTGGTCGCCATCAGGGCGCTCTGCACCCGTGACCCGCGGTAGCACTTGTGCACCACGGCCGGGACGCCGACGAAGCGGCCCCGGCAGTCCTTGCAGATGCCGCCATCCCGGAAGTACAGGCCGGACGAGCACACCTGGCGGTAGTTGTGGACGGTCTGCACCACCGGCACGCCGAACTTGTGTGCGGTGCGCACCACCCAGGGCGACAGCAGCGGGTACGGGTTGTGCAGGTGCAGCACGTCGGGCCGCTCCAGCCGGAGCAGCTCGGCCAGGTCGCGCTGGGCGCTCGGCGCGTAGATCGGCGAGATCGGCAGCAGCGCCTTGCCGGCCAGCGGCAGGTTGGCGATCGCGTCGGAGCTGCGCAGGAACGGCACCACCGTCACGCCCGCCGCGGCGAGCTGGCCGATCTCCTGATCGACGATGATGTTTTCCCCCGAGGGCTGAGCCTCGCGGTAGCGGTTGTGCGCGACCACCACTTTCACGGTGTACGACGCTACCGTTAACGGCGTGCCCGAGTTGCCCGAGGTGGAGGCGCTCGCCGCGTACCTTCGCGAGCGGGCCGCTGGCCGGCGTGTCGACCGCATGGAGATCTCCGCGATCAGCGCGCTGAAGACGTACGACCCACCGCCGACCGCCGCAGCCGGCCTGCAGGTCACCGGCGCCGGACGGCACGGCAAGTTCCTCGACGTCGTGCTGGGCGGCGACCTGCACCTCGTCGTGCACCTGGCCCGGGCGGGCTGGCTGCACTACCGCGACGCGTTTCCCGGAACGGCGCCGCTGAAGCCGGGCAAGGGCCCGATCGCGCTGCGCCTCCGGCTCGACGACGGCTCCGGCTTCGACCTGACCGAGGCGGGTACCCAGAAGAGCCTCGCCGCCTACCTCGTAAGGGATCCGGTCCAGGTGCCCGGCGTGTCGAGGCTCGGGCCGGACGCGCTCGCGGTCGACCTGGCCGGCTTCGACGAGCGCATGCGCAGCCGGCGGGGCCAGGTCAAGGGCGTGCTGACCGATCAGGAGGTGCTGGCCGGGGTCGGCAACGCGTACTCGGACGAGATCCTCCACGTGGCCAAGCTGTCACCGTTCGCGATCACCAGCCGGCTGACCGAGGAGCAGATGGAGCGGCTCTACGCGGCCACCCGGGAGGTACTGACCGACGCGGTGACCCGCTCGGTCGGGCAGCGAGCCGCCGAGTTGAAGGGCGAGAAGCGCTCGGGTCTGCGCGTACACGCCCGGACCGGGTTGCCGTGCCCGGTGTGCGGCGACACCGTCCGAGAGGTGTCGTTCGCCGACTCCAGCCTCCAGTACTGCCCCACCTGCCAGACCGGTGGCAAGCCGCTTGCTGACCGCCGGCTGTCGCGACTTGTGCGCTGAGTTACCTCGGGTGAACTCTCGTCTTCGGGCACATGAACCCGTCGCGTCACAGAGCTTCCTCGCACACCATTCGTCGGTATAGTGACTCGGTCGCCGATCCTGCTCGATCCATGCGGGGCGTATTGTCCCTTGCGTCGCCGATCTGGCGAGGCGGCCGTGGGAGACTTATGCGGTGGTCAGTCCAGAGCCTGACGGCAGATGGGCGGCGCGTGGAAAGCGGGAGGACGTAGGTGAGGTGACGACAAGCCTCCAGCGCCCGGTAACCAACACAAGCCGGAGCAGCACCGTGCGCCACGTCGACAGTTTCGAGATCCAGGCGCCGACGCCGCCGTCACACAACGGCGTGCCGCGGTCCGCGTGGACTCGCGCCAGCCGCCGGGCTTCGCGCTGGCACCGGCCGTACACGGTCGTGCTGTTGCTGCTCGACTACGGCGCGGCAGCGCTCGCGAGCTGGATCGCGATCTCGCTCTTCGAGCAGGCGACGGCCGGCTTCCAGGACGCCAACCAGGCGTGGTTCCGCACCGTGGCGTACCTCCTCCTTCCGATCGGCTGGATCACCATCCTCTGGGGCAACGGCGCGTACGACCGCCGCTACCTCGGTCTCGGCACCGATGAGTTCAAACGCGTGACGCGGGCGTCGGTGACGGTCGCCGCGAGCGTGTCGTTCCTGGCGTTCGCCACCAAGACCGACCTTTCCCGACTCACCGTGGCCACCGAGCTGGTCGGCGCGACGCTGCTGATCCTGTTCGCGCGGTACCTCGCCCGGTTCGTGCTGCACGTCATGCGCAAGCGGGCCGGGCAGGCGGCACACCGGATGGTGCTGATCGGCACGCTGCCGGAGGCGCTCGAGGTGCACACCGCCGTCACCCGCAGCCCGGCCGCCGGGCTGATCCCGGTCGCCATCCACATCACCGACGGATACGCGGCGGCGCGCGGCATCGAGACGCCGGTGCCGGTGTACGCGGGCCGCGACGTGCTGTCCCTCGTACGCGAGGTGGGCGCCGACACGATCGCCGTGTGCGGCTCGGCCAGCGCGGAGCCCGGTGAGCTGCGCCGGCTCGCCTGGCAGCTCGAAGGCACCGGCATCGATCTTGTCGTGGCGCCCCAGCTCACCGACATCGCCGGCCCGCGGGTGCACATCCGGCCCATCGAGGGCCTGCCGCTGCTGCACGTCGAAGAGCCGACGCTCTCCGGCCTCGGCTGGCTGGCCAAGAACCTCATGGACCGGGTCTTCGCGTTCTTCGGCCTGCTGCTGCTGACGCCGGTGTTCGCCGCGATCGCGCTCGCCATCAAGCTCTCCGACCGGGGGCCGGTGTTCTTCCGGCAGCCGCGGGTGGGCCACGAGGGCCGCACGTTCCGGGTGTGGAAGTTCCGGACGATGTACGTGGACGCCGAAGACCGGCTCGCCTCGCTCGTCGACCAGAACGAGTCCGACGGCATGCTCTTCAAGATCAAGGAAGACCCGCGTGTCTTCCCGGTGGGCCGGTTCCTGCGGGGCACGTCGCTCGACGAGCTGCCCCAGCTGATCAACGTGCTCAGGGGCGAGATGTCGCTGGTCGGGCCGCGCCCGCTGCCCGCCGACGACGGCGACTTCCTCGGCGACGTCCGGCGCCGGCTGCTGGTCCGCCCCGGCATCACGGGGCTCTGGCAGGTGTCCGGCCGCTCCGACCTGTCCTGGGACGAGGCGGTCCGGCTCGACCTGTACTACGTGGACAACTGGTCGCTGGCGTATGACCTGAGCATCCTGTGGCGCACGGTCGGTGTCGTGCTGGCCCGGAAGGGCGCTTACTGAGCCTCCTCTGAGGGCCCGGCCGCGCTACCGGTACGTGCGATGATCTGGGCGTGGGGACGGCACTCGCGGTGCTCGCGCTCATCACCGCGCTCACCGCGGCGGTCTGGGCGGTGTACCGGCTGCGCGCCCGCCGCAGCATCGCCACCGCCACCCAGCGCGCGACGTATGACGTCCTGCACACCGCCGGCCTCGCCGCCGACCCGCTGCGCACGGGGCTGAGCCGCACCAGCGCCGCGAAGGCGATCCGCCACTTGCGGGGCCTGGTGGGCGCGCAAGGTCTCGCGCTCACCGACCCCGACGAGATCCTGGCGCTCGATGGCCGCGGCAACCACCACTCGGCCCAGGTACTGGCCGCCGCCCGCCGCGCCATCGCACAGAACCGCTCCACCGTGCTCGGCAGCGCCGAACTGCCGTGCGACCGGGTCGACTGCCCGGTCCGAGGTGCCGTGGTGGCGCCGCTGACCGGTCCGGACGGCACCGTGCCGGGCGCGCTCGTGGCCATAGCGGACGACGAGCCGGCCCCGGGACTCGTACAGGCGACCCTGGAGACCGCCCGGTGGGCGGGTGCGCAGCTCGCCCTGGCCGAGCTAGACTCCTCGCGAGAGCAGCTCGCCCGCGCCGAGGTACGCGCACTACGGGCCCAGATCAGCCCGCACTTCGTCTACAACGCGCTGTCCGCTATCGCGTCGTTCGTCCGCACCGACCCGGAGCGCGCCCGCGAGCTGATCCTGGAGTTCGCCGAGTTCACCCGGTACTCGTTCCGGGCGCACGGCGAGTTCACCACGCTGGCCGAGGAGCTGCGGTCCATCGACCGGTACCTGACAATCGAGCGGGCCCGGTTCGGCGACCGCCTCCAGGTGCGACTCCAGATCGCCCCGGAGGTACTGCCGGTCGGGCTGCCCTTCCTGTGCCTGCAGCCGCTCGTGGAGAACGCGGTCCGGCACGGACTGTCACGGAAGCCGGGCGTCGGTATGGTGAGCATCGAGGCCCGGGACGCCGGTGCGGAATGCCACATCACGGTCGAAGACGATGGTGTCGGGATGGATCCGGCCGTGCTTGTGGCGGGTGTCGGCGACGCGGCCTCCGACAACGGAGACGACTCCGGCCAGCACGTGGGGCTGTCCAACGTCGACGAACGGTTACGGTCGGTGTTCGGCGACCAGTTCGGCCTGGTAGTTGAGACGGGCCTGGGAGCGGGTACGAGGGTGAGCATGCGGGTGCCGAAGTTCCACCCGGCGGTCAGGGCACGCCTGTGACCGCTTTCCTGCGTGTGCTCGCGGTGGATGACGAGCCACCGGCACTCGACGAGCTTGCCTACCTGCTGCGCGCGGACCCACGCGTGGGCAAGTTGCACACCGCCTCCGATGCCACCGATGCCCTCCGGGTGCTCCGCGACACCGACGTCGACGTGGTCTTCCTCGACATCCGCATGCCCGGTCTCGACGGGATGGAGCTGGCCCGGGTGCTGCGGCGCTTCGCCCGGCCCCCCGCGATCGTCTTCGTCACCGCCTACGACGACGCCGCCGTCGACGCGTTCGACCTGGGCGTCACCGACTACGTGCGCAAGCCCGTGCAGGCCGAGCGGATCGGCGAGTCGCTGCGCCGTGTCGTCAGCTCCCGCGTGGTGGCGACCCATCCCGCCGCGGCCGCCCGCGCCGAGTCAGACCCGACCATCCCGGTCGAGCTGGCCGGCACCACCCGGATGCTGCCCCGCTCGGCGGTGCGGTGGGTGGAAGCGCAGGGAGACTACGCACGGCTGCACACCGCTGACGGCTCCCACCTGGTGAGGGTGCCGCTCGCGACGCTTGCCGAGCGCTGGGCCGATGCCGGATTTGTCCGCATCCACCGGTCGTACCTGGTGCAGTTGCGGCTGATCGCCGAGCTGCGGCTCGCCAACTCCGGGTACGTCGTCGTGGTCGATGGCACCGAACTGCCCGTGTCGCGCCGCCACACGCGAGAGCTGAAAGACAAGCTCGTCCGCGCCGCCAAACAAGACTGGAACCGTTAGAAGATCTCCGCCAGGTCAAAGGCGAGCGGTTTTCCACAGGTCACCCTGATTATCCACAGGTGCTTGACATCGCGCTGTCCTCGGCGAGACTGCCCCGCATGGAGCAATCCACGGCGCCAGCTACGCCGCCCGAGCGCACCCGCATCGTGCTCGCCGAGGTCGCGCGCCGAAGCGGCGACCACGACCGGGCCCGTGCCGACCTCGCCGAGCAGACCCGGGTCGGTGACGCGCTCCTGCGCGGGCTCATGCGGGCGCAGCTGGCCCTCGCGCTGCGGCTCGCCGTGGTCGTCGGGATCGGGCTGGGCGCGCTGCCGCTGCTCTTCGCCGTCGCCCCCACGACCGGCTCGGTCAAGTTCCTCGGCGTCAACCTGCCGTGGCTGCTGCTCGGCGTGGCGGCGTTCCCGTTCCTGGTCGCGGTGGGCTTCACCTACGTCTACCTCGCCGAGCGCAACGAGCAGGACTTCATCGCCGTGGTCCGGCGGCCGGAGCGCTGATGGACAACCCGTACGTGGTACCGGCCATCGTCGCGGTCACGCTGGCAACCGTCGCGATCGGCTTCTACGGACTGCGGCTGGCCCGCACGACCTCCGACTTCCTGGTCGCCTCGCGCACGGTCAGCCCGACCTGGAACGCGGCCGCGATCGGCGGTGAATATCTGTCGGCCGCGTCCTTTCTCGGCATCGCCGGGCTCATCCTCAAGTACGGCGTCGACGTGCTCTGGTACCCGGTGGGCTTCGCCGCGGGCTACCTGGCGCTGCTGCTCTTCGTGGCCGCCCCGCTTCGCCGGTCCGGCGCGTTCACGCTGCCCGACTTCTGCGAGGTACGGCTGCACTCCCGCCGGCTGCGCAAGCTCGCCACGGCGTTCGTGGTCTTCATCGGCTGGCTGTACCTCGTTCCACAGCTCCAAGGCGCCGGCCTGACGTTGAGCACGGTCACCGGCGCGCCGTACTTCCTGGGTGCGCTGCTGGTCGGTGCCGTGGTCACCGCCAACGTCGCCCTCGGCGGCATGCGGGCGATCACCTTCGTGCAGGCGTTCCAGTACTGGCTAAAGCTCACCGCCCTCGCCGTGCCCGCGATGTTCCTGATCCTGCACTGGCAGGCCGACGGCAGGCCGCAGGTCGCCGCAGCCGACGGTCTCACCTTCCCGCGCGACACCGTCGTCGTGGTCGAAGACCGCGCGGTCCTCACACTGCCCGACGGCTCCAGCCGCGAAGTCACGCCGGGCGAGGAGCTGTCCTTCAGCGCGGGTGACCAGGTGCCCAAGGTGTCCAGTGTGGACGCGTCGAACGGGCTCGACTGGCTGCTTCCCGGCGACGAGAGCGGCGACCGCGGCCTGTTCGCCACGTACAGCCTGATCCTGGCTACCTTCCTGGGCACGATGGGGCTGCCGCACGTGCTCGTGCGCTTCTACACCAACCCCGACGGCAGCGCCGCACGCCGCACGACACTTGTCGTACTGGCACTGGTCGGCCTCTTCTACCTGTTACCCACGCTGTACGGCGTGCTCGGCCGCGTCTACACACCACAGTTGCTGCTCACCGGGCGCACCGACGCGGTGGTACTGCTCCTGCCCGGCGAGGCCGTGGGCAGCGGCGTACTCGGCCAACTGCTCGCCGCGCTGGTGGCCGCGGGCGCGTTCGCGGCGTTCCTGTCATCCAGTTCCGGGCTGCTCACCAGCGTCGCCGGCGTCATCTCCACCGACGTGCTCGCACACGCCAGCGACCGCGGGCCGGGCCAGCGCGGCTCGGTACGCGACTTCCGGGTCGCCGCGATGGTCGCCGGGATCGTGCCGGTCGCCTTGGCGCTCAACGTCGCCAGCCTCGACGTGTCGCAGGTCGTCGGGCTCGCGTTCGCGGTCGCGGCGTCGAGCTTCTGCCCGCTGCTCGTGCTCGGCATCTGGTGGCGCGGCCTCACCGACGCGGGCGCGGCCGCCGGCGTGCTCGCGGGCGGCGGCGCGGCCGTGGGCGCGGTCCTGATCACCGTCGTCGGGCCGCCGTTGTCGGGCTGGCCCGCGACGCTCGTCGCCCAGCCGGCCGCGTGGACGGTGCCGCTCGCGTTCGCCGTGATGGTCGCGGTATCGATGGCCACCCGCCGCCGCACCCCCGCCGACGTCAGCACCACCATGCTCCGCCTACACGCCCCCGAAAGCCTCCGCCTCTGAATTTGTGGGGCAGCGGAGGGGTGTGGGCTTGGGTATTCTCGAATCATGGCGTACACCACTGGGCTGACCGCCGCGTTGGGCGGGGTAACGGCGGCACAGCTCGTGCATTGGCGACGTCAACCAAATCCACTTCTCGTGCCGGAGCTCACCAAATCCGGGCGAGTGCGCTACAGTTTTCGCGATTTGCTTGCGGTTCGCATTGTCGCAAATCTGCGCACCGAGATATCACTGCAAAAGATCCGCAAAGCGATCACCAATCTCAAGCATCTCGACGACTTCCAACATCTGTCCAGCTATCGGCTGGTGGCCGACAACGACACGATCGTTTGGATCGGTGACCAGCCGATCGATATCCTGAAGCGGCCCGGCCAGCACATGCTCGTCACCATGCGCGACGTGCTGGGTGAGTTCATCGGCTGGGCTGGTGCGACGGTCGTGCCGCTGGCACGGCCCAAGCCCGGTGTCTCGATAAATCCGGGCGTCCTGCGTGGATATCCGGTGGCCGAGAACACTCGAGTGCCTTACGACACGGTCGCCTCTCTAGTCGCCGATGGGTTCGACGCCGATGCGATCCGAGGTCTCTACCCGTCCGTCGACGCGATCGGCGTGACGGGCGCGGTCGCGTTTGACGAATACGTTCGCGCGTACGGCCAAGCCGCCTAGAAACTCATGAACATACTGCTGGACGAGCAGGTGCCCGAGCACGCTCTTGGGCCGCTTCGCGCTCTTCTTCCTCGTCACCGGATCGACCACGTGCAGCAAATCACTGACCCGGAAAAGGATCCGCCGCTCTACTGGCCGGGCCGCAACACCGCACAGCGGCGCCGGGCACCACGCCAGCGTGAGGGCACATAGCCCTCTACGGTCGAGGGGTGGAGAGTGCGCTTGCGGCTCGGGGGTTGGTCAAGCGGTTCGAGACGGTCGTGGCGGTCGCTGGGATCGATCTGGACGTGCCGGCGGGATCGTTTTACGGGCTGCTTGGCCCGAACGGCGCGGGTAAGACGACCACGCTGTCGATGGCGGTCGGGCTGCTGCGGCCGGACGCCGGCCGGGTGTGGGTGCTGGGCCACGACGTCTGGTCCGATCCCAGCGAGGCCAAGGCGCTGCTCGGGGTGCTGCCCGACGGGGTACGCCTCTTCGACCGGCTGACCGGTGCCGAGTTGCTGGCCTACCACGGGCTGCTGCGGGGCATGGACCCCGCGGTGATCGACCAGCGCGCCCGGGAACTGCTCGACGTGCTCGCGCTGGCCAGCGCCGGCCGCACCCTCGTGGTCGACTACTCGGCCGGTATGAAGAAGAAGATCGGTTTGGCGTGCGCGCTGCTGCACGCGCCGCGGCTGCTGGTACTGGACGAACCGTTCGAGGCGGTCGATCCGGTTTCGGCGGCGCTGATCCGCGACATCCTTCAGCGTTACGTGGCCGGCGGCGGCACGGTGATCTTCTCCAGCCACGTGATGGAGGTGGTCGAGCGGCTGTGCAGCCACGTCGCGATCCTCGCCGACGGGGCGATCAAGCGGGTGGGCACGCTCGACGAGGTACGCGGCGGCCGGTCTCTCGAGGACGTGTTCGTCGAGGTGGTCGGTGGGCGTACGGCGACGGGCGAGGAACTCGCGTGGTTGTGATGTTCGTCCGGCTGAAGCTCCGGATGACAGCCAACAACTTCCGCGGCCAGCCGTGGCGGGTCGCGCTCTTCATGATGGGCGTCTTCTTCGGGCTCTGGTGGGCGGCGGGCGGCTTCCTGCTCTTCGCGGTGCCCGGCTTGGCGGGTAGCGAGAAGGCGGCTCTGCTGGCGGCCGGGTTCGGCGGCGGGGCGCTCACGCTCGGCTGGGTACTGTTTCCGCTCGTCTTCTTCGGCGTCGACGAGACACTCGACCCGGCCCGTTTCGCCCTGCTACCGCTGCGCCGCCGCACGCTCGTCGCCGGGATGCTCGCGGCCGCGCTGCTGGGGATACCGGCGCTGGCCACGCTCGCGTCGACCGCGGGGCTGGTGCTGTCGGCGGGCGCGCTCGGCGGGTGGACCGCGGCGGTCACGCAGGCGGTGGGCGTCGCGGCCGGCTTGCTTCTGTGCGTCGCGGCGAGCCGCGCGTTGACCAGTGCGTTCGCGACGATGCTGCGGTCCCGCCGGATGCGCGACCTGGCGGCGATCGCGCTCGCGGTCCTCGCCGCACTGCTCGGTCCGCTCCAGATCGGGCTGATCACGGCGGCGGAGACCGCTGACTGGGACCGGCTGGTCGGGCCGGCTCGGGTGGTCGGCTGGACACCGCTCGCCGCCGCGTACACGCTCGGCTTCGACCTGGCGGCGGGGCGCGGCTGGGCGGTACCGCTGAAGCTTGCGATCACGCTGGCGGCGACCGCGGCGCTGCTGTGGTGGTGGTCGTGGTCGCTGGAGTCGGCGATGGTCGGCGGGACGCCGACCGCGGCGGGGCCGAGGAAGGCGGCGCGCGGTGGCGCCGTCGACCAGCTCGTCCCGCGCGGGATGCGGTGGATGGCGAGGAACCGCTACGCCGCGCTGGTGGCACGGGAGACCCGGTACTGGTGGCGGGACGTGCGGCGGCGGGCGGGGCTGATCACGGTACTGGTGGTCGGCGTGTTCCTGCCGGTGATGATCAACATTGCTGGCAACGCGCGCTCGCCAGGCACGGTGAGCATCTCGATGATCTTCGTGGGGACGCTCGCGGCGGTCACGCTGGCCAACCAGTTCGGGTATGACGGGACGGCGTACGGGGCGAACGTGGTCGCCGGGGTGCCGGGGCGACTCGAGCTGCGGGCGCGGGTGGCGGCGTTCACCGTGTACGCCGGCCCGCTGCTGGTGATCGTCGCGGTGGCGATGAGCCTGCTGCTGGGCGAGCCGACCTGGGTGGGCCTGCTGCTCGGCACGCTGGCCGCGGCGTACGGCGCTGGGCTGGCCGCCAACCTGTTCGTGTCGATCCTCGCCGCCTACGCCCTGCCCGAGACGTCCAACCCGTTCACGATCAACACCGGCGCCGGCGTCGTGAGGAGCCTGCTCAGCCTCGTGTCGATGCTCGGCTCGGCGGCCGCGGCGGTGCCGATGCTGGTGGCCGCCGCCCTGCTCGGCGACGCGCCGGCCTGGCTGTGGCTGGCCGGGCCGATCGGCGCCGGGTACGGGCTCGGCGCCACCGCGCTCGGCGTCTACCTGGCCGGTGACCTGCTCGATCGCCGGATGCCCGAGCTGTTGGCGTCGGTTACGCCCCGCCGGTGACGCACAATGTTTCACGTGGATCATCCGATGGACCACGTGAATCATCCGCCTGAGCCGGGCGCCAAGATCCACGGCACCGACCCTTTCGCGGTACCCGATGAAGCGCGATCGCCCGCGCGGAGGCTGCGTGGGCGACTCGCGTCGGCCGTGACCCTGTGGACGGCACCCGGGCCCGCGGGCCTCACGGTGTCCACGACGCTCGTCGTGGACGGCGATCCAGCACGCCTGCTCGGCGTCGTCGACGACGAGTCAGACCTGTGGACGGCCGCGCGCGACGCGGGCCGCTTCGCGGTCGCGCCACTGGCGAGCGCCCACCGCCAGCTCGCCGATCGCTTCGCGGGCCTGATGCCCGCGCCGGGCGGGCTCTTCAAGGGGTACGACTTCCGCGACACGCCCTACGGCCCGGTGCCGGCGGACGTCGCGACCTGGGTGGGCTGCCGCCTCGACGACGCCCGTGAGCTGGGCTGGGGCCTGCTGATCGAGGCCACCGTCGAGGCCGTGGAACTGGGCGCGGACGACGATCCGCTGGTGCATTTCCGGGGCCGGTACCGGCAGCTCAACCATTGACATTCGTCGAACTGTCGCACCGGTGAGCGGCGTGATCCACGTCACTCGGCGCAGCCAGGTAACCGTTCGGCGCAATCGACGACCACCATCACCCAGGCCACCTCACGGGATTCTTACGGTGCGGGCCGAAACCCTCTGAACATGAACACCCACGCCCCGTGAAGGTGGTGAACCCGCATGACGACCGATGCACCCGCCCCGGCCTCCACGAGCCCGGAGCGGTACGTCGAGGTCCAGCGGTCGGACGAGTTTGCCGGGCTGCGCAAGGCCTTGCGCGGCTTCGTCTTCCCGATGACCGCGGCCTTCTTTCTCTGGTACGCGCTCTACGTGATCCTGTCCGCGTACGCACGCGGCTTCATGGACACCAAGGTGGTCGGCCACATCAACGTGGCGCTGGTCTTCGGCCTGCTGCAGTTCGTGTCGACGTTCCTGATCGCCTGGTACTACTCCCGGTTCGCCGGCGCCAAGATCGACCCGACCGCTGACAAGATCCGCGGCGAGCTCGAGAACGGGGACAAGGAATGAGCGCGATTCTTGCCGCCGAGGCCGGTGACACCACCGCACGGAACATCACCATCGTCCTGTTCCTCGTCTTCGTGGCGGTCACGCTCGCCATCACGGTGTGGGCCAGCCGCCAGACCAAGACGGCCACCGACTTCTACGCCGGTGGCCGCGCATTCTCCGGCTTCCAGAACGGCATGGCGATCGGCGGCGACTACATGTCCGCCGCGTCGTTCCTCGGCATCGCCGGCCTCATCGCGCTGTACGGGTACGACGGCTTCCTGTACTCGATCGGCTTCCTGGTGGCCTGGCTGGTGGCCCTGCTCCTGGTCGCCGAACTGCTCCGCAACTCGGGCAAGTACACGATGGCTGACGTGCTGGCCTTCCGGATGCGGCAGCGTCCGGTGCGCACCGCCGCCTCCGTCTCCACGGTGACGGTGTCGATCTTCTACCTGATCGCTCAGATGGTCGGCGCGGGCGCGCTGGTCGCGCTGCTGCTCGGCATCCGGCCCGGCACCACCTTCCTGGGCATGGACGCCGACGCCGCGAAGATCGCCACGATCATCCTGGTCGGCGCCCTGATGATCGTGTACGTGACGGTCGGCGGCATGAAGGGCACCACGTACGTCCAGATCGTCAAGGCGTTCCTGCTGATGAGCGGCGCGGCGATCATGACCGTGCTGGTACTGGCCAAGTTCAACTTCAACCTGTCGTCGCTGCTCGGCGCCGCCGCTGACCAGTCCGGCAAGGGCGAGGCGTTCCTGGAGCCGGGCCTGCGGTACGGCGTCGAGGTGGCCGGCAACGCGAAGCAGACCTTCTACAACAAGATGGACCTGCTCTCGCTCGGCATCGCCCTGGTACTCGGCACGGCCGGCCTGCCGCACATCCTGATCCGCTTCTACACCGTCCCCACCGCCCGCGCGGCCCGCAAGAGCGTGCTCTGGGCGATCGGCATCATCGGCACCTTCTACCTCTTCACCCTGGCGCTCGGCTTCGGCGCGGCGGCGCTGGTCGGCGGCGAGGCGATCCGGGCACAGGACGCGGCCGGCAACACGGCCGCGCCGCAGCTCGCCGAGGCGCTCGGCATCGACTTCCTCGGTGGCGACACCGGTGGGGCGGTGATGCTGGCGGTCATCGCGGCGGTCGCCTTCGCGACGATCCTCGCCGTGGTCGCCGGGCTCACGCTGGCGTCGTCGTCGAGCATCGCGCACGACTTCTACGCCAACGTGATCAAGAAAGGCCAGACGTCGGAGGGCCAGGAGGTCAAGGTCGCCCGGATCGCGGCGTTCGCGATCGGCGCGGTGTCGATCGTACTGGCGCTCTTCGCGCAGAAACTCAACGTGGCGTTCCTGGTCGCGCTCGCCTTCGCGGTCGCGGCGTCCGGCAACCTGCCGGCCATCCTGTACAGCCTCTTCTGGAAGCGGTTCAACACGTCCGGCGCGGTCTGGGCCATCTACGGCGGTCTCCTGGCAGCCGTGGTACTGGTCTTCTTCTCGCCGGTCGTGTCCGGGGCGCCGACGTCGATGTTCAAGAACTCGGACTGGCAGTGGTTCCCGCTGTCCAACCCGGGCATCATCTCCATCCCGTTCGGCTTCCTCTGTGGCTGGATCGGCACGTTGCTCTCCAAGGAGAGTGACGAGCAGAAATACGCCGAGCTGGAGGTCCGTTCCCTCACTGGCGCGGGAGCGCACTGACCAGACGGTATGAACGACGGACCCGTGCGGTTGTGGCTGGCCGCACGGGTTCGTCCCGTTCCGGACCGGGTACGTGACAGGGCACCAATCCGGCTGGCCGGGAGATCGGTAGGCTTGCCTCATGGTCATAGCGCCGCGTTTTGGAGCAGGTCACCGCGTTCTCGTCACCGGAGGCGCGGGGTTCGTGCCATCGCACCTGGTCGACGCCCTGCTCGCACGCGGTTGCACGGTCGTGGCCGTCGACAACTTCGTCACCGGCTCCAAAGACAACGTGAGCCACCTCCAGGACCACCCGCGGTTCGCGCTGGTCGAGGCCGACGTCTCCGACGGGCTGCCCCACCACCACCCGGCGATCACCGAGCGCTTCGACGCGATCATGCACATGGCGTCGCCGGCGAGCCCCAAAGACTTCGCCACCCTGCCGATCGAGATCCTCCGGGTCGGTTCGGTCGCCACGATGCACCTGCTCGACCGGGCGGTCGCCGACGGTGCCCGGTTCCTGCTGGCGTCCACCTCCGAGGCGTACGGCGACCCGCAGGTGCACCCCCAGCCCGAGACGTACTGGGGCAACGTCAACCCCATCGGCATCCGCAGCGTGTACGACGAGTCCAAGCGGTTCGCCGAGGCGGCCACGATGGCGTACCACCGCCACCACGGCGTCGATGTCGCGATCGTGCGGATCTTCAACACGTACGGGCCACGGATGCGACCCGACGACGGGCGCGCGGTGCCGACGTTCATCACCCAGGCGCTGCGGGGTGAGCCGATCACGCTGCACGGCACCGGCACCCAGACGCGTTCGGTCTGCTACGTCGACGACCTGGTACGCGGCATCCTGCTGCTGCTCGACTCCGGGGAGACCGGACCGATCAACTGCGGCACCGAGCACGAGTTCTCGATGCGCGAGCTGGCCGAGCTGATCGTGCGCCTGACCGGCAGCTCGTCGGAGATCGCCTACCTGCCGCGTACGGCCGACGACCCGGAGATGCGGCGGCCCGACCTGACGCTGGCACGTACCCGGCTGGGCTTCGAGCCCGAGATCGGCGTCGAAGACGGCCTGAGCCGCACGATCGCCCACTTCACCCAGCGCTTAGCCCACTAGGTTCCACTCCCCTGTTTGTGCCAGTGCGGCGGCGCTGAAAGGCGTCCGCCGATTTCCGACATACCCTGAGTTACATGTCACCGACCAGGTCTCCCTACGGCAGCAGCGCCGGACGAGCCTCCGTGCCGGGTGCGAATTCCCCCAACTCGGGACGTATCTCCGGCCGCGCCCGCATTCCGGGTGCTGACGCCGACGACTACGGGCGGCTCGGGTCGCCTTCACGGTCTGTATCCGGTGGCGGACGTGGGCCGGTGGGACCGTACGGGCCTGGCGGACCGCGGGGACCTGTCGGCCCGGGCGGTGGACGTGGGCGGCTGCGGCCGAAGTGGGGCAGGATCGCCCTGCTGGCGGGCGTGGTCGTGGTGGTGCTCGGCCTGCTCGGCGCGGGCGGGCTGTGGGCGTACGTCAACGGCCTCGACGACGATATCGCCCGCACCGACCCGTTTTCGGAGATCACCGGTGGCCGGCCGGCGAAGACGGTCGACGGCTCGCTCAACATTCTCATGGTCGGCAGCGACTCCCGTGACCCGGACACCCCGGTCGACAAGTCCAGCCAGTGGCGCGCCGACACGATCATCGTGATGCACATCCCGGCGAGCCACGACGAGGCGTACCTGGTGTCGATCCCTCGTGATCTTTACGTGCCGATCCCGGAGAGCGCGAAGGCGGACTGCGGCGGGCAGCGCGGCAAGATCAATGCGGCGTTCGCGTTCGGTGGGCTGCCGCTGGCCGTACGCACCGTGGAGTGCTTCACGGACGTGCGCATCGATCACGTCATGGCGATCGACTTCGGCGGGTTCAAGGAGGTCACCGACGCGCTCGGTGGCGTCGACCTCAACGTCGAGCGCACGACCAAGTCGATCCACAAGCCGTACCGGACGTTCAAGAAGGGCGTCAACCACATGGACGGCGCCGAGGCGCTCGACTGGATCCGCCAGCGCAAGCAGTTCCCGGACGGTGACTTCGCCCGGATGCGCCACCAGCAGGAGTTCCTGAAGGCGCTGATGGACAAGGCTGCGAGCACCGGCACGCTGACCAACCCCAAGAAGCTGAACTCGTTCCTCCAGGCGGTGACCGACGCGGTGACCGTGGACGACGGCTTCTCGCTGGTCGACATGGCGGTCCAGTTCCGCAGCCTGCGGGGCGAGAACCTCAAGTTCATCACCAGCCCGCACAACGGCAGCCAGACGATCAACGGTGAGTCGGTGGTCGTGTCCAACAAGGAGAAGGCGCTGGCGATGTACGAGGCGATGGCCAACGACACGATGAAGGAGTGGGTGACAGCCAATGCCTCGCCCACCCCGAAGGCGGGGAGCTGACGCCGGTTCGCCGGTGCGTCACCTGGGCTTCATGATCCGTATCCCGTACGACCGTAGCCTCCGCGCTGGACTCTGTCGTCGGCGATCGGACCCGGGATGCAGGTGGAGCGCGGCCAGCGCCCTGGAAAGGCAGCCAGAAACAAGCGGCGTGATCCGCTCTGGGCCAGGCTGACCGTCATCGGCGGAGCGGTACTGATGATGACGAGCGGCACCGCGATCGTCGGAGCCCACGCGATCATCGGCAACGCCACCTCGAACATCGAGACGACGAGCCTGCTCGGCGGTGACGCTTCCGCCGCCGAGCAGCCCGGCGGCAACGACATCGACGGCCCGGTCAACATGCTGCTGGTCGGCATCGACGCCCGACCGCCGGGCAGTTCGGAGACCAGCGTCCTGGCGGACACGATCGTCGTACTGCACATCCCGGCCACCCACGACCAGGCGTACCTGGTGTCGCTTCCCCGGGACTGGCGAGTGGACATCCCCGCATACGCGAAGACCGGCGCGGGCGCGAGCGTCGGCAAGATCAACGGAGCGTTCAGCAAGGGGTACCAGGGGGCGGGCACCGAGCTGGAAAAGCGCGCCCGCGGGGTCGACTCGCTGGCCCGGACGATCAACCGGGCGACGGGCATCAAGTTCAACGGTGCCGCGATCATCGACTTCTCCGGTTTCGAGGCGGTGGTCAAGGAACTCGGCGGCGTCCAGATGTGCGTCGACCAGCGGGCCGAGTCGATCCACCTGGGCGTCGACAAGAACGGGAAGATCCTCAAGCTCTGGTACAAGGAGGGTGCGGGCATCCAGGACCTGCCACCGGGTGGCCACGCGCTGGTACACGAGGTGGGCTGCCGCCGGATGTCCGCTCAGCTCGCCCTCGACTACGCCCGCATCCGCAAGAGCCTGCCCAACGGCGACTACGACCGGCAGCGCCACCAGCAGCAGCTCATCAAGGCGATCGCCAAGGAGGCGACGAGCAAGGGCGTGATCACGAACCCGGTCAAGCTGAACAATGTGATCAAGGCGGCCGGCAAGGCGTTCGTACTCGACACCCAGGGCATCCCGGTGGCCGACTTCGTCTTCACGCTCCGCCGGGTCGCCGCGAACGACCTCGTACTGATCAAGACCAACGGCGGCCGGGTGCAGCCGTTGATGATCGACGGGCAGAGCTTCGAGCAATTGAGTGATCGTTCGATGGCGATGCTCGCGGCGGTACGGGATGGCACGCTCGTGAATTTCCTTGTCAGCAATCCGCAGTTCATCGCAAAGACGTGAGCCAGTACGCCCCTATTTGCGGTAGTGCATCCAGTCGACGACACGTACCTGAAACGCAGGGGAACTCGCGGAGTCGGGAAGGTGTCCGTAAAGTGGGCTAGCCCCCTTGTCCCCGACCTGGAGAGCAGGATGCCGGTTCAGACGCCCCGACGCCCCGCGTCGCTGGAGCGACCCGCCGCCTCCTCCCCCGTCAAGCCCCCAGTCCGCACCAACACCAAGTCGACGAAGACCAAGCGCCGGAAGGACCCCATGTGGGCCCGGCTGACGGTCGTGTTCGGCGCGGTGCTGATGATGGTCAGCGGTGGCGCGATCGTGGGAAGTAAGGCACTGCTCAACCAGGCGACGGGCGACATCGAGACGACCAACCTGCTGGGCACCGCCAGCAAGACCGACGCGGAGGGCGGCAAGAGCCTCGACGGTCCGATCGACCTTCTCCTGCTCGGCGTCGACGCGCGCGCCCGGTGGGATGTCAACGACACCCGGGCCGACACGATCATCATCCTGCACATCCCGGCCACCCACGACCAGGCATACCTGATCTCGATCCCGCGTGACACGCAGGTGCAGGTGCCGTCGTTCAAGAAGAACGGGTACCCGGGCGGCACGGCCAAGGCGACCGAGGCGTTCTTCCACGGCGCCCAGAACGGCGGCGGCTGGGCCGGCGGCGCCCAGCTGATGGCGCAGACGATCAAGAACCTGACCGGCATCAGCTTCGACGGCGCGGCGATCATCGACTTCAACGGTTTCAAGGGCGTCATCGACGCGCTGGGCACCATCCGGATGTGCGTCGACCAGGAGGTCAGGTCGCACCACATGACGATGGTCGACGGCAAGCCCACGTGGAACGCCCAGGCGAAGAAGATGGGCGGCAAGAAGGAGCCGGTCATCCACAAGGTCGGCTGCCGCAACATGGAGGGCTGGGAGGCGCTCGACTACTCCCGCCAGCGATACGGGCTCAAGAACGGCGACTACGACCGCCAGCGCCACCAGCAGCAGCTCATCAAGGCCATGGCGAAGAAGGCCGTCGACACCGGGATGAACAACCCGCTCAAGCTCAACGGGCTGATCAAGGCCGCTGGCAAGGCGTTCGTGCTCGACACCGGCAGCGCCAACACCGCCGACTTCCTCTTCACGATGCGCGGCGTGGCCGCCAACGACCTCGTGCTGCTGCGCACCAACAACGGCACGTTCAGCGGCAACAACGAGGGTCGCGAGGTGCTCAACCCGCTCAGCCAGGACATGTTCCAGGCGGTCAAGAACGACAAGCTCGGCCAGTTCATCCTGGAGAATCCGACAACCCTCGCTAAAGAGAAATAAGCTCGGCCATGTGGCACCGAGATGGGCGAAGATCTTTCTCGGCGCCGGCCTGGTGCTACTGCTGGCAGCCGGTCTAGGCGCGGTCGGCCTGCGGGTACTGGTCTGGCGATACGAGCGCGCCGTCGACCAGCAGCGCCTGCTCGACGCCACGGCGAGGCAGCGCACCAGCACCACCGTCGAGGGTCCGCTCAACTACCTGATCATCGGCTCTGACCTGCGGGTCTCGAATCCGGCCGGCGGTCAGCGCGCCGACACCATCGTGCTCGCGCACATCCCGGCGGGGCTGGGGCACGCGTACCTCATCTCGGTGCCGCGTGACCTGCGGGTGCCGATACCAGCCGACGCGGCCAGCGGCTACGGCGGCGGCACCGACAAGATCAATGCGGCGTACCAGTACGGGCGGGTGGGGTTGGTCTCGGCGGCCCTCACCCAGCTGACCGGCGTCCGCTTCGACGGCGCCGCGATCATCGACTTCAGCGGGTTCCGGCGCGTGATCGACCTCCTCGGCGGCGTGACGATCTGCGTCGACACCGAGACCCGCTCGATACACACCGGTCACGTCTTCACCGCCGGCTGCCACGAGATGAGCGGCGCGCAGGCGCTGGACTACGCGCGGCAGCGCTACGACCTGCCGAACGGAGACTTCGACCGGCAACGCCACCACCAGCAGATCCTCAAGGCGATCCTGGCCGAAATGTCCGATGCTGGAGATCTTGCCAACCCGGTCAAGCTGGACCAGTTGTTCCGCGCCGTCGGATCATCGCTAACCGTCGACACCAACGGCGTACAGCTGCCAGACCTTGCCCTGGCACTGCGTGGAATCCGCGCCGACGACCTGGTGGGGGTCCAGGTCCCCGCGCATTCGGAAATGCTTGGGGGCGTCTCATACGCGCTGCTGGACCCGCCTGCGGACGCCCTCTTCGCGGCGCTGGCGCGAGCGGACCTTGCCACCTGGCTGACCGCGAACCCCCGCTGGGTGAACAAACTGTAGCTACGCTTAGGACCCGTGTTCGGACCTCACATTCCCACGGTGACCGCGGCCGAGATTCCCGCCGGGGCATTCCTGCTAGATGTTCGCGAGCCCGACGAGTGGACCGCTGGCCACGCGCCAGGCGCTGTGCACATGCCAATGATGGAGATCCCCGTGCGCATCGCCGAGGTGCCCACGGAGGGCGACGTTGTCGTGGTCTGCCGCTCCGGCGGCCGCTCCGGCCAGGTGGTCGCGTACCTGCTCGGCAACGGGTGGGACAACGTGAGCAACCTCGACGGCGGCATGCAGGACTGGGCGGCGACCGGCCGCGCGCTGGTCAGCGAAGACGGGCAGCCGGCAAGAGTGCTTTAAGTGGCGGCACCCCTCGTATTCGCCCATCGCGGCTCCTCGGCCGCGCTGCCTGAGCACACCCTCGCCGCGTACCTGCGCGCGCTCGACGAGGGTGCGGACGGCTTGGAGTGCGACGTCCGGCTGACCCGCGACGGTCACCTGGTGTGCGTCCACGACCGGCGCCTCGACCGCACGAGCAACGGCCGTGGCCGGGTCAGCGCGCACACGCTGGCCGAACTGGAGCAGCTCGACTTCGGGTCCTGGCACGGTGTCGAGACGGATGACCCGGTCGACCCGGACCGCACCCGGCTGCTGACGCTCGACCGGCTGCTCTCGGCCGTGCGCGCGGCTGGACGCGACATCCAGGTGCTGATCGAGACAAAACACCCGTCAAGGTACGGCGGAGACGTCGAGCGCCGGCTGGCCGCCCTGCTGCGCGAGCACGACCTGCCGGATGGCCAGGTGGGCATCACGGTGATGTCGTTCTCCCCGCTGTCCGTCCGGCGCGTCCGCGAGCTGATGCCCGATCTGCCGACCGCCCTGCTACTGCAGGTGCTGCCGCCCCGCCTGCCGCTGCGCAAGCTGCCCTTCGGTGCCCGGATCGCGGGACCGGGCATCGGGCTGATCCGCGCCCGCCCGCAACTCGTACCACTGCTACAGAAAGGCGGACACCCGGTCTACGCCTGGACCGTGAACGAGAGGGACGATCTGGACCTCGCCCTGCGTCATGGGGTGGACGGGATCATTACGGACCGGCCACGGTTCGTGCTGGACCAGCTGGGGAGGTAGGACCCTGCACAAAATCGACGAGACAGGGCAGACTCAGGTCATGCCGGAGCGTCCCGACTACGCCGCTCTCATCGCCGGGCAGGCCATCGTCATCGAGATGACCAACTCGGGAGACTCCGGCCTCCCCGTCCTGGGGCACCAGCTCAAACTCTTCGAACGGGCGTTGGGCGCCGCCGGCATGTCGTTCGCCGAGTACGGGCCGACCGGCGGCCGGGTCGTCGCGGCCACCGGCGCCGCGGAGTGGACGCTGGGCCGGCCGGTCGACACCTCCGATCCGGCCACCGCGCGCCTGCTCGCCGGCCCGCGCACGGCCTGCCTGCCCGTGCGCGCCCTCGACCGCGCGCTCGCCGACCAGATGATCGGCCGCGGCCTCCAGCGGATGCTCTACGCGCGCACGGAGCTGCGCGGCATGGTGATCGGCGGGCTGCACGCCTACTTCACCGATGCCGATGGCGAGGCCGGCACCGAGCACCACACCCTCATGTCCTACCTCGCCACCTGCGTCGCGCACATGTACGGCGACCTGGCGGGCCTGCCGGTGCACGGTGACGGGCCGGCGGTGGCCGCGCTCGCCGACGGCTTGGCGATCATCGACCGCGAGGGGACGGTCCGGCTGTGGAACCCGGCCGCCGAGCAGGTCACCGGCATGCCCGCGACGAAGATGATCAACCAGAAGCTGCCCTTCTCGATCCCGCCGTCCGGCCAGGTGCTCGACCACCGGATGCCAGACGGCCGCTGGCTCAAGATCACGTCCGGCGAGCTGCCGGGCACGTTCGAGTCCCGGGTGGTCACCTTCCGCGACACCACCGACCAGTACCGCCACGACCACGACCGCGACCTCTTCGTCGCGGTCACCAGCCATGAGCTCCGCACGCCGGTCACGGTCATCAAGGGGTACGCGGACACGCTGTGCAACCACTGGGACTCGCTCCCCGAGCCGGACCGCCGCGAAGCCGCCCGGGTCATCGGGCTGCGCGCGGGCGAGTTGGCGCGGCTGGTCGACCGGCTGCTGTCCGCCGCCAACGACGGGGTACAGGTGGGCGGTGCCGCCCCGGTGCCGTTCGACCTCGTCGACGCGTTGCGCTCGGCCGCCAACACGCTCCCCGCCGACCTGCGCCGCCGGTTGGCCGTCAACCTGCCCGACGATCTGCCCAAGGCGCTCGGCGACCGCACCAGCATGGCGACCGTCCTCACCGAACTGGCCACCAACGCGGAGAAATATTCAAATCCGGGTACCCCTGTCGAGGTGACCGCCGAAGCAGACGAGCGCACGGTGGCCTTCCGGGTTTCCGATCGGGGCATCGGGGTACGGCCGGATCATGTGGAGCGCGCCTTCGACCGGTTCTGGCAAGGAGAACAAGGTGATCGTCGAAGGTATCCAGGCACCGGTCTCGGCCTCTTTCTCGTTAGAAGGATCGTTGAACGACAAAACGGATGGGTGTCCCTTCGTCCACGCGACGGAGGCGGTACGGTCGCAGAGGTGCGACTCCCCCGCGGATAGGTGACGGCAGGAGGCACACGTGTCGATGGCGCTGGCTGAGCGAGCCTGGTGCGTTGTCGTGCCACACCACCCCCGCGGTGCCCGCATGGCCCGGCAGCGCCTGGTCACGGAGCTGCGCGATTCGCTGCCTCCCACGCTGCTGGCCGACGCGGTCGCCGTCCTGGCTGAGCTGGTCGGCAACGCGGTGATGCACGCCGATCCCCTGCCTGGCGGCGTGATCCGGGTGGCGTGGCGGCTACGGCCGGGTGGCGGCGACGAGACACCGGTGCTGCAGGTGCGGGTCACCGACGGCGGCGCCCTCGAACCGCCCCACATCCGCACGGTGGCCGTGGACGCCATCGACGGGCGCGGGCTGGGCATCGTGGACGCCCTCTCCGCTCGCTGGGGCGTCGAACGCGACGGCCTCGGGCAGAGCGTGTGGGCGGAAGTCTCGGTCCCTTTGCAGGGATAGCCGCGCCATTGACCACACACCCCCCACACAGAGCCTAGGCTGGTCTGCCGTGAGCAAGCGCCTCAGGGCGTCGCGGAGCGAGCGCACCAGGAGAATGAGTGAGCAAGCGTCGAAAGAACACCCGGTCCGCCGCCGACGCGGCGCCCAAGCGCCAGAAGGTGCGCGACATCTTCGTACCCCGGCCGTTCGAGGGCCTGGTCGACGAGCCTGAGTGGATCGCGCTGCGCGAGTTGGTGCCGGCGGCGTCCGCGCCGTTGCGCCTGCGGCCCGAGCTGGTCGAGCAGTACGGCGACCGCCCGGTCACCCTCGCCACGGTACTGCCGATGGCGTGGCCCGCGATGACCAAGCCGGACGGCCGTATCTTCGTCGGCCTCCAGCGGCACGTGCAATCCGGCGACGTCTCGCGCGACCTCGCTGTGGCGATCCTCTGCGCCCTGCAGACCAAGCCGGGCGGCACGGTGGCGGTGCCCGCCCTGCCCGGTGAGGGGCAGCGCCTCCAGGACATCCTGGTCGACGAGCCACTCGAGATCACGATGCACGAGACCTTCGAGTTCTGGCTAGACGACGACGCGGCCGAAGACCCGAACGTGAAGTCTTCGCTGGAGCGCGCGAACGCCTCGATCTACCCGACCGTCAAGCTGGCCGCCGCGCACGCCGCGTACTGGTGCCGGGTCCCCGAGAAGGGACACGTGCGCTGGGTACTGCCGGACGACGAGGACGCCGCCCTCAACGCGCTGGCCCGCCTGGCCGGCGCCGGTGAGCTGCTGCTCGGCGAGGGCACGAAGTTCGCCGGCATGTTCCGGGCGCACGGGCGGCTGGTGCCGGTGTGGGACATCCCCGGTGGCCCTGAGGCCGCCGAGTGGGAGGCACCGCTGGCCGACTTCGCGAAGCGATACGGCGACGCCCTCGGCGACACGACCCCGCTGGATACCGCCGCCCGCCGTGCCAAGCAGGGCCTGCTGGGACGCCAGCTCACGTTGCGCTGAAGCGTGAAGGGCGTCCCTCAAGTCGTTCCAGCAGCTTGAGGGACGCCCTGATCACGCCGAAGGGGCGCTCACGCCGCGGTGAGCGGGGCGCGGACCAGCGGGCACGACATGCAGCGCGGACCACCACGGCCGGAGCCCAGCTCCGACCCGGGGATCCGGATCACCTCGATCCCCGCGCGTTCGAGCTACGCGTTGGTCTCCACGTTGCGCTCGTACGCGACACACAGCCGCGGCCCGATCGCGAGCGTGTTGTTGCCGTCGTCCCACTGCTCGCGCTCGGCGGTGACCGGGTCGAGACCGGTGTCGATCACCCGCAAAGCGTCGATGTCCATGGCGTCGGCCGCCGCGCGCAGAAACGGCGCCGGCCCGTCCACCCGCGGGTCACCGGCACCGTCCCCCGCGATCACCGTGTACGCGACCAGGGCGTCGGCGATGTTCGGGTACATCAGCACCGCGTCGACGTCGACCATCGTGACGATCGTGTCGAGGTGCATGGTGGCGCGTTTCTGTGCGATCGGCACGGCCAGGATGGTGTGCGCGAGCCCGGCGCCGAAGACCCGGCGGGCCAGCCGCTCGGCGCCGGCCGGCGTGGTGCGCTCGCCGACACCAACGGCGATCACCCCGGGCGCCAGCAGCAGCACGTCACCACCCTCCACATGCTCCAGTGCCGGCTCGTACGCCAGATCCGTGCCCGCGAACCGGGGATGGTGCTGGTAGATCGCGTGGGTGAGGGTGGTTTCGCGTTGCCGGGCGGGCATCGCGAGGCTGGTGACCGCCGCCCGGTCCCTGATCCACACCGACGAGTCGCGCGTGAAGAGCAGGTTGGGCAGCGGATCGATGACGAACTCGTACCGGTCCATCAGGGCGTAGACAAGTCCACCGCCGGTGCGCAGTTCCTCGTGCGCCAGGCCGGCGGTGAGCACCGCGGCGAGCGCGGTCGGATCGAGGTACGCCAGATGGTCGGCCACCCGGCGGCGAAGCGTGTCACCCAGTCGGGGGTCGGCCAGTACCTGTGCGGTCAGTTCGGCACGCGCCTCGTCGATCGCCAGTGTTTCGGCGAGCAGGTGGCCGAGGTACAGGACCTCAACCCCGTGAGCGCGCAGAGCGCCGGCGAACGCGTCGTGCTCCTCCTGGGCACGTCCCACCCATGGAATCGCGTCGAAGAGCAGGGAATCATTGTTGCGAGGGGTCAGCCGGGCCAGCTCCGGACCCGGTCTGTGCAGGAGGACGGTGCCGAGCCGGCCTACTTCGCTGTCCACGTAATGGGCCACAACGGGCAGCCTAAGTCAGTCGGGTAGCACCATCTGACAAAAGAGGCGGGTCGTGAATGCGGCATTCATCCCCAGTCACTCGCCCTCAACACCTTCTTGCGTAGGCATCTAGCCACGTACGGTAGTGGAACCATAACTTCGAGAGACCTTTTGCCGGAGGTCCGCGATGACTGTCTTCCCTGCGCGTCGTGCCGTGCCCCCACAGCGGGCACTTCCCCCCGCCAGCGAAAAGCCACCGTCCCAGGGCAACACGCCGGCGGTTCTCGAAGCGGTTCGCCCGACGCCCCTCGACTGGGCCCGCCGTCGCCTCGCCGAGCGCGAGACCCGCCGCGTCGAGGCCGCTGGCAACCGCGCACTCACCCGCCTGGACCAACTCGGCCCCGCGTGGCACGTGGTCGACTGGCCCCGCACCGACGCGCCGGCCCTGCCCGGGCTCGACTCACGCGGGCGCGACGAGCGCGCCGGGTTCCTCGCAATCGGGCCGAGCGGCCTGTTCGCGGTGACGGTCGCCGACCACGGCCGGGCTCGCGTGATGATCGCCGGCGATGTCGTACAGATCAACGGCAAGCGCCCCGAATACTTCTCCGAGACCCGCCGCGACGCCAAGCGAGCCAGCAAGGCGCTGTCCGCCGCGGTGGGCATCACCGTCCCGGTCACCCCCGTGCTCACCTTCGTCGGGTCGGGCGTGATCAGCGTGTACGGCCTGCCGCGAGACTGCCTCGTCGCGACCCACCGCGAGCTCGACCGCCTGCTCGTAGCCGGCGGCCAGCGCATCTCTCCCGCGACGGCGGAAAAGCTCTCTCAGGTTGCACGCCACCCGGCCACTTGGCTCAACGCACCGTACCGGTCGGCGGCCGACTACCGGTGGTACGAGGACGGCCGAACGGCCGCTGACAAGAAGGGGGCGCGCCGGTAGCGTGACCCGCCGGACACTGCCGGGGTCGGCGATTGGCGCCAAAACCCGCTAGCGTAGCGGTGGGCCGACCTAGCGTTGCGGTGAGCAGCGGAGCGTATTGGAGGCGCGGGTGGCGCACGTCGAACTCTCGCTCTCGGAAGCGTACGTGCCGCATGCGTCCACGACCATCGAGCCGGAGTACGGCGGCAGCGTGGCACTGTGGACGCCCACTGTCGCGGCCGCCGCCGAGCCCTGCCTCCTCATCGACGCCCAGATGTTGATCGTCGCGGTCTCAGAGGAGTGCTGCCGGCTGCTCCGCCTCGGCACGCCCGACGACGCCACCGGCCGCTCTCTGACCGACGGCGTGCTCCGGCTCGTCGACTTCACGCAGGCCCGCAGCGAGCTCACCGAGGCCGAGATCGAAAAGATCCCGCCACGGCTGGCGCTGAAGTCGGGGCGGCTCGCGCGCGGGCTGCTGCGGATCGTCGCCGAGGGCGGCACCGACGAGGTCGTCACGGTCGACGCGATCGCCTCGCCGTTGCTCGACGGCGGCTCGGTAGCCGGATCGCTCACGTTTTTCTGCGAGGTCTGAGTCCCGCTCGCCCGCCAGCGGCGCCTACGATGTGGCGCGTGCTCTCCCCCCTGCGCACATTGGCGGCCATCGTCGCCTGCGCTGCCCTGACCAGTGCGTGCGGGGTGCCGCCGGAACTCCGGGACCCGCCGGGTGACGTGGTGCCGTCACCGAAGACCGAGGCTCCGGTCACCCCGTTGCCCAGTCACAGCAGCCAGGCCACGCCCACGCCGTCACCGACCAGGTCCGGGTTTCCCGAGGAGGCAGCGGTGAGCTGCGGTGGCCGGCCCACCGGCGCGCAGGTGATCGCGGCGCTTCGGCGCTCCTCCGGCCTGCTGCCTTCCGGGGTCAACGCGACCGTCCGCGCCGGCGACCCGCAGTGCGCCGGCACCTGGCAGTACGCGGTGGTCCTGATCCCCAACAGCGACCCGCTGATCGTGGTGACCCGCGGTCAATCCGGCTCGCTGACCGTCGTCACCGCTGGCACCGACGTGTGCAGCATCCCGGTACGCACGGAGGCGCCAGCCGGTATCCGCACCCTGGCGTGTGATGCCGCAGGGCCTGTCTAGGCTTACAGGCATGCGCTTCGTCTACCTCGGGCCGGAGGCCACGTTCACCGAGCAGGCGCTCCACACGCTGCCCGAGGCCGAGCGCGGCACGCGTACCCCCATGCGCAGCGTCCCGGAAGCGCTCGACGCGGTCCGGGCGGGCGAGGCCGACGCGGCGCTCGTGCCGCTGGAAAACTCGATCGGCGGGTCGGTGGCGATCACGCTCGACGAGATCGTCGACGGCACGCCCCTGATGATCACCCAGGAAGTGGTGATTCCGGTCGAGTTCGTGCTGACCGCCCGCACGGCGGTCCCGCTCGACCAGATCCAAAGCCTCGCCGCCCACCCGCAGGCGTCCGCTCAGTGCCGGGGCTGGCTCAGGTCGCACCTGCCGGACGCCACGGTCGTCGACATGCTGTCGAACTCGGCCGCCGCCATCGCCGCCGCTCAGGGCGAGTACGACGCGGCCATCTGCGCGCCGATCGCCGCAGGCCGGTTCGGGCTGACGGTGCTCGCCGAAAAGATCGCTGACCATCCCGACGCCGTGACAAGGTTCGTCCTGGTGACCCGGCCCGCGTCACCGCCGCCACCGACCGGTGACGACCTGACCTCGCTGGCCGTCTACATCGCGCACGACCGGGTCGGTGCGCTGCTCGCGGTGCTGATGGAGCTGGCCGTCCGCGGGGTCAACCTCACCCGCATCGAGTCCCGCCCGACCGGCGAGCGCCTCGGCCGGTACGTCTTCTTCCTGGACTGCACCGGGCACGTCGCCGATGGTCGCGTCGGCGAGGCGTTGCAGGGGCTCCGGCGGATCTGCGCGGACGTCCGCTTCCTCGGCTCGTACCCGAGGCACCGGTGGGTATCGGAGAGCGACCGACCGGTCCCCGCGCCGGCCGGACTCTCCGATGTGGACTACGCGGACGCCGCGGACTGGCTGGCGCGCATCCGCGGCGGCGACCTCCCGTGATCATTGCGTCATTCAAGTCGCTCTTACGCCTTGAATGACGCAATGATCACGCGGGACGGTCAGCCGCCGAAGAGCCCGCCCAGCCCGCCGCCCTGCTGTTGCTGGCCCATGCCCTGCACCGGCGGCTCTTCCGACGGCTGCACGACCACGAAGCCCTGGCCCGCGAAGCTCATCGTGAACGCCTCACCCGTACGCCGGCCGAGCAGCGTGCCCAAGCCGAGCTGCTCCGCCCGGTGGTACCCGGTCTGGAGGTTGGCCGACCAGCAGACCGCCGCCTGCGGGTCGACGTACGTCGGCTGGTCGACGTTGAGGACGACCGGGGTGCCCTTCGTGGTCACCGCGATCCGCCCGTATCCGCTGAAGACGCAGTTGAACATGCCCGCCGACGACAGCATGCCCATGCCCTGCACCATCTGGATGTCGTACTGGAGCGTCGAGTCGAACGCCAGCACGCTCGACCCGTTGATCGACAGGGCGTCGCCCTGCTCCAGGTCGATCAGGTGCACGTCGGAGGCCAGGTCGGCGAGGAAGACGTCACCCCGACCCGTCATCTTCATCAACGGCACGCCCTCGCCGGTCAGCTTCTGCTTGAGGAACTTGCCGAGACCACCCGAGCCAAGCGCCTGGAACTGCACCTGCCCCTGGTAGGCGACCATGGCACCGGTGCGGGCCATGCACTCGCCGTTGAGCTCTATCTTCAACATCTTGGAGTTCTGGAGTCGCAGGCCCGGCTGGGCCGACTCCTTTTCGAGGTTCTCTGCCGAAAAGAGCGCGCTACGCATGTCTGGAGCGTAGGACCGCCCGGCAACCAGCGAAACTAATCCCAGCCCAGCTCGTGCAGCCGGTCATCATCGATGCCGAAGTGGTGGGCGATCTCGTGTACGACGGTCACCGCCACCTCCTCCACTACGTCATCCTCGTTCTCGCAGATGCGCAGCGTCGGGTTGCGGTAAATGGTGATCCGGTCGGGCAGTACGCCGGCGTAGTCCCAGCCCCGGTTGGTCAGCGCATACCCCTCGTACAGTCCGAGCAGGTGCGGGTCGCCGGTGGGCGGGTCGTCCTCAACCAAGATCACGACGTTGCTCATGAGCCCGAGCAGCTCTTCAGGCACCTCGTCGAGGGCCTCGCTGACCAGCTCTTCGAACCGCTCACGGGTCATGTCGACGGGCACGCGCCAATTGTGCCCGACGGCAGGAGCACCGCCGGGCACAGGAGCGGATCGGATCAGGCGAGCCGTGCGGAGAGGTTGATCTCCGCGCCGGGAGCCAGCAGGCGGGAGATCGGGCAGTTCGCCTTGGCGTTCTCCGCGCTCTTCTGGAACTCCGCCTCGTCGATGCCCGGCACCTCGCCGACCGTCTCCAGATCGATCCGGGTCACCGTCATGCCGGCGTCGGTCTTCTCCAGGTGCACGTTGGCCGTCGTGTTCACCGAGTCGGGCGTGTAGCCGGCGTCGGCGAGAACCTTCGAGAGGAACATCGAGAAGCAGCCGGCATGCGCGGCACCGATCAGCTCCTCTGGATTTGTGCCCTCGCCCTCTTCGAATCGGGACTTGAAGGAGTAGTTCCCCTCGTACCCGCCCTTACCAGTGCGGACCGTGCCGGAACCCTCGGTGAGATTGCCCTGCCAAAGGGCGGATGCGGTGCGGATAGCCATGCACCCGACGCTAGCCCAAAGCACACCGTGATGCGACGATGCGGCGCATGAGCCGGAAGGTGGCCACGGTGGGCGGCGGGCTGGTCGCGGGAGTCGGATTCGTGCTGGCGTTGCTCGCTCTGGCGTTGCCGTGGGCGACATACCGGCTCGCGGTCGACGTGCCCGTCGGCGACGCCGGCCTCGACCACAAGGGCAAGCTCGCCGTGTTCCAGGTCGACCTCGGCTGGTGGTACGTGGTCATGCTCTTCGCGCTGCTCGGCCTGGTCGCCTGGACTGCCGTGGCCAAGGGCGCGGCCGCGCGGTGGGCGGCACTCGCCGGGCTCGCCTTCGGCGTCGCGGGCATGGCACTCGCCAGCGCGCTCGCCGGGCGTCTCGCCAGCACGTCGGTGGACACCGTGGTCAGCGGGATCGCGATGATCGACGTCCGCGCCGCGCGAGCGTCCGGCGTCGGGTACGGGGTCGCGGCTCCACTGGTACTGGCGTTGGGCGGCGCCCTTTTGTCAGTCCGCACCCAGCGGGAATGACTCCTATCCTGGGTGAGGAGCAGCCCAGGAGGTGTACGCCATGCGGACAATCGAGCTGCCGGTGACCAACGAATGGACACCGGAACTGCTGGAAGGGCTTCCTCCCGACTACCGCTACGAGGTAAGCGAGGGAAGGCTGACCCTCTCCGCACGGGCAATGCGGCCCTGGCAGGCAGATGGGATCGCGCGGGTATGCCGTTTGTTACGCGCCCAGGGCAGACTGGCCTACCACAACCAGGGCGTCGTGGTCGGCCCAGGCGAGATCGGGTGCTGTGACGTCGGAGTGTTCCACGGCCCGCCGAAGGACGCTGCCTACCATCCTGCGCGCGCATTCGAACTGGTCGTCGATGCGGTCTCTCCTGCTCCCGCACGCTACGCCGCTGGGAGGATCCCGGAATACTGGCGCGTGGACGAGATCGACGGAGACACGGTCATTTATCAGCATCGCCTTGTTCGGGACGAATACGTCGAGAGCAGGGTTGTGTTGCTGAGTGCGCTTGAGGCGGAGAGTGTCTGAGCATGACTGACGACGACGCGGCGGTTGTGGAGTTCGGCGGGCAGGAGCCGCGTAGCCGCCGCGCGGCGCTCAACGACGTGCTGGGCAAGCTGCGCCACGACCGCCGGGTCGTACCGGTCGTCGCCGGGCTCGCAGCCCTCGCGCTCTTCGCGTCGCTGGCCGGCGAGTGGCAGGTCACCACGATCAACGAGCCGGACTTCTTCGGGCAGGGCCTGTCGCCAGCGCCCGTACCGGCCGGTCTGGGCGAGTTGGGTGGCTGGGCGGCCGCGTACCTGATCGGCGTCTTCGCGCTGGTCGCCTGCGTGGCGCTGGTGCTCTTCGCCCAACCCGCGGTGCGCGACCTCGCCCGCGTGATCGGCCTCGCGATGGCGGGCACGTTGGGCGCGGTCGTCGTCGCGATCGCGTTCGACCTGAACGACCGGAGCGTCGCGGTCGCCTCACTCGGCATCTACAACGGGCCGGACGCGCCGCAGTACGAGCTCACGTACGGCCGCGGGCTGACGATGGCGTTCCTCGGGGTCGGCGGGCTCGCGTTGGCGCTCTACCTCGCGGGCCGGCTCATGCCGACGGCCGCCGGATCCATCGCGACCGGCGCCGCCTCGGCGGAGAGCGACGATCTGGCGCCGGCCGAATCCGACTGGCCCTGGCGCCGCCCGGCCGCGAAGGAGACTCAGGCTGAGGAGATAGCGCAGCCGATCGACCTCACGGTCTCACCCGCCGCCCCCTTCGTCCCCCTCACCGACCAGCCCGACCGCGAGTAAAACCCTCTACTACAGGAGATTTCGAGCTACCGCGATACCCGCCGCGGTCCGGGCGCGTTGCTCCCGCGGCCTCACCCTCCGCGGCTACACAACCCACCCGGGACGTGGCGGCAACCCCGCCCGGACGTGGCAGCAGAAACGCTGATACTGCGGCTTCCGAGCGCGTTCGAGGCGACAAAAACCAGGATTCTGCGGGGACCGCAGAGGCGCGGCGGCATGGGGTGAGCGCGACCGCACGCGGAGGGTGAGGCCGCGGGAGCGACGGTCTCAGCCGCGACGGGCATCGCGGTAGCTCAGATCCCGGTTCCGCGCCCGCCGATCAAGGGCAATCGCACGGATCAAGGGCGAATGCACGCGGATTTGAGATCGAATCACGTGCGTTCGCCCTTGATCGGCGGAAGAGGGGCGGCGGGCGCGGCCGCGGGCCCGGCGGGGCCCAGCGAGCCGCGGGCGGCGGGGCGCGGGGGTGGGGTTAAACCCGGCGGCGGGAGGGTGGGGGCGGCCGGTAGGCTGGTTTGTCGTGATTGACCTCCGCCTGCTTCGCGAAGATCCGGATGCCGTACGCGCGAGCCAGCGAGCCCGAAACGAGTCCGAGTCGCGCGTCGATGACCTGCTCCGCGCCGACGAGGAGCGGCGGGCGGCCGTGCAGCGCTTCGAGGCGGTGCGCGGCGAGCAGAAGTTGCTCGGCAAGCAGGTGTCTTCGGCCAAGGGTGACGAGCGAGCCGCCCTGCTGGCGCGCACCAAGGAGCTGTCGGCCGAGGTGAAGGCGGCCGAGGCGGCCGCCAACGAGGCCGAGCAGGCACTGCGTAAGGCGCACATGGCCGTGTCCAACCTCGTCGAAGAGGGCGCTCCGCCCGGGGGCGAAGACGACTACGTCGTGCTGCGCGAGGTCGGCACCAAGCCCGACCTGGCCAACCCGCGCGACCACCTGGAGATCAGCGAGGCGCTGCGCGCGGTCGACATGGAGCGCGGCGCGAAGGTGTCAGGCAGCCGGTTCTACTTCCTGATCGGCGTGGGCGCCCTGCTGGAAAACGCCTTGCTGCAGCTCGCGATCGCGCAGGCGGTCGAGTACGACTTCACGCCGGTCATCCCGCCCGTGCTGGTCAAGCCGGAGTCGATGGAGGGCACCGGCTACCTGGGCGCACACGCCAGCGAGGTCTACCGGCTGGAGGCCGACGACCTCTTCCTGGTCGGCACGAGCGAGGTGGCTCTGGCGGCGTTCCACACGGGCGAGATCCTCGACCTCGACGGGCCGATCCGGTACGCCGGGTCGTCGTCGTGCTTCCGGCGGGAGGCCGGCTCGCACGGCAAGGACGTGCGGGGCATCATGCGCGTGCACCAGTTCAACAAGGTGGAGATGTTCTCGTTCTGCCGGCCCGAAGAGGCGCGCGACGAGCACCGGCGCCTGCTGGCCTGGGAGGAGGAGATGCTCGCCAAGGTCGAGATCCCCTACCGGGTGATCGACACGGCCGCGGGCGACCTGGGTTCGAGCGCGGCGCGCAAGTTCGACTGCGAGGCGTGGGTGCCGTCGCAGGGGCGGTACCGCGAGGTCACCTCCACGTCGAACTGCACGACCTTCCAAGCCCGCCGGCTCAACATCCGGTACCGGGACGCGGATGGCCGCACGCAGACGGTCGCGACCCTCAACGGCACCCTGGCGACCACCCGCTGGCTGATCCCGATCCTGGAAAACCACCAGCAGGCAGACGGCTCGGTGCGGGTGCCCAAGGCGCTCCAGCCGTACCTGGGCGGGCGGGACGTGTTAGAGCCCGCGTGACGCGGACGTCGCACAAAAGTCATGGATGAGTAGCAATCGGCGAGGTACGTTTGCTCCCCCGCCGTCACCGGGGCGGATTCGCCGTCCCCGGCGCCGGCCGGGTGAGGAGGAACCATGCCGCGCCCGGGATTGCCCAAACTCATCGCCACCGACCTCGACGGCACGCTCGTGCGCAGCGACGACACGGTGTCGGAATTCACCCATGAGGTGCTGGACCGGGTACGGGCGGCGGGCATCCCGATCGTGGGCGCGACCGGGCGCGGGCCGCGGCTGGCCGAGCTGACGCGCAACGACATCCGCGCCGCCGACTTCCTCGTGATGGCCGGCGGTGGACGGGTCGTCGACCAGAGCGACCCGGCCGGCCCTGCGGTACTGCGCGACGAGCGGCTGCCGGGTGAGGTGCTCGCGGGCGTCATCGCCGACCTGGAGGCGCAGGTCGGGCCGCTCACGGTCATGGTGGAGGCGCTGGACAGCCCGGACTCGCCGCTGTGGGGCGACTACGACCCCGCGTGGCGGTACCCGGACAGGTTCGAGCAGCGGGCACGCGCCGAATGCCTCCAGGGCGAGGTGATCAAGGCGTTCGCCCGCACCGTCGACCACGACGTCGACGCGCTCCTCGCCGCGGCGCGCCAGATCGTCTCGCCGGAACGGGCGTCGATCACGCAGGCGGGGCTCGGGTTCGTCGAGATCTGCCCGCCCGGCGTCGACAAGGCGACCGGCCTGATGGTGGTCGCCGAGGCGCTGGGTGTCGACCGGGCCGAGGTACTGGTCTTCGGTGACATGCCCAACGACATCCCGATGTTCGAGTGGGCGGGCTGGGGACGGGTCGCGGTCTCCAACGCCCACCCGTCGGTGCGGCGCCTCGCCGACGAGGTGACCTTGCGCAACGACGACGACGGCGTGGCGGTCTACCTCGATCGACTACTGTCCCGTTGATGGACTCCCCGCCGCGCCTGGTCGCCACGGATCTCGACGGGACGCTGGTGCGGCAGGACCGAGCGGTCAGCGCGCGCACCGCCGACGTACTGGCCCAGATCACCGCCGAGGGCACGCCGGTCGTGCTGGTGACGGGCCGCCCGGTGCGGTGGCTCGCCCAGGTGTACGACCAACTGCACGCGCCTCTCCCGGCGATCTGCGCGAACGGGGCGGTGGTCTACGACCCGGACACAGACCAGGTGCTGCGCGCCGATCCGCTGGCTCCGGACCTGCTCACCGAGGTGGCGCGGCGACTGCGGGCGGCGGTACCCGATGCGGTCTTCGCAGTCGAGGTCGACGACGGCCGGCGGCTGCGGCACGACGCGGGGTGGCCGGTCCGGTGGGATGCGGCCGACCCGACGATCCGGGTCTTCGACTCCCCCGACGACCTGGCCGCGCTGCCGGCGGTGAAGCTGCTGGTGCGGGCGAGCGAGCGCGATCCGGACGCGTTCCTGGCGATCGTGTCCGAGGCGCTGGGCGATGTGGCGGAGGCCACTCACTCGTCGTACTCGGGGCTGGCCGAGATCTCCGCCGCGGGCGTCACCAAGGCCGCTGGCCTGGCGTGGTTCTGCGAGCGGCACGGCATCGACCCGCGCGAGGTACTGGCCTTCGGCGACATGCCCAACGACGTACCGATGCTGACCTGGGCGGGTCGGGCGGTGGCGGTCGCCAACGCGCACCCTGCGGTGCGGGAGATCGCCGACGACGTCACGCTCTCGAACGACGACGACGGTGTGGCGGCCTACCTGGAGAAGCTCTTCGTGTCGCACTGACACCGGCGAGCGGCGCGGGCCCGCGCTGCGCGAAGATGGGCGTATGACCGAAGCACCCCGCAACCCGGAAGAGGCCGCCGCCCACCAGAACACCGTGGTGGTGGTCGGTCCGGACGGACGTCCGGTCGGCACCGTCGACACCGACCCGGAGAGCGAAGGCGAAGACCCATCGCGCCTGGTCGAGCAGCCGGCCAAGGTGATGCGGATCGGCAGCATGATCAAGCAGCTGCTGGAGGAGGTCCGTGCCGCACCGCTCGACGAGGCGAGCCGGCACCGGCTCCGCGAGATCCACCAGCGGTCGATCACCGAGCTGGAAGACGGGCTCGCGCCCGAGCTCCGCGACGAGTTGGAGCGCCTGTCGCTGCCGTTCGAAGACGGTGCGACGCCCAGCGAGGGCGAGCTGCGGGTGGCGCAGGCGCAGCTCGTCGGCTGGCTGGAGGGCCTCTTCCACGGCATCCAGGCCGCGCTGGTGGCCCAGCAGATGGCCGCCCGCATGCAGCTGGAGCAGATGCGTGGCGGCCGGCCCGCGCTGCCCGTGGGCCCCGGCGGCGCGGTCATGCCTGGCATGCCCGGCACGCGGCAGGGTCAGGGGCAGGGCGCCGACGGCGGGCCTACGGGCCAGTATCTGTAGCGCGCACGGCGCGGGATAGCGTCGGTGCATGTCCGCCGACCCTCGCGCCGTGCTCACGCGTGCCGTGCCGCCCCCTGACAGGACGGTGAGATACGGCCAGCACCCCGATCAGATCGCTGACGTGCGCCTGCCACCCAATGGGTCCGGGCGCACGTTTCCGCTGGTCGTGGTCGTGCATGGCGGATTCTGGCGGGCGCAGTGGGACCGCGCGCACATCGGGCCGCTCGCTGCCGCGCTCGCTCGTCTCGGGTACCCCGTGGCGCAGCTGGAGTACCGGCGAACGGGCCAGCCGGGCGGCGGCTGGCCCGGCACGTTCGCTGACATCGTGGCGGCCGTTGGGGCCCTGCCGGGGCTGATGGCGCTGGACGGGCCGCCGATCCTGCTGGGGCACTCGGCCGGCGGGCACCTCGCCCTGTGGTACTCGGCCGTCGCACCCGCCCCGGTGCGCGGCGTGGTGGCGCTGGCCCCGGTCGCCGACCTCGCGGAGGCGTACCGGCTGGATCTGGACGGTGGCGCGGTGGCCGCGCTGCTCGGCGGCGGCCCGACCGACGTGCCCGATCGGTACACGGAGGCCGACCCCTCCGGACGGCTACCTGGCCATGCACCCACAGTGATCGTCCATGGCGCCCTCGACCGAAACGTACCGATCGAAATGAGCCGGCGGTACGCGGCGATGGCGCGGCAGGTTGGTGCCCCGGTGACGCTCCACGAGCTGCCGGAATCGGAGCATTTTGCTCTTATCGACCCCGAATCGGCCGCCTGGCCAGCGGTGACGGCCGGATTACATTCCCTGCACTCATGATCACCATTTATTGACGCAGGGTCGCCAACCGGGTAGACAGCCTCGGGGAGGGAGCCGCGATCCGGCCCCGGAAGATACAGAGAGGAACACCGTGTCGCAGATAGATCGCCGGCAGGCGCTCAAGCTACTCGCCGCCGTCGGAGCGGCCGGGCTGGCCGCCGCCTGCGCCACGGAGGAGACCCCTGACGAGCCGCAGACCAGTGACGAGCCCGTCAAGATCGGCCTTATCGCACCGCAGACCGGCTCACTGAAGGCCATCGGCGACGAGATCACCAACGGCTTCCAGCTGTACCTGGAGCTGAACCAGAACCTCCTGGGTGGCCACCCCGTCGAGCTGGTGATCGCCGACGAGGGCGCCGACGCGAAGTCTGCCAAGGCCGCCGTCGAGTCGCTGGCCAAGCAGGGCACGCTCGCCCTCACCGGCGTCGCCAACGTGGGCGCGCTGGCCGGCATCCGCGACACGGTGGAAAGCGCCAAGATCCCTCTGATCGCCACCAACGGCATCCCGCGCAGCCTCCAGAGCGTGCTCTACATCTGGTGCACGTCATACGTGACCAACGAGCCGAGCGACGCGCTCGCCGCATACCTCAAGCGCGAGACGGTCGCGTCGGAGCGCGTCACCGTGGTGGCGCCCGACGACGACAGCGGGCAGGACGCGTTCGACGCCTTCCGGCAGGAGTTCGGCAGCGGCGACGCGCGGCTCACCTCTGCCGTGCTCACCGACCCGGCCGCGAGCGCGAGCCGGTCGTTCTTCGATACCGCGCTCAACCAGGTCCGCGGCATCAACCCCGACGTGGTCTACGCGTTCTACTCGGGTCAGGCGGCCACCGAGTTCGTCAAGCAGTACCGGGCCAAGGGCATCCAGGCACGCATCTACGCGCCGGGCTTCTTCACCGACGGCACCATGCTGGCCGATACCGGTGACGAGGCGCGCGGCATCTTCACCGCGATGAACTACTCGGCCGACATCAACAACGCCGCCAACCGGCTCTTCGCCACCTCGTACCGCCGGGCGCACGACGCGACCCCGTCGTCGGCGGCGATGGCCTCGTACGACGCCGCGCAGGTGCTCGACAAGGCGATCCGGCTCAGCCGCGACCGGCTCACCCCGCCGCAGGTCAACCTGATGCTCGGCCGCGTCGGCCAGATCGACAGCCCGCGCGGTGGCTGGCAGTTCAACCAGCCACGCACCCCGCAGCAGAAGTGGTACCTGCGCGAGGTGCGCCGCGACGGTCAGGTCCTGTCAAACGTACTGATCAACGAGCTGGGCACGCTGGGTTAGCGGAGTTCGGCGACGCAGCATTTGATGCTGCCGCCGCCCTTTTTCAGCTCCGACAGCTCGACGAGCACCGGCGTGTACCCGGCCGCTTCGACCTTGTGCGCCATGCCGGTCGCCTCGCTGTTCAGCACGACGTGCCGGCCGTCGCTGACCAGGTTCAGCCCGAAGGCGTACGCGTCGGCGTCGTCGGCCCGGACCGCGTCGGGGAAGAGCTGCCGCAGTACCCGCTGCGACGCTTCCGAGAAGGCGGCCGGGTAGTAGGCGACGGTGCTGTCGTCGAGCGCGGCCAGCGCGGTGTCGAGGTGGTAGAAGCGCGGGTCGACCAGGTGCAGCGACACCACGGGTCGCCCCAGCACATCCTGCGCCTCCACATGCGCCACCGGCTCGGTGCGGAAGCCGTACCCGGCGAGGATCAGCCCGCCGTACGCCTCTGGCAGGTACGCGAAGTCGCCCTCGCCCTCGTTGGTCTCGGCGGCCGGCACGCAGGTCCAGCCGCGCGCTGCGAGGTACGCCCGGTGCGCGGCCGCCTCGGCTGTCCGCTGCGCGTACTTGAATCGCGCGCCGTACGCCACGCCGTCGACCGTGAAGGCGCCGTTGGCGGCGTACACCATGTCGGGCAGTCCCGGCTCGGCCGGCAGTACGTGCACGGTGTGCCCAAGGCCGGTGAGGGTTTCCCGCAGCCGCTCCCACTGCTTGAGCGCGAGCTCGGTGTCGACCGGGGTCGACGTGTCCATCCACGGGTTGATGGCGTAGTCGACCGCGTAGAACTCGGGCGGACACATGAGGTATGTCCGCTTTTGCGGCATGCGCTGAAGGGTCACGGTCAAAAGATTAGGTACCTTACAGTGGCCTTGACAGCCGCAAGTCTTGCGTCGGAGAGGCGAAACATTGCAGATCGACGACGTAGACCAGCGAATCATTGCATCGCTCGTCGCCGACGCTCGGGCGTCGTACGCCGACATCGGCCAGCGGGTGTCGCTGTCGGCGCCAGCGGTGAAGCGGCGCGTCGACCGGCTGCGTGCCGCCGGAGTCATCCGGGGATTCACGGCCGTCATCGACCCAGCCGCCGTCGGCTGGACCACCGAGGCGTTCGTGGAGCTGTTCTGCGCCGGTCGCACAACGCCGGCCCAGATCGCCGTCGCGGTCCGCCGGCTGCCCGAGGTGATCGGTGCGTACACGGTCTCCGGCCAGGCCGACGCGCTGGTGCACCTGCGTGCCGCCGACATCGGCCACCTCGAAGACGCGCTCGAGCGGCTGCGAGCCCAGCCGTTCGTCACCTCGACCCGCAGCACGATCGTGCTGTCCCGGCTGGTCGACTCCCCCACCGTGGTGGCCGCACCCGACCCGCTGAGCCCCGACCGGCTGAGCTGATGCCCTCGCTCCGCTCGGGTCGTTCGCGCGCCTGAAAGCCGCCCTGTAGACCGCAGTCGCTCTGGTCGCTTCGCTCCCGCCGCTTTGTGCGGTCTGCGGGCGGCGGCGCACTCACTGGAAATCAGGGAACTGGAGCCGCCCGCCCCGCGTCCAAGCCCGCATGACACCCCGACTCGCGCTCTCCGCGGCCGCACCGCTGGCACTGCTGGCCGCGCTCACCGGGTGTACCTCGTCGGACCCGGACCCCCAACCGCCGCGCCGCGACCAGGCGGTGCCCGCCGGCGCGTTCAAGCTCGTCGCGTTCGACTCGTGCGCCGCGGCGCTCAAGGACATGAAGTCCGCGGCGAAGGAGTACGTGGGTCCGTGGGGCTTCGGCGGCGTGGGTGACGAACGCGGCATTCCCCTCACCGGCGCCGGTGACGCGCAACGCTCGGGAGCCGAGAGCGCGGGCGGCGCGACATCGGCGAACAAGGCGGCGATCCCCGACCACTCGGGGACCAACACGCACGAGGCGGGCGTCGACGAGCCCGACATCGTCAAGTCCGACGGCCAGCGGATCGTCACGGTCAGCCGGGGCGTACTGCACGTGGTCGACGCGGCGAGCCGCAAGGTCACGGGCGAGCTAGACCTCGCGGCCAACGCCGACGACCCCAAGCGCTGGGCGACCATGAACCTGCTGCTGCACGGTGACCGCGCGCTCGTCCTGGTGCACGAGGGCTGGAGCTATGCCGCCTCCGACACCGTCCGGTCCGACGTCGCGAAGCCGGTCGGTCCCGGTGAGATGAGGGGGCCTGAGCTGCTCCTCGTCGAGCTGAGTGGCAAGCCGCGTGTGGTCAGCCGGTACACGATCGAGGGTGGCCTGGTCGACGCGCGCCAGACCGGGTCGACCGCCCGGGTGGTCGTCCGGTCGGCTCCGCTCCTGTCCTTCCCCTACAAGGAGGGCGCCAGCGAGGCACAGCGCACCGCCACGAACCGCGGCATCATCGACCGCGCCGACGAGGCGGCCTGGCTGCCGGACTACACGGTCACCACGGGCGGGAAGACCACCAAGGGACGCGTGGAGTGCGGGCGGATGTCGCGTCCGGAGACGTACTCCGGCACGTCCATGGTGACGGTGCTGAGCTTCGACCTTGGCTCCTCGGACGGGCTGGGCAACGGCGACCCGGTCGGCGTGGTCGCCGACGGCGACACCGTCTACAGCAACGGCAGCAACCTGTACGTCGCGAACGACCAGCGGTGGCGGGTCATGCGGTGGCTCGAGTCGCGCAACGAGGCACCGAAGCCCGAAGACGAGATCACCGAGATTTACCAGTTCGACGCCTCGAAGCCGGGCAAGCCGCGGTACGTCACCTCGGCGTCCGTGCGCGGTTGGCTGATCAACCAGTACGCGATGTCCGAATGGGACGGTCACCTGCGGGTGGCCACCACCAGCGGCCGCACGTGGGGCGAGAACCCGAAGTCCAGCTCGACGGTGTACGTGCTCAAGGCGACCGGCGGCGAGCTGAAGGAGACCGGCCGGGTGGGTGGCCTCGGCAAGGGCGAGCGCATCTACGCGGTCCGGTTCGCCGGCACCACGGGGTATGTGGTGACGTTCCGGCAGACCGATCCGCTGTACACAGTGGACCTGACCGACCCGGCCAAGCCACGCGTCGCCGGCGAGCTGAAGATCACCGGGTACTCGGCGTACCTGCACCCGACCGAGCCCGGACGGGTGATCGGGATCGGCCAGGAGGCGTCGACCGAGGGCCGCGTGCAGGGCACACAGATCTCCCTCTTCGACGTGTCCAACCCGGACAAGCCGGCCCGGCTGTCGCAGCACCACGTGGCCGACAGCAGCTCGGAGGCCGAGTACGACCCGCACGCCTTCCTCTACTGGGCGAAGGACCGCCTGCTGGTGGTGCCGTTGATGAGCTACGACAAGTCAAAGGGGACCAGCCAGATGAGCGCGCTCGTGCTGCGCGTCGGCGAGTCGGGCTTCACGGAGATGAGCCGGCTCACCCACCGGGCCGCGCCGGACACCGGGATGATCCGCCGCTCGCTGGTCGTCGGCGACACCCTCTGGACGCTCTCCGACGCCGGCCTCATGGCGACGGGGACGTCGACGATGGACACCCGCGCCTGGCTGAAGTGGGACGCCTGATGGGCGCGGCACCTTTCGCACCCGCCGACGACGGCGGTCTGCACCTCGGTTGGGCGATCGCGCACCTCCCGCCTTACGAGCCGGAGGAGCGCGCCCGCCCTGACGAGGAGCCCGACGAGGCGGAGGATGCTTCCTAGAGGTACATGCCGGTGCGGTGGTCGTCACCGTCGCGGTGCGTCGGCTTGTCGCCCTCTCCGAAGAACCGCTTGCCGCCGAACTCACCGTGCAACCGGTCGTCGAGCTCGTCCGCCAGTCCGGTCATCACCTGTACTGCCAGCATCAGATGGGTGGACTGGAAGTTGCGCCCGAAGACGGGGATGGACGCCCACACCGTGTCGTTGGTGCAGTAGAGCCGGCCGATCGGCATGCGGTTGGTCAGCTCCGACAGCTTCACGTAGAGCTGCTCGGTCGGCTCGACCTCGGTGAGCACCGGCGAGAGCACGTCGACCAGGGGCGGGTTGTCACGCACCCGCACGAACACCATCGCCGAGCCGGCCCGGATGCCGATGTCGCCGTCGGAGTCGACCTGGAGCTGCTCAGGAGTGCTCTTCATCATCGCGGCCACGACCATGCGCACCTGCTCGTCGAGCTCGAGCACGTCGCCGACGTCAGGGCCGCCAGCCGAGCCGGGCGCGAGGATCTCGATGCCGTTGGCGCCGAGGTCGGGATCGAGCCGCGCGGTGCCGAGCGGCGTCACCGGGATGGGCTCACCGTCCGGGTCGTGTACCGCGTAGACCAGGAACGCCGGATGCGGTGCCCCGTACACGTCGCGCAGCGTTCGGGTGATCGTGCCGGCGAGCCGTTTCGCGTCGCCGACCGTGGCTCGCAGGCCGAAGTGCTCACCCGAGCCCTCCATGACACCGGGCGGGGACCAGCCGAGCGCCACCATGTCGGCCACCGCCGCCCGGTCCATCCGGTAGCCCGCGGGCAACCCGGCGTTGCCCACCGCCAGCGCGTCGACCCGGCCGTCCTCGTCGATTTCGACGCTCACGGAGTACACGGCGTCGCCGGTGCCCGACGCGGTGGGGTCGAGCGTCAGCTCGAGCTGCGCACCGGCGGCGATCGACGCCACCACGCCGGCAAGCGCGCCGGCGAACTCGCGCCACGCGTCAGTGACCTTCGCCCGCAGGTCGGACGTGCTCGGTTCGTCGAGCAGTACCGCGTCCTGGGGCTGGTCGTGGCCCCCCGCTGGGTGGTCGCCGATCATGATCGCCTCCGTCCGTCAGCATCACCCTACCCAGCGGTCGCCGGAGTTATTGTGTCGGAATGGCGAAGCAAGCGCCGCGTGACGACATCGATGAGCGCGGCGTCCGGATCACCCGGCCCGAGCGCTCGGCGGCGGGCCTGCCCGGGGTCACTCACGCGCTCCGCGCGGGGATCGACGAGATGGGCGTACGCCGGACCGCGCTGACCCTCCTGCGGATCAATCAACCGGACGGTTTCGACTGCCCCGGGTGCGCATGGCCGGAGCCGCCACCGGGCAAGCGGTCACACACGGAGTTCTGTGAGAACGGTGCCAAGGCGGTCGCGGAAGAGGCGACGCTGAGGCGGGTGACCCGCGAGTTCTTCGCCGAGCACACGATCGACGAGCTCGCCGAGCGCACCGACCACTGGTTGGGACAGCAGGGCCGGCTGACCGAGCCGATGGTGCGCCGCCCCGGTGCCGACCACTACACGCCGATCTCGTGGGACGAGGCGTTCGCGCTCACCGCCGAGCACCTGCGGGCCGCCGCGCCCAACGAGGCCGCTTTCTACACCTCCGGCCGCACCTCGAACGAGGCAGCCTTCCTGTACCAGCTCTTCGCGCGGGCGTACGGCACGAACAACCTGCCCGACTGCTCCAACATGTGTCACGAGTCGTCCGGTGTGGCGCTCTCGGGCACGATCGGGGTCGGCAAGGGCTCGGTCACGCTCGACGACATCCACAAAGCCGCGCTGATCGTGGTCGTGGGGCAGAACCCCGGCACCAACCATCCGCGCATGCTCTCCGCGCTCGAAGAGGCCAAGCGTCGCGGCGCGAAGATCCTCGCCGTCAACCCGCTGCCCGAGGCGGGACTGATCCGCTTCCGCAACCCGCAGAAGCCGCGCGGGCTCGTGGGGCAGGGCACGCCGCTCGCCGACCGGTACCTCCAGATCAGGGTGGGCGGCGACCAGGCACTCTTCCGCGCGATCGCCGCGCTGCTCGTGGCCTGGGGCTCGGTCGACGAGTCGTTTGTGGACGGACACACCGGCGGCTACGAGGAGTACCGGGCGGCGCTCGACTCGCTGGACTGGCCCGCGGTGGCCGCGGCGACCGGCCTGCCGCGCGGGGAGATCGAGGCCGCAGCCCGCATGTTCGCCGCCTCCAGCGCGACCATCGTGTGCTGGGCGATGGGCCTGACACAGCAGCGCGACTCGGTGGCCACCATCCGCGAGATCGTCAACGTGCAGTTGCTGCGCGGCATGATCGGCCGCCCCGGCGCCGGCCTGTGCCCGGTCCGCGGACACTCCAATGTGCAGGGTGACCGCACGATGGGTATCTGGCACGAGCCGCCGGCCTGGCTGCCCGCGCTGTCGGAGCGGCTCGGTGTGCCGATGCCCGCCGAGCGGGGATACGACACCGTCGAGGCTCTGCGCGCGATGCGTGACGGGCGGGTGCGCGTCTTCGTGGGGCTGGGCGGCAACTTCGCGGCGGCTACACCCGACACCGCGGTCGCCCACGCGGCGCTGCGGGCCTGCGCGCTCACCGTCCACGTGTCCACCAAGCTCAACCGGTCGCACGTCGTACCGGGCGAAACCGCGCTGATCCTGCCGTGCCTGGGCCGCACCGAACGCGACCGGCAGCTCTCCGGCGACCAGTTCGTCACGGTCGAAGACTCGATGTCCGCCGTGCACTCCTCGCGGGGGCGCCTGGCGCCCGCCTCGTCCAGCCTGCTCTCCGAGGTGTCGATCGTCGCGCGGCTGGCGCAGGCGGTACTTCCCGAGTCGACGATCCCGTGGGCGGCGTACGAGGCCGACTACCGCGCGGTCCGCGAGCTGATCGGCGCCGTGGTGCCCGGTTTCGCCGACTTCGAGGTGCGGGTGAGCCGCCCCGGCGGGTTCACGCTGCCGCACCCGCCACGCGACAGGCGCGAGTTTCCCACGCCGTCCGGCAAGGCGCTCTTCACATCCGGCCCGCTGGCGCCGATCCAGGTGCCCGAGGGGCGGCTGCTCCTGCAGACCGTGCGCAGCCACGACCAGTACAACACCACGATCTATGGATTGGACGACCGGTACCGAGGGGTGCACGCCGGCCGCCGGGTGGTCTTCGTCAACCCGGACGACCTGGCCCAACTCGGCATCGCCGACGGCGCCCTCGTCGATCTTGTCTCGGAGTGGGACGACAAGGTGGAGCGCCGGGCGCCGGACTTCCGGGTGGTGTCGTACCCGTCCGCACGCGGTTGCGCCGCTACCTACTTCCCCGAGGCGAATGTCCTGGTCCCGCTCGACTCGACGGCCGAGGGGTCCAACACGCCGACCTCCAAACAGATCATCGTCCGCCTGGAGCCGAGCGGTTAGCCGACACCTTTGACCCGAACGGCCAGCTACGCGCCGGTTGTCAATCCGTAGCTGTTCGATGGGCATAGCGTGAGCCGGTTGGTTGCATCGGCTGCGTATGGGACGGCCGGCTCTGCGGAATGAACCGACCGGCGCGGCTCCTGCACCCACTCTCGACGGGGAGTTGGGGGGATCGGTCATGAACCGGTCGATACGGGCCGCGATGATCGCGGCGGTCAGTGTGGCAATGGTGCTCACACCGACGATGGCCTCGGCCACTCATCCCGAGGTGAGCCTGGCCGGCAGCAACTTTGAGATCGACACGGACGCCAACATCAAGGTCGACGACCCGGCGCCGTCGATCGACTGGGCGAGCGTCAACGAGACCCGCAAGGAAGACACCGCGAGCGGGCAGTCCGACGAGTCGTTCGGGCAGGGCTCCAAGGAAGACACCGCGGTGCCATCGGTCGTCGACGGCGGCATCCCGCCGAACAAGAGCGACCTGAAGTGGTTCGGCGTGTACCAGGAGGGCAACACCAGCACGGGGTTCCTGAACCTGTTCTGGTCGCGCGTCCAGGACCCGTCCGGCACGACGAACATGGACTTCGAGTTCAACCAGAGCAGCACGCTGTCGACGAACGGGATAACCCCCGTCCGGACAGCCGGTGACCTGCTCATCATCTACGACCTGTCACAGGGCGGCACCAAGCCGCAGCTGTCGATCCGCACCTGGACCGGCAGCGCGTGGGGAACGCCGACCAACCTGACGAGCTCGAACCTGGCCACCGGCTCGATCAACACCTTGAGCATCCCGGCTGGCGAGGCCGACGGGCTGGGCGCACACAGCGCACGCACGTTCGGTGAGGCGCAGGTCAAGCTGTCGGCGCTGTTCCCCAACCCGAACGTGTGCGCCGGATTCGGCGCGGCCTACCTCAAGAGCCGCTCGTCCGACTCGTTCACCGCCGCGCTGAAGGACTTCGTGCCACCGGTCGCGGTCAACATCAGCAACTGCGGCGGCGTCAAGATCATCAAGAAGGACGACACCGGAGCGGCGCTCGCGGGCGCGGAGTTCACGCTGTACAAGGACAACGCACCGGTCGGCGGCAGCCGCGGCGCCGAAGACACCATCACCACCCAGAAGTGCACCACCGCCGCCAACGGCGAGTGCACCATCGGCAACGTTCTCGCCGGGGAGTACTGGGTGGTCGAGACCGTGACACCGCCGAACCACGACACGGCGGCCGACCAGCACGCCACCGTCACGGCGGACGCCACGGTCACGCTCACCTTCATCGACCCGCGGCAGCGCGGCGCCATCCTGGTCACCAAGGTGCGCAAGCACGCCGCCGCCGGTCCGGGCGACCACCCGCACGCGGGCGTCGACTTCACCGTCAACGGCGTGACCAAGACGACCGGCGCCAACGGCAAGGCGTGCTTCGACAACCTGGCCATGGGCAGCTACACGGTGCACGAGGTCACCCCGGCGAACTACGTGGGTGAGGCGGACAAGAACGTCACGGTCGACAACAAGGCGAACTGCACCGACAACCCATACGCCGGCGAGACCGTGACCTTCACGAACACGCCACTGTCGAAGATCACCGTCACCTTCGAGTCTCAGGTGCCGGGCGGCACCGCGGCCACGATCGCCTGCACCGGGCTCACGGCCACGCCGCCCGACGGCACGCCATCGGACTTCGACGACACGTCGGAGACCTTCCAGGACCTGGTGCCGGGTACCTACACCTGCACCGTGGTCGTCGATCCGTAGGTCACGCCTGGCCGCCGGCGGTCCCGTCGCCGCCGGCGCGCTGGGCCAGGGCGGTGAGGCGCGCGGCGGCCCCGGCCGGGTCGGCGCCGCGCCCCACCGCCAGCCCCAGCAGGTACGCCGTGACCGGCGCGCCCGGGCGCAGCACGTTGTGCGCCACCTCGCGGGCCAGGTCCAGCACCGCCGCGGTGTGCGCCTCAGCCGGGTCCAGCCCGAGCTCGGCGCACGCCGCGGCGGTCCACTCGTCCAGCGTCATCGTCGCCTCGCCCACTCCTCGGCCCGCTCCAGATCCTCTTGAGTGTCGCAGTCGAACCACGGCGGCGGGCCCGGACGGCTCCACCCCTCCTCCGCTACCGACAAGCCAGCCAGCAGCCCGCGCATCGAGGCGCCCGCACTGTCACCGAGGCGGCTGAGCGCCGCGCGCAGCGACTCGACCCGCCAGGCGCCGCACAGAAGCTGCCGGCGGCCGCTCTCGTCCACGAACACCACGCCGTCGTACGCGCCGCTGCGGAGCGCCGTACGCAGGGTGGCCAACGCATCGGGGTCGAGAAAGGGCAGGTCGGCCGCCAGGACGGCGACCGTCGCGGTGTCGTCGTCGAGGCGCGCGAGCCCAGCGGCGAGCGCGGCGACCGGGCCGCCGCCGGGTGGCTCCTCGCGGGTGACCCGGACGTCCGGGGGCGTACCGCGGACCGCCCCGACCAACACGCGCGGCGCGGCTTCCCGGCAGGCGTCGAGCACGCGGTCGAGCATCGAGCGCTCGCCGACCGGGAGCAGTGGCTTGTCGACGCCGCCCATGCGGCGCGCCCGGCCACCGGCCAGCACGATCGCCCCAAATCCGCCCGTCACCCCCTCACGCTACCCACCCCCACAGTGATCAGGGCGTCCCTGAAGTCGCTAGAGCAACTTGAGGGACGCCCTGATCACGGGTGGGGGGGGTTAGATGCCGCGCGGTGCTACCGCCAGGCCGGTGAGGACGCTGCCGCGGCCGACCTTGCCGATCGCCTTCGCCTTACCGGTGTTCAGGTCGATCGAGTAGATCCGGGTGCCGCCCGACTGGGCGAGCGCGGCCAGCGCCCGGCCGTCGGCCGCGATGTCGAAACCGCCCGGCCCATCGACGTTGACCTTGAGCGGGCCGGTGACGGTCAGCGCGCCGTCGTTCGGCGGGTTCTGCACCGCGAGCGCGTCGATCCCGCTGTCGATGTCGTACAGCGTGGTGGCGGTGGTGCCGACCCGGTTCTCGGTGTACGCCGCGTGTGCGACCCTCGGCTGCCGGCCGTCCGCGTACGCCAGCGGCTTGTCGACCGAGGCCACGGCGCCGGTGTCCGGTACCAGTCGCAGGTTCTGGCCGGTACTGGTGACCACGCGCAGGCGGTCGACGACGGGGTTGACGTCGAAGCCCACGGCGGTGCCCTGGACGCTCGGCGTGAACGGCGTGCCGACGCGGGTGGCGACCGCGGTCACCGGGTTGACCACGTACACCTGGTTGGTGCTGCCGAGCGCGTAGAGCTGCCCGTTTGCCGGCCGGACGTCGATGCCGACCAGCTTCTCCCCCGCGGCCAGGCCGGTGATCGGTCGCTGCGAGCGGATCTTGAGAGTGGCCCGGTCGAAGCGCACGAGGTCGTTGCGCGCGGTCGTGGCGTACACGGTGGTGGGTGCGCCCGCCGAGGCGGTCAGCCCGACGACGCCCCGGGGCAGCTTGCCCTTGACGGTCGCCCGGCCGGTACGCAGGTCGATCCGCACCAGGGTGCTGTCTTTCTTGCCCTTGAGCCGCACGCCCGCCACCGCGATGTAGTCCGACTCCTGGAACGTCGCGCCCCTGGCCGCACCCACGATCTCGAAGCCGTCGAGCCCGTCGACCTCGACACCGAGCCGCCCAACCGGGAAAAGCTGACCGGTGTTCGGCGACACGGCGGGCATGACGCCGGGCTTGGTGCCCTGCAGAACCAACTGGTCGCGCCTGCTGTCGATGTCGTACAGGGCGGTGTTCGCCGCGCCGGCAACGCTGTTCGTGTACGCCGCGCCGGTCGCCGAGCCGGACAGGTTGGTGTCGACGCCCGCCACCGCGCCGGTCGTCGGGTCGATCCGCAGGTTCTGGCCGGCGTCGCTGACGATCCGCAGCCGGTCGACGGTCGGGTTGAAGTCGACGCCGAAGCGCTTGCCGGACAGCGCGGTCACGAATGCCTGGCCGACCGCCGTCGCGGCGCCGCTGGCCGGGTCGATCACGTAGAGCCGGCCGGTGCTGCCCACGCCGTAGAGCTGGCCGTTCGCCGGGCGGGTGTCGATGCCCACGAGCCGCTCGCCGGCCGCCAGCCCGGTGACCTTCACGTTGAGCAGTTGCCGACCAGTGCCGAACTTGTCGAACCGGTACAGGCGGCCGCCCTCGGTCAGCACGAACAGGTCGTCGCGGTCGCCGTACCCGTCGGTGCGCGCCGAGGACACGTTCGTCACCTCGGACGACTCCGACTCGGACGAAGACTCCGACGAAGACTCGGACGAACCGGAGAACCACATGCCGGCCGGCACCATCCCGGTGGCGAAGGCGACCAGTGCCAGCCCGGTCACGCCGCCGGTCAGCGCGGTCGCCAGAACCGACGCCCGCCGTGCCGTCTTCTTCGAACCCATGGGGCTCCTCCCTCAGTTTCTCCGGCCCGCTGGCCGGCTCTGACAGGGCTTCGAAGGCCGCCTGCCGAGCGATGGGTGGCCGGCTTAGCTGTGGCACGAATTGGGGAGAGAGAGGATGGAGGCATGGGACGGGCCTCGGATCGCCGCACGGTGGTGCGGATCGACGGCGGCGGGTCGACGTCGACCCGCCGCACTGACACGCTCGCAGCAGAGGAGCCGCTGGAGATCCGGGTGCGGCCGAAGCCGCTGGCGGTGACCATGCGGACTCCGGGCGACGACCTGGATCTCGCGATCGGCTTCCTGCTCACCGAGGGCATCATCGGCGGCGCCGACGACGTGGTGACCGCCCAGCTGTGCGCCGGCGCCGAGACGCCGAACACGTACAACGTGGTCGACGTCGTGCTGGCCGCTGACGTGCCGCCACCCGCGACCGACCCGACGCGGAACTTCTACACCACCAGCTCCTGCGGCGTGTGCGGCAAGGCGAGCATCGACGCGGTGCGCACCCGGTCGCGGTTCGACGTCGCCGACGACCCGGTCACGGTGGCCGCCGGTGTGCTGGCTGGGCTGCCCGACCGCCTGCGTGCCGCACAGCGGGTCTTCGACCGCACCGGCGGGCTGCACGCCGCCGGCCTCTTCACAGCCGGCGGCGACCTGGTGGCGATCCGCGAAGACGTGGGCCGCCACAACGCCGTCGACAAGGTCATCGGCTGGGCGGTGCGGGAGCGGCGCCTGCCGCTGGCCGGCCATCTGCTGCTGGTTTCCGGGCGAGCCAGTTTCGAGCTGACCCAGAAGGCATGGATGGCCGGCCTGCCGATACTGGCCGCCGTATCGGCTCCCAGCACGCTCGCCGCCGACCTGGCCGCCGAGGCCGGCATGACCCTCGTCGGCTTTCTGCGCGGCGCGACCATGAACGTGTACTCCCGCGCGGAACGGGTCAAGCCCTAGCTCGGCGAGGTGCCCTGGGTCGCCAGGCGCCCGCCCGGGTCTGCTCAGGCACCGGGTACTGATCGAGGGTGGACGGCGGGATGGCGCGCTGCAGCACGTCGCGCATGAGCAGCGCCATCGCGTACGCCGGGTCGGCGGCGAGCGCCCGATCGATGCCGGCGTGCGCGAGCGCGCCCTGGCCGGAGCGCCACGCGGCGTAGGCGAGCAGGCTCGCTGGCCCGGCCACGAGCTCTTCCTCGGCGCGCCGCACCACGTCGGCCCAGAGGTCGACGAACCAGTCTTCGTGCCCGGTGTGCTCCCACGCGTAGTCGCGCACCGGCAGGTGCACGAGCAGCACCGTCAGCCAGGCCACCTCGTCGTCGGTCAGCTGGCCACCCTCTCGGTGCCGGGCCACCGCCGCGCGGACCGCCGCCGCGCCCGCGTCTCGCACCGCCCGGCCGCCGAGCACGTCACCGGGAGCGACCGCGCCCAGCATCTCGGCGAGCCGGGCGTCGGCGCGCTCGGTGGCCTGCCGCATCGACTCGCGGGCGAGGTGCGACACCGGCTCGATCCGCCGCACCAGCGCCTGCCGGTCGGGGAGCGCCACCTGGCCGGACAGCGTGGCGGCGACCGCGATGTCGCTGCTGGCCACGTCGTACGGCACGCCGTCGGGCGGGCAGCACTCGGGATTGGCGCACAGGTACGACCAGTACCGGTCATCGGACACGCGCAGTGCCTCGATCAGGGTCAAGCCGTGCTCTTCGAGCGCGGCGCTGGTCTCCTTCACGGGCCCGTCGACCAGGTCGGCGGGCCCGTATCCGAGCACGGCCACCGCCTCGACGTCCTGCCGGAGGACCACAGCGGTGTAGTAGTCGACGGAACCGGGCGGCGCGTCGAGGTCACCGCGTGCGGCGAACTCGATCCGCTGGTCGCGCATGCCCACCACGACCATGCTCTCGGTCGGGTGGAAGCCCAGCAGGTAGGGAATGGCGGCGATCATGTCGGCGGGGGAACGAAGCGACATCGTGGGCGTCATGCGAGGCAGCCTGGCCGCCACCGACAGGTGATCGGTAGGGCCTGTGGACGACACGCGGGTTATCCACAGGCACGCTCCGTATTGCTCCTGCTAGGAGCGGAATCGGAGTTGGTGGATGTCCAATCCGTCCTGCCGTTCCGGTTCTCGCTTGCCGAGGTCGAGCGTCAGCTCCAGGGCGGAGAGCACGTCGAAACCGGCCGCGTGCAGGCTGCGGATCGCGTCGACGTTGCGCGACTCCGGCGAGATCGTCAGGGACGCCAGCCCCCGCTTGCGGCCCTCGGTGGCCACGTGGTCGAGCAGAGCCCGGCCGATGCCCTGGCCACGACGCGCCTCCGTCACGACGACGGGTTCGACCTCACCCGACCGGCCCTTCATGATCAGCCCGACGAGACCGACGACACCGTCTTCGGGATGGTCGGCGACCCACACACCGGAAAGGTCGAGCCGGGTCAGGTACTCCTCGAACTCGGCACCCGGGTCGGCGCCGCCGAAGCGCGGGTCGTCGTAGAGCTGCCGGTGTTGCGCGGCCAACTCCACCCAGAGCCGGCGCCCGGCGCTGTGGTCGTTCGGCCGGTATGACCTGATCGTCACCGCCATGACGTAATGCATACCCCTGTTCTGCCTGCGGCGACACCCACTTGGTTAGGTTGCCTCAATGGACCTGGCGTACATACGGGCTCATCCGCAGCACCTCCCCACCTTCCTGACCCACCAGCGGATAAGGGAGACGCCCGTCACCGGGGGCAGCATCTGCACCGCCTCCCGGCTCACCCTCGACGACGGCAACTCGCTGTTCACCAAGGCGTGGCGGGGCACGGAGCCGGTGCCCGCTGGGTTTTTCGAAGCCGAGGCCGCTGGCCTGCGCTGGCTGCGTGCGGCCGGCGGAGTCCCGGTCCCTGAGGTTGTGGTCGCGCTGCCCGACCTGCTCGCGCTGGAGTGGATCGACCCCGGCGAGCCGTCGCCCGCGGCGGCCGAGCACTTTGGACGCGAGCTGGCCGCGACGCACCGCGCGGGGGCGGAGGCGTTCGGCGCGCGGTGGCCGGGCTTCATCGGCTCGCTCCCCGCGGGCAACGACCCGGATCGTGGCCCGTGGCCGCGGTGGTTCGCCGCTCACCGGCTGACGCCTTACCTGCGCATGTCGGCGGACCGGGACGCGCTGGGCCCGGCAGAGGTCGCGGCGGTGGAGGGGGTGATCGCCCGCATCGACGGGTACGGCGGCGCCGAGCCACCCGCCCGGATCCACGGTGACCTGTGGCCCGGAAACGTGCTGTGGGGCGCGAGCGGGCGGGCCTGGCTGGTGGATCCCGCGGCCCACGGCGGCCATCGCGAGACCGACCTGGCACAGCTCGCGCTCTTCGGCGGCGCCCCGCACCTTGAGCGCATCCTCGCCGCGTACAACGAGGCGTGGCCGCTCGCGGAGGGCTGGCGGGATCGGATACCACTGCACCAATTACACCTTTTGCTGGTACATACCGCGTTGTTCGGCGCCGCGTACCGAAGCGCGGTACGCACAACGGCCCGTGCGCTGTTGTAGGCGCTGGCGGGGTACCGTCGAGAGGTGACGTCCGCAGGGCTCGTTGATCGATACGGGCGGGTGGCGACCGACCTGCGGGTCTCGCTGACCGACCGGTGCAACCTGCGCTGCTCGTACTGCATGCCACCCGAGGGCCTGCCCTGGCTGCCCAACTCCGAGGTGCTCACCGACGACGAGGTGATCCGGCTCGTGCGGGTGGCCGTCGAGCGGCTCGGGGTACGCGAGGTGCGCTTCACCGGTGGCGAGCCGCTGATCCGCCCCGGCCTTACCAAGATCGTCGCGGCGAGCGCCGAGCTGGCGCCCCGGCCACAGCTGTCGCTGACCACCAACGGCATCGGCCTGGAGCGCCTCGCCCGGCCGCTGCGCGAGGCCGGGCTGGACAGGGTCAACATCTCGCTGGACACGCTCGACAGTGAGCGGTTCGAGCGGCTGACGCACCGGCGCCGCCACCACGACGTACTGGCCGGACTGACCGCCGCCGTGGCCGCCGGCCTGACCCCCGTGAAGATCAATTCTGTGCTGCTGCGCAGCATCAACGACGACGAGGCGCCGGCGCTGCTCCGGTTCGCCCTGGCACACGGCTACGAGCTGCGGTTCATCGAGCAGATGCCGCTCGACGCCCAGCACGCCTGGGATCGCGCCACGATGATCACCGCCGCGGAGATCCTTGCCGCGCTCCAGGCCGAGTTCACGCTCCTGCCCGACCCGGCCAAGCGTGGCGGGGCGCCCGCCGAGACGTGGCTCGTCGACGGCGCGAGCGGCCTCGACGGGCGGCCGGCCAAGGTGGGCGTCATCGGCAGCGTCACCCGGCCCTTCTGCGGCGACTGCGACCGCACCCGCCTGACCGCCGACGGCCAGGTGCGCAACTGCCTCTTCGCGACCGACGAGTCCGACCTGCGGAGTGCCTTACGCGGTGGAGCCGACGACGACGAGATCGCCCGGCGGTGGCGGGCCGCGATGTGGGGCAAGCGCGCCGGCCACGGCATCGACGACGCGAAGTTTCTCCAGCCGGCCCGGCCCATGTCCGCGATCGGCGGCTGACCATGATCACCGTGCGGTACTTCGCTGGCGCGCGCGCCGCCGCGGGAACGGACCACGACGCGGCACCAGCCGGATTCTCGCTCGACCAGCTGGCCGTCGAGCTGACGAGCCGGCGCGGCGAACGGCTGGGCACCGTTCTCAAGGCGGCCAGTTTCCTCGTCGACGGAGTCGCCTGTCATGATCGCAGCGAAGCGCTGCCTGACGGGGTGACGGTGGATGTGCTGCCCCCATTCGCTGGGGGGTAAAAGTTGATCGTGGGCTTCCTGGTCTTCGCCGTCGTCGTCCTGGGCCTGATCCACCTGTACCTCTGGAAGCGCCTGGTTCGCGACACCACGCGCCCGGGCCCGTGGCGGCGCGCCGGTGGCATCGCCGCGATCGTGCTCCCCGTGCTGGTCGCCGCCACTCTCGTCGGCACCCGGGTGGGCGTGTGGTGGCTCGCGTGGCCGGGATACCTGTGGCTGGCGCTGATGTTCTACCTGCTGGTCACGCTCGTCCTCCTAGAGATCCCGATGCTGGCGGCCAAGATCTGGCTGCGGGTGCGGCGGCGCCGTGCCGCCGCGGCACCAGCACCGGAGCGCGTGGAGGTGGGCGCGGCCGTGGGCGGTCCGCCCGCCGAGCCGCCCGCGTCCGAAACCCCGGCACCCGCGCCAGAGGATCACGACAACAGCCGCCGGTTGCTGCTCGCGCGCGGGGCCGCGATCTTCGCCGGCCTCACCGCCGCGAGCGTCACCGGGTACGGCGTTCGCAGCGCGCTCGGTCCGCCGCAGATCGACCGGGTGCGCGTACCGCTCGCGAAGCTCCCCCGCTCCATGGACGGCACCCGGATCGCCCTCGTGTCCGACATCCACCTTGGACCGCTGCGCGGCCTCAGCCACACCCAGCGGATCGTCTCCATGATCAACGACATGGACGCCGACGTGGTGGCGGTGGTCGGCGACCTGGTCGACGGCACCGTCGAGGAGCTGGGCGCCGCCGCCGCGCCGCTGCGCGACCTGCGCTCCCGCCGAGGCAGCTTCTTCGTGACGGGCAACCACGAATACTTCTCGGGATACGAGCCGTGGCTCGACGAGCTGACCGCTCTTGGCGTCCGCCCGCTCCGCAACGAGCGGCTGGAGATCGATGGCCTCGACCTGGCCGGCGTCAACGACGTCACCGGTGAAGACTTCGACGACGGGCCGGACTTCGCCAAGACCTTCGGCGGCCGCGACTCCAGCCGGCCGGTCGTGCTGCTCGCCCACCAGCCGGTACAGGTGCACGAGGCGGCCAAGCACGGCGTCGACCTGCAACTGTCCGGGCACACCCACGGCGGCCAGATGGTGCCGTTCCACCTGCTCGTCGCGCTGGAGCAGCCGGTCGTCAACGGTCTCGCCACCATCGACGGCACCCAGGTGTACGTGACCAACGGCGCCGGATTCTGGGGGCCACCCGTCCGTGTGGGCGCACCACCCCAGGTCACCCTGGTAGAACTCACCGCTGTCGGCTGAGCGTCATTGGTCACGCTAGAGCGTGGCGCCGCGCGCGGACAGTGGAGCGCATGGCACTATGCGGCGTGCCTCCGTTCAGCGTTGCACCTCAGGACGGCTTCCCCGCGAACCCGTACGTCGCGGATCTGCACATCCACTCCAAGTACTCGCGCGCCTGCTCCCGCGATCTCAATCTGCCGAACCTGGCCTGGTGGGCCCGGCGCAAAGGAGTCAGCCTCCTCGGCACCGGCGACTTCACGCACCCCGCGTGGTACGACCACCTGCGGGAGGCGCTGCACCCCGCCGAGCCGGGCCTGTTCCGGCTGAGCCCCGAGGCCGAGCGCGACATCGCTCGCAAGCTGCCGCCCCGGCTCGCCAGCACCGCTGAGGCGCACCCGGTGCGGTTCATGCTTTCGGTGGAGATTTCCACGATCTACAAGCGCGGCGACCGCACCCGCAAGGTGCACCACCTGATCTACCTGCCGGATCTCGACGCGGTGGCACGCTTCAACACGGCGCTCGGCCGGATCGGCAACATCGGCGCCGACGGCCGGCCGATCCTCGGCCTCGACTCCCGTGACCTGCTGGAGATCACGCTGGAGGCCAGCCCCGACGGATACCTGGTGCCGGCGCACATCTGGACGCCGTGGTTCTCCGCGCTCGGCTCAAAGTCCGGCTTCGACGCGATCGCCGACTGCTACGCCGATCTGGCCGACCACATCTTCGCCGTGGAGACCGGGCTCTCCTCCGACCCGGAGATGAACTGGCGGGTGTCCAGCCTGGACCGGTACCAGCTGGTGTCCAATTCGGACGCGCACTCGCTGCCGGCGCTGGCCCGCGAAGCGACCGTGCTGACCGCTCCGCTCGACTACTACGGCGTACGCGAGGCATTGCGCACCGGTGACGGACTGCACGGCACCCTCGAGTTCTTCCCCGAAGAGGGCAAGTATCACGCCGACGGCCACCGCGCCTGCGGCGTGAACTGGCAGCCCAGCCAGACCCGGGAGGCGGGCGGGCAGTGCCCCGAGTGTGGAAAGCCGCTGACCGTCGGGGTGCTGAGCCGGGTGGAAGACCTCGCCGACCGCACTGACGCGCGGCCCGGCGCGAAGGCCGTCACCCACCTGCTGTCGCTGCCGCAGATCGTCGGCGAGATCCACGGCGTCGGACCCAAGTCCAAGACCGTCGACGGCCAGGTCAACACGCTTGTCGCCGCGCTCGGGCCCGAGCTTGAGATCCTCACCAAGGCGCCGCTGGCCGACATCGGCCAGGCGGGCGGCGAACTGCTGGCCGAGGCCGTCGCGCGCCTGCGCCGCGGTGAGGTGCGGCGCATTCCCGGGTACGACGGTGAGTACGGGATCATCAAGATCTTCGAGCCGGAGGAGTTGCCCCGCGGCGGGCATCACCACCAGGCGGACGCCCTGTTCGAGGTACCCGTGCCCGCGCAGCGACGCCCAGCGGAGCCGGCGCCGAAACGAAAGGCCGAGCCCGCACCCGAGCGGAAACGCCCCGTCGCCAAGGCGGCCCCGCCGATCCCGCCGCCACCCTCGCCTCACGAGCCCTTCGAGCCGATGCTCTCCGGCATGGAGGAGGTCGGCACCGGCCTACTCGACCGGCTCGACGCCCTCCAGCGCGTCGCCGCGTCCGCGCCCGGCGGGCCGCTGCTGATCGTGGCTGGTCCGGGTACCGGCAAGACCCGCACGCTGACGCACCGCATCGCGTACCTGTGTGCCGAGCTGAACGTCTACCCCGAGCACTGCCTGGCGATCACGTTCACCCGGCGGGCGGCCGAGGAGCTGCGGGTGCGGCTCGACGGGCTGCTCGGCCCGGTCGCCGAAGACGTGACGGTGGCGACGTTCCACTCGCTGGGCCTCGCGATCCTGCGCGAGCGGGCGGCCGCCGCCGGCCTGCAGGACGGGTTCGGCATCGCCGACGACACCCAGCGCGCCGAGGCGCGGGCGGAGGCCGGTGACGACGAGGCGGCGTACACCAAGCTGCTGCGCGCCAACAATCTTGTCGACCTGGACGAGCTGGTCACGCTGCCGGTCGCCCTGCTGCGCGACGAGCCTGAGCTGGTTGAGCAGTACCGGGCGCGCTGGCGGTGGATCTTCGTCGACGAGTACCAGGACGTCGACGCGACGCAGTACGAGCTGCTGCGCCTGCTCAGCCCGCCGGACGGCAACCTCTGCGCCATCGGCGACCCCGACCAGGCGATCTACTCCTTCCGCGGTGCCGACGTGGCGTACTTCCTGCGGTTCGCCCAGGACTTCACCGACGCGCGGCTGGTCCGGCTGACCCGCAACTACCGGTCGGCCGCGCCGATCGTGGCCGCCGCCGTGCAGGCCATCGCGCCGTCCACGCTGGTACAGGGGCGGCGCCTCGACCCGGCCCGCCTCGACCCGGAGGCACCGCTGGTCGGCCGGTACGCCGCCGACACCACCAGCGACGAGGCCGACTTCGTGCGCCGTACCGTCGACGAGCTGGTCGGCGGCGTCTCGCACCGCTCGCTCGACTCCGGCAAGATCGACGGCCGCTCGTCCACCATCTCGTTCTCCGACATCGCCGTGCTGTACCGCACCGACGCGCAGTCCGCGACGATCGTCGAGGCGCTGTCGCGGGCGGGCATCCCGGTGCAGAAGCGGTCGCACAACCGGCTGCGGGACCGCCCCGGCGTCGCCGCGATCGCCCGCGAGCTGCGCCACGCCAGTGGGTTGGGCGGCGCGCTGGCGGCCCGGGTACGCCTCGCCGGGCAGGTGCTCGCCGACCGGTTCGCGGCACCCACCCTCGACGCGCCCGTCGCCACCAGCCCGGAAGACGTCTGGTCGGCCGTCGAGCTGCTGATGCCGCTGGCCCAGCGGTGCGGCGACGACCTGCCGCTCTTCCTCGGCCAGATCGCCACCGGCGCCGAGGTCGACGCCCTGGACCCCCGCGCCGAGGCGGTCACCCTGCTGACCCTGCATGCCGCCAAGGGCCTCGAATTCCCGGTGGTGTTCCTGGTCGGCTGCGAAGACGGCCTGTTGCCGCTGCGCCTGCCCGGCCGCCCGCCGACCGACGATGACCTGGCCGAGGAGCGTCGGCTCTTCTTCGTCGGCCTGACCCGGGCGCAGGACCGCCTGTACGTGACCCACGCTGCCCGGCGTACCCGATTCGGCACCGAGCGTGAAACCCGGCCAACGCCATTCCTCGACGCGATCGACGCTGGCCTGTTCGAACGGCTAGGTGACGCCGCCACTCGGCGCCCCAAGGATCGTCAGCTCAGGCTGCTCTGACCCCGCACTGTCGGGTTTGCGACCGCGCCCGCGACGACCGGGGTCCACACTCCGGCCATGGCATTTTCCCTGGTCGCCGTGGCGGAAGGCACGCTCGTGCGCGCCGGCATAGCGGCCCTCGTCGGTGACCACGACGACCTGCTGCTCGTTGGCGTGGCCGGCACGGTCGCCGAGGCTCGTCCGCTCATCGACCAGGTGCGTCCGGCCGCCGTCCTGCTCGACAGGCACCTCGGCGGCGACGCGCTCGCGTACGGTGCCGCGCTGCGCCACCGCGATCCGCATCCGGGGGTGGTGCTGATCGGCGGGCACGACGACGACCTGCTCTTCCGGGCGCTGGACGCAGGGCTGTCCGCGTACGTGCCGTGGGACGCGAAGCCGGCCACGATCCTGGCGGCGGTCCGGCACGCCGCGGCGGCGCCGTCGTCTTTCACCGCTCCCGACCTGGCGGCCGCCATGGCGCGGCGCCGGCAGGGCCGGGTCGCCACGCTCAGCCCACGGGAGCGGGAGGTGCTGCTGCTCCTGCGCGACGGCCTGACCGCGCCCGGCATCGCGACGGCGCTGCGAGTCAGCGACTCGACCGTCAAGACGTACCTGGCCAGGCTGTACGACAAGCTCGGGGTGCACGGCCGGGGGCAGGCGGTCGTGGCGGCCGCCGAGCAGGGCCTCTTCGGGCCCCGACCGGCTACCGGATGATGGTGTCGAGGATGCGCAGGACGCCTGGCCCCAACACGATGATGAACAGCGCTGGGAAGAGGCAGAACACCAGCGGGAAGAGCACCTTGACCGGTACCTTGCGGGCCTTCTCCTCGGCACGCTGACGGCGCCGCACCCGCATCTCGGCCGAGTGCTCGCGCAGCACCCTCGCGATCGGAATACCCAACTCGGTGGCCTGCACGACCGCTACCGCGATCGTGCGGAGCTCGGGCACCGTGGTCCGCTCGGCGAGCGCCCGGAATGCCTCGGCGCGCCGCTTGCCCATCTGCATCTCGTGCAGCGCGCGGGCGATCTCGCGGCCGAGCGGTCCGGGCGTACCGCTGGCGACCTGCCCGAGCGCCGAATCGAAGTTCAGGCCGGCCTCCACGCACAGGGTGAGCATGTCGAGCGCGTCCGGCAGGTCGTCGCGGATCTTCTGCTGCCGGCGCTGCCCGAGGTCGAACACGACGCCGAAAGGCAGCCACAACCCGAGGAGCGCGCCCGCAACCAGTCCAACCAGGACCGAGGCGACCAGCGGGTACCCCAGCGCGACGGCGAGCAGCGAACCCACCACGGCACCGGCGCCGCCGACGACCACGAGGCCCACGCCCTGCGCCTCCATGATCCGCACAGGCGGCCAGGCGGGCGGGTTTCCGGCGTAGTCCAACCACCGCTGCAGCCGGATCGCGGCACCCTGCGGCGTCAACGACCTCGCCAGCTGTGTCAGTACGACGGCCAGCGGGCGGAGCGTCCGCTCGGTCAGCGACTCGGTGGCGGTCACCGACGCCGGCGCGTACACCTGGTCGATGTCGGCGAGCGCCCGTGCCACCCCGGTGCGCCCGCCCCCGCCGAGCGCCACCGTGAGCAGCACCGTGACCAGACCCAGGAAGACCAGGCCCAGACCGGCGGCGAGTACCAGCAGGTCGGTTTCCATCTCAGATCTCCACCCGCACCAGGCGGCTCAGCCAGAACGCGCCGAGCGCGACCAGCCCGACACCGATGACCAGCAGCATCACCCCGCGCGGATCTGTCCACAGGGGAGAGATGTAGTCCCGGTTGACGGCGACCATCAGCCCTCCGACCAGGATCGGCAGCGACAGCAGCACCAGCGCGGAGAGGCGCCCCTCGGCCGTCAGCGAGCGCACGTGTCCGCGCAGATTCTCCCGTTCGCGGATGGTGTTGACCGTTGTCGCCAGCACCTCGGCCAAGTTACCGCCGACCTCGCGCTGCACCCGGATCGCCATTACCGTCCAGCCCAGGTCGCGGTTGGCGACCCGGCGGGCCAGCCGTTCGAGCGCGGTTTCGAGGTCCAGGCCCAGGCGCACCTGCGCGAGCATCCGGTTGAACTCGGCGGAGATCGGGGCGGGCACCTCCTTGGCCATCGCCTCCAGCGCCTGGGGCAGCGAAAACCCGGACCGCAGCGAGCCGATGACCAGCTGGAGTGCCTCGGGCAGCAGCGCGGCGAACTTCTCCACCCGCTGCCGGGCGCGACGCCGGTGGTACAGCGCTGTTGCCAGCCAGCCCATCACGAATCCCAGTACCAGGCCGACCACGCGCATCGGCAGGGCGAGCAGCACGCCGAGCCCGACTGCGACGGACAGCCGCAGCAGCACCCACTCCGCCGGGCGCCACGCCATGCCGGCGCGGTCGAGCTGGGTCGCGAAGCGGCGCTCCAGACCGCCCGCGCTCAGGATGGCGGCGCTCACCGCCAGGCCGGCACGGGTCAGCGGGTTGGTCTTCCGCGGTTGCGGCTTGTCGGCGCCCAAGTTGAGGCCGTAGTCGTCGATCTGAGCGAGCCGGCGCCGCCGCTGCACCCCGCCGAGCAGCGGCGCGAAGACCACCAGCAGGAGGACGAGCAGGGCGAGGAAGACCAGCGCCGCGACGCCCAACAGCTCCAGCTGGCTCATGAGCCGAACACCGCCTCCGACTTGAACAGGTGCGGCGAGACGTCCAGCCCCTGGTCGGTGAGGTGATCGAGGAACTTAGGCCGGTTGCCGGTCGGGCGCAATGAACCCTTCGCCCGCCCGTACGCGTCGGTGCCGGAGCGGAAGTCGAAGACGTACAGGTCCTCTGTGGTCACGACGTCGTCGACCATGCCGGTCACCTCGGTGATCTGGGTGATGCGCCGGGTGCCGTCGCGCAGCCGGCTCAGGTGCACGACCAGGTCGACCGCGGACGCCACCTGCTCGCGGATGGCCCGCACCGGCAGGTCCATGCCGGCCATCAGCACCATCGTCTCCAGGCGGGAGAGCGAGTCGCGCGGCGAGTTGGCGTGCACGGTGGTCAGCGAGCCGTCGTGCCCGGTGTTCATGGCCTGGAGCATGTCGAGCGCGGCACCGTCCCGGACCTCGCCGATGACGATCCGGTCCGGACGCATGCGGAGCGCGTTGCGTACCAGGTCGCGGATCGTGACCTCGCCCTTGCCCTCGATGTTCGGCGGGCGGTACTCCATGCGGACCACGTGATCCTGCGCGAGCCGCAGCTCGGCCGCGTCTTCGATGGTGATGATGCGCTCGTTGGCCGGCAGCATGCCGGACAGCACGTTGAGCAGCGTGGTCTTGCCGGTGCCGGTGCCGCCCGTGATCAGGACGTCGAGCCGCCCCTGGATGCAGGTCGCGAGGAACGCGGCGACCTCGTCGGTCAGCGTGCCGAACGCGACCAGGTCTTCCACGCCGTACGGGTGAGCCGCGAACTTCCGGACCGTCAGCGCGGCACCGTCGAGGCTCACCGGCGGGATCACCGCGTTGATGCGGCTGCCGTCCGGTAGGCGGGCGTCGACCATCGGGCACGCCTCGTCGATCCGGCGGCCGACCCGCGACACGATCTTGTCGATCACGCGCCGCAGGTGCGACTCGTCGAGGAAGGCCGTCTCCACCGACTGGATGCGCCCGAACCGCTCGACGTAGATGCGGTCCCAGGAGTTGACCATGATCTCGGTGACGTCGGCGTCGCGCAGCAACGGCTCGATCGGCCCGTGCCCGATGATCTCGTCGAGGATCTGCCGGAACGCCACTCCCCGGTCGCCGGCGGTGAGCTGCTCCTCCTTGGCGAGCAGGCCGGGCAGCGCCTCGCGTACCCGGCGCTCCAGCTCGTCGACCTCGTCGCCACCGTCGTACATCTGCGGGCCGAGCTGCTCCAGCAGCGCCGCGTGGGCTCGCCGCCGCACGTCGGCGAGCGGGTCGTACGTGCGCCGCCCGTTGCGCCGGCTGAACGCGCCCCCGCCGGACGACGGCACGATGCTGGTGGTGGGAAACGCCGTTACCGGTACGGCGGTCACCGGGATCGCGGTGACGGGTGCCGACGAGTCCTCGTTGAACTTGAGGATCTCGGCCGCGGTGAAACCGCTACCAGTACGCGGGATCTCGTCGACCCGGTGGTTACCCCGCTCAGCCATCAGACATCACCTTTTCGTCCGCCGCGACATCAGCGACTTCAAACCCTTGGGCGTGGTCGGTTCGGCACCGATCCGCTTACTGGCGAGCTGCCGGATCGCCTCGCTCACCGGGTGGGTCGGCGAGTCGAGCACGATGGGTACGCCCCGATTGATCGACACGGAGACGTCGCGGCTCACCGGGATGTGGCTGGTGATCGGGATGCGCAGTACCCGCTCGATGTCCGCCGGCGTGACGCCCAGCCGGGGATCGGCCCGGTTCAGCACGACCAGGCGGTTCTCCTTGCGGTAGTCGAGCACGTCGAACGTGTCGAGCAGGATGCGCAGGTTCTTCATCGCGGTCACCGCGGGCGTCGCCACCAGCAGGTACAGGTGGGACGAGTCCAGCGCGGCCAGCACGTGGTCGTTGAAGATCGGCGGCGTGTCGACGATGACGTAGTCGTACATGCTCCGGGTGAGGTACAGGATCTCCGTGATCAGCTCGCGGTTGATCTGCTCGGCCACCGTCGGTACCACCGGGGCGAGCAGCGCGTCGACACCGGGGCAGTACGGCGACACCATGGTCCGCAGGCCGGTCTCGTCGATCCGGTCGGCGACCGGCACCGCGTCGGCGATCGTGCGTTCCGGCTGTAGCTGGAGCATCAGCGCCACGTCGCCGAGCGTGAGGTCGAGGTCGATCAGGCAGACCTTCTTCGCGCCGCCGGCCGCCAGCGTGATCGCCAGGTTCGTCGCGATCATCGTCTTGCCGCAGCCGCCCTTGGCGCTGTACACGGTGACGACCTTGCCGTCGGCGGTGGGTTCGCCGCCCTGCGCGCGCCCGCCGCCCAGGCTCAGGCGGCGTGAGAGGTCTTGCGACCGTGCGCACGCGGCCAGGATGCTCGTCGGGTCGTTGACGTCGGCGACCTCGCGCACGCCCGAGCGGATCGCGTCGGCGAGCACGCCGACCTCGAGCTGATGCCGGAGCAGCACGACGCCCAACGACGGCCGGGACAGCCGGAACTTGGCCGCGAAGCCGACCGCCTCCAGCACCGGTGTGTTCGGTCCAAAGAGGACGAGCTGCTCGTCGGGGTCCTCTTCCAGCAGCGCGTGTGCCTCGGCGAGGCTGCCGGCGGTGCGCACGTCGCCGCCGACGAGCATGGCGAAGTGCTGCGCGACCTGGCGCGACGGCTCATACAAAATGGTCATGCGTGCCTCACCGCAGGAAGTTGAAGCTGTCGACGCCCGTGCCGGGCTTGACCTGGGAGCTGTCGGAGAGCAACGCGAGGTAAAGCGCGTCGCCCTGTGCGGCGTGGATGACCTTCGCGGCCTCCACATCGGACACCGCCACCGTCACGAGCACCACCGTGCGCCGCTCGCTGTCGGTCTCCTCGCGGACCTCCTCGTCGCGCGGCGTCGTGGTGGTCTCGCCGTCGCCGCCGTACGAGCCGACGGCGATCACCTCGGTCTTCGGCAGCAACACCGAGGTGCCTTCCGGATCGTCGTTCGATTCCGTGCCGATCGACTTGATGTTCGAGTCCGGCACGATCTTGTACGACACGAAGACCGCCACCTGCGAGCCCGGCCGGACGTACCCGGCCACCTGCTCGGCCATCGTGGCCTCGAAGCTGACCGCCACCTTGCCCTCGGGGATCGCCAGCCCGCCGGAGGTGCGGGTGGACTCGCTGAACATCCGCCGCAGCACCAGCTGCCCCGGCTGGAGGTCGGAGGTGAGTACGAGCTTGTCGATTTCGCCGGGGATCTCGGTCAGCACCTCACCCTCGGGCAGGGTGCCGGCCGGCATCCGCATCAGCTCCGCGAGGTCGCGTTTGCGGACGTTCTCCCCCGTGGTACCGGCGGGGATGCGCTGCTTGGCGACCAGTACCTCGACCGGGCTGGCGTCGGCCACCGCCCGGTCGTCGGCCCTGCTGACGTAGAAGAGCACCGCCGCGGTGCCCAGGACGGCGAGCACGATCGCGAGAAAGACGGCGAGGATGCGACGGGTCATGGCCGAAAGTCCGTTCTGGGTGGGTCAGCCGATGGTGCGGATGTGGACGGCGCCGTAGTGGTTCTTGCCGAGCGTTTCTCTGGGACCGACCTGGAAGACGCGGGTGGTGAAGTAGCCGTAGACGCAGAAGACGCGAGTGCCCGTGCAGGCCGAGGTGCCGGAGTACTCCGGACCGTGGTCGTGGTCGAGGTCGCCGCGGCCCGGCCAGTCCGATGGCGAGTGCCAGCCGGTGATCATGAACATCGCGATGCCGACGATGTGGAACCGGTCCGACGACGCGCTGTCGAAGATCGCGACCGGTGTCACTTCCTTCGCGTGGTGCAGGTTGTGCATGCGCCTGGCGCAGCCATCCGGCACCCACGTCCTCTCCTCGCCGTCGCGCGAGCTACCGGCCCGGATGTCCAAGGTGCAGCTGCCACCGGTGAGGAAGCCGAACCCGCCCAAGGCGCCGCTCGAAGGGCAGCCCGCATCTGGATCACGGTCCCGCGGGTCGCGGGGGTCGCGGGGGTCGCGGGGGTCGTCAGGGTCGTCGGCGTCGCGGCAGTTGGGGGTCCGGAACCGCAGCACGATCTCGGAGCGCGGGTCGACCCGGCCGGCCCCGCGCGGCGCCGGCTGGAATCCACCGCCGCTCCTGATCGCCTCGTTGAACTCCGCCTCGGCGATCGCCAGACCGAGCGCGTCGTCCACCTCTTCGATCGGCCCCCACGTGACCCGGGCGCAGGCATGCACCTGGGTACCGCTGGTGCCGGTGACGGTCTGGGCGAACACCGGCGGCAGGACCCCGCCGCCGCCGCTCCGCGTCGCGGTGTGCACCTCCACGTGCGGCTGCGAGGAGGGCACGTCGCCGAGACAGTCGGTGAAACCGCCACCGGAGCCGCACGGCGAGAGCAGGTTGCCGGTGCCCGGCAGGTTCGGGGCGTACCCGCAGACGGCCGCGCTCGACGCCCCGTCGTGCGCGTTGTCGTCCGCGTACCCGCTGGCCAGCGATCCGGCCGTGGACGAGCAGAGGTTGGTGCCGGCGACGCAGCGCTTCGCGACCGCCACCGCTGCGGCGTCCGCCCCGGTCTGCAGCTCCTCGCGCTCGACATAGAGCAGGCCGACGTCGATGGTGAGCGCGCCCATGCCAAGCAGCGCGCCGCCACCGAGCATTACGGCCACCAAGGCGGCGACCGCGCCCCGGTCACCGGGCACGCCACCGAGCCGCCTGAGCAGGGTCATCCGCGGCACGGCATGACTCCGTGTCCGTCCAGCGTGACCGTGTCAGCCGCGAGCTTGGCGAGCGCGACCACCGGCGTGACGAAGTGGAATTCGAAGGTCACGACCACGTGGGCGTGGTCTTCGGGGTCGGGCTCGTCACCGCAGCTCTCCAGAACGTTGGTGTCTACCGGACCCATGTTCTGAGCAGCGTCGTTGGCACGAACGCCCGCGTCGGCACCAACAGCCTCCGCGCGGGCTCCCTCGCGAGCCGCCTGGCTCACCACAATCTGCGCGTTTACCAACCGACCAAAGTCGATAATCCCGAAAAGGACCATGAGGATGACCGGCAGCACGAGCGCGGCCTCGGCGGCCGTCGCGCCCCGGTCGCGGCGGAGCCACCTCTTGATCCCGCGTGACCGCGCCACCCCCGCTCCTTTCCCCATGGCACTACCGCCCGCGTCAGGCGGGTCAGAGCTTTCCGGTGACCTCGGTGAAGTTGGCGCCGATCGCGTTGGCGAACGCCAGGACGAGACCCGAGATCGCTGCGATCACGACCGCGACGATCAGGGCGTACTCGGCCGCCGTCACGCCCCGGTCCTTCGACGCCAGTAGCGCCTTCATCCGGTTCCTGGTTGACACGACGAGCTTGAGCATCGATTGCCCCCTTCAAGGTTTCCCTGGTGCGGTGACCGTGCGTATCGACAGCCGAGGACCGCGATGGAAGCCTGCCTATGGCCGTTACCTCGCACTAGTCGGGAGAGCGGTGTTCGCCCGACCCCGTTCGGCGCGGCGTGTCCTCCGGCGGTGACATCCCACGGCGACAGAAAGTCCTCCGTATCGCCGATTTCAAAGCGGGGTAAACAGGGACGAGATGGGCCGGGCGATGCCCTGGAAGCCGGCCAGCGGCACCCGGATGGCTTGTCTTGCGGGCGTGTCAGATACCTGATGGACCCAAAAGGTGATCAAGGCGTCAAGCGGCCACGACTACCCGAAGCGACCAATCCGTTACACCAACCGGGCCGATCGGCGGCCCGCCAGTTCCGCTTCCTCTGACACATCGGAGAATTGGCGCGGTTCCGGGAGGTGAGCCCATCAGGGTGCCCGGTTACGGTGACGTCAGCAGCACCGCTTTCGGGAGGACGGACAGATGTCGAACTACGGTTCGTACCCGGGGTCTCAGGAGCCCTGGCCCGGCCGGCAGCCGCAGGAGCCGTACGGCCAGCCGTCCGACCCGTGGGGCGATCAGGATCCGTGGGGCGGCACACCGGCGTCGTCGCCGCCCGACGGCCCCGGTTCGCCAACCGGTGATCCTGGCTACTACCCCGGCTACGACCAGGGCTACTCGTCCACCCGGCACTACGAGCAGGGGTACGCCCAGACCCCCACTCCCGAGCCGTCGTTCTCGACCGATCCGAGCTGGAGCCAGCCCGCACAGCAACCGCCCCGCAAGCGGGGAAACGCGCCGCTGATCGCGCTGATCGTGGTGCTGGCGATCCTGGTACTGGGCGGCGGCACCGCGGCGCTGATCAAGCTGGGCAGCGACGACGGCGGCGACACGAAGGCATCCGAGACCACCGAGCCCACGACCGGGCCGACCGGCGGGCCGCAGCCCTCCGAGTCAGCGTCGCCGGCGACCTCCGAGTCGTCGCAGGAGGCCCGGTTCGTGAAGGTGGGGCAGTGCGTCGTCAACAAGGGCAGTGACGCCGACCCGCAGCTCGAGATCGCCGAGTGTGGCGACAAGACCTTCGAGGTACTGGCCCGCTTCGACGGCACGGTCGACTACAAGGGCAAGTGCCAGACCGTGACCGGGTACCAGTTCCACTACTTCTTCGACAGCGAGCTCGACACGCTCGACTTCGTGCTCTGCCTCAAACGTAACTAGACACGCCACTGGACACGCCTAGGTCAGTCTAAGTAAATCTAGCGTCAGCGGTAGAAGGCCCGATACTCTGCAATCGTGGATCCGGTCCGGAACCCGTACGCGCCCGGCGCCGGCCAGCGCCCACCCGAGCTGGCCGGCCGCGACCGCGAGCTGGACGTCTTCGACGTCGTACTGGAACGGGTGGCCCGCGGACGGCCCGAACGCAGCCTGATGCTCACCGGCCTGCGCGGTGTCGGCAAGACCGTGCTGCTCAACACCCTGAGATCGCAGGCGATCGGGCGGCTCTGGGGCACCGGCAAGATCGAGGCACGCCCGGACCAGTCGCTGCGCCGCCCGATCAGCGCCGCCCTCCACATGGCCATCCGTGAGCTGGCGCCGCATCACCGGGCGCCCGACCGCATCGACGAGGTGCTCGGCGTGCTCAAGGCGTTCGCGCTGCGGGCCAACGCCGCGAACGCCAAGCTCCGCGACCGCTGGCAACCGGGCATCGACGTGCCCGCCCGAGCCGGCCGGGCGGACTCCGGCGATATCGAGATCGACCTGGTCGAGCTGTTTACCGATGCCGCCGGCATCGCCACCGACGTGGGTACGGGTATCGCGCTCTTCATCGACGAGATGCAGGATCTCGGCGCGGCCGATGTTTCGGCGCTGTGCGCGGCCTGCCACGAACTGTCGCAGCTCGGCGCGCCGCTCATCGTGGTCGGCGCCGGCCTGCCACACGTCCCGGCCGTGCTGTCGGCCGCGAAGTCGTACTCGGAGCGGCTCTTCCGGTACCAGCGGATCGACCGGCTGGACCGGATCTCCGCTGACCAGGCCCTGTGTGCACCGGCGTCCCGGGAAGACGTCGAGTACGAGGAGAAAGCGCTCGACCTGCTCTACGAGAAGTCGGGTGGCTATCCCTACTTCGTGCAGGCCTACGGGAAGGCGACCTGGGATCACGCGCCACGCAACCCGATCACCGCGGCGGACGTGCGGATGGCCGCACCGGAGGCCGAGGCCGAGTTGGCGGTCGGTTTCTTCGGCTCGCGGTACGAGCGGGCGACACCCGCCGAGCGGGAGTACATGCGCGCGATGGCCGCCCTTTCTCCGTCGTCCGACGACGATCACGAGCTTGCCGTTCCCACCGCGGAGATCGCCAAGTCGTTGGAACGCAAGCCGGCCAGCCTGTCGCCGGCCCGCGACGCGCTCATCAAGAAGGGCCTGATCTACTCCGGCGAACGCGGCACGGTCGCCTTCACCGTGCCACACTTCGGCCGTTATCTCCGGACTGTGGGATAGCCCTGCCAGCTGTGGGATAACCGCCCGCACCTGGGGGTATCAACTGCCCATGAGACCTGTGCGCAGCGCCGCCCGCGCCATGCTGGGCGCCATCTTCGTGGCCAGCGGGGCGCGTGCCGTCGCCAACCCGGAGCCACTCGTACCGCGTGCCAAGCTCGTCACCGACCGAGCCCAGCCCCTGCTCGACGCCGCCAAGCTGCCTCACGACGCGCGGGCACTGGTACGCCTCAACGGCGCGGCCCAGTTCGTCGGTGGGCTGCTGCTCGCCACCAGCCACTTCACCCGCCCGGCTGCCGCACTCCTGGCCGGCACCATGATCCCGACCACGGTGGCCGGGCACCCGTTCTGGGCGGTCGAAGACCCGATGGAGCGTGGTCACCAACGCATTCACTTCATGAAGAACCTCGGTTTGCTCGGTGGACTCCTGCTCGCCGCCGCTGACACCGAGGGCCGGCCGAACCTCCGGTACACGGTGCGTCACGGCGTACGTGCGGTCCGAAGGGACGCCCGAATCGCCCGGAAATCGGCATCTGTAGCGCGTCACCTCCCCGGATAACTCAGACGAATTACCTCAACTACGCCCGGTGCGTTTAACCAGCCGGAAATGTCGCGAACCAGTGTGGGATCGGACACGGTCGGGTAACGCAGGAGGTACTGGGGTGACAGACCGTTCTAGGCTCCTAGTTGGACCTGGGCGGGAAGTACTACATGGGGGTGGCCACGCCATGCCGGCGACCGTCGAAGGACGGATGGACCGCCTCGCTACAGTCCGCCGCGTAACACGTGGTATCGACCGTTGGACGGTCGTGCGGATCGGCATTGTTGCCGGTGTCTTTTACGCTGCTTGGCTTGCCATAGAAGCGTTTGGACGCCCGTACGAGTTCTTCGACATGAAGATCTACCACGGCGCGGTTGTCTGGTGGGCGAGCGGCAACGAGCTCTACGAGTTCATCCAGCCTGACACGACGCTGGGCTTCACGTATCCACCATTCGCGGGTCTCGCGATGCTGCCGATGGCCACGCTGCCCGTCGCCGCGGCCGGTTGGATCAACGTGTTCGCCAGCATCGCGGCGCTCGCCATAGTGCTCACCGCTCTCGTCGGCCCGATCGCCAAGCGCTGCGGCTGGCCCCGGTGGTTCGCGGTCGGCCTCGCCGTGCCGCTCGCCGCCGCCACCGAGCCGGTGCGCGAGACCTTCGGGTACGGGCAGGTCAACCTGCTGCTCTTCGCGCTGATCATGGCCGACATGGTCGCGTTGCGCTGGTTGGCCCGCGGCCGGGCCAACCACAACCTCGTCGGGCGCGGTCCGCTCGCGCGCTTCTTCTTCAGCGGCGCATGGGCCGGCGCCGGCATCGGCCTGGCCACGTCCATCAAGCTGACGCCGGCGCTGTTCATCGTGTACCTGTTGCTGACCCGCCAGTGGCGAGTGGCGCTCACCGCTGTGGGCACCGCGTTCGGCGTGACCGTCGCCACGTTCGTGGTCGCGGGGCACGAGTCGATGAGGTACTTCACGAGCGTCCTGTGGCAGACCGACCGCGTGGGCGCCGCCGACATGACGCCAAACCAGTCGCTCGCCGGCGTGCTCGCCAGGCTGTACGACTCGGTGGAGACGCCCGGCCTGCTGTGGCTGTCGTTCTCGCTCCTGATGCTGGCCGTCGGGCTCACCCGGGCCGCCCACGCGCACGCCGACGGTGACGAGCTCACCGCGTTCACGCTGGTAGGCCTCACCGCCAACGTGATCAGCCCGATCTCGTGGTCGCACCACCTGGTCTTCGTGATCCCCGCTGTGCTGGTACTCGCCGACGCCGCACTCCGCCGCCGTGGCGCGAGCCAGGCGCTGAGCGGGGTCAGCGGATTGCGTACCCCGATCTGGTTCCCGGCCCTCACCGGCCTACGCCACGGGGTCGCCGCCATCGGGCTGTACATACTCTTCGTCGTCTCGCCGATCTGGCCGTACGAGCACCGGCTCCCCGAGGTGTCGCACTACGCCGATGGGCTGTACGGCGCGCTGATGGAGAACTCGCTGGCGCTCGCGATCATCCTGCTGGTGGCGGCGCTGCCGTGGCGTCCGGGCGCCGAGCCGGCGTTCTACGCCGACTCCCCCGCCCTCCACCTGACCCGCCGCGTCAGGGGCAGTTGACCCATTCGTCGGTGCCGTCGGCGAAGATCTGGTGCTTCCAGATCGGCAGGCGGGCCTTGACCTCGTCGACCAGCCGCGCACACGCGGCGAACGCGGCCGCCCGGTGTGCGGTGCTCACCGCCGCCACCAGCGCCACGTCACCGATCTCCAGTGGGCCGACGCGGTGCGACACCGCGACCGCGTACACCTCTGGATCGGCTGCGATCTCGGCGACCACCTCGCGCAGCACCGCCTCGGCGGTCGGGTGACCCTCGTACTCCAGCTTGGTCACCGACCGCCCGTGGTCGTGGTCGCGCACGACGCCCTGGAACGACACCACCGCACCGGCGCGCGGGCCGGCGACGGCCGCCTCGTGTGCCGCCAGGTCGAGGGGTGACGTGGTAACCGCGACGATCGGCTGGGTCATGGCCGTTCTCCGTTCAAGAGCGGCAGGGGTACCAGTGGGACCTGGGCACCGGGCTCGCCGCTGGTGCCCGGGCGGATCACCGCGAACCCGTCGGACTGGGCGAGCCCCCGCAGCATCGCCGAGCCCACGTGCCGCACCGGGTGGGCGGTGCCGTCGACGGGGTCGACGCGTACCAGCGCCAGGTGGGTGAAGTCACCCCGACCGGGCACCGCCTCGGCCAGCGTGACGCAGGGAAGCACCGGCGAGGGCCGCCCCTGCAGCCCCGCGAGCAGCGGTGCGACCAGGGACACCAGGGCGACGATCGCGGACTGCGGGTTGCCCGGCAGCCCGGCGAGGAAGCGCGGCCGCCCATCGGGGCCGGGTATGCGGGCGACAAGCATGGGAAAGCCGGGCCGTACGGCCACCGTGTTGACCACGTACTCCGCGCCGAGCTCGGCCAGCGCCGGATGCAGATGGTCGACCGGGCCGTGCATGGTGCCGCCGGTGGTACAGATGAGGTCGGCTCCCTCGATCGCCTTGCGGATCGCGTCCACGTGTGCCGGGAGCGTGTCTTCGACGGGGCCGTGCAGGTGCCCCGGCTCGGCTCCGTACCGCCGCAGCCAGGCCGGTACGGGTGTGCCGAGGGCGTCGCGGACCCGACCGGCACCGGGGAGCCCCGCGGTGAGCAGCTCGTCGCCGAAGACCAGCAGCGCGGCCCGTGGTGGACGGCGTACCGGCAGCGTGTCGTATCCGCAGGAGGCGGCCAGCCCGATGACACCGGGGTTGACCGGGGAGCCGGCCGGCATCAGAGCCTCGCCACGGCGCGCCTCTTCACCGGGCGCCCGCCATTCGGCCTGCGCGCGCGGCGTACCGCTCACGAGCCCGTCACCGGTGCGGCTGGACTCTTCGACCCGCAGTACCGCCGTGGCGCCCTCGGGAAGCATCGCGCCCGTAGCGATCTCCACCGTGGTGCCGTCGTCTGCCAGCGGTGGCGGGGTACCCCCGGCGAGCACCCGGCCCACGACGCGCCACGGCCCCTGCCCGCGTACCGCCCAACCGTCCACACTGGACGTCGGGAAGGCGGGGAGATCGGTGAGCGTGGTGAGCGGGGCGGCGAGAGTGTGGCCGTCGGTCTCGCCCAGCGGCACCTCGACCGCTGGCGGTGCGGCCGCCAGCCCGGCCGCGTACACCAGGGAGCGCGCCTCTTCCCAGTCAACCGGAGCAGTACCCACGAGGCGAGCCTAACCCGACGAGGGTCAGTGATCGCCGCCGCGCAGTTGGTCGACCGTGTGCGCGAGCAACGGCCCGAGTACGGCCAGCCCGTCTCGCGCACCGCCGGTCGATCCCGGCAGGTTGACGACCAGGGTCCGCCCGGCGACGCCTGACAGCCCGCGGGACAGCGCCGCCGCCGGCACCTTCTCCCGCCCGTACGCCCGGATCGCCTCGGCGATGCCCGGGATCTCGTAGTCGAGCACGGCCCGCGTCACGTCCGGCGTGCGGTCGGTGGGTGTGACTCCGGTGCCGCCGCTGGTCAGGACCACGTCGACGCGATCGGCCACCGCCGCACGCAGCGCCTCACCGACGGGCTCGCCGTCTGGCACGACGACCGGGTCAGCCACTTCACAGCCGAGGTCGCGCAGACCGGCGACGAGCAGCGGCCCACTGGTATCGGCGTACACCCCGCTGGCGGCCCGGTTGGAAGCGACGATCACGCGAGCACGGATCACGGGCGGTCCTCTGGCCGGGTCCAGTCTCCGGTCTTGCCGCCTTCCTTGCGCAGTACCCGGATCCCCTCGATGGAGGCCGCGGGGTCGACGGCCTTGACCATGTCGACGAGCGCCAGCCCCGCCGCGGCCACGGCGGTGAGCGCCTCCATCTCCACGCCGGTCCGGTCGGCGGTCTTGGTGCTGACCGTGATCTCGACAGTTTCGTCGCCGAGCGCGAAATCGACGGTCACGCCGTGCAGCGCGATGGGATGGCAGAGCGGCACCAGGTCGGGCGTGCGCTTGGCGCCCATGATGCCGGCGATCCGCGCGACAGCGAGCGCGTCACCTTTGGGCAACCCGTCGCGGCGCAGCAGGTCGACCACCTCGGGCGTCGTGTGCAGCCGGCCGGCGGCCACCGCGCGGCGGGCGGATACCGACTTGGCCGAAACATCGACCATCCGCGCGGCGCCCGCATCATCCACGTGTGTAAGGTGCGCAGACTCGTTCACCCGCCCAGCTTAGTTATGGCCGGCGTCCGCGATCACACGGCCGTCCTGGTAAACGCGCGTCTGGCCGCTGGCAAGTTCACCGATCGGTTCACTATCGGTTTCTTATCGATTCGCTCCATAGAGTCTCGTCTCAACAGGCTGGCTCTATGCGGGTGCTGGGAAGTGCAGCGACGAGCCGGTATCCCGCCAGCCTCGCACCCATGTGGGTGCAGCAAACCGAGCCGGCCGCCTCGTGTGGGCGGTTGGAACGGGACCCTCGGCGGATCGCCTGCTAAGGCCGAACAGTTCGGTGTTCCGTCGGGTAATGGCACGGAGATGAGGGTGCGGCTGTGGTGCGACACCACCACAGCCGCTGATCCTCGACTCCGATCCTCACCTAGAAAGGATCAGCACTTGAGGACGAGAAAGAGCCTACTGCCTGTGATGGTCGTAGGGGCCCTGAGCACGGCCCTGATACTTGGCACCGCAACGGTGCCCGCACAGGCAAGTCCGGCATCGGAGGCGGGCGCGATTGCTTCGGCGATCGCCAGGGCCACAGCGGGCCGTACGCCCGAGACAGCGGCACGCCTCGGGACCGCTGCGGCGGCGCTGGTGTCGAGCAGCGGGTCCACTACGGCGACGCTGCCACGTGAGGGACGCATGGGCGTCACGGTGGCCGACAGTAAGTTCATGATGAAGATCGGCCTCCCCACTGCCGCGACAGCGACCCAGACCTCAGCCGGCACATTGGTCTACGCCGACACCGACCGGGACTACGACGTTGCAGTTCAGTCGCTGGCCAACGACTCGGTCCGCATTCTGGTGACGTTGGCCGACCGTTCCGCACCGAGTGAGTACCGCTTCCCGCTGACGCTGCCGATCGGATCTCGCCTTTCGGCCACGGTCGATGGTGGCTTCTACGTCATGACCGCGAACGACGCAGAAGTACTCGGCAAGATCGAGGCTCCGTGGGCGACGGACGCTGCCGGCACAGCGGTCCCGACGTCCTACCGCCTGCAAGGCGATACGATCGTGCAGACGGTGCGGACTGACGACAAGACCATTTTCCCTGTGGTGGCCGACCCCACCTTCGGTTGGGACTGGACCCCGCCAGGCCCAGCCGCATACTTCAACAAGAACGAAACTCGGACGACCGCGGACAGCGACTACTGGGAACTCGTCAGCATCCTCGCCGGGTACCTGGCAGCCAGCCCGGCCATGGCCGCCGCTGCGGCTGTACAAATCTGGCACATCAAAGGATGGGCCAAGCGCGCCAAAGACGAAGGCAAATGCCTAAAGCTGGTCCTGTATCTGGGGATCATCGAGGGCGAAACCTACACCGGTGGGAACTGCAAGTAAGCCCGCACCAGGGGCAGCCCTGCTAACCGGAGGTCAGGCCGATCCTTCTCGGACTGGCCTCCGGCTCCCGTCTCTCCAGGTCCGACGTCGCGCTGCTGACATGCGTGTCTGCAGCAGTTAGGGTGTTGTCGTGTCTCCAGTCGTTGGGCGAGGCCTTCGCGACCTCGCGATATTCGTGGGGGTCATCGGGGCCTGCTACCTGGTGCTCTTCCTGTTCGGCGCTCGACCAGGCATGTCGTTGTTCACTGTGTCGCTCGCGGTGGCGCTCGGAATGGGATTGCGAATCGCGCGCCGCGAGCTTCGGTATCGCAAGGATATTAAGAAGAGCCGGGGGATCGAGGAGGCATAGCCACCATATTCGAGTATGGCCGGTCGCCATCCTCCAGCCGCCGCGCGACCTCATGACGTTCTGGTACCCCGATCCTGCAAAAGATGCTGAACGCGCGCTGCCATAGCCGCCGTGCCTCCGCCGGGTCGTCCTCTGATTTGCAGAAGGCGATACCGGCGAGCGCCCGCCCTTGCTCGTACGGATAATTGATCCTCGTCGCCAACGACAAGGCGCGGTCGTACATGTCGAGAGAGATCGCGCTGTTGCTCATCATTGAGAGAGTCGTGCCGTAGTCATTCAGAGCAGTAGCGACCGCGTACCGCTCATTTGCGGCCTCCGATGCCTGGAGCGCCAGGTAATGCTCCTTTTCCGCCCCATTCAGGTCTCCAGTGCCCCGTAGTGCGACGCCGAGTTCGTTGTGAGCCTCGGCTTCGCCGAACCAGTTGCCGGTACGCCTCTTGACCGCAAGGGACGCACGCAGCAGTCGAATTGCAGGCGCATGGTCACCGATACGGGACCGTACTGCTCCAATATGGAAGAGGGAGTTGCCGATTTGAAAGCTGTCGCCCCATTCGGACGCGATCAACAGATGCATTCTGTTTACTCGCAACGCTTCGGCGTACCGGCCCTGATACATGAGCGGCAGCGATAGGTTAGGAATTAGCCTACAAATTCGGATGAAATCCATATCCCGGTGCTGTCGGCGCAACTCCTCGCGGGCAATCTCGGCAGCTTCTTCGAGTTTACCCAGCCTGAGGTAGATGGCGCTCTTGTTGGTACTAGCGTTGCTAACACCGTCAATATCGCCGGCGGCTCGGTAGATGGCGATCGCCTGGTCGAGACAGCGAAGCGCTTCCTCGTGCCGGCCGGTGTAGAGGAGCGCCGATGCCAGGTAGTTCTGCATCGTCGCGGCGCCGACGTCATCGCCCGACTTCTGCGCCGCAACCAGACCAAGTTGATGGGTCTCGATGATATCGTCGTAAAATCCGCGTGTGTAGTAAAACCGCCACCCGGTCCTGGCGAGACGCCAGGCGTATTCGTGTCGCCCGGTCTCCGTACTCGATCGGACGAGCGCGCGGTGGTTTGATCTCTCGTCCGCCAGCCAGTCGAAGTCACCTGTCTTCTCGTCAGGGCGCAGGTCCGGCCGCATTGGTTGCGAGAGAGGGATGCGCGAACGGAACGACACCGATTCCAGCGGCTTGGTTGCTGCGGCGACCGTATGTAGGTAGTGATCGAGCAGTTGCTCCAGCGCGGCCTCGCGTTCCGCCCGTGACTCCGTGATCACGACGAGGTCGCGGGCGTACTCGTGGATCAGGTCATGAAAGCGAAACTGGCCGATATCGGGCTCATCGAGAAGATGACAGTCGATGAGTTCAGTGATCGCCGCCTCAGCATCGGCGATGCTCATCCCGGAGAGCGCCGCGGCAAACGAAGCATCAAACCGTTCACCTGGCCAGAGTCCAAGTAGCCGAAACATTCGCTTGACTGGCTCGCGGAGCGGTCCGTACGAGAACGCGAAGACAGTCTTGACCGATCGCTTCTCGATGACCAACTCCGGCAGCACGTGCGACTGACCACGGAGACGGCGAGCAAGGTCATCGACCTGCCAACCGGGGCGACTGGCGAGCCGGGCGCCAGCGAGCCGGATCGCGAGCGGCAGGTAACCACAGCACCGGACCACCTCTTGTGCCGCGGGCATCTGGTTCTGGAGTCGAGCGACACCCACGATCTTGCTGAGCAGGTCGAGTGCTTCATCCGGATCCAACATGGGCAAGGAGGTCATGGACGCGTCATCAAGTGCCGTCAGTCGCCGCCGGCTCGTAACAAGAACCACTGAACCGGATGAGGTGGGAAGCAAGGGGAGTACCTGATCAGAGCTGGCAGCATTGTCCAGGACGACAACCGCGCGCAGCTCGGCGAGCTTCGTCTGCCAAAGTGCCGCTCGCTCTTCGAGATCGATTGGAACCCGGCCGTCGGGAATACCGAGTTGGCGTAGCAGGGTGGCGAGAGCTCTGTCGGTCTGAAGCGGAGCATGGTCGCTGTGGCCCTGAAGATCGACGAAGAACTGAGCGTCAGGGTAGGCCTCTGACAACCGGTGAGCGATGTGTACAGCGAATGTCGTCTTGCCGGCACCAGGCATGCCGTCGATGGCGTGGATGACCGGTCCGTCGGTTGTTCCGGTTTCTTTGAGCAGCCGCGCGACCAGTTCGGCCCGGCCCGTGAAGTGAGCTGGCTGTCGCGGCAGCCAGCGCCGTGCCGGTGCCGGGGCATTTACTGTCCCCGGATACGAGGCCGCCGAGGTATCGCGCCTCAGAACCTCGCGATGCAACTCGCGTAGCGTTGGCCCCGGCTCGACGCCCAACTGGTCGATAAGTGCGGTACGCGCCAACGCGTACGCGTTCAAGGCACCCGCGATGTCGTCTGTGCCCGCGAGCGCTCGCATGAGCAATCCCTGGGCACGTTCCCTCAGCGGATGCAGCCGCACGTGGTCACGCAATAGCGCGGCGGCGCCCCGCTCCTGGCCCTGCTCGAGCAGAAGCTCAGCTAGCTCCTCGACGAGGTCAAGCCGCTCCTCCTCAAGCGCCGCACAGCGTGCTGTCAACACCGGTCCCTTGGAAACCCCGGTGAGCACAGGACCTCGCCACCGATTCGCGGCCGCGGACAGTAGCACAGCCGCCTTCTGTCGGTCTCCCGCGCCTCGCGCCTGACGGGCAAGATGCCGCTCCGCCTGGAACGCAAACAGGTCAACCTGCTCTGGCGCGATCGTGAAGATGTACCCGGACGCTTCGCGTGCGATCAGGCCACGGGTCGGCTGTGCCGAGTCGAAGAGACGGCGCAGATTCGCGGCGTACGTCCGGGTGTTCGCCACAGCCGACGCCGGTGGCGCTTCCGGCCACAGTTCGTCGATCAGTTCATCCATGCCGACCACGCGGCTTGGGTGAAGCGCCAGCATCGCCAGTACCGTCTGTTGCTTGCGGCTGCCAAGCGGCACTGCCTCGCCGTTGGCCCGCACCTCCAAAGCGCCAAGGACACGTACGTCCAACACGCCAGTACCCCCGTAGACAGAATTGACCGCCGATTACCTGTCGGCGATCCACCCACAACGCTTACCGAGACTTCTCGATCCTAGAAGTTGCACCAAGATGACGTTGCAGGTGCTCCTGTTCACATTCCCGTCAAGATATCGGCAGGCGATGATGTCTTGCAACGAACTTCCCGTACAGGAATGTGAACAACCAAGGGGTGACGGCAACCAGCCGTCGACTGTGCAAGACTCGACGCCACCGTCGGTGATCAGGCGATCGACAAGATCACATCTACCCACCGCGGTCCAGAACGCGTAAGTGTAGTAGCGAAAGAATCGTAGCGGAGACGTCGCACACGTTCCGCAATAGCGGACCGTCTTCACGTGAGGACGGAACGTGACAATTCCGACGATACTTGCTGATACTGCGCAATAAGACACTTACCAGTTCAAACCCGCATAGGAATTGCCGTACGGTACTCCCTGCCTAGGAAGCGCGGAAATGCGCATAGCGCGCGAAAGTTTGTTCGCGACGAGGGAGCGGAGGATCGGGAATGCGTAGCAACGAGTGGGGCTGACATGGATCACTCGCCCTGGCGCTCGCAGGAGTAAAGTACTGCCAGCCGGAGATAGGCCCGACGCCCAGGGACGCGAGTGGCTAAGACGAGGCAACGTGACAATGAGACCGATCAGCGGCTGGTGCTGCTTGTCGGTCTCGTCGCGCTTTTCGCGGCAGCGGTCGCGCTCGGCTCCGTCCCAGCGCTCCTCGCTCACCCACCCGCGACCACGCGCGACCTAGCAATCGTCTTCACGCTCATCGCGTTGACAGCGACCGGTCTGGTGGTGCGGTCACCGGTTCGGGTTCGTTCCGCGACGCACTACACAGCGTGGACCGACGCGGCCATCGTGATCAGCGTCGCGGTCGCCCCTCTCGGATGGGCCGTGCCATGTGTCGGCATCGGCGCCCTCGGGGGCGCCCTTCTCATGAGGCTTCAACCGATCAAGATCGTCTTCGCGGTCAGCAAGAGCGTCGTAGTGGCTGGCGGCGCTGGCCTGACGCTCACCGCCACAGGCTGGAAATGGCCAGCCGGTGGCGAGCTCCTCGAGATGATCGGCCCGCTCGGCGCCACCTACATCGCGACGGCCCTTATCGACGAGGCGCTCGCCATCCCGGTCATCGCCCTCGCCGCCCATACCAAGGTCATCCAGAGGTTCGCCGCCAACTGGGACCTCCGGCTGGCGAGTGTGGCGATCCACTACGGAGTCGTCGTCGCCACCCTGGCAATCCTCCAGGTCGACAACATCCTTTTGCTAGCGGTGCCCCCGCTTGTGCTTAGCCTGCACCTGGCGTACTCCGCTCGAGTACGCAGCCGCGAGGAGCGGCAGGCCTGGCAGCGACTCGCTCAGACCACCGATGCGCTCAACGACGTCAACCTTGACGCCGTCGTCGCTACGGCCGTTACCCGGGCCGCCGAGCTCTTCTCCGTCGACGATGTCGAGGTCGAGCTGCATACAACCCCTCGCCTCATCCGCGGCAACACGGATGGGATCACATACGACGGGCCGGCCGCCGACGCACCCGCCATGACCGGGTCGGTGATCCTGACATCCCTCGAAGGGCACGACGGCACAGCCGACGTCGGCGTGCTCCGGCTGCGCTTCCGAGGGCCGGTCACGCTCTCCGAGCGCGAGCAGTACACGCTGCGCACGTTCACGTCCGCGCTCTGCACAGCGGTGCGCAACGCCTCGGCGTACGAGGAGCTGACCCGGGTCGCCGAGGAGCACGCGCACGCCGCCGCGCACGACACGCTCACCGGTCTCGCCAACCGCCGCCAGCTCATGGACCGCGGTGCCGAGCTGCTCGGCAACCGCCGCGTCGACGGCGTCACCGCCCTTTTGCTGATCGACCTCAACCACTTCAAAGAGGTCAACGACACGCTCGGGCACGCCGCCGGCGACCAGGTGCTGATCGAGGTCGCCGAGCGGCTGCGCCGGGAGGCCCGCCCCGACGACCTGGTCGCTCGGCTGGGCGGCGACGAGTTCGCGGTGCTCATCACCGGGCTGCCGGCGCCGGCCATCGCCGCGCACCGGGCCGAAGGGCTGCTCGCCGCGCTGCACGTGCCGCTGTCCGTCGACGGCATGCGGATCAGCGTCGAGGCGAGCGGCGGCATCGCGGTCGCGCCCGGCAGCGGAGGCATGGCCGAGCTGCTGCGCCGCGCCGACGTCGCCATGTACCAGGCAAAGCGCAACGGTCAGAAGATCGCCACGTACGCGCGGGCACGCGATACCGCCGACGTCGGCCGGCTCGCGCTCGGCGGCGACCTGCCGCGCGCGCTCACCCAGCACGAGTTCACCGTCAACTTCCAGCCCATCGTCGACCTCGGCACCGGCGAAGTGATCGCCGCCGAGGCGCTCGCCCGCTGGCGCCACCCCGACCGGGGCAACCTGGACCCGCTGCGCTTCCTGGAGACCGTCGAGCGCTCGGGCCTGCTGCCCGCCTTCGCCGACGCGGTGCTCGACCAGTCGCTCGTCGCCGCGGGCACCTGGCGCGACGCCGGCTTCGACCTGCCCGTCGCGGTCAACGTGTCGCCGCGCAGCCTGCTCGACCCGCGCTTCCCCAGCGCCGTGGTGGCTCGCCTGCGCGCACACGACCTGCCATCCGACCGGCTCTACCTGGAGCTCACCGAGACCCTGACGATCAGCCAGCTCGAGGTCGTCGACCAGGTGCTCAGCCAGCTCCGCGACGCTGGCATCAAGCTCGCGCTCGACGACTTCGGCACCGGGTACTCCTCGCTGTCCGTGCTCTCCCGGATCCCCGTCCACGAGCTGAAGATCGACCGTGGCTTCGTCACCGCGATGGACACCTCCGCCGAGGCGGCCGCCGTCATCCGCTCCACTGTGGACCTTGGGCGCAGCCTCGACCTCGTCGTGGTCGCCGAGGGCGTCGAGAGCGAGCCGCAGCGCAAAGCGCTCTGGGAGCTTGGCTGCACCGCCGGCCAGGGCCACCTCTTCGCCCGGCCGATGCCGTCGGCCCGCCTGCTCGCCGCCCTCCACCGCGGCTCCGGCGGCCGCCCCGGAGCGCTCGCACCCGCCATCCACGACGAAGGCTCGGTCATCCGCCTCTCGCCGAACCGCCGCACCAATGGCCGGGGCCGCACAGACCGTCTGCCACACTTGCCCGCGTGATCACCAAAGGCCGCCGCGCGATCGCCGGTGACCTCGCCCTCTACACGCTCTCCGCGGCCTTCGCGGGGGTCACCGCCGCGACCTCCACGCTGGTCCCGCACCGCGCGTGGGGCGCGGTCGCCGTCGCCGGCTACAGCATCGCCGCCGGCGCCGTCGCGGTCCTGCTATTTAGCCGATACGCGGACAGCCTTCCCGCCCGCACGGTGGTGAGCGCCTTCGCGTGGGCCTCGACCGCGCTGCTGCCCATGGTCATCCAGGCCGCCCAACGGGCCGGTGGACGCACCGACCGGGCGCAGGAAGAGGTCGTCGTCATCGAGCACGGCGGCCAGCGCCTCCTCGACCACGGCACCCCGTACCTGCGCACCGACGAGATCGCCGCCCTGCCGTCCGGCGAGCAACTGCTCGGCTACCTGCCGTACCAGCCGGGCATGGCCCTCTTCGGGCTGCCACGGGCGCTCGCCGGCGTCGCCTGGTGGACCGACGCACGCATCTGGTTCGCCCTGGTCACCGCCGTTGCTCTCGGCTTCGCCGCGACACTCCTGGTCCGGGGCAACGCGCTGCTGCGGGCCATGCAGTTCGCCACCGTACTGCCCGTCTGCGCGCTCACCCTCGCCACCGGTGGCGACGACATCCCAGTACTCGCGCTGTGCCTTTTGGCTCTGGCCCTGTGCGCGGCGCAGCGTTACGGGGCGGCGGGCATAGCCGTCGGGGTGGCCGCCGCTCTCAAGCTCTTCGCCTGGCCGGTCGCGCTCGTGCTGCTCGTGTACGCGTGGCTGCGCCGCCCCGAGGGCTGGCGGCTGGCGGTCGGCGCGATCACCCTGCCGATCCTCGCGCTGATCCCCGCGGCCGTGCTCGACTCGACCGCACTGCTCGACAACGTGGTGCGCTTCCCGCTCGGTGAAGGCGTGGTCGAGAGCCCGGCCCAGTCGCCGTTCCCCGGTTACCTGATCGCCGACAACCTGCCCGGCGGCCGGGTGATCGCCGGGGCGCTGCTGGTGGCGGCCGGGTTCGCCATAGCCGCCTGGATGATCCGCCGCCCGCCGCGCACCGCCGCCGACGCGGCCAAGGTGTGCGGCATCGGCCTGCTCGCGGCGATCCTGCTGATGCCGTCGACGCGGTTCGGATACCTGCTGTACCCGGTCGCGCTCCTGATGTGGGTGCCCGCGTTGCGCCTGCCCGCACTCACCGGGCTCGCCGCGCGGGATGCCGGCGCTCGGGGTGCCTCATGAGGCTGGCGGCCGTCGCGGCGGGCGGGGCGCTCGGGTCGGCGGCCCGGTACGGCGTCGGGCTGCTCTGGCCACACCCGACCGCCACCCTGATCGTCAACCTCGTCGGATGCGCGGTACTCGGCTTCGTGGTCGAGGCCGTACCCGCGCGCCGGCGACTGCTGCGGCTGTTCCTCGGCCCCGGCGTGCTCGGCGGGTTCACCACGTTCTCCACGTACGCGGTCGAGACCCGGGTACTCGTGGCGGACGGCCGGCCCGGCACCGCCGTCGCGTACGTGCTCGGCACCCTGGTGGGCGCGCTCACCGCCCTCTACCTGGGCACGCTCGCCGCCCGCCTCCTTGATCGACGGCCGGCCGCATGACTCTGTTAGTTGCCGCTCGCTCCGCGAGCGCGGGTCATGCGCCCCTTGTGCCTCCCTGTAGCCGACCCTGCGCTCGGTCGCTGCGCTCCCTCGACTCCGGGCCGGCTGCGGGAGGCGGCGCATGACCCTGTTACTGGTACTGGTTGGCGGTGCTGTCGGTGCGTCCGCGCGGTACCTGACCGACCTCGCGGTCCGAAGCCGGTTCGACCCGGTGCTGCCCCTGGGCACGTTATCGGTCAACGTGGCCGGCTCCGCCCTGCTCGGGCTGATCGCCGGGCTCGGCGGCAGCCTTCCCGGCTGGATCGGCTCCCTCGTGGGTGTCGGATTCTGCGGGGCGCTGACGACGTACTCCACCTTCTCCAACGAGACCGTCCAGTTCGCCCGGGGCGGCGCCCGGCTGTACGCGCTGCTCAACATCGCGCTGACGCTCGGCGCCGGATTGACGGTCGCCGCGCTCGGCTGGCACATCGGGCGGACACTGTAGGTGTGCGGCACGTGTACCGCGACCGGCTCGTCGCCGGCGTGGCGCTCGCCGACCGGCTGACCCGGTACGCCGGCCGGTCCGACACGATCGTGCTCGGGTTGGTGCGCGGCGGCGTACCCATGGCCGCCGTCGTCGCCGCCCGTCTCCGCGTACCGCTCGACGTGCTCGTCGTGCGCAAGCTCGGCATACCGTGGGCACGCGAGGTGGCGTTCGGCGCGCTGGGGCCAGGCGGCGTACAGGTGCTCAACGACGACATCGCCAGCCGGCTCGAACCCGACGAGATCGCCGAGGTGACCGAGCGCGAGGCGGTGGAGCAGCGCCGCCGCGAGCAGCGGTACCGTGCCGACCGCACGCCACTCGACCTCGCCGGCCGCACCACGATCCTGGTCGACGACGGCCTGGCCACCGGAGCCACCGCCCGCGCCGCCGTTACGGTCGCCTACCAACTCGGCGCGGCCCGCGTGGTACTCGCGGCACCGGTCGGCTCGACCGATGCGTGCGCCGGACTCAGCCGCATCGTCGACGAGCTGGTGTGCCCGCTCCGCCCGCGGGATTTCGGTGCTGTCAGCCGCTACTACAGCGATTTCCACCAAGTAACCGATCTTGAGGTTGCGAGCGCGCTGGCGGCAAACGGGTGATGCGACCCGGTACCTTCGAAGGCATGATGACCTGTCCGAAGTGTCACGGCGAAATGCGCCAGTACGAGCGCAGCGGCGTCACCATTGACCAGTGCGGCGAGTGCCGCGGCATCTTCCTCGACCGTGGTGAGCTGGAGAAGCTCTTCGACGCCGAGCAGAACTGGAACCAGCAGCACACTCCCCCAGCCGCCCAGCGTCCCCCGGCGCAGCAGGGCTACGCGCCGCCGCCGGCACCCGGTTACGCCCCGCCCCCGCCTCCCCCGCCCGCCCCCAGCCACGGCTACCCGCCGCCCGCTCCGGCGTACGGCGGCGGGCACGGTAGCCAGTACGGCTACCACGGCCACTACCGCCACAAGCGCCGCAAGGGCTTCCTAGGCGAACTCTTCGACTAGCCCCTACACGCCGCCGACGCCCGGCGCCGCGCCCGCCGCGCGGCGCCGCGCGCTCTAGCTCCCGGCTGCGGCCTCGGCCGCGATACCCGGTCGTGCGGACGCGGTGGGTGAGGCCGCGGGAGCAACGGCATCGCCCACGACGCGCGTCGCGGTAGCTCGAAATCCCTGAAGCTCGCTAGACCACGGCCATGTCGACGAAGCGGGACAGGTGCAGCTGCGCGGCCACCGTGACGGTATCGGTGGGGCCATTTCGATGCTTAGCGACGATGAAGTCGGCCTCTCCCGCTCTCGGCGACTCTTTGTCGTAGTAGTCGTCGCGGTGCAGCAGGATGACAACGTCAGCGTCCTGCTCGATCGAGCCACTCTCACGCAGGTCGGACAACTGCGGGCGTTTGTCGGTGCGCTGCTCGGGACCACGGTTCAGCTGACTCACCGCGATGACCGGGCACTCGACCTCCTTGGCCAGCAGCTTGAGGCCACGAGACAGGTCGGCGACCTCCTGCTGGCGGCTCTCGGTGCGCTTCGGCGAGGTCATCAGCTGGAGATAGTCGACGACGATCAGCTTGAGGTCGTGGCGCTGCTTGAGCCGCCGGGCCTTCGCCCGGATCTCCATGAGGTTCATGCTCGGCGTGTCGTCGACGAACAGCGGCGCCTCGCTGATCTCGCCCATCCGCCGGGCCAGCTTGGTCCAATCGTCGTCGGAGAGCTGGCCGGACCGCAACACGTGCAGCGGCACACGAGCCTCGGCCGAGAGCAGTCGCATGACGATCTCGACCTTGCTCATTTCCAGCGAGAAGATCGCGCTCGCACAGTTGTGCCGAATAGCGGCATTTCGGGCAAAGTCCATCGATGCGGTCGAATTGTGCGTCGGGATCATCGACCGGCCCGCAAGATACAGGTGGTCGGCGTTGTCGACCGTCACACACCGCACTGGCACGCTCGCGACCGCCCGGACCGCGACGATGTATCGCGAGCCGGTGCGCGCCTGATTCGTGCCGCGATATCGCTCCCGATGTGCCTGCTGCTTCCGGCTGAGGCGGAACACCTCGTCTACCGTCGAGAAGTTCAGGATGTACGCCGTTGAGCTGTTTGGCCGGCGACCGGCGACCACCCTCGTCGTCATCGAGCAGCGGTAACCGAGACTCACGATCAGCTCATGAACGTCATCGGCCAGCCGTTTCGACGTCACGCAGAACTGGATGTTGCCGGTCGTCGTGACGGTGCCGTCCGTGTCCAGGAGGCCAGCCAGCAACGCCCTTCGCTGCGTCTCTGAGCCGCGGAGATAGCTGATCGGGATGTGCTTGTTGTCCAAGACATTGGCGGCTCGCAGGTAGCCGACAAATGATCCGTATCGGCTGTGGCACTCCGCGCACCTCCGGCTGCCGTTCCAGGCTCCATCAAGCACGGCACCACAGGAGGCGCATCCTTCGCGGCTGGCTGGCTTTGCCATCCCGCGTGACTTGCCGCCACACGATCTTCCACACGTCTGGACAGCTGGTCCACGAGGCATGAACCGGGTGCCACAGACGATGCACGAACGCGGGGTGAGTGGGTCAGGCGCTGGTGGAGAGATGCTGTAGAGCATGCGACCCGCTGTGGCGCGCACTACGAACCCATCCGCTTCGACATAGGACACGATTTCGGGGTCGGCGGTGGTGAAGCGGCTCCCGGCGCTGTGGCCATCGCCAAGCCAGACACCCAGGGTGTAGGGCGGGACGGGCAGGTCGTCGCGGTGCGGCAGTGCCAGCGGTCGACTGTTTGTCACAGCGTGGTTGAGCCGACCGTCGGTCGGACACCGCAGCGACATAGCTATCTCCGCGGTGGTCACGATCTCGGGGTGCTCGGCGGTGGTCCCCGCGTTCATCTGCCGGGCAACGCGCTGTGACAGGCCTTCGAGCACCGCGTGACGTGAGTAGGCGGGAACATTCCGCTGCCATGGTTGGCCGGCGCGGACATACTCGCGGATTGCCTGGCCCGCCGGTCCGACCTGCTTCGCAACCGTATGTAGGACATGGCGGAACTCAGGCCCGGTCAGACCGAGCGCGTCGTCGAAGGTGATCAGCTCGTCGGGAGACTTCGAGGCCAGCTGGTACGCCGCGTCGGCAGCTGCTCGCTGCTCGGCGGGCCATTGGGCTCTGGGTTTACGCTCTGCCGCCTGCCGTCGGCTCGCCCGCGTCGTAGTTTTCCACAGGTGCTCAGCGTCAGCGACGATGACGGAGCCATCGGAGAACTCGACCTCGTAGCAGGGCCGCCCATGCCTGACCTCGAAGGCGTGCACCACGGTCGTCGGCTGGCCGTCAGCACCGATCAACTGGTCGCCCACCACGACCTCACCCATGGTGGTCCAGCCGGTCGGCGTGGGCAGCGGCGTATCGAGCGCCAGCGCCTTTCCGAGACCGGGGCGGCCCGCGACGATCACGAGCTGGCCGGCGTGTAGGCCGTTGAGGAGGCGGTCGAGGTCGGTGAACCCGGTCGGTACACCGGTCATCATGCCGCCCTGGGCGCCGACCGCTTCGATCTCGTCGAGCGTGGGCTGGAGCATGTCGGCGAGCACCGCGAAGTCTTCGCTCACCCGCCGCTCGGTGACGTCGTAGACGGCCTGCTGCGCGAGGTCGACCAGGTCGTCGACGTCGCGGCCGCCCGACCCGGAGCCGTAGCCGAGCTGCACGATGCGCGTGCCGGCCTCCACGAGCCGGCGCAGCACGGCTCGCTCGCCGACGATCCGCGCGTAGTAGGAGGCGTTGGCCGCGGTGGGCACGGTGGAGATGAGCGTGTGCAGGTAGGGCGCGCCACCGATGCGGCCCAGGTCGCCGGAGTCGGCGAGCGCGGCCGCGACCGTGATGGCGTCGGCGGGCTCGCCGCGACCGTACAGGTCGAGGATCGCGTCGAAGATCGTCGCGTGCAGGGGCCGGTAGAAGTCGTTGGGCTTCAGGATCTCGACGACGTCGGCGATCGCGTCCTTCGACAGCAGCATGCCGCCGAGGACGCACTGCTCAGCGGCGATGTCCTGCGGGGGCGTCTTGTCGTACTGCCCGCCGCCGCCAAATCCACCGGAGTCGCCGGGCGGCGGGCCGGAAGGGGGACGCTCCTCCGACCGCACGTCGTCGGTGATCGACACCAAGGCCCCCCTCGCTCGATCGCCTACGCACACCAGCGAACCGCAGGGGTGTGACAAGTTGCCGCAGGCCGCGCCGCAACGATACGAAATCGCAGCTCAGCACCCAAACCTGCCGGTGGATGAGCCTTGGGACAACCTGTGGACAGTCACCCAACAGGTGTGTGCAGCCCTGTGCACAGCCTGTGAATAAGTATTGGGGACGGCTGCCCGAGTATCGTGTGACGTGCCCGGACACGATCCCCACCATGTGGAGGAAGAAATTCGGGCCTGCCACGAGTTCCCGAGTGGGCTTATCATTGCCGCTGGCGAATATGCCCAGAAGGCCGGTTGCGGTCCAGTATCAGGAAGGTCACGCTTTCGCAGTGGACTACCGGGACTGGGGGTACGACACGCGTGGCCCGCGCGACCGGCGGGCCAGCGATGACACACCCTCAAGTGAACGGGGCTCCACCGGTGAGATCGAGCGGCTTCGAGGCCGCCGCACCGGGGCGCACCGCGCTGACGGCGACCCTGAGGCCGAGCCGCCACGTATCGGCTATGCCACGCTGAGTGAGTTCCGCAGCGCCTACCGAGGACGCCGCCGGCAGGAAGACACGCCGCCGGCCACCGACCGGCCCTATGGTCGTCGCAGCGCCCGCGAGCGCTGGGAGGAGCGCGCCGACGAGAGCCGCGATCTCCGTCCCGAGGTCAACACCACCGAGTGGACGCGCGAGGCTTACACCGGCGAGTGGAGCCGGTCAGACTACGCCGACCCACCCGCATACACGGATCGTTCCGACTTCACCGGCCAGTGGACCACCGGCGAGGCGAGCACCGCGCAGTGGGTGAAGCCCGAGTCGTTCGACGACGAGCGCCCCAGGCGCAGCAGCCGGCGCAGCGAGTCGCGTGGTGAGACCCGCGGCGAAAGCCGCCGTGAGTGGCGCGGCGAGGAGCGTGGGGAGACCACGTCCGCCGGCCGATGGGACACGGGTCGCCGGTCGTACGACCCGCCGGCTTCGAGCATTCCCGCCTCGGCGATGCCGTCGTCGTCCATGCCCTTGTCATCGATACCGTCCTCGTCCGTCCCGGCGTCCGGGCTGCCTGGCCGATACGACGAGCTGCCCAGCCGCTTCTCCGATCGTGAGCGCGACGAAGACGACTTCGATCGCCCCTCCTGGGCGGCCGGCCGTGACACGTCGCCCACCGGCCGGCGCCGCCGCTCCTGGCAGGACCAGATCGAGCCTCGGTGGGACAACGACGAGGGTGAGCCGGAGCCCGACGACATCGAGCCACGGTCGGGCGTTGGCGGCGGCAGCGGCCGCGAGAAGTTCGAGACGCGCTGGACCGCGGGAGAGCTCGACGACGAAACCAGCGTCCGGCTGTCCCGCGACGATCCACGGTGGGTCGGCATCCCGTCTTCGGCACCGCGGTCACCCGCGGTCGCGTACCCGGATGAGATGCGCGGTCGCGTGCCCGCCCCGCGTTCCGCGCCCCCGCTCGACCGCGGCTTCACGTCCCGGCAGCGCGCCGCGGCCCCGGCCTTCAGCCGCCGCGCGAGCGTCGTCGAGGTGGCCGATGACGACGATGAGCTGCTCGAAGACGCGCCGCGCGGCACCACCGCCGGCGCCATCCTCGCGACTCTCGCCTTCTACGCCGTGCCACTGGTGATCTTCGTGGTCTACACCTTCACGATCGGCAGCGCCGACCGCACCCAGGCGTTCAACTCGCTGGTGGGAGCCACCGGGCGGTTCGGGGCGGCGCTCGCGTTGAGCGTGGTGGTCGCCGTGTTCATCCGGTGGCTCAGCGCGACGTGGCGCTCGGTGAGCGTTGGCCTCGCCGCGGCCGTCGTTGGCGGCGGCCTGTCCACAGTGGTCCTTTCGGTGATCAGCGGTCAGCCACTCGGCTGACGATCTCAGTCGCAACCAACGCGCGGTCACGTCTTCCGCACGACCTGATCACGACATTCACGCTTGGGTATCGGCTCAGCTACGGCGGGAGCCGTACCGGCCGTTGATCTGTCCCAATGCCATCAAGTCATCTGCACGGGGAGGACTCGATGGCCACCAGTCAACGGCTCACATTCTTGATCCTGGGTATCGCCGCCACGCTCGCGCTGGGCGCGTGCGGCGCCGCCAACCGCGACTCCGACGCGGTGGTGCCCGCGCCGGATCGCCACGACCCGACCACGCCCTGGCCCGACAACGACGGGGAGACCACGGTCGAAGACGATCCACAGTCGACGTTCGCGATCGACGTCGACACCGCGTCGTACGGGTACGCCCGGCGGCTCATCACCGAAGGGCGGCGGCCGGACGCCGACCAGGTCCGGCCCGAGGAGTTCGTCAACTCCTTCACCCAGGAGTACCCGGAGCCCAAGGGTGACGGGTTCGCCGTGCATCTCGACGGCGCCCGCCTGCCGGAGTTCCACGAGGCCGGGCCCGACGTCCGGCTCATGCGGGTGGGCCTGCGCACCCGCGGCGAAGACGCGCGGACGCGCGAAGACGCGGCCTTGACCTTCGTGGTCGATGTCAGCGGCTCGATGTCCGAGCCGGGCCGGCTGGATCTGGTACAGGACGCGCTGCACACCCTCATCAACGAGTTGCGGCCCACCGACTCGGTCGCGATCGTCGCGTTCAGCGGTGAGGCCGAGGTGGTCCGCGAGATGACCCGGGTCGCCGACGCGCGGGCGCTCCATGACGCGGTGGACGCGTTGCGCACCCGCAGCAGCACGAACCTCGAGGCCGGGCTGGTACTCGGGTACCAGGTGGCACGCGACGGGTTCCGCCCCGGCCGGACGAACCGGGTGATCGTGCTCTCCGACGGGCTCGCCAACGCCGGCAACACGGACGCCGAGCCGATCCTGCGCCGGGTCAGCGAGGAGGCCGGCAAGGATATCGCGCTGCTCGGTGTCGGCGTGGGCAGCGAGTACGGGGACACGCTCATGGAGCAGCTGGCCGATCGCGGCGACGGCTTCGTCGTGTACGTCAGCGAGCCCGCCCACGCCCGCGCGGTCTTCGTCGACCAGCTTCCCGCCTCGCTGGCGGTACGGGCGCTGGACGCCAAGGTCCAGGTCACCTTCGATCGAGCGGCGGTGCGGTCCTACCGGCTGATCGGGTACGAGAACCGGGCGGTCGCCGACGAGGACTTCCGCGACGACCGGGTCGACGGGGGAGAGGTGGGGCCGGGGCACAGCGTCACCGCCCTGTACGCGGTGCGGCTCGAACCGGAGACCGCCGTCAGCGAGCGGGTCGCCCGGGTACAGGCGCGTTGGCTGGATCCGGCGTCGCGCCAGCCGGCGGAGTCGTACGACTCGCTGACCGTCGCCGACCTCTCCACGCCGTTCGATCGGGCGGCGCCTCGGCTGCGGGTCTGCTACGCCGCCGCCTTCTTCGCGGAGTCGCTGCGCGGCGGCAAGGAGGCGTCGCTCGACGATCTGGTGCCGGTGGCTCGGCGTGCCAGCGAGGAGACCGGCGACCCGGCGGTGCGTGACCTGACGTCTCTGATCGGCAAGGCCGGAGACGTGGACTGAACGAAAAACGGGGGCGCGAATCGCGCCCCCGTTTTCGTAACCGCTGCTACTTGGACCGCACCACGTTGACGTCGAACTTGGCGGTGACGTCGGGGTGCAGCCTGACCCGCACCTGGTGAGCGCCCAGGGCCTTGATGTGACCCGACAGCTCGAGCCGGCGCCGGTCGAGTGCCGGACCGCCCGCGGCCTTCACCGCGTCGACGACCTCGGCCGGCGTGATCGAGCCGAAGAGGCGGCCGCCGTCGCCGGCACGTGCCGACAGGCTGACCTTGAGGCCCTCAAGCTGGGCCTTCACCTCGTTGGCGTGGCCCAGGTCGCGGATCTCGCGGGCGTCGCGCGCCCGCTTGATGACCGTGACCTGCTTCTCCGCGCCCTTCGACCAGGCGATGGCGAAGCCCTGGGGGAGGAGGTAGTTACGGCCGTAGCCGTCCTTCACCTCGATGATGTCCCCGGGGGTGCCGAGACCGGACACCTCCTGAGTCAGGATGACCTTCATGTCGGTGCCTCCCCTCAGCGAGCCGTGGCCGTGTAGGGCAGGAGCGCCATCTCACGGGCGTTCTTGACCGCACGGGCGATCTGGCGCTGCTGCTGGGAGGTAACCCCGGTCACCCGCCGAGCGCGGATCTTGCCGCGGTCGGAGATGAACTTGCGCAGCAGCGCGGTGTCCTTGTAGTCGATGTAGGTGATCCCCTCTTTGTCGAGCGGGTTCACCTTCTTCTTCGGCTTGCGCAGTGCCGCAGCCTTAGCCATTGCTCTTGCTCCTGATGATCCTGGTTAGAACGGGGGCTCGTCGTCGAAGTTGCCACCGCCGGAACCGGAGGAACTCGAGGCAGGGGCCGGACTCGCGGTAGCCCACGGGTCGTCGAAGTTGCCTCCGCCGCCCTGGCCACCACCGCCACCGCCTCCAGAGGAGCCGAAGCCACCGCCGCCGGAACGCGACATCTTCTGCACCTTCGCCGTGGCATACCGCAGCGACGGGCCGATTTCGTCGACCTCCAGCTCGATGACCGTGCGCTTCTCGCCCTCACGAGTCTCGTACGACCGCTGGCGCAGCCGACCCGAGACGATCACGCGGGCACCCCGCTGCAGCGACTCGGCGACGTGCTCCGCCGCCTGACGCCACACCGTGCAAGCCAGGAACAGCGGCTCGCCGTCCTTCCACTCGCCGGACGTGCGGTCCATGAACCGCGGCGTCGAGGCGATCCGGAACTTGGCGACCGCGGCACCCGACGGGGTGAAGCGCAACTCGGGGTCATCGGTCAGGTTGCCGATGACCGTGATGGTGGTGTCTCCTGCCATGACCAACTCCTCGCGCACTCATCGTTTCGCCGCTCAGGCTGCCAGAGCCCTCCGACAACAAACGATGAGCCGGATCCGGGTGGGCCGGGCGCCGCGCTAGCGGACGTCCGGACGGATGACCTTGGTACGCAGAACGGACTCGTTCAGCCGAAGCTGGCGGTCCAGCTCAGCCACCGCCTCAGGCGAAGCCTGGAGGTCGATGACCGCGTAGATGCCCTCGGCCTTCTTGTTGATCTCGAACGACAGGCGCCGGCGGCCCCATACGTCGAGCTTCTCCACCGAGCCACCCGCGGTGCGGATCACGTTGAGGTACGTGTCGAGCGACGGGGCGACGGTGCGCTCCTCGAGGCTTGGGTCGAGGATCACCATGATCTCGTAATGACGCAAGACGTGCTCACCTCCTCTGGGCTAGCGGCCACGGTCCATCCGTGACAGGAGGTCGTGCGTCTGTTCGCACAGCGACGCCGCGGGATAGGCCCGCGGCGACAGCGAACTGAACCAGAGTACCGGGAGGCCCCGATACGAAGAGCCGCGGGGCGCCCTATCCACTTCTTTGGGTGGGACCTGGGGAGGAACGACCACACCGACGAGGTTGGATAGAAGGCGCCCCGCGGAGCCTTTTCTTCAGTTACATATTACGCGACACCCGTCCGGGTTGCACGTTGAGCGATAATAGCCCGAATTGCTCCGGCTGACACGCCAACGACACATACTGTGGCGATAAGTGCCAGCAATCCGATTGGCCCTGTTTCGCGAATCGGCTCGACCGACGCCAACGCCTCCGCGGCGGCCCCTTCCGACCCGGTCGCTTCGTCGAAGGTAGCCGCGCCGGCATCCAGGTCGCCACCGTCTTCGCTGGTGACGGCCGCGTCCGGGCTGGCTTCCGCCGACGGGCTCGCGTCCGGCTCCGGCGAGGCCGAGGCCCGGGTCCGCGGCCGGTCGCCGTGCTCGTTGGAGGGCGGGCGTCCCGGACGGCTGGTCCCCGGCTTGGTACCGGAGCCCGGCGTGGCCGACCCGGGTGCCGCGACGACCTCCACGCGTACCGCGGACTGCTTGCCGAGCATGCAACTCGGCTTGAGACCGAGGGTCACCGGACCGCGGTGGAACACCACCGGAGCGGTGGCGCCGTTTTCGATCTCACCCTGCGAGGCGCCGTCGAGGTACAGCTTGGCGCGGTACCCCGTCTGGTTGACCACCCGCAGCGTCGTCTCCGCCGGCACGGTGACCGCCGAAGCGCTGGGGTTGGCCTCGCACGAGACCCCGAGCAGTCCTTTGGAACCGCTGAACACGACCTCCTTGCCGCTTTCCGGCACGGAGATTGCGGGAGACGGTGCCGGTGCGGCGTACACCGCTCCGGTGGCCAGCAGCGGTGCGGCGACGAACAGTGCGGCCACAGCGGTGGCTGCGGCACGATGTCGGGCCGGCGTCGGCATTCACCATCTCCCCAGGTCGGTATCGGGTCCACTCCCAGTAACGATGTGGTCAACAAGGCGGTGACGGGTGATTGCGAGCTATGCCCGGCCCGGTTTGGTCGGTGGTGAGCAGTAGGCTCGCCACCATGCGTATCGGAGCCCACGTCGACTCGACCGACCCGCTGGGCGAGGCCGCCGCCCGCGGCGCCGAGACCGTGCAGTTCTTCCTCACCGACCCGCAGGCGTGGAAAGACCCGGAGCCGCGCGCCGACGCCGATGCGGTGCTCGCGGCCGACGTCGACGTCTACATTCACGCGCCCTACCGGATCAACGTCGCCACCCTCAACAACCGCATCCGCATCCCGAGCCGCAAGCTGCTTCTGACCCATGCCCAGGGCGCGGCCGCGCTGGGTGCAAAAGGTCTGATCGTCCACGGTGGACACGTCGGCAGCGGCGAAGACGTGGCGGTCGGCTTCGACAACTGGCGAAAGACGTTCGAATACGGTGCGAAGGCGGGCGGCTTCCCGACGCCGATCCTGATCGAAAACACGGCCGGCGGTGACAATGCGTGCGCCCGGCGCTTCGACGCGCTCGCCCGCCTGTGGGAGGCGATCGGCGACTACGAGGTCGGTTTCTGCCTCGACACCTGCCATGCGTTCGCGGCCGGCGAAGACCTCCTCGACGCGGTCGACCGGATCAAGGCCATCACCGGCCGCATCGACCTGATCCACGCCAACGGCTCCAAGGACCCGTTCGACTCGGGGCGCGACCGCCACGACAACCTCGGGGCCGGCACGATCGACCCGGAGCTGATCGTGGCCGTGGTGCGGGCGGCCGGCGCGCCCGTGGTCGTCGAGACCCCGGGTGGAGTCGAGGGCCAGGGCGCCGACATCGAGTTTCTGCGTGACCGCGTCGGCCGATAGGGTCGTCGGTCGATGACTACCGAGCCGCCGGCACCCGCCACACCGACCCCGGCCACCGATCCGGCACGTGCCGGATCGGCAGGCTCCGCACCGGCGAGCTCCGACAAGCCGGCCAGCGCGAAGACTTCCGAGGGGGCGCCGGCCGCCAGCGCGCCGACGTCGCCGGCACCGGCTGGCGCCGCGACCAAGCCGTCCAGCGAGCCCGCCGCGCCGGACCCGGAGCCGGCCAAGTCGGAGGATGACGCGCCGGACGCGGGCCCACCCAAGTCCGAAGCCGCGCAAGCGCCCAAGCCTCGCGCGGCGGAGGAGGCCGGCGCCGGGGCCGGCGCGGTGGCCACCAAGACCGACAAGCCGGACGACGCCGCGAAGTCAGAAAAGTCCGAAGCACAGCCGAAGAAGGCGGAGAAGGACGGCGCGGAGAAGGACGGGTCGGGCAGCGAGGAGGCGGCGAAGCCGCCGCGTGACCCGTTCACGTCGTTCGCGCCGGAGCCCGAGCACGAGCCGGGCCGGCTCCAGCGCTTCGGTCGCGCGATCGGCCGGTTCGTGATCCACGAGCGGTTCCTCGCCGTCGTCGGGTCGCTCGCGCTCGCCGTCCTCATGACGTGGCCCACCCTGCGTTACCCGCAGCACACCCTGCCGCAGGACATCTGGGACCCTACCCTTCAGTCCTGGCAGATGGCCTGGTCGGGCCACATCCTGCTGAGCGACCCCACCCAGCTCTGGAACGCCAACGCGTTCTATCCCGAACGGCTCAGCTTCGCGTTCTCCGACACGCTGCTTGGGTACGCGCCGGCCGGGATGCTCGGCGACGGGCCTACGGCGGCGGTGCTGCGGTACAACATCATGTTCGTGCTGGCACACGCGCTGGCCACCCTCGGCGCGTACGCGCTGGTCCGCCAGCTCGGCGCCGGACGCACGGGCGCCGTCGTGGCGGCGGCCGCCTACACCTACGCCCCGTGGATGCTGTCGCAGGCGGGTCACCTGCACATCGTGTCGAACGGCGGCATCCCACTGGCGCTGGCGATGCTGGCGCGCGGCCACGGCTACTCGTTCCGGCACGGGTACCGGCCGGACCGGCGGCACGCCGGCTGGGCGCTGCTCGGCTGGATCGTGGCGGCGTGGCAGATCAGCCTCGGCTTCGGCATCGGCCTGCCGTTCGCGTACGTGCTGGCGCTGCTCGGCGTCGCGGCGATCGGCGTCTGGTTCTGGCGAAAGGCGCGACGCTGGGCGGTGAAGCGCCCGTTCGGGATCCGGCTGGCCCTGGCCGACGTGGTCGGCGGTGCGATCTTCGCGGCCACCGGCGCCCTGATGTCCCTGCCGTACTTCGAGGTGGCGCACCAGCACCCCGAGGCGGCTCGCACCGTCAACGACCTGAGGGCGTACTCGCCACCGCCGAGCGGCTTCTTCATCGCGCCCCCGGAGTCCCTGGTCTGGGGCGATCTGCACGAGAGCGCGCGCGCCGGCCTCCCGTGGGCGCCGGAGATGACGCTCCTGCCCGGGTTCGTGCTGTACGGGCTCGCGCTGGCGGGCCTGTTCTTCTCCGTCTGGAAGCTGCGCCACCGGCTGCTCCTGCTCGCCGGTGTACTCGTCAGCGGCATCCTGGCGATGGGTCCACGCTTCTTCGGCGGCACCTACACCTACCTGCCGCTGTTCAACAACCTGCCGGGCTGGGATGGTCTGCGCACCCCCGGACGCCTGATGTTGTGGACTTCGCTGCTGCTCGGCATCCTGGCCGCCGGCGCGGTGAGCGCGTTCGTCCGGAGGGTCGAGAAGATCTCGACTCTGCGAGTGCCACCGCGTCCACAGCCGTGGCTGCGACTGCTGACATTCGTGCCCTTGGCGCTGGTGCTCGTCGAGGGACTCAACACCACGCCGCACCCGATCGTGCCGCAGCAGCCCGTCGTCATGCGGGTCGACGAGGGCCCGATCCTGGTGCTGCCGAGCACTCTCAAGATCGACCAAAACGTCATGCTGTGGTCGACGACGCGGTTCCAGCCGATCGTCAACGGCGGCAGCGGCTTCACGCCGACCCGGCAGGAGGAGGTGCGCGAGATGGCTCGCTCCTTCCCCGACCAGGCCAGCGTCGACTACCTGCGGGAGCTGGGCGTCAAGACCGTGGTCCTGCTGCGTGACCAGATCTCCGGCACACCGTGGCAGGCGGCCGCCGACCTGTCCGTCGACAACCTCGGCATCGAGCGCGAAGACGTCGGAGACACGATCATCTTCCGCCTCTGACCGGGCTGACGAAGGCTTACGCCGGGATGAGGGCCTCTTCTTCTTGACGGGCTCTGCGTTCTCGGCGGCGGATCAGCCAGGGCGCGTCCGGTGCGCCGTCGAAGAACCCGCCGTCCGGGTCGTCCTCGTACGTGTCGCGGACGCGATCCTGCTCGGGCTTGAGGATGTCACGAACGATCAGTCCACAGAGGACGCCAACCGTGATGAGCCGCAGCGAGGCCGCCAGCACGAACACGCCCTCCGGGAAGACCTGCTTGCCCGAGGCGCCGAGCAGCTCGCCGTAGAACGACACGAAGTACAGCACTTCGGCGATCTGCCAGGCGAGGAAGGCACCCCACCGCGGCCGAGCCAGCACCGCCAGCGGCAGCAGCCACAGGACGAACTGCTGCGACCAGACCTTGCTGAAGATCAGGAACGCGGCCACAACGAGGAACGCCAACTGCGCCACCCGGGGCTTCCGGGGAGCGAAGAGGGCCAGCGCGGCGACGCCCAGGCAGCAGAGGCCGAACAGTCCGTACGTGAGGTAGTTGAGCTGCGGGTCGACGTGGTTGCTGAGCCACTGGAACGGGCCTTGGTCGCCAGCGTTGCCCGAGTTCCACTTGCCGTCGAGGTAGCGGCCGATGTACCAGAACGTGCCCCAGTCGATCGGGCGCTCGGTGTTCAGCTCGAAGAACCGGTCCCAATTCTCCCGGTACGGGAGGGCGACCGGCAGGTTGACCAGTACGACCGTGGCGATCGCCGTGCCGATGGTGGTCAGGATCGGCCGGAGACGGGCGGTGCGCAGGCCGAGCACCAGCAGCGGCCCGAGGATGAACAGCGGCCACATCTTCGCCGCGCCGGCGATCCCGAGCAGGATGCCGGCCGCGACGGGTCGTTTCTTCACCCAGGCGTACAGGCCGAACGCGAAGAACCCGATGGCCAGAAGGTCCCAGTTGACCGTGGCGGTGACGAACAGGGCGGGGGAGAGGGCGAACAGCGCCGCGTCCCACGGGCGGCGCCTGCGCAGCGCGAGGATCACGCCGACGGTCGCCACGGCCAGGGCGCTCAGCACCAGCGCGTTCAGGTCGTAGAACCACAACGCCTGGTTGAGCTCCGGCCGGCTCTCGCCGAGCGCGTGCACCGGCAGGCCCAGCGCGCCCATGAAGTACCCGGTGACGACCGGGTACTCGACCGGGTGATCGCGGTACGGCACCTTGCCCTCGTTGAGGCCCTCGGCGTAGTACAGCGCCAGCACATCGGTGTAGCAGAACTTGGTGTACTGGATGTGATCGGCCCAGGCTCCGTCGCGACAGGGTGACTTCTGCACCCAGTGCAGCGCCAGCGTGAGACACGTGAGGGCGAGCACGATCCGCGCGGCGCTCCAGAACCGCCCACCCCAGCCATCCGGCTGGTCACGGCCCGCGGCGTGCTCGCCGAGGGGCCCGCCGATGGCCTGGGAGAGCCCACGCACGAACGGGTCGGACTGCGCCGGATGGTCGACCCGCTCAGGGCCATCGATGCCTTCCGCCGACTGAACGCTCATGAACAGGCATCTTGCCTTATCGGCGGACCTAAACGTAGGGCCCGGCGGAGTGTCGTCGCCGGGCCCCAGGTCATCACTGTCTCCGGGGTGTCAGCGTCGGCGTCGGTATGACCACACCGCCCCCGGTGCCGGGGAACGGGTTGTTGTCGTCGCCGTCGGTACCCGGGCTCGGTGACGTGTTGTTGTTGCCGTTCCCGTTGTTGTTTCCACCGTTGTTACGGCCGTTGTTGTTCCCGTTGTTGCGGTCGGGGCACAGGAAGTCCGGCAGCAACGCGCAGGGGTCGGGCGTGGTGGGCTGCTCGGCGGGCTTGACCCCGTTGGGGTACTGGCTGTCGGGATCGCCGATGTCCTTGCGGTCGGGGAAGGTCTCCTTCTCCAAGTTCATGGCCTTGTTGGCGTCGTTCATGAACTTCTCCCACACGGCGGCGGGCGTGCCGCCACCGCTCATGGCCCTACCCGTCACCGGATCCTTGATGGCCCGACGCTTGCCTTCCGTGCCGATCCAGACGGCGGCCGCGATCTGTCTTGTCGCGCCGACCATCCAGGCGTCACCACTGTCGCCCTTGCCGCCCGGGCCCAGCTCCCAGGTGCCGGTCTTGCCGGTCGCCTGGCGGCCGTTGTCGAGCGAGTTCGAGATGCTCCCGGGGATCTTCATCAACACTGAGTTGATGTTGTCCATCTGGGCTTCGTCGAACTTTCGCTGCGGGTCGCGCTTCTCACCCGTGCCCGCGACCAGCGCGTACTTGCCGGTCGCCGGGTTGCGGTACTCCACCTTAGCGATGAAGTGCGCCCTGTTGTAGACACCCCGGTTCGCCAGGGTGGCCATGCCGTTCGCGTGGTCGAGCACCGTCACCGGGTACTGGCCGAAGCCAACCTCGTTGTCGAACTCTGCCGGCGCCAGCTTGTCCGGGGCGGTCTTGGTCAGGTCGTGCGCCTCGCCCTTGTCGGTATCCCACATGGTGCGGATGCCGGCGTCGCGGGCCGCCTCGACGACCTTGTCCGGGCCGAGATCCTTGGCGATCCAGTAGAACGGCACGTTGTACGACTCGATCGTCGACTTTTCCAGCGTGCAGGACTTGCCGCAGGGGATGTTGGTGCGGCCCGCGTTGTTGATCTTACGGCCGCCGTCGTCGTCCTTCGTCACGTCCCAGTACGACTCGATCTGAATCTCCGCTCGCAGCGCCGCCGCGAGCGTGTAGATCTTGAATGTCGAACCGGGAGCGTGGCCGCCGCTGGTGCCGCCGTTGTTGAGACCCGCGTAGTCGAAGCCGGTGCCGTTGTCGCCGCCGTAGTAGGCGAGCACCCGGCCGTTGCTCGGGTCGATCGCCACCAGCGCCGACCGGTAGTAGTTGGGCGTCTTCTCCATCGGGGAGCCCTTGACCCGGCGGGCCGCGCCCTCGGCGGCCGCCTGCGCCTTCTGGTTGATCGTCGTGGTGATCCGGTAGCCGCCCTTCTTCCACTCGGACGCCGGAATCCCCATCGCCTCCAACTCTTCGCGCACGTAGTTGACGACGTTGCCGGTCGGCTTGTCGAGACCGCAGCCCACCTGGCACTTCTTCGGGTCGTACTTCTTGAACTTCGGGTACTGCGCCGCGGCCCGCTCGCCCTGGCTCAGCCAACCCTTCTCGACCATGTTGTTGAGCGTGTATCCCCACCGCTCCTGCGCCGCCGGCAGGTTCACCTGCGGGTCGTACCCCTGGTGCCCGGTCACCGCGTCGGGCTCGGGCTGCTTGATCACCGAGGCTAGGACCGCCGCCTCGGCAGCGGTCAACGCGTTCTTCTGACCGGGCTTGGTGACACTGGACTTGCCGAAGTAGCACTGCGCCGCCGCCTCGATGCCGTGACAGCCACGGCCGAAGTAGATGGCGTTGAGGTAGAAGCCGAGGATCTGGTCCTTCGTGTACTCCTGCTCCAGCTTGCGGGCCAGTACCGCCTCGCGGATCTTCCGGTTGTAGTTGATTCCCGTCAGGTCGGCCGCGTGCCGCGCGTACTGCTGCGTGATCGTCGACGCACCCTGCGTACTGCCGCCCGTGAAGTTGTTCCACGCGGCGCGCATGATGCCCTTGACGTCGATGCCCTCGTGCTCTTCGAAGTTCTTGTCTTCCGCCGCCATCACCGCGTGCTTCACCAGCGGCGAGATCTCGGCCGCCGGCACCACCGTGCGGTTGAACTCGCCGAGCGTCGCCATCGTCTGGCCGCCGCTGTAGACGATGCTCGTGGCCTGCAACTCGTCGGTCTTGTACTGCGGCACGTCGTCGTAGAACCAGGTCAGGCCCACAACCGCGCCACCGGCGAGCATGACCAGTACCGCGAACGCCGCGACGACGATGTTGACGCGCTTGCGTCGCTTCGCCTTCTTGATCGCCGCCGGGTCGCCGCCCTTGCCGCTCTTACCGCCACGCCGCCCGGGTCCTGTCGGCCCACCGGGCCCACCTGGACCGCCGGGCCCTTCCAGGAAGTCAGGACCGCCGAACTCGGGGGCAGCCGGCGAGACCGGTCGCACCGACGCCCGCCCGACCGTCGCGCGTCCGGCGGCACCCGCCGAGCCCGCGGCCGCGCCCACGCTGGCCCGACCACCGACCCTGGCCCGACCGGCTGAACCGGCCGATGCGGCACCCACGGACGCGGAGCCGACCGAAGCGCGGCCGGCTGGCGAGACGGGCCGGGCGGACGCCGAGGCGCTGCCCCGGCCGTACCCGTTGCCGTTCGCGGGCCAGCCGCCATCCGCGCTGCCTGCCGACCCCCGGACGTCCGACCCGCGGTCGGAGCCAGGGTCGCCGGACGGGCCCGGAATCTGGGCCCGACCACGCGCGGAACTAGGGTCGTCGTACGAGTTCATTCGTCACACCCTGCCGGTCGCGGTGGCACGCTGCTGCGACACCACCGGTTTGCGGTGAGTTAGGACACGTTGCGCGGCGGGCATGGTGACCCGCCAGCTACCCGACATATTCGGACTTATCCGATTAACGAGTGAACGCTTGCCCCGCCACTTGGGAAAGACCCTGTTGTCGCTTGGGCAAGCGGTGGTCACCGTCGGGCCCCTCGCCTTCGTTTGGATGCCGGCGCGCCGGAGCCCGAGGGGAAACCGGTCGACGCGCCGGAGCCGGTCATGGTGCCGACCGGCGTGGCGGAGGCGGACGCGCCCGCCGCGACGGACTCGGGGGTGGAGTCGTCGCTGGACAGGCCGTCGCGGCCGAGAAGGAACTGCTCGACCAAGTGGTTCCAGTCGCAGCCGCGGCACACCTCGACCACGTATACCTGAAACTCACGGAACGTCATCGCCAGGACGGGCAGCTCGGTGAGCGTGCGCGCCTGGCCGGCCGACTGCTTCAGCTCATCGCCATAGATGTAGTGCACCAGCGTGAGGTTCTCGCGTCGGCAGATCGGGCACCGTCGGTCGATCGGCTCACCATGGAAGCGAGCTGCGTTCTTCAGGTACGGCGACGCATCACAAACCTCATACGTCCCAACCCGACCCGACAGGACCTCACGCAGCAGCGCTCGCTTCTGAAGCGAGTAGTCGACGACCTGCCGCTGCGTGCGCATGCGCACGAGGGTACGCGGTTCCGCCCCGAGTGGCGACAGGCGTCACTTTCCGTAACGACGCCACGCCGTTTCGGGGTTTGAAAGTCATGCCGAGTCGAGCTAACGTGACGATGTATCGGGCCGATACATCGGGGCTGGAGGTGGTGGTGACAATGCTCGAGCTCGCCATCCTCGGCCTTCTGCAGGAGTCGCCGATGCACGGTTACGAGCTCCGCAAAGAGCTCAACACCAAGCTGGGGGCGATCCGGGCGGCGATCAGCTACGGCACGCTGTACCCGACGCTGCGCCGACTGCAGAGCGACGGCTGGATCACCGAAGCGGGCGAGACGTCCGCCGACGCGGAGGAGATCCCGCCACTGACCACCCGGCGGGGACGGGTCGTCTACAAGATCACCGCAGAGGGCAAGGAGCGGTTCGCCGATCTGCTTGCCAAGGTAGGGCCGGAGACGTACGACGACGCCGGGTTCGGTGTCCACTTCGCCTTCTTCGCCCGCACCGACCGCGCCACGCGGCTGCGCATCCTGGAAGGCCGCCGCCGAAAGGTGGAGGAGCGCAGGGAGGGCCTACGCGACGTGCTCGCGCGCGCCGCCGAGCGCCTCGACGCCTACACGCTCGAACTGCAACGCCATGGTCTCGACGCCTGCGAGCGCGAGGTCCGCTGGCTGGAGGAGCTCATCGCCAACGAGCGCTCCGGCCGGGCTCCCGACATCGGGGGTCCACAAGTCGATGACACCCCGCCTCCGCCTGGGTCTGCCAGGGAAATGCCGGAGCGGCCGTGATGAACAAGAAGGAGGCAACCGCGATGGGCTCCGTCCGCGTGGCCATCGTCGGCGTGGGTAACTGCGCCTCGTCCCTGATTCAGGGCGTGGAGTACTACCGCGACGCCGACCCCAACGACCGCGTTCCGGGTCTCATGCACGTCACCTTCGGCGACTACCACGTGTCCGACGTGGAGTTCGTCGCGGCGTTCGACGTGGACGCCAAGAAGGTGGGCCGAGACCTCGCCGAGGCGATCACCGCCAGCGAGAACAACACGATCAAGCTGTGCGACGTGCCTCCGACCGGGGTACAGGTGCAGCGCGGCCCGACCTTCGACGGTCTGGGCCAGTACTACCGCGAGATCATCGACGAGTCCGACGACGCGCCGGTCGACGTCGCGCAGGCACTGCGTGACGCCCGGGTCGACGTCGTCGTGTCGTACCTGCCGGTCGGTTCCGAAGAGGCCGACAAGTACTACGCGCAGGCCGCCATCGACGCGGGCTGCGGCTTCGTCAACGCCCTGCCGGTCTTCATCGCCTCCGACCCGGTCTGGGCGAAGAAGTTCGAAGACGCTGGGCTGCCCATCGTCGGCGACGACATCAAGAGCCAGGTTGGCGCGACCATCGTGCACCGCGCGCTCGCGAAGCTCTTCGAAGACCGTGGTGTCGAGCTGCTGCGCACGTACCAGCTGAACTTCGGCGGCAACATGGACTTCATGAACATGCTGGAGCGCACCCGGCTGGTCTCGAAGAAGATCTCCAAGACCCAGTCCGTGACGTCCCAGGTGCCGCACGAGATGGCCAAGTCCGACGTCCACATCGGCCCGTCCGACCACGTGCCGTGGCTCGACGACCGCAAGTGGGCCTACATCCGGCTGGAGGGCAGGTCGTTCGGCGACGCGCCGCTCAACGCCGAGCTCAAGCTCGAGGTGTGGGACTCGCCCAACTCGGCCGGCGTCATCATCGACGCGGTCCGCGCGGCGAAGATCGCAAAGGACCGGGGTATCGGTGGCCCGGTGCTCTCCGCGTCGTCGTACTTCATGAAGTCACCCCCCGTCCAGTACGCCGACCACGAGGCGCACGCCGCGGTCGAGGCGTTCATCAAGGGCGAGGTCGAGCGGTAACGCTGCGACTGTCAAAGGGCCGGGCACACGCCCGGCCCTTTGTATTACTGCCAGGCGCGTTCCAGCGCGACACGCGCCTCCAGCTCCAGCAGGTATCGCTTGCGGTGCAGCCCGCCACCGAAGCCCACCAGCTTGCCGCCCGCCCCGACGATGCGGTGACACGGCACGATCACCGGTATCGGGTTGCGGTTGCAGGCCACACCGACCGCCCGCGCCCCGCCCGGATCACCCACCGCGGCCGCGATCTCGCCGTAGGTGCGCATCTCCCCATACGGAATGCGCGTCATCTCCCGCCAGACGGCGCGCTCGAACTCGCTCCCGCGCCGCACCGACAGCGGCACGCTGAACTCGGTGAGCTCACCGGCGAAGTAGGCGGCAAGCTCGTCGACAGCTGTCGCGAGCATCGGATCATCGGTGCCGGCAGGCGCGTCGACCCCACCAAACCGCACCCCACAAACCCCGACGTCATCAACCGCGACGCCCAGGTCATCGATCGGCGACCCCACAGAAACCCACCGCACCCACTTATTGTCGCGCCGGGGTACGACAACCGTCAGCTGACGCGGGTGTATTCGGTGGTGAAGAGGAAGGTGCGCTGGGTCAGGTCGTCGCCGGAGCAGGTGTAGGTGACCGGCTCCTCGCTGCCCTCGAAAGGCAGCGGGTCGCCGTACTGCTCGCCGTCCAGGAAGAGCTTGCCGGTGGCGTTCGACTCCAGGTCGCTCAGGGAGACCTTGCCGTCCGCGGCGGTGTACCGGTACGTCACGGTGCCGGAGATCTCCAGCGTCACCTTCTGCCCGTCCATGTCGCCCTCGAACTTCGTGCCGCCCCGGTAGTCGGTCTCGCCGGTGCCGTCGGCGTTGAGCCGGAGCATCGCCTCTTCGCCACCGGTGAAGCTGACCTTGCCTCGGTTGGGGACGTTGACGTCTTCGCGGTGCGAGGTGACCCGCCACGTGCCGATCACGCACTGGTCGATGGCGCCGGCGGGCGTGGCCGACGGAGAGGCGCTGGACTGGCCGGAGGGGCTGGCCGTCGCGGTTGTCGGGTTGGCGATCGGATCGGGGTCGTCACCGCCGCCGCCGGTCGCCGCCACCACGACGATCGCGACCACGAGGACGAACAGCGTCGCCCCGAGCGCGATCAGCGGCACCAGGAAGGAACGGCCGCGCGGTGGGGGATAGCTGCCCGGGTAGCCACCGCCGCTGGTCTGCTGCGGGTAGCCAGGAGGCACGCTGGTCGGGTACGGCGTGTAGGGCTGCTGCTGTGGCACGCCGCGAAACGTGCGGCACTGGGTGCAGTAGCCGGCCGCGTCGACGAGTACGCCGCCGCAGACCGCACACGGCTGCATCCCTGTGGCCTCCCCTTCATGAATTTCGCCTTGCGACGGTAGCCGAGGGGTGCCACGGCCGGTAACCGCGAAGCGGCCCTGCCTAGATCACACCTTCGTCTCGCGCCCATCGCAGCAGCTCGGCCTCTGCCTCGTCGCGGTCGAGCGGGCCGTGCTCCAGCCGCATCTCCTTCAGGTGCCGCCAGGCCCTGCCGACGATCGGACCGGGTGGTACGCCCAACAGCTCCATGATCGCGTTGCCGTCGAGGTCGGGCCGGACCCGTGCGAGGTCTTCGTCGGCGGCGATCCTGGCGATCCGCTCCTCCAGCGCGTCGTAGTCCGAGGCGAGCTGGGCGGCCTTGCGGCGGTTGCGGGTGGTGCAGTCGGACCGGGTGAGCTTGTGGAGCCTGGCGAGCAGGTCACCGGCGTCGGCCACGTACCGGCGTACCGCCGAGTCGGTCCACTCGCCCCGCCCGTACCCGTAGAAGCGCAGGTGCAGCGCGACCAGCTTGACCACTTCGGACGTCACGTCCTTGGGGTACCGCAGTTCTTTCATGCGGTGCTTGGTCATCCGCGCGCCAACCACCTCGTGGTGGTGGAAGCTGACCCGGCCAGCCCGGTCGACGACCTTGGTGGCCGGCTTGCCGATGTCGTGCATCAGCGCCGCCAGCCGCAGGACGAAGTCGGTGCCCCCGTCGCCTTCCAGGCGCACCGCGTTGTTGACCACGGTGAGGGTGTGCTCGTACACGTCTTTGTGCTGGGCGTGCTCGTCGATGGCGAGCTTCAACGCGGGCAACTCGGGCAGGAAGCGCTGGGCCAGCCCGGTGTCGACGAGCAGCCGCAGGCCGGCGACCGGATCGGCGCCGCACATCAGCTTGGTGAACTCGTCGCGGATGCGCTCGGCCGTGATCCGGTCGAGGTCGGTGGCCATCGCTTCCATCGCCGCCCGCACGTCGGGGTCGACCGCGAACCTGAGCTGCGCGGCGAACCGAGCCGCCCGCAGCATCCGGAGAGGATCGTCGCCGAAAGACTCCTGCGGCGTGCCGGGAGTGCGGATGCGCCGCGCGGCGAGGTCGTCGAGGCCGCCGTACGGGTCGGTGAACACGTGCTCGGGCACGCTCACCGCCATCGCGTTGACCGTGAAGTCGCGCCGCCGCAGGTCGTCGAGGAGGCTGTCGCCGTACTGGACGACCGGGTTGCGCGTGACCCCGTCGTACGCCTCCGCCCGGAACGTGGTGATCTCCAGCCGGATCCCGTGGCGCTGCGCCCCGATCGTGCCGAACTCGCGCCCGGTCTCCCAGGTGGCCTCGGCCCAGCCCTTGATCACGCGGAGCGTGTCGTCTGGCCGCGCGTCGGTGGCGAAGTCGAGGTCGTCACCCAGCCGGCCGAGCAGCGCGTCGCGCACCGACCCGCCGACCAGGTGCAGCTCGTATCCCGCCTTGGCGAACCGGCGCCCCAGCTCGTCAGCGACGGGGGAGACCCGCAGGAGTTCGGCGACGGCGTTGCGCTGCGCGGCAGTGAGGTGGCGGCGCTCGGTGGCGGCGGCGTTCGGGCTCTCGGACATGGGACAGCCAGCCTATCGGTGGGGCAGGATGGTGCCTCGTGCCGGTACCCGAGGTCCTGCGGACCCTCAGCTACGACCCCGCCTTCTGGGCCGAGTGGTTCCGCGGCGGCGGCCCCGACGAGCCGGACCCGGTCGAGTTGCGCGTGACATTTCCGATTTCGCACGGGTTCGGGCTCGTGCTCGACGTCGACCGGCATCACGGCACGTTCGGCCTCGGCCTGCGCACCCCGATCACGATCGAGCCGATCCAGCTCGGCTGGGACGACCCGTCCGACTGGTACCCGCACTGCCTGCGCTGGCCGGAGATCGACCTGATCGGACGGGTCACCGCCCTGGACGACCCGTCGCTGCCGCATCCGGGGCTGCCGGTGGTGTTGCTGTCGCGGTTCGCGCCGATCACCCCGGAAGACGACGCGGTCGCTGTCCGCGCGCTGCTCGGCGCCGCGTTGCGTTCTTTGCGGGTACCGGCTCCGCCGCTGGAGCAGGAGCCGCTCTTCCCGGACGCGGGGCAGTCGTGGCCGGTGCTGAGCGATGAGCAGGTGGCCGAGTACACGGCGATAACTCAGCGCGACCTGCGCACACTCAGGGTCACCGACAACGAGCGATTTCCCTTCGAAGAACTGGCCGAGTTGGTGCGACTGGCCGAGCGGCGACTCGCCCGGCTGCGCGTGGAGCCCTGGTACACGGACCAGGTGGCCGCCGCGGCGCGGACGTCAGACGTATCCGCGCTGCTGGCCGCCCTCGATGCCGCTGGTTGCGACCATCCCACGATCATCGACGCGCTCACGCCACCGGTCGCGCCCGCCGAGGCGGCGTGGGTCGTCGAAATACTGGGCGGCGGCATGCCCGTACCCTTGGGGCGGCGGTGGCGAGACATTGGGGTGAGATGAGCGGCGGTCTGTACCGGAGTGCCAACGCCGGGCACCTCGACCCGTCAGAGGCGGACGGCGCGGTACTGATCTCGACGGCTGGTGCGCCGCCGCCGGTGGGCGCCGGCTCGTCCGGCGTCGACCAGCAGCCAGGCGAGGCCAGTGCCGCCAGCAACAGCGCGATCATGGCGATCGGCAGCCTGGTCAGCCGGGGCACCGGCTTCCTGCGCACGCTCGTGCTCGCGGCGGCCCTCGGCGGCGGCGCAATCGGCGACGCGTACACGACCGCGCAGGTCGTGCCGAGCGTCGTCTACGAGCTGCTGCTCGGCGGCATCCTTGCCAGCGTCGTGATCCCGATGCTCGTGCGCCGGCGCAAGGCCGACGCCGACGGTGGCCAGGCGTACACCCAGCGCCTGCTGACGCTGGCGGTAGTGGTGCTCGGCGTGGCGGCTCTCCTGGCCACGCTCTCCGCGTCGCTGCTGACCGCCCTGTACGCCAGCGACAAGCAGGGACCGGACTTCCAGGATCTCGTCACCCAGTTGTCGTACCTGATGCTTCCGATGATCTTCTTCATCGGCATCTCGGGTGTCCTCAGCGCGGTGCTGAACACGCGGGGGCACTTCGCCACCCCGATGTTCACGCCGATCCTCAACAACCTCGTCGTGATCGCCACCGGCGCGCTGTACATGGTCATTTATGGTGCGAAGGCCATCACGCCGGGGCAGATGACGGCGGGCCAGATCGCGGTCATCGGCGGCGGCACGCTGCTCGGTGTGGTGGTCCAGAGCGCGGGGCTGTTCCCCGCGCTGCGCAAGGTCGGCTTCAAGTGGCGCTGGCGGTTCGACTTCCGCGCGCTGGGCCTGCGGGAGCTGGGCCGGCTCGGCGGCTGGGCGCTCTGCTACGTGGTGGCCACCCAGGTCGGTCAGGTCGTCGCGTTCAAACTGCTGAACGCGGCCAGCGGCGAAGACGCGCCCGGCCCGATGATCTACAACAACGTCTTCCTGCTGATGATGATGGCGCACGGCATCATCTCGGTCTCCATCATCACCGCCCTCGCGCCCCGGATGAGCGGCGCGGCGGCCGACAACCGCAACGCCGACCTGGCGGCTGACCTCGCCCGCGGCACCCGCATGATCACCGCGGTGCTGACACCGGTGGCGATCTGCTACGCGGTGCTCGCAGCGCCCATCTCCATCACCCTGTTCCAGCGCGGCGCGTACACGGCGGAGAACGCCACCGACACCGCCCTGGTACTGGTCGTGGCGGCGGTGGCGCTGGTGCCGTTCTCGATCAGCCAGCTCTACACGGTGGGTTTCTACGCCCGGCAGGAGACGAAGACCTCGGCGCTGATCAACCTGCCGGTGGTGGGCCTGCGCATCCTCGTGCAGCTCGTCATCTTCGCGCTGTTCTCGGCGGCGTTCGCGGCGCCCGGCCTGATGTTCGCCAACGCCGTGTCGTACGTGGCGGGAGCGCTGTTCTCGGCGATGCTCCTGCGGCGGCGGATCGGCGCGATCCCGTTCGGCGCCATCCTGGCGAACTTCGTCAAGGTGGGTATCGCCGCCGTCGGCGCGACGGTCGTGGGCATCGTCGTCGTGTATCTGCTGCCCGGCGACTGGACACCCACGCGGCCCGAGGCGATCCTCCAGCTCGTGATCGGCGGCCTCGTGATCGTCGGCACCTACATCGGCATCGCGCTCGGGCTGAAGGTCTCGGAGATCACCGAGGTGATCGGCATGGTCCGCCGCAAGATCGGTCGCTAGCGGCGGCGCTTCCTGGCAGTACCGAAAATCTGGCGTGCGATGGCAGCGCCGGCAGCTGTCGCCGCGGCCCGGAGAAACGACTTGGTCGCGCTCGATGTGAGCACCTTTTCCACCACGCTCGGCTTCTCCTGTGGATAACTAGCCGGTTTATCCACAGGGGCCTGTGGATTACTCGGCACCGGAGCCGGAGCCAGCTTCGCGGCCAGCTTCTCGTACGCGGACTCCCGGTCGACCGGCTCGGCGTACTTCGCGTGCAGGGACGAGCCGCGCACGATCGACTCCATCGTGGAGGCGTCCACGGCGGCCATGAGCGACTGCGGCGCGCGCAGCCGTGTCCAGGCGACCGGGGTGGGCGCGCCCTTCTCGGAGAGCACCGTGACCATGGCCTCCCCGGTACCGAGCTGGGTGAGCGCCTCCTCCAGGTCGTACGCCGAGTGCGGAAACGTCGAGGCGGTCGCCTTGAGCGCCTTGGCGTCGTCCGGTGTGTACGCCCGTAGCGCGTGCTGCACCCGGTTGCCGAGCTGCGCGAGCACGTCAGGGTGCACGTCCTTGGGCGTCTGGGTCACGAAGAACACGCCCACGCCCTTGGACCGGATCAGCCGCACCGTCTGCGTGATCGACTCCAGGAACTCCTTGGAGGCATCCTTGAAGAGCAGGTGCGCCTCGTCGAAGAAGAAGACAAGCTTCGGCTTGTCGACGTCGCCCACCTCGGGCAGGTCCTGGAACAGGTCGGCGAGCAGCCACATAAGAAAGGAGGAAAAGAGCGCCGGCTGGGCCACGACACCCGGCAGCTCCAGGATGGAGGCGACACCGCGGCCGTCAGGAGCGGTGCGCATGAGATCGGCGGTGTCGAACTCCGGTTCGCCGAAGAAGTCGTCGGCGCCCGCGTCGGAGAACGTGACCAGCTCGCGCAGCAGCACGCCGGCGGTCTGCTTGGAGAGGCCGCCGAGCGACCGCAGTTCCGCCGCGCCCTCGTCGGAGACCAGGTACTGGATGACCGACCGCAGGTCCTTGACGTCGAGCAGTGCGAGCCCATTCGCATCGGCGAAGTGGAAGATGAGGTTGAGCGAAGACGCCTGGATGTCGGTGAGCCCGAGCACCTTGGCGAGCAGCACCGGGCCAAACGACGTCATCGTGGCCCGCACCGGAATCCCCGCGCCACGACCACCGAGCGCGTAGAACTCGACCGGATACGCCGCCGGCTGCCACTCCTGCCCGATCTCGGCGGCCCGCGTGGTGATCTTTTCGTTGGCGGCACCGAGCGCCGACATGCCCGACACGTCGCCCTTGATATCGGCCAGAAAGACGGGCACGCCAGCGGCGCTCAGCTGCTCGGCCAGTACCTGGAGCGTCTTGGTCTTGCCCGTGCCGGTGGCGCCGGCGACCAGCCCGTGCCGGTTGAGCATGCCCAGCGGGATGCGCACCTGCGCGGTCGCGTCGCACGCGCCGTCGACCACCAGCGCGCCGAGATCCAGTGCCGCCGCACCATCGAACGCGTACCCGGCACGCACCTCTGCCGCTAGATCAGCCATGCACAAAAGCGTACCTAATAGGTCTATACCTACTAATAGGGCGTTACTTCCGCTGCCGGCGCGCGAGGATGCCGTGTCCGGAGTTAGCGCCACACGGGTAAGGTCGCTCTCGGCGGGTGTCCAGACCGCCTACGCTATGAAATGGCACCACAGCCAAGACCGCGGTAATTACCGGTCCGCTGATCGCACGATCACCGAGGGAGGACGGGGTGACCCAGGTCGGCGAAGGTCGAGAGGCGAGCGAGAGCACGCCTCAGGTCATGACCTTCGGTGCGCCCTCCGTCGGTGAGATTTTGGCCGAGCGGTACGAGCTCGCTGAACACATCAATGACGACAGCGCCGGACGGCAGGTCTGGCGGGGCGTCGACGTGATCCTGCGGCGGCCGGTCGCGGTGGTGCTGCGGTACCCCGGCGGCGATTCGGCGGCTGAGATGCTCCAGGCGGCAGTGGCTGCCAGCCGCGTCATCCACCCGAGCCTCGTCGGTGTCTACGACGCCATCGACGAGACCGAAAACGACCGGGCGTACGTCGTCCGGGAGTGGGTCGACGGCGAGGCGCTGCGCGACGTGGTCGCCGATGGCCCGCTCGACGCGACGCGGACCACCACCGTGGCTCACGCGGTCGCCGACGCGGTCGCCGCGATCCACGCCACCGGCATGGTGCACGGCAACATCCACCCGGGCACCGTCCTCATTGGCGACGACGGCCGCGTGGTGCTGGCCGACGCGCGCGCCGACAGTGCCGACACCTCCGAGACCGACATCCGGGCCATCGGCGGCGTCCTCTACTTCGCACTCACCGGCCACTGGCCGCACGACGAGGTGAGCCCGTCCAACCTGCCCGACGCGGTGCGCGACGGCAGCGGTGCGATCGCGGCGCCTCGCCAGGCCCGTGCCGGCGTGCCCGCCTACCTCGACGACCTCACCATGGACCTGCTCGACAAGCGGCTCGCGCTGCCCGCGGCCGATGTGCTGGCCGCCGAGCTCGCGCGCCTCGACACCGCCGGGGACGAGCCCTACTACGAGGATGCCGGGCCGCTGCGCCTGCTCGGCTCGGGCTCCAGTGGCCAGGGCGCGGCCGTCGCGCGAAACGCGCCCGAGACGACCCGGCCCGCTGGCCGGAAGATCGCCGCCGGCGTCGCCGGGCTGCTCGCTATCGCGATCGTGGGCCTCCTGTTCGGCATGAGCGCCCTCGGTGGCGGCGACGACTCCGACGCCGGTGCCACACCCGCTGGCAACGGCACGAGCGTGTCGCCAGCGCCGGGTAGCGACGCACCCGTGACGAAACCGCAGCCGTTCCCCCTCACCGCCGACCAGGTGCGCATCGTCGACCCTCCGACGGGCAACCGCAAGGGCCTCGAAGGCGTCGACAAGATAGTCGACGGCGACGACAACACCGGCTGGGCTCCCTACAGCTACAAGACCGCCAACTTCGGCAACCTCAAGCCCGGCATGGGCGTCCTCATCAACCTCGGGCAGCCGCGCACCGTCAGCTCGGTGACGGTGACCCTCTCGCACCCCGGCGCATCCGCCGAGCTGCGTTCCGGCGACAGCGACCCGGGTGCCACCTCCGCCGGTGACGACGCGATCGTGAAGTCGTACCAGCGGGTCGGTGAGGAGCAGTTCGAGAAGTACGACGGCACCAAGATGGTCTTCAACGGCTTCGACCCCGACAAGAAGTACCAGTACCTGCTGTTCTTCATCACCGAGATGCCGGCGACCCAGGACGGCCAGTACCCGTACCGGGTCGATGTGCAGGAAATCGTGGTAGCGGGTCTCAGCTAGGGTGCAGCCGTGACCCACAGCACACGCAGCGACGCCGAGCTGCTGCGTGCCCACGTCGACGGCGACCGGCACGCCTTCGGCGAGCTGTTCCACCGCCACCGCGATCGGCTGTGGGCGGTGGCGATCCGCACGCTCACCGATCGCGAAGAGGCCGCCGACGCGCTCCAGGACGCCCTGCTCAACGCGCACCGCTCCGCGAACCGGTTTCGGGGCGACTCTGCCGTCACCACCTGGCTGCACCGGATCGTGGTAAACGCGTGCCTCGACCGCATCCGCCGCAGGCAGGCACACCCGACCGTGCCGCTGCCAGACAGCGGCCGCTCCGACGACGAGCGGTCCATCCGCGGCGTCGAGCCCGCGGCACCGGCGACCGACCACGACACCGCCCTCGACGTGCAGCAGGCGCTCAGCCAGCTGCCGGAAGAGCAGCGCAGCGCCCTGATCCTGGTCGACGTGCAGGGGTACCCGGTGGCTGAGGCAGCGGTCATGCTGGGCGTCGCCGAGGGCACGATCAAGAGCCGGTGCGCCCGCGGGCGGGCACGGCTGGCCACGATGCTGGGCCATCTGCGGAACCCCGGGAGCGGCAGCCGCGTCGGATCGAGTACGGCAGACGCGCGCGCCGCGCAGGTGGAGGAGTCGAAGTGACCGGGCGGGAGTTCAGCGAGGTCGACACCGACCTGCTCGCCGACTATGTCGGCGGGGCGCTGGACGGTACCCCTGAGGAGGCCACCGTCGCGCGCCTGGTCGCCGACGATCCGGCCTGGGGCCGGGCGCACGCCGACCTTTCCGCGGCGCTGGACGCGGTGCACGCCGACCTCGCCGCGTGGGGCGGGGCGGTGGAGCCCATGCCAGCCGACATCGCCGACCGCATCGGCGCCGCCCTGGCCGACGAGCCCATCCGGCCCGCCCTCACGGCTGGGCCCGGCGGTCGCCCCAGCGGAGCCGCGAGCCGGCCAGCACGCCGCAAGCGCTGGCCCGCGTGGGGCACGCCGGCGGCCATCGCGGCCGGCATCGCGCTCTTCGCCGGCATCGGCATCAGCCAGCTCGGCGACCTCTCCGAAGGCAGCCAGGACGCGGGGAGCAGCGCCCACGCACCGACGGCGGCGCGGGACGAGGCCGCCGCCGGAGCCCTCGCCGCGCCACAGGCGCTTTTCGACGTCACCGGCAAGATGGTCGCGACCAACCAGGACTACCGGAGTACGGCGCTGTCCAGCGCTCAGGCACCCGATGCCGATGCGCGCGCCGGCGGTGACCAGCCGTTCGTGGGCCAGGAAGGCGCCAAATCGTCGATCTCCGTCCCCAACGAGCTGGTCGCGCTGACCGCTCCAGGCGTGCTGGGCACCTGCCTGAACGCGATCGCCCTGGAGCACAACCGCGGGCAGGCCACCATCGAGGTGGTCGACTTCGCCCGGTACGAGGGGAATCCGGCGCTCGTCGTGTTTTTCACTGACGGGAACGGGGAACGCTGGATATGGGCATCCGGACCGGCCTGCGGGCAGCCGGGGTCGGGCGCGGACACCCGCGGTAACGCGGCGCTAGGGTGAACTGACCCACTCCGATAGCGGGTTCGGGAATCATCGCTTCGTACGATGGGTTCTGCTCTGCGCACCCCTCAACCGGTGCACACCAAACCATTGGGAGTTCGGAAGTGGACGAGGTCCGCAACCTGATAATCGTCGGCTCGGGCCCAGCCGGCTACACGGCCGCCGTGTACGCCGCGCGCGCCAACCTGAAGCCGCTCATCATCGAAGGCGCCCAGTCCGGTGGCGCGCTGATGACGACCACCGAGGTGGAAAACTTCCCCGGCTTCCCGGACGGCGTCATGGGTCCGGAGCTGATGGACGCGATGCGCAAGCAGGCCGAGCGGTTCGGTGCGGAGTTCATCACCGACGACGCGACTCGGGTCGAGCTGGTCGACACCGGCGTACCGGGGTCATCGGCCACCCAGACGGTCTACGTGGGCCAGACGGCGTACCGCTCCAAGGCAGTCATCCTGTCCACCGGTTCGGCCTGGCGGCCGCTGGGCGTGCCGGGGGAGCAGGAGCTGCTGGGCCACGGCGTCTCGTCGTGCGCCACCTGTGACGGGTTCTTCTTCCGTGGCCAGAACATCGTGGTGGTCGGCGGCGGTGACTCGGCGATGGAGGAGGCGACGTTCCTCACCCGCTTCGCGGAGAGCGTGACGATCATCCACCGCCGCGACGAGTTCCGCGCTAGCAAGATCATGGCCGAGCGCGCGCTGTCGAACCCGAAGATCAAGGTTGAGTGGAACACCGTCGTCGAAGAGGTGCTCGGCGACGACGGCAAGGTCAGCGGCGTCCGGGTGCGCAACGCGCACACCGGCGAGGCCAAGGTGCTCGACGTCACAGGCGTCTTCGTGGCCATCGGTCACGTGCCGCGCAGCGAGCTCTTCAAGGGCCAGGTCGAGATGGACGAAAACGGGTACGTCATCGTCGACGCCCCGACGACCCACACCAACGTGCCCGGCGTCTTCGCAGCCGGTGACGTGGTCGACCACATCTATCGCCAGGCGATCACCGCGGCGGGCACTGGCTGTGCCGCGGCTCTCGACGCCGAGCGCTTCATCGCAACGTTGGAAGTCTGAGTTCACCAGGAGGGTCCTAAGTGGGAGCGACCAAGTCAGTCACCGACGCGAGCTTCGTCAGCGACGTGCTGCAGTCCGACAAGCCGGTACTGGTGGACTTCTGGGCCGAGTGGTGCGCGCCGTGCCGCAAGGTCTCGCCGCTGCTGGAAGAGATCGCCGGCGAGATGGGTGACAAGGTTCGGATCGTCAAGCTCAACATCGACGAGAACCCGGAGACGGCGCGGGCGTACCGGGTGATGTCGGTGCCGACGCTGACGGTGTTCAAGGGTGGGCAGCCGGTGCAGTCTGTTGCGGGTGCTCGTCCCAAGGGCGACCTGGTTCGGCTGATCGAGTCTGCTCTTTAAAGTCAAAGGCGCATTTCGGGCCAGGTTCGCCTCCGATCGTCCGTCAGGCTTGAAGCCGTCGGAGTCGAACCTGGCCCGAAATGCTGTCTGGGTCGCCCTGCCTGGGTATGTTGCGGGCTTAGGAGTTGCGCCCGATGTCGAGTTGCCTTGGGGGTCGTTGTGCGTCCGTATCGGCTCGGGGATGTTGGTCCTGCCGTTCGTGAGATCAACCAGATCCTCGTCGGGCTGGATCTTGTCGTGTCTGGCCAGGCCCCGGACGACTCGTATGACTTGGCTACTGAGATGGCTGTGCTGGGGTTTCAGCAGGGGCGGGGGCTGACGGTCGACGGGCAGGTTGGTGCGGAGACGTGGCGGGCGCTGGTGGCCGCACAGTGGCGGCTGGGCGCTCGGGTTCTGTTTCACGCGGTGCCCGAGCCGTTGGTGGGGGAAGACGTTCACGCGCTTCAGGAGCGGCTCCTGGAGATGGGATACGACGTAGGGCGCGCTGACGGCATCTACGGGCCACGTACGGCCCGCATGGTGGCCCAGTTCCAGCGCGAGGTCGGTCTGCACCCTGACGGCTCCTGTGGGCCGCAGACGATGCACGCGTTGCGCCGGCTCGGGCGCAAGGTGGTTGGCGGGCGCCCGCAGTGGTTGCGGGAGGCGGAGGAGTTCCGCCGTTCCGGGCCGAACCTGATAGGGAAAACCATTATCATCGATCCCGGCCACGGCGGGGACGACCCCGGCATCGTCGTACCCGACGGGCCGCTTCGCTGGACCGAGGCCGATCTCGCGTTCGACCTCGCCGCCCGTCTGGAGGGCAGGCTCGCGGCGGCTGGCATGCGGGTACACCTCACGCGTGGACCGGCCGGCACCGGTGAGCTGACCGACCTCGCCCGAGCCCAACTCGCCAACGAGCTCGGCGGCGACCTGTTCATCTCGGTGCACGTCGACGGTCACGCCAATGTAGACGCGGACGGCGTGGCGAGCTTCCACTACGGCACCGGTAACGGCGTCACGTCGACCGTGGGGGAGCGGCTCGCCGGTCTCGTCCAGCGCGAGATCGTCGCGCGTACCGGCCTGCGGAACTGCCAGACGCACGCGAAGACGTGGGAGCTGCTGCGGCTGACCCGGATGCCCGCCGTGCGGGTCGACGTCGGATACCTCACATCGCCGCTCGACCGGGAGCGCCTGATCGACCCGCACTTCCGCGATCGCGTGGTCGAGGCCATGATGGCGGCCGTGCAGCGGATGTACTTCCCCGTCGAGCAGGACGTGCCCACCGGCACGTTCGACGTACGGGAGCTGCGGGCGGCCGTCGCCTAGGACGCGCCGCCTAGGACGTCGTCGTGCGGGTCGCCGGGCGCACGGGGCGCAGCAGGCTCTCGGGGCTCATCGAGCCGAGCAGCTTCTCCAGCGCGTACTCGACGTCGGACTTCCACGACAGCGCGGTGCGAAGCTCCAAGCGCAGCCGCGGGAAGCGCGGGTGCTGCCGCACGGTCTTGAAGCCCACCGAGAGGAAGAAGTCGACGGGCGCCACGCAGCCCGGCTCGCCGTCGTCGCCAGCGTCGCCGAACTTCGCGTCGCCGAACGCCTCGATGGCCTTGATCCCGCGCTTGGTCAGGTCACGCGCGACGCCCTGCACCAGCATCCGGCCCAGCCCGCCACCCGCGAACGCGGTGACCACGTGCGCGGTCATCAGCAGGGCGGCGTCGGCGGATACCGGCGAGGTGGGAAACGCCATCGAACGGGGCACGTACGCCGGCGGCGCGTACATCACGAAGCCGGCCGGCATGCCGTCGACGTAGGCGAGCTTGCCGCAGGAACCCCACTCCAGAAGGGTCTGGGAGACCCACGCTTCCTTTTCGAGGCCGGGGTCGCCGGCGGCGCACGCCCTTTCGGCGGCCACCGGATCGAGCTCCCAGAAGACGCAACGCCGGCATGGGCGCGGAAGATCTTCAAGCGTGTCCAGCGTCAAGCTGACCAGGCGTCGCGACATCAGCGAATCCTCATGTGAGCCTTGTTGTGTAAGCCCTTGAAAACGCAGCCACGCGCCCCTGGATCTCCGCCGTACCCGGCTGGGCGATGCGGACCTGCCCCCAACGAGGCATCGTACGCGGGAAGTACGCGTCAGGGGAGAGGTCGGGCAAGATGGTCATCATCGGGTCCGCCATTCGGACGCCCTTTGGGTAAACGAAGGCGTCTCGTGGGTAGGCAGACTAGGATCGACCGACCAGTGCTGTGCCGTCATCGCCGCCGGCACGCTCACCCCTCCGAGGCGAGGTGATGTCATGACCGGCACGACGCTCGACGACTATACCGACCGCTACGCCCGGCGGGTTCGCGGCATGACGGCATCGGAGATCCGAGCCCTCTTCGCCGTGGCCAGCCGGCCAGAGGTGGTATCGCTCGCCGGTGGCGCGCCGTACATCGCCGCTCTTCCGCTCGACGCCGTGGGTGAGATGCTCGGCCGGCTCGCTTCCGAGCACGGCACCAGCACGCTCCAGTACGGGATCGGGCAGGGCACCCTCGACCTGCGCGAGCGGATCTGCGAGGTCATGTCGCTGTCCGGCATCGACGTCGGATGCGGCGCCTCCCCCGAAGACGTCGTGGTGACCGTCGGCGGCCAGCAGGCCCTCGACCTCGTGGCGCGGCTGTTCCTCGACCCCGGCGACGTCGTGCTCGCTGAAGGCCCGACGTACGTCGGCGCGCTCGGCGTTTTCCAGGCCGCGCAGGCCCAGGTGGTGCACGTGCCCATGGACGCCGACGGGCTGGTGCCGGAGGCGCTGGAGCAGGCCATCGCCGAGGTCGCCCGGTCCGGCCGCCGGGCCAAGTTCCTCTACACGATCCCCACGTTCCAGAACCCGGCCGGCGTCACGCTGACCGAGGAGCGGCGCGAGCGGGTGCTCGACATCTGCGAGCGCGCCGGCCTCCTCGTGATCGAAGACGACCCGTACGGGCAGCTGAGCTTCGACGGTGAGGCGCCAGCCCCGTTGCGCTCCCGTCGCCGCGACGGCGTTTTCTACCTCAGCACGTTCTCCAAGACATTCGCGCCCGGCCTCCGGGTCGGCTGGATCCTGGCACCGCACGCCGTCCGGGAAAAGCTGGTCATCGCGAGCGAGGCGCAGATCCTCTGCCCCAGCGCGTACGCCCAGGCGGCCGTCACGACGTACCTGTCGAGCATGCCGTGGCGCGAGCAGCTCAAGACGTACCGCGAGGTCTACCGCGAGCGGCGCGACGCGTTGCTCGCCGCGCTCACCGACTACATGCCGGCCGGCACCACGTGGACCGAGCCGCAGGGCGGCCTCTTCGTGTGGGCCACGCTCCCGGAAGGGCTGGACTCCAAGGCGATGATGCCGCGGGCGATCGCCGCCCGGGTGGCGTACGTGCCGGGGACCGGCTTCTACGCAGACGGCACCGGCACCGGCAACATGCGCCTCAACTTCTCCTTCCCGCCGCCGGAGCGGATCCGGGAAGGCGTGCGCCGCCTCGCGAGCGTGATGGAGCAGGAGACCGCCATGCGGCAGGTCTTCGGCTCGCTGGGTGCAACCTCCGGCCGCCGCCGGGGGCAGGCCGGGGCCGATGCCCCGGGCCCCGACTTGGCATGATGCGAGGCATGGATACCGGCACCACCACCGATCTCCGCGTACTCGTTCTCGCTGGCGGTCTCTCGTACGAGCGGGATGTCTCCCTGAAGTCCGGCCGGCGCGTGCTCGACGCGCTGCGCAGCGCGGGCATCGAGGCCGAGCAGCGCGACGCCGACGTGTCGCTGCTGCCCGCCCTCCAGTCCGATCCGCCCGACGCGGTGGTGATCGCGCTGCACGGTGCCACGGGAGAAGACGGCTCGCTGCGCGGCGTGCTCGACCTGTGCGACGTGCCGTACGTCGGCTGCGATGCCCGCTCCGCTCGGCTGGCGTGGGACAAGCCGTCGGCCAAAGCGGTGCTGCGCGAGGCGGGCATCCCCACGCCGGACTGGGTGGCGCTGCCGCATGACCGCTTCTCCGAGCTCGGCGCCGTGGCGGTACTCGACCGGATCGTCGACCGGCTCGGGCTCCCGCTGATGGTCAAGCCGGCGCAGGGCGGTTCGGGCCTGGGTGCCGCCGTGGTGCGAGACGCGGGTGCGGTACCGGCCGCGATGGTCGGCTGCTTCGCGTACGACTCGACGGCGCTCGTCGAGCGGTACGTCGCGGGGATGGACGTCGCCGTGTCGGTGGTCGACCTCGGTGACGGTCCCCAGGCGCTTCCCGCTGTCGAGATCGTGCCGCGCAACGGCGTCTACGACTACGCCGCCCGGTACACCGCGGGCCTCACCACGTGGCACTCGCCGGCTCGCCTGGAACCGGATGTGGCCGCCGAGGTCTCCAGGACCGCGCTCGCCGCGCACACCGCGCTCGGGCTGCGCGACCTCTCCCGTGTCGACCTCATCGTCGACCACGAGGGGCGGCCGCACGTGCTGGAGGTCAACGTCTCGCCGGGGATGACGGAGACGTCGCTCCTGCCGCTGGCGGTACAGGCGGCTGGGCTCGACTTCGGCAAGCTGCTCGCCACGATGGTCGCTCGCGCCGCCACTCGCCCTTCCTAGCCCTGGTGATCAGGGCGTCCCTCAAGTTGTTAGAGCGACTTGAGGGACGCCCTGATCACAGCAGCGTTCGCTACGTGGGCGCACGGGCGCGCTTTCTGAACGACGCAGCGCCCCGCTTCCAACAACGGAAGCGGGGCGCTCGTTTCCCGTGAAACGTGCTAGCTGACGGCCGGCGCGGCCTCCTTCTCGGAGGTCGTCGTGCCAGACTTACCGCCGCCCGGAGCATCCTCGGCCGCGGCACGCGGAGAGGGCAGGGTGCCGCCCTCGGACGCGCCGGCAGAATCGGCTGCACCGTCATCGGCTGCACCGTCGCCGTTCACGCCGTCGCCATCGACTGTCGCCGACGAGCCAGTGGGGGCGTCGGGCGCGCTGGCATCGGCGCCCGACTCGGCCCCGTCCGGCGAGTCGCCGTCACGAGTGGGATCGCCGACAGGCTCACCGTCGGACGGCTCCTCGATGAGCGCCACCGAGACGTCACCACCAAGGTCGTCGTCACTCGCGACATCGGCGACGGCTGCGGCTTCCTTCTCGCGCCCCGCGACCTCGGCGAGGGTCGACGGCGCGTGCCACTCGATGCGCGGCGGCTCGGCGAGCGGCCTGCCGCCGAACTCGGCGAGCCAGGCGGCGACGAGAGCGAGGTTTTCCCGCCACTGCGATTCGGGGATCGGCGGCAGGATGTCGTCCCACAGCGAGAGGAACGTGCCGCGCAACTGCAGCCGGCCGTACGGGCGAGCCAGGAACCACATGTGCAGATGCGCCGACCCGTCGCCCCACCGATTCACGTGAACCCGGGCGACACCGTCGAGCGAGCGGACGGCGCGCTCCAGCCGAACCGTCATCACGCCGAGCTCGGCGGCCAGCAGGTTGGGGAGGTCGCCCAGATCGAGGTGCGACCGGGATTCCAGGATGAGCACCATCGGCAGACCGGTCGGGCGATCCATCGCTCGGACCCGCCACCGTTCGCTGACCCAGATGTACGCCTCATCGGGCGCGCTACACGCGGAGCAGTCGGCGGAATCCTCGCCCTTGCGTGAGGGCTCCGTCTCGACCGGGTCGTCGAGTTGCTTCATGCGCAGATCGCCCTCGAACGGAAACGACGGCCACCGCGTGAAGTCGGGCACTGAGGTGTGGGTGTCGGGCACGACGCTGACACTAACGGGTTTCTCGACCGCTGTCGTTCCCCGTTTCGGGCGGACGGCGAGACCGTTGTCCACAGGCGACCACGTACTCCTACCGGCGGTTTCTCTGATTTTCGGCTCGACTGTGGATAAGTCCTGTGGATTAATACGGGCGCCTCAGACGGCCGCCGTTTCACGTGAAACGGCGGCCGTCGGGGTTTCACGTGAAACCGCGACGGCCGCCGTTTACAAGGCGTGCCTGTGGCTACTCCTCGGGCTCGACCCGCTCGACGCCGATGATGCCGACGATGCGCTCCAAGTCGTCGACGGTGGCGAACTCGATCGTGATCTTCCCCTTGTTCCGTCCGATGTCGACCTTCACTCGGGTGTCGAACCGGTCGGAGAGTCGATCGGCCAGATCCGTGAGCGCCGGTGCGTGCGGGCGGGCTCGCCGCTTCGGAGCCGCCTTCTTGGCGGGACCGTCGGCGATGGCCATCGTCACCAGTTCCTCGGTGGCCCGCACCGAGAGGCCCTCGGCGACGATCCGGGTCGCAAGGTCTTCCTGGGTGTCGGCGTCTTCCAGGCCGAGCAGTGCCCGCGCGTGCCCAGCCGACAGGACGCCGGCCGCGACCCGCCGCTGCACCGGAGCCGGCAGGTTCAGGAGCCGGATCGTGTTCGAGATCTGGGGACGGCTCCGGCCGATCCGCCGAGCCAGCTCTTCGTGGGTCGCCCCGAACTCCTCCAGCAACTGCTGGTACGCCGCCGCCTCTTCGAGCGGGTTGAGGTTGACCCGGTGGATGTTCTCCAGGAGCGCGTCCCGGAGCATCGCGTCGTCTTTTGTCTCCCGGACGATCGCGGGGAGGCTCTCCCGGCCGACGGCCTGTGCAGCCCGGTACCGCCGCTCGCCCATGACGAGCTCGTACTTGCCGTCTTCGAGCTCGCGCACGACGATCGGCTGGAGAAGCCCGACCTCTTCGATCGAGACCTTCAGCTCCTCCAGGGCCTCCTCATCGAAGACCTGTCGGGGCTGCTTCGGGTTCGGAACGATCGCCTCGAGCGGGATCTCAGCGAATCGAGCCCCCGGCACCGGAGCGAGAGGACTCTCGGCCGCCGGCGCCCCGACCGGGGTCGGCTCCGGCCGAGCGGGCTCGGAAGCCTCGCCCCGGGTCAGCGGCGGCTCCGCCGTCGCGACTCCCGCCTGCGGCGCTCCGGTGGGGATGAGGGCACCCAGCCCACGCCCCAGCCCGCCACGCGGACGGTTCTTCATGCCACGCCTCCCATTTTGACGCCACGCTCCGCGATCTCCTGGGCCGCCTCGAAGTAGCTCGTGGCGCCCCGCGAACCGGGATCGTAGGTCATGACCGACTGGCCGTAGCTCGGTGCCTCGGAGACGCGCACGTTCCGGGGGATGACCGCCTGAAGCACCTTCTCGCCGAAGTGATTCCGGACGTCCTGCTCGACCGCGTCCGCGAGGCGGGTCCGCCGGTCGTACATGGTGAGCAGGATCGTGGAAACGTCGAGCGTGGGGTTCAGGTGCTGGCGTACCAGGTTGATGTTGTTGATGAGCTGGTTCAGACCCTCGAGCGCGTAGTACTCGCACTGGATCGGGATCAGTACCTCCTGGGCCGCCACCAACGCGTTGACGGTCAGCAGGCCCAGTGAGGGCGGGCAGTCGATAAGGACGTAGTCGAACTTCTCCGGGTGCCCGTTAATGGCCCGGGACAGGCGGGACTCGCGGGCCACCACCGAAACCAGCTCGATCTCGGCGCCGGCGAGGTCGATGGTCGCCGGTACGCACCACAGGTTGGGAATGCCGTCGACCGCCTGGGCCACCTCAGCGAGCGGCACGTTGTCGATCAGGCAGTCGTAGACGTCTGGGATGCCGGCGTGATGCGGCACGCTCAGCCCGGTCGAGGCGTTGCCTTGCGGGTCCAGGTCGACGACCAGGACCCGGTTGCCGTGCAGGGCGAGCGCCACCGCCAAGTTCACCGTGGTCGTGGTCTTGCCCACGCCGCCCTTCTGGTTCGCTACGCACATGATCCTTGACCTGGCCGGACGAGGCATGGTCACCTCTCCACTCGGATTAAGGATCTGCACGGCACGCATTGCCTCCATAGCCAACGGGGGATCTTCCTCTTCACGCGATGTGGTTTCACGTGAAACGTACGCGTCGGTGGAGCCTTCGTCAGTGAACGCTCCGGGTGACAGCGCGGGCGTGTCGGATCTAGGGGCGGTTGCGGGTGCCGGAGCCGTGCCCACCGCCGGCTGTGGTCGCGGCGCGGGCCGGCGAGAGTCCGACTCCGGAGGCTGGCCTGGCGGCTGTGCCGGTGCTGGACCCGGTGGCCGTGCCGGCGCTTGACCCGGCGGCTGGGCCGGAGTCTGATCGGGCGCTCTCGGCGGCGTGTGGGCCGGCGCCTGTGGAGCCGGTATGGGGGAGGGCGAGGGCCCAGGCTGAGGCTGTGACGGAGACGAGGCCCCACGCGGCTGCGGGACGGCGAACGGGTCGCCGTCACCGCTCCGAGAAGGAGGGGAGCCCTGTCCCGCCGCGCGCGGCGCCCCGCGCCCCACAGACCAGCCCTCGTACTCGGTTTCACGTGAAACGGCGGCGCCGTTAGGCCCGTAGCCGCCGGACTGGCTCAGCCGAGAGTCGTCGTACCTACCGTAGTCATGCACCGTGTCATCCCTGCCCGCTTCGGATGGATCGGCAAACTCGCGCGGTCAGCCTACGGCCGATAAGCGAAAGTGGCCATTGGTGTCCGGCACATGAGCGCCACTGGCACCCGCGTGCGGTACTCAAAAAGGAGAAAGCGGACCCGCATCAGTGACGACGCGCCCGACGACTGTCCGAAGTAGACCCGGACCGCCCCGCGCGGGGCGCCTTCGACCGCCCGGCCGCGACGACCCGCTCCCGGACGATCTCCACGACGGTCACCGGCGGATCGATCAGGCCGGCACCACAGCGACGCACGACCGGCTCGCCGCCACCCAGCCGGGTGAGCGCCTCGCGGTGCTCCGCCACCTCGTCGGCCGCCGAGGCGCCCTTGAGCGCGAGCAGTCGCCCACCGATGGCGGCCAGCGGCAGGCACCAACCGCCGAGCCGGTCGAGCGGTGCCACCGCGCGCGCCGTCACGACATCGGCCAGCGGTCGCTCCCGGCTCTCCTCCGCGCGCGCCCGAACCACAGTGACCGACTCGTCCAGGCCGAGCGCGGTCACCGCCTCGTCCAGGAAGGACACGCGCCGCGCGAGCGGCTCGATCAGGGTGACGGAAAGGTCGGGTCGGGCCACGGCGAGCACGATGCCCGGCAGGCCGGCTCCCGAACCGACGTCGACCACCGACGCTCCATAGGGGATCAGTTCCACCACGGCCGCGCAGTTGAGCAGATGCCGGTCCCACAGACGCGGCGCCTCCCGGGGACCGATCAGGCCACGGATCACGCCGTCGGTGGCGAGCAGGCCCGCGTACTCCGCGGCGAGGTCGAGCCGGTCACCGAAGAGCGCCTCGGCCGCTGGACGGAGCTCCGCCGGGACAGGCAACGGCCCGGGCGGCGGACCACCCGGGCCGAGTACTGGCTCACTAACCACGTCAGTCGACGGGGCGTACGACGATCCGCCGGTTGGGCTCGACGCCCTCCGACTCGCTTTCCACGCCCGCGATCGCGTTGACCACGTCGTGCACGCACTTGCGCTCGAACGCCGACATCGTCTCCAGGCGCACCGGCTCGCCGAACTCCTTGACCTTCTCGACCGCGTTCTTGGCGACCGCGGCGAGCTCCTTGCGACGGCTGGCGCGGTAGCCGCCGACGTCGAGCAGCAGCCGGCTCGGGGTGCCGGTCTGGCGGAACACAGCAAGCCGGGTCAGCTCCTGGAGCGCCTCCAGCGTCGCACCGCGCTGCCCGACGAGCGGCTGGAGCCGCCCGCCGACCACCTCGACGACCGGACGGCCGCTGGAGACCAGCTCGTCGATGTCGCCGTCGTAGTCGAGGATGTCCAACAGGCCCTCTACGTAGTCCGCGGCGATCTCGCTCTGCCGGAAGAGGTCCGAGTCGCTCGTGCCGTTCGCCGACGCTTCCTTCGCCTCGGCCTCCGGCTCGTCCTCCTCGTCGTCGTCCTGCTCGTCGTCCTGCGCCGCCTCGGTGGCCGCCAGCTCCTCGTCGAGGGCCTGTTCCGTCTGGGGAACGCTGGTGTCCGTCACGGTGTCATCTCCGTACTCACTCGTCCGGACCGTCTCCGGTCCGGTGGTTTCCCGTGGCCGGCGGTGGTGGCCGGCGTGCCACGGGCACGTCTTTCGTGTGCCTCGCGAAGGTCGCGATCAGGGGAGCGCCGCGGTGCCCGCCGGCGGCGTTGACGGCGGGCACGGTCGCGTCAGCCCTGGCGCTTCGCGGGGCGCCCCTTCTTCGGGTTGACCGGCTTGGCGCCGGGCCGCGGTGCGAGGGCCTTGCCGTCGACGGCCGGCTTGGTCTCCGGCTGGTCCTTGTCGCCCTTGCCGCGGCTGGAAGTGCCGGGCTTGGCGCTGGCGGCCTTGGTGCTGGCGGCCTTGCGGGCGGCCGGGCCGGGAATCGGCTTGCCGTTCTTGCCGGTCATCACCGGCGGCGGGTACTTGCGCAGCACCCACTGCTGCTGGCCGAGGGTGAAGAGGTTGTTGGTGACCCAGTAGATGATCACACCAATCGGGAAGATCGCGCCGGAAATGAGCAGTGAGGCCGGGATGCCGTACAGCATCAGCCGCTGGATCATCCGCTGCTGCGGGTCTTCGGCCCAGCCGGTCTTCAGGATCATCTGGCGGCTGGTCAGGTACGTCGTCGCGATCATGATGAGGACCAGGACGCCCGCGATCACCTTGACGGTGGTGCCGTTGGCGCCGAGGTCGGCCAGCTCCTGCGTCGACGAGCCGAACTTGCTGGCGATCGGCGCCGTGAACAACTTGGCGCTCGCCGCGCTGTCGAACTGGTCGGCCGCCCAGCCGTAGAGGGTCTTGGCGCCCTCGCCCTTGTTGGGGTTGAGCCGGCGGAGCACGTGGAACAGACCGAGGAAGACCGGGATCTGGAGGAACATGGGCAGGCAGCCCATGAGCGGGTTGGCCTTTTCCTTCCGGTACAGCTCCATCATTTCTTTCTGGAGCGTTTCCCGGTCACCCTTGTGCTTTTCCTGCAGCGCCTTGACCTGCGGCTGGAGCGCCTGCATGGCTCGCTGCGACTTGATCTGCTTCACGAAGACCGGGAAGAGGATCACCCGGACGGTGACGACCAGGAAGAAGATCGCGAGAATCCAGGCCCAGTTAGTGCCCAGCACCGTGTCTTCGGGCACGCCGATGGCGTCCCAGATCGAGTGCCAGGACAGCAGGATCCACGAGATCCCCCAGTAGATCCAGTCGAGACTCAATTCGGGGCTCCAGTCACGTCGGCAGGTCGGCGTCGGTTCGGCGCGGGCACCGGGTCGTACCCGCCGGGATGGAATGGATGGCAGCGCAACAGCCGCCAGACCGCGAGGCGGGACCCCCGGAGGGCGCCGTGCGTCGTAATCGCCTCGAGGGCGTACGCGCTGCACGACGGGTAGAACCGACAGCGGGCCGGCAGTGCCGGGCTTATCCAACGACGGTACGCGATGACGAGCGCGGCCAGCATTCGGGCCGCACCCCCGGGCTTACTCACGGCGGCCCCCGGTGGTACGGGCCGGCCTGCGGGGCGAGCGGGCCGCGGCGAGCGCGGCGTCGAGGTCGGTGCCCAGGCGCGCATACGGCTGGTCGGCGGCGGCCGGCAGCGCGCGTACGACGAGGGTGCTACCGGGCGGCAGGTCGGCAAGCCGGTCGCGAACCAGGTGGCGCAGCCGCCGCTTGACCGTGTTACGCGTCACGGCGCTGCCGACTGCCTTGGACACGACAAAGCCGGCGCGGACCGGAAGGACTCCGGAACGCACCGGCTCATCAGGCTCTGCGAACTCCGCGGGAACGGTCAGGTGGACGACAACGGAACCTCGACCGGCACGACGTCCTGTGCGGATCGTGCTGGCGAAGTCGTCACTGCGCCGAAGTCGATGCGCCGTGGCCAGCACGGCTGCCTCACCCCCCGGGCCACCCGTGCGGCTCAGGCCGACAGGCGGGCCCGCCCCTTGGTACGGCGAGCGGAGACGATGGCGCGGCCCGCGCGGGTGCGCATGCGCAGCCGGAAACCGTGGGTCTTGGCACGCCGGCGGTTGTTCGGCTGATAGGTGCGCTTGCTCACGTCAGTATCTCCGTCTTCGTTGCGATCGTGGGCTCGGCCGAGCAAGACTGGCCGAGCACAGCATGCTCCGCCGGGCGACGGAGCAGCCGCTCAAGCTTACGCATGCCGAGAATGATCGTCAAACAGGGTCGTAGAGACACGCCGTACCCGCCGGATCACTCCATGCACAGTGCCCAATGCACCGTTTAGCAGCCTCCGAGAACGAACCGGTGTGGACAACGGTTGAAGGGTTGTGGACAACGCTGTTAGCGTGCCCGATTGCCGGTCGGCGTCAGGGGGTTTCTGTCGCTACATATCGGTGCAAAACCGGGCGAGGTGGTCAGTCGTTCGGCACGGTGTGGCCGCAGTAGCGTCACCGCAGGCCGAACAAAATCTGGCGCGCTTCAGGCGGGGGAGCCACAAACGGTCGGTACACAGGCTGTGGACAAGTTGTGGACAACGAACCGCGGCGGCGACGACCGGGTTGTGACTCGGAGGCGAAGGGGGTGGCGCGACGGTGGCTGACAACGACCTGGCCGTGGTCTGGATGGCGGCGACCGAAGAGCTGGCCGACGAGATCGTCTCGGCACAGCAGCGCGCCTACCTCCGGCTGACCCGACTGGGCGCCATCGTCGAAGACATCGCCCTGTTGTCGGTGCCGGACGCCTTCACCCGCGACGTCATCGAGTCCCGGCTCCGCCCCGCGATCACCGACGCCCTCTCCCGCAGGCTGGGCCGACCCATCCAGGTCGCGGTGACCATCCGGCCGCCCGAAGACGGGCAGGGCCGCCCCTCCGGCACCCTCTACGGCAGCCCCGCCAGCGCGCCGGTCGTCGACGAGGGCCTCGCGGAGCAGCCCACCGGCTCGGCACAGAAATCCGCGCCAGCATCCGTGTCGGCCGCCGCGGCCGTACCGGTCAACATGGACCCACGGCACGACCAGGAGACGCTTTTCGCGGCGCCGCCCGTGAACCCGCGCAACGAGGCGCCGCCGGCCGATCCGTACGCCTATCAAGCCGACCTCCGCGAGCCCGACCGGTACCCGGAACTCGGCGGCCGCGACGAACCGACGGGTGAGTTGCGTCACGTTGAGACCTCGGACAGCGGACCGGGCCGGGCCGCCGCGCCTCCCGACCGCGGCACCGCGGTGGTCGACCAGCCGGGCCCGTCACATGTCGACAGGCGTCCCGGCACGGGCCAGGCTCCGGGTGTGGAGACCGGTGGTAACCGGCTCAACCCGAAGTACATGTTCGAGACGTTCGTCATCGGGTCGTCCAACCGGTTCGCGCACGCCGCGTCCGTGGCGGTCGCGGAGTCGCCGGCCAAGGCGTACAACCCGCTGTTCATCTACGGCAGCTCGGGGCTGGGCAAGACCCACCTGCTGCACGCGATCGGTCACTACGCCACCACGCTCGGCAACGCGCGCTCGGTGCGGTACGTCTCGACCGAAGAGTTCACCAACGACTTCATCAACTCGCTGCGCGACGACAAGACGAGCGCGTTCCAGCGGCGGTACCGGGATGTGGACATCCTCCTGATCGACGACATCCAGTTCCTGGAGAACCGGGAGCGGACGCAGGAGGAGTTCTTCCACACCTTCAATACGCTGCACAACGCGAACAAGCAGATCGTCATCACGTCCGACCGGTCGCCGAAGCAGCTGGCCACGCTCGAAGACCGGTTGCGTACCCGGTTCGAGTGGGGCCTGCTCGCCGACATCCAGCCACCCGACCTGGAGACGCGGATCGCGATCCTCCAGAAGAAGGCGGCGCAGGAGCGGCTGTTCGCACCGCCCGAGGTACTGGAGTTCATCGCCTCGCGGATCTCCAACTCGATCCGCGAACTCGAAGGCGCACTCATCCGGGTGACGGCGTTCGCGTCGCTGACCCGCTCGCCCGTGGAGCTGTCGCTCGCCGAGGAAGTGCTGCGCGACTTCATCCCGGACGGCTCGGGCCCGGAGATCACCGCCGACCAGATCATGGTGTCCACCGCCGACTACTTCGGCGTGAGCCTGGAAGACCTGCGCGGTCACTCCCGCTCCCGGGTACTCGTCAACGCCCGCCAGGTCGCCATGTACCTCTGCCGCGAGCTGACCGACCTGTCGCTGCCCCGCATCGGGCAGGCGTTCGGCGGCCGCGATCACACCACCGTCATGCACGCAGACCGGAAAATCCGCCAGCAGATGGCGGAGCGTCGCTCGCTGTACAACCAGATCGCCGAGCTGACCAACCGGATCAAGCAGAACTCCTGACATCTCTCCCTGAGCAGAGTTGTCCACAGGCTGTGGAGAACTCCTGTGGGTACCGCTGTGGACGTGTACGACAGGTGACGAGTTTGTCCACTGGCAAAGTCGCAAGTGTGTACAGCCTGTTGAAGGTTCTGGGGAAAACTCGTTGGAGGGACGGTTCCACGCTTCCCACAGCTGGGGAGAAACCCGGTGGATAGCCGGTGGATAGCCAGTGGATAGCGGTGGACAAACCTTGCTCGATCGCGAAGCTGTGGATCGGGAGGCCCCTTCAGGGCCGGGTTCTCCACACCTCGCCCACCCGTGGATAACGTTCTGACCGGCGCAGACGCCCGCTCTCCACAGAACCCACAGGACCGATGAAGACGATGAGTCTTCTCCTCTAAGAAGGTTCCAAACCCAATCACCACTCTGGGGAAAACCAAACGTGCCAAACCCCTGGGGTCGGCGCACGCGATCAAGCAGGTAGCCCCTATCGTCGTGAGGGCAGTTTGCCCACCAGTCGACGCGGAGGCACAGGCATGAAGTTCCGAGTCGAGCGCGACGCGCTCGCCGATGCTGTGGCGTGGACGGCGAAAAGCCTGCCCAACCGGCCATCTGTGCCGGTGCTCGCCGGAGTGATGCTGCGGGTCACCGACGGCCAACTCGGCGTCTCCGGCTTCGACTACGAGGTGTCCAGCCAGGTCAGCGTCGATGTTCAGGGAGACGCCGACGGCGCCGCCCTGGTCTCGGGCCGGCTGCTCGCTGAGATCACCAAGGCCCTGCCGGCCAAGCCGGTCGACATCGCCGCCGTCGGTGCCCATCTCGAACTGGTCTGCGGCAGCGCGCGGTTCACCCTGCCCACCATGCCGGTCGAGGACTACCCGACCCTTCCGGAGATGCCCGCCAGCGCCGGCACCGTCGACGCCGCCGCGTTCGCCGCCGCCGTCGCGCAGGTGGCGGTCGCCGCTGGCCGTGACGAGACGCTGCCGATGATGACCGGCGTCCGCATCGAGCTGAATGGCAGCACTCTCGCCATGCTCGCCACCGACCGGTACCGCCTGGCGATGCGCGAGATGCAGTGGCGCCCGGACGACCCCGAGATCAGCATCAACGCGCTCGTACCGGCGCGCACGCTCGCCGACACCGCCAAGACCCTCGGCCCGCTCGGTGGCGACGTGACGCTCGCGCTCGCCCACGGTGGCGCCGGCGAGGGCATGATCGGTTTCGCGGGCGGCACCCGGCGCACCACCAGCCGGCTGCTCGACGGTGCCAACTACCCGCCGGTGCGCTCGCTCTTCCCGGCCTCGCACAACGCCGAGGCGCGTGTGACCGTGGCGTCGCTCAACGAGGTGGTCCGCCGCGTCGCGCTGGTCGCCGACCGCACCACCCCGGTGCTGCTGAGCTTCAGCGACGAGGGCCTGGTGGTCGAGGCGGGCGGCACCGAGGAGGCGCGCGCCAGCGAGGCCATGGAGGCCACCTTCAGCGGCGAGTCGCTGACCATCGGCTTCAACCCGCAGTACCTGCTCGACGGGCTCGCCGCCGTGGGCTCGCAGAACGCCGTGCTGTCGTTCGTCGACGCGTTCAAGCCCGCCGTGATCTCGCCGGCGGGTGATGATGGTGAGATCATTCCGGGCTACCGGTATCTGATCATGCCAATCCGGGTAACCCGCTGACGGGCGGTTCAGCGGGCAGCCCGGAAAGCAAGGGGGACGCGACAATGCAGCTAGGGCTGGTGGGGCTCGGCCGGATGGGCGGCAACATGCGCGGGCGACTGCGCGCCGCCGGGCACGAGGTCATCGGATACGACCGCAATCCGGAAGTCAGTGACGTCGAGAGCCTGGCCGGGCTCATCGAGCGGCTTGCGTCGCCGCGGGTCGTCTGGGTGATGGTGCCGGCCGGCGTGACCGACGCGACGATCGACGAGCTGTCCGGGTTGCTCAGCGAGGGCGACCTGATCATCGACGGGGGCAACTCGCGCTTCAGCGACGACGCACCGCGCGCGGAGCGCCTCGGCAAGGTTGGCATCGGGTACATGGACGTTGGCGTCTCTGGCGGCGTCTGGGGGCTCGAAAACGGGTACGCGCTGATGGTGGGCGGCGATGCCGAGCACGTGGCACGGCTGGCCCCGATCTTCGAGGCGCTCAAGCCCGAGGGTCAGTTCGGCTTCGTGCACGCCGGGCCGGTCGGTGCGGGGCACTACGCGAAGATGGTCCACAACGGCATCGAGTACGGGCTGATGCACGCGTACGCCGAGGGATACGAGCTGCTGACCAAGTCGGAGATCATCACCGACGTGCCCGGTGTCATCAAGTCGTGGCGGGAGGGCTCGGTCGTCGAGTCGTGGCTGCTCGACCTGCTCGACCGGGCGCTCGACGCCGATCCGGAGCTCGCTGCCCTGAGCGGCTACACCGAAGACACCGGCGAGGGGCGATGGACCGTCGAAGAGGCGATCCGGCTCGCGGTGCCGATGAACGTGATCGCCGCGTCGTTGTTCGCCAGGTTCGTGTCCCGTCAGGACGACTCGCCGGCGATGAAGGCGGTGTCCGCGCTGCGCCAGCAGTTCGGCGGCCACGCGGTCCGCAAGTCCTCGTAACGCATGTACGTCCGCCGGCTGGAACTCGTCAACTTCCGCTCGTACGAGCGCGTGGAGGTCGACTTCGAGCCGGGCGGATCGGTTCTCGTCGGTGCGAACGGCGTCGGCAAGACCAACCTGGTCGAAGCGTTGGGCTACGTGGCGACCCTGGGCAGTCACCGGGTCGCCACCGACGCCCCGCTGGTACGGGCCGGTGCGGATTCCGCCGTGATCCGGTGCGCGATCGTCCACGATGGACGTGAGCTGCTGGTCGAGCTGGAGATCGTGCCGGGTCGCGCCAACCGGGCCCGGATCGGGCGGTCGCCCGCACGCCGGGCGCGCGACGTGCTCGGCGCGCTGCGGCTGGTGCTCTTCGCACCCGAAGACCTCGAACTGGTACGCGGCGACCCGTCCGAGCGCCGGAAATACCTCGACGACCTGCTGGTCGCCAGGCTGCCCCGATACGCCGGGGTGCGCGCAGACTACGAGCGGGTCGTCAAGCAGCGCAACGCTTTGCTGCGCACGGCGTACCTGGCGCGCAAGACCGGCGGTACCCGTGGCGGTGATCTGTCCACACTGGACGTCTGGGACACGCATCTGGCCAAGCACGGCGCCGAGCTGCTGGCCGGCCGGCTGGAGTTGGTCGCCGCGCTCGCACCGCACGTGACCAAGGCGTACGACGCGGTGGCGGCCGGCAAGGGGGCGGCGGCCATGACGTACAAGGCTTCCGTGCCCGTCGAGACGCCAGACCGCACCGCGATCGAAGCAGCGTTGGCCACGGCGCTGGCCGAGGCGCGTTCGTCCGAAGTGGAGCGTGGCGTGACGCTGGTCGGCCCGCACCGCGACGATGTCAAGCTGATGCTGGGAGAGCTGCCCGCCAAGGGATACGCGAGCCACGGCGAGTGCTGGTCGTACGCGCTGGCGTTGCGGCTGGCCGCGTACGACCTGCTGCGCGCCGACGGCATCGAGCCGGTACTGGTGCTCGACGACGTCTTCGCCGAGCTGGACGCTGGCCGGCGCGCCCGGTTGGCCGACCTCGTGGGTCAGGCCAGCCAGTTGCTGGTGACCTGCGCGGTCGCCGAGGATGTGCCGGAAGCCTTGCGGGGCAACCGGTACGCGGTGTCGGAGGGCGGTGTCCTGCGTGTCCAATGAGGAGGAACAGGACAAGGCCGGTCCCGAACTCGCCCGGGCGGTACTCGACGCGGCACGAGCCAGACGCCAGGCGGCCGCGGCGCAACGGCGTACCAGATCGGCTGACACAGAAGCGGACCAGGCGGCTGCCGGCGGCGCGCCCGCCCGGCGGCGGCTGCGCGGCTATTCCGGTCCTGGGCCCGACCCGCGCGACCCGCAGAAGTTCGGCGACGTGCTCGGAAGGCTTGTCAAGGCGCGTGGCTGGCAGGGGCCGACGGCCGAGGCGACCGTCTTCGGCGCGTGGGAACGGGTGGTCGGGCCCGACGTGGCCAAGCACAGCCGCCCGGTCAAGCTCGACAACGGCGAGCTGACCGTCGAGGCGGAATCTACGGCGTGGGCGACCCAGCTACGGCTGCTCGCCGCTTCGCTGCTGCAGCGGATCGCCGGCGAGGTCGGCCATGACGTGGTACGCAAGCTGCACATTCACGGTCCCGCCGCACCGTCCTGGTCCCGAGGACCCCGGCGGGTACGGGGGCGCGGCCCGCGGGATACGTACGGCTGACCACCGCCAGGCAGCGCACGTGGTGCCCGTGCAGCCGTGCGAGTGCGACGCCCGCCGCCACCGCGGCGATCGCGGCCGCCGTTCCCGCGAGCACGAGCGTCTGCCGCGCGCCGGCGTGCTCGGCGAGCCATCCGAGCAGCGGCGCACCGGCGGCCGTGGCGACCGAACTCGTCATCGCGAGCGCGGCCAGCACCCGCCCGCGCATGTCTTCGCGGGTGTCGAGCTGCACCCGCGCCGACACGGTGGTGTCGATGACGATGGCGCCCGCCGCGATCGGCAGGATCAGCGCACCGAACGTCCACACGCCGGGCGCGAGGCCCGCGACCATCTGGAGCACGCTCGCCATCAGGCCGGCGCCGACCAGCGTCCGGTACCCGAGCCTGCCGCGCCGCGCGGCCGCGAACCCGCCGATCACCGTGCCCACCGCGAACACCGTCGACAGCGCGCCGTAGCCGGCGGCACCGGTCGCCAGCGGCCCGTTGCTCATCGCGGCCATCGTGACCTGGTAGTTGCGGCCGAGGCTGCCGAGCACGAACGACAGCGCCAGCGCGGTGAGGACCGCGGGCTGCCGCAGCAGGTACCGGAATCCCGCCCGTACGCCATTGCCGCCACCGGATGGCTCAGGGACCGCCGCGCGCCGTGCGTGCACCGCGAGCAGCGCGCCGACGACAGCGATGAAGCTGACCGCGTTGATCGCGAACAGCGGAGCGGTCCCGGCGACGGCGACCAGCAGGCCGCCGGCGCTCATGCCGAGAATGCGCCCCGAGGAGCTGACCAGCGAGCCGAGCGCGAGGGCGTTGCCGAGGGTCTCGCGCTCGACCAGGAGCGCGTTGAAGCGACCCATGATCGGGCCCTCGACCGCCGAGATGACGCCACCGGCGAACGAGATCGCGTACACGAGGGCGAGGCCGCCGGACGTCCAGGCGATCACGGCGAGGGCCGCCGCGAGCGTGGCGTGCGCGAGCTGGCTCGCGATCAACAGCCGGCGGGCCGGCAGGCGGTCGGCGAGCGCGCCGCCCCACGAGCTGAGCAGCAGTACCGGCAGGGCCTGGAGGAGCACCGCGAACCCCACCTGGGTCGCCGATCCGGTGCGATCGAGGACGTACCAGTTGATCCCCAGCACCTGCATCCACGTACCCGTGACCGAGACGAACCCCGCACCGGTCCAGATCCGGTAGTCGCGCTGGCGCAGGGCGGCGAACGTCGTGCCCATGCGGCGCGACACTTCCGTGACTCTCCGTTACCACCGACCGTCGGTGGCGACGGGTAAGTCTGGCCGTCGCTCAGGCCGTGTGTCTGCTGTCGGTGAGGGAGTTCACGCAGCTCAGGAGGGTGATGGACCGTATGGAGGAGGCGTGAGGAGACGATCGTTCTCAGAAATCGGCGTAGACGGCAAAGCCGCGATCTGCACACCGTCTGTAAAAACGCGAGAGCACGCCGAGCTCGGATCGGGAGAAGCTCCACTGCGGGGCCCCGCCCGACTCATCGCGAAGCGCGTCGAGCCGCGTCTCCAGCCAGCGAAGCTGCTGGTCGGCGAGGCGCCCGCCGGAAAGGGCAGCTCTCAGTACCTCGGCGACGGTGTCGAACGTGACGGCCTCGCCGAGGTCTCGGTGCGTCTCGACGAACCGCTCCAAGCCGCCGGCGATCCAGGCGCACCCGTCGGGATCGATCACCGGGTCTTCGTCTTCGCTGGCCGCCTCTGTGGCGTACAGCACACCGTCGAGTCCGAGCAGCAGGTCGACCAGCTCCGTGTACGCCGTCGCCCGTACCGTGCCCGTCTTCGCGATGTGCCCGGCCAGCGCCGCGGTGGGTGCCGAAACATCCGGATCATCCGCGAGCGTGGCGAAGTCGACGAAGGCGGCCGGGGCAACCGGCTCGTAGAAGCGGCCGGTACGCGGCCATTGCACGGCGACGTTGTCCAGCCCCATGAGGGGTCACCCTTTCTTGTAGCGCAGCGCGACCGCGCCCTCATTCTGCTCTGGGCGCACGGTCCTTCAAACGGCGCCGGGCAAAATTACGACACGGTGAGCCGTTTGCGCTATCCCGGTCTGCACGGGCGCGCCCGTCGAGCACTCGCACGGCCTGTGCGTGTGGGGGGAGTCGCGCCCACGGCGGTTCGGCCCGCTATGAACCTCTGAGACGCCCGCGAGGGGGTGCCGTGCACCCGTTCCGTCGGTTTCGCACAGTAAGATTGAAGGGATGTGGACGCCGCCCGGCGCGGTGTCCCGGTGAACGTGATCCGCGGGCGACCGCGGTGACGGGCCCGCCCGCCTTCGGCGGTGCGTGCCCGCTGCCGTGACCTGCCCGCCTACCCCGCGTCTCCCCGCGCCTTCGGGCGCTGGTGGCGCGAGAAAGTGGCCGAGGGTGGCAGCGCAGAAGAAGCAGGAATACGGCGCCGAGCAGATCACCGTTCTGGAAGGCCTGGAAGCGGTCCGCAAGCGTCCAGGCATGTACATCGGATCCACCGGCGAACGTGGCCTGCACCACCTGGTCCAGGAGGTCGTCGACAACGCGGTCGACGAGGCCATGGCTGGGTACTGCGACACCATCGACGTGATCCTGCTCGCCGATGGCGGTGTGCGGGTCGTCGACAACGGCCGGGGCTTCCCGGTCGACCTGCACCCCAAGCTCAAGAAGCCCGGCGTCGAGGTGGCGCTCACCGTGCTGCACGCGGGCGGCAAGTTCGACGGCAAGGCGTACGCGGTCTCCGGTGGCCTGCACGGCGTCGGCGTCTCGGTCGTCAACGCGCTCTCCACCAAGATGGAGCTGGAGATCTGGAAGAACGGCTTCACGTACCGGCAGAGCTACCGCGACTCGAAGCCGACCCCGCTGGAGAAGGGCGAGCAGACCAACCGCAGTGGCTCCTCGGTCGCCTTCTGGCCCGACCCGGACGTCTTCGAGACCACCGAGTTCTCGTTCGAGACGATCTACCGGCGGCTCCAGGAGATGGCGTTCCTCAACCGCGGGCTGACCATCCACCTGCGTGACGAGCGCGTGACCGACGACGAGGGCAAGGTCCGCGAGGTCACGTTCCTGTACAAGGGCGGCATCGCCGACTTCGTCCGGCACCTCAACCAGACCAAGAACGCGATACACAAGACGGTGGTCGAGTTCCAGGCCGAGGAGGAGGGCATGGCGGTCGAGGTCGCCATGCAGTGGAACGAGTCGTACGGCGAGTCGGTCTACACGTTCGCCAACACGATCAACACGCACGAGGGCGGCACCCACGAAGAGGGCTTCCGGGCGGCGCTGACCACGGTGGTCAACAAGTACGGCGCCGACAAGAAGATCCTCAAGGGTGACGAGAAGCTCTCCGGCGAAGACATCCGTGAAGGGCTCGCCGCGATCATCTCGGTGAAGCTGACCAACCCGCAGTTCGAGGGCCAGACCAAGACCAAGCTCGGCAACACCCCGGTGAAGAGCTTCGTGCAGCGGGTCTGCAACGAGTGGCTGAACGACTGGCTGGAGCGCAACCCGGCCGAGGCCAAGATGATCATCCTGAAGGCCACCGCCGCGGCTCGTGCCCGTATCGCCGCCGCTCAGGCGCGCAAGCTGGCCCGCCGCAAGTCGCTGCTGGAGTCCGGCTCGATGCCGGGCAAGCTGGCCGACTGCCAGTCGACCGACCCGCGCGAGTCGGAGATGTTCATCGTCGAGGGCGACTCGGCGGGCGGCTCGGCCAAGCAGGGTCGCGACCCGCGTACGCAGGCGATCCTCCCGATCCGCGGCAAGATCCTCAACGTCGAGAAGGCCCGCATCGACCGGGTCCTGAAGAACAACGAGGTCCAGTCGCTGATCACCGCGCTGGGCACCGGCGTGCACGAGGACTTCGACATCGAGAAGCTGCGGTACCACAAGGTGATCCTGATGGCCGACGCCGACGTCGACGGTCAGCACATCCAGACGCTGCTGCTCACGCTGCTGTTCCGGTTCATGCGCCCGCTCGTCGAGCTCGGTCACGTCTACCTGGCCGCCCCGCCGCTGTACAAGATCAAGTGGGACAAGAAGGGCAGTGACGCACAGTATGCGTACTCCGACCGGGAGCGCGACGGTCTGATCCGTCTCCGGCAGGAGAAGAAGCCCAACGCCAAGCCCGACGACATCCAGCGGTTCAAGGGTCTTGGCGAGATGAACTACCCCGAGCTGTGGGACACGACGATGAACCCGGGCACGCGTACGCTGCGGCAGGTGACGCTCGACGACGCCGCAACCGCGGACGAACTTTTCAGCGTCCTTATGGGTGAAGACGTAGAGGCTCGTCGGTCCTTCATCCAGCGCAACGCCAAGGACGTGCGCTTCCTGGACATCTGAGACCCTGCACAGGGTTTTCCACAGCTTTTGCGGTTTCCACAGCCGTTATCCACAGGCGGAACGCGGCTTTTGATCTGATACGAGGTTTACTGTGACGGACACTCCATTCGAAGACGAGACCGACCAGGCCGACCAGACAGGCGGGCAACGCCTCCGCGTCGAACCGGTCGGGCTCGAGGTGGAGATGCAGCGCTCGTACCTCGACTACGCGATGAGCGTGATCGTCGGGCGGGCGCTGCCGGACGTGCGGGACGGCCTCAAGCCGGTACACCGCAAGATCCTGTACGCGATGTACGACTCGGGGTACCGGCCCGACCGCGGGTACGTGAAGTGTTCCCGAGTCGTCGGCGACGTCATGGGTCAGTTCCACCCGCACGGTGACTCGGCCATCTACGACGCCCTCGTCCGGATGGCGCAGCCGTGGTCGCTGCGGTACCCGCTTGTCGACGGCAACGGTAACTTCGGTTCGCCCGGCAACGACCCCGCGGCCGCCATGCGTTACACGGAGTGCAAGCTCGACCCGCTGGCCATGGAGATGCTGCGGGACATCGACGAAGACACCGTCGACATGCAGGACAACTACGACGGGCGGGCCAAGGAGCCCACGATCCTGCCGTCGCGCATCCCCAACCTGCTGATCAACGGCTCCGAGGGCATCGCGGTCGGCATGGCCACCAAGATCCCGCCGCACAACCTGCGCGAGATCGCCGCCGCGGTGCAGTGGTGCCTGGAGCACCCGGAGGCGGACGAGGCCACCACGCTCGACGAGCTCACCCAGATCGTCAAGGGCCCCGACTTCCCGACCTACGGTCTCATCGTCGGCATGGCGGGCATCCAGGACGCGTACCGCACCGGGCGCGGCTCGATCCGGATGCGCGCGGTGGTCGAGGTCGACGAAGACAAGAAGGGTCGCACCTGCCTGGTCGTCACCGAGCTGCCGTACCAGGTCAACCCGGACAACCTGGCCGAGCGCATCGCCGACCTGGTGAAGGAGGGCAAGCTCGCCGGCATCGCGGACATCCGCGACGAGTCCTCCGGCCGCACGGGCATGCGGATCGTGATCGTGCTCAAGCGCGACGCGGTCGCCAAGGTCGTGCTCAACAACCTGTACAAGCACACGCAGCTGCAGGAGACGTTCGGCGCCAACATGCTGGCGCTCGTCGACGGCGTGCCGCGCACGCTCAACCTGGCGCAGTTCATCCGGTACTACGTCGAGCACCAGATCGACGTCATCCGCAGGCGCACCGCCTTCCGCCTGCGCAAGGCCGAGGAGCGGGCGCACATCCTGCGCGGCCTGGTCAAGGCGCTCGACGCGCTCGACGAGGTCATCGCCCTGATCCGGCGTTCACCCACGGTCGAGGAGGCCCGCACCGGCCTGATCCAGCTCCTCGACATCGACGAGGTGCAGGCCACCGCGATCCTCGACATGCAGCTCCGCCGGCTCGCGGCCCTGGAGCGCCAGAAGATCATCGACGAGCTCGCGAAGATCGAGATCGAGATCGCCGACCTCAAGGACATCCTCGCGAAGCCGGAGCGCCAGCGGAAGATCGTCTCTGAGGAGCTGGCCGAGATCGTCGCCAAGTGGGGCGACGACCGGCGCACCCAGATCGTGCCGTTCGACGGCGAGGTCTCGATGGAAGACCTCATCGCCCGCGAAGACGTCGTGGTGACGATCACACGGACCGGGTACGCCAAGCGCACCAAGGTCGACCTGTACCGGTCGCAGCGGCGTGGCGGCAAGGGGGTCAGCGGCGCCAGCCTGCGGCAGGACGACATCGTCAGCCACTTCTTCGTCACGTCGACGCACTCGTGGATCCTGTTCTTCACCAACAAGGGCCGGGTATACCGCGCGAAGGCGTACGAGCTGCCCGAGGCGAGCAGGGTGGCCAAGGGCCAGCACGTCGCCAACCTGCTCGCGTTCCAGCCCGAGGAGCACATCGCCCAGGTAATCGTCATCCCCAACTACCAGGTCACTCCTTACCTTGTGCTCGCCACCAAGAATGGTCTCGTGAAGAAGACCCGGCTGGAGGAGTTCGACTCGAACCGCAGCGGCGGAATCATCGCCATCAACCTGCGTGACGAGGACGAGTTGGTGGGCGCCGCGCTCGCCGGCGCGGAGGACGATCTGCTGCTGGTGTCGAAGAAGGCGCAGGCCATCCGGTTCAACGCCACCGACGACGCGCTGCGCCCGATGGGCCGGGCCACGTCCGGCGTCATCGGCATGCGCTTCGGGGAGCAGGACGAGTTGCTCGCGATGGAAGTGGTTCGCGAGGGCCTTGATGTTTTGGTTGCCACAAATGGTGGGTACGCCAAGCGAACGCCGATCGAGGAGTACCCGGTGCAGGGGCGCGGCGGCAAGGGCGTGCTGACCGCCAAGATCACCGAGCGCCGGGGCGGCTTGGTAGGCGCTGTCGTGATCGATCCGGAAGACGAGTTGTTCGCTATCACAAGTACTGGTGGAGTTATCCGGACTCCGGTGAAGCCTGTACGCCGCACGCGCGATCGGAACACAATGGGGGTCAAGTTGATGGACCTTCCAGACGGTGTCACGATCGTGGCCATTGCTCGCAATGCCGACGAGCCCGACGAACAGGACTAGTTGATGACGGAGACACAGGCGAAGTCGGGGGTTGCGGGGACCTCGACAAACCCGGTCGATGAGGAGGCCGCCGACAGCGGCACACCCGCGACCGGCCGCGCGGTGGTAGGCCGGGCGGCAGTCCCCGCCGAATCAGCGTCCACTTCGAAACCGGCGTCTGGTCCGCCGTCGGGCGGCTCCGCGGGCGCAGCGGGCAAGGGGAAGGGTGCGGCCGGCACCGCGACCCCGCCGCCGTCCTCCGCACCTCCGGCGTCCGGTTCGGCTGCCGCGCCCAAGTTCACGCGGGCGCCCGGCATGCCCCCGCCGCCAGACCAGGCACAGGACGGGCGCGCTCAAGCGACGGCGGTCACCGCGACCGCCAAAGCGCCCGTGAGCGCTCCGCCGGCGGGTGCTCCCGCCGCAACCGGCGTCGCTCGGCCCGGTGTCGCACCCGGCGCCCCCGCCGCCGCGAACACCACCCAGCCCGTCGGCCGCACGGCCGCGGGCGGTGCCTCCGTGCGTACCGCTGGCGCGGTCGGCGCGGCCCGCGTGGGCGAGGCGGTTCGGGCGGCCCGCAGCACCGTCGCGTCCGCGGCCTCGCGCGGCCCCAGGCGTGCCCGCCTGAACGTCAAGCGCATCGACCCGTGGTCCGTGATGAAGTTCTCATTCGCGGTGTCGCTGGTGCTCTTCATCGTCGTCATCGTGGCGACCTCGGTGCTCTACCTCGCGCTCGACGCGATGGGAGTCTTCGAGAGCGTCAACAGCAGCCTCACCGACCTGGTGGCCGCAGGCGGCGAAAACTCCAGCACGTTCCGGATCACGGCAAAGGGCGTTATCGGCACGTCCGCCCTGATCGGGGCCGTCAACGTCGTGCTCTTCACCGCTCTGGCGACGCTGGGCGCGTTCATCTACAACGTCTGCGCCGACCTGGTTGGCGGCATCGAGTTGACGCTCGCCGAGCGCGACTGAAGCCTCAACGGGGGTGCTCGCCACGCCGGGCGCCCCCGACTTGGGACTTGAATCCTCGGTACGGTAACCTTGCTCGTCGCACGCGGGGCTATAGCTCAGTCGGTTAGAGCGCAGAGCTGATAACTCTGAGGTCGATGGTTCGATTCCATCTAGCCCCACATGTGGAAGAAGGTTCTTATCCTCGCCGGTGTGATCGGCGTTGCTGCGCTGGTCGCCAAGAAGGTCAAGGAATCCAACGACGAGCGCGCGTTGTGGCACGAAGCCACAACCGCGCCTGACCTTCGGTAGCCCTCCACCGGCGGGGTTCTTCCCGTCGGCGGGGCCATAGCTCAACTGGCAGAGCACTGCCTTTGCAAGGCAGGGGTTAGGGGTTCAAGTCCCCTTGGCTCCACCACTTCACGGGTCCGTGCGCGTTCAGGCGCGGAAGGCCTTGTCGGCAAACGACACCAGTGCCTTGTTGACGATCTCGGGTGAGTCGGTCATCGGGTAGTGGCCCGACTCGGGCACCATCAGCACCTCGGCGCCGCCACCCAGATTGTCGGCGGCGAAGCGTGCCTCGGCCGCGGTGTCGGGGAAGTCGGGGTCGCGTTCGCCCATCACCACCAGCGCTGGCGCGTGCACGTCGCCGAGCCGCTTCTCCGCGGGGGTGTGGTCGGTGCGGGTGGTCCGCACGAACGAGCGCCAGTGTGTGCCGCGCGCGAGGCTTTCCCGGATGTGCTGCTGGTGCTCGGCCAGGTCGGCCGGCTTACGCCCGGGGTAGAAGTTCTTGTAGTACGACGTCCACACGTTCGGGCCCCACGGCTTGAGCAGGAGCAGCCGCAGCAACAGTGCCATCACGGGGTTTGTCTGCGGGTTGCGCACGAAGGGCCCCACCAGCGCCAGCCCGGCGATCTTCGACGGTTGCTCGGCGGCGGCGAGGACGCCGGCCGCCGCGGCCATCGAGCTGCCGATCACCAGTGCGGGCTCGCTGCCGAGATGGTCGATCAGGGCGAGGATGTCGCTGCTCAGGGCCTCGTCGTCGTACGTGCTGAAGCTGTCGTCGCTGTCGCCGTGGCCGCGCAGGTCGAGGGTCGCCACGCGGTAACCGGCCGCGAGCAGGGCGGGCACGGTGAAGCGAAAGTTCGACGACAGGTCGCCCATGCCGTGTACGCAGACGATGAGCGGGCCGGCGCTGCCGTGCACCTCGTAGGCGATACGACCCTCGGGGCGGCGCAGGTAACTAGTGGACATAGCTAGAAGGCTAATGCCATTAGCCAGCCAAGGTCAAGTGCTACGGGGCAGGGTTGGTAGATCGGTTGTCGTAGACTCGTCGGCCGAATGCCTGGGGAGGCCCGATCGACGGGGGAATGGTGAGTCCCAACCTTAGTGTTGATCTTGGGACCTTCCGGATGGGCGTCGATTTCGGCACCTCCAACACGGTGGCGATGCTGGGCTGGCCCGACGGTCGCGCCCGACCAGTGCTCTTCGACGGTGCACCGATCCTGCCCTCGGCAATCTTCGCCGACCAGTCCGGTGAGCTGCTCGTCGGGCGTGACGCCGTCGTCGCCGCACTGTCCTATCCGGAGCGCTTCGAGCCGTACCCGAAACGCCGCATCGACGACGGCATGCTGCTGCTCGGCGACGTGGCGATGCCGATCGGTGACGCGATCGCGGCCGTGCTGCGCCGGGTCGTCGTCGAGACGCAGCGGGTCGCCGGGCAGTGGCCCTCACAGGTGGCGCTCACATACCCAGCCGCGTGGGGCGCGCGCCGGCGGTCCAGCCTCCTCGAAGGTGCCGCCCGCGCCGGAATCACGAACCCGCAGCTGATCCCGGAGCCGCTGGCCGCCGCGCACCACTTCGCGACCCTGCTCGGCGGCCGGCTGCCGGTCGACGGGCACCTGCTCGTGTACGACTTCGGCGCCGGCACCTTCGACGCGTCGGTGGTACGCCGCACGCCGGAGGGCTTTTCGGTGCTCGCCTCCGAAGGGCTTGCCGACACGGGCGGGCTCGACATCGACGCGGCGGTCGTGGCGCACCTCGGTGCCGTGTACGGCGGGCGGTACCCGGACGCCTGGCAGCGCCTGCTGCAGCCGAGCTCTCCGGCCGACCGGCGGCACAGCCGGCAGCTCTGGGACGGGGTACGCGCGGCCAAGGAACTGCTGTCCCGGACCTCGTCGGCGGTGGTGCACCTGCCGCTGCTCGAACAGGACGCGCCGATCACCCGGGAACAGCTCGACGAGCTCGCCCGACCGATCGTCGACCGCACGGTCACCGCCGCCCGCGGCGCGCTGCTCGACGCCGGGGCGGATCTGCGGCAGCTGGCCGGCGTGGTCCTGGTCGGCGGTGCCAGTCGCATGCCGATCGTCGCCACCCAGCTGCACCGGGTGCTCGGGATCGCGGCGACCGTACTGGAGCAGCCCGAACTCGTCGTCGCCGAGGGAAGCCTGCTGGCCGCCGCGCCAACGAGTGCCGGTGACGCTGTCCGCGTATCAGAAAAAACAGCCGATGACGGCGAGTCGCCCACGGTCGTGATGCAGGCGGTTCGCGACGCCGGACCGCCCACAGCGGCCGCGCCGCCGCCCGCCGGGCGACGGCGCGCGGTGCTCGCGGCGGTGGCGGGCTTGGCCACGCTGGTCGTGCTCGTCGGGGCCGGCCTGTTCGTGACCAAGCTTGTGCCGCTGCCCTTCCTCGACCGTGACAACGGTTCGCTGGACGCGGGTGACGGCGGCGGCAGCTTCCGGACGCCGTCGCCGGGAGCCAGCGGAGCCCTCGTGGGTGCGCTGCCGGGCGGGGCGACACCCGGCGCCGGCACGCCGTCCGGCGGAGCCAGCGCGAGTGCTGGCGGCTCGCCCAAACCCGCAGGCTCGGGCACGGCACGCCCCCGGACGACGCCGACCAAGGCGAGCGGGAGCGGGATCAAGGGCACCCCGCTGGCCCGGCATCGCAACAGCGACCCGCCGCTGGAGTGCGAAGGCATCGGGATCCCGCTGACCAACAGCGCCAACACGGGAAACCTGCCGGAGGTGCGGCTGAACACCTGCACGGGCGGCCCGACCGTCAAGTCCCACGGCGGCTGGAGCCTCACGTGGTTCATCGACTACGAGAACTACTCCTACGAGAGCCGGTTCGTCGTTGAGCTGTACGAATGCGGCGGCGGCCTGGTCAAGAAGGTCGACACCGGTGTGGTGAAGAAGATCGGCGAGAACGACCACGACGTCAACATGGACACGAGCGGTATCTCGGGGGAGCACTACACGAAGACCAGGCTCGTGTCGCTCACCCTGAAGCTCGACGGGGTGGTGTGGACCAACACGAGCGACCCGGTCGTGACGACGGCCTGCACCAACATCTGAGCCGCCGGGGCGAGGGTGGGAGACTCGCAGGCGTGATAGGGACGCTGAAGACCGAGCCCGCCCGCACCCGACCCGACCTGCTGGCCGCGCCCACCACGGCTGCGCTCGCCTCATGGGGTGACGACGACTGGGGCGACGACGTGCTGGTCGCGCCGATCGACCCCGATCTCGCCGACACCGCCGCGTTCTGCGAGGCGTACGAGGTCGCGCTGGACGCGTCGGCCAACTGTGTCGTGGTGGCGGGCAAGCGCGAGGGTGCCGTGCGGTACGCGGCCTGCGTGATCCTCGCGACCACCCGCGCCGACGTGAACGGTGTGGTGCGCCGGATGCTCGACGTGCGGAAGGCCAGCTTCGCCCCGATGGCGGAGGCGGTGGAGCTGACCGGCATGGAGTACGGCGGGATCACGCCGGTCGGGCTGCCGGAGGGCTGGCCGATCCTCGTGGACGCGCGGGTGATCGCCACGCCGTACGTGATCATCGGATCCGGCGTACGGCACAGCAAGATCGCCCTGCCCGGCGCAGCCCTCGCGACGCTGCCAGGTGCCCAGGTGGTCGACGGCCTGGCGAAGGTCGTCGATACCGTTTCACGTGAATCAAACGGGTAGGCGGACCTCTTCGCGCGTGCCGGTGCGGCGGTCGCGGATCTCGACATAGCCCTCCGCGAAGCGGCGGCCCAGGACGATCGCCTGCGGGATGCCGATCAGTTCGGCGTCGGTGAACTTGACGCCGGGTGACGCCCCGCGACGATCGTCCACCAGCACTCGCTTGCCCTGTGCGGCCAGGCGGGTGGCCAGGTCGACCGCGGGCTCCACCAGGTCGCGGCTCGTCGGGATCACGTGGACGTCGCAGGGCGCGACCTCCGGGGGCCAGGCCAGGCCCTGTGCGTCGTGGTGCTGCTCGGCGATAGCCGCCACCGCACGCGAGACGCCGATCCCGTAGCAGCCCATGGTCGGCCGGACCGGCCTGCCGTCGGGGCCGAGAGCGTCGACGTCGAACACCTCGGTGTACCGCCGGCCGAGTTGGAAGATGTGTCCGATCTCCACGCCCCGGCGCATCGTCAGCGTGCCGGCGCCGCAGGCCGGGCAGGGGTCACCGGCGCGTACCTCCGCCGCCTCGATCGTGCCGTCGGGGGTGAAGTCGCGTCCGCAGACCACGTCGACGGCGTGCCGGCCGGGCTCGTTGGCGCCCGTCAGCCAGGCCGTTCCGGGCACCACGCGCGGGTCGACCAGGTAGCGCAGGTCGAGCTTCTGCGGGCCGAGGTATCCGCGGACCAGGTCGGGCCGACTCTCCCAGCCGTCGAACATCGCCACCGTCGCGGGGTGCAGCGCCGCCTCGACCCGCTTGAGGTCGACCTCGCGATCGCCGGGTACCCCGATCGCCAGCAACTCCGGCTCGGCGCCGGGCCGGGTGACGGTGAGCACGACGTTCTTGAGCGTGTCGGCGGCCGTCCAGTCGTCGCGGTCGCCCAGCCGCCGCGCGTTCGCCAGAGACACGAGCGACTCGATGGTCGGCGTGTCCGGCGTGTCGTGCACGGTGATCGGCGCGTGCGCGTGGGGGTCACTGTGTGGCGGCGCCACGGTCGTGACCGCCTCGGTGTTCGCGGCGTACTCGCACGCCGTACAGCCGACGAAGGTGTCTTCACCGACCGGCGTCTCAGCCAGGAACTCCTCGGACGCCGAGCCGCCCATCGCACCCGACATGGCCGCGACGATCGTGTACCGCAGGCCCAGCCGGTCGAACATCCGCTGGTACGCGCCGCGGTGCTTGGCGTACGCCTCCCGCAGCCCGTCGTCGTCCAGGTCGAACGAGTACGCGTCCTTCATCAGGAACTCGCGACCGCGCAGCAGCCCCGCCCGGGGTCGCGCCTCGTCGCGGAACTTGGTCTGTACCTGGAACACGATCAGCGGATAGTCCCGGTACGAGGAGAAGAGGTCGCGCACCAGCAGCGTCGCCATCTCCTCGTGGGTGGGCGCCAGCAGGTGGTCGGCGCCCCGGCGATCCTGGAGCGTGAAGATGTCCGAGCCGTACTCCGCCCACCGGCCGCTCGTCTCGTATGGCTCGCGCGGCAGCAGCGCGGGGAACGAGACCTCCTGACCGCCGATCGCGGCCATCTCCTCGCGGATCACCGTGGCGACCCGGTCCAGCACGAGCTTGCCCAGCGGCAGCCACGTGAAGCCGCCCGGCGCCGCGCGCCGTATGTAACCGGCCCGCAGCAGGAGGCGGTGGCTCGGCACCTCAGCCTCGGCGGGCTCCTCGCGCAGGGTACGCAACAGGAGGTTCGACATCCGCAGCAGCATTGGCGCAGCGTAAGCAGCATCGCACTCGTAAAGGCACCGATTTTCGGCGCGCCGATGCGAGGATTGCCTGCGTGCGGTGGCGGAATTTCGTAGCGGTCGGGGACAGCTTCACCGAGGGCATGGACGACCCTTATGCCGATGGCACCTATCGGGGCTGGGCCGACCTGGTGGCGGGCACGCTGGCGGGGTTGGCGGGCGGTGACTTCCGGTACGCGAACCTCGCGGTCCGGGGCCGGCTGTTTCCGCAGGTGGTGTCCGACCAGGTCCCGGCGGCGATCGCGATGCGGCCCGACCTGGTGAGTTTCGCGGCGGGCGGCAACGACGTGCTGCGGCGCAACTTCGACCCGTTGGCGTTGATCGAGCGGTTCGACAAGACCGTGGCCGACGTGCGAGGCACGGGCGCCGACCTGGTGCTCTTCCGGTTCGCCGGGCTCCGGTTGCCGGCGCAGCGGTTCGTCGCGGCACGCGTGGCGGCTCTCAACGAAGCGGTCGGCGAGACGGCCAAGCGGCACGGCGCCATGCTGATCGACCTGCCCAGCGACGAGGCGTTCCGCAACCCGCACCTGTGGAGCATCGACCGCCTGCACCTGTCGGCGGCCGGGCACCAGCGGGTGGCGGCACACGTGCTCACCGCGCTCGGCCTGGCGCCGGATCCGGACTGGCTGACCACGCCTCCGGAGCACGTACGCGGACCGTGGCTGGCGGCTCGCGGTGCCGATCTGGCGTGGGCCGGCCGGTACCTCGCCCCGTGGATCAAGCGCAGGCTGACCGGTCGCTCCTCAGGCGATACCGTGACGGCTAAGCGGCCCACTCTGGAGCCGATCACGTTCGACTGAGCGCCGGAGGGTGACTCATGAGACGGCGAAGTGTCTTGGGCGCGGCGGCGGCCTTGGGCCTGGTCGGGTGTACTGACCCTGAGCCGGCGGCATCGAGCACGCCGCCGCTGATTCCCACGGACTGGACCAGTGTACGGGCGCAGTTCGCAATCGATCGAAAAGTCGCCCATCTGACCACGTTCGCGCTCGCTCCCGCTCCGGCACCGGTGCGCGCGGCGATCGAGAAGCACCGCGCGGGGCTCGACGCTGACCCGATCGGTTACCTGCACGAGCACGAGCAGGAGCGAGACGCGGCGGTGGCCGCCGGCGCCAGCGGATACCTGGGCGCCCCGGCCGAGCAGATCGCGTTCACGCACTCGACGACGGCCGGGCTCGGCCTGCTGTACTCGGGGCTTCGGCTGGCTCGGGGCGACGAGGTGCTCACCACCGAGCACGACTTCTACTCCACGCACGAGACACTGCGCCTGCGGTCCGAACGCGACGGTGTGACCGTGCGCCGGGTGCGGCTCTATGCCGATCCGGTGGCTGCGAGCGTCGACGAGATCGTGGGCAACCTCGCGCGGGCGGTCACCCCGCGCACCAAGGTGGTGGCGGTGACGTGGGTGCATTCGAGCACCGGGGTCAAGCTGCCGGTCCGGGCGATCGCCGACGCGCTGCGGGGGCGCGGCGTGCTGCTGTGCGTCGACGGTGTGCACGGGTTCGCTGCCGAAGACGCCGACCTGGGCGCGCTCGGCTGCGACTTTCTGGTCTCGGGGTGCCACAAATGGCTGCTCGGTCCGCGCGGCACCGGCCTGATCGCGGGCACGCCCGCCGGCTGGCAGGGGTACCAGCCGATCGTCCCGCCGTTCCAAGCCGAGAGCTTCGCCGCGTGGTTCGGCCAGCCGGGCGCCGCGCCGCCACCTGGTCCCGCGGCCACACCGGGCGGGTACCACGCCTTCGAGCATCGGTGGGCGCTCGCCGAGGCGTTCGATTTCCACAAGGCGATCGGCAAGAGCCGGGTGGCCGCGCGCAACCGGGAGCTGGCGACCGCCCTCAAAGACGGCCTGGCCGGTGTCAGCAAGGTCCGGCTCGTCACGCCGAAGAGTCCCGAGCTGTCGGCGGGCATCGTGTGCTGCGAGGTGTCCGGCGTGGCACCGGGTACGGCCGTCGAGCGGTTGCGGGAAAGCACGGTGATCGCCAGCGTGACGCCGTACCAGCACTCGGTCCTGCGGTTCGGTGCGACGATCGCCAACGACGAGTCCGATGTGGAGGCTGCGCTGAAGGCCGTGCGCACCCTCTAGGGCATCGCGTGGCGGAGGTTCACCAAGCCGGGGACCTGTGTGCGGGACACGACCTCGCCCGTCTGTGGATTGTGGGCGGTCACCTCGCCGTCCTGCCCGACATACACGCGGCCGTCGCCGACGAGCGCGAGCCCGCGCACCTCCGAGCCGGTGGACCAGCGCACCGGCTTGTCGCTCGACGGCGCCACCAGCACCTTCCGGCCCGCGCCCACCACCAGGCGGCGCCCGTCGGCGGTCAGGGCAGCGGCAGCGGTGCCGCCGTCGAGAGGCGCGGGCAGGTTTCCGGTACTGGTCACCGTCAGCCCGGAGGGGTCGATTTCCGCGTACGCCGACGTCGTGGTGTCGACCACCGTCAGGCGGCTGCCGTCGGCGCTGAGCGCGATGGCGTGCCCGGCCGCGGCCCGCGATCCGAAGGGCTCCGGCAGGTCGACGCAGTACGCCCAGCGCTCGGTGAGGTGCAACGTGTGCACGAACGCGTGGACGTGCGGTGCGTCATCCCGAGCGCCGGCTACCAGCTCGCGGGTGTGCAGATGGTCAGGCTGGTGCGTGTAGAGCGTGAAGAGCTGCCGCCGCCGCGGGTCGTACACCGCCTGCCGCCCTTCGCCGCGCATCTCCTCCTCGGCACCGGCGGGTACGGCCGACTTGAGGCGGGTCAATAGCGGCTGCAGCGCCTTCGCCCGCAGGTCGATCTGGCGCACCCGGTACCGGTCGGGTCGCGCCGGCGGCAGGTAGTCGAGGACGAACAGGAAGGTGCCCGACGCGTCGAACGCCTCGGGTTCGAGGTACCCGGGCAGTTCGAGGCGGACCCGCTCGCCGCTGCTGTCGGCGACCACGAGGGTGGTGCTGCTGCGCGGGCGGGACGGGTTGGTGAGCGCGAGCAGGCGCCCGTCCGGTGAGAGCACGCGGGCGTCGAGCCGGTCCTTGAGCGTGCCGCCGGTGACCTGTACGCCGTCGGGCAGGCGATGCGTCGACAGCGTCGTACCGGTGCCGGTCCAGCCGGCGCGGGCGAGCTGCGACCAGTCGGCGGTCACCACGGAGGGCGCCGCGGGCACGGTGGTGCGTCCGGTGGCGGCATCCACGACGGACAGTCCCGCCTCGGTCTCCACGAAGAGCTGGTCGCCCCGGCGGGCTGGCGTTTGTTTCGCGGTACAGCCGGCGAGGCCCGCCACAGTGAGGGCTAGTACAGCGCGTCGCGACATCATGACCGGGAAGAGCCTTACCCACCCGCGGTGGTTCCACAGCGGTACCGTGCCGCCTCGTGGGACAGGCATGGCGGGACTGGGGTGGTGTGATCGGCGTCTCGGCCTGTGCGCTGCCGATCGTGGTGGCGCTGGTCGTGGCGCTGTCGAGGTGGCGACAGAAGCGCGGGGTGCCGGCTCGCGTCGCCTGGTGGCGCAGCGCCGCCGAGATCGGTGCCGTCGCGGGCACGCTGCCCTGGATCTGGATGATCCTGACGCCCGGCGAGGGGCCGCGCCAGGTGCACCTCGTTCCCCTGCGAGACCTGGCGGCACAGGCGGCGGGCGACCCCGGCACGGCGGTGGCTCAGGTGGGCGGGAACCTGCTGGTGTTCGCCGCGCTGGGCTTCTTCGCCCCGATACGGGTGGCCGCGCTCGCCAGCCCGCTCCGGCTGGCGGTTCTCGGTGCCGCCGGATCGATAGTGGCGGAGGTCACTCAGTACGCCCTCGATCTTGGCCGGGTGTCCTCAGTGGACGACGTGCTGGTCAACGCTCTCGGTGCGATGTTGGCGGGTCTCGCGTCCCGCCGGTGGTGGCAGGATGATGTGACACGCCCGTTATGTACGAGTTGACAGTTGGTTACGCTGACCAGGTGACGGTGGAGCAACAGCAGACGACGCCGGTAGTGCCCCGCAGGCGCACCAGGCGCGACGAAATCATCGAGATCGCCGTGGGCCTTTTCGCTGCTCGCGGCTATCACGGTGTGTCCATGGACGACATCGGCTCGGCGGCCGGCGTGACCGGTCCCGCGCTCTACCATCACTTCGCCGGCAAAGAAGCGATGCTCGTCGCCGCTCTGATCCCGGTCAGCGAGGGCCTGCTCGAGGGCGGCCGGAGCCGGGTCTCCCAGCACGACAGCAACGCCCAGGCCGCGCTGGGGTCGCTCATCGACTTTCACGTCGAGTTCGCGCTCGCCAATCCTGCCGTGATCGCGTTGCACCTGCACGAGCTCGACCGGCTGCCGGAAGAGCCGCGCCGGCAGATCCGTCGCCTCCAGCGCCTCTACGTGGAGGAGTGGGTCAACGTGCTCACCGCCCTGCGGCCCGAGCTGTCGGCGGGGGAAGCGCGAGTACTGGCGCACGCGGCCTTCGGCCTCATGAACTCGACGCCGTTCCTGGGTGGCGAGGTCGACCGGGAGCGCCGGGCCGGGCTGCTGCGCGCGGCGACACTCGCGGCGCTGATCGGCTGACGGAAGCTCGATGATCGAGTCGCTGCTCGTCGCGAACCGGGGCGAGATCGCCCGCCGGGTCATCCGCACCGCCAAGCGTCTCGGCGTGCGCACGATCGCGGTGTACTCGGAAGCGGATGCCGCACTGCCGTTCGTGGCCGAAGCAGACCAGTCGATCTGCGTCGGTCCCGCCAACCCGGCACAGAGCTACCGCAACGCCGAGGCGATCCTGGCGGCCGCCAAGTCGACCGGTGCCCAGGCGGTGCACCCTGGCTACGGCTTCCTGTCGGAAAACGCGGACTTCGCCCGTACCGTCGAAGCCAACGGCCTGATCTGGGTCGGACCCGGCGCCGACGCGATCGCGGCGATGGGCGACAAGATCAACGCTCGTAACCTCATGGCCGCGGCGGGCGTGCCGGTCGCGGCGGGCACCACCGACCCCACGGCCAGCGCCGACGCCGCGCTCGACGCGGCGGCCGCCATCGGGTACCCGGTGATGGTCAAGGCCGCTGCTGGTGGCGGCGGCATGGGCATGGGCGTCGCGCTCGACGAGGCGGCGCTGCGCACCGAGTTCGACAAGGTACGCGGCTTCGCCGAGCGCATGTTCGGTGACGGCTCGGTGCTGATCGAGCGGTACTTCCCGCGGGTGCGCCACATCGAGGTGCAGATCCTCGGGCTCGCCGACGGTCGTGTGGTCGCGCTCGGCGAGCGGGAGTGCTCCGTGCAGCGGCGCAACCAGAAGCTGCTGGAGGAGTCGCCGTCGCCGGCGGTCACAGGCGACCTGCGTGCTCGGCTGCTTGCCGCGGCGGTACGTGCCGGTGAGGCGGTCGCGTATCGCAACGCGGGCACCGTCGAGTGCCTCTTCGACCCGCAGAGCTGCGAGTTCTTCTTCCTGGAGATGAACACGCGGCTCCAGGTCGAGCATCCGGTGACCGAGCTGGTCTACGGCCTCGACCTCGTCGAAGAGCAGCTGCGGGTGGCGGCGGGCCTGCCGCCGAACTTCGACCCGGAGGCGCTGTCGCCGCGGGGGCACGCGATCGAGCTGCGAATCAACGCCGAGGATCCCAAGCGCTTCCTGCCGGGCCCCGGTGCGGTCACCACCTGGATCGAGCCGGCGGGCGAGGGTGTACGCGTCGACTCCGGGTACGCCGCCGGCACGACGGTGACACCGTTCTACGACTCGCTCATGGCGAAGCTGATCGTGCACGGTCGCGACCGGGTGGAGGCGATCGCTCGGGCCCGCGCCGCGGTGGCCGGGTTCGAGGTCGCCGGCCCGAAATGCAACCTGCCGTTCTTCGCCGAACTGCTGGAAAACGACGAGTTCATTTCCGGTGAGTACGACACCGGCATCGTCGCCCGGATGCGGTAGCAAGTCTTCCAGGAATTCAGGCAAGTTCTCCTGATATTGGCGTGACCCTCGGTGGGTCGTCTCGTTACCAATTACGAGTGGCGGTCAAAGCGGGCGAATAACCCGAACCGCCACCACGAACGAGCCGATACGACGGAGAGGCGAACCATGACGCGGTCGGAGGTCGAGCGCACGCAGCGCACGTCCGCGACGCGTTTTGGGCTTCGCGTGCTCGTCGTCGGCGGTTTCGCGGGAGCGGCCTGGCTGCTCTCCGCTGCCTCGGCCCACGCCGCGGAGGCGAACCTGCCCGCTGAGGACGCACCCACCGAGATGTCCGTGGTGTCGTCGCTCGTCAGCGGCTCCGGCAACGGAGCGGACGAGCGGTCCTCCCTGGTCACGCCGTTGACGGACACCCTTGACCCGGCGCTGTCGCCGGTCACCGGGGTCGCGTCGGCGGTCACCGGCGGTGCCCTTCCCTCCGCGTCCCGGGCGAGCGCCGTGGTGCTGCCCAGCACCACGGTCACGTCCACGACCCCGCTGCGTTCGGCATCCGCCGGCGCGGCCGGGCAGGACGCCGGCGCGGCGTCCGGCAACGCGGCGAGCGCTCCGGCGCGCGCTGCCACGCCGGCGTCCGCGCCCCAGACCGGGGCCGCTACCGGCGGTGGAGTCCTCAGTGGACTCGCCGGCGCTCTGGTCGGCCCATCGGGCCTGCTCAGCCCCGTGACTCGGGTGGTCAACCCGGTCGTCGCACCGTTGACCGGAACCCTGCGTCCGGTCACCGGCGTGCTGCTCAACGCGGCGCAACCGGTGACCTCGACGCTCGGTTCCGTGACTCGGACGGCGACCGGCGCGCTCACCCGGTCAGGGGGACAGCGGACCCAACTGCCGGCGCCTGCCGGCGCACCCGTCTCCGATACCGCCGCGGCAACCGTCGTGACTGGTACGCAGACGCCGGTCTTCGGGCCGCGCAAGCAAGACGGGTACAGCGGCAGCACCAGCACAACCTCCGTGCACCGGTACGAAGCCGGTACGGAGCACAGCGCGACCGGTACGCCGGAACCGCGCACGGGCAGCGGCAACCTGCCTGACCGGCCGTACCCGGCGCCATTGCGCGGGTACATCGGAGCCGGTGCCGGAACCCCGGCCAGCGGCTTGGGTTCCCACATGGAGGGCGGCGCGTTCGCTGTCGTCCCCAGCTCGGTCGTGCAGCGCGCGGTGGCGACCCACCGGATGCCCGTCACGACCGACGTCGAGGCGCGGCGTAACGACGCCGAGGCCCCGACCGTCTCACCTGACTAGTGATGGCCGTGCCGACCGGTCGGGTCGGGCACGTGTGCCGCTCCGTCGGTCAGAGGCAGATTCCAGGCGACCGCTCTTACTAGCGGTGAATCTCGTCCACACCATCACGCGCAAAAACCGGGCGCATTAAAGCCAGGGTGCAACGCGCCCAAATTCAGCTCAAAAAGCAAATCCAAACGCACCCTGACAATCGAATAATCAGTTCCTTATTCAGCCATTTAGCGAAAGGCAATTTCTTCATCATGAAGACTTGGGTTCGCAAGACGCTCAGCGTCGGTGTTCTGGCCGCAGGTGCCCTTCTGTTCGCACCGGCCGCCGCTCAGGCCGAGATCAGCCAGATCTCCGTCGGCAACGACGGCGTCCTCAACGGCAACCAGGCAGCGGTGCCGATCCAGGTGCCCGTCAACGTCTGTGGCAACGGGGTCGGCGCGGTCATCGGCGTCGGCGTCGGCGTGAACGGCATCTGCGCCAACGGTGCCGCGCACGACGTCAACGACGACGACAAGGGCAAGGGCAAGCACAAGTACAAGGAGTCCTCGCGCGAAGAGGGCGCCACCCAGTTCTCCTGGGACAACGACGGCGTGCTGAACGGCAACCAGGCGTACGTGCCCGTCCAGATCCCCGTGAACGTCTGCGGCAACGGCGTGGGCGCGGTCATCGGCGTCGGCGTCGGCCTCAGCGGGGCGTGCGTCAACGGTGCGGCTCACGACGTCGAGGAGTCGGCCCGTGCCGAGTCGTCGCGTACCGAGGGCGCGCTGCAGTTCTCGGGCGACAACGACGGTGTGCTGAACGGCAACCAGATCTACGTGCCGATCCAGGTGCCGATCAAC
>NZ_BSDI01000002.1 GCF_027923225.1 Phytohabitans aurantiacus
CGATGGAGTAAAGATTTCACCGTCCCGGGACGGCAGCCGAGCGCTTCAGCGATCGCCGCCTCCGGCAGGTCAAGATAGAAACGCAGAAACACGGCCGCACGCTGACGGCGACCCAACGCCAGCAACGCCTGACGCACCGCGGCACCGTCCTCAGCCGACGGTGAAAACACCGGCGGCGAACCGCGAGCCACATGCCGGCGAGCCACCACCAAACGCCGCCACCACGACCGCGACCGGTTCACCACCACCGTATGCAGCCAACTCTCCGGCTCACGAACCGACGGCCAATGCCGGTACAGCTCGACGAACGCCTCCTGCACAATGTCCTCGGCCGCCGCCACACTGTCCGTAATCACATACGCCAACCGGATCATGCCGTCGTAATGCGCCCGATACACCGCGCCGAAATCATCCAACGCGCTCCCGCCCACCTCGGGCTCCCTAACCGCAGACCGTGTCACGCTACCCAGTCGCGCCAACCACCCAATCGGTTCCAAGGAATCCGATCGTCTCAGGATATGAGCTGCCGCGACGACCGTCGTGCCCCAGACCGTAGCTCCCGCAGCCTCGCCCTCCGCGCCCAGTCACGCTCAACATCCCGACAAAATCCCCGATTTTGTCGCCTCGTACACACCCGGAAGCCGCAACATCAAGGATTTCGCTGCTACGTACGGCCGGGTCGTGTAGCCGCGCACGGTGAGGCCGCGGGAGCAACGGCATGGCGCACGGCGAACGTCGCGGTAGCTCACATCTCTCTTTGCTTGGATCTGTTTAGCGCGAGGATGCGCTTCGACGACCTTGGCGGCGGGCAGACGTGGGGCGGAAGTCGAGGATCGTCTGCGCGGCGGCGGTGAGACTCGGCAGGCACATGTCGGCCGTGACGAGGTCGGCTGGGTCGTGGGTGCTGGCGACCGCGAGCACGGTGCAGCCGGCGCGTTTCGCGGCCAAGACGCCGGCCGGGGCGTCCTCCACCGCCAGGCAGTCGGCCGGAGGGATACCGAGCCGCTCGGCGGCCATCAAGTAGCAGTCAGCCGACGGTTTGCCGGCCGGCACCTCTTCGCCGTACACCTGGACCTTCGGCAGCGGCAGACCGCACGACTCGAAGCTCAGCCGCACCGACCACCGGTTGCCCGACGTCACAATGGCCCACGGTCGATCGCGCAGGCTGTCGAGAAGCGTGGCGGCGTGCGGAGCGGCCCGGACCAGTCCGATCTTTTCGCGCATGAGACCGTCCAGGACAGCGCGCTCGGTGGCGACGTCCAGATGCGGCGCGACCTGGGCGAGGAGGTCTTCGGTGCGGCGGCCGTGGATGAGCCCGAGAACGTAGCTGACGTCGAGTGAGTGGCGTTTCGCCCAGGTGCCCCAAATGTCTTCGTAGATTGTGGATGTGTCCAACAACACACCGTCCACATCGAACAGTACGCCGACATCCGTCATAGCTGCGCTCACGCCCTTCGATGTCGAAGACCCGTCGTACTGGCGCCCATGGTTCGGCATCAACTCGCTTATCGCAAGCCTTGCGTAAGCCGCGTCCGCGTGGACATCATGTTCCTCGATATCGACCGACTTCTACGGGGGAGTGTCTGTCGTCGTGTCTTTCTTCGCAGTGCGCGGCAGTCAGCGGGCGGTCGATCAGGTGACCGCGGCCGGTGGCCTGAGGGTGCGAGTCGCGGTGGGCGCGGGAGCATTCGTCGGGATGGGACTGCAGGTCGGCGTGTGGTCGGTGCTGATCGCCGATCTTGCCGGTGCGCTGCGGCTGAGCCCGGGCACGCTCGGCGCGGCCTTGATCGTGCAGATCGTCGCCATGATCGTGTCGGTCGTGGTGGGCGGGCAGGTGGTGGACCGCGTGGGGCGGCGGCCGGTCGTGATCCTCGGCTTCGCGCTGGGTGGCGTCGCGTTCCTGCTGTTCGCCCGGGTCGGCACCGTGACCGGCCTGGTCGCCGTACTGCTGATCTTCGGAGCCGGTGGCAGCCTCATAGACATTTCGGCAAACGCCATCGGCGCGGACATTGAACGGCAATACCACACACAGGTCATGAACTGGCTGCATGCCGGATACAGCATCGGGCTGGCGCTGGGCGCTGGTTTGGCGGTTTTGGGCATCATGTCGGGCTGGCAGTACCGGTCGGTCTTCGTTGCGCTGGCGCTGATGCTCGGTGTCTTCGCCGTGGCTCTGGTCCGGTTGCCGATGCCGCGCCGGATACACCGTGGCGAGGCGCCGACGGCCCTGGCGTCACAGCTCGATGGCGGCGACCGGCGCCACGCGTGGCAGGTCATCGCCGCGCCGGCGGTGCTTCTGCTCACCTGCGTCGTGTTCGCCGCCTACCTGATCGAGAGCACGTTCAACAGTTTCCTCTCGCTCTACCTGCGGTCGGTGTTCTCATCGGGTGCCGCGCTGGCCGGCGCGGGCGTTCTGGCCGTGGCGATCGCCGGGATCGCGGGCCGACTCATCGGCGGCAGCGCGGTACGCCAGGTGGGTTCGCGTCACACATTCCTGCTCGCCGCCGCGCTGGTGTTGGTCGGCCTGGCCGCCGCGGTCGCCACCGGCAGTGCGCTGGTGACGCTGATCGGGCTGCTGCTGGTCGCGTTCGCGCTCGCCCCGGTCGTGCCGACCGCGCTGTCGGAGGTGGCCCGAGCCATGCCGTCGCACGCCGGCCGGGCGGTCGGCACGGTCGGCGCGGTGGGCTATGTAGCGATCGCGGCCGGCCCGGCACTGACCGGGGCACTGGCTGACAAGACCAGTCTGCGCTTCGCGATCGGCGCGTTGATGCTGGCCGCGGCCGCCATCGCGGTGGCCGGTTCGATCACGATCCCGCCTCGGGCGGTGGTCGGCACCACCGACAGAGAACTGTCTACATCGGACACCTGAATAGTCACCACACGGGGGAGAGGCACAATGACCACTGAACGAGGCGGAAACTTGCTGCGCGTAGACGGTCAGCGGTTCGTCAACGGGCGGGGTGCTGAGGTCCGGCTGCGCGGCATCGGCCTCGCGGGTTGGCTCAACATGGAAAACTGGATCACCGGCTACCCGGCACACGAGCAGGGGCAGCGCGACGCGGTCGCCAGCGTGCTGGGCCCGGAGCGGGCACGGTTCTTCTTCGACCGCTTTCTCGAACACTTCTTCACCGACGCTGACGCGGCCTTCATCGCGTCGCTGGGGCTCAACTCGGTCCGCATCCCGATCACCTACCGCCATCTGGAGAGCGACGCGCGTCCGTTCGAGATCATCGAGGACGGCTTTCGCCACCTGGACCGGGCGATCGACGTGCTCGCCCGGCATGGCATCTACTCGATCATCGACCTGCACACGCTGCCGGGCTGGCAGAATCACGACTGGCACTGCGACAACCCGACGCACACCGCGCAGTTCTGGCAGCATCGGCACTTCCAGGACCGCACGCTCCATCTGTGGCGGATCATCGCGCAGCGATACCAGCACAATGACTGGGTCGCGGGATACAACCCGCTCAACGAGCCGTCTGATCCGACCGGCGAGCTGGTCGGCCCCTTCAGCCAGGAGCTGATCGAGGTCATCCGTGAGGTCGACCCGAGTCACATCATCTTCCTGGACGGCAACCGGTACGGCAACGACTTCGACGTGTTCGACGCGTCGACGCCGAACGTGGTTTTCTCGGCGCACGACTACGCGCCGCCCGGTTACATGCCGGGTGGCCAGTACCCGGGCATCACCCACCTCACCCACGTATGGACGCCGACCGACGAGGACACCCACTCGTACGGCGTGCTGCGCCCCACCGACCCGCGTGACCAGTATTTCGACCGCGACACGGTGCGTGCGATGTTCGACAAGCGCACCGACTTCATGCGTCGCACCGGCACGCCGGTGTGGGTCGGCGAGTTCAATGTCGTATTCACCGGCGACCCGCGGGTCGACGAGATGCGACTGCGCCTGCTCGGTGACCAGTTCGAAAACTACGAGAGCACCAACTCGAGCTGGGCGTTCTGGCCGCTGAAGGACGTCGGCCTGTGCGCGCCGATGTACGTCGACCCGGAGAGCGCGTGGATGCGCCGGCTCGAACCGGTGTTGCGGCGCAAGGCGAAGTTCGGCGCGGACGCGTGGGGCGGCACCCACGACGCGATCCGGCACGTGATGGGCCCCTTGAAGGAGCTGTTCGCGACGGAGTTCCCGCTGTACCAGCCCGAGCCGTTCGGCGCCGAGTTCCTGATCAACCGGTTGGTGCCGCAGATCCTCTTCGCCGAGGCCCTGCTGCCCGAGTTCGGTGAGCTGTTCCGCGACATGGACGAAACCGCCATCGACGAGATGATGCAGTCGTTCCGGTTCGAAAACTGCCGCCCCCGAGAACCGTTGATCGAGCTGCTTCGCAAGGCGACCGGCGGCGGCGCCGCGCAGCAGATCGGCGACGGCGAGCCGGCGGGGGCACCGTGACGGTCGCATCGACGAGCCGCGACGTCGGATCCGGTTCCGTGGTCGGGCGGATCGAGGCACGGCTGGACTGCGAGGTCGAGGTCGAGGCGGTACCCGGGCTGTTCGACCCCGAAAACACCGCCCTGCTGCGGCACCTGCGCGACGCCCGGCGGCTGCTGGTGGTCGTCGACGCGCACCGTGCCGCGCCGCTGCGGGCCTACCTGGACCAGCAGATCTGGCGCGGCCGGCTCGACGGATACACCGAAGTGGACAGTGCGACCTTCGACCGCCTGTCGCCGCTGGCGGCGGTGGAGCGGATCGCCGAGGAGGCGGCTTCGGCCGGCCTGGGCCGGTCGGACGCGTTCCTCAGCTACTGCGGTCCCGCCGTCTCCGACTACGTCCTCATCACCGCCGCGTTGTTCCGGCGGCACACCCGAGCGGTACGGCTCGTCGCCGGCCCACCGCACAACCTGCGGCCCAGCCCACGCACCGCGCTGCCGGACGCGGGGTTGGCGGTATGGCACCGGGAGGTCCGGGTGGTGGTGCCCGACGCGTCGCCCACCGGTGGGTCCCAGCGTGGCGTCATCGAGCAGTCGTACCGGGTGGAGCTGGCGCCGTCGATCTTCACCAGCCAGGCCGACCCGCTGCGCGCCTGGCTGCCCGACGGCGCCAAGGTGCTGGCCGTGGTCGACGCGTTCTCGCCCGACGTGGTGGCCGGCGTGCGGCGCTACTTTCACCCGCACGCCGTCGTACCGGTGGTCAGCTCGGCGCACACCAAGACGCTCGGCCACGCCGGCGAGTTGCTGGCCACCGCTCGGGCGCTGGACCTCGGCCCCGAGGACCGGATCGTGGCGGTGGGCGGTGGCATGCTGCTCGACCTGGTCGGCACGATGGCGCTGCTCTATCAGGGCCAGACACCGTACCTGCGGGTGCCGACCACCCTGGTCGGTCTGATCGACGCGGGAGTCGGTCTCAAGGTCGGTGTCGACGTCAACCAGCGGCGCAACCTGCTGGGCGGTTATCGACCTCCGCTAGCCTGCCTGTGCGACACGACCTTCCTGCGGACGCTGCCACGGGCCGAGATACGGTGCGGTCTGGCCGAAGCGATCAAGATCGCGATGGTGGCCGACGGGCCCCTGCTCGATCTCCTCGAGGAGCATTACGAGGACCTGTTCGAGCGGCCGGACGGGCCGGTCGCCGAGGAGATCGTGCGGCGCTCGATCGCCGCGATGATGCGGGAGCTCGCCGGAAACCCGTACGAGAAGGAACTGCGGCGCCTTCCCGACTTCGGGCACGAGTTCGGGCACCTGCTGGAGACCGCGTCCGGATACGCGTTGCGGCACGGCGAGGCGGTGTCGATCGGCATGGCGTTCGCGGGCCACCTTGGCGTGCAGACCGGCCGGCTGCCGTCCGCCGCGTACGAACGGATGGTCCGGCTGCTGCTGCGCGTCGGGTTGCCGGTGTACAGCCCGCTGTGCCGACCGGAGCGGCTCTGGCGCTGGCTGGGCAGCGACATCTCGGCGCACAAGGGCGGCCGGCCCCACCTGGTCGTGCCGACCGGGGTCGGGCGCGGCGGCTTCATCGACTCGATGCACGAGCTCAACCCCGACCTGCTCCGGCGGGCGTGCGCGGATCTGATCCGCCGCCAGGCGGAGGTGGCGCCGTGATCGGGCCGCGCCCGCACGTCGCCATCGTGGTCGACGCCGGCGGCACCACGACGCGGCTGTCGCTCGCCGAAAACGGCCGGCTCACCGGCGCGGTTCTGCGGGTGCCGACCCCGAGCCCGCGGCTCGGGGTCACCAAGCCCGCCGGGCCACTGCTCGATCTGGTGGCCGAGCACGCCAACCGGCTGCGCGACGCGGCACCGGACCGGCGCGTCGACGCGATCGGGGTGGCGCTCGGCGCGGTCGTCACGAGCGCCGGAGTGGTGCGCAACGCGTCGACGTTGTGGCTGGCGCCAGCGACCGGTCTGGACCTCGCCGCCGCGCTGCGTGACCGGCTGCCGTGGGCGCCGGTCACCGTCGTCAACGATGTGGCCGCCGCACCCTGGCACTACCGGGAGCTGGGGCGGTTCATCTACGCGACGATCAGCACGGGCGTCGCACTCAAGGTTTTCGACGCCGGCCTGCCCGGCACGCGCAAGGTGCTGCTCGACCCCGACTGGCTCGGCGGCGAGTCGGGACACTCCATTGTAGACCCGACGGTCCTGGACGCGGTGCCCGGCGGTGCCGCGGCCGCCCTCCGGCTGGGGCGGGCCGCGGCGGGTGGCGACCCGGATGCCCGGGCCGAGCTGGACCGCCTCGACCTGCCCTGGTGTGAGTGCGGCGCGGTCGGCGACCTGTGCGCGTACGCCAGCGGCCCGGGCACCGTCCGGGTCGCCGCCATGCGGGCCCGGCGCGACCCGGACCGGTTCGCCGGCTCGGTCCTCGCGGAGCTGAGCGGTTCGGACCCGGGGCGGATCGACGCGCGGGCGCTCGCCGCGGCCGCCGCGCGCGGCGACTCGTTCACCGCGGCGGTCCTGCACCGGGTGACCCGCCCGCTGGCGGCCCGGTTGCTGCAACTCTGCGCCGACCTCGGCCTGAGCCGCGCGGTGATCGCCGGCGGGTTCGCGTACGGGGTCGGCGCGCCGTGGTTCGACGCGCTGCGGTCCAATCTGGACGATCTGATGGTCGACGCCGGCTGGTTCACCGGCTGGACCGCGGAGCGCCGCGCCGGCCTGCTCGTCTGCCCGCCGGACACCGATGACGCACCACTGGCCGGGCTGGCCGCGCTGCTGGCCGAGGGCAGCAGCCGGTACCTGAGCCTGGTCAAGCCGGTGGGCGAAGGACGGCTGAGCGTCGTGGAGCGCGAGGCGCACGCATGCGGGCGAGAGCAGGTCCAGCTGCGGATGCGGTACGCCGGCATCTGCGGCACCGACCTTCGAATCCTGCGCGGCGACGTGGGCTGCGAGCCCGAGATCCCGGGTCACGAGTGTGTGGCCGAGGTGGTCGCGGTCGGTTCCTCGGTCACCGAGCTGCGAGTCGGCCAGATGGTGACCCTCAACCCGAACAACCCGCTGGACGACAGCGACAAGCTGGGGCACAACCGATCGGGCGTCTTCACCCAGCTGATGACGTTCGACAGGGGCGTGGTCAGCCGCGGCCAGGTGATCGAGGTACCGGCTACCGCCGGACCGGAGTGGGTGCTGGTCGAACCGCTGGCCGGGGCGGTACGGGCCCAACGGGCGACGGCCCAGCTGGTGCCGGCCGAGCGGGTGTTGGTGGTCGGCGGCGGCCTGTCCGGCCTGATCCACCTCGGCCTGGCCCGGCTCGGGGGAGCGGAGACCGTACTGCTGGCCAGCCGGTCCGCGGCAACGCTGGAGCGCGCCATCCGGCGGGGTTTCTGCGAGCCCAAGTACGCGCTGCCGCTGGACGATGAGCTGGTCGCCGCGGTCCTGGCCGCGACCGGCGGGCGTGGGGTGGACGCCTTGTACGTCGCCGTCGGCGCGAACGTCGGCACGTCGATCGTGGCGGGGCTGTGGCCGGCGCTGGCCGAGACCGCCGCGGTCAACCTGTACGGAGGCTTTCCGGCAGACGCCCGGCTGCCGGTCGGCGGCGACGAGGTGGTGCCCGTCGGCCCGCTGCGCTCCGCCGCGGCCCACCAGTGGGTCGACAATCCGGCTGGTGGCCGGGCGGTGGTCCTCGGCAATCGCGGTGGCCTGCGGGAGGACATGCTCGCCGCGGCCGAGCTGTGCCGCGGCGACGCCGGGCGCGAACTGGGCCTGGACCGTCTGGTGACGCACATCGTCTCGCTGTTGGCGGCGCCTGATGTGGCGGCCGAGCTGGCCCAGTACGGCACCGTCAACGGCCAGCCGGCGCTGCGCGCGGTGATCGATACCGGGCTGCCGGGGACGGTGGTGCGGGAGTGCTGAGCGAGCTGGCGCCGGACGCCTTGTTGGCCGCGTTCCGGGACGCCGTCGCGGGTGGGCGCGGCGGCGCGGCGGGTGCGGTCGCCCGGCTGGCCACCGAGGGTGGCGAGCCCCGGCTCGGCTGGCTGGAGCCGCCGGGCTGGGCGAACGTCGCCGACCTGCTCGCCGAGTACCCCGTACCCGCGGGCGGCCGGCTGGTGCTGATCGGCACGGGCGGCTGGGCGTTCGGCGCCCACGCCGTGCGCGAAGTCGGCGGGGCCCGGCTCGACGTCTTGGACGTGCTGGACCCGGATGCGCTGCGCCGCACGATCGCCGGGCCGGACGGCCCACCAGACCTGGTCGTGGCGGTGTCCGAGTCGGGCACCACCGTCGAGACGAGACTGCTCGCCGAGGCGGTGCGCGACAGGTACGGCGTCGACGTCCGCTGGCTCACCGGGCCGCGGCTGACCGGCCAGGTGGCGTTGTTCGCCGCGCCATTGAGTACGCCGTTCCTGCTGTGCTCGTCGGTGGTGGCGGGTGACGGTTTCCGCGCGGCGTACGACGATTTCGTGCGCGGCGCCCCCGCGCTGGCGAAATGGGCCGCGGCGACGTCCGCCGCCGCGCCGGAACTGCCGGGGAGGGTCGTGCTGCGCCCGCCCGGCGACGCCGGTCCCGGCCTGCGGCTGTACCTGACCCAGTTGGCGAGGCAGGCACTCGGTGGCAGGAGCGGCACCTGGTACGACGTCGGTGCGGAGATCGGCGACGGGCCGGCTGACTGGGTCGTCGACCTGCCCGCCGGATCGCCGTCGGTGCACCCGGTGACCGTCCTGATGCGACAGTGCTACGCCGCGGACGCGCTGGTGGCGTGCGTCGGTGCGCGACTGGGCATCAGGTTCGCCACGCATCCCGCGGTGAGCCGGTACAAGCGACTGCTCGCTGAGGCGGACGGCGACGCGGCGGAAGCGGTGGCGGTGCCGGCCGCCGGCATCGTGCCGGCCGCGTCCGACTGGCTTGGCGCGACACCAGGTCTGCGCGCCGGTCACCTGGTCTGCTACGACTCCGGCCTCGCCGGGCGGCTCGCGGCCGCGCACCACGGATCGGGATGGGAGTGCCACCCGGGCAGCACCTGGAACCACCACACCTACCAGGCCGTGGCGGGCCACCCGGACATCGGCGTGGCCGTCGTGCTCCCGGCGCGCGACGACGACGCCCTGCTGCGCGCGCAGGCCGGCATCGCGGTGGCCACCAGCCGGTCGCTGGCCCCGCGGAGCCTGCTGCTCCGGCCCGTCGGAGGGGCTCGATGAGACCGGCCGTCGCTCATCACGTCCTCGGCCTCGATCCGCGGACCCGGCCAGAGGTCGAGCCGCTGGCGTCGTGCGGTCCGGGCGTCACGGTGCTGATACCGACACACAGCGACCGGACGCACGACGGCGGCACCGACCGGATAGACACCCTGGCTCACTGCCTGCGATCCCTGGCCGCCCAGCCCCGCGAAGGCGCGCTGCCGGTGTCTGTGGTGATCGTCGATGGTGGACTCGCCAGCGGCGACGCCGACCGGGTCCGGGCCGCTCTGCGCACAACCGGCCTGCCGCACGAGGTGGTGCCGGCGCCACCCGGCCCGAAGTCGGCCGCCGGCACCCGCAACGCCGGCCTGGCCTGGCTCGCCCAGCAGCCGGACGGGTCGCCGCTGGTCCACCGGCACCTGCTGTTCCTCGACGACGACACCGCGCTCGCACCCGGCGGCCCGGCCGCACTGGTCGACATTCTCGACCGGCACCCCGAGGCGGTGGCGGTCTGCCCGAAGATCGTCACGGTCGCGTCGGTCGTCGAATGGCTCGACCGGGAACCGCCTGTGCCGGCCGCGGGGGCGGCCAGCCGGGCGCTGCCCGGCAGCCTCCACGACGGGCGGTACGACCTGCTCACCGTGACCTCGCACGGCAGCCTCGTGGCCGGCCGGGTGGTCGGCCTCATGGTCCGCGCCGACCTGGTGCTCGGCTGGCTGCGCCGAGGGGGCCGGCTGTTCTACCCGAGCACTCCGCGCGCAAGCAGCGAGGACATGCTGGCCATGGCGACGCTGACCCGGTTGGGCCAGCTGCGGGCGGCATCCGGCGTGCGCGTCGCCGACCTCGTTCGGCGCACCCCCGTCGACACCCGGCGCCAGCAGCTGGCTTGGGGCTACGACCACGGCTGGCTCGCCGGCGAACTGGGCGCGGCCGGCCTGCTCGATCCCGGCCTGCACGTGCTGACCTGGGATGAAGGAATCGGCTGGCGGCAGTATCGGCGCCCCGACCCGGACCGGTACGGCTACCTGGTGAACCCGCGGGAGGTCGCCACGCTCGGCGCGATGCTCGCCGCGGCCGCCCGGGACGGCGCTACGGCGCGGTCGCTGTTCGGGGTGTCCGCGGCCGAGCTCGGCGCGGCCGCGGCACCGCTGACCACGCTGCCCGCCCGCCTGCCCGAGCTGCTGCGCGACGCCGAGGTCAGGCACCGGCCCGACCTGCCGCCGCTCGTGCCGCGGCGGTTCGAGACCTTGCGGGAAGGGCTGGACGGGCTGCTCGCCCACCTGGCCGGCAACGCCCTCGGCAGCATGGCCCACGGCCTGGCCGACGACGGCCTGCCCGCCCATTTCCTCTACGGACTTCGCCAAGGCGCCGCCGGCGCGATCGCCCTGCGAGGAGAAGGTGATGGTGCTCCATGAATGTGCGGATCGGCCTTGCGGGAGCCGGCTACCTGACCCAGAGCGCGCTGCTGCCGGCACTGGAGGGACTCGACGGCTTCGAGGTGGCGGCGGTTCTCGACCCGCGCGCGCACGCCCGCGAGCTGGTTGCCGAGAAAGTGCCCGGTGCGCTGGTCACCGGCGACGAGGACGCGTTCTTCGGCGTCGACCTCGACGCGGTGCACGTGGCCACGCCGAACCACCTGCACGCACCGATCGCCCTCCGGGCGCTGGCGGCGGGTCTGGCGGTCGTGGTGGACAAGCCGCTGGCCGGTACGGTCGCCGACGCGCTGGAGCTCCACCTGGCCGCGCAGGCGTCGACCGTGCCGTTGCTGGTCGGGTACATGTCGCGGCTGAACGCCAACAACGAGGCCGTCCGCCGGCTGGTCGCGGACGGCGCGATCGGCGTACCGCTGGCGATGAACGCCACCTTCCTGGGGCACGCGGACGGCAACTGGCGCAACTACCGCGAGTACTCCGGCCTGGGCTCTGCCGCGGACCTTGGCATCTATCCACTGTTGACCGGGGGAGACCTGCTCGGTGCGCCGGCCACCGCCTGCCAGGCGGTCGCCTATCCCGCGGGCGACTCGCGGCTGACCGACATCCACCTGGACGCCACCGTGTGGTTCGGCGACCGGCGGCTGCACATCGAGTCGTCGTTCACCGAGGATCCCTTCGTGGGCAAGTCGCGCTACAGCGTTGTCGGCACCGAAGGCGTCATCGTCGCGGTCGAGACGTGGGCGATGAACGGCGGCGGTAGCGTGCTGCTCTGCGACGACCAGGGCCGCCGACCGGTGACTCCGCCGCTCGTCGACCCGTACGCCGAACAGTATCGGCTGCTCGCCGAGTGCATGGCGGGCAAGCCGGTGCCGCCCGAGGCCGGCTCGGCCCGGGGACTGCGGGACGTCGCGATACTGCACCAGTTGGACCGCAGCGCCGCCAGCGGTGGAGCCCGACTGTCCATACCGGAAACGGAGCCGCCATGGACCTCGTGATGCATAGCTGGTCGCTGCGCGACTACTCGCTGGAGCACGTGTTCGCGGTCGCCGCGCATTACGGCTTCGACGGTGTCGAGGTATCGACGTGCCATCTCGACCTGCGCGGTGACCCGGGCGTGGTGCGCGGCGAGGTGGCGCGGGCCGCCGCGTTGGCGAAGCGGCATGGGACGCGGGTGCACTGCGTCGGGTACGAGGGTGACTTCATCGCGGATGACGCGGATCGGCGGGCGTCGTCCGTCACGCTCGTCGGCCGGATCATCGAGGCCTGCCGCGAACACGGCATCGGTTTGGTGAACGGCTTTGGTGGATGGCTGCGGGGCGCCGATCCGGACGACTGGCCGCGGAACGGCAGTGCGCTCGCCCGCGACGAGCATTACACCCGATCCGGTGAGGCGTATCAGGCGGTGGGCGCGATCGGCGCCCGAGAGGGCGTGCGGGTCGGCGTCGAGGTGCATCCGAACAACATCCACGACACCGTGGCGACAACCGCGCGGCTCCTCGACCTCGTCGACCATCCCGCGGTGATCGCCACCGTCGACCCCGCCAACTCCGCACTGATCAGCCCGGAGGACCAGGACCCGGCGGTACTCGACCGGCTCGGTGAGCGCGTCGGCTATTTCCACATCAAAAACTACGTCCCGGCCCGGGGACGGGCCGATTTCAGTGTGGACACCGCAGCCGGTGTGATTGACAACCTTCGGTGGCTGGGCAAGCTGGCCGAGCGCGGCGGCGTGCCGGCCGCGGCGCTGGAGTACTGCGGTGTGGGCGACCCGCACCCGAGGCTGCGGGCGGCCCACCGCTATGTGCGCGAGTGCGAGGAACTGCTCGATGTGGTCGGCGCCCGCCTCTGACGGGTCATCGCCTCCGCAGCGACCGCAGCAGCAGCCACGCCGGCCGGGGATTCCATGGGCGGGCCAACCACCAGCGCCACAGGTGAAACCGAGCGTCGTCGACGTGGCCGTTTCGCAGCAGTATCGGGCCGTACGCCCGGTCGAAATCCAGCCCTCGGCCCCGGATCGCCGACGGGTACTTGCGGCTGTGCTTCTTCCACACCGAGTACGCGCCCATCCGCAGCACGTCTTCGTCCGCGGTGATCTGGTCTTCGGTCGCCACGTCGCCGGCGCTGATCGCCCGGTACTCGGCCAGCGGCGTGTGATTAGGCACGCAGCGGTATCCCGCCTCTACGAACCGCCACATGAACTCCTGGTCGTCGCCCATGTAGAACGCCTCGTCGAACCGCAGCCGCCGGGCCACCTCGGTGCGCACCACGGTGAAGCTCGGCTGGATCCACGTCCCGGCGCACATCGCGTCCATCGAGGTCGGCATCCTGAAGTACGGGTTGTCGAACAGGTTGTGCCACGAGCCGTCCTGGTCCTGGCGGCGCCCGTTGCACAGCGCCATGTCGGCGTCGGGGTTGTCGGCGAGCACCGCCAGCTGGCTGCTGAGGTATTTCGGCTCCCACCAGTCGTCGCTGTCGAGCAGCGCGATCCACTCGCCGCGGGCGGCATCGATGCCGGTGTTGCGGGCCGCCGGCGGCCCACCGTTGGGCCGGGTGACCACCCGCAGCCGTGGCTCGTCGGCGTAGCGCTGGCCGATCTCAGCGGGCGTGTCGTCGGTGGAGCCATCGTCTACGACGATGACTTCGAAATCACAGTCTACTTGCGACAGAGCCGCGTCGATGGCGATCGGCAACAGTGCCAGTCGGTTGTATGCCGTAATCACCACAGAAACGTTTGGATCAAAGGCCATCGGCGTATCTCCCCCGTCTTGATACATCGACACCTACCGTATCGTAAACGAGACCTTGGAGGTCGCCGTGTCCGCCTCGATGTGCTATTCGCCCCTCATCCTCGGCGGCCTGTTCCTCGAAGCCGAAGCCGCTACCAGGGCCCGCCTGGACATGTTCGCCGACCTGGGCGGCCACACCATCGACACCGCGCCGATGTACGACGATGGTGGATCCGAGGAGATCATCGGCCGGTGGATGGCGGATCGGCGTGCGACCGTCCGCCGGGAAGAATGGCAGATCGTCTCGAAGGTCTGTCACCCGGAAAACGGGCAGTCCCGGGTCCGACCAGACGTGATCCGGGCGGAGGTCGCCGGTTCCCTGCACCGGCTGCGCACCGACTACCTGGACACCGTGCTGCTGCACCGCGACGACCCGAACGTGCCGGTGCACACGATCGCCGACACGTTGCTCGACCTGCGCGAGAGCGGCATGATCCGCGATTTCGGTGTGTCGAACTGGAGCGCCGACCGGCTGGCCGCCTTCGCCGACGCGGTGGCGCCGCAGCGGCCGGTCGCGAGCTACCAGTTCAGCCTCGCGGTCCCGGCGGGACCACTGTGGCCGGACAGCCGGCACGCGACGGCGGAGCTGCTCAAGGTCATTCTGGAACGTGGCCTCTGTCTGCAGGCGTGGACCGCGCTGGCGCGCGGCTGGTTCGCCGGCCGGAACCCCGCCGACAGCACCGGGGACAGCCGGAGAATGCTCGAGTTGTTCGACACACCGGCCAACCGGGCGGCCCGCGACATGGTCTTCTCCATTGCCAGGAAACGGGATGTCGCGCCGGTCGCGGTGGCGCTGGCGTGGCTGTGTCCCGCGGGCATGGACGTCCACGCGGTGATCGCTCCGCGGTCAGCCGAGCAGTTTCGGGAGTGCTTCGACGCCGTCGACCTCACATTGACGACCGCTGAGTGGAGCGAGCTTTCCCGGGCGGCCGGCCTTGAATGGCTTCGGATCTTGACAGGGTGATCGTTTGGCTGCGACGGTTGCCGCTTACCTCCGTCGCCCGGTCGGACGGTCGCGAACGGCCAAGGGGAGGAACGCCGATGAGGTCTCCACACGTTTCTGGGCGCCGAGGGTGGGCGTTCGGGCTCTGCCTCGGCCTGGTGGCCGGGGTCGTGATGGCTGGCGGGCCGGCGGCGACGGCCGCGGAGGTTCCGGATGCGACCGCCGCCGCGGCACCGGCGCGCTACGTACCCTTCGCGACGCCGGTGGGGGCACTGGCGGGTGTCCTCGGACCGGACTCCACCACCACATTCCCAGTCCTCGGTGTCGGTGGGGTTCCCGCCACCGGCGTGAGCGCGGTGCTCGTCCGCGTCATAACCCACGATCCGACCGCGGCGACCTGGCTGGCGCTGTGGCCCGACGAGACTTCCCGGCCGGCAGATCTGTCCACACTCAACGTGGCGGCGGGCGAGAACATCTCGAACGTCGCCGTCGTGGTCCCGGGCGCGAACGGCCGCATCGCGGTCTACAACCGATGGGGTGAGGTGTCCGTCGGAGTCGACGTACAGGGTTACTTCACGACGGCGGCGAGCCCGGCCACGGGCGGGTTCGTACCGGTCGCCCACACCCGGCTCATCGACACCCGCAGCGGACTGGGTACCACGACCGGAATGATCCCGGCCGGCGGCAGCCGGACCGTCACCATCGCCGGCACCTTCGTGCCCGCCGGCGCGACGGCGGCGTACGTGAACCTGCTCGTGCCGGGCGCCACGGCTGGCGGCTGGGTGGGCGCCGCGCCGCCGGGCACGGCTCTCGGGAAGGGCGCGATCGACTATGCCGCCGGGTCGACCCAGTCGGGCGCGACAATCAAACTCGCCGCCGACGGTCGGGTCACCTTCTACAACAAGGGCAGCGCCGCGATCAACCTGGTCGTGACCCTGCAGGGCTACTTTTCGGGCACAGCCAACGGTGGTACGCCGTTCCAGCCGGTGACCAGCAGGCTCATCAACACGCGTACCGCAGGCACTGGCGTGCCGCTGGCCGGGGGCGGCACGCTCGACGTCCAGGTGGCCGGGATCGGCGGGCTGCCGGCGAGCGGCGTCACCGGTGCGGTGCTGCACCTGACCGTGACGCCGGAGGAGGCCGGATATCTCAAGGCGTGGCCGGCCGCCGAGGCGGAGCCGAGCGTGACCTTGATGGACTTCAACGCCGGCGCTTGGCGGACGAACACGGTGGTGCTCCGGCCCGGCCCGGACGGCAAAATCCGTTTGAAGAACGGCAGCTTCGCCCCCATCCATCTGATAGTGGACGTGCAGGGCTGGTTCGAGCGGGCCGGCGAGCCCCGGCCGGTGAAGGTCATGCCGATGGGCGACTCCATCACCTGGGGCCAGGGCAGTAGCACCACCTCCGGATACCGGGGTCCGCTCTGGTTGCGACTGTCCAATGAGGCCGGTTACACACCCGACTTCGTGGGCACACAGACGGTTGGCACGATCGGGGACCCGGACAACGAGGGGCACCGGGGCTGGCAGATCGACCAGCTTCAGGCGAACGCCACCACCTGGATCACCACCTACCAGCCGGACGTGGTGCTGCTGCACATCGGCACCAACGACATGTACCGCAACTACCAGGTCGACACGGCGCCCGACCGGCTCAGCGCCCTGATCGACCAGATCCTCGCCGCCCGCCCCGGCATCTACGTGCTGGTGGCGAAGATCATTCCCTCCACCAACGCCAGCGCCCAGTCGCGGATCAACGCGTACAACGCCAAGATCCCCGCGATCGTGGCCGCGAAGGGCGACCACGTCCGGATGGTCGATACCACGAATCTGGCCAGCGCCGATCTCGTCGACCAACTGCACCCCAACGACGCCGGCTACGCCAAGATGTCCGACCGCTGGTACCCCGCACTGACCACAGTCCTCGCCAGCTAGAGAGCCTTCGGGATCAAGCTCAGGATCGGGCTTTGAGCTGCCGCGACGCCCGTCGCGCGTGAGACCGTTGCTCCCGCGGCCTCGCCCTCCGCGGTTACACAACCAGTTCGCTGGCGGCCCGCGAAAGCTCTTTAGTGGACAGTCAGTCCCTTGCCTGGCCGCACCCCCAAACCCGCATTGAGTGATTGCCCCGATGCCCGAAGGCGGCGGATTACCGAGACTGAGAAATGAGCGAGTTCTGGTCATCCCTTACAGACGCCGAGCGTGCCGCCTTCCGCGAACGCAGTACCGTCCGCTGGTGGCGTCGTGGCGAGCTGCTCATCCGCGAAGCGGACGCTTCGCTGTGGGTCGCTGTGCTGCTCAAGGGTCGTGTCAAGATCTCTTCGCACGATCCGTCCGGCGCGCATGCGCTGCTGGCGATCTGCGGGCCGGGGGCGCTTCTCGGCGAGGTGGCCGTCGTCGACAACGCTCCTCGGTCCGCCAGCATTCACGCCCTCGAGCACGTCGATGCGCTGGTCATGAACGTGCCGGTCTTCGAGTCCTACCTCGAACGCATGCCGCGGGTCCAAGTGCTGGTGATGCGCACGCTCGCGACGCGGCTGCGTGATGCCGACCGCAAGCGGCTGGAGTTCACCGCCTACGACTCCACCGCCCGCGTGGCGGCCCGGCTGGTCGAGCTGGCCGAGCGGTTCGGCGCCACCGACGCGGGCGCTATCCGGATCACCCTGCCACTGTCGCAGGACGACCTCGCCGACTGGGTCGGATCCTCGCGAGAAGCCGTCACGCGGGCGTTGGCCGCGCTACGTCGCCAAGGCTGGATCCGTACCGGCCGGATGTCCACCAGCATCCTCGACCTCGAATCGCTGCGCGTCCGGGCAACCCGCCCCTCGGTACAGCGGGGTGCGCGCAAGGCCGTCCTGAGCACCGGCCCTTCTCATGTTGTTTGAACGAGGATGCGGATCGTTCCAATCGGCTTGGGCTCGCCCACTGCCGCGAGGCAGGCTCGACTCGTTCGGTTGGAATGCGGTTCCAAAGGAGGTTGGTGATGACGACTACTGCTGAGCGCCTGGCCTGGAAGGTGTTGGATGTGCTGCACTCGGGTGACGTCGCGGCATTGGAGGGTGTGGTGAGTGACGACTTTGTCGATCACGGTGCCCCGCCCGGGCTGCCGTCGGGTCGGGCGGGCTATGCGGCCACGATGCGGTGGCTGCACGACACGTTGCAGATTCGGTACGAGGTTCACGACATCGTGGCGGCGGGAGACAAGGTCGCGATCCGGGCGACGGCGCATGGCATCCACCGGGATGGTCATTTGGGTTTCGCCCCGACGGGTAAGGCGTACGCATTGGAGACCATGCACATGTACCGCGAGCGTGACGGCCTGTTGGTCGAGCATTGGGGCGTGCGGGACGAGTTGGGTGTGCTGCGGCAGGTGGGGGCGCTGCCGATTCCAGGTGCGGATCCCACACCCGCGGACGGCGCGGTGGCGTAGTGAATGTGCGGCCGGGTGGGCCACGCCGGGCGGGCATCGACCCCGGCGGCGCTGCCCGGCTGCGCATCCTGGAGGCGGCGAGCGCGTTGTTCGTCCGCCGGGGATACGTCGGCACCACGGTGCAGGCGGTCGCTGGCCGCGCCGGGGTGAGCGTACAGACGATCTACAACGTGGTGGGTGGCAAATCGGACCTGCTCAAAGCCGTCTACGATGCGATGCTCGCCGGTGACGCCGCCCCGGTCCCGATGAGCGAACGCCCCACCGCGAAGGCGATGCGGGCAGCCACCGACGCCCGCACGTGCCTGGTGCTTTATGCGCGGATGCCGCGGGAGATCTTCGAGCGGGTGGGTCCGTTACTGAGCGCCGTTTTCAGCGACGGGGACCCGGACGTACGCCGGTTCCTGGACGTGATCGACGGCGAGCGCGCGAACGGCACCCGCCAGATCGCCGGGTTCATCGCCGCGCGGTTCGGGATGCGGCCGGGGATGTCCACCGACCAGGCGGCAGACATTCTCTGGACGCTCACGTCTGTCGACGTGGCCTACCGTCTGGTCCGACGCCGACGCTGGAGCCTGACCGAGTACGAACGCTGGCTCGGCCGGACGATGGCCGACGCCTTGCTCGGCGACCAGGAGTCCTAGCCCGGCTGGCGTTGGTTGAGGGTTTTCCCGCCTGTGCGACGAGTGTGCGCGATGCCAGACTGTCTTGTCTTTCAAGGAGGCATGATGGTTGCTCGGTCCAAACTCTACTCGTTCGCGTTTCGGGTATCGATAGTCGCGGCTTCCGCGGCGACGGCGTTGACCCTCACAGGAACGGTCGCGGTGGCCGCCCCGCGGCACCGGCCAACGACCGTACCCGTGGTAATGACTCTGGACGAAGGCTTCACCCTGCCGCAGTCTGTCCGAGCCGGGTGGGTAACCTTCGAAGTGTCCACTCCGGACGTGTCAGGCGGCTTCCTGCACTATCTTCAGGGGTTCCGGACGTTGGGCGCGGCCGACCCGGACGTGGTCGTGGCCGACCTGCGGGCGGCGCTGTCACCCGATCCCGCGACGGCGGCCGCGGGCATCGCCGCCACCGCCCGCGACGCGGATCTGGTGGGCGGTGCCGCGGTCGACGCGGCTACCACAGTGTCGGTCACGCTCCCACTGACCGCGGGCACCTACTACTTCTTCGACCTCAACGACCTGTTCGTGCCGGGACAGCAAGCAGTACTACACAAACTGCGGGTCGTGGGAGGCTTCATCGGTCACGCGCCCGCCGCCGATGCGACGATCGCTATGCGTACGGTCGCGGGTGCGCCCCGGTTCGTCGCCCCCACACGACTGCCGGCCGGCGGGACGTTCCGGATCGTGAACGCCTCAGACGAAATCCACGAGCTCGCCACACAAAAGGTGGTACCCGGCACGACAGACGTCGACATCCAGCGGTTCTTCGACTCGGGCACGACGACGCCGTTCGCCGAACCGAGCCTGCGCGGTGCGGGCGCTATTTCACCCGGCCGGATCGTGTACCTGCGGATCGAACGTCTCTCCGCCGGGCCGTACGCGTTCATGTGTTTCGTGCCCGGCAAGCACAGCGGCGTGCCGCACGCGATCGAAGGTATGCACACTGTCGCGACGATGCACTAACCGTGGTCACCTCGTGCCGTGGCACGGGATTGGGTGATCTCCCCCTCACCCGCGTGCGGGCGAGTGGGATGCACTGGATGGATGAGTGGGAAAAGGTGCGAGGTAAGGACGTCGGCGGAGTTGGCCGCGGCTGTGGCTGATCCGGACAGTGAGGTTGTCCGTGTCCTGGCCGACATCGAGGACGCCGGGCCGGTGCTGCTGCGTCCGGGGCAGCGGTTGGTCGGCGAGGGAACGCAGATCGTCTTCCGCCCTGGCTGCGACGGTGTGCGGCTGGTACGGGACAACGAGGTGCGCGGGTTGCGGCTGCGGGCGGCGCCGGAGCGGCGCGCGGTGTACAACGCGACAACCGAGGCCGATCTGGGTGTGCTGGCGCTGACCGATCTGCGGGTTGTCGGACAGGTGCAGATCGTCGCCGAAGGGGCGACCACGACGGGGCAGGTCAGCATCCGCGAGCTCGACCTGGAGGCCGCTGACACTCTGGAAAGGACACTGATTGACGGGTATGGCGTGGTCAGCGTCCGGCAGGGGGCGCTCACGGTGTGGAACCGGCAGCCATCGGACGGCAGCGTCCTTACGGCGCGGATCGAAGGGGTGCGTGTGGGGCGGGAGTCGGCGCCCGTACGCGGTGCCGGCATCGTCGTGAGCGGCGCGGGTGATCCGAGCGGGCGCATGGTGCCGCAGCCGGTACCGGCTGGCCGGGTACGACTGTCCATGCTGGACGCTGATGAGGTCTTCGCTGACGGGGGCGTCGAGGTGGGTACCGCGGACCTGATCGCCGGTGGGGTGTTGGTGCTGTTCGGTGTCGAGGCGGAGTTGGTGCGGCTGCGCGCGGCCGTCATCACCTACGGGGTCAACGACATGGTGGTGGACAACTGGGGTGATGTGGAGCGCTGGCAGTGCGCCGCGCTGACGTCACACGGCGCGAGCGCGGTCGGGGTGGTGAACTTCGGCGTGATCGGGGAGTTGACGGTGGCGGAGCCGATCACCACCTACGGCACCGGCGCGCGTGGCCTGAACGTCTACCTGGGGCACATCGGTACGGCGGACCTGCACAGCGTCGACACGCACGGCGACGCGGCGGTCGGGATCCAGATCAGCCAACCGGTCCGGCGGCTGGTGGTGCGGGAGGGTGTCCGGACCCGCGGCGGCAGCGGGCCGAGCCTGGTCCGCGGCGAGATCGTAGAACTGTCGGCCACGGCGTTGAGCGTGCTCGAGGGCGGCGATATCGACGAGCTGCGGCTGGGCGGCGGCTTGGATGCCGCGAAGGCGAGTGCCCTGCAGGTGCGCGGGCGGATCGGCAACATGATGGTGGCTTGAAATTGACTCCAGTGATACTGTGACGAATACAGTCGCGCTGGAGTGATTTTGGAGGGCCGGTGTCGCCACGGGTTTATCGGTCCACTCGGCGGGCCGCGCAGGCGCAGGCGACACGCGAGGCGATCGTCGCGGCAGCGGCGCGGCTGTTCGCGGAGCGTGGCTACGCCGGCACGACCATGCGCGCCGTCGCGGAAGCGGCTGAGGTAGCGGTGGAGTCTGTGTACGCCGTCGCGAGCAAGCCGTCCCTGCTGCTGCTCGCCCTCACGCACGTTCGCGGGGGCGAGACCCTCGACCATCCCATGGCCCGGCGCATCGCCGAAACCAGCGACCAGCGCGAGCAGATACGTCTGGTGGCGCGGTTCGCCACCGATCTGATCGGCCGTGTCGCGCCGCTGGAGCGGGCGTTCGCGACCGCTGCGGAAACCGACCCGCAGATGCGGCAGCTGTGGGGGGTGGCGATGGGGCGGCGGCTGGCCGACGCGACCGCGGTGATGGGTGCGGTGGCGGCCAACGGGCCGCTACGGGTCGGTGTCGAGCGGGCCGGGCAGACTCTCTGGGCGATCGTCAACGCGGACACCTGGCATCTGTCGACCCAGCAGCTGGGCTGGACCGAGTCGCAGTTCGCCGACTGGCTCGAAGACATCCTTGTCTCGGTGGTGCTGAAGTGACCCCGCCCGGAGGCCGCCCGCGGGCGTGTGACTTCGAGGGACGCCTCGCCGAGTTGGCGACCGCCGAGCGGTTCCTGGTCGCCAACGCCACCGGACCCGCGCTGATCACCGTCAACGGCGAGCCGGGGATCGGCAAGTCGCGCTTCCTCGCCACCCTGCGCGAGAGCCTGCTGCGCTCGGGGTGGCGACCGGCCTCGCCACCACCCCGGTTCTCGCGGGTCTTGTCCGGGCAGTGGCTGCTGCGGCCCGCCGCCGGGCCGCCACTGCTCGTCCTCGACGACGCTCATCTGCTGCCCGCGCCGGCGGCCGCGAGCCTTGCCGACGGCCTGTCGCGGGGCGATCCCGACGCGGTGCAGATGGTGCTGGGCCATCGACCCGGACGCGTTGCCCCACCGCTGGCCGCCGCGATGACGGCCGCCCTCGCCCGGATCCCCGCCCTGTACCTGGAGCTCGCACCGTTCACCCTCCAGCAGGTGCTCGCCTTCTTCGGCGGTTCCCGTCCGGCCGCTGGCATACGCAGCCTTTACGAGGCGGCGCAGGGCAACCCGCAGTACATGGCCATCGTTTTTGAGCTGGCCAGCGCCGGCGAGGCTCTGACGACGCTGCGGTCCGAAGTGGACGATCTCGCTGAGCCGCACCGGACGGTCGCGCGGGCGGGGGCCATCCTCGGTGAGACCTTTGACGCGGCCGATCTGCCGCCCGTCGCCCAGGTGCCGGCCGAGCAGGTCGGTGCGGCGATCGACGAGTTGGTACGCCGCGACGTGCTGCGCGTGGTCCACAACGGACGGTTGCGGTTTCGGCATTTCCTGGTGCGACAGGCGGTCCAGCGGGCGATCGGCTTGTGGTGGCAGCGGGAGGCGCACGCCCGTGCCGCCCGCCTGTTTCAGGCGCGCGGCGACGCCGCGCCGCGCTGGGCAGAGCATCTGCGGCGTTCCGCACGACCGGGCGACCTCACCGCGGCACGGCACCTCACCCGCGCGGCCGCCGCGACCCGGTGGCGGTCCGCCGACCTCACCACGCAGTGGTACGCGGCCGCCGCTGACCTGATCCCCGAAACAGTGGGCACCGCCGCCCGCCGCGGCCGTTTGCTGCTGTCGCAGGGGCAGAGCCTCGCCGCCACGGGTCAGCTGGCCGCCGCGCGCGAGGCGGCGACACGCGCGCTGGACCTGATCCCGGTGCGCGGCTGGCGAGCCCGCCGGCAGGCCCTGCTGCTCGCCGCCCGCACGCAGCGCTCCCTCGGCCACTTCGACGAGGCGGCGGCCCTGCTGCACCGCGCGGCACACGGCGGATCATCCGTCGCGGTAACCGCCGAACTCGCTCTCATACACCTGATGCGTGGCGAGTTCGACGCGGCTGCCGACGCCGCACGCGCGCCGCGCGACCAGTCCGCCACCGCCTTCGCGGGACAGCTGGCGCTCGCCCACTGTGCCGGCGGTGACCGGCGCACGGCCGCCGCGTTCGCCGATCGCCTGGGCGGCATCGTCGACGCGACCGGCGACCGGGAGCTGGCGCCGCTGCTCGAAACGATCGCGTGGCTCGGCTGGGCCGAAGTCCTGCTCGGCCGCTACCGGCAGGCCAACCGCCGCCTGTCTCGCGCGGCGGCGGTGGCGCGTGAGACCGGCCAGAAACACGCCCTGACCAATCTCCTCATTGGACAGGGCGGCGCGCTGCTACGGCTCGGACGCCTGCACGAGGCCCTGGAGTGCTACCAGGAGGCGCACACGTTGGCGGTCGCGTCCGGCAGCGACCACCTGACCATGACAGCGCTGACCACGTTGTGCGAGCTCCACAGCTGGCTGGGTGAGACACTCGCCGCGCTGGAGCACGGTGCCCGGGCGGACGCGCTGGCCCGTACGGCCTCCGGCTGGTGTGCCGCCCTCGCCACCGCCGCCTACGCGCACGCCCGGCTCGAGAGCGGCGACACCAGCGGTTGCGTCGAGGCGATCCTCGCCGCCTGTGGTGGACCCGAGCTGCCCGCGATCGATCCGGGCAGCCGACCGCGGTGGTACGAGACGCTCACCCGTGCCGCCATCGCTGAAGGTGACGTCGAAGACGCCTGCGGCTGGGCCAAACGCGCATCGGCGGCAGCCGGCGGCGAAGGATACGGTGCGCTCGCCGCTGCGCACATGGCGCTGGTCGAGGGCCGATCGGACGCGGCACGCGGCGACGCACTCGACGCGGCACGCCGCTTCGAAGCAGCCGGCGACCGAATCGACGCGATGCGCGCCCGCCTTGTCGCCGGCACCGCCACCAACGCGTCCGACCTGCTTCACCGGGTCGTCCGGGACGCCACCGAATGCTCCGCCACCACGCTCGCCGCCCGCGCGCGGCAGGCCCTCGCCCGGTCCGGCAGGCCGTCCGTCACCACGCTGACGCCAACGTCGCTGGCCCGCCTGACGCGCCGCGAGCGGCAGGTAGCCGAACTTGTCGCGGCCGGCCACACCAACCGGCAGATCGGCGGCGAACTGTTTCTGAGCGTCAAGACAGTCGAACGCCACCTGGCCCGGATCTTCGACAAGCTCGACATCACCGCCCGCGCAAAGCTCGCCGCGATGGTCGCCAGCGACCCGGCCTGAAGTTGAGGGTTTTCCCCCTCATCGGGCACTGGATGCTCGATGACGATGGTGCCTGACTATCAGGGGGGACAACGTCATGAGCACGGAAAGGGTCACAAGCCGAATCGGCACAGCCGGAGACGGACAACCCACGCGGCCCGTGGGCGAGCGACACATGAGCCGGTACCTTGCCTGGGCGGTGTGGCCGTTAGGTCTGCTGCTCACGGTCGCCTACGCCGTCGCCGATCTGGTGCCGTTGCCGGTGTTCGTGGTGGTCGACCTGGCCTACCTCGCGGCGGTCACGGTCGTGGTGCGCGGTGCCGGCATGCTCGCGGGCATGCTGGTCGCACCGGCCGGGCTGATCTTCTCGCTGGCCGCGCTGACCGGCGCTCCCACCGCCCGAGAGCCCGCCACGATGGTGGCGAACGCGGGCGTCCTCACCGCCACCGCCGCCCTGTTGCTCACCGGGGTGGTACTGGTTGCCGCACGCGTATGGGACGGATCGGGTCGTGGCCCGGCGGCATTGGCCGTTACGGCGCTCGTGGTGGCCACCAGCTGCTATTTGGTCAACCTCCTGGCCCGGGCCGCTGTCGTGCTGTCCGGTGCCGCACCAGCGCAGGCAGCCGTCGAGGATCAGGCGTGGCAGGCGCACGCGTATCTGCGCGGGCTTGACGGCGAACCGGACCTGCTCACGCTGCTGCTGGTCTGGCTCGACCTGATGCAGATGGCGTACGCCGTGCTGGCCTACCTCAGCGTCGCCCTGCTCGCCGTGGCGGCCCGTCGGGCCGGATGGCTCGCGAAACGTCCCGCGCACGGTCTTGTGGCACTGGGTGCCGGTATGGCTGGCATCGCGACGGTGGCCGCCATCTTCGGCTCCACACCCGGCGTTCTCGGCGCCGTGGCCGCAGGTGCGGCGTTCGCCCTGACCATCCCCTTCATGACGACGCTACCGCCGGCCCTGCTCGGCGCGGCCGTCAGCCGGCGCCGTCACCCAGACTGACGGTGCTGTGAAAGGCGCCACGGGAGAACTGAGCAGTCTGACGCAGTTTCATAGCTGTAATAAGGCGATCGTCATCGTATGAATAAACCACTGCAGCTGGCGTTGGCTGGACTCACGCTCGTCACGAGCCTTGCCGGGGTAGTCGCTACGGATGCTGCTCCGGCGCGGGCCGTCGGCTTCGAGGGGACGACGGTCACCGTGCCATCAGGCAACACACAGACTCTGGGCAAGTCGGTCACCGTCGTTGCCTCCACCACCTACGCCATCGACAACACTGGCTTCTACCTTCAGCTGTACGCCATGGACACGGGAGAGCGTCTGTGTGCCAGCGACGGTTCGCCGGGCGTCGCTCCTCAGTGCACGGCCACCGTCTGGAATACGAAGACCTCCGCCCACACCCGGAAGTTCGTCGCGTACGTGACGTGGCTCGTGGACCGCATACCAGCCTCGGACGTCATCCTCTCCAGCTCCAGGCCGACGTGGATCACATGGTCGAACCTGGGTTACACCATCAGGCAAGAGCGGTGGTTCGAACACGTCATCGCGGTCACCAACAAGCCGATAGATGGATTCGCCATCATCGAGATTCACCACGCGGTCACCGAGCAGCTGCTCACGTACTGTCTCAGCGGGAGCACGTGCGTCGTCAAGACGGCGGAGCCAACGGTCGCCTTCGTAGTCCCGTGGGACATCGCCGCCTCCTCCAACACACTCGGATAGGCTCGCTCGATATGCGTGCGACCCACTCGCTCCTGCATCCTGACGACCTCGCCCAGCTTGTGGAACGCGAGTATGCGATCGCGGCGCCCGTCACGGTGAGCTTGCTGAACCGCGGTTTCAACGACAGTTACCTCGTCAGCGACGTCAATGGCGGTCGCCGCGTGCTGCGGGTCTACAACCGCGACAAGTACTGGATCCGTTCAGAATCCGACCTCCGCTTCGAGCTCGACCTGCTTGAGCACTTGGCCGCGGCCGGGCTGGGCGTCATCCGACCGTACCAACGGGCCGTCGGCGACAGGCTCGGCCGGCTGACGGCACCCGAGGGCGAACGATGCTTTGCCCTGTTCACCCTCGCACCTGGTGTGCCCTTGGACCAAGGCACATTGACCGCCGAGCAATGGCGCGAGTTCGGTTCCGGCATCGCCCGAATGCACCTCGAGATGGACGCCTTCCAAACCAGCCACGACCGCTACCACCTCGACGACCGCATTCTGGTCGAACGGCCGCTGGCCAGCCTGGCACCCTATGCCGAGTCGGGCCAGGCCGCCGCGGACCTCGCCGAACTCCGCAAGCTCGGCGAGCGACTGACCGACGAGATCCAGCGGCTCCGGGCGATCGGCGGCGCGTACGGAATCATCCATGCCGACCTGCACCCGGGAAACGCCAACATGGACAGTGACGGCCGGTTCGTCACGTTCGACTTTGACCACTGCGGGTTCGGGCTACGCGCGTACGACCTGGTCTCTCTTTATCATGGGTCCGACGCGCCGCAGGAGGATCGCGAACGTTGGGCGGCGCTCCTCGCCGGCTACCAGCACATCCGTCCGCTGAGCCAAAGCGAGCTGGATGCCTTGCCCGTACTGGCCGCCTGCCGCGCGTTGTGGGATGTCGGTGACTGGCTGGGTGCCACCGCCCGCACGGGCAACGCCTGGGTGACAGAAGCGGCGATCGGCAAACTGCTGGCAGACGTCCGCAAAGCAGGTAAGCCCGATCCTGTCTCTTCGTCCTCGGCAGCACGAGCCGCCGTCGTCCGATCAGAAGAGACCGGCACCGCCGCGGACGACGAGGCCGGCGCCGACGACGAGCACCAGCGCGGGGGTGAGCAGGGGCCAGACCGCGGGTGCCGCGACGCGGAGCCGGGCTAGCAGACGTGCCGGCGTCCCCTGGGATCGGGCTATCCGGCCCTGAAGCGCGAGGAGAAGCAACCCGGCCGCGGTGAGCGTGCCCGCCATGCCGATGCCGTACGCGAGCACCAGCAACACACCGAACGTGGCGCGGCCGATCCCGATGGAGGCGAGCAACACCACCAATGCGGACGGGCTGGGCACCAGGCCCCCGGCCAGGCCGATGCCGGCGAGTCCGAGTCGTCCCGGCCGGGGGCTGTGCCCGTGGGCGTGGGTGTGGGTGTGGGTGTGGTGATCGTGTGGGTGCTCATGGTCGTGTGATTGGCCGGCGCGACGGCGTGCGGCGGTGCCTATCATGCCGATCCCCACCACGATGATCAGCGATCCACTGATCACTCCGAGATAGGCGAGCAGCCGGTCGCCGGCGAACGCCGTCGAGGTGCTGATCAAGGCACCCACCAGCAGTACCGCGCCGGTGTGGCTGGCGGTGACGGTGGCGCCGATGGCGAGCGCGTCCCGGGGGCGGCCTCGCCGCCCGGCCAGATAGGCGGCGAGCACCGTCTTTCCATGGCCGGGCAATGCCGCATGTCCCGCGCCGAGCAGCACAGCCAGCAGTACGGCCAGGACCACGACAAGCGGCGTGAGGCGCCCGGTGGCGAGTGCCTCGAAGCGGCGCTCGGCCCACGTCGTGCCCGCGGCCACCAACCCACCATCGGTGGCGGGCACGGTCGGGTCTGGCGGGCGCGCCGTCGCGGCGCCGGGTTCGATACGGAGGTTCGCGGTGCGCACGTTGAGCACGAGGGCGTCCGGAGGGGGTATCGCCCGCAGTTGGTCGCTCACGCTGTGCTCGGGTACGGGTGAGTCCACGATGTGTACGCCACTGCCGACCGCGGTCAGTTCCCGCCATCCGTTCTGGTCGAGCCGGTGGCGATTGGCGATGCTGACCGTGGCCGGTGTGGACAGTCCAGCCGGTGCGGACAGGTCGCAGGTGAGCATGGCGGTGGGCAGCCCGGCGGCATCGGCCTCGTACCGGTAGTCGCCGGGCACCACTGTCCATACCAGACGCTCACCGTTGACACGCACCTCGAACTGGTTAGCCAGGTCCGCACACGCCGTGCGGGCGTAACGGGCCCGTTCGGCGTCGGTGACCGCACCGCTGCGGTCGGCGTCGACGGTCTGCCGGTCCTGCCTTGTGACGATCTGCTCGGTGTGCACCGCCGCCGCCACTCGGACCTGGTCCGGGGTGAACGCGAGGCCTCCGTACTGGCTGACCGAGAACGGCTCGCCCGACGGGTGGGCGGTGGCCGATTCCACGGGCGCACCCGCCAGACCGGCTAGCGCACCGAGTGTTGCCAGTGCGCCAAGGGCGGCTGTCCGGCGGCCCACCGCATGCCGACCGGCAGAGCCGCTTCGTGGTCTGTCAGCCATCTGTCGTACCGGATCTCCAGGCTCGCGGTGACCACTATGGAAACGGTTACTACCGTGTGGTGGACGATAGGTTTCCACTTCCAAGGATGTCAATACCATCCCAGCGGTACAAACGTTTTAACTACCTCTGCTCACCCTATGGCGTCGGCGTAGGGGTCGAGCCGGCGTCAGCGGCGTGAAAGCGCGACGACAGCGCTAGGTGGCAGCATCCCCGGCTGTCGCGTTGGTCGCGGCGGTCGGATCTGATCGGGGGCGGAAGTGGTCCGTGTGCGGGGAGTCTGCCGTGCTGCTGCGGCGTGGGTCGTCGGGTTGGTGACCGCGGCCGCCGCGGCCGTCCTGGCCGTTGTCGCGCCGGGGCGCGGGCAGCGGGCGGGAGGACCGTCGACCGGCAGGTTCTTGCGAACAGCGGCGCTGGCGGTGGGGATTCTGGCGGCATCCGCGGTGCCAGGTATCGCGCCTTCGACAGTGGACAGCCCATCGCTGCCCGTGATCGCCGATGCGCGCGGGGCGGTCGAGGCGATGGCGGCGGCGCGGCGGCAGGGCAGCGCGGTTGTCGTCAACCGGCTGACCGACGAGATGCGGTTGGTGAAGGCGCACCCGGACGGCACGATGAGCGCTGAGCTGGCGGTCAGGCCGGTGCGGGTGCCGCGTGGCGACCGGTGGGTGGACATCGACCCGACGTTGGTGCGCAAGGCGGACGGCTCGGTGGGGCCTCGTGCGGTGACGATCGATCTGGCGTTCTCCGGCGGCGGCAGGCAACCGCTGGTGCGGATGGGTGTTGCCGGCGGATTCGTCGCGCTGAGTTGGCCGGGTCAGCTGCCGGCGCCCGAGCTTTCTGGTGCGGTGGCGATCTATCGCGATGTCCTGCCCGGCGTCGATCTGAGGCTGCGTGCCGACGGCACCGGTTACGTCAAGCATCTGGTGGTCCGTACGGCCGAGGCGGCGAAGAACCCGGCGTTGGCGAGGATCCGGCTGGGGCTTGCGACGCAACGGCTCACCTACACCGTGGCCAGTTCGGGTGGCACCGAGATCCGTGACCGGGCGGGCGCCGTCGTCATGACCGGGGCGGCGGCGGTGATGTGGGACAACGCCGCCTCCAACGTGGACTCTCCGGGCGAGGGAGCGACCGTCGCGCCGGTCAAGGTGCTCGCCGGGAAGGGGAGCCTCACCCTGGTACCGGACAAGAAGCTTTTGAGGGGTGCTGGAACCCGCTTCCCGCTCGTCATCGATCCCAGCGAGCACACGGCGGCCCGGCACCATTGGACGAAGGTCTTCTCGGGCAAGCCCACCGCGACGAACTGGGACGGCACCAAAGTCGACGGCAACGAGGGGAAGGTCGGCTACTGCGGCTGGGACTACTGCAACAGCATCGGGACCACCCGCACCTACTGGATGTTCGACACCAGCTTCCTGGAGAACCGGGCGATCCTCGACAGCCGGTTCAGGGCGACCACGAACGCCGGGCCGGACTGCGACCAGGCCCGGGACCATGTGCTTTACAAGGCGAACACTTGGGACATCGGTGAGGGCACGGACTGGAACAACCAGCCCGCCGGCGCCACGGTGGGCACCATCAAAGGATTCAAGCTGGGTACGTCGTCGGTGCCGGGTTGTGGGGCGCACGAGGTGACGTTCCTCCCGAACAACGCCGTCAACCAGGGCGGCGTCACGACCTACTTCCTAGTCGCCGCGGGCGAGACCGACAAGTACGCGTGGCGGCGTTACAACGCCGAGTCGGCGCGGCTGTGGGTGAGGTGGAACACCAGGCCGGCCGAACCCCTCCATGCCAAACTCGTGGAGGGTGTGCCGCAGGCGTGTGAGAACTGCGCGGGTAAGGCGTATTCGAGTGCTGCTTCCCTGACCATGCAGGCGTATCTGCATGACCCCGACGGGGACCAGTTGTACGCCGACTGGGATGTGTACGGCATGCCCGCGGGCACTGAGACGTTCGTGCAGACCCCGCTGCGCCCCGACATCCGGCTTGGTTCGGGCAACTGGCACAGCCAGAGCCTCGACCAGACGAAGCGGCATGGCGAGGAGATGGTCTGGTTCGTGCGGGCCCGTGACGGCCTCTCCGAGCAGCAGAACGGCTACGGCCCGTGGGTGCAAGGCCCAGGTCGGTGGATCGTCGACCGGGTCGGCGTGGCGAACGCGCCGTCGGTCGACAGCCCGACGTATCCCGACGACGACCGGTGGCACGGCGGTGCCGGGGTACCGGGGGACTTCACGTTCAGGTCCAACGGCGTCGATGACGTCAACCACTTCCTGTGGAGCTGGACCTATCCGCCCAGCACGAAGGCGGTCGCGAACAAGCTCGGTGGCGAGACGACCCTGACGCTCACCCCGCCGGGCGACGGGCCGAGGGACCTGTATGTGCGCAGCGTGGACAAGGCCGGTCACGAGGGTCCGATCACCACGCACCGGATCTATGTGCGCGGCGGCAACGGCCCGCTGGCGCAGTACTCCTTCGAGGGCAACGCCAAGGACACCGCGTTCCTCGGGTGGCGGGACGCCACGCTGCACGGCGGGCTCAGCTACACGCCGGGAGCCGTCGGCCAGAGCATGACCTTCAACGGCCAGGACGGCCACCTGACGGCGAATCCGGCCGTGCGCGCGGACGCCAGCTTCTCGGTCACCGCCTGGGCGAAGATCGACCACCTGGACTCTCCCACCGGGACGGTCGTGAGCCAGGGCAGCGACGCGATCTGCGGGTTCTGCCTCCAGTACGAAAGGACGAGCCGGCGCTGGGTGTTCGTGGCGCCCCGCAGCGAAACGGATTCGGCGGCCGGCTACGACTTCGTGCGCTCGACGACGGAGCCGGCGCCGGGGGAGTGGACCCACCTGGCGGGCGTGTTCGACAAGTTCGAGGGCAAGATGCGCCTGTACGTCAACGGCGTGCTGATGGGGGAGGTCGACCGAGTCCCGCGCTGGCACGGGGTAGGGGCGCTGCGCATCGGGTACGCCCGAGTCAAGGGTGCCAACCACAGTTTCTTCCCCGGCACTCTCGACGAGGTCAAGATCTATGACCGGCCGATCTCGGCGGCGGAGGTGCGGGCGCAGGTCAGCCACGACAATGTCCAGCTTGGATACTGGAACTTCGACGACGAGCGGGACAGCAGAACGGCGGTCAACGCGGTGTCCGGTGGGGCAGCCGGTGTCCTCGACGGCGACGCGAGCTTCGTCCCCGGCCAGGTCAACGGCGCGGTGAAGATCGGTGCGAGCGGCAGCGTCTCCATGGGCGCGCCGGTGATCCGTACCGACCAGAGCTTCACGGTCGCCGCGTGGCTCACCGTGGACGCCGATGTCGCGGTGAACAACACCCGCACCGCGATCTCGCAGGATGGCACCGTCCATAGTGGCTTCTTCCTGGGTTACCGCAACCGGGACGGTGGCCAGTGGGAGTTCTACCTCCCGTCGGCTGACTCGGCCACCCGCCCGGTCGACCCATTTGTACACAGTGGAGCGAACTCGGCTCGCGTGGGTCAGACCGCGCATGTGGCGGCGGTCTACGACGCACCGGCACAGCAGATCCGCATCTACGTCGACGGCCACCTGATGGGTACGGCGCCGCGCACCACCGGGTTCCAGGCCACCGGTCCACTGCGCGTGGGGGTCGGCCGCTGGGCCAACGGTCCCGCCAACCAGTGGAGCGGCACCGTCGACGAACTGCGCGCCTACGGCCGGGTGCTCTCGGCCGCGGAGTTGGAGGGCCTGGTGAGCCGGGACGCCGTCGCGGTTGGCCGCTGGGCGTTCGACGGCGACCTGAGCGCCGTGCCGCCGCGGCTCGAAGGGCGCGACACCGATCACCCGGTGGGCTACACGGGTGGGCAGTCCACGCTGCCCGAGCCCGACGATTGGGCGTTGCAGCTCAACGGCTCCAACTACGTGAGCACCGACCACGCCGTCACGTCGAACCGCAGCTTCTCGGTGGCCGCCTGGGCACGGTTGGATGAGGCCGGCAAGACGCAGGTGCTGCTCTCGCAGGACGCGACGCTCGGCAGCTCCTTCCAACTGCTGGCCACTTCGGAGAAGAAGTGGGCGTTCGCCCTGAACGAGCAGGTGGTCGGCCCCTCGGTGCAGGTGGGGGCGTGGACCCACCTCGCCGGCACCTACAACTCCGTCAGTGGGCGCGCCGAGCTGTACGTCAACGGGGTGCTCGCGGCGTCGCGCGACGGATTGACCGGGTCGAACCGCCTCGACGGGCAGTTCCACATCGGACGGTCGGTGACCGGCTCGATCGATGACGTCTCGGTGTGGTCGCGGCCGTTGTTCGCCAACGAGGTCAAGTCGATGGCGGGGCGCGACCTTTCCCTCGCGCACCAGTGGCGGCTGGACGAACCGAGCGGGCGCAATGCCTCCGATTCGGTCGGCGACCGCAGGGGCGCGCTGTCCGGCGACGCCGGGTTCACCGTTGGCCGGGTGGGTAACGCCGTGCGGTTCGACGGGTCGGGCGACGCTGTCACGACGCCGGGAGTCGATGTGCGCACCGACAAGGCGTTCACGGTCACGGCATGGGTCAAGCTCGGCTCGGACCGGTGCGTGTGCAAGACCGAGGCGGTCGGCATCCCGGGCAAGATGAGCCTGGGGCACGTCAAGGACGGCGACCAGTTCCAGTGGGGTGCGTGGTATTTCGAGATGCCGGAGCCCGACGGCAGGGTGACCAAGGCGTCGCTCGCCACCCGGCTGGAGGAGGTCGGCAGCTGGGTGCACCTGGCCGGCGTGTACGACCCGGCCACGAAGGCGGTGGTGCTGCACGTCGACGCCGTCCGCCACGACGAGGGCACGCTCAACACGGCGTGGAACTCGACCGGCGGCGTGGTCATGGGCCGCACGTGGGACGGCGACGTCGATGACGTACGCCTCTACACCGGTGCCCTGGACAACGGGCGGCTGGCTGACCTGTACAACGCCTATCCGGCCGAGGACAGCCCGGCGACGCTGCCGGCGGCGGCGGGCCACTGGAAGTTCGACGAGGGCACGGGCCCGATCGGCGCGGACTCCAGCGGCCACAGCCTGACCGCGACGCTCAAGGGCGGCACGACCTGGGGCGGTGGCCGTGAAGGCGCCTCGCTAGGGCTGGACGGCACCACAGGCTTCGCCGAGACGGCCGGCCCGGTGCTGAAAACCGAGCGGAGCTTCTCGGCGTCGGCGTGGGTGTACCTGACCAGTGTCAGCGGCGGCGACCGCACCGTGCTGGGTCAGGATGGCAACCGCGTCAGCGTGTTCGAGGTGCGGTTCGACGCGGCCTCGAAGAAGTGGGCCGTGGTGGTGCCGGACTCCGATGTCGACAGTCCGGCGAGGACGGTGCTGCTGTCGACGGAGACCGCGCGGCCGTGGGACTGGATACACCTGGCGGTCACCTACGACGCCACCTACAAGCAGTTGCGCCTGTATGTCAACGGCGTGCTGTCGGCGGCCAAGACCGGGGTGACGATCCAGCAGTCGAGCGGGCCTCTGTCGATCGGCCGGGGGCGCTGGAACGGCGCGAACGCCGGCTACTTCCCGCAAGCCATCGACGACGTGCGGGTGTTCAGCGGCAAGCTGTCCGGCGGCGAGGTGCGGCTGGTGCACGACAGCGCGCCGGTGGCCGAGTTCGGCTTCTACCGGTTCGACGAGGACTCGGCTCGTGACTACAACTGGCGCAAGCACGATGCCACCCCCACCGGCGGTGTGACCTACGGTCCGGGAATCTCCGGCCGGGCCATGTACCTGGACGGCACGGGGTCGGCTGTGACCTCGGTGGGGACGCTTGTCGACGCCGAGATGGACAGCTTCAGCATCTCGGCCTGGGCCAAGCTGTCGCGCGACGACCGGATCTCGACCATCGCCAGCCAGGACGGCGAGCGGCAGAGCGGATGGGTGCTGCAGTACCGGCCGGGCCTCAAGCGCTGGGTGTTCGGCCAGGCGATGTCCGATTCCGATGGCGCGCCGATGGTGTACGCGCACTCGCTGCTGCCGCCGACTCTCGACCGGTGGACGCACGTGCAGGGCGTGTTCGACTACCCCGCGAGGCAGTTGCGCGTCTACGTCGACGGGCAGCTGGCCGGGGTGCGGGACGACGTGACCCTCTGGCGTTCCTACGGCAAGCTCGCCCTGGGCCGGGCCAAGGAGAACAGCGCCCCGTCCGGGTTCTTCCACGGCGCCATCGACGAGGTCCACATCGACGAGTGGGAGATCAGCGACACCAAGCTGGCCGAGCGGACCGGGTGGCCCCTGCCGCAGGCCGGTCAGATCGGCCGGTACGTCAACCTCGCGGGAGACCGGTACACCGCCAGCACGAGCGGCAAACCGCGCGAGGGCTACCACTACCAGGCCGCGCTCGGAATACCCGCCAAGCCCGGCCCGAACACCACGATGCTCTACGAATGTGTGTCCGGATCGGACGGTTACACCTCGGCCGATGCCGGCTGCGAAAACGGCACCAACGTCGGTGAGATCGGGCTGGTCTACACGGTGCGGCCGACCAACCTGGAGACGGTACCGGTCTACCGCTGCCTGTCCGGGGCAGACCGGTACGAGTCGCGGCAGGAGGACTGCGAGGGCGGCACCCGGCAGGCGACCCTGGGCTACACGCTCGCCTACGCCCCGCTCAAGCGGCACTACTTCCCGTCCGGCCCGGACCACTACACGACGGTCGACGGGGCACCGCCGGCGTACCTGGCCGAAGGGATCCACGGCTTCCTCGGCCTGACCAAACCAACCGGCGCGATGTTCCTCTACAGCTGCGTACAGGGAGTCGACCAGTTCGTCTCCACCGACGCCGGCTGCGAGGGCAAAACCGTCATCGGCACGCTCGGCACGGTCTACGCCCAGCCGCCGGCGGGGGTGGACAGCAGGCCGCTCAAGCGGTGCGTCTTCTCCGGCCAGCGGTTCACGTCGACCGTGGGCAACTGCGAGGGCCACGCCTTCGACGGCGATCTCGGATACATCCTGGCCAACCCGTCAACGACGACAGCGGAGTTCAGCTCATGAGCATCTATCGCCGCCGCCTCGCGGCCGGACTCACCGTCCTGATGACCGTGACGCTGATCAGCGTCACGCGACCGGAGGTCTCGGCAGCCGCCGGGCCGTCCACCGGGGTCGAGAAGACCGATCCGGTACCGGTGACGAAGCAGACCATGGGCAGCCGTGCCCCCGATCAGGCCAGCCTGCTCGCCCTGACCGGTAACCAGGCGGCGGGAGTCCAGCCCAAGGAGGGCACCGGAACGGCGACGGCGAGCCCGCTGTCACCGAGCGCGTCTTGGAAGGTCTCGCCGCAGACGGGCGACTTCACCTGGTCCTACCCGATGCGGGTGCCGCCCGTGCCGGGCGGCCTGGAGCCCGAGCTGGCCCTGAGCTACTCGTCGTCCTCGGTGGACGGTCGCACCAGCGCGACCAACAACCAGGCGTCGTGGGTCGGTGACGGCTGGGATCTGTCGGTCGGGTTCATCGAGCGGACCTACGGTGGTTGTTCCACCGATGGGCATCCCACGAAGGGTGATCTGTGCTGGCGCACCGAGAACGCGTACGCCGCGTTCCCGGGCGGCAGCGGCCAGATGGTCAAGGACAGCGGCGGTTTCTGGCGGCTGGAGTCGGACAACGGCGCCCGGATCGAGCACCAGCCCGATGATTCCTGGCGGATCACGACGGTCGACGGGACGCAGTACTTCTTCGGCTCGCGTGCCGACGCCGGTTCGAAGTGGACGGTCCCGGTGTACGGCGACGACGCGGGCGAGCCCTGCAACGGCGCCACCTTCGCCACGTCGTACTGCGTCCGGCCGTGGCGGTGGAACCTGGACAAGGTCGTGGACACGCACGGCAACCAGATCCGGTACGGGTACGCGGCGGAGACCGGCAGCTACCGCCGCAACGAGGGCGAGGCCCGGGCGGACTACGTGCGCGGCGGCGCGTTGCGCAGCGCCGAGTACGGACCGGCTGACAGCGCCGGGCGCACTACGGCGCGGGTCGACTTCGAGACCGCCGACCGGTGCGTGCGCGACAGCGAGTGCACCGAGGCCAAGAAGGAGAACTGGCCGGACAGCCGTTCCGAGGCGGACCCGGAGAGCATCGCGCCCACCTTCTGGATCACCAAGCGGCTCTCGAAGGTGACCACCAGCGTGCTCGGGGACGGCGGCCAGTACCGGCGCGTCGACTCGTGGACGCTGGAGCACGAGTTCCCCAACCCGGGCGATGGCCAGAAGGCCGCGCTGTGGCTGCGCTCGATCACCCGGGCGGGGCACGTGGGTGGCGACACCACGCTGCCGAAGGTCGTCTTCGAAGGCACCAGGATGGCGAACCGCGTGCACCTGGCTGACGTCTTCGCACCGCTGAACCGGTACCGGATAACGGGAATCGTCAGCGAGAGCGGTGGCGTCGTCGACATCAAGTACCGCACCCCCGACTGCACACCCGCCAACGTCGACTCGATCGTCAGGCACGAGAACACGAAGCTGTGCTATCCGGTGAAGTGGAAGCCGCAGTTCAGCAAGGAGCGCACCGACTGGTTCCACAAGTACGTGGTCGACGCGGTGGACGAGCTCGACCGCCTGGGCAACACCGTGCCGACCAGTACCCGATACGTGTACCACCACGACGACGGTGCGATGTGGCACTACGACACCAGCGAGTTCACCGAGGACAGCAAGCGCACCTGGAGCGACTACCGGGGCTTCGCCCGGGTCCGGGTGCTGACCGGCCGCGAAGATGACGACAGCGGCCCGGTGACGATGGTGGAACACCGCTACCACCGGGGCATGCACGGCGACACCATGCCGGGCGACGCGACCCGCACCGTCACCGTCGACGGCCGGCCGGACCACGAGTGGCTGTCCGGATTCGAGTACTACAACGCGACCCACCTCGGGGTGAGCGAGACCGTCGTCAGCAAGACACTCACCAAACCCGATTGGCAGGGCCCCACCGCCAGCCGCGGCAAGATAAGCGCCTACATCCTGCGCGACGGCGAGGAACGCACCCTGACCCATCTCCGCGACGACAAGTGGCGCGAGAGCAAGGTGAAATACTCCTACGACGACAGGGGAATCCTCACCGAAACCGACGACCTCGGTGACGTGGACGAGCCCGGTGACGACCGGTGCGCCACGGTCAGCTACGTCCGCAACGACGGCGACTGGATTCTCGACCGTCCCGCCCGAAACGTGACCGTCTCGGTCAACTGCGACGCCACCCCGGTCTTCCCGCGCGACGCGCTGTCGGACACCCAGACCGCCTACGACGGCAAGGACTTCGACCAGGCACCGTCCAAAGGCGACCCGACACACGTCAAGTCGGCCAAGGCCCGGCCGGCCGCCGACCCGGTCTACCAGACCATGTCCACGACCACGTACGACGAGTACGGCCGGGTCACGACGTCGGGCGACGCGCTCGGGCGCACGACAACGACCGCCTACGAACCCGCTACCGGCGGCCCGGTGACCCGGACGACCACCACCAACCCGCTGGGGCACGCGACCGTCAGCACCCTCGAACCGGCCTGGGGAGAGCCCACCAAGACGGTCGAGCCGAACGGGGCGGCCACCGAGACTCAGTACGACCCGCTGGGCCGCACAGCACAGGTCTGGCTGCCCAACCGGCCACGGGCCACCAACCCCGAAGGCAGCTACAAGTTCACGTACGAGATCCACAACGACAAGACGACGGTCGTCACCACCAGCAAGGTCGGCCCCCGGGGCAACCACGTCACCGCGCACACCCTCTACGACGGCCTGCTACGGGAGCGGCAGGCCCAGGCACCCGCGGCGGGCGGGGGTCGGCTGATCGTCGACACCCACTACGACACCCACGGGCGCTCCTTCAAGACCACCAACCCGTACTACGACGACGCCACCATCGACAAGGACCTGTGGCGGGCACTGGACAACAAGATCCCCAGCCTGACGCGCAACACATACGACGGGGCCAACCGCGTCACCGCCACCGAACTGCGCGTCCACGACACGGTCAACCAGCGCACCACCACCAGCTACGACGGTGACCGGGTGACGGTCACGCCGCCCAACGGCGCACCGCCGACCACCACCGTCGTCAACGCCCGCGGGCAGACCATCGAGAAGATCCAGGCGGGCGAGTCCACAAAGTACGGTTACTCCAAGGCCGGGCTGCTGGCTTCCGTCACCGACCCGGCCCGCAACTCCTGGACCTTCGGCTACGACCTCCTCGGCAACCGGGTCGAGAGCAACGACCTGGACAAGGGCGAGTCGGCCGCGACCTTCGACGCCGCCGGGCAGCTGATGAGCACCACCGACGCCCGCGGAATCACGCTCACCTACGACTACGACGGCCTGGGCCGGCGCACGAGTGTCAAGCAGGGCGGTGACGCCCTGACGGAGTTCACCTTCGACACGGCCGCCAACGGCGTCGGCCTGCCGGCCAAGACCATCCGTCACCACGGCGGTCAGGCGTACGTCACCGAGATCCTCGGCTACTCGCTGATGGGGCAGGCCACCCGGGCGCAGACGACCATCCCGGAGAACGAGGAGACGCTCGCCGGGACGTACCTCAACACGTTCACCTACAACCCTGACGGGAGCCTCGCCTCCGAGAGCTACCCGGCGATCGGCGACCAGACCCAGCCGTGGGGCATCAAGCAGGAGATCGTCACACACACCTACGACGACCACGGCCGTCCACTCAAGACATACGGCGGGTTCCCCGGAAAACCGGTCAACTACGTACTCGACAACGAGTACACGCGGTACGGCGAAAGCTCGCGCGTGCACCTGGGGGAGGCCCCGAAGGACGGCGTCGACGGGAAGCGCTCGTGGCTGACCAGCTACCGGGAGCTAGGCACCCGCCGCATCGAGCGGATGATCGTCGACGCCGAGGTGTCATCGCCCAAGCAGTCCGACGCGACGTTCGCCTACGACCCGGCCGGAAACGTCACATCGATCGCGACCGCGCTGCCGGGCGGAACCGTCGACCGGCAATGCTTCCGCTACGACGCGCAGCGCCGGCTGACCGACGCGTGGACACCGGCGGCGCAGTGCGGTACACCGACCGACGCGCTCGGCGGCCCGGCGTCGTACCGGCAATCGTTCACCTACGACGCGGCCGGCAACCGGACGACGGGCACCAAGGACGGCGCGCTGACCCAGTACAACTACACCGGCACCGGGCACCGGCTGGCGTCCCTTTCCACCCCGTCCACACTGGGCGCCCAGTCCGTCGCCTTCGAGTACGACGCCGCCGGCAACACCAAGGCCCTGGCCGGGACGGCGCTGGAGTGGGACGCCGAGGGACACCTCGCCAAGGCGGTCAAGGACGGCAAGGAAACCACCTTCGTCTACGCGGCGAACGGCGAGCGGCTCATACGCGAGAGCCCCGACGGCGTGACGCTCTACCTCGCGGGACAAGAACTCCGACTCGACAAGCAGTCCGGGGCCCGCGAGGCGACCCGCTACTACACCCACGGCGACCAGACGATCGCGGTACGCGCCGGCGGCCGGCTCACCTGGCTCGCCGCCGACCACCAGGGCACCGCGCAGATCGCGCTCGACGCGGAGACACTCCAGACGACCAAGCGGTTCTTCGATCCGTTCGGCACCCCGCGCGGTCCGCAGGCCGCCTTCCCCGGAGAGAAGGGATTCATCGGAGGTACCCGGGACGACTCCACCGGGCTGACCCACCTGGGCGCTCGCGAGTACTCGCCCGGCCTCGGCCGGTTCGTGTCGGTCGACCCGCTGCTGATCGCAGACGATCCGCAGCAGCTCAACGGCTACGCCTACGCCGCCAACACGCCAGTCGTCATGAGCGACCCGACCGGCCTGGCCGGCAACTGCCCGGACGGCGTCTGCACCAAGAACACCTGCCAGAACTGCGCCAGCAACCGAAAGTCGCCCGAGGTCAAGCAGCAGCAACAGAGGCAGGCGTGGGGCCCGCACTACCGGTCGTTCCAGAACGAGAAGGCAGTACAGAAACAGGCTCGCGCCTACCCACCCGTCCGGCCGATGCCTGTCATGAAGCCTGTGGCCGCGCACACCTCCCCGCGCAACTCTCGCAAGGCCCCCGTGAAGGCGCCCAAGGCCGGTCGCGGCGGCAACTACGGCTTGGAGATGCTCGGAGGGTTCGCACATGAGGTGGTGCGCATCGAGTGGGAGAGAGAAACCACGGAGGAGGATCTCTACCGCCAAGGAGGCGGGCCACCACCCGCCGGAAATGGATTGCGTGGCGCGAAGCCGAGCGATTTCGACGATGATAATGGCAATAGGGTGCCGGTCGGTCCGTATGCGCCGACCAAACCCATGGACCGGGTTCCGGGTTCTTCCACGTTCATTGACCCCCACAGGGCGCCCGTGAAGGGCAATTTTTACAAGCTGCCGGCCGGGACAAGGCTTCCGCCCGGCCTCGCTCTCCACAAGGATGGCAAGGACGTCGGAGGGCACGCATCGTGGGGACATCGTACGATCTACGCGACGCGTGATATGAGCTACGAGGAATTCGAGGAAATGGTGCGCGAGTTGCCGTGGAAATGGGAAGTAAAAACCAGGTGATGAGCGAGTCGAGCGAAAGCGACCTGTGGCGGCTGGCCGAGGCGAGCTTCGAGTCCGCGCTGGGGCTGGAGCACGCGGTCCTGGCCGACCCTGTCGTCGCCAAGGAGATCCTGGGCGCCGGGCTGCGTCACGCCGTCAACCGGGGCGTGGCCCTGCGCGCGCTGTCCCACGTGTCTCCCGAGCTGACGATCGAGCTGGTCGAGGACGTCGTCAAAGCCTCGACGAGCCACCGCGACGCCATGCTCGCGCGCGAAGTGCTGGCGCGGCTGCCGTACCAAACCTGCCTGCGTCATGTGGCACCGGTCGTGGCGCGGTCGGCTCGGCAAGCCGATGGCGAGGACCTTCGCCGCTACGCCGAACTGCTGGACCATCTCGGCCTGGCCGAGGCGCTGAGCGAGTTGGCGGCCCTCGCCCTGCAAAGCGACGACCTTGACATTCGCGAGGTCGGCGAGGACTACGCAGAACCGAGCGGCTCCTGAGGCCGCTGCTCCCGCGGGCCTACCGTCCGCGGGAGCAGCGGCGGAGCAGGCGTTGCGGCGGGGCTATCGAGCCGCCTTGGCGTCGTAGTCGTGCCGGGCCTGCTCGATCCTGTCGAGGTTGATGCCGGCCCAGTCGGCCAGGTGCGCGAAGAGCGGAGCGAGGCTGCGACCGAAGTCGCTGATTTCGTACTCGACTCGGGGTGGTACCTCGGGATGATAAGTGCGCACGATCAGGCCATCGCGTTCGAGTTGGCGTAGTCGCTGGGTCAGCACCTTCGGGGTGATCGTGGTGATCCGCCCGCTCCAGCTCCACGAAGCGTTGCCGGCCGTATTCGTTCAGGGCCCACAGGATCGGCGTGGTCCAACGGCTGAACACGATGTCCACGACCGGGCTGATCGGGCAGGCGTTCTCGGGGCTCGTGGATGTGTCCGCGGTCCAGGTCGGCTTGCCGGCCGCCAGGTCGGAAATCGATGACCTGACCAGGGAGTATTCCAATGATCGTCGTTACCGGAGCGACCGGAAATGTCGGCCGGCCACTTGTCCGGGCACTGGCCGCGTCGGGTGAGAAGGTGACCGCCGTGTCACGCCGGATCGGGCAAACGGACGTACCGGCGGGGGTGCTGACCGCGGCCGCGGACATGACCGATCCGCGGAGCTTACGACCCGTCCTGGACGGCGCCGATGCGCTGTTCCTCCACGACGGTGGTGCCAGCGCACATGGGTTGCGGCCACGAGACATCCTCGATACCGCCAGCTCCGCCGGGGTGAGCAGGGTCGTGCTGCTGTCCTCGCAAGGAGTTCGCACCCGGCCGCAATCCCAGTCCCACGGCGTGCGGCTGCGCTCCATCGAGGACGCCGCGCGGCGGTCCGGTCTGGACTGGACGATTCTGCGGCCAGGTGGCTTCCACTCCAATATGTACGCCTGGGCCGATTCGGTCCGTACCCAACGGACCGTCGTAGCGCCGTTCGGCGACGTCGGCATGCCGACGATCGATCCCGCCGACATCGCCGGCGTCGCGGCCAACACATTGCGCGAGGAGGGTCACGCCGGACAGATCTACGAATTGACCGGGCCAGCGCTCACCACGCCCCGACAGCGCGCCGAGGTGATCGGCGACGCACTCGGCGAACCCGTCCGGTTCATCGAGCAGACCCGCGACGAGGCCCGCGTACAGATGCTGCGGTTCATGCCCGAATGGGCGGTCGACACCACCCTCGCCGTCCTTGGCGAGCCAACCCCCATCGAGCAGCAGATCAGCCCCACCGCCGAGCAGTTGCTCGGCCGGGCGCCACGCACCTTCGCCGACTGGGTCGAAGAACACATCTCCGCATTCCGTTAGGGCCTGTATCAACGTGGCTGTTGCGGCCCGGCGCGGATGTCAGAGCCGCGTGGCAGCGAGGACCAGACCGGCCAGCGCCCGGGACCGGCTGTGCGGTGGCCACGCGATCAGTGTGGTGACCGTCGGGGCGTCCGGTACCGGCACGGTGGCGAGGTCGCGCTGCAGGCTGGCGCGGACCGACTCCGGCAGCACCGCCGTGGTGCGGCCGAGCCCGATCAGCTGGAGCAGTTGCGCGTTGTCGCGGACCTCCGGGCCGGGGCCGTCGGGGTAGGAGCCGTCGCGGCGCGGCCAGCGCGGCATCGGCAGGTCGGGGATCGCGGCTACCTCGGCCATCGTCAGGTGTGGCCGCGTGGTGAGCGGATGCCCCGCCGGCAGGACGGCGACCTGCCCTTCCGTGTGTAGCACCTCGGTGTCGAATCCGACCGCGGAGTCGTACGGCAGGTGCAGCAGCGCGACGTCGGCACGCCCGTCACGCAGCAGCCCTTCCTGCTCCCCGACCCCGCACAGCTGCACGTCGATGGCGACCGCGCCGGGTTCGGCGGCGTACGCGTCGAGCAGCTTCGCCAGCAGCTCGCTCGATGCGCCGGCCTTCGTCACAAGCACGAGGCTCGGGCCACCGGTGGCGGCGCGGCGGGTACGGCGCTCGGCGGCCTCGACCGCGTCGAGGGCGGCCCGGCCCTCCCGAAGCAGCACCGCGCCGGCCTCGGTGAGCGTCACCGCGCGGCTGGTGCGTTCCAGCAGCGTCACCCCGAGGCGCCGTTCGAGCTGGGCGATGGCGCGCGACAGCGGCGGCTGGGCTATCCCGAGGCGCTGCGCCGCGCGTCCAAAATGACGCTCTTGGGCGACGGCGACGAAGTACCGCAACTCGCGGGTCTCCATGACCGCCACGGTACTCGAGGATTGATACCCGGCGGGTATCGCCGCGTACCCAGACGGTGTTGGAGCAACCGCCGTGCGATCGCCAGGCTCGAGGCATGACTGAACGGACGATCGCGCTGGTCACCGGCGCGAACAAGGGGATCGGGTACGAGATCGCGGCCGGCCTGGGCGGACTCGGGTGGAGCGTCGGTGTCGGCGCGCGGGACGCCGGGCGGCGCGAGGGCGCGGTCGAGAAGTTGCGCGCCGCCGGGGTCGACGCCTTCGGCGTCGCCCTCGACGTGACGGACGACGCGAGCGCGACCGCGGCGGCCGCGCTGGTCGAGGAGCGTTTCGGACGCCTGGACGTACTGGTGAACAACGCCGGCGTGACCGGTGGCATGTCGCAGGCTCCGACCACAGTGGACATTGCTGTCATGCGCGCGGCCGTGGATACCAACGTGTTCGGCGTCATCCGGGTGACGAACGCCTTCCTGCCGCTGCTGCGCCGCTCGGCGTCGCCGCGGATCGTGAACATGTCCAGCACCGTCGGCTCGCTGACCCGCCAGACGACACCCGGGGCCCAGACCGGGCCGGTGTCCGCGGCGTACTCGCCGTCGAAGTCGTTCCTGAACGCGGTGACGGTGCAGTACGCCAGGGAGCTGGCCGGCACGAACGTCCTGATCAACCTCGGCTGCCCGGGCTACTGCGCCACCGACCTGAACGGGCACCGCGGCTACCGCACCCCGGAGCAGGGCGCGGCCATCGCGATCCGGCTCGCCACCCTCCCCGACGACGGCCCCACCGGCGCCTTCTTCGACGACGACGGCGTCGTGCCCTGGTGATCCCCTGACCCAGAGCCCGCGAAACCTGTTGGCGGACCACGGCGACTACTGCTAGCTTCCGCGGAGGCCGTGCGAGAGACCGAGGAGGTGGTACCCCGTGAACGATTCGACATGGGTGCTCCCCTCTGGGGTCACGGTCGGGCGATAGGTCGTCCGGGAGCGCCGTTCACGAGCACTCCCGAAAGGCACGACCGTGCGATTCACTTCCGAACAGCGCCTCGACGACGGCGTCCTCGAACGCGAATTCACTCTCGGCGAGATCCCCGGCATCCTGTGGACGCCCGGATCCGCATCCGCACCGGCCCCGCTGATCCTGCTCGGCCACCCCGGCGGACTGCACAAGATGTACCCCCGACTGGCGGCCCGGGCCCGGCACTGCGCGGCGGAGGGCTTCGCCGCGGCCACCATCGAACTGCCCGGCGGCGGTGACCGGCCCCGTTCCGCCGCCGCCGAGCAGGCCCGCGCCGACCTGCACCGGGCACTGGAGACCGGCGTGCCGGTCGACGACGAGATCGTCGACCGGCTCGTCCTCCCGCTGGTCGAAAAGGCGGTCCCGGAATGGCGGGCCACCCTGGACGCCCTCCTCTCGCTGCCCGAGATCGGCGGCCCGGTCGGGTACGCGGGAGGGGTGATCGCCATCGGCGTGCGGCTGGCGGTGGTCGAGCCGCGTATCTCGGCCGCTGGGCTGTTCGCCGGGAGTTACGTGCCCCGCGCCACGTTCGAGGAGGCCCGGGAGGTCACCATTCCGCTGCACGTGCTGCTGCAGTGGGACGACGAGGGAAACGACCGGCAGGCGGCCCTGGACCTGTTCGACGCCTTCGGCTCCAAGGAGAAGACGCTGCAGGCCAACATGGGCGGGCACACCGGTGTCCCGCAGTTCGCGGGGGAGGACGCGCACCGCTTCTTCACCCGCCACTTGAAGTGAGGCCCGGCATCTGAAGTGAGGCTGGGCGCCGCTGAGCCCTCGGCGCGGTGATCCCTCAGGCCCGGTGCGGCTCGAACGCGCGGTGCACGTAGGCGGGCGGTAGGTTGGCCCACACCATCCCGGTACGCTCCACAGTGGAGAAGCGTGCGGCGAGCTCGGCCGCGAACCGTTTGGCCGGCGGCGTCCAGCCCGCGTGCGCGTACGCGAACGTGCTGAACCGCCCACCTCGCTGGAGGACGGCCGTCACCGCGTCGAGGATGCGCCGTTGCTCGGCCGCGGGCATGACCGTCCACGGTAGACCGGAGACGACGGCGTCCACGGGGTGCGGCACGATCTCGGCGAGATCGGCCGCGGAAGCCCGCACCACCTCGACCGGATAGCGCTTGGCGAGGCGCGCGGCCAGCACGGGGTTGAGTTCGACGGCGACCAGCCGCGCACCCGCTCCCAGTCGCGACAGGATCGCCTCCGTGATGGCGCCCGTGCCGGGCCCCAGTTCGACAACGGTGGCGGCCCTTTCGAGATCGAGCGCGTCCGTCATGGCCGCGGCGAGCCGCCGCGAACTCGCCGCGACCGCCCCGGTGAGCCAAGGCCGCCGGAGAAACTCCATCGTGATCGACATACGGCGACGGTCTCGGTTGATCTTGTAAACGCGCGTCACCCTGGGCGGCGCCTACTGTCGTCCTCGAGATCCAGACGTGTTGTGCGACGGCGTCACCGTGCGGTCAACCGCCGGGGCGTGCCAGACCGGTTTCGTACGCGAGCACCACCGCGTGGACACGGTCGCGGATGTGGAGCTTGGCGAGGATGCGGGCCACGTGGGTCTTGACCGTGGTCTCGCCGAGGAACAGCTTCGACGCGATCTCGGCGTTCGACAGGCCCCGGGCGACCAGCGTCAGTACCTCGCGTTCGCGGTCGGTGAGGGTTGCCAGGCGAGGATCGGCCTCGGCTGGGGCGACTCCCGTGACGAACCGGTCGAGCAGGCGTCGGGTGACCGATGGGGCGACCATCGCGTCGCCACGCAGGACGCCGCGCATCGCGACCAGCATCTCGGCGGCGGGCGCGTCCTTGACCAGGAATCCGCTCGCTCCGGCGCGCAATGCGGCGTACGCGTACTCGTCCAGGTCGAACGTCGTGATGACCAGCACGCGGGTGGCGGGGAGCGTGGCGCAGATCCGCTCCGTCGCGGCGACGCCGTCCAGGCGAGGCATGCGCACGTCCATGAGTACCAGATCGGGTTTGAGCTCCAGAGCACGTGCGACGGCGGCCTCGCCGTCGGCCGCCTCCCCGACCACCGTGAGGTCTGTCTGGCTGTCCACGATCATGCGGAGGCCGACCCGCATCAGCTCCTGGTCGTCGCAGATCAGGACGCCCGCGTTCTCCTGCGTCACGCGGCATCCACCTGGAGCGTCGCCGCGACGCGATAGCCACCGTCGCTGGTGGGGCCGGCGTCGAACGTGCCGTCGAAGAGCGCGACCCGCTCCCGCATGCCGGTCAAGCCGCGCCCCGATCCGGGCAGCGCCGCGGGCCGGGCGGGGCCGCCGGAGTTGGTGACCTCGATGCGTACCCAGCGATCTCGGGCGGGCCCCCCGAAGTCGACGTGGACGCGGGTGGCCGCGCCAGCGGGGGCGTGTTTGACCACGTTGGTGAGGGCCTCCTGCACAATGCGGTACGTCTGCAGGGCCGCGCTCGCCGGCAACCCCTCCGCGTCGCCGGTCACCGCCAGGTCGGCGCCGATCCGCTCGGTGAGGTCGCGCAGGTCGGCCGCGGTGGGTTGCGGACTGCGCGGGGATCCTTCCTGGAGCACCTCGACCAGCCGCCGCAACTCGCCGAGCGCGGATCGGCCGGTCTCGCTGATCACCCGCAGCGTGCGGTCGACCACCGCCGGGTCAGAGTGCCGCATCAGCGCCGCGCCCTCCGCGTTGACCACCATCACGCTCACGCTGTGTGCGAGCACGTCGTGCAGCTCGCGGGCGATACGGTTGCGCTCCTCGGCGACCGCCCGACCCTCCTTCTCCGCGTCGTAGGCCCGGCGAGCCCGCATGAACTCGCCGATCGCCCACGCCAGCGCGATCGTCACCAGGTAGCCACCGATGGCTGGAATCCACTGCTTGTCGCTGAACCACGACACCGTGCAGGCGATGTAGAACGTGGCGGTGAGCGCGGCCACGACGGCGGCCGCGCGCGGACGACCCTGCACCACCAGCGTGTACACCATGACGTTGAGTGAGCACACCGCGATCGGGAGCTGATGGGCCCACGGCTCGAACACGTAGAGCGCCATGGCGGCCACCAGCATCATCGCGACGGCGGGCAGAGGGTGGCTGCGGCGCCACAGCAGCGGCGACACCAGGCCGCCGAGCACCAGGGCCTGCTCCCAGGGCGGCCCCCACCCATCGCCCGTCTGGAGCGACCAGCTCAGGAACATGACTAGGACGAGCGCCGCGTCGCCCACCCAGGGATGGCCACGCAGCCACAGGTTGAGCCGGTGCACGATCCCACGGTACGGCCAGGGGCCTGTCGTCGTGCGTCATCCTCGAGGATGACCGGTGATGTGCCGCGGGCGGTCGAGCGCGACGCCGGCCGTCGTCGTCACGCGCGGGGCTCGATCACGTACTCCTGGTCGGCGCCGCCGCTGCACTCCTCGTGCACGATCTCGGCGCCGCTCACCCGCTCCTCGCCGCGGATGCCGAGGCACAGGCCGGTCCGCCAGCCGCGGATCACGTACCGGCCCGGCCCCGACGGGTCGAGCTGGAAGACCTGGTGAGGGCTGGTCAGGTTGCATTCGCTCCAAGGCTCGACCAGGCCGCGCCCCGGCCCGGAGATGAGCGCGGTGAGACAGCCGACGCCATGCTGCGGATGGACCCACTGGATGAAGTAGCGGTCGTCGCCGGCTGGCTCGAGCCTCGTGACCGGCGGCTCCGCCTCGGCGCACGGCAGCTGGGCGGCGACCGCGCTGGTGTACCGGCCACCGCGGTCCACGCCCTCCGTGACGCAAAGGTCGGGCGTGCGGGCCGGGTGGATGCGCACCGTGCCGGCGAGCGGCGGCGTGGGCGGGGCGGGCGAGGACGTCGTCGGGGCTGCGGCCGGTGGCTCCTCACCCCGTACCAACATCCAGGAACCCACGGCGGCGACCGCGACCACCGCGGCAGCCGCGACCACGACGCGCGTCCGGCCGAGCCAGCGGCGCGCGGGCGGCGGGCCGGCCGGCGCGTCGCCGTCTACGGCGGACAGGGCGTCACCGTCTACGGCGGCCGCCTCGTCGCCGTCCACCGTGGACGGCGTCTCGCCGTCCATGGCAGCCAGCCGCGCGTGCACGGCGAGCCACGCCGCCACGTCGTCGGGGGTTCCTCCGCAGGCGCGGACGAACGCGGTCACCAGGTCGGCGCGGGGCAGCGTGGGCCGGCGCAGGACGTCGGCGATCGTGCTGCGGGGGAGCAGGTCGCCGTGGCCGGCAGCGCGCTCCTCAAGCTGCCGGAAGGTGAGCCCTGACCGCTCCTTGAGCCGTCGCAGCTCCGCGACGAAATCGACCGCCGTCGCCGCGTCGCCCGGCGCGCGTTCCCCGTTCTCACCCGCCACGGGTATCGATGGTAGTCGCGTCCGGCACCTGTCCGGACAGCGCATCGGCCCCCGTGCTGACCAGGCCGGACAGCCGCTGCGCTGTCCGGGACAGCCGTTGACCTTGCCGGACGTGGGCGGAGCCCGCAGGCTCGGCGGCGACAGATGGACGGGAGGGAGGTGCGGCATGAAGGGCGACAGCACTGGCTGAGGACATGGCGAACCGCGTGGGTGGTCACCTCGTGGCCACCCACCCACCCAGCGAGCGAGGAGGATCCGTGCACGGCAAAGGCACCTATCCGCTCACGATGGGGCAGCTGTCGATGTGGCGCGACCTGCGGGTACGCCCGCGGCGCCGGCTCTGGGAATCCAACCTGGACCCGGTCTGGGCGGTGCCGCCCGGCGTCACCACCGACCAGGTGCGGCGCGCGTTCGTCGAGCTCGCCGTGCGGCACGAGTCGCTGCGCACCGTCTACCGGCCGGCGGACGACCCGCACCACGTGCGCCAGGTCGTGCTGCCCGATCCGGGGGTGCTGTTCGCGGAGGCGCCGGTACGGGAGGCGTTCGACCTGACGGAGCGGCCGCCGTGGCGGGCCTGGGTGCGAGCCGACGGGGGCGCGCCGCGGGTCCACCTGGTGATCCACCACATCGCGGCCGATGGCGTCGCGCTGCAGATCCTGGAGTCCGACTTCCAGAGCCTGCTGCGCGGCGACCGCCTCGCCCCCGCGCCCACACCAGGCGAACTCGCCGCACGCCAGCGAAGCGACCGGCTCCGCGCCCGCCTCACCGCCGCGGCCGGGTACGTGACGCGGACCGTCGGCACCGCGCCGCCCGCGGTGCCGGTAGCCCGCGGCCCGCTGGTGCGTGCCCGCGCGCACACCGGCATCCCCTACTCCGTGGCACGCTGGACCGCGCGCAAGCTCCAGGTCACGCTCCCCAACCTCCTGCTCTCCGCTTACGCGCAGGCGCTCGCCGCCACCACCGGCACGCCCCGCCACCTGCTGTGGCTGTTGACCGGCAACCGGCTCGACCCGGCCGTGCGGCGGCTGGTGTCGTCGCTGACCCAGTGGGTGCCGCTGGCGGTGGAGTGTCCACCGGGCACCCCGGTCGCGGTGGCGGCCGCGGACGTCAACGTGACCGCGCTGACGGCCGCCCAGTACGGCGTGTACGACCCGTTCGCCGTGCCGCCGCTCGACTTCGACCGGGGCGCGTTCTTCACGTACCTGCCGCCGCCGCTCACCGCCACCACCGAGGAGTCCACAGAGGAGTCCACAGTGGAGAAGGCGTGGGTGGAGTGGCTGCCGCCGCGCGGGTACAGCGGTGCCAGCTTCTACCTCATCGCCTCGGTGTTCCCGTCGGTGCGGCTCACGCTGCGGGTTCAGCGTGGCGGCTACGGGCGCCCGGAGGCGGACCACTTCCTCGGCACGATGACGCGGCTGCTGCGCCAGGCCGCCCGGGAATACACGGTGGTCGAGCCGGCATGAGCCTGTGGCGGCACCGCGACTTCCTCGTGCTGTGGTCCGGGCGGACTCTCAGCGAGGTGGGCGACGCCGTTTCGCTGCTGGCCGTCCCGCTGCTCGCGGTCACGGTGCTGGACGCGTCGGCGGTGGAGGTGGGCGTGCTCACCGCGACCCGCATGCTGGCGTACCTGCTGATCTCGCTACCCGCCGGCGTGTGGGTGGACCGGATTCGCAAGCGCCGCCTGATGGTCGCCTGCCACCTGCTCCGCGCGGCCCTCGTCGCCACGGTCGCGGCCGGCGCCTGGTCCGGCTGGGTCACGATGGCGCACCTCTGGGCCGTCACGCTGTTCTCCGGCGTCTGCACGGTGCTCTACGAGACCGCGCACCACAGCTTCCTGCCGGCGGTGGTCGGCCCGGACCGGCTGCTCGACGCGAACGGCAAGCTGGCCACCACGTACTCGGTCTCGCAGATCGCCGGCTACGGCGCGGGCGGAGCGCTGGTAGCCGCGCTCGGCGTGGCCCGGACCGTGGGCGTCGACGCCGTCGCCTACCTGCTGAACGCGGCCTCGCTGCTGCTCGTCCGGCACCGCGAGGAACTGCCCGCACGGCCGGCGCGGCGCCACTTCTACGCCGAGCTCACCGCCGGACTGTCCTATGTGTTCCGCCATCCGGTGCTGCCGCGACTGGTGGCGGCGTCCGCGACGCTCAACTTCTTCAGCCAGATGATCTTCGCGTTGGCGGTCCTTTTCCTGGTACGCGACCTGCGGCTGAGCGAAGAGTCAGTGGGCGTGGTGCTGGCCCTCACCACGCTCGGCGGCATCACCGGCGGCCTCGTGTCCGGGCGCCTGGCCCGCCGTGTCGGTACCGCCCGGATCGTCTGGGCCGCACCGCTCGGACTGGGATGGACGGCGCTGCTCGTGCCGCTGGCCCAGCCCGGGTGGGGGCCGGCCGCGTACACCGCCGGGATGGCCGGCCTGGGCGCGTTCTTCGCCATCTACAACGCCGCGTCGATCAGCTACCGCCAGCGGGTCTGCCCGCCGCGGCTGCTCGGCCGGATGACCGCCTCGGTGCGGTGGGTGGTCTTCGGCGTGATGCCGTTCGGCGCGCTCGGTGGCGGCCTGCTCGGTGACTGGCTCGGCGTACGGCCGACGCTCTGGATCGCCGCCGCGGGCGTCTGGGCGTCCGGGCTGTGGCTGTACTTCTCGCCGCTGCGGCGAGCGCGTGACCTCGCCGACGGCGTAGCGGAACGGGAGCTGATCCCCTCAGGAGGACGACATGGGTGACCTGCCGTACGGGCAACGGATCCTCGCGTGGGCGGGCGGGCCGGCGGACCCGGAGCGGTTCGTGGCGCTCGGCGGGATGCGGCTGCCCGCCCCGCCCGACCCGGCCGCGCTGCGCCGGTCGCTGGACGCCGCGCTCGCCCGCCATCCCGTGCTCGGCACCGGGCCGGTGCCGCTGGCCACAGTGGACGACGTGTGGGTGGCGGCGGCCGCCGGCCGGTACCCGCCGGACGCGCGGTCCCTGCTCTGGGCGTACCTGGCCGGCCGCGACCTGCTGCTCGTCGCCCACCACACGGTGGCCGACCCGTGGTCGATGCGCCTGCTCACCCGCGACGTGCTGGCCCCGCGCGCCAGCCCGGCACCGGCGTACGGGGACCGCGTCGGGACCGTCCACGAGCGACGGATGGCGCGCGTGCTGCCGTACTGGCGCGGCGTGCTGGCGGGCGCGCCCGTGCTCGAGCCGATGCGCGGGGGCACGGCGGAGCTGCGGGTGGTGACCGCCATCGCACAGGAGGACGCCGTGGCGGTGGCCCGGGCGGTGCGGAGCACGCCGTTCGTGGTGCTGCTGGCGGCGTTCGCGCAGGCACTCGACCCAGGGCCGGCGAGATCCGATGGAGAGCTGCTCCTGCCCGTGCTCACGTACGGGCGGGAGCGGGCCGACTGGGACACCGTCGGGCTGTTCATGAACGTGCTACCGGTCCGACTTGCCGACCGGAGGCTCGGCGCGGTGCACCGGGCGTTCGCGGAGGCGTACACGCACGAGATCCCGTTCCCCGTGCTGCTCGACGCGGTGCCGGAGGCGGACGGGCTGTTCGGGGTGGGCGGCCCGTCGCTGGCCCAGTTCGAGGTCATCCAGGTGCCGCCGGCGTGCGGGGGAGAGCCGCTCACCGTGCCGGCCGGGCTGGAACTGGGCGGGCCGGTGCTCCCGGTGAACGGGCTGGCGTTCTGGCTCGAACCGGGCGCGGGCGGCGCGTACACGGCGTGCGTGCGGTACCGCCGATCGTACGGCGCGGCGGCGGCGCGTGACCTGGTGCGGCGGTTCACGAAGCGATGGGAGGCGATCTGTGCGGACGCGCGCGGAACTTGAGTCGGCGATCAGTCAACTGTGGAGCGAGAAGCTCGCCGTGCACCCGGTGGGTCTGTACGACAACTTCTTCGCCCTCGGCGGCGACTCGCTGCTCGCCGCCGACCTGCTGATGGACATCTACGAGCGGCTGGGCGTCGAGGTGGACGCCGGAGTGCTCTTCCTCAAGCCGACGATCGCGGAGCTCGTCGACGACGTACTGGCTGCGGAATGAGGGTGCCCTCGGCCGCCGGGCCGGTGCGGTGGTGGCCGATCCCCGGCCGGGGTGGCTTCTGGGCGGTCACCCGGTACGCCGACGTCGCCGCCGTCCTGGCCGACCACACCCGTTTCACCTCGACCGGCGGCGTGATGCTCAACATGCTGGGCCGGGCGGAGCCGGCGCGCGACCAGCAGTTCGCCGCCAGCGACCCGCCCCGCCATGGCCTGGTGCGCGGGCCGCTGCAGCGCCGGATGACCGCGCGGGCGGTGCGCCGGCACGAGGACGCGATCCGCGCGCACGTGCGGGGGACGCTCGCCCCGCTCGCCGACGAGTTCGACCTCGCCGAGGTCACCGCCGGACTTCCGGCCGCGTTCCTCGGCCCACTCATGGGCATCCCGCCGGCCGACTGGCCCGCGCTGCGCCGGCTGGTCGCCATGTCGGTGGCCGAGGACGACCCCGACGTGACGCTGCCCGCGGGGCCCGAGGCGACGCTGGAGCGGGGCCACCGGGAGCTGTTCGCGTACCTGCTCGGCCTGCTGCTGGAGCACCGCCGGCACCCGCGCGGCGACCTGGTCGACCTGCTCGCCGCGCTGCCGCTGCGCCCCGGCGCCGTCGTGGCCAACTGCTACAGCCTGCTGCTCGGCGGCGGCGCGGCCCTCCCGCACGTGCCGACCGCGACCGTCGCCGAGCTGCTCCGAAGTGGACGGTACGCGGACTGGGCGGCCCGGCCCGACCGGCTCGGCGGCGCGGTCGAGGAGGCGCTGCGGTACACGTCTCCGGCCGGGCATTTCATGCGGCTCGCCACCCGGGACACCACCGTCGGCGGGGTACCGGTCGCGGCCGGCGACGCCGTCGTGGTCTGGCTCGGCGCCGCCAACCGGGACGAGGCGGTGTTCACCGACCCGCATCGGCTCGACCCCTTGCGCCACCCCAACCGGCACCTCGCGTTCGGCGACGGGCGCCACTACTGCCTCGGCGCCGCGATGGCCCGGCTGACGCTGCGGGTCTTCTTCGAGGAGCTGTTCGCCCGGTACCCCGTCCTCCACCTGGCCGGCGATGTGGAGCGGGTGCGCTCCGCGTGGCTCGGCGGCGTCAAGCGGATGCCCGTCGCCGGCAGGCCCCGGTGATACCGGAATCCTTGGCCGCGCGGATGGCGGACCGGCGGGACACGCTAGCGGTCGTCGACGCCGAGAAGGCCCTCACGTACGGCGACCTCGACGCGCTCACCGCCAGGGTCGCCGGCCACCTGGTCCGCCACGGCGTGGCACCGGGCGAGCGGGTCACCGTCCACACCCGACTGTCGCGGTGGGCGGTCGTGGCGATGCTCGGCGTGCTCCGGGCCGGCGCCCAGTACGTGCCGGTCGACGCGGCCTTCCCGGCGGCCCGGCGCGCGCTGATGCGCTCGCACAGCGGCGCCCGTGTCGAGCTCACCGAGCAGTTACTCGCGTCGCTGCCGCCGGCCAGCGGCGGGTGGCGGGACGGGCCGGACGCGTACACCATCTTCACCAGCGGCTCGACCGGCACGCCGAAGCCGGTCACCGTCTCGCGCGCCGCGCTGGCCTACTCGACCGGTGCCCGGCTGGAGTACTACGGCGAACCGCCGCGGCGCTTCCTGCTCTGCTCGTCCATCTCGTTCGACAGCTCGGTGGCCGGTCTCTACTGGGCGCTGTGCACCGGCTCGACGTTGCTCATCCCGACCCCCACGCCGGCCGACGTGCGCGCGCTGGCTCGGGCGGGTGCGCTGCACCGGCCCACCCACACCCTGATGGTGCCGTCGCTCTACCGCGTGCTGCTGCGCGATCCGATCCGCAGCCTCACCACGGTGATCGTGGCGGGGGAGACCTGCCCGCCCGCGCTGGTCGACCTGCACTATGAGCGGATGCCGCAGGCGGTGCTCTACAACGAATACGGCCCGACCGAGTGCACCGTCTGGAGCACCGTGCACCGGTGCGTGCCCGGTGAGGACCCGGTGCCGATCGGCCGGCCGATCCCCGGCACCACCGTGACCGTCGAGGACGGCGAGCTCTGCGTCGCCTCGCCCGGCGTGGTGTCCGGCGGGCCGGTGTACCGCACCGGCGACCGGGTCAGCCTCGGCGCCGACGGGCTGCTGCGCTACCACGGCCGCGTCGACGAGCAGCTCAAGGTCGGCGGCGTGCGGATCGAGCCGGCCGAGATCGAACAAGCGCTGATGTCCGCGCCGGGCGTGGTGCTGGCCGGCGTCGGCGTGCCGTACCAGGGAGTCGCGTTCGTGGTGAGCACGGCGGCGCTGGACGAACGGGCGCTGCGCGGCCACCTCCTCGCCCGGCTGCCCGCGGTGGCCGTGCCGGCGGTGTTCCGGAGGGTGGACCGGTTGCCGTTGCTGCCGAACGGAAAGCTCGACCGGCGTGCGCTCAGCCGTCCGGCCGGCCAAGAAGGGGGTGTCCGGCGCTAGGGACAAGTGCGACCACCCTGGTCGCGGCCATCAGATAATCCGTCACGGCGACGTCGATCCTGTCGAGTAATTCGTCAAGCCGTCGAGCATGTTCCGCGTCGTCCATGTGCCGAATTATCACGCTGCCACCGGCAGGCCGATGGCCTCCCCGGAGCGGGGAGGCCATCCTCATGCGATCAGACGGACGACCGGTTCGGTATCAACCGCAGGCGGACGCTGGGCGGACGTCCCGGACCGCCCAGCGAGCGACGTCCTGGCCGGCGATGAACTGGGGAAGCGCAATGGTTGCTGGCCCATGGGTCGTGGCATAGAAGTCCCATTTCCAACTGGCGTTGAGGTAGTAAGAATCGGCGCAGTACCCGGGGCCGACGTAATATGCCTCGGCTATCTCCCACCCGAAGTAGCCGTCCGTTCGCTGGCGCGCCGGCAGTACCGCGTCGTAGTTCTCGAAACCGTCGTAGTCGTTTGAGACGCCGATCCCGATGTTGTTCTCATTGCTGATGTAGCTGATCAGCCTCTGTGCCGCGACAGAAGTCGTCTTGTCGGTGTTCGGCTCGGCGTTCGCCGGAACGCTCACCGAACTCACGGCCGCTACCGACACGACCAGCAGGGCCAGACCTCTCAGAAACTTCACTTCGCTCCCCTCTTGGCACGCTGAAACAGCCCGCGACGCCTTCATCCGCTGGACCGTCACAACTCGAGTTGTCGACGAGAACGACACTACGGTCGCCTAGCTTCATATCTGCTTCACGCCTTATCCCGACCTCGCTGACCCAAGGTTGGTCGAGGGAAGCCATGCGGCTCGGTCGCGCACGCGACGAATTCGACGGGTCGGCAACGCAGTTGGCGCCCCACGCCTCGCTGCTCGCCACGCCCGCGGTCGCCGCGGCACCGGCGCCCGGCGGGTCCGGGACGCCAGCAGCCCGGCCACGATCCGCAACGCCCAGACCGGACTGTGCGCATCCGATGAAGAACATGGAACAACGCAGACCGAAAAGACGTTGCATCCGGTGGACACAGCCACCTAACGTGTACTTCAACAGATCAACCACCGAGCCAGGGAGCACCGAAATGTTGTGGCAAGCCACGTTCAAACCGCAGCGGTCAACGCTATGCGGTTCCGCGGGCATGTCCTACGTCGGGCGACCCTCCGATATGACCGCCAGCGAGAAGCCGAACCGGGGCAGGCGGCGAACGTAGACGCAGCACAGACAGCGTCTACGCCGCCCACCCAGACCAGGGATAGGGCGGCTTTTCGTTGTAGCACAACAACCTCATAGGGGTGTGGCGCAACTGGTAGCGCAGCGGTCTCCAAAACCGCAGGCTGCAGGTTCGAATCCTGTCACCCCTGCTTTGCCCTGCGCATTTCCGCGCGGAATGGCATTGATAGTTGAGAATTCCACAGTGGATGGCATAAACGAAGCCCGGTCGGCGGTAAACGCTGCCGCCGGCCGGGCAATCTGGGGCGAGGGAGCTGGTTGACCCGCCGCGCTTGGGACGCGGAGACACGCGGTTCGATTCCGTGGCCTCAGACTCTGGGCTTGTAGCGCAGCTGGTAGCGCGCCGCCTCGGCAGGGCGGAGGTCCCCGGTTCGAACCCGGGCAGGTCCACGCACATGCCCGCCAAGCTCAGCAGGTTGAGCGCGCCTCTGAAACGGGCGAGGTCGCTGGTTCGATCCCAGCGGCGGGCACGCTCGAACGTTCCGGGGTGCGGTGTTGGCAGCCGCGACGGGACTTTGGATCCCGGCACAGACGCAGGTTCGATTCCTGCACCCGGAGCCATGCCGAGGTAGCCCAAAGGAAGAGGCGACCGGCTCAAACCCGGTACAGCGCGGGTTCGACCCCCGCTCTCGGCACGCACGCCTTCGCCCGACGGGTCGGGCCTCGTCCTGGTACGACGGGAGCAGCCGGTTCGAACCCGGCCGAAGGCTCCATGCGGTTGTAGCTCAGTAGGTAGAGCGCGACGTTGCCAACGTCGAGGTCGCCGGTTCGAACCCGGCCTGCCGCTCCAACATCCCACCGATAGCCACAACGAAAGGAGGATCCGGTGGACGTCCTGGTCATCAACGCCGACCTTGGCCCGCTCCACCGGGTCAGTCTCCGCCACGCCGTGCGGATGCTCGTGCGGAAGGTCGCCGAGGTCCACGAAGCACACCCCGACCAGGTGATCGGTGTCTACCCGATCCCGACGGTCGTGCGGCTGGTCCGGTACGTGGTCACCCGCTGGCGGTACTCCAGCGGGCCGGGCTGGTCCCGCCCCGGCGTACTGCTTCGGGACAAGCGGGTGTGCGGCTACTGCGGCGGTCACGCCACCACCGTCGACCACATCCTGCCCCGCTCTCGCGGTGGTAAGAACACCTGGTCCAACACGATCGCGGCCTGTGGCGGCTGCAATCAGCGCAAGGGTGACCGTACTCCTGCCGAAGCCGGTATGCGGCTGCGGTACGAGGCGACGGTCCCGTCGTGGGCGGCGCTCGCGGCGCGCTGATGGTGCGGCCGGCGGCAACTCTCTCGCCGCCGGCCGCCTTTCCCGGATCGTCTAACCGGTAGGACACAGCACTCTGGATGCTGGGGTCGAGGTTCGAGTCCTTGTCCGGGAGCTCGGCAGGGCGCGGTGTGGTCGCACCGCGCAGAGAGGCCCACCAAGGTGGTGCCCCTGCCACACATGCCCTCGTAGCCCAGCGGGAGAGGCACGACGTTGAGGACGTCGCCAGCGCGAGTTCGAATCTCGCCGAGGGTACACATGCCGACGAAGCTCAACAGGTAGAGCAGCCGCCTTGTAAGCGACAGGTAGCCGGTTCAAGTCCGGCCGTCGGCTCCATGCCAGCGCAGCACGACAGGTGGTGCAGTCGTCTCGTAAGCGACCGGAGGGCGTTCGAGTCGCCCCGCTGGCTCTCTTGGGGATGTAGCTCACCTTGGTAGAGCGCCTGTCTTGCAAACAGGAGGTAGCCGGTTCAAGTCCGGCCTTCTCCACCATGCCCGCGTAGCCCAAATGGCAGAGGCGTCCGGTTCAGGGCCGGAAGGTTGGGGGTTCGAATCCCTCGGCGGGTACGCAGCACATGCCGACGTAGCTCAATGGTCAGAGCAGCCGCCTGTCGAGCGGAAAGGTCGCGGGTTCGAGTCCCGTCGTTGGCGCGCATGGAGGGTTCGCCATCGGTAAGGCAAGCGGGTTGCTAACCCGTCGCGGGTCACACCGTTGCCGGTTCGAATCCGGCACTCTCCGCCAGGTCGTCGTGGCCAAGCAGGTGAAGGCACCTCGCTGATAACGAGGAGATCGCTGGTTCGAACCCAGCCGACGACACTCATGCCTCGGTGGCGCAGTGGATAGCGCACCTGATTACGGATCAGGGGGTCGCAGGTTCGAATCCTGCTCGGGGCACGTATCGGGACGTGGCGCAGCTTGGTAGCGCACTCGGCTGGGGGTCGAGTGGTCGTCGGTTCGAATCCGGCCGTCCCGACCAACGGGTTGTGGCTCAGCTTGGTAGAGCACTGCGTTCGGGACGCAGGGGTCGTGGGTTCAAATCCCGCCAACCCGACAGTGGAAGGCAGCGCGGCGTGGGCCGCAGCCGGCCTCGAAAGCCGGAGCCCGGTGAAAGCCGGCGGGTTCGACTCCTGGGCCTTCCGCCATGCCTTCGTAGCTCAGAGGAAGAGCAACCGCCTCTTAAGCGGTGGGTCGGGATTTCGAAATTCCCCGGGGGCACAACACGCGGTGCGTGCGCTGGATGCGCTGCTGGGCCTTCTAAGCCCACCGTGCTGGGTTCGATTCCCAGGTGCCGCACCATCTCCCGCTAGCTCAACGGACAGAGCAGCGTGGTCCTAACGCGACGGTTCCAGGTTCGACTCCTGGGCGGGAGACAACATGCCGTCGGCGCCCGACTGGACGGGCTCCTGGCTTTTACCCAGGACTGAAGGGGTTCGAGTCCTCTCGGCGGCACTGCGGGTAGGAGCACCGGTCGTGCTCAACGGTCTCATAAGCCGAGTCAGGTGGATTCGACTCCCACACCCGCTCCCGTCCCGATGGCCCAGATGGTAGGGCGCCGCCTCGACACGGCGGAGGCCGGCGGTTCGAATCCGTCTCGGGACACCATGGCGCGGTGGACGAATAGGGAGAGTCGCCTGGCTTTCACCCAGGACATGTGCGGGTTCGAATCCCGTCCGCGCTGCCATTCCGGTGTCGTTCAACGGCAGGACAGGTGGCTGTTAACCACCCGATCGAGGTTCGAGTCCTCGCACCGGAGCGCAGGGAGGAGCCGGCTGGTCACGGACACGCCGCTGGAAACGGCGTACGGGCTGATCCCCGTCGTGGGTTCGAATCCCACCTCCTCCGCCAGCGGCGCGTCGTAGTCCACCTGGTTGGTGGAGCCTGCCTTATAAGCAGGTCGTGGCCCGGTTCGATCCCGGCACGACGCACGCTCATGCCCGTGTAGCTCAGCGGCAAGAGCACCGGTCCCACACACCGGGTATCCCTGGTTCGAGTCCAGGTACGGGCACTGGCCAGATGGCCGAAAATGTGACGGTAGCTCAACGGTAGAGCGCTGGGATGTGGCCCCAGTCGTTGCGGGTTCAACTCCCGTCCGTCACCCCAAGCGGGCGCGCCACCGACGGTGAGGTGGGGCTGGCTGTAACCCAGTTGCCTTCAGGCTCAGGGAGTTCGAATCTCTCCGCCCGCACCATGCCCTCGTAGCGCAGCGGAAGCGCGCTGGCGTCCGAAGCCAGAGGTCGGAGGTTCGAATCCTCTCGGGGGCACATCAACCGTCCACAGCGAACGCTCGGTACTTCTCATCGAGAACCAGGCTGATTGAGCCGGTTACTGACTCTATCGGTACAAGGTAGATTGGCCCGGCTGCCGTGATGACGAAGAAAAGATCAACATCGGTGGCCTCGTAAGGCACCATGCGGTACGACCCCAGAGCGTTCTTCGGGACGGTCGGATCGTAAAGCTTTCGAGCGATGCGCACGACGCACCGCCCGTTGCGCCCAACCTTGCTCGTGGTCTTGACCTGCACTCGCATGAGCCCTCTGTCCGACTCGGTGATGAGGTCGTACGGAGCGGGTTCGAGCGGAACCGACACGTTGTATCCCCGGTCGAGAAACCACCGGGCGGCGATGCTCAGCCCGGAACTGCTTCCCGGCTTCGGCTGGTGCCCGAAGGGCAACGGCGGCGATTCAACAACCCGATGACTCCGACGCCGGTCGAAGTGCGAGGTATCCAGGCCGAGGCCGCTGGTTCGAATCCAGCCGGGGGCGCGCAACGGCGAAGTGATCGCTCTGGGTGGGCGCCGCGTCTGCAAAACGCGTGATACGGGTTCGAGTCCCGGCTTCGCCTCAAATGCCGTCCACTGTGGAACGCCTTCGCGGGCGGACGTTGGGTCCAGCCGCTGCTCATAACGGCGGCCTGCCGGGATCGTCACCCGGGCTCGCGACATGCAGCGCCACAACTTCAGATGCGGGTGCCCGGTGCGCAGGTGCGGAGTTCTTCGCCTCTTCAGCGGGTGGTTGCGGGTTCGAGTCCCGCCTGGCCTTGGCAGTAACGCGCCGGATCGAGGTCAGCCAGGCGAGGTCGCGACGCTGCTGCCTGCCCGGCGGACCGGTCTTGAGACCAAAACCAAGCTTTGGGCTACCGCGGCGTGCGTCGCGCGCGACCGCTGCTCCCGCGGCCTCGCCCTGCGCGGCGCACGACCCGTGGCTGGTAGACCCATTGTCTGGTGAGGTGTTGACGGGGTGAGCGATCATGAGGTTGTGCCCGACCTGACGATGCCGGAGGCCGCGTTCGTTCTCGCTCATCCCTCGTCCGGATGGCGCCACCCACGCTGGTCCACTGTGGAGGTCCTCGTTGGCGCCGCTGCCCTGGCGGAGCTGCATCTCGGCGAGCGGATCGAACTCGACCCGGACGGCGAGACCCTGATGGTTCGATCGTCGGCACCATCCGGCGACCCGGTGCTCGACGAAGTGATCGCCCGCATGGCTGACTCCGATGCCCGTTCGCCGGTCGAGTGGCTGGGAGAGCTCGCACCGTCCGTGACCGCCGCCGTCCTGGCGCGGCTGCGTGAACGAGGCCTGTGTGAAGCCGACGGGCCGCTCGACGTGCGCTGGACCGGGCTCGATGTCGAAAAGGATCTCCGCCGCCCCACCCGGGAGGCGCTTATCTCGGCGCTGCGCGGTGGTGACGTGCACGCCAGCGTGGTCGTTCTGGGGACGCTGTTGGCGGGTGTTGGCCTGGCGGGCGTGGTGGCGTCGTCCGGCACGAAGCGCCAGCTGCGCGGCCTAGCCGAAGACGACTGGCTGGTGGTGTCGATGCGCAGTTACGAGGGCTATCTCATCAACGTGTCCCTCGGCACCACCAACCGTGTCTATGGTTCTGCGGAGTCCGCGGGCAGGCGGCCACGGCGAAAGCGGATGGCGGTTTGTTTCGTCCTCGTCCTGATCGGTGTGGGGATCGCGACCATCGCGCTTGTCGCGCAGAGCCGCCAGGATGCGAACGCCATAGCCTTGCGTGATCAGGGCGCGCCCGTGATGGCCGACGTCGTCGGTCGCAGCGACCGCAGCCCAGGCCGGTACGAGTCTCTCGCCGAGTCGAAGCTGACGCTCGTGTACCGGTACGCCGGCAAGTCGTACCGGACACGGATCGCATGCATCGGAGATTGCCCGGCGAAGGGCGACCAGACCCGCATCATGGTCGACACCTCACAACCGCGGGTCTTCCTGACCGAGTGGGGTGAATTCACCGATGCCTCGCCAAGAAGCGACATGGGGATACTGGTCGGTGGGGCATTGATAGTTGTGGGTTTCATCGGTGCCGTCGGCGTGCTGATGCCGGAGACTTCCCGGCCGCGCCTGCTGCGCCCTCGACGTCGTTGACGGCCTACCCCCGGAAGCCGAGTGGCGGCGCGAGTTTCGCGTAACGCCCGATGGAACATCAAAAAGGGCGGTGCATAGCCGTTCGTGCCAACTCGCGAGCGCACGACGGGCGTCTTGGGGAGTATGGAGACGAGGGACGCCGCGGGTGGGCTGTGTGGGAAGTGTTCTGCCAGGTATGCCGGCCTACCCGGCTCGGGACGATGCCTGGCGCACGCTGCCGGTCTGGACGTGTTCGAGGGGCGGTGCGGCCTCGACCGGACGGGTTTCACCCCGCCTTCGTACGAGTCGACGCACCGGCTGAGCGCGGCGGTGTTCACGCACCCAGGGGACGAGCTGCGGTTGGCCCATCCGTTGGGTTGCGGTGACACCTTCACCTCGGTGGAGTTCGCCCCGCAAATGCTGGCCGCACGCGACGGCGAGTGGGGGTTGTCCGCCCACCGGCTTCCGTTGGACGACGATGTGGATCTGTCGCACCGTGCGCTGGTCGCCGCGTCTCGCCGAGGTGTGGACGCGTTCGCCGTCGTGGAACAGATGCATGGTCTGCTCGACCGGCTGCTGACCGCGCCCGAGTCCCGTACGGCGGGCGTGGACGGCGCCTGGACGCCGCGCCACCCGGCTACGTTGGTGGCGCACCGGCGGCTGGCCGACCGTGCCCGTGAGGCGCTGGCAGCTGCCCAGTACTCGGTAGGGCTTGATGAGCTCGCCGCGCTGGTCGGCTCCTCACCGCACCACCTGAGCCGGGTGTTCCGCCACGCCACCGGCGAAACCCTGACCGCGTACCGCAATCGGCTCCGCATCCGCGCGGTGCTGGCTGACCTACAGGACGGCGCGACCAACCTGCGCACGCTCGCCGCCCGGCACGGCTTCGCCGACCAGGCGCACCTGACCCGGGTGATGCGGCGGCAGCTCGGCCGCCTGCCCAGTGAGGTACGGCGCATGCTGGCCGCGCCGGCTGAATCGCGCATCAATGTTCAACGCGGCCGCGGTCCGGCAGGTGCAGCATGACTGGCGAGTTCGCCGATCGGGAGGAGCCTCAGATGCGAGCACCCCGCGCACGACACTGGGCCGGAATCGTCGTGACCGGTGTTGTCTGCGCCATGCTCGGTCCGGCCTCGCAGCCCGCCTCGGCCGAGACGGCCTCCGCCGAAGCGACAGTGGCGCGGGTGGCGGCGACACCAGCCGGGCCCCGGCCACGGCTCACCGATTCGCGTCCCTGCGCGGGCATCGCCGGCTTCACGTGTTCGTATCTCACCGTTCCGCGGGACCGCACCGGACACACGCCGGGGACGCTGCGGTTGCCGGTCGCCGTGGCGGACAACACGGCCGCACCGCGCGGCACGCTGCTCATGCTCAGCGGCGGGCCGGGGCAGCCCGGCGTCGGCCTCGTTCCGCGAATCAGGCAACGCGTTTCGTATCTGTTGAACGACTACCGCATGGTCATGATCGATCAGCGAGGGACCGGTGAGGGTGCGATCGACTGCGAGCGTCTACAGGCCGAGGTGGGCTCGTCCGACATCACCCCGCCCTCGCGCGAGGCCGTACGCGAGTGCGCGCGCCAGCTCGGACAGGGCCGGCACCACTACACGACCGCGGATACCGTCGCCGATCTCGAGGATCTGCGCCAGGCACTCGACGTCTCGCGGTGGACGATCGACGGGGTGTCGTACGGCACGTTCGTGGCCCAACACTACGCACTGACGTTCCCCGGGCGGGTGAGCCGGATGGTGCTCGACTCGGTGGTTCCGCTGGACATCGACCCGCTGTACGTCGCCGGCCTGCGCCGCACCGGATGGATGCTGCGCCAGGCATGCCAGGAACAGAACTGTGGATTCGACCCGGCGGCGGCGCTCGCCGGCGTCGTGCGTCGATACGACAACGGCGTCGGCGTCTTCGACCTCATAGTGATCGCAAGCATCGTCGATCCGAAATTGACCGGCGAGGGATACTTCCCCGTGCTGCCACTGCTGCGTCTGGCCGCCCAAGGCGAACCGGAACCGCTCAACCAGGCCATCGCGGCGCTACAGGGCGGCCAGGACACGCCGCCCGCCGAGTACAGTGCGGGGCTGCATGTGGCGACGCTCTGCGCTGACCTCGTCCACGCGCCCTGGGGAAACTCGATGGCGCCGCTGTGGCAACGAGACGCTGCCGTCGCCGAGGCGCGGCGAAACCTATCCGCCAGGCAGGTGTGGCCGTTCGAGCCACAGACCGCCGTCGGCAACGGCATCGTTCAGGCCTGCCGGTACTGGCCACCGGCGCGCGCAAACCCACAGCCGCCGCGCCACCGGCTCACCATGCCGGTGCTGCTGATCAACGGGGACCGGGATCTGTCCACGCCGCTGGAGTGGGCGGTGGAGCGAGCGGCCCAGATGCCGCGCGGCGAGCTGGTGATCATCCCCGGCATGGGCCACTCGATCCAGGGCCGCAATGCCGCCGGCGACCAAGCCGTACAACACTTCCTCCTCCACTGAGGGCAGCTCAGACCTGCCGGCGGCCAGGCGTCAGAGTTCGATGAGGGGGAGTACCTGGGCCAGGGACAACGCACAGCCCAACAGCGTCGCGAATACACAGCTGCCGAAGGTGGCCGCGACGCCGAGCCCGATGGCGACGGAGGTTCCGGACAGCGGCCGGGGCTGCCAGGTCGTGGTGTTGCCGATGATGGCCGTCGTCGCGAGGATGAAACCGAGGCCGATGACCATTCCGATCGCGGCGATGGCAACTATCCCCACGGTGGCGACCGGCGCGACGTCAGCTGGGGCGACGCAATCGCCGATGGTGACCGGTTCGCATTCCGGGTCGGCCTCTGACCAGGTGGTGGCCCAGAGCGCGAACGCACCGGCGGTGCCGGCTGTGAGTACGACGAGGGTCAGCGCGGCGCCGCCGCCGATCATGATTATTCGATCGTTCATCGGCATGGGGGATCGGCGATCGTGCAAAGCCGCTGGGCGGCGGTGGTGGCGATCCGTAGCAAGTCGTCGGCGGAGATGCCGGCGCGCGGGTCGAGTACCGTGATCAGCTCCCCGACGCGTAGATAAACCAATAGCGCGTTCGACTCTCCGATCACCTGGTTGGTCTTCGCGTTCCGTGCGACAGCGTCGTGCCGCACGAGGATCGAATCGTCACCCGCGAAGCCGCTCGCGACTATCGACCAGTTGTGGTGGCCGCGTGCCTCGACCGTGCCTTCCGGCCGTTCGTATTCACCGGTCTGTGTGAAGTCCTGGCACGACTTCAACGCCGCGCGTAGGTCAGGCAGGAACGTGGTGGCCTGCGACGCGGTGAGGCGGTACGTCGCCTGCCCGAGGACGTAGGGCCGGTCCGGCCGGTCGCTTTCCGTGCCCAGCAGGAGGGTCTGGCCGTGCGAATAGCGCGGGCGAACGGCGAGCAGCTCGGGGGCGCGCTTTTCGAAGCAGAAATACAGCGGGAAGGTGAAGTCGATCGGCTTGGACGCGCCCTCCCCGTCGTTTTGGGTGTCGGGTCCGGCGCCGACATCCTCGGGTCGCAGTAGGGCGGACTGGGGGATCTGCACCGGGCTGGCGTCGACCGTCGATGTGGCCGCGGGTGGCGGCGGAGACGCCCGGTGCGGCGGCCGGGCCAGGCTGGCCGCGCTGGCCGTCACCGCGGTCACCAGCGCCACGGCGACGACGATCGTGCGCTGCCGCCGGCGGCGGACGCGACGGCGCAGCTCGTGGCTGTCCGGCCAGCGCACGACGGTCAGGTCGCTGCGCACGTCGTCCATCAAATCGTGCAACTCACGCATCGGCGGGCTCCCCGGCGTCGATGGCCAGCAGTTCGGCCAGGGCGGCCCGGCCGCGGTGCAGCCGGGCCTTGACGGTGCCGACCGGTGCGCCGGTCTCCCGCGCCACGTCGACGACCGGCATACCGAGCAGATAGTGCATCGCGATCGCCACCCGCTGCTCGGCGGGGAGCCGGCGCATCGCCTCGACCACCGCGACCGTGTTGAGGCTGGGCGCGGGTACCGGTTCGGCCGGACCGTTACGGAGGTACGCCCTCGCCCGGCCGCGGATCTTTCGCCACCGCGAGATCGCGATTCGGCTGGCCACCGTTCGCATCCATGCCTCCGGGTCGTCGTACCGGTGGATGGCGGACCAGTGCTGCCAGGCCCGCATGTACGCCTCCTGGACCACGTCCTGCGCCTCGGCAAGGTCGCCGGTGAGCAGGAGGACGTACCCGAGCAGCCGCTGCCGGCCACCCCGGTAGAACTCGTCGAATCCCGCGAAGTCCGCCAACGCACCTACCTCCATGTGGTCGATGCAAAGAAACACGCGCGGCGTCGCGGTCAGGTTGCCGGCATGGCCGCGCGACCCCGCTGGGTCGAGTTCAGGAAGCGTCGTCGTGGGCCAGCGACGAGGACAGCTCGCGGTAGGCGTCGGCCTGCTTGATCAGGGTCCGACCCTTGTCCTCGAAGGCGGCGACCGCGTCGGCACCGGCGGCCCAGCGCAGCGGTGGCTCGTCCGAACCGACGAGCTGGATTAGCGCGGTGGCGAGCTTGGCGGAATCGCCACCCTGCCGGCCGTTCATGCCGTTCCACGCGGTGACGGTCTGCTTGGTGCGTTCGATGTAGTCGTCGATGCTCGGCTGCGCGTAGCTGGTCGACTCGGGTGTGAGCAGATCGGTGCGGAAGAAGCCGGGATCGACGAGCATCGTGTGGACGCCGTACGGCGCGATCTCCGGGGTCAGCGACTCCATCCAGCCTTCGAGGCCGAACTTCGACGCCGCGTACGCCGACGTGAACTCCCCGCCCACGATCCCGGCGGTCGACGAGATCGTCACGACCAGCCCGGACCGCTGGGCGCGCATCACGGGCAGCACCGCGCGGGTGACGTTCAGCGGGCCGAACAGGTTCGTCTCGATCTGCGCCCGGAAGTCGTCGGGAGTGATCTCCTCGAAGAACCCGGCGATGAAGTTGGCGGCGTTGTTGACCAGTACATCGATGCGTCCGAACCGGTCCACCGCCGCCCGCACCGCGGCCTGCGCGCTCGCGGGGTCGGTCACGTCGAGCCGTACCGTCAGCAGGTCCTCAGCGGCGCCTACCGCCCGCGCCACCGCTTCCGGGCGTCGGCCGGTCGCGACCACCGCGTACCCGGCGGCCAGAGCCGCCTTGGCGATGTCCACGCCCATACCCCGCCCGGCGCCGGTGATCAGCAGAACCTTCTTCTCAACCATGTCACTTCTCCGTCGCGTCGAAGCACCGCCCATCGGTGCCCACCGTCCAGAGAACCGCTGTTCACGGTCGCGAAGAAGTCTCTGCTGAAGGGTGTACTGACAGTCCACCCCTCACAACCCTGCCGCGCGTTGGGGCTTGACCTGAAAGACTCGGGCTGATCACCAGCGGCGAGCACGGATGGGCATCACCGCGCACCGTCGAACCTACACCACCGGCTTCGTGGACGGCATGCACACCGGTGCATACGGCGCCGGTGCGATGACCCTGGCCACAGTCGTGCTGCTCGCGGCCCACTCGGCGTCAACAGAGCGGAGACCTAGAGCGAGGAAGAAGTCGAAATACCCGCTGATGCGGCCGTTTCGAGGATGGCGGCGCAGTGCAGGGCGGTGGTGTCGAGGATAGGCAGCCGGGTAGGTAGGTGTGGTCGGGCGGTGGAGAGTTCGGTGCAGGCCAGCAGGATCGCGTCGGCGCCGTTCGCGCCCAACTCGTCGATGACTCGGGCGAGTACCTTCTGACCGGTGTCGCTGGCCGGTCCCCGGATGAGCTCGCCGAAGATGATTTCGTCGAGTGCGGCCCGGTGGCCGGCGTCCGGCAGGATCGGCTCGGTGCCGTGGGTGATGCGCTCGACCAGGGCGGCGTCGCGCAGCGTGATCGAGGTGGCGAGCAGGCCGGGCCGGCGCGCGCCGTGGCTCGCCAACGCATGGCTGGTGGCTTGCCCGACGTGGACGAAACGCATGTCGCGGCGGTGTTCCAGGCGATGGGTGAAGCGGTGTGCGGTGATCGCGGCGACGGCCAGGACGGCGGCTCCGGCCGCGGCCAGATCGTCGGCGGCGGCGTCCAACTGGTCCTCGACGGCGCCAGCGTGATCCACTGTGTCCAGTAGCGTCTGGAAGTCCAGTGAGCGCAGCACGAGGTCGGTCGAGTGCTCGGCGCCGAGCCGGTGGTTGGTGCCCTCGTTGAGTAGGCGATAGTAGTCCATTGTGGATAGCCAGCTCATCCCGCCGAGCAGGCCGATCCGCTGGGCGGTCACGATACGGCGTCCAGAAACTCGCGTACCGCCGGGGCGATGGCGGCCGCGAGGTCGTCGGCGGTGCGTAGGTCGGCGGAGAGACTGACGGCGGCGAGGCGGGCGTTCGGCATCACCCGCACTACCCGCTCGGCCAGTTGGGTCGGGTGGCGGGCGTCGGCTCCCGGGACGACGAGCGTTGGCACCGGCACCGAGGCCAGGTCGTCGACGCTGCCGAAGGGGCTGTCGTGGCCGATGGCGGCCGCGGCGGCGATGCTGTCCGGGTCCGAGCGGGGTATCGCGTCGCGGACCATCGTGCCGATGACCGGTGGGAAGGCGGGAAGGATGGGTGCCCAGGCGGCCTCGATGCCGTCGTTCCTGACGGTGGCGGCGAACGTGTCGAGAAACGCGGTCTCGGCCCGCTTGGCCGCCTCGTCCTCCTCGATGTTTTCGACGCTGATCGCGATCGCGGCACGGATCCGGTCCGGGTGGTCGCGGGCGGCGCGCAGTGTGACGGTACTGCCCAGGCCGGTGCCGCCGAGCGCGGCGGTGGCAAGGTGCAGGTGGTCCAGCAGGCTGATCACGTCGGAGGTGTACTGGGCCCAGGTGTGTAGAGCCGGATCGGCGCAGACCGAGCGGCCGTAGCCGCGTACGTCGGGCAGGATGACGGTGTGCCGATCGGCGAGCAGGCCGGCGAGCGGCAGCAGGCTGTGGTGGTCGGGTCCGCCGCCGTGTAGCAGCACGAGCGGAGGCCCGCCAGCGCCGACCTGGGTGGCGTAGAGGGGGTAGCCGTCGGCGCCGGCGTAGCTGAAGTCGGTCATGGGACTGGCTCCTTGCGTGGACGGGTTTCGGGCAGGCGGATGGACGCGGCCAGGCCGAGCAGTGGTATGGCGGCGATGGCGAGGAACGCTGGGGTCAGGCCGCGGGCATCGGCGAGCAGACCGAGCAGGGGTGCGGTGACGCCACCGGCGGAGACGGACAGGCCGAGGGTGACTCCGCTGGCGGTGCCGACCCGGTGCGGCAGGTACTCCTGGCCGAGGGTGATGTCGACGGAGAACGGGATGAAGACGCCGAGTCCGGCGACCATCGCGGCCGCGAGAGCCACGTAGAGGTTGGGTGCCATGAGCAGGCCCAGCACTCCGGGTACACAGAGGACGAGTCCGATCTGGACGGTGGTCACCCGGCCGAGTCGGTCGGCCAGCCGGCCGCCCAGCAGCGTGCCGGCCACCCCGGTGCCGGTGTAGGTCAGCAGCGCCAGCGTGGCCACGACCTCGGACACGCCGAACCGGGCGATCAGCAACAGGGTCAGGAAGGAGTACAGCCCGTAGGCGGTGATCGAGCGCACGACCACGACGGCGGTGAGCCAGCCGAACGCCCGCCAGGCGTCCCGGCCGGTCGTCGTCGCCGCCGGTGTGGCGGTGGCCTGCCGAAAGACGCCGCGCCGCAGGCGGGGTAGGAGCGGCACCGCGAGGGCGAGCGCGGGCAGGGCCAACAATGGGGTGCCGGACAAGCCGGTGCCGCCGAGCACCGGCGCCACGACGAGGGCCGCGCCGGCGCTGCCGGCCGTACCGCCCACGGTGAACCAGCTCATCCGGCGGGCGGACCCGGCAGCCGCGTCCCTGGCCGCGCGCGCCGCCTCGGGGTGGTAAGCGGCGACGCCGAGCCCGGACAGCGCCACCGCGGCGCAGGTGAGCCAGTATCCGCCGCCGAGCCCGACCAGTCCGACACCGACTCCGGCGACGAGCATGCCGGCTGCGATCAGCCAGAGCCGGCGCCGCCGGTCGGCCAGCACCCCGAACACCGGCTGGGCGAGGCTGGACAGGAACGTCGCCGCCAGGGTGACACCACTGGCAGCGGCATAACCGTAGCCGCGCTCCACCACCAGGAACGGCAGGATCGCCGGCACCGCGCCCTGGTAGAAGTCGTTGACCGCGTGCGTCGAGGTGAGCACGCCCAGCCGCGGGGTCACGCGCCGCCAGCCAGCCGCAGGCCACGCCGCGCGGTCACCTGCACCTCGTACCGCAGCCGGGGGTCAACCAGCGCGGCGCAGATCGCGGTGCCGGCGGGCCGTGTGGGCAGCACTTCGGTCATCACCTGGGCGATCACGGGCAGGTCGGCCGGATCGGTGAGTACCATGAGGAACTGTGTGATCTCCCCGAGGTGGCTGCCGCATTCGCGGAGCGCGTTCTCGACGTTGCGCCACGCTTGCCGGCACTGGGCGGCCACGTCCTCGGCGACGGACATGGTGTCGTAGTCGAAGCCGGTGGTTCCGGAGACGAACACCCACTGGTCGTCGTACATGGCGCGGGAGTACGGCGCCATCGCTTCGAAGCTCGAACCGGTCGAGTAGGTACGCCACATGGTCACGTCTCCTTCACTGTGGACAGTACGGTGTGGACGATGTGCGCTGCGTCCAAACCGTGCAGCCGGTATCCGTCCGGTAGGTCAGTGGACTGCCCGAAGCCGGTGACGCCGAGGTTGACCACGCGGTGTGGTGTCGTGGCCGCGAGAAACGCCAGCGCATGCGGATGTCCATCCTGGACGGTGATGAGCGGGAGAGCGGGGGCGAAGAGGCTGTCCAGAATCGAGGCGTCGCCGGAGGTCTGTCCCTGCCGGGCGCTGAGCGCACGGAAGAGCAGGTCCGGGCTTGTCACGCAGACGACCTCGGCGGCGATCCCGTGTTCGGCCGCGAGGCGTCGCGCCGCCGCCACCACCTCCGGCACGACCGCACCCACGCCGGCCAGCCTGACCTGCGGCTCAGTGTCCGGCTCGACCAGCCGGTAGCCGCCGGCCAGGCACGCCCGCCGCCGATCCGCGCGCAGCGCCGGGTTGTCCGGCACTGTGGCCAGCGACTGGTCGACCGGCCGGGTGGAGAGCCGCAGCAGCGCCGAACTGCCGCCCGGGACGCCGAGCCGCCGCATGCAGTGCAGCAGAATCCACTCCAGATCCGAGGCGAACGCGGGCTCGTAGTACACGCACTCGGGCTGCCCGATGCCGATCAACGGGGTGAGCGCGCTCTGGTGGGCGCCGCCCTCCGGGGCGAGTGTCACCCCGGAAGGCGTGGCGATCAGGATCGACTGCCCGCCGGCGTACATCCCGAAGCTCCACGGTTCCAGCGCCCGGCCCACGAACGGGTCGTAGAGCGTGCCGATCGGCAGCAACCGCTCACCCCACCGGTCCCATGTGGTGCCCAGCTCGGACAGCAGTCCCACCAGGTTGGTCTCGGCGATGCCTAGCTCGATGTGCTGCCCGGCGGGCGACTCGACCCAGCGCAACAGCCGTTGCGGGTCCTCGGCGAAGTAGTCGCGCCGGCCGTGGACGTGCCACACGCCGACCTTGTTGATCCAGCCACCGAGGTTGGTGGAGCTGGCGACGTCCGGGCTGACCGTGACGACCCGCTCGGCCGCCCTCGGGGCGGTGCGGCGCAGAGCCAGAAAGAACCGCCCGAGCGCGGCCTGCGTGGACACGGTACCGCCATATCCGAGACCCAGGTCCGCTGGTATCGGCGTGCCGGCGCCGCGGGTTCGCGGGTGGCGCCGCAGCCGCTCGGCCACCCGAGCGCACAGCTCCGCTTCCGGACTCCCGGCCGGAAAGCGGGCCCAGGGCCGGTCGACGTCGGCGCCGAGCTCGGCGGCGAGGTCGCGCATTTGCGCCTCGGTCAGCAGCGCGGAATGGTTCGCCGGATGCCCTTCGAGGGGCAGACCCCAACCCTTGATCGTGTACGCGAAGACGACGGTCGGCCGCTGCGTCGACGCCTTCGCGAACGCGTCGCTCAGGTCGGCCAGGTCATGCCCGCCGAGATCGCGCAGCGCCCGCCGCACCTCGCGGTCGTCCACGCCGTCCAGGCCGTGCCCCAGCCGGGCCCGGATCTCAGACGGCGATGTGCGGAGCAGCCATTGGTACTCCTCGTTGGGCATCTCGTCCAGCGCCCGCAGCACCCCGTCGCCGCTCGGGCGGGTGGCGAGCCGGCGCAGCCGCCGGCCGTACTTGAGCTCGATGACCTGCCAGCCGGCCGCCTCGAACATGCCCTGCCACCGGCGGACCGCGCCGCCGGGTACCACGCGGTCGAGCGACTGGCGGTTGACGTCGACGACCCACAACAGCTCGCCGAGCTCGCTGACGACCGGATCGGCGACAGCCTCCCACACCGCGCCCTCGTCCAGCTCGGCGTCACCGATCAGCGCGATGTGCCGGCGCGGCGGGAGCGGCACCGGTCGCCGCGAGTCCAGGTAGCGGGCGGCGACGGCCTGCCACAGCGGCGCGGTCGCACCGAGGCCGACCGAGCCGGTGGAGAAGTCGACCCGGTCGGGATCCTTGCGCCGCGACGGATAGCTCTGCAGCCCGCCGCGCTGCCGCAACGTCGTCAGGTACTCCTCGGGCAGGTCACCGAGAAGGTAGTTGATCGCGTGCAGCACTGGAGACGCGTGCGGCTTCACCGACACCAGGTCGTCGGCGTCGAGGGCACCGAACCACAGTGCCGTCATCGCCGACACCAAGGACGCACTGGAGGCCTGATGCCCGCCGACCTTCACCTCGCCGCGCGGCCGGATCCGGTTGGCGTGGTCGACGATGGCCGTGGCCAGCCACAACACGCGTCGCTCGACCGCTTCCAATACCTCGTCCATCAAACCTCATAGGTTGTCACTCATTGCCGTTTCCCAAGCTAGATGCGGCTACGCTGGACGGCAAAGTCGTATCCCGCGAGACGCTCATAGCGTTTCGCCTATGATGGCGGGATGGATGGCCGGGTCTCCCTGCACAAGCTCGAGGTCTTCTGCGCCGTCGTCGAGCACGGCGGTGTGGGACGCGCCGCCGACCACCTGTACGTCACGCAGCCCGTGGTCAGCGGCCACATCCGGCAGTTGGAGGCCCGGCTCGGCGCCGACCTGTTTCGCCGCGTCAGGCAGCGGCTGGAGCTCACCGACGCGGGGCATGCCGCCTACACCTGGGCTCGCGAGACGCTGCGCCGCAGCACCGAACTCGACCGCGAACTCGCCGGCCTCACCAGCGGCACAGGCGGCGCCGCCGCCGTGGCCACCAGCATGACCGTGGGCAGCTACCTGCTCCCGCCCATCCTCACCGACTTCGCTCGCGCCAACCCGCACGCCCGCATCACGGTGCACGTATTCGACCCCGACCAGATCTGGGAGGCGCTCACCTCCGGCCTTTGCGACCTGGCCGTGCCCATCGCCCCGCGCATCCCGTACGGCCGCGGGCTGACCGGCCAACTCCTCGGCCACCAGGACCTGGTGCTCGTCGTCGCGCCCGACGCACCGCACCCAGCCGGCGACGAGATCGCCCCGGCCGACCTCGCCCGCCTCCCGTTCGTGTCCACCCCACGCGGTTCCATCCGCCGCGACCTTGAAGACAGTGCCCTCGCCGACCTGGGCATCACCGACCGCACCGTGACCATCGAGTTCGGCCATCCCGAAGCGATCAAGCATGCGGTACGGGCCGGGCTCGGTGTCGCCCTGCTCTTCCATGCCTCGGTCGCCGCCGACCTCGCCGACGGCACCCTACGCCAGGTTCGGATCGCCGGCGCCCGACCGCGCCTGCCTGTGTTCGCCGTGGTCCGCGCCACCAAACACCCGACGCCGCTACAGCGGAAGCTCATCACCACCATCGCGGGCGCACTCACCGCTTGATCCCGAAGGCTCCGCCGGGTCAGCGCATGGCGGGGCGTGCCTGTGAGAAGGTCCAGCGGTTGCCCTCCAGGTCGTCGACGACATAGGCGGACGAGCCGGAGTGCGCGTTGATGTCGTCCACAATGGTCGCTCCTTTGCCTTTGGCGCGGGCGAAGTGCGCGGAGAGGTCGTCGACGTAGATCCATGGCACGTGCGTGCGCGCGCCGTTGGCTCGTTCACCGTCGAGTTTGAACACATTGAGCAGGGCGTTGCCGATCCGGAACTCGATCCACGGGTGGCCGTGCTCGCCCTCTGGGAGCGGATCCGGCCCGACCGGCAGGTCACTGGCCGGCTCGAAACCGAAGACGTCGGCGAGCCAGCGGGCGGCCGCGGCCGGACGTGTGTAGTACACGCCGAGGGATAGCCGGGCGATGTCGATCTGTTCGTGGGGTACCCGGCCCCGCCTGTCGCACCAGGCCCCGAACCACCTCGGCACGACGCGGCTCCACGCCGAGCCTCCCCTGTCATGCCCGCCCGTGGGAATCACGTGCGTGACGGTGACCCGGGTTCCGCCTTCGACGCGCGCGAAGCTCACGTCGGTCTGCACGTCGTCGGTCGAGCTGGCCCACCCGAGCCGGACGCCCGGCTCCCACAGTGTGATGCGCGCACGCTCGAAGACAGTGCCTGCCGTGGGATCGTCGAGGATCTCAAGGATCCGCCCACCCACGCCCGGCTCGCAGCGAACCTCGACCACACGTCCGCCATCGGACCAGAAGTTGATCGGTCCGCGTACCCACCATAGGTCCATTTCCTCGGTGAACGCCTTGAAAGCCGTCGCGGGATCGACCGCGACGTCGACAGTGGACGAAACCGTCTGTGCCTCAGTCATCGCGCCTCTCCACGTGCCGCTTGAAGGAGCGCAGCTGGTCGTCCCAGTGCGCTTGAAGCTGGTCGAGCCACGCCCGCAGCGCGGTCACCGACTCGGGTCGAAGCCGGAAGACCCGAAGCCGCGCGTCTTCGGGCGGACGCTCGTCGGCCACCACCCCGGCTTGGAGTAGGACACGCAGGTGCTTACTCGTCGCCGCCGCGGACAGGCCGGACTGCTCGGCCAGCTCCCCGGCGCGTCGGGGGCCGGTGCTCAGAAGCTGCACGATGCCGAGCCTGGTCGGGTCGGCCAGGGCCTGAAGCAACGCAGCCAACTCCCGTCCGCGATCCTCCATCACGTGGACAATAGTTGCCGAGAGGGGAAACTATTGTCAAGAGCCTGAGCGTGAGCCATGCCTTTCGGACGTGCATGGCATTCCTATGCTGCAGACAGTCGATTAGCGGAGGCCGTCATGGGGTTGTCGGCACGGGTGTGCCCGGATTGCCATCGGCGCGTACGGGATCCTTTCGAGAAGACGATCACCGGGCGGGAGGTCTGCCCGGACTGCGCGAACGCCCTCGCCATGGGAACAGCCGCGGGGGTGGTCACCGGCAATGTCGGATCCGGGTACGGCGTTTGGGCGATGCTCATGCGCAAGATCCGCCGCTCGGATCGGCGTGATTGACCCTACCGCTACGCGCTATGCGTGGAACGGCGGCCGGTTGTGGATCTCCGTCAGCTCTTGGCCAGACGGCGAAGGAGGGGACCGGTGCGGTACGGGACGATCTCGCGGGTTACGACCGAGGTGTTGGTGCGCTGAACGCCCGGGATCGCAAGGATCTGGCCGGCGATCCGATAGAGGTCGTCGGCGTCGACGGCGACAGCGTGGACGACGAGGTCGTTCGGTCCGCTGACGCTATGTACCTGGAGCACCTCGGGTATGTCCGCGAGGGCCGCCGCGACCTGGTCGAGTCGGCTCTGTACGACCTGGACTACGGCGAACACCGTCATCGGGTAACCCAGCGACCGGGTATCGACCCGACGCTCGAACGACGACAGGCCACCACCCTCCTCGAGCTTGGCCAACCTGGCCTGCGCCGTGTTGCGGGAGATGCCCACCTGGTCGGCGAGCGCAACGGTCGTGGCGCGGGGATGTTCGCTCAACGCCAGCAGCAGCCGGGCGTCGGTCGCGTCGATCACGTTCTGGCTGGGCAGCGTGCTCACCGTCCTCCACGGCTCGTCCCCATGACGATGCATTGTGCTCAAGATACTCCCAAGATCTTGTGCGATTCGCACTCAACGAGTGTCCTTCTTAGATGAAACATGTCGGCATACTGGCCCACAGCGCTGAAGGCGCCGCCCTGTGTTTTCGCGCGTTCTGTCAGGAAGGCTTCCGGGAACTCGGACCGCACCAGCATCCCGACGTCACCCTGGACTGCATCGCAATGGGGCACAGCATGGCCGCTTGGGACCACGGGCGTCACGACGAGATCGCGCACACGCTAGCGGTGAGCGTGGGCCGACTGGCCCGCGCGGGTGCGGACTTCTTCGTCTGCCCGGACAACACCGCCCATCTGGCGCTCGAACGGGCCGGTACCCGGTTGGAGCTGCCCGGCCTGCACATCGCCGAGATCGTCGCCGAGCGCGCCGCACTCGACGGGCATACCCGAGTCGGTGTGCTCGGCACCCGCTACCTCATGGAGAGTCGGCTCTACCCGCGCGCGTTCGAGGCGCACGGGATCACCGCCGTAACGCCCGGCGCGGCAGACCGCCAGATCGTCAACACGATCATCTTCGAAGAACTCGTCAACGGCGTTTTCACCGACGAGTCCCTCCAACGGTACGTCCAGATCATCGAACGGTTCGAGGCACAAGGCTGCGCCGCCGTGGCGTTGGTGTGCACCGAAATACCACTGCTGGTCACCCCAGATCTCAGCCCGATCCCAACGCTTGACTCGACCCGCCTTCTCGCCCGCGCCGCCTTCGATGTGGCGATCGGTCACCGTCCAATGCCGACCTGGCACGGGACGGTCAACCCGTCTGAAGCAGCCAGACACCAGCGCTGATCGGGTGTTCAGGATCGGGCTTTGAGCTACCCCTGCGTTCGCCGCCTCGCCAACCACCTCTGTTTGGAATATTGATCGCGCATCGGCCTGTGAACCGGAACGATGGCGATGCATTGACCGGATCGAGTAGTCGAGATGCGAGGCAGCAGCTGTGCGTGCCGGTATGAGGCGTCGGGCCAGCGTCCGACGGCGCTCGCGCGTGGTGCCGGAGATTCCGGATCCTCGGCTGGGGTTGGGTGCGCTGCGACCGTCGGAGTTCCGAGCGGTGCTGGCTGAACGGATCCGGCTCGTGCGGCTGCTGCCTTTGGCCGGGTACGGCTTGGTCGCCGGGATGATCGCCGTTCTGGTGCTGTTCGTCCTCGCTACGCCGGTGACGGCTGTGTTGAGCGGCGAGTTGGTTCGGCGGGCCGTCGAGGATCAGCCGGTGGGGTGGGCGCTGGGCGCGCTGTTGGGTGCGCTGCTGGTGAGCAGGTTGACCCGGCCACTCAGCGACATGGTGATGACGGGCATCGGGCGGCGGGTCGATGGGGCGCTTCGCGTTCGGTTGCGGGCGATCGCGCTGCGACCGGACACGATCGCTCATCTTGAGGAGGCGGAGTTCGCCGACGACGCCGCACGGGCCAGCGAAATCGGCGAGGGGTGGTGGGTGCGTTCGTCGGGTACGGCGGCGTATTCCAGCATGGTGCTTGCCGGGCGGACGCTGGCGGCCGTTGCTTCGGCCGCGGTGGTTGCCGTCCATTTCCCGTGGCTGGCGGTGTTTTTGCTGTTGGCTTCGCTGTTGAGCCGCACCCTGCAGCGTCGTCAGTGGACGTTCTTCGTGGCCTACAACGATCGGCTCGTTCCGGGGCATCGGCGGATCGAGTATCTGGACGACTTGGCCGCCGGGCTGGAGGCGGCCAAGGAGATTCGGTTGTTCGGCCTGGCGGACTGGCTGGTGATGCGGCGGGCCACCGCGCACTGGGAGCTGCGTTCACCGATGTGGGCACTGCGGCGCAGTATCCTGCGCCGGCAAGGGCTGACCGTGCTGTTGTCGGTGTTGTGCGCCGCGGGCGCGTTCCTCGTTCCCGGTCTGGCGGCGGCGAACGGCTCGATCAGCATCGGCACGCTGAGCACCTGCGTGGTCGCGGCTGTGGGCATCTTCGAGATCACCTACGTCGGGTTCGAAACATTCGATATCGAGTACGGCAAGGGTGCCGTGCAAGCCGTCGATCGGCTGGTCGCCCGCTACGGCGAACCCCAGCCCGCCGGCGGTTCAGGCAAGCTCGCGAAGTCCGAGGTCCGGTTCGAGCAGGTGGAGTTCGGATACCCGAGCGGCTCGCGTCCCATCCTTTGTGGCCTGGATCTGACGATCGGCAAGGGCGAGGTGCTTGCCCTGGTGGGTGTCAACGGTGCGGGCAAGACGACGCTCACGAAGCTGCTCGCTGGTCTTTACCGGCCCACCGGTGGACGCATTCTCGTCGCCGGTCAAGACCTCGCGGAGCTGGATGTGGCCTGGTGGCGGCGCCGGCTGAGCGTGGTGTACCAGGACTTTCTGCGTTACCCGGCGACCGTGCGAGACAACATCACGCTCGGCGCGCCCGAGGTGCCGGTGGACGACGACGCCGTGGCTGAGGCGCTTCGGCGGGCCGGCGCGCAGGATGTGCTGACGAGCCTGCCCGACGGGCTGGATACCCAACTGTGGCGCACCGGCAGCGGCGGCCGCGATCTGTCCGGCGGCCAATGGCAGAAGATAGCCATCGCTCGCACGCTGTACGCCGTCGCCCACGGCCGGGACCTGATCGTCCTGGACGAGCCCACCGCCAACCTCGACATGAACGCCGAGGTCCAGTTCTTCGAGCGGGTGGTCTCCGGGGTACGGGCCGACGGCGTCTCGGTGGTCCTGATATCGCATCGGCTGTCCACCATTCGCAACGCCGACCGCATCGCGGTGCTGGACGGCGGACGCATCACCGAGTCCGGTTCGCACCAGGAACTCCTGGCGCACGACGGCACCTACGCGCGGCTGTGGCGCCTGCAGGCCGCCCGCTTCGAGGAGGTGCCCCGGTGAGGAATCTGCTCACCGTCTACCGCCACACCTTCCGGCTGTGCTGGAAGGTCGCGCCGCTGAGCGCGGTGGCGAACGTCGTATTGATCGCGCTGATGTCCGGGGCCGCCGCGCTCACCGCGGCCAGCCAGCGCATGCTCATCGACGGCGCGCAGACCCGAACGACCGTCGCCATCGTCGCGGCGGCCGGGCTCGGGGTCCTGGCTCACGCGGGTACCTTCATCCTCGGCCACATCCAAGGCGAGGTGAACCAGGACCTCACCGTACGGGTGGGCCGCGAGATCGACCTGGAAGTGCTCGCCCTCGCCGCTTCCATCCCGACTCTGGAACATCTGGAACGGCCCGACTTCCTGGACCGCGTCACCAACCTGCGGCGCGGCACCATGATGCTGGCCCGCTCGGTGTGGTCCGGCGCGGGACTGGTGGGCACAGCCGTGAGCCTAGGGCTGAGCGCGTGGCTGTTGGTCGGGATCCATCCGGCATTGCCTCTGCTGATCGGCTTCGCCATCCCACTGCTGGTTCTGATCAGCCGCGGCAACCGGCATCAGCGGCGGGTGCGCGACCGCACCGCGGAAAACGAACGGCACGAGCGCTCCCTGCACGATCTGTGCGTGCGCGCGGAGTCGGCCAAGGAACTGCGCATCGCGGGCAGCGGACCGGAACTTTCCCAGCGGGCCATGCAGTTGTGGGACAAGACCACCGGCGAAATCGTGCGGTCCCGCATCCACGGCGCCTGGCTGGAGGCGGCGGGCTGGCTGGTGATGCTCGCCGCCCTCGGCGCGGCCCTGTCGCTGGTACTGGATCTGAAGGACGCGGGCCGAGCGACGGTCGGTGACGTGGTGTTACTCATTACCTTGACAGCGTCACTGAGCGGGCAGATCGACCGGTTGGTGCGCAGCTTCTCCATGGTGACCGACGGCGGACACGTGACCGGCCACTACCTGTGGCTCAAGAAGTACGGCGCCACTCAGGCCAACGGCAGCCGGCCGGCCCCGCGGGAACTGGTGAGCGGGATCAGCATGCGCGGCGTCTCCTTCACCTACCCGGGTACGTCCAGCCCGGTGTTGGAACACGTCGACCTGGATCTGCCGGCGGGCAGCACGATCGCGCTGGTCGGGCTCAACGGTGCCGGAAAGACCACAATGGTCAAGCTGCTGACCGGCATGTACCGCCCGGACGCCGGGACCATCACGGTCGATGGCATCCCGATGGCCGACCTCGAGCCACGCGAGTGGGCCCGGCGCGGAGCCGGCGTGTTCCAGGACTTCGCCCGGCTCCAATTCCTGATACGGGAGAACGTGGGCGTGGGCGACCTGGAGCGGCTCGATGACACGCCCGCCATCGAAAGTGCCATCACCCGGGCCGGCGCCGACTCGGTGGTCGCCAGCGTGCCCGACCGGTTGCAGGCTCAGCTCGGGCTGCTGTTCCAGGGCGCTGACCTGTCGCACGGCCAGTGGCAGAAGCTCGCGCTGGCGCGCGGCGTGATGCGCCGCCGGCCCCTGCTGCTTGTCCTGGACGAACCAACCTCCGCCCTCGACCCACAGGCCGAGCACGAACTGTTCGAGCGCTTCACCGAGCAGGCACGGGACGCGGCCCAGGCGCAGGGCGCCATCACGGTGATCGTGTCGCACCGGTTCTCGACCGTGAACATGGCCGACCTCATCGTGGTGATCGAGTCCGGACGCGTCGCGGAACAGGGCACACACGCCCACCTGCTCGCCTCCGCGGGCCGGTACGCCCAGCTCTACCGCGCCCAAGCCGACGCCTACAGCGACACACCGCCCACCACCGCGAACTAGCGACCTTTGGCATCAGGTTCAGGATTGGGCTTTGAGCTACCGCGATGTCCGTCGTGGTCGGTGCCCGTTGCTCCCGCGGCCTCGCCCTCCGCGGCTACACAACCAGTTCGCCGGCGCCCTTCACCCGCCGCACGACCGGCGCCGTTTCCGCCCGTGACAGGCCGTCGAGTGCGCCTATGTCGTTGGCGATGTAGTCGTACAGCTCGTCCAGGTCACGGCAGATCACCGACGCCGCGATGGAAGCCGGACCGGTGATGGCCGCGGCGAACGCGACCTGGGGATGGGTGGCGAGGGCCTGGCTGACGGCGTTCAGCGCGGCCGGGGCGACGGTGAGCCATAGGGCCGCCTCAGCGGTGCGGCCGAAGAGCGCGGGCTCGATCTCCACGTCGAAGTAGAGCACGTTGCCGCGGCGCAGCTGCTCGATGCGGCGCCGGACGGTCGTCTCCGACCAGCCGGTGGCGGCGGCGAGGGCCGGGTTGCCGGTGCGGCCGTCCCTGGCCAGCGCGGCCAGCAGGTGGTTGTCGGCGGCGGTGGGCGTGACCCGCTCGTCCGGCGGTGCGGAGGTCTCCGACGGGGTGGGGGCGGCGACCTGATCGGGGTGGAGCGCGGCGGTACGGCCGGGCCAGCCGTTGGTGCCGGCCACCGCCCGAAGCACGCAATGCGCGGTAACGGCCGTGACGCGCGGCGTGCGTGGCAACTTCTGCAGCAACAGCTCGCCCTCGTCGGCGTGCGCCCGGGTGCGCGTGATGCAGTTGATCTCGGTACCGCCGGACAGCAGCGTGACCCAGGAGGTGTCGGCGCGGCGGGCCAACGCGGCCGCCACCGGTGCGGCGGCGTCCGGGGTGCACCGCATGCGCACCATCCAGTCGACGTGGCCGAGCGCGGCGGCGTGTGGCAGGCCGACCACGCGCAGCGCGCCGGCCGAGCGCAGCCGCCGGTACCGCCGGGCGATCGTGCGGTCGGAGGTGCCGAGCACGTCGGCGATCTGGCTGAACGGGGCCCGACCGTCCACCTGCAGCGCATGGGCGAGTTGCCGGTCGAGCTCGTCAAGCGTGACTGAATCCACCGCGAAACCGTAGCAGCGCGTCGGATTACGCCACATTGGCCGTGACAAACGCCGTCCGCCGCGATCGGCGGGCACGCTGCGGTCCATGCGTAAATGGTTGCCCTTGCTCGCGGTCTCGCTGAGCACGTTCATGCTGCTGATCGACCTGACCATCGTCAGCATCGCCGCGCCGGACCTGGTCGAGGAACTGCACTCGTCCTTCGCCGCGCTGCAGTGGACCGTCGACCTGTATGTGCTGGTGCTGGCCGCCCTCCTGATGGCCGCTGGCTCGCTGTCCGACCGGCTCGGCCACCGGCGGGTGTTCATCGCCGGCCTGGTCGTCTTCGCGGTCGCCTCCTTGGCCTGCGGGCTGGCGCCGAACACCGGCGTGCTCATCGCCGCCCGCGCGGTGCAGGGGCTCGGCGCCGCCGCGATGTACGCCACCAACGCCGCACTGCTCGCCGTCACCTACACCGGCCGGGACCGCTCGGTGGCGTTCGGCGTGTGGGGTGCCGCCAACGGCGCGGCGGCCGCGGCTGGGCCGATACTCGGCGGGGTGCTGACCGAGCACGTCGGCTGGCGATCGATCTTCCTGGTCAACCTGCCAGTCGCCGCGGCGGCCGTGGCGCTGGCCCGGCTGGCCCTGCCCAGCGGTCGCGGCACGGCCGCCGGCCGGGTCGACCTACCCGGCGTCACGAGCTTCACCGTGGCCGCGACGCTGGCCGTCTACGGCCTCATCCGCGCCGGCGACACCGGCTGGACCGACCCACTGACGATCGGTGTGCTGGCCGGCGCCGCGGCGGCGGCCCTGGTCTTCCTGCTACTGGAACGGGGTCGGGCCAATCCGATGCTCGATCTGACGCTGTTTCGGCGGCCGGCATTCGCCGTGCTCATGGCCGGCGCCGCAGCGCTGACCGCGGCCGCTTTCGCCAACCTGGTGTTCGTCTCGCTATGGGCGCAGTCGGTGCTCGGCCTCGGCGCGATGAAAGCCGGACTGGTACTGGCACCGATGGCCGTGGTCGCGTTCGTGGTCGCCGGTGCCGGCGGCCGGCTGCTGCACGCCGTCCCGCCACGCCACACCATCGGGTGGGGGTTGCTGCTCGTCGCCGCCGGTACCGCGCTATGCACGCTGGTCGGCCCGGACTCCGGCTGGGGCGCGCTGCTGCCCGGACTGTGCGTCACCGGCGTGGGGGTGGGCCTGAGCACGCCGGTACTGGCGTCCGCGGCGCTGGCCGTGGTGCCGCCAGAACGCGCGGGCATGGCCAACGGCGCGTCGAACACCTTCCGGCAGCTCGGCTACGCCCTGGCCCTACCCATCTTCGCCACCGTGGTCACCGGCCAGGCCCGGAACGTACTGGCCGACAGTGGTGCGATCGCCGCGCCGGAAACGGCGGCCAAGCAGCTCACCGGCGGCGGGTATCACGAACTCCTCGCGCACGCGCCCGCCACCACGCTACGCACCGCCTACGCGGCCGGCCTCGACCGGATCTTCCTGCTCTGCGCCGTCCTCGCCGGACTCGCCGGGGTAGCGGTCCTGTTGCTGCTGCGCCCGCCGGCCCGCACGCACGCGACGCGGGAGGAGCCGGTCACCGCCGGACTGGGCCGCGCCTGAACCAGCGCGCAGACACCGTTCCGGGGCGTGACGTGACATCAGGGTCCGTGGGTGCGGACCAGGCTGCCGTTGGGGAGCCGCCGGTAGTGGGTCAGGAAGTCGTCCCACAGCTTGAAGCCCATGTTCTTGGGCCAGAAGTGGCCGATGTCGCCGTTGACTGTCCAGCGGTACTCGGCGGCACCGTCGCGGTAGATGTCGGTGGTGTATCTGCCGTCGACCTCGATGGTGGGTGGTGCGGTGTTCTTGTTGACGGTTTCCCGCCAGAAGACTCTCGCGGCGGCCTCGCCGGCGGTGCCGCCGGGGTAGTCGGTGGGTACCTCGTTGACGCCGCGGCACTGCCACACGGGTAGGGGGACATCGGTGCGCACGATGGGGTCGCTGTAGCTGGCGGCGTTGAGATGTCCGGAGTAGCAGGGTGCGATCGCGGCGAAAAGATGGGGGTACTGCACCGCGAGTCGGTTGGTGAAAGCCGCGCCTTGGGAGACGCCGGTGACGATGATTCTGGTGGAGTCGACGGCGAAGCGGGCGGTCAGGTCGGCGAGGAGCTCGAGGGTGAATGCGACATCGGGGTTGGCGGTGTCGATACTGCCGCTGAAGCCGATGTTGGGTCCGGTGGCTGGTTCGGCTTGCGGGTAGACGACGATGAAGCCGCGTGCTTCGCCGACCTGGTGCCATCCGGTTTGCTGGGCCATGTAGCGGCCGGACCCGTTGCGGCCGTGGAAGGCCAGCACAAGGGGGAGCTTGCGGCCATGGTTGGTCAGCTGGCGGTACCTGGTGGGTAGGTAGACCAGCCAGCGGCGGGTTTGGCCGGCGAGCGTGGCGGTGTGCTCGGTCAGCCGCATCTGTTTGGCGGTCTGAAACGGGACGAGGTGTCCGTTGACGGAGTCCTGGTCGGTGAAGCGCAGCGTGGGGTGGAACATGTCGCGCCATACCGCTCGCGCCACGCTGGTGCCGCCGAGCGCGGACGGGCCGCGTAGGTAGGAGACGCGCACCTGGGCCAGCGGATTGTGGGGGTTGCGGTAGATGGCGGTGCTGAAGTCTCTCCCGTGCTCGTGTCGAGGCCGTGGGTCGACTTTGTTGGCGTGTTTCCAGTACTCGATCTGCCGGTGCTCGTCACCGGTGAGGCGACCGTTGACGAATGTCCAGCTCGCCATCGTGGTACGTCGCAGGCGGTTGCTGGCGGTCTGGTAGAAGTCGGCGGGCGCGCCGCCGGTGAGGCTGGCGACCGCGACGTATTTGGGTGAGTTGATGGCGGCGACCTCGTTGGCGACGGCCGCGCCGGTGCCTTCGCCGACGATGTACACGTTGACGGAGCTGCCTTGGTAGGCGCCGCGGACGGCGTCTGTCACGGCGGTGACGAAGCCGATGTCGTCGGGCCGGCCCGGGTCAAGGTGGGTGTTCCAGGTGCCGTTCTGGGCGCTGGGAAAGGCGGCGATGAAGCCTTCCTCCTCGGCGACCCGTGACCACTGCGTGCGAAGCGCGTATTCATGGGCGGTTTCGCCGTCGGGGTGCAAAATCACCACGATCGGGTTGTCTTTGGGGTCCGCGACGCGGTAGATGGGCTGTTGGCTGGGGACGTACACGGCGTACTGCCTGGTGATGCCGTCGACCACAAGCGTCTGGTCCAGCAACGGTTGCAGGCCCGCCTCGGCGGGAGGGGCGGACGACGCCGGGGAGGGGGCGGCGAGGGTAAGCGCGGTCAGGCAGGCGACGGCGACGACGGCGGTGCCTATTCGTTTCACAGTGACGTCTCCTCGTCAGCGGTCGAGGGTGCTTTCGACCGCCTGCATCAGGGCGCGCAGGTAGCCGTATCCGTGGGCGTACGCCTGCTTGCCGCCCGGGTCGTCCGGGTGGTCGGGCACGTGGTCCGGGTCCACGTTGTACGCGTAGCCTTCCTCGGCGAGGATGCGGATGATGCGGGCGTGGTCGATGTCGCCTTCGTCCGGCCAGACTTCGAGGAAGTCGTCGCGGCGGCCCTTGATGTTGCGCAGGTGAATGTTGAACAGCCGGTTGGTCCGGGCGAGCCGGCGCACGATGTCGTAGATCTCTCGCTGGGGGTTCCACAGCATCTCGGCCAGCGTGCCGACACAGAGGTTGAGTCCGTGGTAGGGGCTGCGGTGCAGGGACAGGAAGGTGAAAAGACCCTTGCCGCCCGGGACACTCAGGACGTTGGTGATGCCGCGGTAGCCACCGGGCGGCGTTCCCGGGTCCTGCGGGTGGCAGGCCGCGCGCACCTTGAAGTGGTGGGCTACCGGGATCACGGCTTGAACGAAGTAGTCGATGCGTTCCCAGAAGGCGTCCGCGTCGACGACGCCGGCACGGGTCAGCGGCTCGTTTTTGGGAAGGTCGGCGGCCCGGAACTGCCCGTACACGGATCCGCCGCGCCCGGGGACCTCGCCGGTGCGCAACACCCCGAGAAGGCTCATGTTGTATTTGAAGGCCGGCACGCCGGCGATCGCGCACGCTTCGATCATCTTGTGGATGTCGTCGATGTCCTTGTCACGCTCGGGGCTCTTGGCGAGCATGATCGCTGGCCGCGGGTCGCGGTCGATGTGTGACGAGGTCAGCAACGGCAGGGCAACCATGTCGAGGGTGACGCCGTTCTGCTCGGCGAACTCGCGGGTCTGCTCGACCTCCGACGGCAGCCAGTAGCCGCGGCCCTCCGCGAGGGGAGGGGCGGGCGGATAGCCGACCCAGTGGGTCACGCCGTGCCGGGTGAATTCGCGCAGCACGGCCGGTGTCGAGGCGCGGCGCTGGGTGCCGACGTACATCTTGAGCCTGCGGGGCGGCCGGTGACGGTCTGGGCCAGCTGCCCGCGCGGGTGACGGAGGGCCAAGGAGTGCCCCTGTCGTCGCGGCGGCCGCGGCCGCCCCGCCCAGCTGGATCAATGACCTGCGGTTGATCGATTCCTGATCCATGCGGACCTCCAAAACGGATCGCGGATGCCGCCCGGTGACTCGGTACGGTAGGCGCGGTCCGTGATGCCGATCAAACACAGGTTTGGTATCGACTGATACCTCATTGACATTTGACTATTTCTCGTTCGCCACGTGCCCCAGGAGCGCTGCCAGCGCCGGGTTCTCGTGCGTGGTGCGCCAGACGCAGTGCAGCGTCACGGTGTCGTCCGGGAGGTCTTCGACTTCCAGGAAGGTGAGGTTCTGCAACCGGAGCGCGGAGGCCGACCGTGGCACGAGGGCCACGCCGAGGCCGGCGTTCACGACGGCCAGGACGGTGTGGATCTGGCTGATGTGCTGGACGTACCGGGGCCTGAGTTGGGCACGGTGGAACGCCGCGACGACGAGTTCGTAGAAGTACCACGCCTCGGATGGCGAGTACGTCACCACGTCATGGTGTGCGATGTCGGCGAGGCGAGGTGGTCGGCCGAGGGTGGTGAGCGGGTGTCCGCGGGGCGCCGCCAGCACGAGCGAGTCGGTGTGGGCCAGCCGGGACGACAGCACCTCGGACTGCGGCACCTGGCGCACCAGTCCGACCTCGATCTCGCCGGCCAGGATGGCGTCGAGTTGAGCGTGGGTGACCATCTCGTGCAGGACCAGATCGACCTCGGGCAGGTGCTTCGCGGCTACGGCGATCCAATGCCCGAGGACGGTCAGCGCTGAGACGGCCGTGAACCCGATCCGGATGGTTCCGGCCGTGCCGGCGGCCACCCGCCGCGCGAGAAGAGGGGCGGCGGCCGCGAGGTGCAGCACGCGGCGCGCCTCGTCGAGGAACACGCGGCCCGCGGGGGTGAGCGTCACGCCGGTGGGGGTGCGGTCGAACAGCACGATGCCGATGCTGCGTTCGAGTCGCTGTATCTGGCGGCTCAGCGGCGGCTGCGTCATCTGGAGGCGGGTCGCCGCCCGACCGACATGTCCCTCCTCGGCGACGGCTACGAAACCCCGAAGTTGATCAAGTGTGTACACCGGAAGCCTCCAGCGCGATGCCGAAAAGGTATTAGGTGATGCCAAATCTGTGTTGGATCGGTATGGCCTTACCCGCTTAACGTACCGGTCACCTCATCGAAACGGAGTTCGACGTTATGACGCGATACACCCCGGAAGAGATCCGGCACGCGCTGGGTACCGGGCTGTTGTCTTTCCCGGTCACCCACTTCACGTCCGAACTGGATTTCGATGAGGTGTCCTACCGCGACAACCTGGGCTGGCTGTCGTCCCATCCGGCGGCTGGCCTGTTCGTCGCGGGTGGCACCGGTGAGTTCTTCTCGTTGACGACCGGCGAGGTGGGGCGGGTGTTGCGCGCCGCCGTCCAGGAGACCGCCGGGACGGTACCGATCATCGGGCCGGCCGGGTATGGCACGGCCCAGGCGGTCGAGATGGCCCGCGACGCCGAGGCGGCCGGTGCCGACGCGATCCTGCTGTTCCCGCCGTACCTGACCGAGGCGAGTCAGGATGGGTTGGCCGCGCACGTGGAGGCGGTCTGCGCGGCCACCTCGCTGGGCGTGATCGTCTACCACCGCGCCAACGCCGCGTTCGATGTGCCGACCATCGAGAGGCTCGTCGGCACCTGCCCCAATTTCGTGGGGTTCAAGGACGGCGTGGGCGATATCGAGCTGATGACGCGCCTGTACGCGACGGTGGGGGACCGGTTGCTCTACATCGGGGGCCTGCCCACCGCCGAAACGTTCGCCCTGCCGTACCTGGAACTCGGGGTGACCACCTACTCCTCGGCGATCTTCAATTTCGTGCCGAAGTTCGCGCTCGGGTTCTACGACGCGGTGCGGGCCGGTGATCGGGCCGGCGTCTACGGCCGGCTCAGCGACTTCGTGCTGCCGCTGGTGGAGATCAGAAACCGGCGGCCGGGGTACGCGGTCTCGATCGTTAAGGCCGGTATGCGCGCGGTCGGCCGACCCGCCGGACCGGTCCGGCCGCCGCTGACGGATCTGACCGACGAGGAGATGATCAAGCTGACGGCCCTCATCGAGAAGCTGGGGTGATACCTGTGGCCAGCGTTCTGACCGGCGCGATGCTGATCGGCGGCAGCGAGGTCCACGGCGGCAAGGGCGAGGTCCGCGCGGTCGACCCGCGCACCGGGCAGGCGATGGAGCCGGCGTACGGGCTGGGCGGCACCGAGGAGGTCGACCGTGCGGCGGAGCTGGCCTGGGCGGCGTTCGCCGGCTACCGCGACAGCGATCTGCCGCGCCGGGCCGCGTTCCTGGACACGATCGCGGCCAACATCGAGGCGCTCGGCGACGACCTGATCGACCGGGTGAGCCGCGAGACCGGACTGCCGCGGGCCCGGGTGGAGTCCGAGCGTGCCCGCACGTGCGGGCAGCTGCGACTGTTCGCCGAGCTCGTACGCGAAGGCAGCTGGCAAGGCGCACGGATCGACCCGGCCCAACCCGACCGGGTCCCGCTGCCACGGCCGGACATCCGGCAGCGGCGCGTTCCCCTGGGACCGGTGGCGGTCTTCGGCGCGAGCAACTTTCCGCTCGCCTTCTCGGTGGCCGGCGGAGACACCGCGTCGGCGCTCGCCGCCGGCGCACCCGTGATCGTCAAGGCGCACAGCGCCCACCCCGGCACTTCCGAGATGGTCGGCCGCGCGGTCAAGGCCGCGGTCGAGCAGCACCACCTGCCCGAAGGCACCTTCTCGCTGCTGTTCGGTGACGGCCGTGGACTCGGCACCGACCTGGTCACCCATCCACGCGTCCAGGCGGTCGGGTTCACCGGCTCCCGCGCCGGCGGCCTCGCCCTGGTCGCGGCGGCAGCCGCCCGCCCCCAACCCATCCCCGTCTACGCCGAGATGTCGAGCGTCAACCCGGTCTTCGTACTGCCGGGCGCGCTGGCCGAGCGCGGTGCGGCGCTCGGCCTGGCACTGGTCGGCTCGCTCACCACGGGCGCCGGCCAGCTGTGCACCTGCCCCGGTCTGGTCTTCGTCCCGGACGGCGACGGCTTCAGCGAGTTCCTGGGCGCGGCCAGCGACGCGATGCGGGCGACCCCGGCGGCGCCGATGCTGAGCGAGAGCATCCACGCCGCGTTCGTGGACGGCGTCGAGCGGCTCCGCGCCGCCAGTGGGGTGACCGTCGCCGCCGAAGGCAAGGACGACGGCACGATCGCCGCCGCCGGCCGCGCCGGCTTGTTCGTCGCCGACGGCGCCACGTTCCTGGCCAACCCGATGCTGCACGAGGAGATCTTCGGGGCGGCGGCGCTGATCGTGCGGGTCGCCTCCAGCGACCAGCTGCGCCAGATCCTGGACCGGCTCGAAGGCCAGCTCACCGCGACCGTGCACGCGACCGCCGAGGATCACGAACAGGCGCGAACCCTGCTGCCGCTACTGGAGCTGATCGCCGGCCGGATCGTGTTCAACGGCTGGCCCACCGGTGTCGAGGTCGGGCATGCCGTCGTCCACGGTGGACCGTTCCCCGCGACCTCCGATGCCCGCAGCACCTCGGTCGGCACGCTCGCGATCGACCGGTTCCTGCGGCCGGTCAGCTACCAGAACGTACCCGCGGAACTGCTGCCGCCGGCGTTGACCGACGACAACCCGTCCGGGCTGTGGCGGCGCGTCGAGGGCCGGCTCGAAAGGTGACCGCCATGCCTGCTGACCATGCCGTACCGGTCGTGACCGACATGCGCGTCGTGCCGGTCGCCGGGCACGACTCGATGCTGCTCAACCTCAGCGGTGCGCACGGCCCGTTCTTCACCCGCAACCTGGTCATCCTCACCGACACGACCGGGCACGTCGGCGTGGGGGAGGTGCCCGGCGGGGCGGCCATCACCCAGACCCTCCGCGACGCCCACGACCTGGTGGTCGGCCGCCCGATCGGCCGGTACCACGCCGTTCTCGGCGAGGTGCGGCGCCGGTTCGCCGACCGCGACGCGAGCGGACGCGGTCAGCAGACCTACGACCTGCGCACCACCATCCACGCCGTCACCGCCCTGGAAGCGGCGTTGCTGGACCTGCTTGGCCAGTACCTGGAGGTCCCCGTCGCCGCGCTGCTCGGCGACGGGCAACAGCGGACCTCGGTACCGACCCTGGGGTACCTGTTCTTCGTCGGCGACCGCACCCAAACCGATCTGCCGTACCGCGCCGCCCCGGACACCGCCGACCCCTGGCTGCGGCTGCGCGACGAACCGGCCCTGACACCGCAGGCCATCGTCGCCCAAGCCGAGGCCGCCCAGGCCCGCTACGGGTTCTCCGACTTCAAGCTCAAAGGCGGGGTGCTGCCCGGCCGGCTGGAGGTGGAAGCGGTGGCCGCGCTGGCCGCCCGATTCCCCGACGCCCGCATCACCGTCGACCCGAACGGCGGCTGGCTGCTGCACGACGCCATCGCGCTGTGCCGGGGCCTGAACGGAGTGCTCGCGTACGCCGAGGATCCCTGTGGCGCCGAGGGTGTCTACTCCGCTCGCGAGACGATGGCCGAGTTCCGGCGCGCCACCGGACTGCGTACCGCCACCAACATGGTCGCCACCGACTGGCGGGAGCTGGGACACGCCGTCCGCGCCAACGCGGTGGACATCCCGCTCGCCGACCCGCACTTCTGGACCATGAGCGGGGCGGTGCGCGTCGCCCAGGTCTGCGACGCGTGGGGCCTGACGTGGGGATCCCACTCCAACAACCACTTCGACGTGTCGCTGGCCATGTTCACCCACGTCGCCGCGGCGGCGCCGGGCGACATCACGGCCATCGACACGCACTGGATCTGGCAGGACGGCCAGCGGCTCACCACGAACCCGCTGTCCATTCGCGACGGTGCCATCGAGGTGCCGACCGCACCGGGACTCGGCGTCGAGCTCGACCTGGAGAAGGTCGAGGCGGCGCATGAGCTGTACCTGAAGCAGGGCCTCGGCGCCCGTGACGACGCCGTCGCCATGCAGTACCTCATCCCGAACTGGACGTTCGACCCCAAGCGACCCTGTCTGTCCGCCCTCTACTAGGAGTCGTCATGAGTGAGTCCTATACCCGTCGCCGCGTCCTGGCCGCCCTCGCCGCAGTGTCCGTCCTGCCCGTCGCCGCTTGCGGCGGCGTGAAGGGCGGCAGCGACGACGCCGGCAGCGACTACCCCACCCGGGCCGTCAACTTCACCGTGCCGTTCGCGGCCGGCGGCAGCGGCGACCTGATCAGCCGCGCCGTCGCGAAGGCCGCCGAGAAGCCGCTCGGGCAGTCGATCGTCATCGCCAACAAGCCCGGTGCCAACGGCGCCGTCGGCGGCAAGGAGGTGCTGGCCTCGTCGCCGGACGGATACAACATCGCGCTGGCGGTCAAGTCGCTGTTCGCGATCACGCCACTGGTCGTCGAGGATCCCACCGCGATCCAGCCCGACAAGATGGAGATCGTCACGACGCTGGTCCAGGAGGACTACGTCCTGGTCGTCAACGCGCAATCGCCGTACCAGACGGTCGAGGACCTGGTGAAGGCGCCATCGGTGAAGTACGCGACCGCGGGCGTGGGCACCGGCGGCCAGCTGTCGCAGGCGCTGCTGTTCAAGGGCGCCGGCACCAAGGCGACCGACGTGCCGTTCGACGGTGGCGCGCCCGCGGTGACGGCACTGCTGGGCAAGCAGGTCGACGCCCTGTCCGGCTCCCTCGCTGAGACGATGGAGCACATCAAGGCCGGCAAGCTGCGGCCGCTGGCCATCTTCTCCACCGAGCGCAGCGAGTTCCTGCCCGAGGTGCCCACCGCCAAGGAGAAGGGCTACGACGTCGTGGTCGACCAGCGACGGTTCATCATCGCCCCGGTCGGCTTGCCCGAGGCGGTCTCCACCAAGCTGGAGCAGGCGTTCGCCGAGGCCCGCAAGGATTCCGCCTACGAGACGTTCCTGAAGGACAACTACATGGAACGCTGGGAGGTCTCCGACGAGGAGGCGCGCCAGCACCTGAAGGACTCGGCCGCGCAGTTCGAGTCACTGGCGCAGAAGTTCGGCCTCACCTTCAAGTCATGACCGTCGACCAGTCCACGCCAACCGAGGCGTCCGACGAGCCGCGCGATGAGGACGGGCCCCCGACCGGGGGCCCGGCCCTGTCCGCCATCGCCGGCGCGATCCCCGTCGCGCTCGGCCTGGCCACCCTCTGGTACGCCCGCGGCCTCGGATTCGGCGCCCTCGCCGACCCCGGACCGGGGCTGTGGCCGAGCATCGTCGCGGTGCTGCTGATCGCCACCGGCGCCGGCATCGCGGTCCGCGCCCGCACGGCCCGCGACACCGAAGCCTTCACCAGGGGTACGACGGCCGTCGTCATCGGCGCGGCCAGCCTGGCGATCTACGCCTACCTGTTCGAACTGATCGGTTTCGAGATACCGACCCTGCTGCTGCTGGCACTGTGGCTGCGGTTCCTGGGTGGGGAGAGCTGGCGTATCACCGCCGTGGTGTCGGTGCTGGCCACCGTGGCCGCGTACCTGCTGTTCATCACCGGGCTCGGCGTGCCGCTGCCGCACCTGATCGGGAGCTGACATGGACTTCGGTTCCGTGCTGTCCGGGTTCGAGGTCGTGTTCGAGCCGCAGAACATCCTCTACTGCCTGATCGGCGTGACGCTGGGCATGCTGGTGGGCGTGCTGCCCGGCCTCGGACCGGCCGCCACCATCGCGATCCTGCTGCCGATCACGTACAACATCGAGCCGACACCAGCCGTCATCATGCTCGCCGGGATCTTCTACGGCGCCCAGTACGGCGGCACCATCACCTCGGTCCTGCTCCGGCTGCCCGGCGAAGCGTCCACAGTGGTCACCGCCTTGGACGGGCATCAGATGGCACGGCAGGGCAAGGCCGGATCCGCGCTCGGGATCGCGGCGATCGGCTCGTTCATCGGCGGGACCGCCTCGATCGTCCTGTTGACGTTCATCGCCCCGCTCGTCGCCGACGCCGCACTGGAGTTCGGGCCAGCCGAATACACCGTCCTGGCGCTGATCGGCATCTTCCTGGTCGCCACCCTCGGAAACGGCGCGCTCATCAAGAGCGTCGCGGCCGCCGGTGTCGGGCTCCTGCTCGCCACGGTCGGCCTGGACCCGCTCGTGGGCACTCCGCGGTTCACCTTCGGCAGCGACCAACTGGCCGACGGCATCGACTTCGTCATCGTCGCGATGGGCGTATTCGGCGTCGGCGAGATCCTCTACAACCTCGAACACCGACTGCGGCCACAACCAGCGGTGCTCTCCTTCGGCCGCGCCATCCCGCGACGGCCGGAGTGGCTCCAGTCCCGGATGGCGATCCTGCGCGGCTCGATCGTCGGTTTCGTCCTCGGCGTGCTGCCTGGCGGCGGCGCCACGATGTCCTCGCTCGTCGCGTACGCCGTGGAGAAGCGCTCCGCCAAAGACCCGTCCCGGTTTGGCAAGGGCGCGATCGAGGGCGTCGCCGGCCCGGAAAGCGCCAACAACGCCGCGGCGACGTCCTCGTTCATTCCGCTGTTGACGCTCGGCATCCCCGCCAACGCCACCATGGCCGTCCTCTTTGGAGCGCTGCTGTTGCAGGGCATCCCGCCCGGACCGCAGCTGATCGTCGACCACCCCGACGTGTTCTGGGGCGTTGTCAACTCCATGTACCTGGGCAACATCATCCTGCTGCTGCTCAGCATCCCGCTCATCGGCGTGTTCGTGCGGCTGCTGAAGGTCCGCGCGGGCATCCTGGCGCCGCTGACCGTGCTGGTCACGATGATCGGCGTCTACAGCATCAGGAACAACGCCTTCGACATGTTCCTGGTCGTCGGGCTCGGCATCCTCGGGTACGGCATGAAGAAGCTCGGCTTCGAACCCGGACCCTTCGTGCTCGCCTTCGTGCTCGGCAAGCTCCTCGAAGCATCGTTCCGCCGGTCGATGCGCCTGTTCGACGGCGACGTCCTCGGATTCTTCCAGCGTCCGGTATCGGCCGTCCTCGTCGCCGTGCTGGTGCTGACCATCGTGGTCATTCCCGTCCTGCGCATGGTCCGCAACCGCCAGGCCTCCCTCACTCCAGCAGAACGGAAGTCATGACCACCCACCGCATCGACAGCGTCCGGCTCGGCCTTGTCCGGCTGCCACTCAAGACGGCGATCAGCGACGCCAAGGTGTTCACCGGCAGGCAGAAGCCGCTGACCGAGGTCGCCGTGCTGGTCGCCGAGATCGCCACGTCGGACGGGTACCAGGGCCTGGGGTTCAGCTACTCCAAACGCGCCGGCGGCCCCGGACTGTACGCCCACGCCCGCGAGGTCGCGCCGGAGCTCATCGGCGAAGACCCCAACGACATCGCTCGACTGTGGACAAAGCTGGTGTGGGCAGGCGCGTCCGTCGGACGCAGCGGCCTGGCCACCCAGGCCATCGCCGCGACCGACATCGCGTTGTGGGACCTCAAGGCAAAACGCGCCGGCCTGCCGCTGGCCAAGCTGCTCGGCGCCCACCGCGACGCCGTGCGCTGCTACAACACCTCCGGCGGTTTCCTGTCCACGCCGCTGGACGAACTGCTCGACAACGCCGAAGAGTCGCTGTCCCGCGGCATCGGCGGCATCAAGATCAAAGTTGGTCAGCCCGACGCGAAAGCCGACCTGCGACGGCTGGCGGCCGTACGGGAGCGGCTCGGCGACGAGGTGACGCTCATGGTCGACGCCAACCAGCAGTGGGACCGCGCGACCGCCCAACGCATCGGCCGCACCCTGGAACAGTTCAACCTGGAATGGATCGAGGAGCCCCTCGACGCGTACGACGCCCAGGGCCACGCCGCCCTCGCCGCCTCGCTGGATACACCCATCGCCACCGGTGAGATGCTCACCAGCGTCGCCGAGCACTGGACACTGATCCAGGCGGGCGCGGCGGACTTCGTCCAACCCGACGCGCCGCGGGTCGGAGGCATCACCCCGTTCCTGCGCGTCGCGGCCCTCGCCGACCACGCGGGACTGCGCATGGCGCCCCACTTCGCGATGGAAATCCACCTGCACCTGGCCGCCGCGTACCCGCACCAGCCGTGGGTCGAACACTTCGAGTGGCTCGAGCCCCTCTGGAACGAACGCCTCGAACTGCGCGACGGCCACATGCTCGTACCGCACCGCCCAGGACTCGGTCTGACCCTCAGCGAGTTCGCCGCCGCCCACCGCACCGACGAGGTGGAGATCACCTCCTGACGCAGGAAGGACCCTCGATGAGCGTGTTGCTTGGCTACCTGCCCACCCCGGAGGGAAACGCGGCTTTCGCGTTCGCGCTCGCGGAGGCGGCAAGACGATCTACCGACCTCATCATCGTCAACTCCGCCCGCGCCGGCGCCCACGTCGATCCGGCCCTCGCGAGCCAGACCGACCTGGACCAGCTCCGCGCGGAAAGCGCCGCGGCGGCCGTGGAGCTCAAAATCCGGCAGCCCGTCGACGGACACTCCGCCGCCGATGACCTCATCGACGCCTCCGGCGAGCCGGGCATCGAGGTAACCGTCATCGGGCTGCGGCGCAGGACCGCCGTCGGCAAGTTCGTCCTCGGCAGCAACGCCCAACGCGTGCTCATGGAGGCACACACGCCCGTGCTGACCGTGAAGGCGTGATCGCTCATGAGACGACGACCCGTCGCCACGGCCTGCGTGCTGGCTTTCGCTTTTGTGGCCACGCCCGTGTCGACACAGGCAGCGCCCCGCCCACACGATGAGAAGTCCACAGTGGAAGTCGGGTTCGTGGTGGGTGAACCCGTCCTGCGCGCGGGCGCGGAAGGCACGCGGGTCGCGGTGCCGGTACTCACCGGCGGGCAGCGCAAGTGGGTGGTTACCCGAGCCGTCTCGGAGTCGGCGGCGGCGACGGTCCAGAGCTCGCTGGCACCGGGAGCCCTCGTCGACTACCGCGTCTCCAGCGGAGCTGTCATCGTGCCGCCGAACCCGTCCGCGACCTTCCACACCGTGCTCACGAAAGCGAGCACGCCTGTCTTCGACGCGAAAAAGTACGGGCCCGAGCTGGCACCTCACGACGGTCGGCCCGGCGACCTCGTCGCGGCCGGCTGGGTCTACGGCAAGCGCACCGGGCAGATCACCATCGGGGACGGGCGAGTGGTCACCCACGACATCGCCGGTCGGAGCCTGCGCAAGCTAGACAAGCGATACGAGGAGACCTACCGGGTCGACCGCGACGTCGAGGTCTACGAGGTGAACACCGCGGATCTGGCGCTGTCGCGCCCCTCGTCGTTCGACCGGATCCCGGTGACGAAAGACTACGAATACGCCACGACCGACCGGCAGGCCGCGTTCGTCGTCTTCGACCGTGACCACCGGCAGGCCGACTCGGCGAAGGTCCGCGCCATCTACTACTTCACACCGCGCGACACCTCCGACGGCCTGCCCGTCTGGGACGTCCCCACGCAGAGTTCCCTCCTCGCCGACAAGGGCGTCGACCCGGTGTCCGGCCGCCGATACGTCGACATCGTGGCCACCGGTGTCAGCCAGGCGCCGTACACCCGCAGCACCGAACCGTTCGAGATCGTCAAGGACACCCTGTTCTACGTCGGTGACAACGAGGTGGCTCTCTACCTGCTCAACGCCGACATGGGAACGTCGAAGCGGTCAGACGACCGGCTGGTCCTCATCGACAGTGGCTGGCCCAACAGCGGCTACCAGTACTGGAAGAACATCGAACGCGTGGGCTTCGACCCACGCGAGATCACCGACGTGCTGCTCTCACACGCCCACCTCGACCACTACGGCACCACGCAGGAACTCGTCACCATGATCGAGAACGCCGGCGGCGAGGTCACCCAACACGCCTCGCGCGAAGACGTCCAGGGCATCCAGCACGACGGACTCGGAAACCCCTGGAACATCCCGCCGGCGCTGCCAGCCAGTCAAACGTTGTTACGCGAGCGCTCCACCTACTACACCTACGACACGTTCATCGACTACGGCAACGTGCGGATCATGCCCGTGCCGACCCCGGGACACACCGTGGGTACGACCTCCTTCGTGTTCGACATCGAAAATCCGGACGGCGCGGGCCGCCTGACCTTCGGCTTCATGGGCGGTTACGGCTTCAACGGGATGGAGCGGGTGACGGCGACCAACGGGTTCCGCCGGCTGAGCTTCCAACTCGGCCTGTCCTGGCTCCAGCAGCGTGTCGACGTCGAATACGTCACGCCCTCACACACGAACCAATACCCCATCGTCGAGGTGTACCAGGCACTCAAGGCATACCACAACGACCCCGCCAACCGGGGACGCCGGCTGGACATGCTCGACGCGCTCACCACCGGAGAGTTCGTCAACTTCAACGAAAAGCGTTATGCGGTCGCCACCCACGCCCTCAGCGATACGCAACCCAACTACCAGAGCATCGAGACCTACGGACCGTTCAAACCCGGCCGGGAGGACGGCGTACGAGACGTCGCCGTCACGCTGCTGGACGGCGGCAAAGTGATCCGCGGATACGACAAGCACATGAACGTCAACCCCAAGATCCCCCTGCTCGAAGACGGCATCGTCATCGAAAGAGACAGCTACGTCCACGACCCGCAGGGCTACTACGTACAGTTCTACGCCGACGTGCTCGACTCGTATGGCGGGTTCCTGCCAGGTGGCGGCCCGGTGGAGTCATACCGCTCCACCCCGGGATCCCCCGAGATCCTCCGGACCCAGCGGTTCAGCAGCCGCACGGAGGCGGAGGCGGTACTGGCGAGCGTGGCGGCGGGCGGCACCTACCGCGTGGACCTCACACCCGCCAGCGCGATCGTCATTCCGCCCACCGGCCCCGTCTTCGAACCTGTCACCCCCTAGCAACGCAGGTCACTGTGGGCGGGTTGTTGGCCCCGTTCCAGTTGCCGATGAATCCGAACGTCGCGGTCTGGCCGGGTGACAGCGCGCCGTTCCAGCCTTCGTTGACGACGGTGTACGGACTGCTTCCGGGGATCGTGGTCCGGCCGCCCCAGATCTGGGACAGGGTTTGGCCGTTGGCGAAGGTCATGGTCACCGTCCAGTTCGTGGTGCCGGTCGTTCCCGTGTTGGCGACCCGGACCTCGCCCTGGAAGCCGCCGCTGCCGGTGCCCCACTGACCTATGCGCGCGAACGTGGCCGAGCAGCCATCCGTGCCCGTCGGCGACGGCGAGGTCGTCGGGGGCGGCGGGGAGGTGGTGGTAGGCGGGGTCGTGGGCGGCGGCGGGGTCGTGGTGCTCGGTGGACCGGCGGGGTCGGCCACGAGGATGCCGCGCCCGTCGGTGCCGAGGTACACCCGGCCGTAGACGGTCGGGTCACCGGTGATGGCCTGGCCGGCGTTGCCGTACTGGTGCTGGTCGTCGTTGATCCGTACCCAGCTGACCCCGGTGTCGTCTGACCGGTACACGCCGCGGACACCGTCGATCGTGGCCATCGTGTACAGCGCCCGGTTCGTGCGGCCGGGAGCCGGCGCGCCGAATCCGATGCTCACCGCGCTCGAGCTCGCCGCGATCTTGCTGAACGTCGAGCCGGAGTCGGTCGAGTGGTAGATACCGGTGTCGCTGGCGAGCCAGATGTCGCCCTCGATGCCGGGCATCGCCTTGAACTGGCCGGTCGAGCCGAGGCCGGTCGCGGCCGCGGTGAAGCTCTGCCCGCCGTTGGTGCTCACGTAGAACGTGCCGCCCGAGAACCCGTAGAACTTGTTCGGGTTGACCCGGTCGGCTTCGACCCGGGCCTGGTTGGGCAGGCCGCTGGACTGGCTGAAGGAGCCGCCCACACTGGTGGAGAAGAACACGCCCGCGTTCTCGCTGCTCCACACGACGCGGCTGGCGCCCGCGTTCATGGCCACGTGGCCGCGTTGGGCGCCGTTGGGCACGCTGCCGGTGTACCAGTTCGCTCCGGCGTCGGTGGAGTACGCGATGTTCGCCGAGTTCGTGCGGTCGGTCTGGCCGACGCGGACCATCCACGTCGGATTGCCCTCGGCGTAGTCGAGGCTGGTGACTGCGCTCATGAAGGGCGTGTACATCAGTGCCGGGACGGCATCGAGTTTCGCGTGCCGGAACCCGCCGATGTCGAGCAGGCCGGAGAACAGCGGCCCGCTGGGGTGGCTCACCAGATCGGCGACGACGCTCGACTCCATGTTTCGCACCATCGGCGTGAGGTTTACCGTGCCGCCGGTGTCCAGCGCCGTCAGGTTCGTCGTGCCGTAGACCGAGGCGCCGCCGTACATCATCCGGTCGGAGTTGAACGGGTCGATCTCCAGCGCCTCGGTCATCCAGCCGAGCTTCGGTGCCTGCTCCGGCGGCGAGGGCTGGGCGGCGTACGTCAGCCACGGCACCGAGCTGATATCGAGGTTGTAGTTGTTGGTGCGGTTCGAGCCCGCGAAGTCCCAGAAGGACCGCCACGTCGCGCCGGCGTCGGTGCTGCGGAAGATGAACGTGTCCGGCCACCACGAGCTGTAGCCGGTGACCATGATCGTGTTGGTGGCCCGCTTGTCGATGGACAGGCCGGAGAAGCCGTACCAGTTGTCGCCGCCGCCCGGCGTGGGCGGGGTGATGTCCGTCCAGGTGCCGGTGGAGATCTGGTACCTCGACACCTTGCCGGTGCCGCCGTCGTACGGCCCGCCCTTGTCGCTGGTCGCGATGTACAGCGCGCCGCCGGCGACCTCGCCCTGGTGGGCGAAAGCACCGACCGGCTGGCCGGCGACCCGCTCCCATGTGGACCCGCCGTTGGTGGAGCGGTACACGGTGTTCTGCAGGTCCGCCACGCCAACGTAGATGCCGGGCGTCGTACTGCCGGAGGTCCCGCTGGCCTTGTCGAACGCGACCCACACCACGCCCTGGTTGAACGTCAGGTACCCGTTGGTGTCGGCCGGGTCCTGCACATAGTTGCCGGCGTTGGGGAAGTTCGTGACCTGCGACCAGGTCACGCCCGCGTTGGTGCTGCGCCACAGGCCCTGACCGGCCTCGGCCCCGAAGTACAGCACGTTGTTGTTGTTCGGGTCCACGGCCAGGCGTTCGCCCATGCCCCGTCCGGGCATGTTGCCGCCCACCTTGAACGGCAGCTCGGTGACCTGCCACGTGGTGCCCCGGTCGGCGGAGCGCAGGATGGCGCCGTTGTTGGGGTCCCAGCTGTTCAGGTACATGCCCGCGGCGGCGTACACCCGGGCCGGGTTGACCGGGTCGCTGGCCAGGCTCAGCACGCCGTTCCAGCCCCAGTGGTCCCAGCCGACCCAGTCCAGCATGGGCGTCCAGGCGCTCGTGCTCTGGTTCCACCGGTAGGCGCCGCCGACGTCGGTGCGTGCGTAGATGAGGTTCCGCTCGGTCGGGTTGAAGACGATGCCGGAGACGAATCCACCCGCGTCGAGGCGGACGTTCTTCCAGGAGTACGGCACGGACACGGCGGCGCTGGCGCTGGGCACGTTCATCGTGACCAGAGCGACCGCCGTCGCGGCCGCGGCCAGCGCGACCGACAGCGCGCCAGCGAGGTTGTTGCGCAAGGGAGTCTCCTTCGGAGCCGAGGGTGGCCCCGGCCGATGCCCGACCGGCCGGGGCCACCGCCGCCGTGGTGTTACGCGTACGGGTTCTGGGTGAGCAGGTGGGCTTTGTAGCCCTCGCCGATGCCGGGTTCTGGTGTGCCGGCCCAGTCCTTGATGAGGACGGCGCCGGTGGTGCAGCCCCAGGGCGTCCAGGTCCACGGCAGGTATCCGATGCCATGCGCGTCGGCCCAGGTGACCAGGCGTTGCATGTAGTCGAAGCCGCAGTTGTCCTGGCCGAATTCGCCGGTCACGACGGGTACCTGCTGCGCGAGCGGGGCGATCTGGGTGTCCCAGCAGGTCTCGGTGGCGCAGGCGTTGAAGCTGTACGCGTGCCAGGACGCGGCGATGTTGTTCAGCGGGTCGTTCGGCTTGTACGCCAGCCATTCACGCATGTCGTTGGTCCATTCCAGGCCGCTGACCATGAGGATGTTGGTGGCGCCGGTGGCGCGGACCGCGTCGACGAGGTCTTGCATGCCGGCCACCTCGTAGGGGATGCCGGTGCAGGTGCCGCCGTCGCGCAGGCACTGCCAGCCCAGGGTCTTGTTCCATTCGGCGGGCATGTCCGGGTAGGGCTCGTTGAACAGGTCGAAGACGACGGCGTCGTTGCCCTTGAAGGCGTTGGCGACACCGGTCCAGAACTGCGGGGTGTACCGGGCGTCGGGCATCGGCTTCTGGCAGACGGCGGCCTCGTCCTTGCAGTGCCAGTCCGGGCTGTTGGTGTAGGCGCCCCAAGTCCAGTGCAGGTCGAGGATGACGTTGATGCCGTTGGCGACGAGCAGGTTGACGTACTCCTTGATGCCCTGCTGGTAGGTGGCGCCGCTGGGTGAGCCGTTGACGCCCAGCCAGCATTCCTCGTTCAGCGGGATGCGGACGGCGTGGATGTTCCAGGTCTTCATCGCGTTGACGGAGGCCTGGTCGACCGGGCCGCCGTCCCACAGGCCCTTGCCCTGTACGCAGGCGAACTCGCTGCTGGAGCGGTTGACGCCCAGCAGCCGGTACGGCTTGCCGGCTGCCGTGACGATCTTGTTGCCCGACACCTTGAGCTTCGGTGCGGGCCCGGTGGGCGGGGGCGTGGTGGGCGGTGGACTGCTGGGCGGGGGTGTGGTGGGGTTCGCGGTCGGTGTGGTCACCGAGCCGGTGCAGGTGGTGCCGTTGAGCGCGAACGACGCCGGCACCGGGTTGGCGCCGTTCCAGGCGCCGACGAACCCGATCGAGGTGGACCCGCCGGTGCCCAGTGAGCCGTTCCAGCCCATGCTCGCGGCGGACACGCGGGCGCCGGACTGCGTCCAGGTCGCACTCCACCCCTGCGTGACTTTCTGGGTGGCGTTAGGGAAGTCGAACGTGAGGGTCCAACTCGTGACGGCCGAGCCGAGGTTGGTGATGGCCACGTTCGCGGTGAAACCGCTCGGCCACTGGCTCTGCACCGTGTACGTAACCGAGCAGCCGGAGGCGGCCGCCGCGGCGGGAAGGGTAGCCACAGCCATGCCACCCAGTACCAGCGCGCCGGCGGTGCCGGCCGCTAGTAGTGCATGACGATGTTTCATCTGATCTCCTCGGTATCGTGAGAGATCGATGGGAGCGCTGCGCACATCCTTTATTAGGTTGGTTACGAAAGTCAATACGCGGCATAGCCGAGGCTGGATACTGCGAGAGCTGCCGGGAGCAGCGCGGCGACGAGTAAGTAAAGTAGCCTGGCAAAGCGACGGACGGAGGGGGAGACCGTGGCGACGAGCCCGATCTGGGCCAGCCGGCCGAAGACGCGTGGCCGGGTCCTGGATCTGATCCGGGCGGCACGCACGATCACCCGGATCGAGCTCGCCGAGGCGACGGGTCTGACCGGTGCCACGATCTCCGAGGTCGTGCGCGAGCTGATGGGAGACGGCCTGGTCGTGGAGGCCGGCCGGGGCGCGCCGACCGGCGGCAAGCCACGCACGCTGGTCCAGCTCAACCCGCTGGCCCGCTACAGCGTCGGCGTCCAGCTCGAGCGCAACACCTGCGTGATCGTCGTGGTCGACCTGGCCGGCCGGCAGGTGGCCCGCACCTCGTTTCACGGTGTGGCGCAGATGCCCCCGCAGCAGGCGCTGCCGCTGGTGGCCGCGCAGGTCGACGCGCTGCTGACCACCGCGGCCGTGGATCGCGACAAGGTGCTGGGCGTCGGTCTGGTCAGCTACGGCCCGCAGGACCGGCGCGCGGGTGTGCTGTTGACACCGCAGCCCACCGACGCCTGGCTCGACTACCCGGTCGCGCGGCGGCTCGCCGAAAGCCTCGGGCTGCCGGTACTGCTCGACAACGACGCCGCGGCGGCCACCATCGGCGAGTACTGGCTGGGTGCGGTGGATCCGCGCAGCACCTACGGCTGCATCTACATGGCCAGCGGGATCGGCGGCGGTGTCGTGGTCGCCGGTGAGCTGTACCGGGGCAGTTCCTCCAACAGCGTGGAGATCGGCCACATCTCGATCGACGTCAACGGCGAGCAGTGCCCGTGTGGCAACGTCGGCTGCCTGGAAAACTACGCCGGCCCGTCGGCTCTGGTCCGGCAGGCCCTGGCGACGCCAGGTCTGGCCCAGCGGCTGGCGCTCAACCCGACCGACGCCGATTTCCTCAGCGAGTTCGCGCGGATCGGCGCCGCCGCGAACGCGGGCGATCCCGCCGCCCGCGGCCTGCTTGAGCAGTCGGCCCGCTATCTCGGCTTTGCCGCCGTCACCATGGCGAGCCTGTTCGACGTGGACGCGATCGTGCTCGCCGGACCGAGCTTCGCGGTGGCGGGCTCGATCTACCAAGCGGTGATCCAGCAGGAGGTCGACCGCCGTACGTTCGCCCGGCGTGCGCATCGGGTGCGGGTGGTGCCGTCGGTCAACGGGTCGGACGCGGCGGCGATCGGCGGGGCGGTCCTGGTCCTGCAGAGCGAGCTCACCCTGGGTCATCCCCGCCAGGAGGACGCGCGACCAGTACCCGCGTCCTGATCCCTATCGGTGTTCGTACGGCGGGGCGCTGCCGGCCTCGACCACCTCGGCGGGGTCGATGTCGAACGAGCGGCCCCGGGCGGCTGGATCGGGCGACGCCGCGGCCAGCAGCTTGGTGTACGGGTGGTGTGGGTCGAGGATGACCTGGTCGGCCGGGCCCCGCTCGACGACCCGTCCCCGGTACAGGACCAGGATGTCGTCGGCGAAGTGCCGCGCGGTCGCCAGGTCGTGGGTGATGTAGAGGACGGCGAGATCCTGATCGCGTTGCAGGCTGGCCAGCAGGTTGAGTACCCCGAGCCGGATCGAGACGTCCAACATGGACACCGGTTCGTCCGCGACCAGGACGGTCGCGCCGGGCGCCAGTGCGCGGGCGATGGCGACCCGCTGGCGCTGCCCGCCGGACAGCTCGTGCGGCCGGCGGTGCGCGACGTCTCCGGCCGGCAGGCTGACCCGTTCCAGCAGCTCCACCACCGCCGACCACGTCTCGGCGCGCGTGCGGGTGCGGCCGTGCAGCCGCAGCGGACGGGCCAGGTGGTGGGCGATGGTGTGGAACGGGTTCAGCGAGGCGAACGGGTCCTGGAACACCATCTGCACGTGGTGCCGGTAGTCACGGTTGGGAACGGCCGCGCCACCGGACCCGCGCAGGATGACCTGGCCGCTGGTGGGTCGCTCCAGGCGAGCGATGATCCGGGCGATCGTGGACTTGCCGGATCCTGACTCGCCGACCAGCGCCACCGTGCGGCCCGGGGTGAGGGTGAACGAGACGTTGTCCACGGCCCGCAGCCGGCTGCGGCGCAGGCCACCGCGGATGCGGAAGTCCTTGACCAGGTCGGCCACCTCCAGCGTGGTCATGGCGCACCCCCGGACCGCACGAACGCCCCGCGCTCGCCGGTGAGGCTGGGGAAGGAGTCGAGCAGTCGCCGGGTGTACGCGTGCCGCGGCTGATCTCGGACCTGCTCGGCAGAGCCGTACTCCACGATCTGGCCGTCGAGCATGATAGCTATCCGGTCCGCGACCTCCAGCAGCAGCGGCAGGTCGTGGGTGATGAACAGGACGGCGAAGCCGAGCTCACCGCGAAGCCGCATGATCTCCCGCAGGATGCCGCGTTGCACCACCACGTCGAGCGCGGTGGTCGGCTCGTCCATGATCACGACCTGCGGTTCGAGCAACAACGCCATGGCGATCATCACCCGTTGCCGCATCCCGCCAGACAGCTCGTGAGGGTAGGAACGCAACCGCCGCGGGTCGACGCCGACCAGCGCCAGCAGTTCGGCGCAGCGGGCCCGGCGCGCCTTGCGGGACATCGCCGGCCGGTGGGTGGTGAGCACGTCCTCCAGCTGCCTCCGGATGGTCAGGACCGGGTTGAGCGCGTTCATGGCGCCCTGGAAGACCATGGACAGCTTCGACCACCGGAAGGCGCGCAACTCCTCGGGCGTCAACGCGAGTATGTCGAGGTCGCCGTCCACGCGGTCGCGGAAGGTCACCGATCCGGCGGTGACCTCGGCCGGTGGCCGGTACAGCCGGTTGACCGCGTACGCGAGAGTGGTCTTGCCACAGCCCGACTCGCCGGCCAGGCCGAGAATCTCGCCCCGCCGCAGCGTGAGCGAGACCTCCCGGACCGCGCGCACCGGCCGCTCGCCCTGGTACGTCACGGAAAGGCCGGTCAGGGTGAGCACCGCATCATCGCCCGGACTCGGCGCGGGGTCCGTGGCACGGCGGGTCACCGCGCCCACACGCCGCCGCAGATCCCGCAGCTTCGGGTTGATGATCTCGTCGATGCTGAAGTTGACAAGGGCGAGACCGCAGCCGAACAGGGCGATGATGAGCCCGGGCGGCACGAACCACCACCAGGCACCGCGCTGCAGCGCGAAGCCGTTCTGCGCGTAGTAGAGCATCGTGCCGAGGGTCGAGGACGAGGACGCGCCCAGGCCCAGGAATGACAGGCCGGCCTCGCTGAGGATCGCCGCGATGACCGCGAACACGAACTGGGACGCCAGCAGCGGCAACAGGTTCGGCAGGATCTCGACGCCGATGACCCGCCAGGTTCGCTCACCGGCGACGCGGGCGGCGAGCACGTAGTCCCGTCCGCGCAGAGACAGCGTTTGGGCGCGCAGCACCCGGGCCGACGCGGCCCAACCGGTGATCGCCAGTACCAGCGCGATGGTCCAGGAACCGCGCTGCTCCGGCGGGACGAACGCGGAGATCACGATGACCAGGGGGAGGCCGGGAATCACCAGCATCACGTTGGAGAACAGCGAGAACGCCTCGTCGACCACGCCGCCGATGTAGGCGCCCACGATGCCGAACAGCGCCGACAGGAACGTGGCCATGACGCCGACGAGGACGCCGATGTAGAGCGAACCCCGGGTGGCGTAGGCGATCTGGGCGAGCACGTCCTGACCGGTCTGGGTGGTGCCGAGCAGATGACCGCCGCTCGGTGCCGTCAGGCCGATGTTGTCGATCCGGTCCGGGTCGCCGACCAGCAGCGGCCCGACGAGACCAAACAGGGTGATCGTGAGGATGAGCGCGGATCCGACGGCGAGCTTCGGTGACCAGCGGGGTGCCAGGTTGCGCCAGCCGGCGCTCGGTCGCGGCTCCAGCAGCTCCGGGCTGAGGTTCGTCATCCTCAACCGCCGGTCCGGGTACGGGGGTCGATGATGCCGTAGAGCAGGTCGACGGCGAGGTTGGCGGCCAGCACGGCGACCGTGATGACCAGGAAGATGGCCTGCATGAGCGCGTAGTCGTTGTTCTGCACCGCCTGCAGCAGCTTCGACCCGATGCCCGGATAGGCGAAGACCTGCTCGGTGACGATCGAACCGGCCACGACGAAGCCGAGCGAGATGGCGAACCCGGCGACCGACGGCAGCACCGCGTTGCGCGCGGCGTACCAGATCATGACGCGCCCCTCGCGCAGCCCTTTCGCCCGTGCGGTGAGCACGTAGTCCTCGGCCATGGCGGAGACCATCATGTTTCGCGTGCCCAGCAGCCAACCGCCGACCGAAGAGACCACGATCGTCAGCGCCGGCAGGACACCGTGGTAGAGCGCGGAGCCGAGGAAGTCGGCGTTCCAGCCCGGGGTGAGGACGACGTCGTACCCGCCGAGCAGCGGAAACCAGCCCAGCGCGGACCCGAGGACGGCGACCAGGATCAGCGCCAGCCAGAAGTACGGCACCGCTGACAGTACGGTCGTGGCGGGCACCAGGGAGTCCAGCCAGGTGCCCCGCCGCCACCCCACGAACACGCCCAGCGTGATCCCGAACAGGACCGCCAGGACCGTCGCGATCCCCACCAACGCGACGGTCCACGGCAGCGATGTCGCGATGACCGTCGAGACCGGCGTCGGAAAGTCGCTCACCGAGATCCCGAAGTCACCACGCACCAGATTCCCCAGGTACGACAGGTACTGCCGGAACAGCGGCTCGTCCGAGTCGGTGCCGAGCAGCAGCTCGTACGCCCGGCGGGCGGACGGGTCGACGCCGCTGCCGCGCTGTTGCAGCTTGGCCATGAGGATGTCCACCGGGTCGCCGGGCATCATCCGCGGGATGAAGAAGTTCAGCGTCACCGCGGCCCAGAGGGCGACCAGGTAGAAGGCGAGCTTGCGCAGGTAGTACCGCATCGGCCCGGACTCACTTGCCGGCTGGCTTGAGCCGCAGGAAGACCTCCGCGTTGTCGGGGTGCGCCCAGATAGCGGGGAAGGCGTACAGGTCGCTCTGCGTCGGCCAGCCGGTGAACTTGGCGTCGTGGTACACGTTGATCGTGCCCTGGGTGAGGACCGGGATGTACGGCATCGCCTGCTCGACGCGGGTCTGGATCGTCTCCAGGTAGGGCTGCCGTGCGGCGGTGTCGGCGGGGTTGATGCGCCTGAGCGCGTCGAGGGCCTGGTCGACCTGCGGGTCCGAGAAGCGGCTGACGTTCGGTCCCGGCTTGGCGCCGACCTTGGCGGTCTGCGCGGTGCTGAAGAAGTAGTTGTAGACGTAGAACGGGTCAGGCGCGGGGCCCTGGTACAGCGAGTCGATGACCAGCTGGTACTCGCCGCGGTCCTTGGCGTCGACGAACTCGTTCCACGACAGCTGCTGCGGGGTGAGCTTGATGCCGGCCTGCTTGAGCTGCTGGCCGATCGTGTTCACCGCGGTGATGTAGTCGGTCCAGCCGGAGACCGTCTTCAGCGTCAGCGACAGCGGCTTGCCACCCTTGGCGTAGAAGCCGTCGGAACCCTTGGCGTAGCCGGCGCTCTCCAGGATCTGCTGTGCCTTGGCCGGATCCGGCTGCATCGGCGCGGTCCGCTGCCGCAGCTTGCCGGAGATGAGCTCACCGTCGCGGTCCGGCAGGAGGAAGCTGGGTGAGACCTCGCGGCCGGTGCCTTCGAACGCCAGCGCGTTGAGCTGGGTCCGGTCGATGGCGTGGTAGATCGCCTGCCGCACGGCCGGGTCGGTCTGCGGACCCTGGCAGCCCAGGGCGGCGCTGCTGCAGGTGACCAGCGCGATCTGGTTCACCGGGGTGATGACGGCCTTGTAGCCGGGATAGCTCTTCTCCACGTCCTTGACATCCGGTACCGGCCCGGTCTGCCAGTCGATCTGGCCGGCCTTGAGGGCGGTGGCTCCCGCCTGGTTACCGGACAGCGCGAGGTACCGAATCTTCTTCACCGCCGGCTCGCCGCCCCAGTAGGCCGGGTTCGCCTTGAGCGTGTACGCCTGCGGCTTGAACTCCTCCAGCAGGTACGGCCCGGTGCCGACCGGCTCCTTCACCACGGCTACCGCCGGGTCGGCGATGTCCTTCCACTTGTGCTCCGGCACGATGTACGTCTTGCCCAACACCGACGGGCCGTCCACAAACGACGGTTGCTCGAACGCGATCGTCACGTGCGTGTCGTCGACCGCCGTCGCTCGGCCGGCGTAGCCCGTACTGTTCATGCCCTTGTGCTTGCTGATCATGTCGAGCGTGAACACGACGTCGTCGGCGGTGAACTTCTCCCCATCGGACCAGCTCACACCGTCCCGGAGCGTGATCGACAGCTGGGTGCCGTCCGCGTTCCAGGCGAACTGCGTGCCCAGCCGCGGTGTCGGCTCGTCGTCGCGAACGATGTTGTAGAAGAACAGGGTCTGGAAGATCGTCCCCGTCCCACCGATGACCGTCGGCGCGAACGGATTGAAGTTGATCTGATAGTCGGTGGACTGGCCGGTATAGGCGACCAGCGTGGGGCTGTCGCCTGCGGCCGGTTTGCCTGACGATCCGCAGCCTGCGGCGACAACCGCCATCGCGGCCAGTAACACGGCGGCGCGTGCACCCGCGCCGCGTTCTGTCGACACCATCGCGACTTCCTCCGGGCATTCTGCTCGTGGGGTTGTGCTACGACATGGAGCCCGCGCTGCGGACATTATCAAGTTGCCTAAGAAAGTCGTCAATAGGTTCTCGCGGCAGAGGCAACCTTGATGGATTTCGGCCCTTGAGCTGAGGGTTGACTTACTTAGGCTGCCTACGTAACGATGCGATCGCCGACCGACCAAGAGAGGGCGGACGATGCGCGAGACTTTGCACGGCGGCTGGCGCCTGCGTGCCGTGGGAGGGCCGGTGCCGGCCTTCCTCGTGGGACGGCAAGTGCCCGCTGTGGTGCCCGGCAGCACCCACCTCGACCTGATGGCCGCGGACCTCATCCCGGACCCGTACCTGGACCGCAACGAGGCGGCACTGACCTGGATGCACCGCGTCGACTGGCAATACGCGACCGTGTTCCAGGCACAGGCGCCGCGTCTCGACGAGCGGGTGGAGTTGGTCTTCGACGGCATCGACACGATCGCCACGGTCGAGCTGAACGGCGACGTGCTCGGCCACACCGCCAACATGCACCGCGGCTACCGGTTCGACGTCTCCGAGTCGCTGCGCGACGGCGCCAACGACCTGACCGTGACGTTGAGCTCCGCGCTCGCCCACGCCGAGCAGATGGAGGCTCAGCTTGGCTGGCGCCAGCGGGCCTACCCGCACCCGTACAACGCCATCCGCAAGATGGCCTGCTCCTTCGGCTGGGACTGGGGACCCGACCTGCAAACCGCCGGCATCTGGAAACCCGTACGGCTCGAACGCTGGGACACCGCCCGCCTGGCCCAGGTTCGCCCGCTCGTCACCGTCGACGCCGGCGGCACGGGCCGCGTCGACGTACACCTGGAACTGGACCGCGCCACCGACCGCGACTACACCGCGGTCGTGGCCGTGGGCGACCGCGAGGAACGGGTCGCGGTCACCGGCGACATCGCGCACGTGACCGTCCTCGTGCCGGACGCGCGGCTGTGGTGGCCGGTCGGCTATGGCGAACAGCCGCTCTACGAGCTGACCATCACGCTCCTGGCCGACGGCGAGCCCGTAGACGTAGCCCGGCGCCGGGTCGGGTTTCGCACCGTCACCGTGGACACCGAGCCGGACGAGACCGGCGCGCCGTTCACCTTCGTCGTCAACGGCAAACGCGTCTTCGCCAAGGGCGCCAACTGGATCCCGGACGACCACTTCCTCACCCGGATAACCCCCGAGCGGCTGCAGCGCCGAATCGACCAGGCCGTCGACGCCAACATGAACATGCTGCGAGTCTGGGGCGGCGGCATCTACGAAACCGACGACTTCTACGACGCCTGCGACGAACGCGGGGTCATGGTCTGGCAGGACTTCCCCTTCGCGTGCGCCTTCTACGCCGAGGAAGAGCCGCTGCGCGGCGAGGTCGAGGCCGAGGCCCGGGAGAACATCACGCGGCTGGTCGCCCGCCCGTCCCTCGTGCTGTGGAACGGCAACAACGAGAACCTCCCCGCGTACACCGACTGGGGCTGGCAGGAAAGCCTGCAGGGACGCAGTTGGGGGCTTGGCTACTACACCGAGCTGCTGCCCAAGCTCGTCGACGAGCTGGACCCCACCCGCCCGTACGCGCCAGGCAGTCCGTACAGCCCCGGTGACCTGCCACCCAACGACGCCCACTACGGCACCCGCCACGAATGGGACGTCTGGAACGCCCTCGACTACAGCCACTACCGCGACCACATCCCGCGGTTCTGCGCCGAGTTCGGCTTCCAGGGCCCACCCACCTGGGCCACCCTCACCCGCTCGATCCACGACCAGCCGTTGACGCCCACCTCACCGGCCTTCCTGCTCCACCAGAAAGCCGACGACGGCAACGGCAAGCTGCACCGGGGGCTGCAACCACACCTGCCCGTACCGGACGACTTCGAGCAGTGGCATTGGGCGACCCAGCTCAACCAGGCACGCGCGGTGGCGTTCGGCATCGAGCACTTTCGCTCCTGGTCGCCACGCACCGCGGGAGCCCTCGTCTGGCAGCTCAACGACTGCTGGCCGGTCACCTCATGGTCCGCTGTGGACAGCGATGAACGACCCAAACCCCTCTACTACGCCATCAAACACGCGTTCGCGCCACGGCTGCTGACCGTACAGCCCCGCCAGGGAAGGCCCACGCTCGTCGCGATCAACGACCACGACCAGCCCTGGACCGGGACGGTCCGCGCAACCAGGCAGACCTTCGACGGCGACCCGCTCGCCACCGCCGAACTACCGCTCAGCGTGCCGCCCCGATCCACCGCGCTCCTGGACTTGGCCGACGACCTGCTCAAACCCGCCGACCCGAAGTCCGAAGTGCTGATCGCGACCGCCAGCGGCGCGGACGTCCACCACCTGTTCGCCGAAGACCGCGACCTCGGCTACGACCCAGCGCCGTTCGTCGCCACCGTCACACCCGCGGCCGGTGGCTACCGGATCGACGTCCAGGCGACCTCGTACGTCCGCGACCTCGCCCTGCTCGCCGACAAGATCGCACCCGACGCGGTCGTCGACGACATGCTCGTCTCACTCGCAGCCGGGCAGAGCCACTGCTTCTTCGTACGCACCACCGCGAGCCTCCACTCACCGTCCACTTTGGTGCGCCTAGACGTGCTGCGCTGCGCCAACATGGCAGCGGCCCCGAGGTAGTGGGACGGCGGCGGGTGAGGCCGCGGGAGCAACGGTCTCGCGCACGACGCACGTCGCGGTAGCTCGCAGAGGTGGCTGAGCGCGCCGCCGTCAAGACGGCGTAAATATTCGCGGCGGCGGCGTATGGATTCCGTCAAGAACCCTGTCCGCTCGTCGTGGCGTGCGTTTGTATGGCTCCGCGCGGTCGATTCGCGGCCGCGATGCCAGACAGGAGCACAGCGGTGATCGCTGGTTTGACTGGTTTGTGGTGAATCGCTACGGGGACCTCGCCTGGGAAGGTACAACCAGTCCATGGCATTTGACCGTTTTGGGACGAAGGAGTCGCACGGTGGCTGACATAGCCCTGGTGCTGTTGACGGTGGGGCTGTTCGCGGTCCTCGCCCTGGTGGTCCGGGCGGTGGAGCGCCTGTGAGCGCGGTCAACGTCATCGGCCTGATCGTCGCCGCGGGCCTGGCCGTGTTCTTGGTCGCGGCCCTGCTGTTCCCGGAGCGTTTCTGATGAGCTCGACCGGCGCGGGCATGATCTTCCTGCTCACGTTGCTGCTGGCCCTGGCGGTGAGCTACCGGTTCCTGGGCGACTACATGTACCGGGTGGTCTCGGACGCCAAGCACTGGCGGATCGAACGGGGCGTCTACCGCCTGGTCGGGGTCAACGCCGACGGTGAGCAGTCCTGGGGCGTGTACGCCCGCAGCGTCCTCGCGTTCTCGGCTGTGTCGATCCTGTTCCTGTACGCGTTCCTGCGGATGCAGAGCCTCCTGCCGCTGTCGCTGGGTTTCGACAACGTGATGACGCACGGCGCCTGGAACACCGCCGTGTCGTTCGTGACCAACACCAACTGGCAGTGGTACTCGGGCGAGTCCACGATGGGCCACCTGGTGCAGATGGCCGGCTTGGCGGTGCAGAACTTCGTCTCCGCCTCGGTGGGTATCGCGGTCGCGGTCGTCCTGGTGCGCGGCTTCGCCCGCCGCAAGACCGATCAGCTCGGCAACTTCTGGGTCGACCTGACCCGGATCACCCTGCGGGTGCTGCTGCCGATCTCCATCCTGGCCACGATCGTGCTGATCATCGGTGGGGCGGTGCAGAACCTGTCCGGCGGCACCGACGTGACCACCCTCGCCGGCGCCACCCAGCACATCACCGGCGGGCCGGTCGCCTCCCAGGAGGCGATCAAGGACCTCGGTACGAACGGCGGCGGCTTCTACAACGCCAACTCCGCACACCCGTTCGAGAACCCGACGAGCTGGACGAACTGGCTGGAGATCTTCCTGCTGCTGGTGATCCCGTTCAGCCTGCCCCGGGTGTTCGGCCGGATGGTCGGCCAGAACCGGCAGGGGTACGCGATCGTCGCCGTCATGGGCATCCTCGCCGTCGCGAGCATCGCTCTCACCATCGGCTTCGAATCCGCGCACGGCGGCACGGTGCCGCAGGCCGTCGGCGCCGCGATGGAGGGCAAGGACGTCCGGTTCGGCGTCCCGAACTCGGCCACCTTCGCCGCCGCCACCACGCTGACCTCGACCGGTTCGGTGAACTCGTTCCACGACTCGTACACGTCGCTGGGCGGCATGATGCCGATGATCAACATGATGCTCGGCGAGGTGGCGCCCGGCGGGGTCGGTGCCGGCCTGTACGGCATGCTGATCCTGGCGGTGATCACCGTTTTCGTGGCCGGGCTGATGGTCGGCCGGACGCCGGAGTACGTGGGCAAGAAGATCGGCGCCCGCGAGATCAAGTTCGCGTCGCTGTACTTCCTGGTGACCCCCGCCCTGGCGCTGATCGGCACCGCCGCGGCGATGGCGACCAAGAACCACGAGACGGCTCTCAACGCCGGCCCGCACGGCTTCTCCGAGGTGCTCTACGCGTTCACGTCCGCCAGCAACAACAACGGCTCCGCGTTCGCCGGTATCACCGTCAACACCGCTTGGTGGAACACGGCACTGGGCTTGGCGATGCTGCTGGGCCGGTTCCTGCCGATCGTCCTCGTGCTCGGCCTGGCCGGCTCCCTGGCCCGCCAGCAGCCGGTGCCGGAGTCGGCGGGCACGCTGCCGACCCACAAGCCGTTGTTCGTCGGCATGGTCGTCGGAGTGACGGTCGTGCTGGTCGCGCTCACGTTCCTGCCAGCCCTCGCGCTCGGCCCCCTGGCCGAGGGCCTGTAAGCCGCCACCGCAAAGGAAGCAACAGACATGACTGTCACGTCAGTGGCACCCGAGGCGACACCGGGAACAGCCCCGCGCGCCAAACCGGTGGGCGGCGGCCTGCTGGATCCCAAACAGCTGTGGCGCTCCACACCGGGCGCGCTGCGCAAGCTCGACCCGCGTTCCCTGTGGCGCAACCCGGTCATGCTCATCGTCGAGGTCGGCGCCGTCTTCACCACCGTCCTGGCGATCACCGACCCGACCGTCTTCGCCTGGCTGATCACCATCTGGCTGTGGCTGACCGTGGTGTTCGCCAACCTGGCCGAGGCCGTCGCCGAAGGCCGGGGCAAGGCGCAGGCCGCCAGCCTGCGCAGAGCCAAGCAGGACGCGGTCGCCCGCCGGCTGGTGGGATGGGGTTCCGAGACGGTCCGCGAGGAGAGCGTCGACGCCGTCGCGCTCAAGCAGGGCGACATCGTCGTATGCGAGGCGGGCGACGTGATCCCGGGCGACGGCGACGTGATCGAGGGCATCGCGTCGGTCGACGAGTCGGCGATCACCGGCGAGTCCGCCCCGGTGATCCGCGAGTCGGGCGGCGACCGCAGCGCGGTCACCGGCGGCACCAAGGTGCTGTCGGACCGGATCGTCGTGCGGATCACCCAGAAGCCGGGGGAGTCCTTCATCGACCGGATGATCGCGCTGGTGGAGGGCGCGTCCCGGCAGAAGACCCCGAACGAGATCGCGCTGAACATCCTGCTGGCCGCCCTGACGATCATCTTCCTGCTGTCGGTGGTCACGTTGCAGCCGATGGCGATCTTCGCCAAGGGGTACCAGGGCGCGGCTCCGGACACCGAGGCGATCAACGCCGACGGCGTCACCGGCATCGTGCTCGTGTCGCTGCTGGTGTGCCTGATCCCGACCACGATCGGGGCGCTGCTGTCGGCGATCGGTATCGCCGGCATGGACCGCCTCGTACAGCGCAACGTGCTGGCGATGTCGGGGCGCGCGGTCGAGGCGGCCGGCGACGTGAACACGCTGCTGCTGGACAAGACCGGCACGATCACGCTGGGCAACCGGCAGGCCGCCGAGTTCCTGCCGGTCGAGGGGGTCACCGCCGCCGAGGTCGCCGACGCCGCCCAACTGTCCAGTCTGGCCGACGAGACACCGGAGGGCCGGTCGGTGGTCGTACTGGCCAAGAACGAGTACAAGCTGCGGGCCCGCGACGAGGGGCTCATGCCGCACGCCCACTGGGTTCCGTTCACGGCCGAGACGCGAATGTCCGGAGTGGACGTCGACGGGCGCAGGATCCGCAAGGGCGCCGCGGCCGCCGTCATGAAATGGGTACGCGACAACGGCGGCCACCCGAGCGGCGACGTCGGTCCGGTGGTGGACGGCATCTCCGCCAGCGGCGGCACCCCACTGGTGGTGGCCGAGCACCTCGACGGCCAGCCGGCTCGTGCCCTCGGCGTCATCCACCTCAAGGACGTGGTGAAGGCCGGCATGCGGGAGCGGTTCGACGAGATGCGCCGGATGGGCATCCGCACCGTCATGATCACCGGTGACAACCCGTTGACCGCGAAGGCCATCGCCGACGAGGCCGGTGTCGACGACTTCCTCGCCGAGGCCAAGCCGGAAGACAAGATGGCCCTGATCAAGAAGGAGCAGCAGGGCGGCCGCCTGGTCGCGATGACCGGCGACGGTACCAACGACGCGCCGGCTCTGGCCCAGGCCGACGTGGGCGTCGCGATGAACACCGGCACGTCGGCGGCGAAAGAGGCCGGCAACATGGTCGACCTCGACTCCGACCCGACCAAGCTCATCGAGATCGTCGAGATCGGCAAGCAACTGCTCATCACCCGCGGGGCGCTGACCACGTTCTCCATCGCCAACGACATCGCCAAGTACTTCGCCATCATCCCGGCGATGTTCACGGCCGTGTACCCGAGCCTCGACGCGATGAACATCATGCGGCTGCACTCGCCCACGTCCGCGATCCTGTCCGCGATCATCTTCAACGCGCTGATCATCATCGCGCTGATCCCGCTGGCGTTGCGCGGCGTGACGTACCGACCTTCCAGCGCCTCGAAGCTGCTGAGCCGCAACCTGTTGATCTACGGCCTCGGCGGCATCGTCGTGCCGTTCATCGGCATCAAGCTCATCGACCTGCTCGTCCAGCTCATCCCGGGAATCTGAGATGCGACTTCCTACCTGGCTCGCCCAACACGTCGCGGCGCTGCGCGCCCTGCTGGTCTTCACCGTCCTGCTTGGCCTCGCCTATCCGCTGTTGATGGTCGCGGTGGCACAGCTGCCGGGCCTGCGGGACCGCGCGAACGGCTCACTCGTCGAGAACACCGCCGGCAAGACCGTGGGCAGCAGGCTCATCGGTCAGGCGTACACCGACGCCGACGGCAACCCCATCCCGACGTACTTCCAGTCCCGCCCGTCGGCGGCCGGTGACGGGTACGACCCGACCGCCACGGCGGCCAGCAACCTGGGTCCCGAAGACGTCGTGGACACGGCCGACCGGGCCAGCCTCCTTACCCAGGTGTGCGAGCGCAGCAGGGCCATCGGCGAGCTCGAAGGCGTCGACGGCAGCCGCCCGTACTGCACCAGCGACGGCGTCGGCGCGATCCTGGCCGTGTTCCACCGGGACGGCTTCACCGGCCCGGTCACCCGCGTGGTCAGCGTCAACCAGACCGGCACCCCGTTCATCCCCAGCTACCAGGGCGTACCCGTCGACAGCGCGAAGGCCGGCGAGGACTACGTCGCCGACGGCGGTGTCCTGGTCGCCATCCGGGGCGACGCACCGGACAAGCCCGCCGTGCCGTCCGACGCGGTCACCGCCAGCGGCAGCGGCCTCGACCCGCACATCAGCATCGAGTACGCCGAACTCCAGGCGCCCAGGATCGCCCGGGAACGCGGCACCGACAACGCCACCATCCAGCGACTGATCGACGAGCACACCGACGGCCGAGCGCTGGGCTTCATGGGCGAGCCCGGCGTCAACGTGCTCGAACTCAACCTCGCCCTCGACCGCGAACTGCCACGATAGGGCGAAAGGAGCACGATCGATTCATGGCACGCGGCCAACTGCGCGTCTACCTCGGCGCCGCCCCCGGAGTCGGGAAGACCTTCACCATGCTCGAAGAGGCCCACCGCCGCCAGGGGCGGGGCACCGACGTGGTGGTCGGGTTCGTGGAGACGCACGGCCGCAAGTCCACGGCCCAGATGATCGGCGACCTGGAGGTGGTGCCCCGCAAGACGATGACATACCGGGGCAGCACCTTCGAGGAAATGGACGTCGACGCCATCCTGGCCCGCCGGCCCCAGGTGGCGCTGGTGGACGAGCTGGCACACACCAACGTGCCCGGCTCCCGCAACGCCAAGCGCTGGCAGGACATCCAGCAGCTGCTCGACGCCGGCATCACCGTACTGTCCACAGTGAACATTCAGCACCTGGAATCCTTGAACGACGTCGTCGAGCAGATCACCGGCATCACCCAGCGCGAGACCGTGCCCGACGAATTCGCCCGCCAGGCCGATCAGGTCGAGCTGGTCGACATGACGCCGGAGGCGCTGCGGCGGCGGATGGCGCACGGCAACGTCTACAAGCCGGAGAAGATCGACGCCGCTCTCGGCAACTACTTCCGGGTCGGCAACCTCACCGCCCTGCGCGAACTCGCCCTGCTGTGGCTGGCCGACAAGGTCGACGAGCAACTCGACCGGTACCGGGCCGATCACCAGATCGGCACCACCTGGGAGGCCCGCGAACGCGTCGTCGTCGCGCTCACCGGCGGCCCAGAGGGGGAGACCCTTATCCGCCGCGCCGCCCGGATCGCCGCCCGCACCAAGGGCGCCGACCTCATGGTGGTACACGTCGCCCGCGCCGACGGCCTCGCCGGGGGTGATCCCACGCTGCTGGCCAAGCAGCGCGTGTTGATAGAGAGCCTCGGCGGCACCTACCACCAGGTGACCGGCGACGACATCCCCACCGCGCTGATCGACTTCGCGCGCGGTGTCAACGCCACCCAGCTCGTGCTCGGCGTCTCACGCCGCAGCCGGCTGGCCCAGATCCTGTCCGCCGGCGTCGGGGTGACCACCACCAACCTGTCCGGGCCGATCGACGTCCACCTTGTCACCCACGAACACGTCGGCCAGGGCCGGCTGCGCCCGTCCGCCGGCGCCAGCCCGCTGTCCCGGCGCCGCCAGATCGCCGGATTCGCCCTCGCGCTGCTCGGGCTGCCGCTGCTGACCCTCGCCCTGGTCGCGTTGAAAGACGAGCTGTCGCTGGCCAGCGACGTCCTGCTCGTACTGGCCGGCGTCGTCGCCGTCGCGCTGGTGGGCGGCATGTTGCCGGCTGTCGCCGCGGCCGTGGTGGGGTTCCTGCTGCTGAACTACTTCTTCACCGAGCCCTCCCACTCGCTCAACATCGCCGACCGGGAGAACGTCCTGGCTCTGCTGGTCTTTCTCGTGCTGGCCGTCGCCGTCGCCGCCGTGGTCGACCTGGCCGCCCGCCGCACCCGCGAAGCCGCCATCGCCTCGGCCGACGCCTCCACGCTCGCCACCGTCGCCGGCAGCGTCCTGCGCGGCGCGCGCCCCCTCGCCGCGCTGCTCGAACGGCTCCGCGAGACCTTCGGCCTGGCATCGGTGACGCTGCTCGAACGCGCTCCCGGCGCCGCCGACGGTCCAGCCCGGCAGGAGGACCCGACCGCGTGGCGGATCGCGGCCACGGTCGGCGATCCGCCCTGCCGGGCACCGGGCCAGGGCGACACCACCGTGCCCGTGGACGACGACCTCGCCCTCGTGCTGTGCGGCCGCGCGCTGCCGGCCGCCGACCGGCGCATCGTGGAGGCGTTCGCCGCCCAGGCCGCGCTCGCGCTGCGCCAGGAACGCCTCGCCCAGGAAGCCGCCAAGGCCCGGCCGCTGGAGGAGGCCGACAAGATGCGCACCGCGCTGCTCGCCGCGGTCAGCCACGATCTGCGTACCCCGCTCGCCTCGGCGATGGCCGCGGTGGCCAGCCTGCGCAGCCACGACGTCGCCTTCTCCCACGAAGACCAGGACGAGCTGCTGGCCACCGCTGCCGAGTCTCACGAGCGGCTCTACCGGCTCATCGAGAACCTGCTCGACATGAGCCGCTTGCAAGCCGGCGCGCTGGGCGTGACCGCCACCGCGGTCGGCCTCGAAGAGGCCGTACCCACCGCCCTGGACGAGATCGGCGACGCTGGCCGGCAGGTCACCGTCACCATCCCGGACGACCTGCCCACCGTCACCGCCGACCCGGGCCTGCTGCAGCGGATCCTGGTCAACGTCATCCGCAACGCGCTTCGGTTCAGCCCACCGGACAAACCGCCGATCATCACCGCCAGCGAGCACGACGACCAGGTGGAACTACGGATCATCGATCACGGCCCGGGCATCCCCGACGACCTGCGCGACCGGGTGTTCCAACCGTTCCAGCGCCTCGGCGACCGAGACAACGGCACCGGCGTCGGCCTCGGCCTGGCCCTTTCCCGAGGACTGGCCGAAGCCATGGGCGGCACCCTGCTGCCGGAGACCACCCCCGGCGGCGGCCTCACCATGGCCCTGACCATGCCTGCGGCGGAGGCCGGGGTTACCGCCACCGAGGCGCGAGCCACCGTCCTGGCCGAACGTGCGATCGTCGAACGGATCAACCGCCGTAACCGTCCCACCGAGGGGAGCGAATGACCAGCATCCTCGTCGTCGACGACGACCCGCGCCTGCTGCGCACGCTGCAGATCAACCTGCGTGCCCGCGGCTACGAGGTCGACGTCGCACCGGACGGCGCCGCGGCCCTACGGACCGCGGGGACCCGGAAGCCCGACCTCATCGTGCTCGACCTGGGACTGCCGGACATGGACGGCGTCGAGGTCATCCGCGGCCTGCGCGGCTGGACGACCACACCGATCATCGTGCTGTCCGGTCGCAGCGGCAGCGCCGACAAGGTCGAGGCCCTGGACGCCGGTGCCGACGACTACGTCACCAAGCCGTTCGGCGTCGACGAACTGCTCGCCCGCATCCGCGCCGCCACCCGACGGAAGTCCACCACACCGGCCACCCCGCTGACCCTGCGTATCGGCAAGCACGCGATCGACCTCACCGACCGCATCGTGCGCGCCGCCGACGGCCAGCATGTGCGGCTCACCCCCACGGAGTGGCACCTGTTGGATGTCCTGGCCCGTAACCCGGGACGGCTGGTCAGCCAGCGCCAGCTCCTGACCGAGGTCTGGGGCCCCACCTACACCACCGAGACCAACTACCTGCGCCAGTACATGGCTCAGCTGCGGCGCAAGCTCGAAGACGACCCTGTCCGGCCGCAACACCTTCTCACCGAGCCGGGCATGGGCTACCGGCTGCACCTCGACCGGCCGGCATGAGAAGCGTCCGGGGCGCCCGCTCCATCACGTAGGGTCGAGGTGGTGCGCCGGGAAGTCTGGTCGGCAATGCCGCTGGCGTGACTTCGAAAGGCGACCACCCATGGTTCGTGCGCGTTCCGCAACCACCCTGTTCCGGTTGGGCTCGTGGATCGAGGCGCGCCGGATCGCGGCGATCCTGCGGCAGGAGACGATCGGTGGCGTGCTGCTGCTGGCCGCCGCGCTGCTGGGCATGGTCTGGGCCAACACGCCGTGGTCGGCGCGGTACGAGGCACTACGCGACCTGCGGCTGGGCTCCGCCGCCCTGCATCTGGACCTGAGCCTGGCCACCTGGGCGGCCGACGGCCTCCTGGCGATCTTCTTCTTCGTGGCCGGCCTGGAGCTCAAGCGCGAGTTCGTCGCCGGCGACCTGCGCGACCCGCGCCGGGCCGTGGTGCCGGTCGCGGCGGCGGTCGGCGGTGTGACGGTACCGGCTGTCCTGTATCTGGTCTTCGCTGGTCGTGATGCCGCTAGCGGCTGGGCGGTGCCCACCGCGACGGACATCGCGTTCGCCCTGGCCGTACTGGCGGTGGTGGGCCGGCACCTGCCGGGCGCGCTGCGGACGTTCATGCTGACGCTGGCGGTGGTCGACGACCTGATCGCCATCGTGATCATCGCCGTGTTCTACACCCGGGACCTCGCGGTGACGCCGCTGCTCGGCGCGCTGGTGCCGCTGGCGGTCTTCGGGCTGCTGGTCCAGCGGCGGGTGCGGTCGTGGTGGCTGCTGCTACCACTCGCGGCCGCCACCTGGGTGCTGGTACACGAGTCCGGAGTGCACGCGACCGTGGCAGGCGTGCTGCTGGCGTTCACGGTGCCGGTCGTGCGCAGCGAGAAGGCGGGCGGCCCGGACGCCGGTCCGGGGCTCGCCGAGCATTTCGAGCACCGGTTCCGGCCGCTCTCGGCGGGTGTGGCGGTGCCCGTCTTCGCGTTCCTGACGGCCGGAGTGACGGTCGGTGGCTGGAGTGGCCTGACCCACGCGCTGTCGGAGCCGGTCGCGGTGGGGGTGGTGGCCGGGTTGATCGTCGGCAAGGCGGTCGGCATCACGGGGGCGACCTGGCTGGTGGCCCGGTTCACCCGGGCACGCCTGGACGAGGGGATCAGCTGGGCGGACGTGGTGGCGCTGGGGATGCTCGGCGGTATCGGGTTCACCGTCTCGCTGCTGATCGGCGAACTGGCCTTCGGACCCGGCTCAGCCAGCGCCGAGCACGTCACGGTCGCGGTCCTGACCGGCTCTCTTGGTGCGGCGTTGCTGGCCACCGTCTTGCTGCGGCTGCGAAACCGGGCACACCGCCGGCTACAGGCCGCGCAGTCGACGGACCTGGATGACGACGGCGTCCCCGACGTGTACCAGGGCAGCCGGGCCGACGGCGGGTAGGGCGCCGGCGACGGGGCTGCCTGCCACATGGCCCTAGCCGCCGACGTGGATCGCGGGCCGCCGCGCGGGGTCCGGTTCGTGCCGGCGGATGATCTCTCGTACCACCGGTGCGGTGTCCCCGCGTCCCAACAGCAGGTAGCGCAGCAGGTGCAGCAGGGGAGAGCCTTCGGCCCACGCGAAGTAGCAGCGCGGCCGGACCCCGGTGGCGTCCCGCAGGGCGAGCAGGATCGCCGCGATCGCGTTCGGCGCGGCAGGGCTGCCCACCCGCAGCACCCGGTGGCCGGCCACCTCCACGCCCTGGACCCGCAGCACGTCGCTGAACGCCGAGGGGTCGACCACCTCGACCTCCAGAAAGAGCACGTCGGCGCGGCCCGGCACCGGGTTGGTGCCGCGCTGCTCGATCTCCTTGGCCGTGTATTCGGCGGCGTCGCCGTCCTGCCGCCGGTTGGCGATGATGTTCAGGGCGCCGTCGTGGGCGATCGAGTCGGTGACGAACTGCCGGGCCGCCTGGTCGAACTCGATCCGGTCCGCGCGCAGTTCGGTGGTGCGGGAGACCCGGGAGATCAGCGAGACCGTGATGATGCCGGCGATGAACATCGCGGAGATCGCGATACCGTCCGGCTTTTCGATGATGTTCTCCACCAGCGCGTATGCCATGACGAGCGTGACCACCGTGAACCCGACGGTGGCGCGGTGTTGCCGGCGGCGGGCGACGGAGATGGTGACCGCGACGGCGGCCGAGACCATCATGGCCAGGATCCCGGTCGCGTAGGCGCCGGCCTGTGCGTTGACGTCCGCGCCGAACGCGATCGTGATGGCGATGCTGATCGCTGTGTACACCAGCACGACGGGCCGCACCGCGCGTCCCCACTCGGGCGCCATGCCGTAGCTCGGCAGGTACCGGGGCACGATGTTGATCAGGCCGGCCATCGCGGACGCGCCGGCGAACCACAGGATCAGGACGCTGCTGAGGTCGTAGGCGGTGCCGAACGCCTCGCCCAGGTACTCGTGGGCCAGGTAGGCCAGGGCCCGGCCGTTGGCCTCGCCGCCGTCGCGGATCGCCTCTTCCGGGATCAGCACCGTGGTGACGAAGCTGGTGGTGATGAGGTACCCGCTCATGATCAACGCGGCGGTGGTGAGCAGCTTGCGGGTGTTGCGGATCCGCGAACGCATCCGCTGCTGGGCGTCCTCTCCCTGCGCGGCGACCAGCGGCATCATGCTCACCCCGGTCTCGAACCCGGACAGTCCCAGCACCAGGAGCGGGAACGCGGTGAACGCCGGGCCGATCACGCCGCCGAAGCCCTCCCGTCCGGTGGTCACCGCGTCCCACCAGGTCGACACCGCACCAGCGGTGCCGAACACCTCGACCAGCCCGACCACGACGATGACCAGGTTGAGCCCGAGGAACGCCACGACCAGTGGGATCGCCACGCCGACGGCCTCGCTGAATCCCATCAGGAACACCGCACCGAGGATCAGCAGCAGCACGACGGTGATGACCACGGCCTGGCCATGAAAGGCGCCCGGGGTGAGGGGGTTCTCGATCAGGTGCACGCTGGCGTCCGCGGCGGACAGGGTGATCGTGATGATCCACGAGGTGGCGACGAAACCGAGCAGTACCAGCACGAAGAGCTTGCCGCGCCAGAAGGGCAGCAGGTGCTCCAGCATCGCCACCGACCCCTGGCCGTGCGGGCTCTCTTTCGCCACCCGCCGGTACATCGGCAGCATCCCCAACAGGGTCAGGGCCACGATCAGCAGCGTCGCCAGCGGCGACAGCGCCCCGGCGGCCAGGATCGCGATACTCGGCAGATACGACAGGGTGGAGAAGTAGTCCACGCCGGTCAGGCACATGACCTTCCACCACGAGTGTGGCTTGGCGTGGCTCTCCTCGGCTTCCGGGCCAACCGGCTGTACCCGGTGGGCCAGCAGCCATCGAGACAGCGGGCCGCCCGGCGGCGGGGGAGCCACCGGGCTGTCGACGGATGCGGGGAGCAGTGGATCCGGCTCCACAGCGGACTCGGCCGCAGGCTCTGCGCTCACGTTCTCCCCATCGAAGGTCGGCACCACGACCTCACATCATGCCCGCCCCGGGCCAGCCCTGACGCCGCCACCGTCGACGTCTGGTGCCATCCTGAGCCAAGTTGGGTTGCAGTGATGCCAAAATGGTGCCATCATGGCGTCATGGATTTGAGGCCGTACATCGAGCAGATGCGCAACGAGTTCGCGGTGGCCGCCGAAGGGGTCGACGCTGACGGCCGGGCGCTGGCCGAGCGTCTGTTCGCGCAGATGGAGGCGGCGACCCGGCTCACGCTGCTCGACGCGCTTTCCGAGGCGGCTGACGAGATCACCCGTGAACTCGCGCCGGGGTCGGTGCACGTGCGGCTGCGTGGGCGCGAGCCCGCGTTCGTGGTGACGCTCCCCGATCCCTCGGCCGACGACGAGCGGCCGGTCGCTGGTCCAGCCGCGGCGCCACCGGTGCTGGCACCGGACGGTGACGAGGGTGGCACGTCGCGCATCAACCTCCGCCTTCCCGACCACCTGAAGGCCACCATCGAGCAGGCCGCCGGCCGGGCCGGGCTGTCGGTCAACGCCTGGCTCGTACGAGCCGCCGCCAGCGCTGTCGAGGCCAGCGATCCGCAGCAACGTCCGGCGAGGCACGCCCAGCCGAGCTCCGGCCAAAGCTTCACCGGTTGGGCCCGCTAACCGCTTTCCTTCCACCCGCTGACCAGCGGCAACAGCCCGTTGGGCACATTCCGGGAGACCACCATGCCTGTTTTCGCCACACCGGAACCGATTTCCATCCACATCGACCTGCCCGTCGGCGACGCCTGGATCGCCGCCACCGACCGCGCCGACACCGTGGTGCAGGTACGGCCACGTAACGCGTCGAGCAAGGCTGACGTGAGCGCCGCGGAGCAGACCACCGTCGACTACGCCGGCGGCCAGCTGACGATCAGGGCGCCGAAGACCTGGCGGCGGTACGCCTTCGGTGGAGGCCCGTCCGTCGACGTACTCGTCGAGGTGCCGAGCGGGTCGAGCGTGCACGCCGAGGCGTCGTGGGCGACGTTCCGCTGCGAGGGACGGCTCGGCGAGTGCCGATTCAAGACCGGCGGCGGCGTCCGGGTCGACCAGACCGAGGCGTTGGACGTCGACTGCAGCCATGGCGAGGTCGTGGTCGACCGGGTCACCGGCGCAACCAAGGTGACGGCGTCGTCCGGCAAGGTACGCCTCGGCGAGGTCGACGGGACCATCGAGATCAAGAACTCGTCCGGCGACTGCTGGATCGGGCAGAGCGGCGGAGACGTACAGGTCAAGACCGCCTACGGCGACATCACCGTCGACCGGGCGTTGGCATCCGTCACGGCACGCAGCAACCACGGCAGCGTCCGGATCGGCGAGATCGCCCGCGGTTCGGTCGACGTGCAGACCTCCTACGGCGGCGTCGAGGTCGGGGTTCGCCGCGGTACCGCCGCCTGGCTCGACCTCAACTCCCGCAAGGGCAGGGTGCACAACGCGCTCGACGCCACCGACGGGCCGGCGCGGCACGACGAAACCGTCGAGGTCCGCGCGAGCACCAACTGGGGCAACATCACGATCCGCCGCGCCGCCTGAGGAAACGAGGAGACCATGACAAGCCCGACGCCACCGGCGATCACCACCACCGGCCTGCGCAAGTCATACGGCGACAAGGTCGTGCTCGACGGCATCGACCTCGCGATCGCCGAGGGAGCGATCTTCGCGCTCCTCGGCCCCAACGGCGCCGGCAAGACCACCACCGTGCAGATCCTGTCCACGCTGATCAACGCCGACGGCGGCCACGCCAGCATCCTGGGCCGCGACCTCGCTCGGGAAACGGGCGCCGTACGCGACCTGATCGGTGTCACCGGCCAGTTCTCCGCGGTCGACAACCTGCTCACCGGCCAGGAGAACCTGAACCTCATGGCCGACCTGCATCACCTGAACAAGGCGGCCCGCCGCCGGCGCACATCCGAACTGCTCGAGCAGTTCGACCTGACGCGGGAGGCGAACAAGCCGGTCTCGACGTACTCCGGCGGCATGCGCCGCCGGCTCGACCTCGCGATGACCCTGGTCGGTGCACCACGCGTCATCTTCCTGGACGAGCCCACCACCGGCCTCGACCCGCGCAGCCGGCGCGGCATGTGGCACATCATCCGCGACCTCGCCGCCGGCGGCGTCACCATCTTCCTCACCACGCAGTACCTGGAGGAAGCCGACCAACTCGCCGACCACGTCGCCGTCCTCGACCACGGGCACATCGTGGCACAGGGCACACCCGACGAACTCAAGCGACTGATCCCCGGCGGCCACGTCCGCCTGCAGTTCACCGACCCCGACGAATTCCAGTTCGCGTCCCAGGTCTTCGGCACACCGGTACGTGACGAGGAGGCGCTCGCCATCCAGGTACCCAACGACGGCAGCGTGCGCTCGTTGCGCGCCCTGCTCGACCAGCTCGACCGCGCCTCCGTCGAGGTCGCCAGCCTGTCGGTGCACCTGCCCGACCTCGACGACGTCTTCCTGGCCCTCACCGGCCAGCCCAACCCCGAGAGGATCGCCGCGCCATGACTACGCTCAGCCTCGCCGTCCGCGACTCCAACACCATGCTGCGGCGCAACCTGCTGCGCATGCGCCGCTACCCGTCGCTGACGTTCATGTTGATCGGCATGCCGGTCATCTTCCTGCTGCTGTTCGTCTACGTCTTCGGCGGCACACTCGGCAACGGCCTCGGCGGCACCTCGGGCGGCCGCGGGGCGTACGCCAACTACGTCGTACCCGGCATCCTGCTGATGGCGGTGGCCGGTACGGCGCAGGGCACGGCGCTGTCGATCGCGATGGACATGACCGAAGGAATCATCGCCCGGTTCCGCACCATGGGGATCTTCCGCCCGTCGGTGCTGACCGGTCACGTCCTCGGTGCCGTCATCCAGACCATGCTCGGCTTGGTGGTCGTCGTCGCCATCGCCCTGCTCGTCGGCTTCCGCCCCAACGCCAACCTCATCGAGTGGGTCGCCGCGACCGGTGTACTCGCCATGATCGCGTTCGCGCTCACCTGGCTGTCGGTCGCCCTCGGCCTGGTCGCCAAGAGCGTCGAAACGGCCAGCAACCTGCCCATGCCGCTGACGCTGCTACCGTTCCTCGGCAGCGGCTTCGTGCCCACCGACTCGATGCCCGCCGCGGTGCGCTGGTTCGCCGAGTACCAGCCGTTCACACCCGTCATGGAAACCCTTCGCGGCCTGTTGCTCGGCACCGGTATCGGCGCCAACGCCGCCCTCGCGGCCGCCTGGTGCGCCGCGATAACCGCGATTTGCTTCTTCTGGGCCAAAGCCCTGTACAACCGCTGAGATGTCGAGTTCGGCGGTGGTGTTCTCATTGGAAGAAGGCTTTGAGCACCGGTCCGAGGACGTCAGGGGCGCCGACGTGGCCCTGGCCGGCGAGGGCGCCCGCGGCGCTGGCGAAGAAGTCGTTGGGCAGGCCGCTCATACCCCGGGAGGCCGCATCGATGTCCTCGGACAGACGTTCGGCCATACCGTGGAGCTGGACCGCATGACCACCGCCGAGGACGAAGCCACGATTACCGACCGTTTCCAGCGCGATTCGGGCCAGCTCCGCCTGGAACGGGTCCATCACGCGTGGCGAAGCTCAGGGAAGCGGTCCTCCCACAGCGAGCGGACCCGCCTAGCCGGGAAGAGATTGCGCCACTCACTGCGGATCAGTCGCCAGTTGAGCAGACGCCGCAGATCCGCCTCTTGACCCTCTTCCAGGACGATCTTGTACATCGCGGCACGGTCGTACTCATCGTCAAGGTCGAACTCCCGGCGACCGCTCCAAGCTACGTCACGAGGAAGGGTGACCACACTGTGGTCAGGTCCCTGCAGCTCGTCGAGCCTCGCAGGCACCGCATAAGGCTTGACGTCCGCGACGCTGAAGGGTCGCCGGTCCGTGTCCATACTCTCAATATGACCTACCGGTGAGGTACGCGTTTCCGCATCGCAAGTGCGGCAAGACGACGCTGGCGGTGCGCTGGGCTCCGCCACTGGCGCCGAGCGAGGCGCTGCGCGAGTTCCTCGAGGCGCTGCGGGTACCACTGCGACAGGTGCCGCCGAGCCCGTCCGCGCAGCCGCGCTGTACGCAGCCTGCTCGCGGACACCCGCAGGCTGGTGGTGCTGGACAACGCGCGGGACGCGGGGCAGGTCGCACCGCTGCTGCCGGGAGCCCCCGGGTGCCTCGCGGTGGTGACCAGCCGCAACCAGCTGCCCGGTCTGGTGACGGGCGCCGGGGCGCGGCCGCTCAGGCTGGACCTGCTCGACGCCGAACAGGCTCAGCGGCTGCTGGCCTCGCGGCTCGGAACAGGACAGGCCGAGGCCGCGCCGGCTGACGTCGCCGGTTGGCGGAGCGGTGCCCCGGTCAGGCCGTCGGCGCCGCGGTGGTGAGGTCGTCGAGCAGGGCGCGTACTCGTTGTTCGATGTCGTCGCGGATGGGTCTGACGGCGTCGACGCCGAGGCCGGCGGGGTCGTCGAGTTTCCAGTCTTCGTAGCGTTTGCCGGGGAAGACGGGGCAGGCGTCGCCGCATCCCATGGTGACGATGACGTCGGAGGCTTGGGCGGCGTCCCAGGTGAGCTTGGCCGGAGTTTGGTCGGTGATGTCGATACCGACCTCGCGCATGGCCTGTACAGCGGCGGGGTTGATCTGGTCGGCGGGTTCGGAGCCGGCGGAACGGACCTCGACCGTGTCGCCGGCGAGGTGGCGTAGCCAGCCGGCGGCCATTTGAGAGCGGCCGGCGTTGTGGACGCAGACGAACAGGACGCTGGGTTTGTCGCTCATGACGGTGTCGATTCCTCCGAAGTGGACCGGACGGCTGGCGTGCGTGGGGGAGCGACCACAACGTCGTCGGCGACCCGCTCGACGCCGGGGTAGAGGGCCAGCAGTAGGCCGACGCCGACGGCGAGGCCGGCGACCTGGGCGATGACGAAGGCGGGTACCGAGGAGGGTGCGATGCCGGCGAAGGTGTCGGTGAACGCGCGGCCGATGGTGACGGCCGGGTTGGCGAAGCTGGTGGAGCTGGTGAACCAGTAGGCGGCGCCGATGTAGGCACCGACCGCCGCCGGAGCCACCGCCGATCGACCTGAGCGGGCGAGGGCGAAGATGAGCAGGATCAGGCCGGTCGTGGCGACGGTTTCGCCGAGCCACAGGTGCCCGGCCGCACGCTCCTTGCTGGAGAGGTCCACCGCGGCAAGGGCGAACATCAGGTTGGCCAGGATCGAGCCGGCGATCGCGCCGACAGTCTGTGCGAGGACGTATCCGCCGAGTTGGCCGGCGGTCAGGCCGGTGCCGGCGCGGCGGCCGAGGAACCAGTCCGCAGTGGACACGACCGGGTTGAAGTGGGCGCCGGAGACCGGTCCGAAGGTGAGGATCAGCGCGCCGAGGGCAAGGGCGGTGGCGATGGAGTTTTGCAGTAGTTGCAGGCCGACATCGTCCGGTGAGAGTTGGGTGGCCATGATGCCGGAGCCGACGACGGCGGTGACCAGCAGCGCGGTGCCGAGGAACTCGGCCAGTAGCCGCCGGGGCAGTGCGGGGTGGCTCATCGAGCGGTCACGCCGATCTGGTCGAGCAGGTGGCGGACGCGGCGTTCCAGGTCGTCGCGGATGGGCCGGACGTGCTCGAGGGCGAGGCCAGCGGGGTCGTCGAGATCCCAGTTTTCGTAGCGGGTACCGGGGAAGATGGGGCAGGCGTCGCCGCAGCCCATGGTGATGACCACGTCGGCGGCGCGGACGATTTCGTCGGTCCAGGGTTTGGGGTACTCGCCGGTGATGTCGATGCCGCGTTCGGCCATGGCGGCGACGGCGGCCGGGTTGATCGCGTCCTCGGGTTCGGAGCCGCCGGACCAGGCGACCGCCTGATCGCCGGCGAGGTGGGTGAAGAAGCCCAGGGCCATTTGGGAGCGGCCGGCGTTGTGGGTGCACAGGAACAGTACGACGGGTTTGCCGTCGCGGTGGTGGCCTTCGACGCGGGCGAGGGCTTGCAGGCGTTGCCGGGCGAAGCGTTCGGCCAGCAGGGGCAGGAAGTTGGGCACGGTGCTGCGGCCGGCGAACTGGTCGTAGCTGGTGTGCAGGAACCGTTCGATGGTTTCACGGCCGTAGATGCCGCCGAACTCGTCGGCCAAATGAACGGCGGCGGTGTTCAGCGCGAGTTGTTGGTCGACGGACAGGTCCTGTTGCCAGATGGTCCGGGTGGTGTCAGCCATGGTCGGCTCCGGTGGTGAGTGCTGGTGCGAGGCGGTCGACGCGGGCGGCGATGTCGGTGTAGGCGGTCTCGAAGGCGGTGTCAGTGTCGACGCGGACTGGGTCGGGGATGGACCAGTGCAGCCGCGGTCGGACCGTGCTTGCCTCGGTGTGTGGGCTGGTGAGGTCTTCGTAGGCGTTGTCGCATACCGCGATCACCAGGTCGCCGTCACCGGCCACGTCGGTGATGTGCGCGGTGCCGGTGGGGTCGAGGGTGAGGCCGTGCCGGTGGGCGACCTTGACCGCTCGGGGGTGCACCTTGGCGGCCGGGTGGGTGCCGGCCGAGGCCGCCGGGCCGCCGCCGCGCTGGCGCCACAGCGCGGCGGCCAGCTGGGAGCGGGCGGAGTTGTGGGTGCACACGAACACGACCCGATCCGCCACGGCGAGGGATGGTGTGGTCAGCGTGGCGAGGGTCTCGGGCTGTAGTCGCAGGTAGGTGCGGCGCCGGTCGCCCTCGGACCGGGTCCGCACGACCAGGCCGACGTCGACGAGCGCTTTGACGTGGTGGGCGACCAGGTTGGTGGGCATGGCGAGGTGATGCCCGATCTCGCCGGGCGAGGCGTCGCCGAGCGCGAGCGCGTCCACGATCGCCAGGCGTGCCGGGTCGCCGAGCGCGGCATGGATCCGTGCGCGACGCTCAACCGACAAAGACTCAGTGCTCATTGAGTCAATGGTGACTGACTAACTTTTGTCGGTCAAGCGGGTCTGTCAGGCGTCGACCGGCGTCTGCGCGGTCAGCAGGGTGGCCAACTGGTGCAGGATGCCGGGCCGAGCGCGGTAGTAGACCCAGGTGCCGCGCCGCTCGGCATCTACCAGCCCGGCCTCGCGCAGCGTCTTGAGGTGGTGGGAGATGGTCGGCCCCGACAGCTCGAACGCGGGAGTCAACTCGCACACGCAGATCTCGCCCTCGGAGGCTGAGGCGATCATCGACATCAACTGGAGTCGGACCGGGTCGCCGAGGGCTTTGAAGGCGGGCGCGAGGATCGCGGCGGTCTCGGCGGGGATGCGGTGCTCGGTGATCGGCGGGCAGCATGACGCGTCGGCGGTGATGTCGGTGAGGGTGAGCGCCGCCGCTTGTTTCGACATGCCTCTAGGTTGACAGATGTCGAAACAGCGTGCAACTCTCTGATTAGACAAACGTCAAGACAGTGCCGAATGCCGAAGGAGCACGACATGAGCGAGAACATCAAGTCCAGCGGCGCCGCCAACACGCCGGGCGGGTTTGCCGGTGACCCGGCCGCCGCACTGGCCGTGAGCGGCTCGGGCGGCTGCTGCGGCAACCCGCCGGCCGCAGTCACGCTGCCGGACCCGGCTGGCACGGCGGCCAGCCCGTGCTGTGGCACCACCGCCGACGCGCAGGCGGCCGGCTCCTGCTGCGGTACGACGGCGAAGGCCGAGGCGGTCGCCTCCGGCGCGGGCTGCTGCGGATGACCACCACAACCGCCCCCGCCACGCCACCGTCACGGGTCGACGCGCTCGACGGGCTGCTGGACATGGTGTCCGGCGACCGGATGGCCGGCACCGTGGCCAGGCTCGCGGGCGAGGACTTCACGGGACGGCGCGTCGGCTCTGCGGGTGGGGCCGCCGCGCGGGCCTGGCTCGCGCGGCGCCTGGCCGACCTCGGCGCCGCCGTCACCACGGAACCGTTCCCGGTGCCGTCGGTTCCGGAGGTCTACGCCCAGCCGACGGTGCGTTGGTACGACGGCACGACCACGACCGAGCCGGTGTTCGGCCAGCAGCTGTCGGTCCACCTGGCCTCGGCGGATGTTCCGCTGGTACGGCGGGGAGGGCTGGCCGTCGCGGGTACCGGAGATCCGGGTGGCCGGTGGCTGATCGTGCCCGCCGGGATGAGCCTGTCCGACGCGTACGGCCACGCCGAGGGAGCCCTCGGGCTGCTGGTGGTCGCCAACGTGGACGGCGAAGGTTGGCAGTACACGATGCTGGCCGGACCGAACCGCGGACCTCTGCCGGTGCTGACCGTCGACCCCGCCACCCACACGGCCCTGCACACCGCCTCCACGACGGACGGCGCGTGGCTGGCCGCGAACGCGCCGGTCCGCCGTGTCGACGTCACCGCCGCCAACCTGCACGGCCGCTGGCCCACCGCCGGCACCGACGAGGCCGTCGAGGTGTTGCTGACCGCGCATTTCGACGGGGTCGGCGATCACCCAGGGCTGCGACAGCCCGGTGCGGCGGACAACGGCAGCGGCGTCGCCGTGGTCCTGGAAGCCGCCCGCGTACTGGCATCCGCACCGCCTACACGAGTGGCTCTGGCGGTCGCATTCCTGGACGGAGAGGAGACCGGTGCGCTGGGCTCGGCCCAGCACGCCCGCCGGCTGGCAGAAGCGGGCCAGCGTCCCGTGGTCATCAACGTCGACGGCGCCGGCCACCTCCACGAGGCCGCCGCCGTGGAAGCCGGCGGGCCCGCGCACGGACTGCTGGCCGTGCTCGACCAGGCCGCCAGGCACACCGGTCTACCTCTGGCCGCCGGGCCGGTCGCTTCGGACAACCGCCGCTACGCCGCCGCCGGGCTCCCGGCGCTGGGTATCGGCGCCGGGATGGCCGGCTACCACAGTCCCGCCGACACCCCCGAGCGCGTCCAGACAGCGACCATGACCGCGCTCGCCCGCCTGGGCGTGGCCACCGTCTGGTTCGCCACGGCGTCCGGAGCTACACTTTCATCGTTGATCGGCGATTAACGATGAAGGTAGAATTTGGTGGCCGAGTTGTTGGACCGCGACACCGCGGCACGGTATGCGTCCTGGTTCCGGGCACTCGCCGACCCGAGCCGGGTGCAGATCGTGGAGTACCTGGCCCGGCAGGCTCGGCCGATGCCGGTCGGGCAGATCGTCGCCGCCGTCGGGCTGGCGCAGTCGACCGTCTCCCAGCACCTGAAGATCCTCGCCGACGTGCGGTTCGTCCTGGTCGAACAGGTCGGCACCGCCCGCCACTACCGGATCAACGACAACTGCATCCAATGCTTCCCGTCAGCCGCCGACGTGGTCATGGGCAACCCCGCACCCGCACCGGCGGAGGCGTGCTCATGAAGATCCGGCCGATGCGCCCCGGTGACGCCGACGCGGTGTTGGCGATCTACCAGGCGGGCCTGGACACCGGCCACGCCAGCTTCGAGACCACGGCGCCGTCGTGGCCGGCGTTCGACGGCAGCAAGCTGCCCGAACACCGATACGTCGCCGCCAACGACGACGGCGCGGTGATCGGTTGGGTCGCGGTCAGCCCGGTGTCCAGCCGTTCCGTGTACGCCGGCGTCGTCGAGCATTCCGTCTACGTCGACCCAACCACCCACGGTCGCGGTATCGGGCGGGCGCTGCTCGCGGCGATGATCGCCTCCACCGAGGCGGCGGGTATCTGGACCATCCAGTCCGGTGTCTTCCCCGAGAACGCCGCCAGCCTCGCCCTGCACCAGCGGGCCGGGTTCCGGATCGTCGGCACACGCGAACGAATCGGCCGGCACACCGCCCACCGCGATCAGTGGCGCGACGTGGTGTTCATCGAGCGCCGCAGCCCCGCCATCACCTGAACAGCCGCCCCAGCGCTCAAGGAGTCTTGTCGTGAACCTACCCATCGTCGTCATCGGCGCCGGCCCGGTCGGCCTGGCCGCCGCCGCCCACCTGCACGAGCGTGACCTGCCATTCACCGTCCTGGAAGCTGGCGACGGCCCCGCCGCGGCAGTACGGCAGTGGGAACACGTGCGGCTGTTCTCCCCATGGCGGTACGACATCGACGCCGCCGCCCGCCGGCTGCTGGCCGACGCCGGCTGGGTCGAACCCGACCTGGATGTGTTGCCGACCGGCGCACAGCTGGGCGCCGACTACCTGCAGCCCCTCGCGGACCTGCCCGTCCTGAAGCCCCACATCCGATACAGCGCGCGCGTGGTCGCGGTCACCCGGCAGGGCCTGGACCGGGTGCGCACCGCCGGCCGCGAAGCCACACCGTTCCTGGTCCGGCTCGCCGACGGCACCGACCTGCTGGCGCGGGCCGTGATCGACGCCTCCGGCACCTGGAACACACCCAACGTGCTCGGCGCCGCCGGCATCCCCGCACACGGCGAGACCACCGCCGCCGGGTTCGTCGACCACGCCCTGCCCGACGTTCTCGGCGCGGACCGCGACCGGTACGCCGGCAAGCGCACCCTGGTCGTCGGCGCCGGCCACTCCGCCGCGACCACCCTGCTCGCGCTGGCCGAACTCGTCGAACAGCAGCCGGGCACGAGTGTGGTGTGGGCGATCCGCTCGGGCAGCCCGGACCGCACCTACGGCGGCGAGGCCGCCGACGCGCTTCCCGCCCGCGGTGCGCTCGGCTCCCGGCTGCGCGTACACGTCGAGGCCGGCACGATCGAGCTGCTGACCGGCTTTGCGGTCCACGCCGTGACCCCGGTACCGGACGGCGGCGTGCAGGTCTCGGACGGCACCCGCACGGTCACCGTCGACCGGATCGTCGCCGCCACCGGCTACCGCCCCGACCACAGCTTCGTCTCCGAGCTGCGCCTGGACCTCGACCCGGTACTCGGCTCCACCCGCGCACTGGCTCCGCTGATCGACCCCAACGAGCACTCCTGCGGCACGGTCCCGCCGCACGGGGTGGACGAGCTGGCCCACCCCGAGCCCGGCTTCTACGCCATCGGCGTCAAGTCCTACGGCCGAGCGCCCACGTTCCTGCTCGCCACCGGCTACGAACAGGCCCGCTCCGTGGCCGCCGCCCTCGCCGGAGACTGGACCGCCGCCCGCGACGTCCAACTCGACCTGCCCGAAACCGGTGTCTGCAACAGCAGCCAACCGTTGGAAAGTGACCGGATCGAAGGCAGCGGCGGCTGCTGCGGCACCACCGCAGAGCAGGCACCGGCCAGCAGTCGTGGGCTCGCGACCGGGATCGCCGGCGGTCTGCTGTCCACCCCGTTGCCGCTCGTGCAGGTCGCCGCGCAAGGCTCGGACGGGCAGGCCGGTGGGTGCTGCGGCTAGCCCGCCGGTCGACGGCCACCAGCCGGGCGTACGCGGCTGGTGGCTTGTCGCGGCACTCGCGGTCACCCAGACCGCCGGCTACGGCGTGCTGTACTACGCCTTCGCCGTCCTGCTCCACCCCATGGCCGCCACGCTGAACGCCTCCACCACAACGGTCACCGGGGCGCTGACCGCCTCCGTCCTTGCCGGCGCGGTGCTGGCCGTGCCGGTCGGGCGGTGGCTGGACCGCCACGGCGGCCGAGCCCTGATGACCACCGGCTCCCTGGCCGCGACCATCCTGGTCGCCGCGTGGTCGCAGGTCCAGACCGTGGCTCAGCTCTACGCTGTACTCATCGCTATCGGGGCCACGACGGCGATGGTGCTCTACGAGCCCGCCCTCGCCGTGGTGGTCTCCTGGTTTCCACCCCACCAGCGGGCCACAGCGGTACTCGGCGTCATCGCGGTGGCCGGTCTCGCCTCCACCATCTTCATGCCGCTCACCGGCGCCCTCACCGACCGGTACGGCTGGCGCACCACACTTCTGACCCTCGCCGCGGTGCACGGAGCAATCACCGTGCCACTACACGCCATCGCCGTCCGCAAACCACGACAACCGTCCACAATAGAACGACGGCCCACTCGATCCGACCGCGCTCTCGCGGTGCGCGCCGCGGTCAGGGATCCCCGGTTCTGGTGGCTGGCCGTCGCGTTCGTCGCCCACGGCGCCGCCATGGCCGCGATGACCGTCCACATCGTCGGCTTCCTCGTCCATCATGGACACTCCACGACCTTCGCCGCCACCATCGCCGGGCTACTCGGCCTGCTATCGGTCACCGGCCGGCTGCTACTGACCGGCCTGCACGCCCGCGTACGGCTCACCACGGCCGTGGCTGTCGTGTTCACCGTCCAAGCCGCCGCGACAGCGGCGCTGCTCGCCGTCGCCGCCAGCCCCATCGGCGCGGCCGCTGGAGTAGTCGCCTTCGGCATCGGGTTCGGCGTCGTCAGCCTCGCCAAACCCACCCTCCTGGCCGACCGCTACGGCACCACCGCCTACGCCACCATCGCCGGCATCCTCACCACCCCGACCACCCTCGCCAAAGCCGCCGCACCGCTGGCCGCCGCCGCACTGCTCGGCACCGGCGGGTACCCGGCTGTGCTGGCCACGATCGGCGCCCTCTGCGTCATCGCGGCGGCCGGTGTCCTTACCCACACCTCACCCTCATCGGTGAGCCCTGGCCCGCCGCTGGTCGAGGCGCGCAGCCACCAGCGGCCCACACACGCCACCGGCCAACGGTGGATCGACGTCAACCACAGCCACGATCAGCGGACGAGATCGTCAGACTGGACCAACTGACGTTCCAACGCCCGCAACACGTGGACGGCGTCGCGGCCAACGCCACGCAGGGTGGCCGAGGCGAAACTGCGCTGCCGTTCCAACCCGACATAACCCAGCCCCGGCAGCGTGGCCGATACCCCGCCGATGTGCTGCGGCGTACCGTCGCCGTCCAACGCCGCGGTCTCTTCCAAATACCCCAACTCGGGGCGGAAGCCGGTCGCGAGAATCAACGCGTCGACACGCTCGCGGGAACCGTCAGCCCACACCACGCTGTCACCCTCGACCCGGGCGAACAGTGGCCGGTGATCAGGCCGACCCGCCCGCACAGCCCTCCGGTACCGACCATCATCGATCACCGGCACACCGCCCTTAGCCAGCCGAGGACCAAGCGGCGACGTGTCCAGGCCGGTGCGGGTCAGCCACCAGTGAAAGTCCCGCCCCAGAATCCGTTGGGGCTGCCACCGCAGCCGACCTCGGGTCGCGATGGTCACGCGAGCGACCTCGGCCAGCTCGACCGCGATCTGCACCGCCGAGTTCCCGCCACCGACCACCACGACCCGAGAATCCACGAACGGGTCCGGGGCGCTGTAGTCGGCCGAGTGCAGCACCTTGCCGGTAAACGACTCCAACCCTGAAAGGGCCGGCCGGTACGGGCGGCTGAACCCGCCGCTGGCCGCGACCACCATCCGGCTCTCCACCATCACACCGTCCACTGTGCGGACCTGGAAGCGCTTGCTTTGGCGGGTGACCCGCTCGACGCGGTTTCCCCATCGAAATTCGGCGTCGAGCCGTCGGGCGTAGGTGTCCAGGTAGGCGACTACCTCATCACGCACCGGATACCGCTCCGGGGCACCGGGAAACGGCATACCAGGTAGCGCCGAGAATCGAGCGGGTGAGAACAGCGTCAGGCTGTCGTAGTAGCGCGGCCACGACCCACCTGGACGGGCTGATGCGTCCAGCACCACCGGCATCCAACCCAAGGCCGAAGCAGCATGTGCGGTAGCCAGCCCTGCCTGGCCGCCACCGATAACCACAAGGTCAGCAACAGTCACGAAGACAATGTATCGTCATGTCGGGAAAAGACGAAACGAAGTTTGAGGGCACACTAGAGCACGATGACCACACCGCAGCCCCTGGACGGCACCACCCAGGACTTCCTCAAGGCACTGGCCAGCGAAACCCGCCAACAGATCATGATGCTGTTCGCCGGCGGGGCCGAACTCACCGTGGGCGAGGTCGCCGAACGCTGCGGACTAGGCCCCTCCACCGCCTCGGAGCAGCTGACGATCCTGCGCCGCGGCGGCCTCGTCACCGCCACCCGCGACGGCAAACTCGTCCGCTACCGCGCCGACCCGACCACCATCGCCGGCCGGCTCGTCGAACTACAGGGCTACCTAGCCGTCTGCTGCCCACCAGCAACCGGAAACGCTTGCTCGCACGCTGTCCAGGACGACTAACGTGGCCGTATGGCCGCCCCCGATCGGACTGGCCGCATCAGCGACGGCACCGTCGACGTGCTCATCGTCGGTGCCGGTCCGACCGGCCTCGCGTTGGCCGCCCAGCTCGCCGCCTTCCAGGTACAACACCGGGTCATCGACCGCGCTCCAGAATCGGTACGCGAATCCCGTGCGTTAGCCATCCAGCCGCGCACGCTCGAAGTGCTAGCTGGCTTGGGTATCACCGAGCGGCTGGTCGCTGCCGGTAACCGGGGCGTGCGGTTGTGCCTGCACGCCGGGCGCCGCGAGGTGACAGTGCCGCTGTTCGACCTGGGCCTGGCCGACACGAAGTACCCGTATTTGCTGTTCCTGTCGCAAGCCGACACCGAACAGATCCTGGTGGAGCACCTCGCGGACGCCGGCGTCACCGTGGAACGCCGCGTCGAATTGACGGGGCTCATCCCCGGCGACGACGGTGTACGGTGCGAGCTGACCCGCGGCGACGGGACGCGGGAGACGGTCACCGCCCGATACGTCGTCGGCTGCGACGGTGCGCACAGCACGGTGCGCCGGCTGGCCGGCATCTCGTTCACCGGCGGTTCGTATCCACAGACCTTCGTCCTCGCCGATCTCGACGCCGACGGCCTCGAACCGGAAACCGCGCACTCCTTCCTGTCCGGACACGGCATCCTGCTCTTCTTCCCGCTCGGGCAACCAGCGACCTGGCGGCTGCTGGCAGCGCGACCGCCGAACGACCCCACGCCGCCTGACGCACCAGTCGCCCTGGCGGCGGTCCAGGCCATCACCGACACCTACACCGGCGGCACCGTGCGGCTACGCGAACCGGTCTGGATGACCAACTTCCGGCTCCACCTCCGGGCCGCGGACCGGTACCGCGCCGGCCGGGTCTTCTTGGCTGGCGACGCCGCGCATATCCACAGCCCGGCTGGCGCGCAGGGCATGAACACCGGCATCCAGGACGCGGTCAACCTCGGCTGGAAACTCGCGCACGCGCTGGCTGGCGTCGCCGACCCCGCGCTGTTGGACAGCTACGAGACCGAACGCGCCCCGATCGGACGGCTCGTGCTGCGCTTCACCGACCGGGCGTTCACCGCCGCGACCTCCACCAACCCGGTGGTGCGCTTCGCCCGTACCCGGATCGCGCCTACGGTGCTGCCAATAGCAACGAAGATCAAACCCGGCCGGGCGCATCTGTTCCGCGGCGTCGCGCAACTGGCCATCCACTACCGGAAGAGTCCCCTGTCGACGACGGGCCCGGACTCGCCACGCCATGGTCCCAAGGCTGGCGACCGACTACCCGACGCTCAGCTAGTCCACGATGGACGATCCACGACCGTGCACGAGCTGACCGCGGCCCCGGGATGGCACCTGCTACTTGCCGGCACCGGCGACGTATCGCCGACACCGACCCGCGGGCTGCACGTTCACCGGATCCGCGACGCGACGGCGGCGCGCCGCAGCGGGATCACCAGCGCCGTCTGCCTGATCCGCCCGGACGGGCACATCGGCTACCGCTCCGGCGCATCCGGTGTGTCCGGTTTAGCCGCCTACATTGCTCGCTGGCTACCCGCCTAGCGGCGATCAGGAGGAAGTGCCCGGCACGCACTCGGGATGCAGGGACGTCATGAGGTTGGACGTGATCTGACCGAGCTGGCGGATCTGTTCCTCGCTCAGCCGGCTGAACAGGTGCTCGCGCAGCGCGGCGTAGTACCCCGGAAGGCACTGCTGGACCTTCTCGCGCCCCGGCGGCGTCAGCGAGGCGAGGGTGCGGCGGGCATCGCGTGAATCGGGCCGGCGGGCGATCCATCCCCGCTCCTCCAGCCGCGCCGCGATCCGGGATAGATGCGACGGGGTGACGCTCGCCGTGCTGGCCAGGTCGCCCATGGTGCGTTCGCCGTCGGCGCTGAGGGACAGCCACCAGAGGGCCTGGAACTCGCTGAGGCTCAGGTTCTCTTCCTTCAGCCGTGCGTCCAGCGTGGCCGGCAGCCAGACCATCACGCCCAGCAGCGTCGTCCAGGCGTCCAGTTCGGTCGACGTCAGCGAATCCTGGCTCACGTACGCGACGGTAGCACCCGGATCCTTTCCGGGGAAAGTAATCTAGCCAACACTTGCCATGGAAAGAATCTCCACGCTACGTTACTTTCTGCAGAAAGTGAACTCGTTCCGAAGGAGCAGATCATGCGCGCAGCGCGGTTCCACGACTACGGTCCCGCAGAGGTCCTCACCGTCGACGAGGTACCCGAACCACACGCCGGCCCAGGCGAGGTTCGCATCAAGGTGGCCGCGGCCAGCGTCAACCCGGTCGACTGGAAGATCCGCTCCGGAGTCGCCCGGGCCTTCTACCCGGCAGACCTGCCGGCCATCCCGGGCCGGGACGCCGCTGGGGTGGTGGACGAAATCGGCGAAGGCGTCACCGGCGTGACTGTGGGTGATCGTGTCTTCGGGCTCGGAGGCCTCTTCGGTGCCTCCGCCGAACACGCTGTCCTGGACGCCTGGGCGCCGGTGCCGGACACCTGGACCATGGAGCACGGCGCCGCCGCCGGCCTGGCCATCGTCACCGCCGGCGGGGCGCTGAACGCTCTGGGCGACCTGTCCGGCCGCACCCTGCTCGTGGAGGGCGCCGCCGGTGGCGTCGGCAGCGCGGCCGTGGCGATCGCCGTCGCGCGTGGCGCCACCGTCATCGGCACCGCCAGCACCGGCAAGCACGACTACCTGCGCACCCTCGGCGCGCAACCGACAACGTACGGCGACGACCTGGCCGCGCGGGTCAAGGAACTCGCCCCAGCCGGTGTCGACGCCGTCCTCGACACCGCCGCCTCCGGCTCCCTGCCCGACCTCGTCGCCATCGCCGGCGACGCCGCCCGAGTCGTCACCGTGGCCGATCACACCCTCGCCCCCACCCTCGGCGTCCGGTTGGTGAACGCTGAAAACAACTCCGTCCTGCTCGCCGAGGGCGCCGAACTCGGCTCTCGCGGCGGTTACACGCCCCACATCGCCGAAACGTTCCCCGTGGACCGGATCGCCGACGCCCACCGATACGCCGAACGTGGCCGCACCCAGGGCAAGATCGTCGTAACCCTGTAAACGGGTGTCTCAGCAGGAGACGGCGATCTTGCCCGGGGTGCTGGCGCTGAAGGCGGCGAAGGCCTCGGTGGCCTGCTCCAGCGGGTAGGTGGCGGTGACCGGCACGCGCAGTGCGCCAGAGGCGACCTGCTCAGCCAGCGAGGTCAGGATCAGGGCATCGGTGTCAGCCATGATCGTGTGGACGGTGACGTCTTGCTCCCTGACGTCGTTTTGGGTCAGCCCGGTGCAGGAGGCGAGCTGACCGCCCGGCCGTAGCAGAGCGGCCAGCTGGGCGCCGTCACCCGCCAGGTGCAGCACCACGTCTACACCGTCCGGGGCGATCGCGCGGACCTGTCCCTCCAGGTCACCGGTGAAGTCGACCACGGTCACCGCCGCGTCGGTCAGGCCGGTGACGAAGTCGGTCTGCGCACCGGGGCGGGCGGTCGCGATCACCTTCGCGCCGCGAGCCGTGGCGAGCTGCACCGCCAGCGAACCCACCCCGCCGGCGGCCCCGGAGATCAGCAGCGTCTGGCCCTCGGCCAGGGCCACCGCATCCAGGCTCACCAGGGCAGTGGCCCCGGCCACGCCCAGCGCGCCCGCGTCTCCCGTCGCTACACCCGCCGGGATGCGAGCGACTCCGTGTCCGGCGGGCACGGTGACGTACTGGGCCAGCGAACCGGCGCCCAGGTACGGCTTGCGCACGACACCGAAGACCGCGTCGCCGACCGCGAAGCCGTCAACGCCCTCACCGAGCGCCTCGATGGTGCCCGCGAAGTCGCCGCCGAGAACCAGCGGGAACCGGTGCTCCATGAACCCTTGCGTGTAGCCGGCGGCGGTGGCGATGTCGATGCCGTTCAACGAGGCAGCGGCCACTTTGACCAGCAATTCCCCCGCCTCCGGGCGAGGGGTGTCCACCTCGGTGACGGCCGGGGCCGAGGGGACGGATTCGAGCACGACAGCGCGCATGGCAACACCCTTCAGATAAGTGGACCGGGCGGCCCACTTTTGTTGACGCCACCGTACAGCAGAAACGGACCGATCGTTCCACTTGAGTAGAGTGGGGGATGTGACCTCGCCAACGTCGGACCAGACGCCGGGCCAGCAGCCAGCCACCGGACTGCGGGCCGACGCCGAACGCAATCGCTGCCGCATCCTGGAGGCCGCCCGTCGCCTCTACGCCACCGAAGGACTCGGCGTCTCCATGGCCTCCGTCGCCCGCAAGGCAGGCGTCGGCAAAGCCACCCTCAGCCGGCGCTTCGCCACCCGGGAGGAACTCCTCAACGCGGTCTTCGCCGACCGCATGGACGCCTACGCCGACGCCGTCGCCGAAGCACTCGCCGACCCCGACCCCTGGCACGGCTTCACCGGATATCTCCAGGCCATCTGCGCCATGCAGGCAAGCGACCGCGGCTTCGCCGACATCCTGGCCATGTCGTTCCCCACCGCCGAGGCGCTGGAAGCCCGCCGCGCCGAGGCGTACGACCAGCTGCTCGAACTCATCACCCGCGCCAAGAGCACCGGGCACCTGCGGGAGGACTTCACCCACCAGGACGTCGTCATCCTGCTCATCGCCAACGCCGGAGTCGTCACCACCACCGGCGACGCGGCCCCCGACACCTGGCGCCGCCTCGTCGGCCACATGATCCGTTCTTACGCCGCACCCGGCGCACCGATCCCCCCGCTGCCCGATGCCCCGAGGCCCGACGATCTCTACCGCGCCATGGTCCGCATCTCACAAACCGCGTCGCGGACCTAAACGCTGGGCGAGCGGTGGTCAGGCCGCCTGGACCTGGTCGAAGAGGGCGATGGCTTCGGCGGGATCCGGGCTCACGAGGCGTTCCAGACCGTCAGCGGTGATCTTCGCCCACTTGCTGGCCCGTGCCCACATCTGTTCCTCGAAGACGCGGACGGTCTCGTCCAGATCCGCGGGGTCGCCGGCGATGGACTCGGCGAGCTCGGCGCCTTCCAGCATCGCGAGGTTCGCGCCCACCCCCAGCGGTGGCATCAGGTGGGCGGCGTCGCCCAGTAGCGTCACGCCGCGGACGTGGGTCCAGGTGTGCGACACGGGTAGGACGTAGAAGGGGCGGTGGACGAAAGCGGAGCCTTGGCGCAGGAGGTCGAGGACGGGATCGGCCCAGCCTTCGAACATGGTCAGAAGGCTCGATCGGATGGCCTCGGCGCCGGTCAGGTCCGCGTGCCAGTCCAGCGGCGCGCGGAACTTGGCGTACACCTTGACGTGACCGCCGCTGTTGCGCTGGGCGACGAGAGAGCGGTTCACGCCGTACACGGCCACCGAACCATCGCCGATCAACCGGCCCAGGTCCGGGCGGCGGGTGTCGATGTCGTCGATCGAGGTCTCGACCGAGGTGACGCCGGTGTAGTACGGCGTCACCGGCGAGAGCGCCGGGCGGATCCGGGACCAGGCGCCGTCCGCGCCGACCACGAGGTCGAACGTCTCCTGTCGCCCGTCCGCGAACTGGACCAGCGCGCCGTCCCGGGTGCCCGGCGCTACCCGCGTCACACCCCGCCCCCACTGGACGTCGAGAGGGCCGAGCAGCAGGTCACGCAGCTGCCCGCGGTCGATCTCGGGATTGGCCCGCTCGTCTGGCCGGGGTTGCCAGTCGCGCAGGACGGTCCCGGCCGTGTCCAGGATGCGCATGGCCTGCCCCTCGGGACGAGACAGCACCTGGAACCGCGCCAGCAGCCCCGCCTTGTCTAGTGCCAGCTGGCCCAGCCCTTCATGTAGATCCAGCGTGCCGCCCGGGGGACGGGCGTCGGGGGCGGGATCGCGTTCCAGGACGGTGACGGGGTAGCCGTGGCGGTGCAGGACACGGGCGAAGGTAAGGCCCGCCGGGCCGGCTCCCACGACAGCGATACGGTGTCTCATAGCGATACACTGTATTTCGGCCTTACCATGTATCGCAACAGCGCGGAGTGACTATGGCGGAGCGACTATGACTGTGTGGGACCGGCCGGAGCCGCCCAATCCCCCCGTGCCGCTGGACCGGGAGCTGATCATCACCGCCGCCATCGCGCTGGCCGACGAGGGCGGGCTGGAGGCGGTGTCGTTGCGCAAGGTCGCCGCCCGGCTGAACGCCGGCCCGATGCGGCTGTACGGATACATCTCCACCAAGCAGGAGCTGTTCGACCTCATGGTGGACGAGGTCCACGGCGAGATTCTCCCCGAAGAGCAGCCCGGTGACTGGCGGGAGGCGCTGCGCGTCGTCGCCCACCGCACCAGGCGGGCCGCTCTGCGCCACGAATGGCTGGCCGACCTGCTCGGCGGCCGCCCCACACTCGGCCCGAACGGCCTCGCCGTGACCGAGGCAAAACTGGCCGCCCTCGACGGCCTCGCCGACATCGACACCGTCATGCGCGCCGTGGAAACTGTCAGCGCCTACCTCATCGGCGTGATCAGGCGCGAGATCGCGAACCTGCGGGCCGAGCGCGCCACAGGCCTGTCCAAACGTGACTGGCAGCGCGCCTCCGGCCCACACATGACGAGAATGCTGGCCACGGGCCGCTTCCCGGCGTTGACCAAGGCCGTGCACGACGGCACGGACGTGGACCCCGAGAGATCCTTCACGATCGGCCTGGACTGGGTCCTCGACGCCGTGGCCCTCAAACTCAGCCAACCGCCAGCGTGACGCAAATCAGCCGTGGTAGGTTTGGGTGGCATCGCAACATCGGTTGGGAGAAAGGGGGCGAGGTTGATGACCGCCACGGCGGCTGCTGCTGTGCGCAGCGCCCGGATCAACCTTGTGTCCCGGGCCTCGGCCTGACCCCAGCTGATTTTCCGTTCGACGGGACGTTCGATCCCGTCCGGGTTGCGTCTGTGTCTGTCGAGGCCCCTTCCTCTTCGAAGGGTCTACTTCGTTGTCATCGCCACATTCTGTGCCAACCTCGTCCCTGAACGCGCTGCGTTCATACGGCTGGGACGAGGCATACGAACATGCTTTCGCCGAGCACCAGGCCGCCGGCCTGTTGCCCGCCCGCGTCGCACTCGTCGACCGTGGTCAGGCAACGGTGGTCACCGCCACCGGCTCGGTACGCGCCACCTGGTCGGCACACGCCGGACAGTCACCATTGCCGTGTACCGGGGACTGGGTCGCCATCACCGACACCCCGCAACCGGAGCTGGTCGCGGTGTTGCCGCGCCGGACCGCCATCCTGCGGTCCTCGGCGTCGCGCACCTCCCGTGCCCAGGTTCTGGCCGCGAACGTCGACACCGCCGTCGTCGTGGAGTCCCTCGCCAAGCCCATCTCCGCCGGCCGGATCGAGCGCATGCTCGCGCTGGCCTGGGAGAGCGGGGCGATCCCCGTCGTCGTTCTGACCAAAGCCGACCTCGCCGAGGGGAGCGTCGACGACGTACGTGAGGAAGTCGCCGCGCTGGCCCTCGACGTCGATGTCCTGGTCACCAGCGTCGCTACGGGCGAGGGCCTGGACATCCTCGCCGCGCTGCTGACCGGGACGATCGTGCTGCTCGGTCCGTCCGGCGCGGGTAAGTCCTCGCTCGGCAACGCCCTGCTCGGCAGCCAACAGCTGGCTACCGGGGAGGTCCGCGCCAGCGACGGCAAGGGCCGGCATACCACCGTTCACCGTGAACTGCTGCCACTGCCGAACGGGGGCGTGCTCATCGATACCCCGGGCCTGCGCGCGGTCGGCTTGCACGACACCGAAGACGGCATCCAGCAGGTCTTCGCCGAGATCGAGGAACTCGCCCGTCAATGCCGGTTCACCGACTGCCAGCATGCGAACGAACCTGGCTGCGCGGTACGGGTGGCGATCGAGGCGGGCAACCTGTCGCCACGCCGGCTGGACAGCTATCGCAAACTCCAGCGCGAGTCTGCCTGGGCGGCCTCGCGGGACGACGCACGCCTGCGTGCGGAGCGGGAGAAGCACCGCAAGGCGATCACCCAGCACCTCCGCGCAACCTACGGCTTCCGGGAGCAGCAATCGTGACCGCCCGTCATTCCGAATCGCCGAATCCGTCCACTCGCATCTGGCACACCCGCGTGGAAGACGGACCGGACGACCGCGCCGCGATCCGCCGGATCAACCTGTCCGCGTTCCCTGGTCCGCTGGAGGCCGACCTGGTCGACGCGCTGCGTGCGGACCGGCAGGCGTGGCTGCCGTGGTCCTCATGGATCGCCGAGGACACCGACGGCACCGTCGTCGGCTTCGCCCTGCTGACTCGATGTCACATCGACGACGTACCGGCTCTCGCCCTCGGTCCGTGCGCGGTGCTGGCCGATCAGCAACGGGGAGGCGCCGGATCAGCGACGATTCGCGCCGCTCTCGACGCGGCACGGGCGGCGGGGGAGAGCCTCGTCGTCGTCCTCGGTCACGCGCCGTACTACCCACGGTTCGGATTCACGCCCGCCTCCGGGTACGGAATCCGGCCGCCGTTCGAAGTGCCGGACGAAAACATGATGGCACTCGTACTCGACCCTGATCGCCCTGTCCCGAGTGGAACCATCCGCTACGCGGCGGCCTTCGGCGTCTGATCACTAGTAGTTCCGCCAGGTGCGGGGCGGGTTACCCGCCCCGCACCTGCTCGACCAGCCGGGTTGTGAGGCGCGGAGGGTGCGGCCGCGGGAGCGGCTTACGGTGTGGAGAACACGCCGGGCCCCAGCGGCGAGGCGCCGTCGACGCCGTTCGTGACCCGCAGGAATTCCAGCTTTTCCGCGTCGACGGAGCCCGCGGCCACCGTGTAGACGATGAGGCGGATGTCGCTGCCCGGGACGGTGAGCACGTCGCAGTCGCAGGTCAGCTCGCCGACCTGAGGATGCACGATGACCTTGCGGGCTGAGACGTGCCGGCCGACCGCACCCTCGTCCCACAGCCGGGTGAACTCGGCGCTGGTGGAGCGCAGCTCCGCGACAAGGTCGTTCAGTCCACGGTCGCGGGGGTATTCGACCAGGGCCGTGCGTAGATCGGCGACGAGGGCTGAGCGCAGGGCGTCGCCGTCCTGGAGTACCGGCCAGGCCGCGAGCCCGCGGGATCCCGCGTCGAAGACCGCCCGCACCAGGTTCCGCTCGACGGGTGTCCGGGCGCTGGGGTCGCCGAGCAGGGCCGCCCACGCGGGAGTCCAGGACAGCAAGGTCCAGTCGGTACTGAACACGCCCACGGGGAACTCCCCGAGGCGAGCCAGTATCCGTTGGACCCCCGCCGGAACATGCGTGGATATCGTCCCTTCCTGCGGCGGGAGCAGGCCGGCCAGCCGGTAGGCGTAGTCGCGCTCGACGGGTTCCAGCTGGAGTGCCCTGGCCAGGCTCGCGACGACCTGCGCCGAAGGGCTCGTGGCGCGTCCCTGCTCCAGCCGCACCACATAGTCGACCGACAGCCCCGCGAGCTCGGCCAGCTCCTCACGTCGCAACCCCGTCGCGCGCCGGCCGGGCCGCGAAGACCGGCCGATGTCGATGGGAGAGAGCCGGTCGCGCCAGCGGCGCAGAGCCGTGCCGAGGGTCTCGTCCACCCGATCATTGTGCGCGCTGGACAGCCGTTCTACCTGGTACTGGCAGTCCTACCGTCGCGCAGGGCACTGGTTCTCCACCCGCCGGCGGCCGAAGGTGAACGCATGACGACAACCTTCATCACCGGAGCCAACAAGTCACTCGGGTATGAGACCGCCCGCCGGCTGATCGATGCCGGCCACACCGTTCTCGTCGGCGCTCGTGACCCGGAACGCGGCCGGGCGGCCGCCGACGCACTCGGTGCTCGTTTCGTCCAGATCGACGTGACGGACGACGCGTCGGTGGCCGCGGCCGTCGCGGACGTCGCCGCCCGCGAGGGGGCCATCGACGTCCTCATCAACAACGCCGGCATTTTCGGTACCCACAACCCCGCCGACCAGATCACGGCCGCTGACGCGAGCGCGGTGTTCGAGGTCAACGTCGTCGGTATCGTCCGAGTGACGCATGCGTTCCTGCCCCTGCTGCGCAAGTCCGATAGCCCGGTCATCGTCAACGTGTCCAGCGGCATGGGGTCGTTCGCGGCGACCCACGACGCCACGCGCGTCGAGTCGAGGCCCATCGCGCCGCTCTACACCTCGTCGAAGGCCGCCGTGACCATGCTGACCACGCAGTACGCGAAAGCCTGGACGGACGTGAAGGTGAACGCCGTCGACCCGGGCTACACCGCGACCGACTTCAACGGGCACAGCGGCCCGCAGACGGTGACCGAGGGCACCGACGCGATCGTCGAACTCGCCACCATCGGGGCCGACGGACCGACCGGCACCTTCCGCGACCGTCACGGAGCGGTGGCCTGGTAGAGACCGACCGGTTCTGTCCGATGTGTCGTGATCGTCATCGATCTGATCGAGGCGACCTCATACACTGCCGCCGTGGCGGAACGGATTGTAGAAGGCCAGCGGCGGGGCCGTCGGCGCGGTGAGCTGACCATCGCGACGATCGCGCGCCTGGCCGGCGTGTCGAAGCCGACGGTGTCCAAGGTGCTCAACGGCAGGACCGGTGTCGCGGTGGAGACGCGCCAGCGGGTCGAGGCGCTCCTGCGCGAGCACGGCTACCGGCGGCCCGACGCGGTGCTTCCCGCGGCCACCCTCGAAGTGATGTTCCACGGGCTGGAGAGCAACCAGGCGATCAAGATCATGCGTGGGGTCGACGGGGTGGCCCGCAACCACCAGTTGGCGGTCGGCTTCACCGAGGTGGACGACGAGGGCACCTCGCAGGGCAGGCCCTGGACCGAATGGGTCCTGGCGCGGCGCCCGATCGGCGTGATCGCTGTGTACCCGAACATCACCCCGTCACAGCACGCGCAGCTGGCCGCCAGTGCGATCCCGCTGGTCGCCCTCGACCCGACGGGGCAGCCGGTGCACCCGACCCCTTCGGTCGGCGCGACCAACTGGAGCGGAGGTGTCGCCGCCGCCCGGCATCTGCTCGAGCTCGGTCACCGCCGGATCGCCGTGATCAGTGGACCGGCCCAGTACCTCGGCGCGCGAGCCCGGCTGGAGGGCTGCCGCGCGGCGCTGGACGCCGCCGGTGCCCCGCTGGATCCCCGACTGGTGCGGGTCGGGGCCTTCAGCTTCGGGGCCGGCCGCGACTTCGGCCGCGAGCTGTTGTGCCTGCCCAACCCGCCGACCGCCGTGCTGTGCGGCAACGATCTGCAGGCGCTCGGCGTATACACGGCGGCCGCCGAGCTCGGCCTGCGCATTCCCCAGGAGCTGAGCGTTGTCGGCTTCGACGACATCGCCACCACCAACTGGTGCTGGCCACCGATGACCACCGTGCGGCAGCCGTTCACCGAAATGGGCGCGGCTGCCGCCAGCATGGTCGTCGCCCTCGCCGCCGGCGAGGCCCTGAGCCAGCCACGGACCGAGCTGGCCACCACGCTCGTCGTCCGCGACAGCACCGCACCGCCGTCCCGACCCTGACCGCGCAGAAACGTTTCCTTGTGTTTTTAGATCGGTTCTGAGATTCTAGTTCATCGATGGCTTGTGCCCCCAGTGGGTCAGGAGAATAGCTGTGGCTAGATTCAGAACAACCAATGTTGGCCTGGCGTCGGCCGGCGTCCTGGCGCTGGTGTCGGCGGCGGTGGTCGTGGCGTTGCCGGCCGGCGCCGCGGCCGCGGGCTGCTCGGTGAACTATGCCGTGTCGTCGCAGTGGCAGGGCGGCTTCGGGGCCAACGTGTCCATTAGGAACCTGGGCGATCCGTTGACCAGTTGGACGCTGACGTGGTCGTTCGGCGCGGGGCAGACCGTGACGCAGGCGTGGAACACGTCGTTGACGCAGAGCGATTCGGCGGTGACCGCGAGAAACGTGAGCTACAACGGCTCGGTTCCGACGAACGGCTCGGTGTCGTTCGGCTTCAACGGCGCGTGGACCGGCAGCAACCCGGCGCCGACGAGTTTCGCCGTGAACGGCGTGGCGTGTAACGGCAGCACCCCGACGACCGGGCCGACCACGCCAGCGACCACCCCGCCCACCACCGGACCGACCACACCCCCGCCGACCACGCCCCCGCCGACCGGTGGCTGCACGCTTCCGTCGACGTACCGCTGGACCTCGACGGGCCCGCTGGCGACCCCGAAGTCGGGCTGGCTCTCGCTCAAGGACTTCACCAACGTCGTCCACAATGGCCGGCACCTGGTCTACGGGTCGAACGTGTCGAGCTCGGCGACGTACGGCTCGATGAACTTCGGCCTCTTCACCAACTGGTCCGACATGGCCTCGGCCAGCCAAAACGGGATGTCCTCATCGACCGTCGCCCCGACGCTGTTCTACTTCGCCCCGAAGAACATCTGGGTGCTCGCCTACCAGTGGGGCGCATCCCCGTTCCTGTACCGGACGTCGAGCGACCCCACCAACGCCAATGGATGGTCAGCGGCGCAGCCGCTGTTTACCGGAAGCCTTCCCGACGCGCCCTACGGTCCCATCGACCAGACGCTCATCGCTGACGGCACGAACATGTACATGTTCTTCGCTGGGGACAACGGCAAGATCTACCGGTCCAGCATGCCCATCGGAAACTTCCCCGGCAGTTTCGGCGCCAACTACACGACCATCATGTCGGACACGTCCGCCAACCTGTTCGAGGCGGTTCAGGTCTACAAGGTGCAGGGGCAGAACCAGTACCTCATGATCGTGGAAGCGCAGAGTTCGACTGGGCGCTACTTCCGCTCGTTCACGTCCAGCAGCCTGGGCGGCACCTGGACACCGCAGGCCGCATCCGTGAGCAACCCGTTCGCTGGCAAGGCCAACAGCGGCGCCACCTGGACCAACGACATCAGCCACGGCGACCTGGTTCGCACCAACCCCGACCAGACGATGACCATCGATCCCTGCAACCTGCAGCTCCTCTACCAGGGACGGGATCCCAACTCCGGCGGCGACTACAACCGCCTGCCATGGCGGCCCGGACTGCTCACGCTGCAACGCTAAGGGCGTAACGCAGGTCCAGTTCACGTCAAAGGGCGGGCTCGGTTTCGTACCGAGCCCGCCCGACTCATATCCGGGCCCGGTCGCCATGGCGGCCGGGCCGTTGCTGCTTTCGGCAGCCGGCCGCGCGGGATACCGAAAAGCGTGGCCGAAGCCGCGCTTTGCCATGTGCCGGCCGCGGGATCGTCCGAATAATCGGCCCGACATCCGACCGAGGGGAGAAATGGATGCGAAAAGTCAAAGCAGCCGTGGCGGGAGCCGTGATCGGCCTCGCCGTGCTGCTCACACCCGCCGCGGCCCAGGCCGAGGACAACGGCAACGGCAACAGCACGTGCGACCGGTACGAGATCTGCTTCCGGGCGTTGGAGAGCCACACGAGGTTCAGCGTCAACTGGAACTTTTCGCACTCGTTCTACTACTCGTACGGGGCCCACTCGCTGATCCGCGTCTACAACAACGACCACGCCTGGTCGGGAACGCTCGGAAACAAGGCGATCGGCTTCTGGAACCGGGATTCCGAGTGCCGGGTGCAGATCCTCGACTACGACACGTACGGCTACGAGTGGTTCTACGCGGACCTGCCGCGGGACTACCGCGGTGACGCCGGCTACTCGATGAACGACGCGCACAAGCGCTGTAACCGCTGGTAGAGCCGGAAGGAGGAGGGGTGGGATGGCGAGCGAGCGTTGGTCACCGTCCACGTCGGAGCGCCGGTGGGCACGGCTGGCGGCAGCGGCGACGGCGGCCCTGGTGGCAGCGCTGACGGCCACGGCGTGCGGCGGCGATCCGCCGGCCGGACTCGGTGCCGTCGACGAGCGCAACCCGCTGGCGGTCTTCCTCGGCGAGAGCCTCGGGCTGATCGACTACGCCCAGCTCAAGCTGCGCAACGAGTGCCTGGCCGGGGCCGGCTATCCGCAGAATCTCGAGACCATGATGGACCAGCCGGTCCCGGCCTTCTCGATGTTCGTCATCACACCCCGCACGTTCGGGCCCACCACCGAGCAGGAGGCACGAAGGATCGGGTTCGGCCGCGACGAGCAGGCCGAACCGTCCCCCGTCGTCAGCTCCGACCCGAACTACGACCGCGCCATTGACTCGTGCGGCGGCAAGGCGTGGGACCGGTTGGGCGACGACGTCCAGGACGCGTACTACGCGTACTTCGACCTCGGTAACAAGATCTCGGGCACGCTGATGACGACGATCAGCGAGCGGCTGGACAAGAGCCTGCCGGCGAAGATGCTGGCCTGCGTCCGCGCGGCCGGCTACGACGCGGACGACGAGCGGCAGTTCCTCAAGACCCCGCGACCGGCGCTCCTGGGCGTACCCTTCGGCACGGTCGACCCGGCGCCCGACACCGGTTGGCGACCCGCGCGAAAGCCGGGGACGATCGAGGTGGGTCCCGCGATCCCGGCCCGGCCGTACCGGCCCACCGCGCAGGAGAGCGAGCTCGCCGTCGCGTGGCTGCGGTGCCGCGAGCAGACCACGCTCGCCGACCAGCAGCTCACCGCCGCGATATCGGTACAGAAGGAGCTCGTGGCGAAGCACGAGACCTCCTTCGTCGAGCTCAACCCCCGGATCAGGCGCATCGCCAAGCAGGCCACCGAGCTGATCGGCACGTCGTGACCCAGGGCGAGGACCGGCTGCGGCGGGCGCGCCGGGGATGGCTGGTGTTCAGCGGCTGCGCGCTCGCGGCGGTACTGCTCGTCGCCGTCACCGCCACCGCGGTCGGCCGGCATCTGCGCTCGCCGGCCCAACTCGCGGCCGACGCCGAACCGCCGGCGCCCTCGGTCGTCACCGCGACCGTCGAACGCCGGGTACTGGCCGAGCCCGTGGTCCTGCGCGGCCGCGTCCAGCCGGGCGCGAGCGTACGGCTGTATCCGCCCGCGCCGGCCGTCGGGCCGAACAGCGTCGTCACGAAGGTCCTCGCCCAGCTGGGCGAGCGGGTGCGCGAAGGCCAGGTGGTCCTCGAACGCTCGGGCGAGCCGTTGTTCGTCCTGGTCTCGCCGTTCCCCCTCTACCGGGACCTCACCGCCGGCCTGACCGGACCGGACGTCGAGCAGGTCCAGCGCGCCCTGAAGCGCCTCGGGTACGACGTGGCGACGACCGGCTCGTTCGACACCCGGACGCGGGACGCCGTCGCCGAGCTGTACACCGACCGGGGTTACACCGCACCGACCGCGTCCGCCCCGCCCAGCCCGGGTGTGGCGGGCGCGGCGGTCTCGCTGCCGCAGGCGCACGTCGTCGTGCTCGGCCGTACCGGGCAGCGGGTCAGCGCGGTCGGCGTCCGCGTGGGGGACGTCCTCGCGGACCCGAGGAAGGCGCTGTTCGAGCTGGACCGGGGCGCGCCCTCGCTGGTAGCGGTCGTCTCCGCCGAGCAGGCCGCGCTGCTGGCGGTGGGGCAGGCGGCGACCGCGTCGGACGACGGCGCCGGCACTACGACCGGCGTCGCGGTCAGCGCGATCGGCGACCAGCCCGTCGAATCCGATGGCCGGACGGGGTACGAGGTGCGGTTCCGGTTCACCGGCAAGGCACTGAGTGGCACAGCCCAGCGTTCGGTGCGGGTGGACGTCGACGTCGCCGGCGGTGCCGAGCCGGTACTGGCCGTGCCGGTCACCGCGGTCTTCTCCCGGGCCGACGGCACGACGTTCGTGACAGTCGTGAGTGGACAGGGCACAGTGGACGTACCGGTGCGCGCCGGCCGGATCGCTGGTGGCTGGGTGGAGGTCGCCGGAGCCGACGACCGCCTCGCCGAGGGCGCCGCCGTCGCCGTCGGCGAGGGAACTCCCGCGCGGCGATGAGCCTGCTCTCGCTCCGCGGGATCTCGCGGACCTACGACGACGGCCAGCCCGTGTACGCGCTCCGTCCGACCACTTTGGACATCGCGGCCGGTGAGTACGTGTCGGTCACCGGCCCGTCCGGGTCCGGGAAGTCGACGTTCCTCAACGTGCTCGGACTGCTGGACGAGCCGACGACGGGCTCGTACCGGGTCGGCTCCGTCGAGACAGTCGGCGGCGGCCAGCTGCTCCACGGCGCGGTCCGCGGCCAGCTGTTCGGCTTCGTGTTCCAGGCGTTCCACCTGCTGTCCGGCCGTACCGCGCTGGAAAACGTGGAGATCGGCATGCTGTACGGGTCACCGCGCCGCCGCCAGCGCAGGCGGCTCGCGGTCGAGGCGCTGGAACGGATCGGGCTCGCCCACCGGACGCACGCCGACCCACGCCAGCTCTCCGGCGGTGAACGGCAGCGCGTGGCCATCGCCCGCGCCATCGCCGGCCGGCCGAGCGTGCTGTTCTGCGACGAGCCGACCGGCAACCTCGACAGCGGCAACACCGCGAACGTCATGTCCCTGCTGCGCGAGCTGAACGACCAGGGGCTCACCCTCGTCGTGGTCACACACGATCCGGATGTCGCCGCCCACGCCGGCCGGCGGCTGCGGGTCGAGGACGGGGAGGTGTCCGAGCGGTGAAGCGGCGCGACTGGAGCAGGCTGGGCCTTGCCAGGCCACGGCTGCGCGGCGGCGACCTCCTGCGAGAGTCGGCCCTGTCGACGCTGCGGCATCCCGGGCGCTCGCTGGTTACGGTCGTCGGCACGGTGCTCGGCGCCGCGGCGTACGTCTCCACGCTCGGGCTGGGCGCGACGATGAGCGGGCAGGTCTCCTCAGTGTTCGACGCGCGGCGTGCCACCGAGGTCGTCGTCCAGCCCGAGGATGCCGGCCTCGACAGGTCCTGGACCGACGGCGCCGGGCAGCGGCTCGCACGCCTCAACGGCGTCGTACGCGCCGGCAGCCGGGTCGCGGTGGGGGAGCGGCCGGTCCGCCGCACGATCGGTGAGACCGGCGCCGGCACCGCCGTACCCGTCATCGGAGCCGACGCCGAGGCGCTGCGCGTCATGGACCCCGCCCTCACCGCCGGCCGGCTGTTCGACCGCTTCCACGACGAGCGGCGCGTGCCGGTCGCACTGCTGTCCACATCGGTCGCGGCGCGGTTGGCCATCAACCGCGTCGGCGTGGCGGTCTTCGTCGGCGACGACGCGTACACGGTCATCGGCATCTACCACGACGTCGCCCGGCGCGACGAGGCGATGGCCGCGCTGATCGTGCCGTACGCCCTCGGTGAGGAACTGGTCGGTGCGGACGGCGGCGGCATCGCCACGCGTGACGTCCTCGTCGAGACCGCGCCCGGCGCCGCCCAGATCGTCAGCCGGCAGGCGCCGCTGGCGATCCGTCCGGAGGCGGCCGAGGATCTGCGCGCCATCGCACCGCCCGACCCGCGCTCGCTGCGCCGCGAGATCGAGGGCGACCTGACGCGGTCAACAGTCGTCCTCAGCTTGATCGCACTGGTGATCGGGACCATCTCGATCGGCAACGCGGCGACGGCGGCGATCGCCGTACGGGCGCCGGAGATCGGCCTACGGCGTGCGCTCGGCGCGCGTCCACGGCACGTATTCGTCCAGCTCGTCGCCGAGACGTCGCTGCTCGGCGCCGCGGGCGGGGCGGTGGGAGCGCTGCTCGGCATCCTCACGGTTTCGGTGGTCGCGCTGGCCAACGCCTGGACCCCGAGCGTCGACCTGCGGGCGGCGCTGGTCGCCTGCGCGGTCAGCACGGCCGCCGGCCTGCTCGCCGGGCTGGTGCCGGCCGCGCGGGCGGTCCGTATCCCGCCGGTGCGGGCGCTACAGCGCTGAACGGGCGGAGCCCGCCCCGGTGAAAGCGGCGTGAAGACGTATTGAAGCACCCGGCTGCGAAGATCGCCCGGACGCTACGGACGGCGGACGGGAAGGTGCGGCCTCATGGACAGTGGCTGGAAGCCGAGACGACGACCACGAGCCGGCCTCGTGCTGCTCAGGGCGGTGTTGGCGGTGATCGCCGCCGCGGTGGTCGCCGTCGCCTCGGCCCTGGTGGCTCCCGCACGTCCCGCGGCGGCCGCCTCTCCGTTCGCACCGATGTGCATCCCGTACGGGAAGCCTTACCTGGCCAACACCTGGACGAGCCACTCGCCGCGGGGCCCGAAGTTCACCCTCGTCGGGAAACCCGATCAGCCCGAGACCACGGAGACGTTCGAGTTTTCGGGCACGATCGAAGCCGAGGTGTCGCTGTCGGCGGCCTTCGGCATCGAGGCGGACGCGATCATCGCCACGGCGAGCGCCGAGTTCGGCGTTCAGGCCAGTGTCCGGGCCTCGGTCACGGTCTCGGTGTCCAAGACGATCACGGTGCCGCGCAATAAGACCTACAACCTCCAGTACGGATTCTGGGTCGGCTACCTGAAGTACCGCCAGAACTGGCTGCCGGCTGGCTGCAACGAGTCGCTGGAGTTCCTGCCTGGCTGGCAGAGCGAGAAGACCGTCAGGGTCGTGCTTGGACACGGGTGGAACCTGGAGGGTTGGCCGGGCGCGCAGGGCCGGCCGGCTCCGCCGAACCCCGGTGCGGTCGATCCGCCCTCCCCGGGGCCGCAGCCGGTCACCTCGGTGTACGGGTTGGCCGACGGCACGGTGCTGCACACGACCGACACGCGCCGCGTCTACAAGATGGTGGGTGGCGCGCCGGTCTGGCAGGCGACGTGTGACGGCGGCATCTGCCAGCCCGCCTCCCGCCCGACGACGCAGGCGGTGATCGACGCCGGGCCGGACGTTCCGCGCAACGGTTCGTCCGCCCTCGACCAGCGCGGCCGGGTCTACATCTTCGTCGGCGGCGCACCGCTGTGGCAGTCGCACTGCGCGGCGCCGGTCAACTGCGGAACGCCGGTGCGGATCTCGGACTGGTCGATCGACGCCCATGACCACATGAACGCCGAGCCCGTCGACCGCCAGCTGATCCAGGGCTGGACGGGCGGCAGCGCGACACCCGTGGCGCAGACCGTCGGCGGGGCGAGGGTCAACTTCGGCAGCGAGCAGGAAGTGCTCGATACCGGGTTCGGCGCGAGCTGGCGCAACCAGGTCGTGATCCTGTCCACCGGAAGCTTCAACACCCTCGGCGAGGTCCCGCGCGACGGCACCCTGCTGCAAGGGGCGGGCGGCACGTCCACGCCCGTGGCGATGTTCGCCGGTGGCGCCCGGATCAACTTCGCGAGCCCGCAAGAGGTGGTCGAGACCGGGTACGGCAACGACTGGGCGAGCAAGGTCAGGGCCATTCCGAAGCGTGCCTTCGACGCGATGCGGGCTGACGTGCCACCGGATGGCACGCTGATCCAGGGCATCGCCAACGGCGTACCAACCCCGGTCGCGCAGCTGGTGGGCGGCAGCCGCATCAACTACGCCTCGCCCGAGGAGGTCATCGCCACCGGGTACGGGACGGAGTGGCGGCGCCACGTCCGGACGATCCCGACCCGTGCGTTCAACCTGATCACCGACCGTCCGCCGTCGGACGGCACCCTGATCCAGGGCGCGGGCGGCGCGCCGACGCCGGTCGCGCAGATGCTCGGCGGGGGCCGCATGAACTTCGCCAACGAGCAGGAGGTGATCGCCGCCGGAAACGGCTCCGACTGGCGGCAGAAGGTGCGCGCGATCCCGGTCCGCGCGTACAACGCGATCTACGAGGGCATCGGCCATGGCACGCGTATCAAGAAGGCGGGCGCGGCGGACGAGGCGGCGATGGTCGGTGGCGCCAAGCTTCCGTTCACCAACCTGGCGCAGCTCCAGGCCAGCAGTTACGCCCCGCTGCCCTCGTGGCTCGTCCCCGCCCGGATTTGGGACGCGCTGCCGACCAAGGTGCCCGACGGCATCACGATGAAGGCCGCGGAGACCGGCACGCTGTACCGCGTGCGGGACGGTGAGACCGACCTCGTCGGGCAGTGCCCGAACGAGGACGGGTGCGACGCCGTAGCCGTCCTGCCGCAAAGCATGATCGACCCGATCGCGCACGGCGTGTCCAACCGCGGTCCCGCGTACGGTGCGCTGGCCCGGTACTACGACGGCAAGGTGCACTACACAACCACCGGCGTCGTGCCGGCCGGGCAGCGCATCGAGTACGTCTTCGGGCTGCTGGCCCAGAGCGCCGAGTCGGGAACGGTGCGCCTGTCCGCATGCAGTGTGGGCACCGACTACTTCACGTCGACCAGGGACGACTGCGAAGGGCAGACCGTGCTGGACCGGCTGGGATGGATCTATACGTCGCCACCGGCCGACAAGCCGTCCCGCCCCGTATACCGGTGCCAGGTCACGGCGACCAACCTGCATTTCGACTCGCTCAGCGAGACCTGCGAGGGCCAGCGGACCGAGTTCCGACTCGGCTACGTGATCGCCTACGGGCAGCTGACCCGCTACATCAAGGGAGGGGAGCTGCGGACCGCCTTGGTCGGTGTCCCCGCCGGGTACCAGGCACAGGAGACGCTTGGCATGCTGCCGCAGGTGGAACAGCCCGGCACGGTCCCGCTGTACGCCTGCGAAATCACCGGCGAGGGGTTCACCTCCACCTCGGCGACCTGTGAGGGCCAACGGAAGCTGGCGCAGCTCGGCTACATCTACACCGCGCCGCCTCAGGGGCTGCCTTCGGCCGCGATGTACCGGTGCCTGGCCAGGGCCGGCACCGAGCACTTCGACACCCTCGACTCCACCTGCGGCGAGTACGAGACGGAGCAGCTCATCGGCTACGTGGTGGCCGTCCGGACCCTCAACCGCGCCATGCGCGGCTCGGACCACCGCACCGCCACCGGCACCGTGCCGGCTGGCTACCGCCACGAGTGGACGTGGGGTTACCTGGACGCCACCCCCAGGACCGGCACCCGGGCCCTCTACTCCTGCCAGGCCGGCAGCGACGCGTTCACCTCGACCGACGCTGCCTGCGAGGGGTACCAGAAGGTGCAACTACTGGGCTGGATCTCGGAGCAACGACCGTCGGGGGTGCCCTCCGTGCCGTTCTACCGATGCATCGTCAACGACACCACCCGCGACCACTTCGACTCGATCAGCGACACCTGCGAAGGGCACACGAAGGAGTTCCTGCTCGGCTACGTGAGGACGCTGCCGTGACCCGTACCCGCATCCTGACCGCGACCCTGCTCGCGATGTTGACCGCGCTCGCACCGGCGACGGTGACCCGGGCCGACGACGCGCTGCCGTACCCCGAACGCGACGACTACCGCATCAAGGCGCTCCAGCCGGACTTCTGGCCCGACCACGCGGAGATCGCCGGCAACAACACCGGCGGCGTGGCGATGAACCTGGTCTGGGCCCACTGGCAGCCGACCCGGAAGCAGGCACCCTGCGCCGCGGACGAGGAAACCTACGACGGTTTCTGCTTCCAGGTCCCGACGCAGGTCGACGCCGACATCGCCGACTGGACGTCGCGCGGCCTGGTGGTCACCGCCGTCGCGTACGGCGTACCCGCCTGGGCCCGGGCCGGCAAGGAGTGCTCCGCGGCGCCCGGGTTCGACATCTTCTGCACACCGAACGACGCCGGCGACTACGGCAGGTTCGTCGGGATGCTCGCCCGCCGGTACGACGGGCGGCACGGGCACGGCCGGATCGCCGACGTGGTCGTCTTCAACGAGGTCAACAGCAACATCTGGTTCGACATCGGCTGCGGCCAGGGCACGCCCTGCGACGTGTCCGCCTGGCTGGAGGAGATCTCCGACAACTACAACGCCGCCTACGATCGGGTGACCGCCGAGCAACCCACCGCCAAGGTACTGATCTCACTGGACCACCAGTTCGGCGCGGCACTGCAGCGGCCCAACGCCTCCGACGCGACGCTCGCCGGCGAGACGGTGCTGGCATCGCTGGCAGCCAAGGCGGGCGACCGGGCGTGGCGGGTCGCGTTCCACCCGTACCCGAAGGACCTCCGCGACCCGACCTCGGGCCCGGACGACTATCCCTACGTCACCTACGGCAACCTCGGGATCCTGTCCGGCTGGCTGCACGCCAACCACCCGGACAAGCCGCACGCCTGGGATGTGCAGCTGACCGAGAGCGGCCTCAACTCGGCGCGTCCGTCGAATCCGACGCGCCAGTCCCAGGCCGTCTGCGACTCGTTCCGCAACGTGCTGGGCACCCCGGGGATCAGCAACTACGTCTACCACCGCATGACCGACCACCCCGACGAGGTGGCTGGCGGGCTGGCCCTGGGTCTTCGGAACCCGGACGGCACCGCCAAGCCCGCCTGGGCGACGTGGGCACTGGCCAACCGCGCCGACCTGAGCCCGGCCCAGCTGTCCTGCGGCTTCGAGAACCTTCCGTACACCCGTCTCGTCCGCGGCTACCACCCATCCCGCGGGCACTGGGCGTCCTCGCGCCTGCTGCCCGCGGGGTTCACCGCCGAAGGCTCCTGGCGCTTGTGGCGCCGGCAGGTCGCCGGCACCGTGCCGCTGTACGAGTGCAAGGTGGGCGGTCACAACCTGCTGACCCGGGACCCGCGCTGCGAAGGGCAGTTCCCCCTCGGTCCGGTGGGTCACGTACACACCCAGCCGGTTCCGAACAGCCGGCCGCTGCACCGCTGCCTGGTGCCCGGCAACGGCGACCACTTCATCTCCACCGACCCCCGCTGCGAGGGTCAGCGTTACGAGGGAACGCTCGGCTGGGCGCCCGCTTGACCGGACGCGGCTCACCCGGAGGCGTGTGGGTGAACGTCGCGCGGTAGTCGCGTGGCCGGTGGCCGGCCAGGCGGGTGAAGATGGCGCTGAACGTTCCGGGGTCGCGGTAGCCGACATCGGCGGCGATGCTGGCGACCGTCCGCTCGGTGGTCTCGAGCAGGTGTTTCGCCCTGCGCACCCGTTCCGCCTGCAGGTATCCGAGCGGGGTCTGGCCGGTCTCGGCGCGAAAGCGCCGCAGGAGGGTCCGGGTGCCGACGTGGAACGTCGCGGCGAGCAGTTCGAGGTCGTAGCGCTCGCGCATGTTCTGGTCCAGCCAGCGTTTGACGCCTTGCGAGAACTGGCTGCCGGTGGCCGGCAACAGGTCCGGGTCGACGTACGGAGCCTGGCTGGACCGCGCATCGTCGACGAGCGCGACACGGGCGGTGGCGCGGGCGACGCGGCTGCCGTTGTGCTCGCGGATGAGGTCGAGGGCGAAGTCGTACATCGCGCTGAACGCGCCTGTCGTGGTCACGCCGCTGTCGGTGACCACGAGTTTCTCCGGCCGGACGTCGGTGCCGGGGCAACGGTCAGCCAGCCGGTCGGCGAACAGCCACGAGGTCGTCGACTCTCGCCCGCTGAGCAGGCCGGCATCCGCCAGTAGGAACGCGCCGACACAGATCGAAACCAGCGCGACTCCCGACTGCGAGCTTGATCTGATGGTTTCGATCTCCGGCCGGAGCGACGTGAGTGTCGCGTCCAGGTCGAGTCCGGGGTGCAGCTCGAACCCGGGCACGACGAGGATATCGACCTGCCGCACCGGCACGACCGTGATCGCCGCGCCACCGGAGGCGACCACGCGCCGCCGCGGCGACAGGATCGACACCTCATACAGCGGATCCGTGGTCGCGGCGATGTGCGAGGCCACGGTGAGCAGGTCGGGAACTCCGAAGACCTCTGACGCGAAGCATCCCGGGTAGGCGAGCACACCGACACGGAGTGGGGCCACCATGGTGGCGAGATTACCCAGACATGTGGCGATCTCGCCACTGGCCGGGCCGGACACTCCGGGCCGACGATGCCGCTATGGCGATTAGCGAACCGCAGGCGGGCGACGCTCTCGCGGACTTCTCGAAGCGGCTCGTCGATATCGGGGGTGTCAGCAAGACCGTCTACGTCGGCGGGTCCGGGCCGGCTGTCGTGCTGATGCCGGAGATGCCCGGCATCAGCCCGGACGTCGTCCGCTTGGCGCGCTGGATCCGAGACGCGGGATTCACGGTCTACCTTCCGTCGCTGTTCGGTGTCGACGGCGCCGTCCCCACCACAGCCGACGCGGAGAAGGTGGTGCGCCGTGCTTGCGTCAGCGCCGAGTTCCGCGCGTTCGCCGGTGGCGGCACGAGCCCGGTCACGGCCTGGCTTCGAGGCTTGGCCAGGACGGCGCTGACCGAGTGCGGCGGCCCTGGCGTGGGAGCGATCGGGCTGTGCTTCACCGGGAACTTCGCGCTCACCATGACACTCGAACCGGCCGTCATCGCGCCGGTGGTCAACCATCCCTCTCTGCCACTGGACGACCCCGCCGGATTGGAGATCAGCGACGAGGACGCCGCGATGGTCCGCGAGCGCGTCGAGCGTGACGGACTGAAGGTACTGGCCTACCGCTTCGACAACGACCGCTGGTGTACCGGCCAACGGTTCGCCGCCTACCAGGCGCTCCTGGGCGACGCGTTCGACGGACGCGTCATCGCGGGGGAGACGGCCAACCCGGAGCCACCCCCATTCTTCCGCGATGTCGTCGGCTCCCCCCACAGCGTCGTCACGGCCCACCTCGTCAACCAGCAGGGACACCCCACACTGCGCGCCAGGGACGAAATCCTGGCCTTCCTCGCCGAACGGCTACCTGCCGCCGGCGGTGGTGGAGTGTGAACTCCCGGAGGTGGCGGTCGGCGTCACGTCGATGCCCGCGATCCTCAAGCTCGGCCGGGACATCTACCCGACCCTCGACGGCGACCACCGGCTCGACCTGGCCGCCTCGCACACCGTCGCGGGCGGCCGAGGTGCTCGCGAGCCTCGAAGAAATCACCGGCGTGCGGACGGCGTAACGATGGGGAAGGCGTTGCCGCTCATTTGCCCGGCCCCTGGCCCCAGTAGACCGCGAACAGGAACAGGCCGAGGACGAACGTCATCGTCAATCCGACAGCCCATCCGATCAGCAGGCCGATGCCCAAGCCCCGCTTGCGCCCGGCCATCCACACGATGCTGACCGGGAGGCACACGAGGCCCAGAATCGCCTCCGCGACCGGCCCGGCCAGCATCAGGCGGAACGGGCCGTCGCCCACTGCGCCGACGAACCCGGCGACACCGATGATGCCAGCGACGACGTGCCCAAGGATGGCCGCGCCGATGCCAAGCGCCACCATGCCCGGCCGGGTCATCCGCTCATCCGGCAGCGGCTCCGGCACAGTCCACTGTGGCGAGAACTGCGACGTCATGCGCCCGCCCGAGCGGGGCGGCCCCCGACTGGGTACATGGCCTGGAGCGTAACGTTCGTAACCCGCTCCCGGCCCGCTTGCGGACGGCATGGTGCCCCGGTCAGGCGATGCGCCGGATGCGGCGGATGGCGAGGTAGAGCAGCAGGGCCGCCGCGGCGACGAAGATGCCGGCCTCGATGGCCTGGAAGAGCCAGAACCGGTCGCCGGGCTGGTAGAGCTGCCAGTTGTACGACCCGGGCGTGATGCCGAGGTCCGAGCCGCAGGCCGCGCCCGGGCCGGTCGCGTCCGGGGCGCAGGCGATCTGGGCGTTGGAGGTGAGCATCTTGCCCGTGGGGTCCCGGATTCCGTACGAGAGAATCCAGTCCTGTGCCGCCGGGTTGGTCTGCACGGTGGCGTCCTTGACCGGGTACGTGAGGACACGCGCCGGCAGGTAGTGCGGCCGGGCCAGCGTGGCGAGGGCGATCCGCAGGCCGACGAAGCCGGTGAGCGTTGCCGTCATCGCCGGCAGCACCTTGGGCCAGACCGTGCCGGCGAAGAACCCGAGCGCCACCGCGAACAGGGTGTAGCCGATCGGCGCGAGGCCTTGCATGTCGAAGAAGAAGACGTTGAACCGGCCGTGCTGCCCGGCCTCACTGATCGGGGTCAGCCACCACGACGTGCCCAGGCCGTAGGCGACCGAGGCGACGAGCGCGCCGGCGCCCAGCAGTCCGAACTTGACCAGCGCCCAACGGCGTCGGCCGACGCCCTGGGTCCAGACCATCCGGTGGGTGCCGGCCTCGACCTCGCGGGCGACCAGCGGGGCGCCCCAGAAGAGCCCGACCAGCAGCGGCAGGACCAGGAACAGGATGCCGACCATGCTCATCGTGCCGTACTGGTTGTTGAACGCGACCGATGCCCGGCCGCAGGTGTCCGCGTTCGCGGCGATGACCGAATCCGTGCCCAGCTTGCGCACGCAATCGGCCAGCCCCAGATCGGTGAAGGTGTGCCGCATCGCCAGGCCGGTGGGAATCATGAACGCGGCCAGCAGCGCCAGCCCGATCGCGGTGACCAGCGCCTGCTTGCGGTGCTGCCGCCAGGTCAACCAGATCACGCCGACGCCCCCTTCGCGAGGTGGCGCAGGACAAGGTCCTCCACGGTCACGTGCCGGTGCTCGCCGATCAGGGTGTCGACGCTGCCGCTGAGACGTACCTCGGAGGCGTCCAGCACGATCAGGTAGTCGCAGGTCCGTTCGAGGTCGGCGAGGATGTGCGAGGACAGCAGCACCGTGGTGCCGGTCTCGGCGACGATGCCCATCAGCGCGTCGAGGAACTCGCGGCGGGCCAGCGGGTCGATGCTCGCGACCGGCTCGTCGAGCAGCAGCAGCCGGGGGCGCTTCGCCATCGCCAGGGCGAGCGCGACCTGTGCGCGCTGGCCGCCCGACAGCCGGCCGACCGGCTTGTCCCGTGGGATGGCGATCTGCTCGAGTCTGCGGTGGGCCAGCGCCAGGTCGAAGCGCCGGTTCAGCCGGGAACCCATCGTGAACAGTTCGTCGGCCGTGAAGTCCCGGTACAGCGGCGTGTCCTGGGCCACGAACCCGACCTGTGACAGCACAGAGGTGTTGTCGTAGGGCGCCTGCCCGAGTACCCGAATCACGCCGGCGTCGGGGCGCAACAGGCCGACGGCCAGGTGCAGCAGCGTGCTCTTGCCCGCGCCGTTCGGGCCGACGAGCGCGGCCACCCTCCCCGCGGGCAGCCGCAGCGAGCAGTCCCGCAGCGCCCACGTCCGCCCGTACCGTTTCCCTAGTTGCTCGGTCTCGAGCACGATCTCCATCGCGGGTCCTCTCGTCCTTGTCCAAGTGGTTGCGGGTATCGGTTCTACGCAGACCCCGGTGTCAGCACGGTGTCGGCGAGTGACACCGTGTCGACACCTACGGCCTGGCATGGTGGGGGCTATGCGCGTACTGGTCGTCGAGGATTTCGAGGTGCTGGCCCGTACGGTTGGCACCGGACTGCGGCGCGAGGGCATGGCCGTCGACGTGGTGCTCGACGGCGACGCGGCGCTCGAAAGCATCGCGGTGACCAGCTACGACGTGGTGGTACTCGACCGGGATCTGCCCGGCGCGCCGGGCGACGAGGTGTGCCGGCGGATCGTGGACGAGCACCCGGCGACCCGGGTGCTGATGCTGACCGCGGCCAGCACCGTGCAGCAGCGGGTCGACGGCCTGGGGCTGGGCGCCGACGACTACCTGCCCAAGCCGTTCGACTTCGCTGAGTTGGTGGCCCGCATCCGGGCGCTGGGCCGCCGCCCGGGCGCCGCCCTGCCCCCGATCCTGACCGACGGTGAGTTGACCCTCGACCCGAGCCGCCGGGTGGCGACCCGGGCCGGGCGGCGACTCGATCTGAGCCCGAAGGAGTTCGCGGTGCTGGAGTGCCTGCTCGCCGCGCATGGCCGACTGGTGTCCGCGGAGGAGTTACTGGAACGGGTCTGGGACGAGGCCGCCGACCCGTTCACCACCGCGGTGAAGACGACCATCCGCCGGCTGCGGGCCAAGCTGGGCGAGCCGCCGGTCATCCACACCGTGCGCGAGGGCGGCTACCGGATCGGTACCCCGTGATCGGGCGCCGGTGGATTCCCCGCCGCAGCCTGCACCTGCAGCTCACCCTGCTGTACGCCGTACCGTTCCTGATCACCGGCGTCGTGCTGCTCGCGATCCCGTTGCTGGGCACCGAGGAGACCGCTCCCGCCGATCCGGCCGCAGGCCCCGGATCAGGCGGCCAGCGCCACCTCGACGGGCAGCTCACCACCTCGGCGGTGAGCATCGTGGCCCTGGTGGTCGTCTCGGTGGCCCTCGGCTGGTTCGTGGCCGGCCGGTTCCTGCACCCGCTGCGTACCATCACCGCCACGGCCCGCGACATCTCCGCCACCAACCTGCACCGGCGCCTGGGCCGCACCGGGCTGCACGACGAGTTCACCGAGCTCGCCGAAACCCTGGACGACCTGTTCGAGCGGCTGGAGAGTTCGTTCGACGCCCAACGCTACTTCGTCGCGAACGCCTCACACGAGTTGCGGACCCCACTGACCGCCGAGCGCACAGTGCTGCAGGTAGCACTGGCCGATCCCGGCGCCACCACCGACACATTGAGGGCCGCCTGCCACGAGGTCCTCGCGCTAGGCGAACAGCAGGAACGGCTCATCGGGGCACTACTCACGCTGGCCGAAGGCCAGCAGCCCCCACACGTACGCGCAGCGGTCGACCTGGCCGACATGGCCACCGAGGCTTACGCCTCCCGATGGCCAGAGGCCGAGCGCCGAGGTCTCACAGTCGAGGCACAGACAGGGCCGGCGCCGGTATCGGGCGATCCCGCCCTGATCGAGCGCCTGGTCACCAACCTGATCGACAACGCGGTCCGGCACAACACCGCCGGTGGGTGGATCCGCATCGTCACCGAGTCGGCCGACGACCGCAGCGTCATCCGCGTGGCCAACTCCGGCCCGGTGATCCCGCCGGCCGAGCTGGAGACCCTGTTTCAGCCATTCCGCCAACTGGGCGGCCGCCGCACCCGCCAGGGCCACGGTCTGGGGCTGGCCATAGTCCGCGCGATCGCCACCTCCCACGGCGCCTCGATCACCGCCCGCCCGCAGCCCGCCGGCGGCCTCGACATCGAGGTCGACTTTCCCGCTGCCAGGCACCAACCGGCGATACCCGAAATTTGAGGAACCCGACGGCCTCCAGATGCCAGCTACTCGATGACGGCATCGTGCGCCGAGTCGCGCCTTCACGATGTGTCGTGTAAATGGTGACATTGAGGTATGACATTGTGTAGCGCAATATGAGTTATTGGTAATGCTCTATTTGGTGCGTGCTTTCGAGTCCCCGTCCGTCTAACATTGGGGTTGCAGTCAGCTACACGCCGTGAGTGCATTTTCCCCCTTTGCGTCTGGAGTAGACATGCCTCAAGTCCGTTCTTCCCGCTTCGCCCGCCTGTTGGCCGCAAGCGTCGCCGGCGTGGCCGCAGTGGCCCTGCTCCCCGCCGCCAGCGCCCAGGCGGGCACGGCCCCGTTCACCGTGTCGGTCAAAGGTGGCTACAACGACACCCAGTCCCTCGGCACCGCCACCGGCAGCGTGACGGGAGTGACGGGGAGCACCGAGGCGAGCTACTCGGTGACGCTTTGTGGGCAGAGCACCTACCCGAGTGCGCGTGTAACCATCCAAGGAGGAACCGCCACAGCCGCCCACACCGTCTACTACCAGAACTGCGAGACCTTCAGCGGCAACCTTGTCTCCAGCTACGGATTCACCAACGTCCAGGTCACCGTGTCCGGATCAACCTTCTACCCGGGCAACCAGTACACCACGTACTACAAGACCAAGACGGTGTACTTCTGATCGACGCATCATGAAACAGGTCGTCCACCTACTTGCTGGTCTTCCCGGCTCCGGCAAATCGACCCACGCACGGGACTGGAGAAGGACGGCATCACACGACTATCGGTCGGTGAAGAGCCAGTAGGCTCCCCTGGTGACAGTGTTCGATCTTGAGGTTGACGCAGGCCGGCTCGACTTTCGCCTCATGGTCAACGGTGCCGTGACACTCTTCTGGCGCACGCCCTTGTTCGCCGAGGCCATCAGATGGATGAGTCAGCACGGCTACCGCATCGTGAGTCTCGACGCGAACCTCTGGACGTCCGACGACGATCTGCATCGTGAGATCGCGGCGGCGCTTGATTTTCCGGACTATTACGGACGTAACCTCAACGCCCTCAACGACTGCATGCGCGACGTCGTGGACTATGCGTATGGCACCACGCGAGACGCCACTGGCCTGCTGATGACGTTCTCCGGCTACGACGCCTTCGCGCGGGAGCGTCCACAAACGGCCCAGATCGTGCTCGACATCATGGCGGATCAAGCGCGCTGCGCCATGCTGACCGGACACCGGATCCTTTGTCTGGTGCAGAGCAACGACCCCAACATCACCTTCGAGCCGGTTGGAGCCGCGCCCGTGTCGTGGAATCACGCGGAGTGGTTCGACGACCAACGCCAACCCGGCTCGGCTCCGCACCGGCTCTTCACCGAGTAACTCCAGCCGAGTAGGTGCGCGGTGATCGCGGGTTCGTGCGGGTACCTTCAGGCTGTGGCAGCGCGTTTTGAGCGGGCGATGTGGCTGATGCGTCGTCGCGACCCGCAGGCGCGGGAGGACGGTTTTCACCTCCTGCTGCCGCACGCCGCCGAGCATGTCGACGAGCTGATCGTCGAGTTTGCGGCGGAGCGCGGTGATCACGGCCTGCGGTGTTGGCTTCTCGAACTCATCGGGCAAGCCCGATCGGAGGCGGCGTTGCCGCTCCTCGCAGAGCAACTGCATGGACAGGACCCGTCGCTGCGCATGTGGGCAGCCCACGGACTGGAGGCCCTCGACACCAAGGCGGCGCGCCACGAGCTGTGGAAAGCGCGGGCCAACGGGTTGAATTTCTAAACCCCGGTACCCGCCGGCAACGCCCGGGGCCGCCGCCGGGGGCAAGACCTGGTGCCGCCTCGATGTGCTGCTCGGCACAAAGCTTCCAAAGCCGTTGACATGTCATCCACCTTCCGAGCTCCGAACGCCTCACCACCGGCCGCATCCTCGCGGTCGACCGGGCGGCCAGCGCGGTGCGCCTGGCTGGCGAGCGCAATGCCGCCCACATCCGGGCCGGCACTGTCGAGGTGCGGCAGCTCGACATCACGGCGGCCGACCTGCCCGACGGTTCGTTCGACACGGTCTTCGCGGCCAACGTCAGCCTTTTCTAGCTAGGCGCCCCTCCCGGCCTGCTCGACCGCATCGGCCGCCTGCTCGCACCCGGCGGCACCCTGCACGTCTTCGCCAAACCCCCGACCCGCACGGCGATAGAGGCGATCGCCGCCCAGGTGGCAGCGTCCCTCCGGGACGCCGGCCTCGCCGCCGTCGCCACCACACTGATCGGCACCTGTGCCGCCGTGGCGGGCGATCTAGAGATCAAGTTCAGGATCGGGGCTTTGAGCTACCGCGATGGCCGTCGCGGTCGATGCCCGTTGCTCCCGCGGCCTCGCCCTTCGCGGCTACACAACCGGTTCGCCGGCCCGGCACCGCCGCCGACCTCGCCAGGGCCACGAAGAATCCAACCCTGGAACAGACGAGCGCGCCCTGCAGCGTCTGCGACGGGCCGATCGACCCGGCCCGGTTCCGGCAAGTGTGGATCTCTCTACGGGTCGCCACCGACGTGCTGCCACTGCTGGTGAATGCCTGCTCCACCGCCTGCGTCGAAGCCCTACCGGAGCCAGCGGACGGATACGTCGCCAACCCTCATCAAGGCGGCCCCGCTGTCCAGCAACCAGAGCCCCGCTGGTAAGCCGCGAGCAGCACGGTTACCGCGGGCTAATGTCGGCGATGGCCATGCCGGTCGTTCCGGTGGTGACTTCGGCGACCACGCGTCCTGCTGGGCTGATGATGCAGGTCGGCCCTAATCCGATTCGGGATGGGTCACGTTCGCCGGTGACGTCGGCTGAGGCCAGCCACATGCCGGTTTCACGGGCTCGTTGTGCCCGGATCTCGTTGTGTCGGGGCTGCCACCAGAACGCCTTCTGCCGGCGCATCATGTTCTGTGCCGGTACCAACAACACCTGTGCCCCGCTCGCGGCGACCGCGGCTGCCGCTTGCGGGAACTGCGTGTCATAGCAAATGTTGATGCCAAACCGTACGCCGTCGTGCAGAAACACCGGATAGGCGTCGCCGGCCGTGAACGGCGCCTCGCCAGCGGTCAGGAATGTCTTGCGGTACTTGCCGGTCACCCGGCCGCCGGTGACGACGAGCGCGGTGTTGTAGTACCGGCCGTGCGATCGTTCGATCATGCCAAGCACGAGCGTGGGGCGGATCGCCGCCAGCCGCGCCAACACGGCGGCGAACGCCTTCGAGTGCACGTCGAACGCCTGGTTGCGCACATGGTTTTCGGTGACCAGATAGCCCTGTAGAAAGCACTCCGAAAACAGCAGCAGGTCAACGGCTGCCGCCTCAGCCCTCGCCGCGAAGTCTTGGACGACGGCCACCGCCGTATCCACGTCGCCGAGGATCTCCCGCGTCTGGCAGGCCCCGATCCGCACGCCGCCACCCTAACGCTGCCGCGCGGCGCCCAGGTACGAACTCGCTGGCTACCGGGCGGCGGTCGCCGACAGCGACGCCCACATCGTCGCAGCCGACGGTGCCACCGGCCGGTAGGAGATCGCGACTCACACCGTAAACCACCAACGCGAGGCCCCTGTGGAGCTTGATAGCACCTCCGACACGGTCGGCTCGTACGTCGTGGAGGGTGTGCATCCGGCAACTGCCGGACCGGTAGCCGTGTGCCGGGTCATGGCAGTTGGACCACCGTCTTGAACGCCTGGCCTTCGCCGATCCGCCAGCTGGCGACCACGTCGCGAGGTCCACCGAAGTGCGGGTCGTCGGCGCCGCGGTAGAAGGCACCGTGGCTGCGGGCGCTGTCGTCGGTGCGGCAGATGTGCCGGAGTGCGTGCCGCAGTCCAGGATGCGCCACGGCGGCCAGCTTCTCGTCCCAGGATGGGTCGATGCCCCAGTCCGGCTCGCATGGCGGGAGGTGGTCAGGGCCACGGTGGGTGCCGGTGACGAACCGCATGGCGTCGAACAACGACCCGTCGGTGTGTGCCCGGAACTGGATGTCTGGCGACGCTCGATAGACCTCTTGCGGGGTCAGGCCGCGCTCGATGAGGATCCTGCCGAGATCCTTGCCATGGATAGGGGAGTCGAGCTCGGGCACCCCATGTTGTGCGCCGCCTTCCACCACGCACGCCTCGAAGACGGACTCGCCGAGGTCGACACTCCAATATGGTGTGTCCAGATCCCAGCCTTCCAGCAGCTTTCCCAGCTCCGGAATCGTCTCGAAGGGCGCCTGGACGATCTCACCGCGGGCCAGTGGAGCAGGATCGAAACCGTTCTTGAAGAGCTCGACGGCCAAGTCGTCGCAGTCGTAGTACGCGGCGTATGTGGCCTGTGGAAACTGCTCCAGCGGGCGACCCAGAAGGATCGCGAAGCCCTGGCTGAGCGTCTCATTCCATTCGTCGTGCTGTGCTGAACCGATCATCGTCACCAATCCGTGAAGAGTCGCCGCCCCAAGCGCCACCGCCCAAGCGCACCTTAGCGCGACGAAAGCGCGCCCGTACTGCTCCCGCGGAGGGTGAGGCCGCGGGAGCAACGGTCTGACGCACGACGGGCATCGCGGTAGCTCAAATCTCTGGTTTGGATCGGATGCTGGCGGTGGTCAGGACAGGCCGAGCGTCCGCCGGTAGTGCGGGCGCGGCCCGGCGCTGGCCAGGATCGCGACGCATGCGGGGTCCGCGGCGCAGGCCCGCGCGGGGTTCTCCGGGTCGAGCAGCGTGTTGCGCCCGAACTGGAGGTCGTGCGGGTCGCCGCAGCCCTCCTCGGGGTTGTCGGGGTTGGCGGGCACCCACGCGCCCGGGTATTCGCGCCGCGGCACCCAGTCTGGCACCGCGTCGTCCCAGTGGTTGTCGCGGTAGCGGACGTTGCGCACCGGGCGGTCGCCCCACTCCTCGCTGCAGCCGCCGATCGCGGCGACGTAGTCGTAGACGGCGTTGCGGTCGACGGTCGCCCAGTTGGTGCTGTCGTCGGTGTAGATGCCGACGCCCCACTCGCCGTCATCGCTGTCGGTGACGGCGTTTCCGGCGATGACGAGGCCGTCGGCGTACGAGGTGCCCTGCTCGCCGCGCACGTAGATGCCGCCGCCGTCGTCGAGCAGCTTGTTGGTGTGGAAGACCCGGTTACCCACGATCCGGTTGCTGTGCATGATGCCGCGCAGGTCGTCGCTCGGTCCGGAGAGGATCCCGCTGTACGGCACGTCGTCGACCTGGTTGTGCGCGATGGTGGTGTGCTGGGTCGCGGTGTCCCAGATGCCTGACGCGGCGCGGTACTCGACGCCGATGTGGTGGATCCAGTTGTCGCTGATCAGGTTGCCCCGGTTGGTGCCCGTCTCGTCTGGCGGCACCACGCCCATCAGGATCCCGCCGTCGGAGATGTCGGTGAAGACGTTGCCGCTGACCACGTTGTGCGAGCTGCTTTTCGACAGCTCCAAGCCCTGGCCGCCGAGATGGGTGAAACGGTTGCCCTCCAGCGTCACCCGCTCGGCGTTGTGGAAGGTGACCGCGCCCGGCACCGTGTGCAGCCCGTCCTCTCGCAGGTACATGCTCCACGCCGCGGGGAAGCCCGCCGGTTCGCTGGACCCGAGCCAGGTGGCGTACGCGAAGGTCAGCCCGCGGAAGCCGAGGTCGCGTACGCCGGTGCCGGTGACCAGCGACTCCAGGACCGGCGCGACGACGGTGGCGCGGCGCATGTCCTCGCCCGGCCGCGGGCGGTAGAGCAGCTCGTGCCGGCTCCGGTCGAGGTACCAGTCGCCGGGGCGGGTCAGGAAGCTCGGCGAGTTCTCCGCCTGGTACACGGACGCGAGCGCCTCGGCCCCGTAGAGGCTTCGTGCCAGGTCCCAACACGGCTGGTCCATCGTGATCGTGTTCCCCGAGACGCCGGCGACGCCGCAGCGTCCTTCGACGTAGCTGTAGCGGTATACGAACTCGATGGAGCCTGGGGCACGCCAGGTCCGCGGGATGGTGCTCGTCGTCGTGTACCCGGTGTCGGTGAGCGTGAGCGTGCCGGGGATCGCGGCGGTGGTCCGGTTGGCCCGCCGGCCGTCGACGTAGAGCTGCCGGGTCTCCAGGTCGCCGGCGTCGGCGCGCCAGATCCCGTCCCGTCCCGGGCGCCAGCCGGAGACCGTCCGGCCGCCGCTGATGGTCACCGGCTCCTGGCGGGCCGTCCCGTACCCGTACGCCTGGTAGACCGCGCCGGAGTCGCCGGCGTCCCCGGACATGCGCAGCGGGCTAGCAAGCGTGTACGTGCCGCCGCGCAGGTTGACCACGACGCTAGCGCCGGCCAGGTCGCGGACCGCGCGCTGGGCGCGTTCCAGCGTCGCGAACGGCCGGTCGAGTGTGCCCGGACCGGTGTCCTCACCGGACGGTGCGATGTAGAGCTGCCGTACCGGCGGTGGGGCCGCCCGCGCCGGCGTCACCGCCATGGGCAACGCGGCCGCCAACACCGACACCGACACCGACACCGCCAACATCCGCGTGACCATGCCAACTCCTCCAGCTCAATGGATGCCTGTGGCACCACCCTCGCGCCGGACGCGGCCATCGCGCGTCGCCGATCGTTGACCAGGCTGGTCAGCCTTTGGTATCGGGCCCGAAACTATAGTCGGATTCGCGGGTCCCCCGGCGGGCTTAGGCTCGCCCCGTGGGTGGCACCAAGGCCGGGGTGACCCGGCTCGTCGACCGGGCCGCGCCGTGGCTGCTGGGCCTGCTGCTGGCGGCCTTCGTGGTGCTCGACTACGGGGTTCACCTTGCGGTCGCCCTCTTCGCCGTGGCCGCCGGCGTCAGCGCCGGTCTCGCTCGCCACCGGCTGGCTCCGCTGCTGGCCGTCACCGCGGTGGGTTCGCTGCTGTTTTCCTCGTGGCCGGCGTTCGCCGTCGCGTCCTACTACTCGGCGACCACGCTGCGCCGGGGCGGCCAGGTGGTGCTCTTCGCCGCCGCGTCGGCCGGTGCCCTCCTGCTGGTGCCCGCGCTGTACAGCCTGCTCGGCACCGACCACGTCCTCGGCCCCGAGGAGCCGATCACCTATCCGGAACGGCTGTTCCTCACGCTGCTGCTGGTCGGGCTGCCCCTCGCCGTCGGTCTTTGGATCGGCGCCCGCCGGCAGGTGCTCGCCGGCCTCGCCGAACGCGCCGAGCGGCTCGAACGCGAGCAGGCCGCCACCGTCGAGCGGGCCCGCGCGGCCGAACGCACCCGGATCGCCCGCGAGATGCACGACACCGTCGCGCACCAGGTGTCGCTGATGGTGATTCACGCCGGCGCCCTGGAGCTGGACGGCCCGGATCAGCAGACCCGGCACACCGCGGAGCTGATCCGCGCCACCGGCCGCCAGGCGCTGACCAACCTGCGCCAGGTGCTGCACGTGCTGCGCACGCCGGCCGCCGACCCGCCCGCGCCGCCGCCGACCCTGGCCGACCTCGACCGGCTGCTCCAGCAGTCTCGCGCGGCCGGCCTTCCGGTGCGCCGCACCGACCGCGGCGAGGCCCGACCGGTGCCGGTGACGGCCCAGCACACCGCATACCGGGTGGTGCAGGAGGCGCTGACCAACGTGCACAAGCACGCTGCTGGCGCCGCTACCGAGGTCACCGTCCGGTACGGCCAAGCCAACCTCGAGGTTAGCGTCCACAATGTACGGCCATCGGCCGGCCCGCCGGCGGTGCGGCTGCCCGGCAGCGGCCTCGGCCTGGCCGGCCTGGGGGAGCGGATCCGGCTGGCCGGCGGTCAGTTCCGCGCCGGCCCGGACCCCGAGGGCGGGTTCACGGTCGTTGCCCGCATCCCCAGGGAACCGGCGTGATCCGGGTTCTGGTCGCCGACGACGAGCACCTGGTCCGGGCCGGCCTGCGCCGGATTCTGGAGACCGACGACGGCATCAGTGTGGTCGCCGAGGCCGGCGACGGCGCCGAGGCGGTCGCCGCGGCCACGCGATGCCGGCCCGACGTGGCGCTGCTCGACGTCCGGATGCCGGGCGTCGACGGGCTCGCCGCCGCGGCCACGATCGCCGCCGCGCCGCAGGCACCGAAGGTCGTCATGCTCACGACCTTCGACGTCGACGAGTACGTCCACCGGGCGTTGCGCGCCGGCGCGGTCGGGTTCCTGCTCAAGGACACCCCGCCGCGCGACCTGATCGTGGCCGTGCGCACCGTCTCGGCGGGGCACGCGATGCTCGCCCCGACGGTCGTCCGCCGCCTGATCGACCACTTCGCCGAGCACGGTCCGGGCCGGTCCGCCGAGGCTCGCGAACGCCTTTCCGTGCTCAGCCGGCGGGAGCTCCAGGTGACCCGGGCGGTCGGGTGTGGACTGTCCAACATGGAAATCGCTGAACGGCTCACGATGACCGAGGCGACCGTGAAGACCCACGTCAGCCGGGCCATGGCCAAGCTCGGCGTCACCAACCGCGTACAGGCCGCGCTCCTCGTCCGCGACGCCGACCTGACCTGAGCAGGCGTTACCCGCGCGGGGTGTAGCGCAGCAGGACGTTGTCGGAGCCCTCGAGCTGGCGGACCTCCGCCGGTGCCAGGCCGGTGACCGGGGCGGTGAAGATGGGGGTACCCTCGCCGAGGGCGGTCGCTCCGACGATCAGATGCAGTTCGTCGACCAGGCCGGCGGCGAGCAGTCCGTTCCAGGTGACCCGGCTGCCGAAGGTGACGATGTCGCCGCCACCCGCCTTGAGCTGCTTGACGCGCTCGGCGGCGTCGGCGCGGCCCACCAGCGTGGTCCGCTCCTGCCACGGCTCGATGTCCTGCGCGGTGAGCGTGTCGGACACGACGGTGACCGGGATCCGGCTGTATATCGCGCCGAACTCGCGGTGCACGTCGCCGGCTTGCGGATTGTCCGCCTGCGCCGGCCAGAAACCCATGAACATGCGGTATGAGTTGGCGCCCAGCAGCAGGGTGTCCGCCGCGCGCAGGCACTGCAGGTTGTAGCTGTCGAACGCGGCGTCCATCGGCAGTACCAGCGGGTTGCCGTCGGTGCTGGCGTAGTAGCCGTCCAGCGACATGATGTTGCAGACGATCAGGCGTGACATGGTGAGTTCCTCTCCCGTAGTTAAACTGAACTGTACAGGTCAGTTCATGTGTACGCAAGGGTACAGTTGGGTGTAGGGTGAGGCTTGTGAGCAGTGAGCCCGAGGCGACCGTCCGTCATACACCGACCGGGCAGCGCGCCGAGCGCAAACGGCATGCCATCGTGGATGCCGCCCGCGACATCTTCATCAGGCACGGATACGAGGTCGGCGTCGACACCATCGCCGCCGAGGCTGGCGTGTCCAAGGTGACGATCTACAACCACTTCGGCAGCAAGGAAGCGCTGTTCATCGCGGTGATCGTTGACGCGCTCGATGAGGCGCTCGACGTCACGCTCACGGAGTCCAAGAAGCACCTCGTCGACAGCGCCGACCCGCGTGCCGCACTTCTTGGCACCGCGGCGGCCTTGGTCGACGGCGTGACCCAACCGTCGGTGCTGGCGCTGCGAAACCTCGTCACCGGTGAGCTACGCCGCTTTCCAGAGCTGGGCGCGGCCTGGCGGGAGCGCGGACCGCAACGGATCGCCGCCGCGATGCGCCCGGTCCTGCGTGCGATGGTCAAGCGTGGCGAGCTGCGAATCCCCGACATGGAACTCGCCCTGCAGCAGTTCTTCGGGCTGACGCTCTATCCGCACTTCGCGGTCAGCTCGTATGGCGGCGCCATCGAGCCGCGACTCGCCCGGCGCCTCATCAGCCAGGGCGTGGACATGTTCCTTTCCTACTACCGCAGTGCTGGCTCACTCTCAGAAGAGTGAGTCGCCCACTCAAGGGCTCGCGAAGGTGGCTACCTGCCGGAGCGCGTCGGCGGCCTGGGGCAGGAAGGACCAGTAGAGCTGGAAGCTTTGGGCTGCCACCGGATACACCTCCAGCCGCGCGTCGACGCCGCAGGCGCGGGCGTGTCGGGCCAGTCGTTCCGCGTCCGGTAGGCCCTCGTCGCCAGCGGCGGCCTGGATGAGCATCTGCGGCAGGCCGGCGAGGTCGCAGTCGAGCGGATTGAGTACGGGGTCGGTGACCGGGTGTCCGCCGAGGTACCGGGCGACGCCGAAGGCCGCGCCGGCGCGGGTGGCGCAGTTCGCCGGCTCGGCCGGTAGCCGCTCCGGGGCCGCTGTGCCGATGTCGACATAGGGGGTGAAGAACACGCAACGACCCGGCAGCGGTGACGCCGCGGCCTTGGCACGAAGCAGCATGCACAACGCCAGGCCGGCGCCGGAGGTGTCGCCGACGAGGAGCACGTCGTCCGGCGCGACGCCACGGTCCAGTAACCACGCGAACGCCGACTCGGCGTCCTCGACCGCCGCGGGGTAGGTGTATTCGGGGGCGAGCCGGTAGTCGGGCGTGATGACTTCGCCGCGGGTCACCTCGGCCAGCGCGCTCGCCATCGATCGGAAGCCGTACGCGGATCCATTGACGTAGGCGCCGCCGTGCAGCAGCAGAACCCACCGCGCGGTCGCCTCGGGTGGGGTGGCGACCAGTGCCGGCACGCCGCGGGCGTTGACCGGACGGAACTCGATGCCCGCCGCGATCGGCAGTTGCGCGTAGTGGCGTTCGGCGGCGTCGCGTAACGCCTCGGTGTCGGCGTAGGTGAGCGTGGCGAACGGCTCGCCCAGCCGCGCGATGCGGGCGGCGAGTTCACCGCCGATCGAGCGGGTCCGCATGACCAGCTGTTCGAGGTCCCGCAGGATCGCGGGGGCCTGCTCGAGCAGGGCCTGCCCGGCCAGCGTGAGCGCGACATGGTGGGTGGTCCGGTGCACCAGGACGCAGCCGAGCATTCGTTCCAGCGCGGCGATCAGGCGACTCAGGGACGATTGGGACACGAACAGGCGGGCCGCCGCCCGCCCGAAGTTCAGTTCCTCGGCGACGGCGATGAATGCCCGAAGGTGGCGCAGCTCAAGACCCTCTGGCACGGTGGACGGCGCGGGTGCCGGGTCTCGTTGATCCTCAGGCACCGGACCATCATCCGTCATCCCGCCGGTGATGCGATTCGCGCATGACGGTGGTGCCGATCGCGGCATTCCATTCCCGGCGATCTTCCCGCAGAGTCGACACACATGCGCAAACTCTTCTCGTTCCTTGCGGTCAGCGCCGACGGCTATCACGCCGACGATGGGCGGGGCCTGGGCTGGCAGACGTTCGGCCAGGAGTTCGCCGACTACTCGGTCGAGCAGCTCGACGAGGTCGACACCCTGGTGCTCGGCCGCACCACGTACGAGGAACTGTCCGCGTACTGGACCAGCGATCTCGGCCCGCAGTTCGACCCGCGCATCGCCACCCGGATGAACTCGCTCGGCAAGCTGGTCGTCTCCCGCACCTTGGATTCAGTGTGGTGGGGTGACTCGCCGGCCAGGACCGCGACCGTCGAGGCGCTCGCCGAGTTCAAGCGGACGCCGGGCAAGGACGCCGCGATCCTCGGCAGCTCCACGCTGACCGCCGCGCTGCTCCGGGCCGGGCTCGTCGACGAGGTACGCCTGATGATCAATCCGATTATTCTTGGCGGCGGTCTGCGGGCGTTCGAAGCCGCCGGTACGGTGCCGCTGCACCTGGTCCGAACCCGGCCGTTCACCGCTGGAAACGTCTTGCTGTACTACCGGCCCGAACTGGCTCCGCCAGTAGATTTGAGGAAACCATGATCAAAGCGTTGAACGAAATCGAGGTCGTCACCTTGTTCGTAGACGATCTGGCATCGACCGGGCACTTCTACACCGGTGTCTTCGGCCTGGAGGTCGTCTACCAGGACGACGCGTCCTTGCTCGTCAAGCTCGGGCCACTGATGCTCAATCTGCTGCAACGCGAGCGAGCACCCGAGCTGGTCGAACCGTCCACTGTGGCAAAGAGCACGGCGGGTGTGCACGCGTTGTTCACGATACGGGTGGCCGACGTCGACGCCGTCTGCGCAGACCTGAAACGCCACGGCGTAGAACTGCTCAACGGACCCGTCGACCGCCCCTGGGGCCGCCGCACGGCCGCGTTCGCGGATCCGGCGGGCAACGTGTGGGAGGTGGCCCAGGTACTCGACGGTGACCAGCCCGAGAACAGCGCGACGTGACCGATCTGGGCATGCAACGACGCGACGACATTGTTCCGTTCACGATCCTGGTGCCCGATAGCGACCTTGCCGACCTCCGTGACCGGTTGGTGAAGGCACGCTGGGCGCCCGAGCCGGTCGGTGGAGGTGAGTCGTACGGCGTCTCCCGCACCCGGATGCGAGAGCTCGTTGAGTACTGGGCAACCGGGTACGACTGGCGGCGGTGGGAAGAAAGGCTCAATCGGTACGCCCAATACACCACGACGATCGACGGAACCAATGTGCACTTCCTCCACGTCCGCTCGACCGAGCGGCATGCGTTGCCCTTGATCCTCAGCCACGGCTGGCCCGGATCCGTCGTCGAGTTCCTGGATGTGCTCGGGCCGCTGAGCGAGCCGGGAAAGCACGGCCTCGATCCCGCGATCGCCTTCGACCTGGTAATCCCTTCACTGCCCGGCTTCGCCTGGTCCGGTCCGACCCCCGACACCGGATGGGGACCGCGGCGAATCGCCCGCGCGTGGGCGACCCTCATGGACCGCCTCGGCTACCGCCGCTACGGCGCGGTCGGCAACGACTGGGGAGCGCACATCTCACCCGAACTCGGCCGGGTGGCTCCCGACGCCGTCGTCGGCGCGCACGTGACGCAGCTGTTCTCCTTTCCTGACGGCGAGTGGCTGTCATACCCGCCCAGCGTCGAGCCGGACCTCGGCCAACTCACCCCCGAAGACCGGATGGCACTCGACGGGCTCCGCACGGTTCAACGAACCGCCGGCTCCTACGCTTACGTCCACGCTCAGCAACCCCATACCCTCGGATTCGCCCTCACTGACTCGCCGATCGGTTTGCTCGCGTGGAACAGCCGGGCCATGGACGACCTCGATCCCGAGACGCTGCTCACCCACATCAGCATCTACTGGCTAACCGGCACTGCCACATCCGCTTTGCGCATTTACGCCGAGCACCACCGGCAAGCACCGGTCGCCAGCCCGACGACACTGCCGATCGGGCTGGCCCAGTTTCGCCACGACATCCACCCGATCAGAGCGTGCGCCGACCGCGACCATGCCAACGTCGTGTCCTGGAACACATACGACGAAGGCGGCCACTACGCCGCTCACCAGGCACCCGAGCTCCTCACCCGCGACATCCGCGCCTTCTTCGGCGACCACATGCGGGAATGAAGATTCCGCTCCGGGCCACGCCGGCACCCTAAATAGATCCAAACAAAGAGAGACGTGACCTACCGCGACGCGCGCGGCGGACGCCGCGGTAGCTCAAGCCCGATCCTGAACCTGACCGGCAAGTCAGATGTGCTTGACGGCTCCGGGGAAGGACTTCTCGGCAACCCGGATATCGCTGAAGAACAGGGTGCATGTGGAGTTGTACTTCCCGCCGCCGCTGAGGATGCCGCGCGCGGTGACCCTGCCGTCGGACCGGATCGAGTAGATCGGGCCGCCCGAGTCGCCCTCGGCGGCGCAGGTTCCGGTCTTCTTCGCGTACGCCAGGTTGCGTCCCAGCGTGCCGCCGACGTATCGCACATTGGTGCTGCCGTCGGCGACCTTCCAGCCGCACAGCTCACCGGTCACGCTGCCGCCGGAGCACGCCTTGTCGCCCTTCTTGGGTGACTTGCTCGCGACCCCGTTGATTGTCCTCGACGTGTTGGAAGCGGCGCCGCCGACGTAGACGCTGTAACCAGACGCGTACGGATAGAACAGCTGGACCAGCGAGACGTCGCCGGTGTAGTACGACTGGCCGTCGATTTTGACCGAGCCGGTGTCGTTCTTCCAACCGTCTTCGCGGACCACCCCTACGATGTCGGTGTTGTAGCGGGGCATCCAGGTGTAGGTGTTCAGCCCGGTGCAGTGTCCGGCGGTGATGAAGTAGTCGGCGCCGTTGTATCTCCACGGGAAGCCGATCGTGCAGTGCCAGCGGGTGGTGCCTCCGGTCGAGGTGGTCGCGCGCGAGCCGCCCCAGAACGGTGACGAGTCGGACTGGCGGCTCAGCAACGTCGGCTGCTGCTCATCGGTCAGCAGCAGCGCGAGCTCGTCGGCGGCGTACCGGCTGGCCAGGGCGGTGCGCAGCTCCTCGGTGACGGTGGAGGCTTTGACCAGTACACGATTGGTCTCGGCGTCGATGAACGTCGCCCAAATGTTCTCCACCCCGGGCACGTCGCTGGTCAGCACGTCGTCCTTGACCGCGCTCAATGCGCTGTTGCTGTATTTCACGACCGGCGTACTCGGGTAGTAGAACCGGGGGAAGGTCGCCTCCGCCGCCGTGGTCTGCGGCGCGGCGGAGGCCGTCGCGGCCTCTTCTTCCTTGCCCTCGGTCGTGCCGGGCGCGGTCGCGTCGTCGGTGCCTTCGTCGGGCAGCGTGCTGAGGTCGACCGCGATCGTGCCGGCGGCGTACGCCACCTTTGTGCTGTCGGCGGTCGAGACGACCGGCGCGACGATCCGGCCGGTGGCGCGCGCGACGTATGGGGGCGCCAGGTTCTCCGGGTCCTCGTCGGCGCGGACTTCGGCTTTGTCCAAAGCCGTCGCCAGGTCGGCTGGGAGCTGGTCGAGGCCGTCGGTCGGGTCGACCGTGATGACGGCGACCTGGGTATCGGTCGCTGGCTGGGCGGTCGTGACGGCGGCGAGTCCAGCGGGCGGGTCGACCCAGACCAGCGCCGCGGAGGCGAGCAGGCTCAGGCACACGGCCCGGCCCATCCTCCGGTAGATGCGTGTCTTCACGCGAGATGCTCCCGTACAAAAGAGGCGGCCGCGCCTGCCGCGGCCACCGACGACCACGAGCCTGGCGGACGGAAACATCACCCGGGTATCGCCCGGCCATCACCGGCGCGCGGCTTCGCGAGTCATACCTGGGTACGGGTGTGGGACCGTACCTCGGAGTGACGTGCCGCCTGACCATCTTCTTCTACCGTCCTGCGAGTGAAGAGGATCGCCATGGGTGTTGGGTTGCTGCTTGGTCTGTACCTGATCGTTCGGGCTGTCGCCGAGCCGTTCGTCATCGACATGACAGATCCGGCCACCTATCGGTTGGATTGGGGTGGTCCCAGCTTGGCCGGCGTGCTGCTCGTCCACTGTGGACCAGGAGTGGTTTCCGCCGTGCTGATAGGGCTGTGGGTGCGTGCACAGCGTCGACGCCGTGCGGCACGCGAGGCGCAATCCGGCCGATTGGTGGGCTAAGCCGGGATCAGCAGGATACGGCCGGTGTGAGAGCGAGTCTCGATGAGTTCGTGTGCGGCTGCGGCCTGGGTGAGTGGGAGGCTCGCGTGCACGGTGGTGCGCAGCTGGCCCGCCTCGAACAGATCGGCGAGCTCGGCTGTCTCGCGGCGTGCCTGGTCCGGGTCGGCGCGGCGCCAGGCGGTGAGGTTGAAGCCGGTGACAGATCGCAGCGCGAACAGCTTGGCGACGGGGATCTGTTCCAGTTCTCCGGTCGCGGCGCCGTAGACGACGGCGCGGCCGAAGGGCGCCAGCAGGTCGAGGCTGGATCGCAGGACCGGTCCACCGACCGCGTCGAGGACGACGTCGACACCGTCCGGGGCGGCTGCGCGGACCTGGTCGGGCCAGTCGGCTTGTGTGTAATCGATGGCGACGTCGGCACCGACGCTCCGGACAAAGTCGAGCTTGCGTGACGATCGGGCCGTACCGATGACGGTGCCGGCACCGAAGAGCTTGGCGAGTTGCACGGCGAGGTGCCCGATGCCGCCAGCGGCGGCATGGACCAGGACGGTGTCGCCCGAGCTCAGCCGAGCGGCGCGAAGGATCCGTAGGGCGACGGGGCCGCTCATGGCGAGCATGGTGGCGTCACCGGAGTCGAGGTGGTCGGAGACGGCGGCGAGCCAGGACGCGTCGGCGACGACATAGTCCGCGTACGCGTCCTCGGCAAGCGCGGCGACCCGCCGGCCCACCAGCTGCGGGTCGACACCAGGGCCGGTCCGGGCGACCGTGCCGACGACGTCCCCGGTCGGCCGACCGGGCAGGGGGCGCTGGAAGATGCTGCCGCTGCCCGGTCCCCGGCGGAACCGGGTGTCGACGAAGTTGACGCCGATCGCCTCGGCTCGCAGCAGTACCTGACCCGCCCGCGGAACGGGCTGGTCGACGTCTTCGACGGTCAGCACCTCAGGCCCGCCGTACTCGTAATAGCGGACGCGTCGCATGGCCACCCCACACCTAGACTGGACCGGTAGTCAACTTCCGACAGGACGCTACTGGACCGGCGGTCCAGTTGTCGAGGTGTGTGATGACCGAACCCGAACGACTCCGCGCCGACGCGGTCCGCAACCGCACGGCCATCCTGCGCGCCACCGAGGAGTTGCTGACCCGATATCACCCGCAGCAGATCTCGATGGAACAGATAGCCGCGGCGGCCGGCGTCGGCAAGGGAACGGTGTTCCACCGCTTCGGCAGCCGGTACGGGCTCATGCGCGCGCTCATGCAGGAACGCGCGCAAGACCTGGAGTCCGCGATCACCGCCGGTCCGCCGCCGCTGGGCCAAGGCGCCCCGCCCCGCGTACGACTGCTGGCCTTCCTCACCGCGGTGGTCGACCTGGTCGCCCGCAACAAGGGCCTGCTCGCCGCCCTCGGCCCCGCGGCGCCCGTCACCACCGCGCCCGTCACCACCGCCTCCGCCTCCGTCACCACCGTGCCGGAACAGGAGCCGCGCGAAGCGCATCCGGTATACAAATCGTGGCACGGCCACATCAGCCAACTGGTTTACCAGCAACGGCAGGACCTCGACGCCGACATGCTCGCCCACGTCCTGCTCGCCACGCTGCACAGCGAACCAATCCTGAACGCACTGCAGCGTGGCGACGGAAACCGCCTCGACCGGACGTTGCGCGACCTGGTGACCGGCCTGTTGCCCGAGTGAGGTCCACAATGGCCGGCGGCCGGGGGGTCTTACGGCCGGGCGGGTCGAAGCGTCGGCCCCTTGGGGTAGCTGTCGTATCTTCCGATGCTGACGGTGGTTGTGGATGAGCCATTGGCGGTGATCAGTCGGTTGTCGGCCACGGGCCAGAGCCGACCGTCGTCGAGAACGTAGCCGGCCGGTCTGCCGGCGGCGGTGATGGCCGGTACGCCGGTGTGCAGGGAGGCGCCGTACGGGATTTGGTGGAATGTTTGCGACGAGACGTTCACCCGGTTGCCGGTCAGGGCGGTGTAGACGCCGAGTTGCTGTATCTGTAGGCGTTGGCCGCCGGTGATGTATGTGGCGGGCAGGCCGGGGCTTTCGATTCCGTAGCCATTGAACAGGGCGGCTACCTGAGAGTTGGTCAGCTGACCGCAGGTGCTGCCGGTGAGCAGGTCGAAGCCGAAGTGGCCCAGGGTGTGCGGTGGTTCGTTGGCGGTGGACTGGATGACGTCGATGGGGATCCGGCCGCATTCACCCTGCGAGGTGACGGCCGCGTGTTTGTCGGGTTTGGAGATGAGGGCGGGGCCTTCGGTATAGGTGCCGCGCAGCAGTCCGTTGGGGTACGGGTGGACGCGCAGGTCGTCGCGGTCCAGGAATTCCAGAACCGAGCCGGTCGAGTTCGGGCCGTTGCTGGCGACGATGAACGCCCGCAGTACGTCGGAGTACTGCCAGTCGACGGAGAAGCCGTTGAGTACCGAGAAGCTGCGGTCATTGTCGGCGGTTCGTGGTTGCCAGCCGGTCGCGGTGAACACGTCGACGCCACTTTGGAAGGTGGGGTCGGCGGAGCGCCAGGCGAACTGCCCGGCACCGTTGTCCAGCGCGCCGCTGGCGGTGGTGTCGGTGAAAAGCAGGTAGAACAAGCCATCCAGGTGGACGACGCTGGGCTGGCCGGCGCCGTACCGGTTGGCTCGGTCGACCTCGAAGGCGGGGCCGATGATGGGCTGTCCCTGGTTGAGCCGGCGCCATTGGATTCCGTCGGTGCTGGTGGCCACGCCGATCTGTGTCAGGGCCGGCGAACCGTCCCGGGAACCGCCGTAGTACATGTAGTAAGCGCCGTCGACCCGCACCACAGACGGGTCACACGTGTGCTGATCCCAGCCGCTCGCCGTGCCGTCGAAGACCCGCCACGGCTGGCCTCCGCCGGGCGCCCGGAAGGGTCCGCCGGGTGAGGTGGATTCGGCGTACAGGATGTCATCGCCGGGGACGGTCCCGCCCGTGAGTTGGCTGCACCACCACATCCGGTACGGGCCGTCCGCCATCACCGACGGGGCGTAGTCGTACACATTCCGGCTGATCAGCCCGCTGGGATGCGAACGATACGCGTCAGTGGGCAGCGCGCCGGACACGTCGGCGGCCGCGATGCCGGCCGTCGACCCGACGTATCCGGTGAGCAGAAGCGTTGCCAGCAGTGCGAGCCGTCTCCGCCGGCGGGTGCGTGGCCGGCCAGGCAGGACAGCGACAGTCCTATTAGGTCTCACGATGCGGGTCCTTCCCCGTGATGGCATATGCAGATGCCATCTAACGGGGTGCCGCTGTCATTTCGCTGACGCGGGCATTAGTTGTCGTTTCTCCAGCTTGAGAAGTCTTCGTGGCAGGTCGAGCACACACCCGTCTTGTACAGGTTGATGTAGAACTCGACCGTGCTGCCCTCGACCATGTCGTACAGCGGGCCCGTGGAGGCTCGGACCTCCTTGCAGTTGCCGTTGCCCCCGACCGACAGGTGGTATACCTCCCAGTCGGCGAGGACCAGGACGGTCAGCTCGACGCCCCAGCCGTCAGCCTCGATGTCGCAGAGCCGGACGATGTCGCCGTTCGGCCAGAACTCGACCCGACCGCCGGGATCGCTGTCGTCGGTGTGCATCGTGTACTTGGTGGCGGCCTGGGCGGGACTCGACACCGCGAACGACCCGGCGAGCCCGATCGTCGACGCGACGAGCGCTACCAACAGCTTGCGCATTCTCATCGCTGGATGATGTCGCGTCCCACGAGCGATGTGGCGCGGATACTCGATCTCTTGAAAGAATCTTGAGTATGCCTTCTCATGTTAAAAAGCAGCGTGAATTAATACCGCTTTCACGTTCATTATTTTCAGCGTTGTGGAATCGCTTTTCGGGGCGCTCGATGCGTTCATCGCCAGGGTCGCGGTGGATCGTGGGGACACGTCACCTGGTCGCGAAGGTGAGCTTGTAGCGCCCGATGCGGATCTCGTCGCCCGTTGTCAGCACGGCGGTTTTGACCCGCTCTCCGTTGACGTACGTGCCGTTGAGACTGTCCAGATCGGACACGGTGTATCCGGCGCCTTGACGGTGAAAGTCGGCGTGCTTGCGCGATACGGTCGCACCGTCGAGCACGATCTCGTTGGCGAAGTCGCGCCCGCAGGTGACCATGTCGGCGTCGAGCACGAACACCGCGCCCGCCCCCGGACCCTCGCGGATCTGCAGGATCGCGGCACCGGCAGATGGTTGCACCGGCAGCGCGGCACCATCTTCGACCGGGCCTATGTGGATCGCTTCCAGCAGCGTCGTCTCGTCGAGGTCGACCAACCGGTACGCCGAAGTGGGCGCCGGGTCGGCGAGATTGCGCCGGGCATTGAGGCCCTGCACCGCTTCGGCCGCCACACTCTCCGCGGCGAACACGCTGTCGGCGCAGCGGAACGGCAACCCAGCCTCTTGCGCGAATGACACCGCCTCCACCAGTGTCGCTGGCACCCGCACGCCGTCTCCGACGACCAGAACCACCCGCTCAGCGCCGGCCGCCGCCTCGCCAATCTCCACGTATCGGGCCGGCGCACCCACTGCGTCCAGAAGGTCACGCACCAGGGCAGCGCTCACCCCAGCCTTGGCCTGGTGGGGCGCACCTGGCGCGGTGGCGGTCAGCGGCAGGTAGCGGTCGCTGACCGGATCCTTCAACAGCACCGTCGTCGGCTCGTGCCACGACCCCGCTCGCACTTCGACCATGGCCAGCTCAGGCATTCGTCCCCAACCCATCGTTCCGACTTCCGTCGAGGGTAGGGCCCGACACGGGAGATTGCCTACCTGCCCAGCGTGCGACGCGTTTCGAAGAGCCCCAGAACCAGCTTTACGCCACGGCGATCAGAGCCGTGGCTGCCACGCAGCACCAGCCGAACCAGTCTCCGAGTCGACTGTAGGGGGTGGAAGTCGCGGCCAGCGGGACAGTGGCGTCAACGGTTCCGCCCTCGCGGGTATCGGCCTCGACGACGATGCGGCCGAACGCGTCGCTGACCGTGGCTCGGCCGGTGCGGGCAACGCGGGCAACCGCGACGCCGGACTCCACCCCTCGCACCACCGCCATGCGGCTGTGCAGCCACCCATCACGGCCAAAGTCCCACGCTGGAGCCAGCAGCATTCGCACACCGCCGCGCCGGTATGCGCGAGCGAGCCGTGGAAAGTCGAGGTCCTTGCAGATGAGGACACCTACGCGCGGGTCACTGGGCAGGTACAGCAAGTCGCGACCTGGTTGGTAGGCGGCCTCCAATCCCGGCACCAGGTGATGCTTCTGGTACTGGCTTGGCGGGTCGCTCGCGGCGTCGAACACTACCGCGACATTGGCCGCCCCGGTCTCACCTTGGCGGGCGACGCCGACCACGATCTCCACGCCCAACTCGACCGCCGCGCGCGCAAATGGCCGCAGCTGCTCAAGCATCTGAGCTTCGTCAACGGTGAACGTCGCCTCGGGCAACACGATGATGCCGGCTCCCCGGCCCGCTAGCTGCCCCACCCGCTCCACATACCGCGATACCAGGTCCGCGCCCTCCGGCGTGTGGATCGGCACCGGGCCACCGGGCTGCTCAACTGCGGTCAGGCCAACGTGCACCGGCTCATCGAGTACGGCTCGTTGGCGGCGCCCGACGGCATAGCCCACGAGCGTGGCGACCACCGCTGCGGCGGCCAGGAGCACGAGCAGCCGCTCGCCGTCCGTACCGGCTGGCGCGGTCACCGCGGCGGCGACACTGGCCGGTAGCGCGAGTAACGCTGTAATGCCCCAGACTCCGGTCAACGACGCCACCCCTGTGATGGCCGGAGCGTCCGCCTGCGTGTAGGCGATGCTCCACCACGCACCGTGCGGCGATCTCAGTGCCACGAGGAACTCCATCGCCGCCCACGCCACGGGCGGAGCCAGCGCGGCCAACGCCACGTGACCGTCGACCAGGTGCGCTCGCGCAAGCCCCACGACGACCCCGACTCCCGCAGAGCCTCCGACGAACTGTGCCACGACCAGCAGACGGGGCTGTCTCACGTCGCGGGTGTAGTACGACCAGAGCCCAAACTGGCCGATGAGCCAGGCACCAGCGGCCACACTGACCGCCGCGAACCACGGCACCCTCGGCGCGAGTACGAGCAGCGGAAGCGGCGCCAACCACACCGCAACGGCCACCGGCCGCAGCCCTGAACCCCGGCGATACAGCCAACCGGACATCACCGTAACCGCCACAGACGCGGTGACCTGCCCGATCATCGCACCGTTCACATCAACCTCGACCCAGCCAACCCGGCTGAGCTGCCGGTAGGGTTGAACAGTACCGACAGTTTGGTCGGGTACTCACCTCTTGGTAAGTGGTCGGAGGCGCGGGTGGCGACGACGGCACGGCAGGGCCCTTACTTCTGCGGCATCGATGCGGCCATGGACGTCGTCTCTGGCAAGTGGAAGGTGCTGATCCTGTGGGAGCTGCACCACCACGGGACCCGCCGGTTCGCCGAGCTTCGGCGCGGTCTGCCGGGCGTGAGCGAGAAAATGCTCATCCAGCACCTGCGGGAGATGGAGGAGGATGGCCTGGTGCACCGCGAGGTGTATCGGGAGGTGCCGCCGAAGGTCGAGTACTCGCTGACGGAAGACGGCGTCGCGCTCAACACCGCGCTCGCGCCGCTGGGCGACTGGGGCACCGAACGGATGCGACGTACAGGCGCCGCCAAGGTGAGGTAACCACGACCTTCCGGAAGGTTTCCGGAAACTGTTGACACGGCGGCTGACGGGTATCGATACTCACCACATCGTCGAGCCCGAGGAGATCCCGTGGACAGCGGCCTGAAACAGCGTAAGAGGGTTGCTCGGATAGCTCTGCCGACGGCGGCGTTGTTGCTGGTAGGCGGCGCTGTGACGGTCCAGTCCATCGGTTCGGCCGCCGCGGCCGAGACTACGCTGCGGGCCGCGGCCGCCAACGCCGGGCTGTTCTTCGGCGTCGCCGCCTCACCCGGCCGGCTCACCTCGATCGTCGGTCAGGAGTTCAACCAGCTGACGCCCGAAAACGACATGAAGCCGGCGACGATCGCCACGTCGAGTGGGGCGCTGCAAAACACCGGCAACGCGGACACCCTGGTCAACTACGCCCAGAGCAACAACATGCTGGTCCGCGGTCACACCATGGTGTGGCATTCGCAGGCCGGCGCGCTGCAGGGTGCCAGCCAGGCGACGCTGAACACCTTCATCGGCAACGCCCTGAACCGCTGGGGTAACAGGATCGCGTACTGGGACGTGGTCAACGAGGCGCTCGGCGACAACAACACCGGCAGTCGCCGCACCCAGTGGCCGCACACCCTGAACCGGGACGCGAACGGTGATGGTGACTTCTTCGACACCGGCGACACCGACGTCATCCGGGACTCGTTCATCCGAGCCAAGCAGGTCGTGCAGGCCGGCGGGCTGACCACCAAGCTTTGCATCAACGATTATGACGTCGAGGGCCTGACGGTCCAGGGCGGCACCCCGAACCGCAAGGCCAACGCCCTGTACGACATCGTCCGCAACTACCGGCAGTACATCGACTGCGTCGGGTTCCAGGCGCACTTCAACGACAACCCGAACAGCATCATCACCAACGACCTGCAGGCCAACATCCAGCGCTTCGCCGACCTCGGCGTCGAGGTGCACATCACCGAATTGGACATCGACGACGACCTGAGCAACAACGACATCGGTGCCGGCCAAGCGGAGAACTACCGCAAGGTCGTGCGGGCCTGCCTGAACGTCGCGAAATGCACCGGCATCACCGTCTGGGGCATCGCCGACAGCGAGTCGTGGCGCTCCTCGGAGAGGGGCCTGCTGTTCACCGGCGGCAGCGGAAACTACCAGAAGAAGGCCGCCTACACCGCCGTTCTCGACGAGCTGAACAAGGGCCGCGTCCCGGTCAACCCGACCTCGCCGGCCAGCACGACGACCCCACCGACGACTCCACCGACAACCCCGCCGGTGACGCCGTCCGTCCCGCCGACCACGCCGCCGAACCCGACTCCCGGCTGCTCGGCCACGGTCTCGTTGAACTCCTGGACCGGCGGTTTCGTCGCCACCGTGAAGGTCACCGCCGGCAGCGCGCCGATCAACGGGTGGAGCGTCCAGCTCACCCTGCCGTCCGGGGCCGCGGTGACCAATGCCTGGAACGCCAACCGTAGCGGCAGCAGCGGCGCCGTGCAGTTCGGCAACGTCAGCTACAACGGGCGCCTGAACGCCGGCCAGTCCACCGAGTTCGGCTTCCAGGGCACCGGGGCGGCGGGAAACCTGTCCCCGGTGTGCACCGCCTCCTGACAACGCTTTTTCGGTATCTCGTTCGCATCCTGCACGACGAGTAGCCGAGACAGAGACATCGGTCTATGGCGATGCTACGATTCGGCGATCTTGAAAGATCGTCAGCTCGCGGAGGGCCGCAGGTTTGTCCCGATACATGTCAAGCCGCAGGAAGATCACTGCTGCGGCCGTCGCGGTCGCCGCAGCCGGCGCGGGCGTCGCGGTCGCCACGCGCGCCGACGCCGCCGCGGGCTGCTCGGTCACCTACACCGTCACCAACACGTGGCCGGGCGGCTTCGGCGCCTCGGTCGACATCACCAACCTGGGCGACCCGATCAACGGCTGGACCCTCACCTTCGCCTTCCCGAGCGGCCAGGCCATCTCCCAGCTCTGGAACGGGGTCGCCACCCAGTCCGGCGCGAACGTGACCGTCCGCGACGCCGGCTGGAACGCCGCCCTCGGCACCAACGCGACCACCAACCTCGGCTTCAACGGCACCGGTACGGCCGCGACCCCGGCCGCCTTCGGCCTCAACGGCACGGCGTGCACCGGCGACGCGACACCCACCACGGCACCGCCGACGACGCCACCCACCACACCGCCCACGAGCGGCCCGACGACACCGCCGCCCACCACGCCGCCACCGACCTCGCCGCCGCCATCCGGCACCGGCAAGCAGATGGAGGACCTGAACCGCGGTGTGATCAGTGTCCGCTCCGGCAACGCGAACCTCGTCTCCTGGCGGCTGCTCGGCACCGAGGCCGCGTCGACCGGCTTCAACGTGTACCGGGCCGGCACCAAGGTGAACTCGACCCCGATCACCAACTCCACGAATTACCTCGACTCCGGTGCTGCGGCGGGTGTGGCGTACACCGTCCGGGCCGTGGTCAACGGCGCGGAGCAGGCGGACTCGCCGGCGTCGCTGTCGTTCGCCAACGGGTACCTCGACGTCCGGATGCAGATCCCGCCCGGCGGCACCACGCCGGCCGGCGAGGCGTTCACCTACCGGGCGGACGACCTGTCGGTGGGTGACGTGGACGGCGACGGCCAGTACGAGATCTTCGTGAAGTGGTACCCGTCGAACGCCAAGGACAACTCGCAGTCCGGCTACACCGGCAACACCTACATCGACGCGTACCGGCTGGGTGGAACCCGGCTGTGGCGCATCGACCTGGGACGGAACATCCGGTCGGGCGCGCACTACACCCAGTTCCAGGTGTACGACTACGACGGTGACGGCAAGGCCGAGGTCGCCATGAAGACGGCGGACGGCACTGTGGACGGTGCCGGCGTGCTCATCGGGTCGTCCTCAGCCGACTACCGCAACTCGTCCGGCTACGTGTTGTCTGGCCCCGAGTTCCTGACGATGTTCAGCGGCGAGACCGGCCGGGCTCTGTCCACAGTCAACTATGTGCCGGCCCGCGGCACGGTCGGCAACTGGGGTGACACCTACGGCAACCGGGTCGACCGGTTCCTGGCCGGCACCGCCTACCTGGACGGCCAGCGGCCAAGCCTGATCATGGCGCGCGGCTACTACACGCGCGCGGTCGTCGCCGCCTGGGACTTCCGCAACGGCACGCTGACCCAGCGCTGGGTGTACGACTCCGGCAACAGCAACGTGGGCCTGTACGGGCAGGGCAACCACAACCTGTCGGTCGCCGACACCGACGCCGACGGCCGAGACGAGATCATCTACGGCGCGGCTGCCCTCAACGACAACGGGACGCTGATGTGGCGTACCGGCTACGGCCACGGCGACGCCCTGCACGTCGGTGACCTCATCCCGTCCCGCGCCGGTATCGAGGTCTTCCGCCCGTCGGAGAGCACCTCCCAGCCAGCCGACGCGATGCTCGACGGCCGCACCGGCGCCACCATCTGGTCGCACGCCTCCTGCGGCTGCGACAACGGCCGGGCGGTCGCCGCGGACGTGTACGCCGGCAGTGCCGGTGCCGAGGCCTGGTCCAACGCGGTGTCCACCATGACCAGCGCGACCGGGGGAGCCCTCGGCCGCAAGCCCGGCTCGCAGAACTTCCTCCTCTGGTGGGACGGCGACCCGCTGCGGGAGCTGCTGGACGACACTCACGTCGACAAGTACGGCACGAGTGGCGACACCCGCCTGCTGACCGGCGCAGGGGTGGCCTCCAACAACGGCACCAAGGCCACGCCCGGCCTGTCCGGTGACATCCTGGGCGACTGGCGCGAAGAGGTCATCTGGCGGCTGAGCGACTCGACCGCGATCCGCGTCTACAGCACGCCGACCCAGACCGACCGTCGCCTGTACACGCTGATGCACGACGCGCAGTACCGGGTCGCCATCGCCTGGCAGAACACCGCCTACAACCAGCCGCCGCACCCGAGCTACTTCATCGGGAACGGCATGAGCACGCCGCCGCAGCCGGACATCTACGTGCGCTGAGGCATCGACGGCGCCGCGGTCATCGACGTGGTGACCGCGGCGCCGCCTGGTTGATCCGATCAGCAGCTGCCGACGGCGCAGACGTTGAGGAAGCCGAGCTCCGGGAGGATGAACCGCCATCCGCTGAAGGTGGAGATGAGCCGGTTGTCGATGACGCTGCTTCCCCAGTGGATTCCGACGACCTTCACGTCGTTGGTGGAGGGCGAGTTGGTGATTTCGAATACCGGCGCGCCGCTGTCTCCGTCGGCGGACGTGTAGTCGGCCAGGTCCTGGCAGAGCAAGGTGATGTTGGTGTCCCGCACCGTGCGGCTGGCGCACGTCCTGACCACCGTGCCCTGGGTCCGTCCGGTCGCCTGGCCCACCTTCTGCACCGTGTTGCCGACGGTGGTATCGAACGCGTTGGTGACGCGGAACGTGTCCGTGCCGTTCCAGGTGGTCGAGTCCAGCGCGGGCCGTGCGATGCGACCGACCGCGACCTCCGCGTCGGCGCGTACGAAGTTGGTGTCACTGAGCCGGCACCGCTCCCCGGCCGGGCAGGTCCCGCCCGTCTTGAAGGGCGGGTCGACCATCTCGGCGCCGACCAGGTCGCTGTTGCCGGCGGCCCGAGTGGACTGCCAGTAGAGGCCGTTGTCGACACTGCTCCGCACGGAGGAGCAATGTGAGTTGGTGACGAAGCCGAAAACGCCGCCGCGGATCGCGGGCAGGCCCAACGTGCACTGCCCGGTGGCGTTCGTCGCCGCGTACTGGATCAGGACGCCGCCGCGCAATGGCCTGTTGCGGTCGCGCAGCGTGGGCGTGACAGGGGTGGCGGTGACGATGTCGACCGCGGCCGGCGGGATGCCGAGCAGGGCGAGCGACGCCTTGACGCGTTTGCCGGTCGCGGCGGGATCCTCGACGCCCACGGTGAGGCGGTTGTTGCGGTCGTCGACGTCCGTCAGTGTCACGCCGGACTTTCCGAGCAGGCCCGCCAGCCGGTCATGCCAGCCCTTCAACTGCGCGAACGTGTAGTCGGCCCGATGAACCACGACCGTGGTCGCGCCGGCGAACGCCGCGCGCGCCCGCCCGGCTCCGGTCGCGGTCGGCTTGGTCAGCCACACGTGGAGCGCGCCGTCCGTGCCTACGTACGCCCCACCGAACTCCGGTACGTCTTTCATCGCCGCCACCAACTGCGTGTCGGCGGTGGTGGCGGCGGCCTCCACTTCGGACGTTACGGCGAGGCTCGTCGTGGTCGTACCAACCAACGCGATCATCGCGACGGTGGCGCGCGGTAGTCGTCGGCGCATGAGACCTCCCTGGATCGCCTACGGGGTACTGGCAGCATGCAGGAGGGTGTTCATCGATCACGCACAAGTTCTTCATACGGGCTCAGGAGTCGGGAGCCCAGGAGTCGGGGGCTCAGGAAGCGGGAGCTCAGGAAGCGGCGCGCAGCACGCGGACCTCGCCAGCCGGCAGGGGCAGAACGCCGTGGCACGGAGCGCCGGTGAGTAGCTCCTTGCCGGAGGCGGTCAGCTCCACGTCGCGGTCGGAGTGGTTGATCGCGATCAGGTAGCTGGCGGAGTCGCCGGCGCGGCGGACCAGCTCCACGCCCTCCGGCACCCCTTCGTCGGGAATGAGGCCGGCGTCGGCGAGCACCGCGTCGAGGTCGCGGCCGTTCAGGCGGGTGGAGACGTACCAGGCGGTGCCGCTGCCCAGACGGTGGCGGGTGACGGCGGGCTCGCCGGCGGCTGGACCGTCCAGGTATCGCCGCATCGGCTCGGCCCCAGCGAGTACAAGGCGTTCGGTCCACACGTCGCCGGTCACATCACCATCGAGCCGTACCCGGGAATCGGCGCGCAGCGGCAGGAACTCCTCCACGGACAGGCCGAGCACCTCCCGCAGCGCGCCCGGGTGGCCGCCCGGATGCACCGTCTCGTTCTCGTCCACGATGCCGGAGAAGTACGAGACCACCGCCGTGCCGCCGTCGCGCACGAAGCCGGCGAGGTTGGCCGCCGCTCGTGACGTCATCAGGTACAGGCTCGGCACCAGCACCATCGGGTACCCGGACAGGTCGCTGTCGGGGTGGACGAAGTCGACGGTGCGATGCGCCCGCCAGGCGCGTTCGTAGTACGCCGACAGCCGCTCCAGGTAGCCATGGTCGATGGAGGGGCGCCACTCCAGTTCGAGGGCCCACCACGACTCCCAGTCCCACATGATGCCGATGTCCGGGACGACCCGCGTGCCCACCAGCTCGTCCAGATTGGACAGATCGGCGCCGAGCCGGACCACGTCGCGCCAGATCCGGGTACCGGTGCCGCCGTGCGGCAGCATCGCCGAGTGGAACTTCTCGGCCCCGAACCGCGACGCGCGCCACTGGAAGAACAGCGCGGAGTCGGCGCCGCGAGCGATGTGCGCGAAGCTGTTGCGGCGCATTTCGCCGGGTCTCTTGGCGATGTTGCGTGGCTGCCAGTTGACCGCGCCGGTGGAGTGCTCCATGAGCAGCCAGGGGCGCCCGCGCGCCACCGATCGGGTGAGGTCGGCGGCCATGGCCAGTTCGATGTGGTTGTCGGTGCGCTCGGCCTGCAGGTAGTGGTCGTTGGAGACGACGTCCACTTCGGACGCCCACTGCCAGTAGTCCATCCACTTGCAGTTGGGCACCATGAAGTTCGTCGTGACCGGTACGCCGGGCGCCAGCCGGTGCAGCACGTCGCGCTCGGCGCGAAAGCAGGCCAGATACTCCGCTGAGGTGAACCGCATGTAGTCCAGTTGCTGGGCGGGGTTGACGCCGGGCGGCGCGAGGCGGGGTGGGTCGATCTCCTCCCAGTCGCCGTACCGCTGGCCCCAGAACGTGGTGCCCCACGCCGCATTGAGCGCGTCCAGCGTGCCGTACCGCTGGCGTAGCCAATCCCGGAACGCCGTCGCCGAGGTCTCGCAGTAGCAGGGTGTGCTGGCCCAGCCGTACTCGTTGTGCACGTGCCACAGCACCAGCGCGGGGTGGTCGCCGTACCGGCGCGCGAGCTGGGCGGCGATACCCGTGGCGGCCTCCCGGTAGGCGGGTGAGCTGGGGCAGAACGCGTGCCGCGCGCCGCCGCCGAGCGCGTGCCCTTCGCGGGTGACCTGGCGGGTGTCGGGATGCCGCCGGAAGAACCACGCGGGCGGGGCTGCCGTCGGGGTGGCCAGGTCGACGGCGATGCCCGCGTCGTGCAGCATGTCGACGACTCGGTCCAGCCAGCCGAAGTCGTATTCGCCCGGCGCCGGCTCCATCGACGCCCACGCGAAGATGCCGACGCTGACCAGGTTGACGCCCGCCTCGCGCATCAGCCGCACGTCTTCGTGCCACACCGGCTCGGGCCACTGCTCGGGGTTGTAGTCCCCGCCGTAACCGATCTTGCCGAGGTGGCGCAGCGTGCGGGCGGCGTCGTTCATCGGGGCTCCTCGCTGTGAGCGCTCACAAAACGTG
>NZ_BSDI01000003.1 GCF_027923225.1 Phytohabitans aurantiacus
GCCCAGTCCTCCACGCTGATCACACCCCAAGCCGTACACAGGGTGCTCAGGTTTCACCCGCCGACTACGGCTCAGTTTTCACGCGGCGTCGACAATCCCACCCCGGGACCGGTGTACTACTGGATCGAATACAAGCGGGCCAACGGACCCTGGCAGCGGCTGGCATACCCCTTCACCGGGTGCTGCGCGTTCGAGGTCCGACCGCTGGACAACTTCGTCAGCTACCAGTTCAGGGTGAAGGCGACCAACGTCGCCGGTGACTCTCCGGCGTCCGATGTGGCCACCGCGACGCCGTCGCCGCCGTCGGAAGCTGTTGGCTCGCCGCCCTCCCCCCGGCCGGCTCACCACCTGGATGGATACGCATCTGGGTGCCACGCGCGAGTTACAGCTGTACCGCGATGATGTACAACCTGAGCGTCACGGTCTACCTGTGGACGAACTACTAAAGCGTCTGGGTCCGGGACGGCGTTTTCACGCAGCGCCGGTGGTCCGAGGTGGACACGATCAAGTCGGGATCCATCGATGCCTGGGTCGTGGCGCCAGAAGGAGGCTGCTTCCAGCACTACTCCGAGGTTGTCGCCGAGTGGACCGACGTCCACGGCAAACGCCAGCGGCTGTCGGAATCCTCGAGGAGAGTGTGGCTCGACGACTCCGGTGACCCGTGCTAGCCCGTAACTCTTACCGGTCGTCTCTCCAACCAACCTGGGTTGCCGGCCGCTTCGAGGGCGAGCTGTGCCTGATGCTTGGTGGCGATCTCGCGTGCGAGCCGTGCGGGTCCGGGACGCTCGGCTTGGGCGAGCAGTTCGGCAAGACGATCGAGCGTCCTGACCAGGTCCGGCCGCGTGTCGCCGAGCGAGCCGTCAAGGTCGGTGGCCGCCGAGACGGCCTGTCGCTGCCAGCTCATCGCCTGACTCGCCTCGCCCATCGCGGAGAGGCGAAGTGATAGGAGTTCCATGCATTGAATCAGCATTCTTTGATCTGGCTCGGCCATCTGGCTCGTGTACTCGAACGCCCGGTACGCGGCATCGAGCGCGGTGTCCGGCTGCCCGGCTTCGGCCCTGCAGTGACTCAGATAACCGGTGGCCCTCGCCAGGTCGGGAAGGTAGTGGTCCGGTTGTGCCTCCGTGAGCCACGCATAGAGTTCCACCGCCTCCTCCGCCGTCGCTAGCGCCTGGTCGATGCGGCCCAGGCTCCGCAGAGTCTGGCTGAGGTTGGTCAGGCCGATCGCCAGGTCGTTGCGGAAGCGGTGGGGGTTGTCCCGATCGAGTACCCGAAAGGTCGCGACGGCCTCCTCCGACAAGGCCAGCACGCGCTCGGGATGATCCCGGTCGGACAGGAGGGAACCGAGGTTTCCGAGGCTACCGGCCAGGTTGGGTAGCAGGTGTGGATCGGCGTCGACCAGTACCCGGTAAATCGCCACCGCCTCTTCGGCCAGCGGCACGCCCTCGTCCCACCGGCCCAGACCGGACAGCCGGGCGCCGAGGTTGGTGAGGCTGGCGGCCAGGCCGTCCGAGTGGAGGTGCGGGTCGTCCGCGGCTGACGCGCGATAGATGGCGACGGCTTCCTGGGCCGGCGGCAAGGCCCGACCGGCGTCGAAACGGGACAGTCCGAGGCCAAGGCGGTCCAGACTTCGGGCCAACTTCGGTCGGTAACGCGTCGGGTCGGCCTCGGCCAGCAGACGGTAGAGAGCCACGGCTTCCTGCATTGGCGCCAGCGCCTCGTCGTACCAGCCCAGCCCCCAGAGGCAGGCGCCCAGGTCGCTCAGGCAGCTGGCAAGGTCCGGCCGGTACCGGTCCGGGTCGGTCTCCGCGAGCGGACCGAGGATGGTGACCGCGTCCTGCATCGGCAGCAGCGCCTCGTTGTGCCGGCCCAGCCCCAGGAGGCAATCGCTCAGGTCCTTCAGGCAGCGGGCAAGATCCGGCCCGTACCGGTCCGGGTCGGCCGCCGCCAGTGCCGTAAGGATGGCTGCCGCCTCCTCGGCCAGCGGCAATGCCGTTTCCCCTTCGCCCAGGTCGGCCCGGTCCTTGGCGAGATTGTTCAACGCATGCGCGAGACGACGCTGGTACCGGTCGGGGGTCTCCCGGGCCAGCGACCGCAGGTGTGCCACGGCCTCCTCGACCAGCGGTACGGCCTCCTCCAGCCGGCCTACTTCGGACAGCCGTGCGCCAAGATTGGTGAGGGAGCCAGCGAGGTGCTCGCGGTGCCGGTCCGGGTCAGCCTCGGCCAGCTCCCGGAAGATCGCCACAGCCTCCCGCGTCGGCCCGAGCGCCTCTTCCGACCGGCCCACCTCCGCCAGCCGGACGCCGAGGTGACTCAGGAAGAGTGCCAGCATGTCGCGGTAGCCGGCCGTGCCGGTCTCGGTCAATGTCCGGGCGATCGCCACCGCCTCCACGCCCGCGGGGAGCGCGCGATCCGGGTCGCCGCGCATGGACCAGTGGATGCCCAGGCTGTTCAGAGCGACGGCCAAGCCGTCGAGATGGCGGTCCGGCTCGGCCTCCGCCAGCATTCGGTAGATCGTCACCGCCTCGTCCGCGACCGGCAGCGCCTCGTCCGATCGGCCGAGCTCCGTCAGCGTGGCGCCGAGGTGATCAAGACTCCGGGCAAGCCTCGATCGGTACTGATCAGGGTCAGTCTCGGTCAGCGCCCGGAAGACGGCCACCGCCTCCCGGATCTGTGGCAACGCCTCATCCGGTCGGCCCAGATCCGACCAGTAGCGTGCGACCCTGCTCAGACCCTCGGCGAGGTATGGCCGGAAGAGGTCGGGATCCGCGTCGGGATTCTGCTCACTGTCGCACTGTCGGCGGTACTCGCGCGTCAGGATCATCGCCAGCGCGAGAAGGAGCGGGGTCGACCGCGGGTCGGCATCGCCGATCATTCCGCCCGCTTCAGCGGCGGCGTCCGCGAGCTCGTCCGCCCGGTCGCCGTAGGCGTCGCACAGGATCGCCGCGGCAGTCAGGGCACCGATCAGTGACGTGTCGCGGCCTTCGTGGATCTGACCAACCAGCCCGGTCAGGTGCCCGATCATCAGGTCGGTGAGCACCATGCGTGGTCCCAGGTGATGCTCCGCCGCCAGCCGGACCGTGTTGAGCAGGTGTGCCACGCTGGCGTCGCCGAACTCCGCATACGCGAGCAGCCGTGTCGCGATGCTCCCAAGATCGCTGTCGGTGCCCTGCTGACCGGTCTCGCCGAGCAGTTGCCCGACGAGTAGATCCGGGCCCCAAACGCCGTCCGAGAACAGCGCGTCGAGCCATCGCGCCGCCTTGTCACGCCGCTCGACCTGTGCTTCGCCTGCCAACTCCGGCAGGACGGCCAGCAGGCTCGCCACGGTGGTCCGATGTGGACGCGCCAGTGTCACGCACAGCACCACCCGCTGGACCGTCGCCGGATGCAATCCCTCCGGTCCACCGAGCCGATGTGCCGGCAATAACGCCGACCACCGCTGCCGCTCGCGGTCCAGGAGCGCGACGAGGATCCGGCGGCGTACCGCACCGCTCGCCGCGTCGACGTACTCACCCCGCACCGCCAACAACGCCGCCATATGGATCAGCAGTGGGCTGTCCAACTCGGGTGAGGTCACGTCCGGTGCCACCGGTACCGCCAGATCCAGCCACGCGGCGAACTCCGCGGCCGCGACGGCCGCGTGGGCACTCCGCTCGTTGCCGGAGAGCGCGTGGTCTCCGAGGTGGAACCGGACGGCCTCGCCCGTTCCGGTGTATGTGCCGACGGCTGGACTGACCGTGTCCCACCAGTGGCCGACGTCCCGGGCCAGCAGCAGGACCCGCACGGCCGGCCCGTCCGGTCGATTCGCGACCTCCGCAAGCAGACGGCGCAGGGCTTGCGAGTCCGCCTGCTCGGCGTAGTCGACAACGATCAGGCTCGGCCACTCCAACGCGTCGACCTCGATCGAACCGAGGTCGACGACCCGGCCGGCATCCCACCCCATGGCCAGCACCCGCTCGCACACCTCGGCGGCCAGCCGGGTCTTGCCGCTCCCGCCCGCACCCGAGACCAGTGCCACCGCGAGTGGATCGTCGTCGCTGGCCCAACGGACCAACTCGTCGACGAGCGTCTCGCGGCCCAGGAACGGCACCACCCCGAACTGCGGCATCAACAGTTGCGGATCGGACGGCCGTCGAGGAAGTGGCTGGTACGCCGGTCGCAGAAACGGATGCGGCGGCAGCTGGACCAGCCGCCGCGGCGAAATCCCGACCAGCGCCGCGAATCCGGCGTCGGCTAGCAGGTACTCGACCGGCACCGCTTCCAGCCGGGAAGGCTGAAACCGTTGCGGATCGTCCACCAGCACGCCCAGCAGGTGATGCCCGTCCTGCGCCAGCAGCCCGGCGCCGGACATGCCCCGCCACGGCGACCGACCATCCGGCGGATCGTACGGCTGTGCCGTCATGACGTTGATCGCGTACCGCCCCAGCCGGTGCGCCGTACCCGGCACCACCGTCGCGTGGATCATCTCCTCGGCAACTGACCCGTCGGCCTGCCGCTGCGCCCACGGAAAGCCGGTCGCCACGCAGCCGACCAGCCGGACGCCGGACACCCTGCCCCACGATGTGGTCAAGCCAGGCCACCGAGCTGATCCCAGACGCAGCAACGCCGCATCGACCCGCTCGTCCCGCCACACCACCGTGGCCGGCAGCGGGTCCACCGCGTCCGCCGGCCGTACCTGACAGTCGTCACGGCCCGCGACGACATGCGCGGCGGTGAGGATCAGATCCGCACCAACGGCATACCCGGAGCCCCGACCCACACCGATCACCTCGACGACACGCGCCAGTACCCGCATCCCTCGCCACCTTCAGTCGGGATCGGCCAGGCGTAGCTTCTCGGCGCTACCACCGCGCTCCGGTACGAGGCTCAGCTTCACCGTGTGCACCGCGGCGTTGCTCCGGTCCACGCCACCGCCAGCCGTGACCACGTTCCAAAAGCCGCCCCTGATCTCGCCCTTCACCGTCGTTGCGACGGTGACCTGCAACTCCACCTCGATGCCCTGGCAAACCAGCGCAAGATCCTCGCCCTGCGCCTGATCCACCGCGTCCATCAACTGTTCCCGCAGACTGCCCAGCGCCTCGGCCAGGGTCAATTCGTTGTCCGCGTGCACGCCACACCTCGCCCACATCGATGATGAGCATCAAGGTAGCCGAGGGCGCGAAGCGGGGTCTGTCCATCCAACGGGGGATCGCTGCTAGCCTCGGGCCTTCGGTAACGACCGCCGCGACTGCGGGTCGTGAACGTGAAGGTGTGCCTTCTGATCTGGGAAGATCTGACTTGTCTAAGGTCCAGATCGTCGGACTTGCAGCGGCGTGAATCCGATCGCCAAAAGATGGTGGGCGAGCAGGACGCTCACAAATCCGTCGACAAAGCCGCGCAGCGTCCGGACGAGGTCGCGTACGAGGGCTGGCTGGCCTTCGAAAGGAAACGGCGGGAGGGGTCATGACCGAGTTCCACGGTGGCGTGGTCACTGCGGCTTGGTTGAGGCGTCTCGGCGAGGACGGGTTGACGGACCTGCTGTTGCGGCGGCCGGAGGTGTTGGCGGGACCGTCGCCGGTGTCGTTGGGTGAGCTGGCTGAGCGATTGGCAACGCCGGCGATGACGGTCGCTGCGTTGCGCCGGTTGGATCGTCCGACGTTGCAGGTCGCTGAGGCGTTGGCGGCGCTCGGCGGCAGGGCTGAGCGGCCGGTTTTGGATCAGTTGCTCGGCGCCGGGTCGGACCGTGGGCGGGCGGACGTGACCCGGGCTCTGGACACGCTCCGGGGCTACGCGCTCGTACTCGATGAGGCCGCACCGCAACTCGTGCCCGCTGCCGCGGCGGGTTGGCCGCGTCCGCTCGGGCTAGGCGACCCGGTCGCGGTCAGCCTGGCGTACCGGACCGCCGATCAGCTCCGCACCATAGCCCGGCATCTTGGCATCAGGCCGGCCGGGCGCAAGGCCGACATCCTCGATCAGGTGCTCACATGCCTCCGTGACGGTGAGCGGATACTCGCCCTCGTGGCTGGTGCTCCGGCCGGCGTTCGCGACCTGCTGGAGAAAGCCGCAGCCGGCGATGAGATCGAGCCGGAACCCTTCTACTACAGCCCGCGCGGCAGCCGGTCGCAAACACCGCAAGCGTGGGCGATCGAGCGCGGCCTGCTGGCGGGGACCTCTGAGTGGGGCGGGGAGCTGACCATGCCGGCCGAGGTCGCGCTGGCGCTACGCGGCTCTGGGTACGCGGCACCGTTCGACTCCGTGCCGCCAGCCGTCCGACGATCGGCGGCTGATCCGGCGGCGACGGCCCGCGCGGCCGCCGCCGCTGGCGCCGCGATGGTCCGGCTGGTCGCCGATCTTCTGGAGGCGGCGGGCAAGAAGCCCGTGCCGACGCTTCGCACCGGCGGGATCGGCTTGCGCGAGCTGAAGCGGTTGGCGAAAGTGTTCGGCTGCGCCGAGCCGGACCTGCGGCTGGCCTTGTCGGTCGCCGCGCACGCCGGGTTGCTGTCGCTTGCGGACGGGCAGGCAGCGCCGACGGACGGATACGACGGATGGCGAGGGCGCGAGCCGGCCAGTCAGCTTTCCACACTGCTGAGTGCGTGGTGGCGATCGCCGTCCGCGACGCTGACTTCCTCTGGAGCGGTCACGCCTGACGAGGTTCATGGCGGCATGGTTGAACTACGTGCCGCCGTCATCGCCGCCGCATCGGAGTCGGAAGCCGCCACCATCGACGACCCTCGAGCCCTGGCGGACCTGGTCATCTGGCGGCAGCCGCTCGCGTTCGGCGATCCCGACGCAGCACCGGAGCGGGCGGTAGCCTGCTGGCAGGAAGCGGCTCTGCTGGGCGTGACCGGCGCGGGTGCGGTCACTGCGGCTGGCCAGGCACTGCTCGGCGGTGCCGACGACCTGACCGCTGTGCTCGGCGACATCGGCACCACCCAACACCACGCCCGGTTACAGGCCGATCTCACCGCCGTCGTCACCGGCAGCCCTGACAGCGCGTTGAGCGCACTGCTCGACCTGGCCGCCGATCCCGAAACCCGCGGGGTCGCACGCACATGGCGGTTCAGCCCCGCCACCGTGCGGCGGGCACTCGACGCCGGACACACAGCCACCAGCCTGCTCGACGCACTCGCCGATGTCGCGGCCGGCGAGCTACCGCAACCGCTCCGCTACAGGATGTCCTGCCCGTACTCCGCAACGCCGGCTACGCACCGGTTGCCGAAGCCGCCGACGGCACGCCGATCCTGGAACGGGCGACCGACCACCGTGCGTCCACTGGCTCACCCAACCTGGCACGCGCCAAGAGCCCCGCAAAACGCCAGACAGCCAAGCCGCGCCAGACAGCCAAGTCGGGTCAGGGAGCCAACCGTCCCGAGGCTGCCGACCTTGTGCGGAAGCTGCTCGCTGCTCCCGACGAGACCCTGATACCGCTCACACCGTCGCTGGAGGAGATACGCCTGTCATCGACTAATCTCACGACGAGCGAGGCGCGGATCCTGGCCCACGCGATCGACCACGGCCAACCAGTGACGATCAGCTACGTCAATCGGGACGGCAACCCCAGCAACCGCACCATCGACAACATCGAACTCACCGGCCGCTCCCTACTGGCATGGTGCCGGCTCCGCGAAGGCGAACGCTGGTTCAACCTCAATCGAATCATCGCCGTCGAACCCGCCGACCCCGCATGATCAACCACTGCGTCTACGAGGAGAAGGCGAGCATGCCCTTAGCGTGGCTGCTGCAAAGTCGAGGCTTTAGCCGGTGCGGCGGTTGCCGTACTGGCGCGGCGCCTGGACCGAGCCGCGGCCGCCGCCCGGGTACGGGCCCTTGCCGTGCGTGTGCGGCTGTGTCGATTTGCCCTTGCCCTTGGCACGGCGTTCGGCCCGGTTGGCGAAGGTGGGAGCGTCTTCGGGCGCCGCGGACTGGTCGTCTGAAGCCTCGTCGGGCTCGCCGTTCGCCGGCGTCGCGGTGTCAGGCATCGAAGCCTCCCGGATAGTCGGTGCAGCGGCGCGGACGACGCCCACCACAGCGTAACCCGCGCCGCTTGCACCCATGATCAGAGCCGCCCCATGGGAACTCAGGTCGGCGGCACGTACAGCAGCCGGTTCGGCGTGGCGGGGTCGTCGAGCGAGGTGACTACGCCGGTGGTGGCGTTGGCGATGATCGCGCTGTGCACCTGGGCCGGGGTCCAGGTCGGGTTCGCGCCCAGCAGCAGCGCGGCAGCACCGGCGACGTGCGGCGCCGACATCGAGGTGCCATCGCGTACACCGATCGCCGTGTCCGATGTGTGGTGCAGCGACACGATGCCCTGCCCAGGGGCGAACAGGTCGACGCACGAGCCCTCGTTGCTGAGAGCGGCGGCGCCGTCGTCGCTCCACGTGTTGCCGACCGTGAGCGCCGCCGCGACGTACGCCGGTGTCTTGTCACAGGCGTTGCTGCCGTTGTTGCCGGCCGACACCACGACTGAAACGCCCGTCGCGATCAGTCCTCTGGTCGCCGTGCCAACCGTGTCGGCGGTGTCGGACGTGCGGACGTAGCCGAGGCTCATGTTGGCCACCGCCGGCCGGACCGCGTTCGCGGCCACCCAGTCGATCGCGGCCACCGTTGTCGACATGGCACCGAAGCCCTGGCAGTCGAACACCCGCACCGCGACAAGCGTGACGCTCTTCGCCACCCCGTGCGCGGTGCCGCCGACCGTGCCGGCGACGTGGCTGCCGTGCCCGTAGCAGTCGTCGGCGGTGCCGCCGTCGACGAGATCGACGCCGGAGACCGCCCGGCCGGCGATGTCGACGTGGGTCGTGCGGATGCCGCTGTCGATCACGTATGCGCGGACGCCGGAGCCGGCGGACGACGGGTAGGTGTAGGAACTGTCCACCGGACGGTTGCGCTGGTCGACGCGGTCCAGGCCCCACGACGGCGGGTTCGGTTGAGTGCCGTCCAGCGCTCGCACGCGATGGTCCTGCTCGACGTACGCCACCGCCGGGTCGGTTGCCATCTGCCGCGCGGTCGACTCGCTGGCCTGTACCGAGAATCCGCGCAACGCCGTCGTGTAGCGGTGATTCACCGTCCCGCCGTACCGGATCGCCAGGCGCGTCACCGTCTTGCTGACCTGAGTCACCTCGCTGTCCTTGAGTATCACGAGGTAGCTGTCCCGGATGGCGGTCGGCCCGCCGGCGTTGCGGATCTCGGCCTTCGCGGCGGCATCGGGTCCTGCGGCCGCCGAGGTGGCGGTACAGACGATGACGGCCGCCCCCGCGGCGGCCGTTGCGATGGTGGTGCGTAGGGCGCGCACGATGACATGTGAAAGAGCCATTTCCCCCGTCCTTCCGATCGATCTGTGTCTCATTGGGACATCGATCATCATCAGGCTAGCGGATGGATTGGCCCATAAACCAGGTCCTATCGATCATTCGGTCGGGTCGCGATTTAGTGATCTTGGTCGCTGGTGCGGGGCGTTTCGGAAATGTCTACACCTACTGCTGTGTAACCTCGCCGCCGAATGTGCGTGATCTTGACGCCTGAGCTTAGGAGGACTGTGTGCGCGTACTAGCGCGACGACTGGCGACCTCGGCCATCGCGGTGGCTGTCGCGGTAACGACGTTCGCTTCGCCGGCCAGTGCCGCGACGAACCCGTTCACCGCGGCGCAAGCCTGCAACAACGACTTCCAAGGCTCGTGGGCCTCGGTCAGCGACGGCCACCGGTCGATCACTGCACCCGACGGCACCAAGGTGGGCGACGTGTACCTGATGTACAACGGCGCGACCGGCGACAACTGCGTCGTCACCCTCAAGAGGGTGGCCGTCGGCTCGTACACCGGGGTGGCCGCCAGCGTGCGCGTGGAGGGTGAGTCCTGGGTGGAGCAGTCGGGCAGCTACAAGTACTACGCCGCGAAGAAGCGCTCCGCGGTGGACCGGTGCGTCATGTACGCCGGCGATGTCCTGTACGGCACGTCGTGGCAGAGCGCCGGGCGGTACACCTGGGGCAACTGCGGCTGAGAAAGCCATGCGATGTGGGGGGCGCGGCGGTTGCCGCGCCCCCCACTGTTCTTGGTAACGTCCGCCCTCGTCGTCCGCCGGATTGACCGCTCGCGTCGGGACGGAGGCTCATGGGTAAGAACAGCCGGGAACGGCACAAGGCCAAGCGGAAGGCGGCCGGCGCGGCGCAGCGGCGAAGAGCCGCCGCCATGCCTGGCCTGGGAGATCCGCTCAGCCCGTTCGAGGCGGCACGGGTATCTTCCCAGCGCCAGCAAGCGGAACAGATCGTCGAGCAGGCGATCCACGCTCGGCACGAAGGAGATACGGCCGAGCTTGACCGCTGCCATGAGCTGCTGACAACCGGCCCTGGGGGCGCGGCTGGCCTCCAGATCGTCGACCGGGTCCTGTTTACGGTCGTGCTCCGCGAGGTCGAGCGTGCGTGGCGGCGCGGCTGGCAGCCAGCTGAGATGGTGCGTGTGGCTCGCCGGGAGTACGCCGCGCCTCAGGGTCGGCTCCTGGTCGACGCGATCGCGGCTCAGATGCGCTCCTACGCGGCGGCAACCGTCGATGAACGGTGGCAGTCGCAGCTGGCCGCTCTTGACGCGCATGTGTGGTGGGAGCACGACGACCGTTACGTAACCGCCTGGGGCGAACGGCAGGGCCTCGACCGTGCTGGCGTGATCACGCTGGTGGTCGAGGTACTTCACCTTCTCGCGACCCTGCCGCCGATCGAGCCGGTAGGCCCGATGCCAGGCACCGTCAGGCCCGCGGCGGCAGCGCCCCCTCCTCACGTCGACCAGCGGATGCTCGACCGGGTCCGGGCGCTGCTGGCCAAGGCGGAGTCCACCGACTTCCCCGAGGAGGCCGACGCGTTCACGGCGAAGGCGCAGGAGTTGATGGCCCGCCACCGCATCGACCATGTCCTGCTCGTCGCGGCGGCCGGCAAGCGCGACCAGCCGCTCACGCGACGGATATGCATCGACAATCCGTACGAGGCGCCGAAGACGCTGCTGTTGCAGGTGGTCGCGGAGGCCAACAGTTGCCGGGCAATCTGGGCGAAGAGGTTCGGCTTCACCACCATCGTCGGCTTCCCCGGCGACCTGGACACGACCGAGCTGCTGTTCACCTCGCTGCTCACGCAGGCGACGAGGGCGATGACGCGGGCCAAGCCGGCTCCCGACCGGTACGGGCGTAACACCACCCGCTCATTCCGGCAGTCGTTCCTGACCGCGTACGCGTCGAGAATCGGTGAACGGCTGAGCACCACCACGGAGACTGTCGACCGGGAGATGGCCGCATCAGCGGGCACAGTCGACCTGCTACCCGTGCTCGCCGCCCGCGAAGACGCGGTGCGCGACGCTTTCGAGAAGCAGTTTCCCGAGTCGGGAAAGCATGCGACAACCGTCAACAATCCCGAGGGCTGGGCATCGGGTCGAGCCGCGGCCGACCAGGCTTCGCTACATGGGCGACAAGCCCTCACTTAGGGGCCTTGGCAGGCGATGAGCAGTGGGGCGCGGCAGTCGCCGTGCCCCACTGTCCACGTACGACGGTCAGGCGAGGGGCATGACCCGGGCGATGCGGATCGACGTGTTGGTCGCGCCGGCCGCTGGATACGCGGTGCTGCCGTCGGCGTACGGCTTGAATGCCTGGTAGCTGTGGTCGCGGACGCCGATCGCGAACTGGCTGCCCACCGCCGCGCCCGTACCCGCATCATACACCTGAGCGGCCATCGACGTGCCGGATTCCCAGGTCAGCAGCATCCGGCTCGCGCCATAGCTGACCAGGTGCGGGTGGCTTGATCTCGCCGCTGTCGTGATGGTGGTGTCGGACGCGCCGGTGGTGAAGTGTTCGAGGCGGACCTGGCCGCCCTGGCTCCACGCGGTCCAGTAGCCGGGCTTGCTGGCGAGGACGAGGTCGCCGCCGAACAGGGTGCCGTCGCAGGCACCGGCGGCCACCGTCCGGTACGGGTTCGGCTGAGCGATGCGGCAGGCGTTGTCGGTGGCGCAGACCATCGCGTATCGGCTGGTGCGCGGATCCCACGCGATGCGTGACGTCCAACTGTGACTGCAGCCCACCTGGAAGCTGTCACGGTGCCCGGACGCCAGTGTGCCGTCGGCGTTGACGACCTGCATGCGGTCGCCCTCGTGGATGTCGACGCAGTTGCCGTTCTGCACGGTGATGGCGACCCCGAAGTACGCGGCGAAGGTCTTACCGTCCGACGCGAGGCGGCCGTGGTGCTGATACCACCAGATGAACCGGGCGCCGTTGTCGTACCCGGAAAGGCTCTCGCTGAGGTTCGTGACCTGCCGCTCCCACACCTGCTGGCCGGAATTGTCGAAGCGGATCATGTGCATGGTGTTGCACGGGCTGGACGAGCCGCCGCACAGCGGACCGTCGCCGCACTCACCGCGCCGGGTGAGCAGCAGAACCCCGCCGTTGGCGTCGGCCTGGACGTCCTGCAGGTCGATTCCCTCGAAGCTCGTGGGCGTGCCGACCAGCTTGTCGTCGCAGTCGAGCTTGCCCAGGTAGACCCGGTTGTCCGTGCCCCGCCACGCCAGCCAGGAGTCGCCCGATGGCGTGGAGGCGATCGCCATGGGCAGCGGCTCGGTGTCACCCTCCTGCCCGTACCCGGTCACCGGCACGCCCACGTTGACGTCGGTGACCTTCACGACCGGCCCCGCGGCGGCCTGCCGCCCACAACCCTCAGTGGGCGGGGGTGTCGTCGGTGCGGCAGATGTGGGTGGGGCCGAGGTGGGCGGAGTCGAGACCGGTGGCGTCGAAGCCGGTGGCGTTGAAGCCGGCGGCGTCACCGCGGGCGAGGTCGTCGCGGCCACCTGACCGGAGCAGAGCACACCGTTGAGCGAGACGTCGGTCGGCGTCGGGTTGCCCGAACCGTTCCACGTGCCGTTGAACCCGAACGAGGCGGTGCGGTTCGTGCGGAGCGTCCCGTTCCACGACGCGCTGGTGGCCGTCACGGCGTTGCCGTTCTGGCTGACCGTCGAGCCCCAGGCCTGGGTCACGGTCTGTCCGGCGGCATAGGTCCAGCGCACGGTCCAGCCCCGAACAGGGTCGCCGACGTTGGTGACCGCCACATTGGCGGAGAAGCCCGTGCTCCACTGTGAACGCACCGTGTAGCTGACCGTGCATCCGGTCGAGGCGGCGTATGCGACCACGGCTGTGGTCGCGCCTGCGGCCACCGCCACCGCACCGGCGGCTGCGAGCAGCGCCGTGCGGAGTCGTCGTTTGGGCATGATCCGGGTCTCCCGTCGTGAACATGGGTCGAGCAGCCGCCCGATCCTATGGACCCGGATCGATAGAAACAAAACGCCTTAATGAAGCCTTAAAGGACGTCAGGCGGAGTCGCGGAGGATCAGCTCGGTGGGGAGGATCAGCGCGTCTTCTACGTCTTCGCCGGAGGCCTGGCGCAGCAGCTGCCTCGCCATTTCGCGTCCGATCTGGACGATCGGCTGGCGGACCGTGGTGAGCGGCGGGTCGGTGTACTGGGCGATCTCGACGTCGTCGAAGCCGACCACGGCCACGTCGTCGGGCACCCGCCGGCCCGCTTCGCGCAGGGTGCGCAGGGCACCGTGTGCCATCAGGTCGGACGCGGCGAACACGGCGTCGAGATGCGGGTCGTCCAGGAGGAGCTGGCGCATGGCCTGAGCGCCGGACTCGCGGGTGAAGTCGCCGACCGCGACGATGGAGCGGCGGGAGGAGTCGCGCAGCTCGTTGCGGTACCCGGTGAGCCGGTCGACGCCGGCGACCATGTCCTGCGGGCCGGCGATGGTGGCGATGCGCTGCCGACCGGTGTTGATCAGGTGGCGAACCGCGTCGGCGGCGCCCTGTACGGAGTCGACGTCGACGTACGGCACGGAGGGGTTGGTGCGTCCCAAGGGGCGGCCGCTGCACACCACGGGGATGCCGAGGCGGGCGAGCGTGCTTGGGAGCGGGTCGACGCCGTGCATCGAGGCGAACATGACGCCGTCGACGTGCCGGCCCGTGGTGTACCGCTCGACCCGGTCGTAGCTGGCCGTCGAGCCGGCCATGATGAGTACGAGCTGCTTGTCGGCGGCTTCGAGCTCCTGGCTGACGCCCCGCACGATGCGCGGGAAGAACTGGTCGTCGGAGAACACCCGGGTGGCCGACTCCGGCAGGATCAGGGCGATCGAGTCGGTGCGCTGGGTGACCAGGCTGCGGGCGGCCAGGTTGGGGACGTACCCCATCTCCTCGACGGCCTGGCGCACGGCGTCGCGGATGGATTCGGCGACGCTGGTCGACCCGTTCACGACGCGGGAAACCGTCGCGCGGGAGACGCCGGCGCGCCGCGCCACCGCCTCCAGCGTCGGCCGTTCCCGCGCCCTGGTCATGCGTCTAGTCCGTTGCGCGCGATGACCGACCGGTACCAGTGGGCGCTCTCCTTGAGCGTGCGGACCTGCGTCTGGTAGTCGACGTGGACGATGCCGAAGCGCTTCGCGTATCCCTCGGCCCACTCGAAGTTGTCCAGGAACGACCAGAGGAAGTACCCGCGCACGTCGACGCCGCGCGTGATCGCCTCGTGCACCGCGCGCAGATGACCGTCTACATAGGAGATGCGGTCGTGGTCGGGGCCGGTGTGGGGGAACGCGGCACCGTTCTCCGTGATCATGATCGAGGTACCCGGGTAGTCGGCGTGGATCTGCTCCAGGAGGCCGAGGAGGCCCGCCGGCTCGATCTGCCAACCCATGTCGGTCAGCGGGCCGCTGGGCGGGAGGAACTCGATGCCCTCGGTGCCCGGGTTGTTCGGACCGCCGCCGGGGGAGCCCTTGCGTCCCGCCACGTAGGTGGGTGCGTAGTAGTTGACGCCGAGCACGTCGATCGGCGCGGCGATGGTCTTGGCGTCGTGGTCGTGGATGTGGCCGAGACCGGCCAGCGACTCGATCAGTTCCAGCGCCTCCGGCGGGTAGCCGCCGGCCAGGAGCGGGTCGAAGAAGATCCGGTTGCTCAGGGTGTGCACCACGCGCGCGGCCTCGACGTCCGCGGCGCTGTCGGGGTCCGCGGGACGCACCGCTGAAGGATTCAGCGTGATCCCGAGCGTCTCCGCACCCGCCGCGCGCAGCTCACCCGCCGCGAGGCCATGCGCCAGAAGCAGATGGTGTAGAGCCTTGAGCGCGGCCGCCGGATCCTGGCGCCCGGGGGCGTGGATGCCCGAGGCGTACCCGAGGAAGGCCGAGCACCACGGCTCGTTGAGCGTGGTCCACACCCGTACCCGGTCGCCCAGCCGCTGGTGCACCGCGGCGGCGTACTCGGCGAACCAGGAGGCGGTCTCGCGCGCGGTCCAGCCACCGCGGTCTTCCAGCGGCTGGGGCAGGTCCCAGTGGTAGAGGGTCACCACCGGGTCGATGCCGCGCTCGTGGAGCGTGTCGACGAGCCGGTCGTAGAAGTCGAGCCCGCGCGGGTTGACCGGACCGGTGCCGTCGGGCTTGACGCGCGGCCACGAGATCGAGAACCGGTACGACCGCAGCCCGATGTCTGCCATCAGCCCGACGTCGTCGGCGTACCGGTAGTAGTGGTCGCACGCCACGTCACCGGTGTGTCCGGCGAACACCTTTCCCGGCGTACGCGAAAAGGTGTCCCAGATCGACGGGCCGCGACCGTCGTCGCGGGTGGCGCCCTCGATCTGGTACGCCGCGGTCGCCGCACCCCATACGAACTCGTCCGGAAACCGCAGGCCCAACGTCATTCCCTCATACTAGGGATCAACCGGTGCGCAGGCAGTCCAGGAGCGTCGCGTCGCCGGTCACCTCGAGTACGTCGAAGGGCACCCGCCCGAACAGGGCGAGCAGCAGGTCACTCGCCGTGCCGGCCGCGTAGACCCGGGCGTGGTGCTCGTCGCTGTCGAGAAGCGTGCTGGTGTCGAGCAGGGCCACCCCCTCGCCGCGCAGCCGCAGGAACCACTCCTGCCCCGCGTCGGTGGCCACGAGCTGCACCACGCCGTGGCGGGGGCTGGGCAGCTGGCGCCGGCCGGCAGGGAGCCAGGTGTCGAGCACCTCGCCGACCCCGTCGACCGCGAGCTTGGTCTCGACCGGCTCACCCGCGCCGATCGCCATCTGCGCATCCCACCGGTGCACCGCCGTCTCGTGTGCCATCCGCCGGTGCCAGAAGCTGGCCTTCTTCGCCTGGGGCGCCCAGTTCCACGCGGGGAGCTCCGGGTCGAGCGCGTCGAGAGCCTCGATCAGCAGCCTGTACTCCTCCTGCCACCACTCGACGGCGGCTGGACCGGTCGGCAGGTCTTCCAGAAGGGGGGCCCGGCGCGACTCGGGCGGGGTGGTGACGCCACGAGCGGCGTGACCGCGGACCCATCGGTAGACCGAGCCCAGATGGTGGACGAGGTCGGTGACGGTCCAGCCGGGGCAGGGCGGGATCTCGGCGTCAGGTGGCGCTTCCGCGACCGCGCTGCGGAACGCAGGACCCTCGGCGCGCAGGCCGGCGATCCAGAAGTCTCTCGAGCCGTGCAGTCTGCTCATCACGATCCTCCCGACGCGACCGGGCCGCCGTTAGGTTGCCGCCGTCAGGTTGCCCAGTCTGCCTCCAGCCTAGGGTGAGTGGCGTGCGAGACGTTAGGGCGAAAGTGTCAGCCGCTCCCGATCAAACGGTTCCCCGTTCGCTGTCCGGCTACACCACACTGGGCCTCGGTGGCCCCGCCGGTCACTTGATCACCGCGAGTAACGCGGATGAACTAGTGCAAATCGGTCGAGAAGCCGAGGAACCGGTGTTCTTCCTGGCCGGCGGCAGCAATGTCGTGGTCGGCGACGCGGGCTTCCCCGGCACGGTCGTGCTGATCAGGTCACGCGGAGTGGCGGTACGGGCCGAAGACGGCGACACGGTCGACGTGACCGTCGAGGCGGGCGAGCCCTGGGACGACGCCGTGGCGGCGGCGGTCGACGCCGGGTGGTCGGGGTTGGAGTGCCTGTCCGGCATCCCGGGTTCCGCCGGCGCCACCCCGATCCAGAACGTCGGCGCGTACGGCCAGGAGGTCGCGGAGACGATCACGGCGGTGCGGGCGTACGACCGGGTGCGGGGCGAGCTGTGCACGATGACCAGTGACGAGTGCGGCTTCGCGTACCGGGCGAGCGTCTTCAAGCACAGCAGCCGCTGGCTCGTGGTATCGGTCGACTTCCGCCTGGTCAGGTCGCCGCTGTCCGGCCCGGTGCGGTACGCCGAACTGGCTCGGGCGCTCGGCGTCGAGATCGGCGACCGGGTGCCGCTCGCCGACGCGCGCGCCGCCGTACTGGCCCTGCGCGCCGGCAAGGGCATGGTGCTCGATCCGGCTGACCCGGATACCCGGTCGGTAGGGTCGTTCTTCACCAACCCGATCCTGGACCCGGCGGCATACGAGGCGCTGCGGAAGCGGGCCGCCGACATCGGCGAGCCGCCCTCCTGGCCGAGCCCGGACGGCGTGGTCAAGGTCAGCGCCGCCTGGCTGATCGACAAGGCGGGCTTCCAGAAGGGGCGCCCGGGGCCGGACGGCGTGGCGATCTCGTCCAAGCACACCCTGGCGCTGACCCACCGGGGCGGCGGCACGACATCGGCGCTGCTCGCGCTCGCGGCGGAGATCCGTGACGGCGTGCACGACCGGTTCGGCGTGACCCTGCACCCCGAGCCGGTGCTGGTGAACTGCGAGCTCCCCGCCCCCTGACTACGGTCAGGCGCGGCCGAAGTCCTGGGTCCAGAGCAGTGCGCCGTCCCGTGCGCGAGCCATACCGACACCGACCGCCTTGGCACCGCAGTCGAGGATCGCGCGGCGGTGTGGCTCGCTGCGGAGCCAGCCGTCGACGACGGCACGGGCGCTCGGGTGGCCCTTCGCGATGTTCTCGCTCATCGCGTGGACGTAGCCCAACCGCTTGGCGCGGGTGCTGAAGTCGCTTCCGTCGCTGCCCGTGTGGCTGAAGAAGTTGTTTCGCGCCATGTCGGCGCTGTGGCGGCGGGTGGAGGTCATGAGCCGGTTTTCCTGGCGTACGGCCGAGCAGCCGTGCTTGGCGCGCGCGTCGTTCGTCAGGCGCACCACCTCGGATTCGGCCGATGCCGGTACCGCGAATCCAAACGTCAGACCGGCGATGAGCGCTGCGGCAGCTGATCCGAACATTGCTGTCACCCCCATGAGCTGCGTGTTCGTACGGGATCACCGCGATTACTCGCCAGTAAACCCCGTTGCCATTTCCTTTTTTCCTCGTTGTCCGGAGTGTGTTGATCTCGACTAATACGAGCGTCATTCGGCGCGTTTCGATAGCAGGTTTGCTGGTCGCCGGAATCACGACGGCCGTCGTCGCGTCGGCATCCGCCGTGCTCGCCGGCCATGGCGCCGAACCTCTGGTAGAGCGGTCCCACGGGTACGGCTACGGATCGCCGTCGGCGAGCGTGAGCTCCACGACGAGCCCGAGCCCCAGCCACTCGAAGACGCCGAGCCCCAGCCCGAGCGTGAGCACGACGTCGAGCCCGAGCCCGAGCGTGAGCACCACGTCGAGCCCGAGCCCGAGCGTGAGCATCACGACCAGCCCCACCACGAGCCCGTCGGCCACGGCGTCCGTCACGCCCTCGGCCACCACGTCGGTGACCGCCTCGGCGAGCCCGAGCAGGACGCCCGGGCCGGAGATGCCGAAGACGGGCAGCGACGTCGCGCTGACCGCGGGGGCCGGCGCGGCCCTGCTGTTCTGCGGCGCGAGCATCCTGCTGCTGGCCCGCCGGCGCCGGAACCAGATCACGCCGTAAGCGTCACGTGGCCGGCGCGACCGCCGGCCACGCCACCGTCACTTCACCCAATCGCCAGCGGGCTGGCCGGTCGAGCACCGGCCAGCCCGCTTCGCGTACCGCCGACACCGCCCGCAGCCAGCGCTGGCGCGGGCCGAACGTGGCGTACGGAGCGGCGTCCCGCCAGCCGCCGGACAGCGCCTCGACGAACTCGTGTACCGGTTCGCCCGGCACGTTGTGGTGGATGAGCGCCTTCGGCAGCCGCTCCGCGAGCGTGGCCGGGGTGTCCAGTGTGGATAGCCTCGCGGCCAGGGTCAGCGAGCGCGGGCCGGCGCGGTCGAGCAGTACCCACGACGCGAGGCGGCCCAGCTCGTCACAGGTACCTTCGACGAGAACCCCGTCGGGCGCGAGCGCTTCGGTCATGGCGCGCCACGCGGGGCCGACCGCCGGCTCGTCGTACTGACGGAGCACGTTGAACGCCCGCACCACGACAGGCCGCAGGCCGGCCAGCTCGAACCCGCCCCGGACGAAGTCGAGCCCCGGTGGATCGGCGGCCGGTGCGGCGGCGGCCACCCGGTCCGGATCGATCTCCAGCCCGATGACCCGTACGTCCGGCCGGACCGCGGTGACAAGCCGGGCGCGAAGCTCCACTGTGGTCACCGGCGTCGCGCCGTACCCGAGGTCGACCACCAGCGGGTCCGGCGCGTCCCGGAGCAGCTCGCCACAGTGGACCGCGATCCAGTTGTCCACCCGGCGCAGCCGGTTGGGGTTCGTCGTACCGCGGGTGATGGCCCCGACCGGACGCGGCACTACTTCACCCGGTGCACCTTGTGCTGCGCCGCCTGAGCGAGCGGCCGGACCACGAGCCGGTCCACGTTGACGTGGTGCGGCCGGGTGGCGGTCCACGCGATGCAGTCGGCGATGTCGTCGGCCACAAGCGGCTCGGCGACGCCGTCGTACACCGCCGCCGCCCGCGCCTCGTCGCCCCCGAAGCGGGTCAGCCCGAACTCGTCGGTCTTCACCATGCCCGGATCGATCTCGATCACCCGGACGGGGTGCCCGCACAGCTCCAGCCGGAGCGTCTCGGCGAGCGCGGTCTGCGCGTGCTTCGCGGCCGCGTAGCCGCCCCCGCCTTCGTACACGATCAAACCGGCGGTGGAGCTGAGCACGACGACGGTGCCCGCGCCCGACGCTTCCAGCGCGGGCAGCAGCGCCTGCGTCACCCGCAGCGTGCCGAGCACGTTCACGTCGTACATCCACTGCCAGTCGTCGATCCGCCCCGCCGCGACCGTGTCCAGGCCACGGGCGCCGCCCGCGTTGTTGACCAGCAGGGTGACCGGATCGCCCAGCCCGGCCACGGCGGTGGCCAGCGCCGCCACCGACTCGTCGGACGTCACGTCGCACGGCACCGCTGTGGCGACCCCGCCGGCCTCCGTGATGCCCTTGACGAGCTCGTCCAGGCGTTCGACCCGCCGCGCCGCGGCGACGACGTGGAATCCCTCGGTCGCCAGCCGGCGTGCGGTGGCTGCGCCTATGCCGCTGGACGCCCCGGTCACGATCGCTATGGGTCTCATGACACCGATTCTTCCGTAACCCCACATGTTCCTTCGCAGCCCCACATGTGACCGCCCCCACGTACTGGACCTCGGAGTATGCGGGTATCGGACCAGAACGGGAAGATGGGGCACGGCACGGGGGTTGATGTCTGAGGTTGCCCGAGTGCAGCCGGGCGGTCACTCACCGTGGCGGAAGGAGCAAAGGCGTGGCACACACGCATTCAGGCGTGGTCCGGCAGCGACGGCCACAGCTGTGGCCCACGCCGCGTCGTATAGCCACCCTCTCGGTGCACACCTCGCCGCTGGACCAGCCGGGCACCGGCGACGCCGGCGGCATGAACGTCTACATCGTCGAGGTCGCCCGCCGCCTCGCCGACGCTGGCGTCGAGGTCGAGATCTTCACCCGCGCCACGTCGAGCGGGCTGCCGTCCCGGGTCGAGATGGCGCCCGGTGTGCTCGTGCGGCACATCACATCGGGCCCCTTCGAGGGGCTGGCCAAGGAAGACCTCCCGGGCCAGATGTGCGGCTTCACGACCGGCGTCCTGCGCGCCGAAGCGGCGCACGCGCCCGGGTACTACGACATGATCCACTCTCACTACTGGCTCTCCGGCCAGGTGGGACTGCTCGCGAAGGACCGCTGGGGCGTGCCGCTCGTGCACACCGCCCACACCCTCGCCAAGGTCAAGAACTGCCAGCTCGCCACCGGAGACCGCCCGGAACCCCTGGGCCGGGTCGTCGGCGAGGAGCAGGTCATCGGCGTCGCCGACCGCCTGGTCGCCAACACCCAGGTCGAGGCGCGGGAGCTGATCGACCGGTACGAGGCCGACCCTCAGCGGGTCGCGGTGGTCGAGCCCGGCGTCGACCTGGAGCGCTTCCGGCCCGCGGCCGCCGGGCGCGAGACCGCGGCGCGGCTCGCGGCCCGCCGCCACCTGGGCCTGCCCGAGCAGGGAAACATCGTGGCGTTCGTCGGGCGCATCCAGCCGCTCAAAGCCCCAGATGTACTGCTGCGCGCCGTCGCCGCCCTCCGCGAGCGCGACCCGGCTCTGGCCAGCCAGGTGACGGTCGTCGTCTGCGGCGGGCCCAGCGGCAGCGGGCTCGAGCGGCCAACCGCCCTGATCGAGCTGGCCGCGTCGCTCGGCGTCACCGACGCGGTGCGGTTCCTGCCGCCACTCACCGGCGACGCGCTGCCCGACCTGTACCGGGCCGCCGACCTCGTCGCGGTGCCGTCCTACAACGAGTCGTTCGGCCTCGTCGCCCTGGAGGCACAGGCGTGCGGCACGCCGGTGGTCGCCGCCGCCGTCGGCGGGCTCGTCACCGCGGTCCGCGACGGCGTGAGCGGTGTACTTGTCGACGGGCACGCGCCAGACGACTGGGCGCAGGTGCTGGGAGCGCTTCTGCACGCGCCCGCACGGCGGGAGGCGCTGGCGCGCGGCGCGGTCGGACACGCGCACCGGTTCTCCTGGGAGCGCACCGCGTCCGGCCTGCTCGCCGTCTACCGTGACGTGATGACCGAGCACCGTGAGCGGATCGCGGCCGAGCTGGCACTGGTGGACTGCCTGTGAACCGTGCCGAGCTCGGGGCGCTCATCGAGCGGGTGTGCGCGGAGCGCGAACTGCCCTGCGAGCCCACCGGCGAGCTGTCGTACGCGGTGACCCTGCCCGGCACCCACAAGCTGAAGACCGTCTGCAACCTCATCGTGGGCGAGCACGCCCTGCGCGTCGAGGCGTTCGTGATGCGCCAGCCCGACGAGCGGCGCGAAGAGCTGTGGGCATGGCTGCTGCAGCGCAACGCGCGCATGTATGGTGTCGCGTTCTCCATCGACAAGGTCGGCGACGTCTACCTGACCGGGCGCGTGGGGCTCCGCGGAGTCGACGAGGACGAGCTCGACCGGTTGCTGGGTTCGGTGCTGACCTACGCCGACGAATCGTTCGACACGATGCTGGAGATTGGCTTCGGCACGGCGATCCGCCGCGAATGGGAGTGGCGGATCAAGCGCGGAGAGTCCGTGGCGAATCTTCAAGCCTTCGCGCACCTGAACCCGACGTTGCCATCTGGTAAACGCGCAGGTGATGTGATGGGCGAGACATCCTAACCAGCTTGTGCGCCGAAGCCCTTGAGTCGTAACGTGATCAGCACGCGCCGCGCTTGGTTGGTTCGGGGGAACACCGGTCCGATTCGGACCGTGTACCGAGCGGGTGCCGGGGGATGGGTGGCAGCTGAGCCGTTGGGGGACGGCACGGCCACCTGAAGACCGGCGGCGAGTGCGGGCGACGCTTACGGGGGTGAGTGTCGCCCGCCGCCGCCGGGCCGTAAGCCCGGCGGGGGTGAGTGTCGCGCAGTATTCGCAATGAGGCCGCCGGGCCGTAAGCCCGGCGGGGGTGAGTGTCGCGCAGTATTCGCAATGAGGCCGCCGGGCCGCTTTCATAATGAGCATGAGCGGACCTCTCAACGGGCTTACGGTTGTCGAGATCGCCGGAATCGGCCCTGCCCCCTTCACGGGGATGGTGCTCGCCGACCTGGGCGCCACCGTCGTACGCGTCGACCGGATCGGCACGTCCACGCTGCCACTGCCCATTTCGGCGCGGCACGACCTGCTGGGCCGGGGCAAGCGCTCCATCGGCGTCGACCTCAAGCAGCCGCGCGGCACCACACTCGTACGCACCCTTGCCGCGCGCGCCGACGTGCTCATCGAAGGCTTCCGGCCCGGTGTCGCCGAACGCCTCGGCATCGGTCCCGCCGACGTGCACGCGGTCAACCCCAAGCTCGTGTACGGCCGCATGACCGGGTGGGGACAGGACGGCCCGCTCGCACCGACTGCCGGCCACGACCTGACCTACCTGGCCCGCACCGGCATCCTGCACGCGATCGGCCCCGCCGACGCCCCGGTACCACCGATCAACCTGCTGGGCGACTACGGCGGCGGTGGGATGCTGCTGGCGGCCGGGGTACTGGCGGCGCTGTGGCACGCCGAGCGCACCGGTACCGGCCAGGTGGTCGACGCGGCCATCGTCGACGGCGCCGCGCTCCTGGCGACCCAGCTGTTCGGCATGCTCCACAGTGGAGCCTGGCAGGACCGGCGCGCCGCCAACCTGCTCGACGGCGGGGCGCCCTTCTACGGCGTCTACGAGACCGCCGACGGCACATTCCTCGCCGTGGGACCGCTGGAACGCCGGTTCTACGCGGAGTTCGCCGAGCTGCTCGGGCTCGATCCGCACACCGCGCCGGCCCAGCTCGACGTCGCTTCCTGGCCGCGACTGCGGGCTCTGATCGGCGCGCGCGTCGCGACCCGTACCCGCGACGAGTGGATCGAGGTCTTCGAGGGCTCCGACGCCTGCGTGGCGCCGGTGCTGACGCTGGCCGAGGCGCCCACCGACCCGCACAACCAGGCTCGGGGAGTCTTCGTCGAGGTGGACGGCGTCACGCAGCCCGCTCCGGCACCGCGTTTCACCGATACCCCGGCACCCACGCCCACGCTCCCGCCGCCGTACCCGGGCGAGCACACCCGCGAACTCCTGGCTGAGTACGGGATCGAGGACGCCGACGCCCTCCTGGCTGACGCGGTGGTGGGCTGACGCTGGTGGGCTGAGCTACGCCGCGAGGGCCGGTTCGGGCGTGGCGGTGGGCTCGCGGAGGGCCTCCGCGCGGCGTTCCCGTGCCGGCCCGGAGAGCAGGTGGCCCAGCCCGACCACCGCGGCGACCGCGGCGCAGCCCAGCCACAACGCGGCGTTTCCGGCGTGCTGCATGACGAAGCCGCCCAGGACCGGGGCCAGGAAGCCCGCCACGGACCAGGAGAGCGAGAAGACACCCTGGTAACGCCCGCGGATGTCGGCGGGGGAGAGCTCGCCGATGAGCGTCGCGTTGGAGGGCGAGTTCAGCATCTCGCCGAGCGTCCAGATCAGCACGGTCACCGCGTACAGGATCGCGGTGCCGGCGACCGCCGTGAGCCCGAAGCCCAGCCCCATGATCACCGAAGCCAGCGCGAGCGTGTGGGAACGGCTGCGCCCCTTGAGCAGGCGCGGGATGAAGAGCTGCCCGAAGACGATCAGCACGCCGTTGAGCGCGATCACGGTGCCGTACGTGGAGGGAGCCAGCCCGTCCTTGCCCATCGCGATCGGCAGCATCGAGATGTGCTGGAGGAACACCATCGCGCCGAGCACGTTGAGCAGTACGAAGACCAGAAAGACCTTGTCGGAGAAGACCGCGCGCAGGCCGGCGGCCGGTGCGGCGGCGTCCCGTCGCCTCGCGAAGCCCTGCGGACGCCGCACGTCACGCACCCGCAGGAAGATGATCGCGGCGGTGATCAGCGTGGTGGCCGCGTCGACGACGAAGAGCAGCAGGAAGTCGGCCCGGGCGGCGAGACCGGCGAGCACGGCGGCAAACGAGAAGCCCAGGTTGATCGCCCAGTAGTTGAGCGTGAACGCGCGCAGCCGGTCGCGCTCGGGCACGACGTCGACCATCATCGCCTGGAATGGCGGGCGGACCGCGTCCATGAAGAAGCCCAGCGCCACCGCGGTGGCCATGATCGCCCACCGGTCGCGCGCGAAGCCGATGGTGAGCAGCAGGGCGGCCGTGCCGATGTGCGCGGTGATCAGGGTCGGCCGGCGCCCCCAGCGGTCGGCGAGCACGCCGCCGACGGTCACGCCCGCCGCGCTGCCCACCCCGAAGAGGCCGATGACCAAGCCCGCCTGGGTCTCCGAGAAGCCGCGCTCGGTGGTCAGGTAGATGGCCATGAAGATCAGCACGAACGAGCCGAGGCGGTTGATCAGGGTGCCGGTCCACAGGTACCAGAAGGTGGCGGGTAGACCACCGGTCGTATCCCGGAACCAGCTCCGCATCCCTATCCCCCGTGTAATGACCAGTGCACAAAACAACCCTTACCAACCTAGTGGGACGGGTCATGTGGGGCATACCGATTTCCACGTGGTGGTCGTCACGGTGGCAGGATTGCGGCCATGAGTGTGGGGACGTTGGTGCTGCTACGGCACGGCGAGAGCGAGTGGAACGCGAAGAACCTCTTCACCGGCTGGGTCGACGTGGACCTGACCGCCAAGGGCGAGGCCGAGGCCCGGCGCGGCGGCGAGCTGCTGCGCGAGCACGACCTGCTGCCCGATGTCATGCACACGAGCGTGATGCGGCGCGCGATCCGCACCGGCGAGCTGGCGCTGCACGCGGCCGACCGGCACTGGATCGGAGTGCGCCGGTCGTGGCGGCTCAACGAGCGGCACTACGGCGCTCTCCAGGGCAAGAACAAGAAGCAGACCCTGGAGACGTACGGTGAGGAGCAGTTCATGCTGTGGCGCCGGTCGTACGACACCCCGCCGCCCCCGATCGCCGACGACGACGAGTGGTCGCAGGTGGGAGACCCCCGGTACGCGACGCTGCCGCCGGAGCTGATGCCGCGCACCGAGTGCCTCAAGGACGTCGTGGCGCGGATGCTGCCGTACTGGTACGACGCGATCGTGCCCGACCTGCTCGCCGGCCGCACCACGCTGGTGGCGGCGCACGGCAACTCGCTGCGCGCCCTGGTCAAGCACCTCGACGGCATCTCCGACGAGGCGATCGCGGCGCTCAACATCCCGACGGGCATCCCGCTGCGGTACGACCTGGACGCCGAGCTTCGCCCGGTGAAGGCGGGCGGGACGTACCTGGACCCGGATGCCGCCGCCGAGGCGGCCGCCGCGGTCGCGAACCAGGGCCGCTAAGCGTCGATCACGACGGTGTGGATTCGCCGGTCACCAGGTAGACCACCTGCTGGCCGGCGTTTACCGCGTGGTCGGCGTATCGCTCGTAGAAGCGGCCCAGCAGCGCCCCGTCGATCGCCGTCTCCGCGCCGTACGGCCAGTCTTTGCCGAGCAGGATGCGGAAGAGCTCCCGCTCCAGGTCGTCCATGGCGTCGTCGTCGCCTTCGAGCTGGGCGGCGAGCTGAAGGTTTTGCGTGGTGAGCACGAGGTTGATCTTTCCGGCGATCCGGTCGGCGACCTCCGCCATGCGGATGAACACCGGACGCAGCTCGGCCGGCACCGCCGGAGACGGATGCCGGCGCAGCGCGGTCTTCGCCACGTGCTCGGCGAGATCACCCATGCGCTCCAGGTCGATCGCGATCTGCAGGCCGGTGACCAGCAGCCGCAGGTCGACCGCCACCGGCGACTGCCGCGCCAGGGTGTCGTAGACCCGCTCCTCGACCTGGTTACGCAGGTCGTTTATCTCCGCATCGCGCGCGATGACCGTCTCGCACGCCTCGCGGTCGGCGGTCAGCAGGCCGCTGGTGGCGCGGCTCATAGCGGTGCGCGCGGCCTCCGCCATCGACACCAGCAGGCGGCCCACTTCGAGCAGGTCGGATCGCAGTTCCTCACGCATCACCCTTGATGCTATGGCGATGCCGTGCGCCCGAGTGAACGACGCTCAGCCGGATGGTGAACTTTCCTCGAACTGGGTGCGATTTGTCCTATTGTGCGAATCGTACAGGTTAACAATGACCCTACGATCGCGTCGTGGATTTGGCGGTCAGTGTCGGCGTGGCCGGCGGATTAGCGCTTGGCCTGCTGGCCGGCGCTACCGTCGGAGTGATCGCCGTACGTGGCCGCTGGCCCCGAGCGGCGAGCAAGGGGCGCCCGCGAGGGAGTGCCCTCGACAACGGGAGGCCGGCGATCGGCAAAGAGCAGCACGGCTCACTCTCGGGGTTGGGCCGCAAGAGTCTCGACGCGCTACGCGTCGGGGTCGTAGTGCTGGACCCGGATGACGTACCGGTGCTGGTGAACCCGGCGGCACGGGCGATGGGCCTGCTGCGGGCGGGCGCCGAGCCGGGCACCATCGCGGCCCATCCGCTGATCCGCACGCTGGCGGGCCAGGTCCGGCGCACCGGGGTCCGGCGTGAGGTCGAGCTCGACCTGCCGCGCGGGCGGGAGGGTGGTCCGCAGTCCCCGCTGGGCATACACCTGCGCGCGGTGGCGCTGGGCGGCAGCTACGTCTCGGTCGAGGCCGCCGACGTGACCGAGTCCCATCGGGTCGACCGGGTGCGGCGTGACTTCGTGGCCAACGTCAGCCACGAGCTGAAGACGCCGATCGGCGCGCTCCAGCTGCTCGCCGAGGCGCTGCTCGACGCCACCGACCCGCACGCGGTGGCCACCGACCCCTCCGAAGACGTCGCGGCGGCGCGGCGCTTCGCCGAGCGCATCCAGACCGAGTCGACCCGGCTCGGGCGGCTCGTCAACGAGTTGCTGGAGCTGACCCGGCTCCAGGGCGCCGAGCCGCTGCCCGCGCCCCACCCGGTATCGGTCGACTGGCTGCTGGCCGAGGTCGTCGACCGTACCCGCACGGCGGCATCCGCCCGAAGGATCGAGGTGGCTGTCACCGGGCTGCGCGGGTTGACCGTGTACGGCAGCGACAGCCAGATCGCGACCGCCGTGGCCAACCTGGTGGAGAACGCGATCGCGTACTCCGCCGAGGAGACAAAGGTCAGCGTCGCGATGAGCGCCGACGACGACTGGGTCGAGATCGCGGTCACCGACCAGGGCATCGGCATCGGGCCGAGCGACCTGGACCGGATCTTCGAACGCTTCTACCGCGCCGACCAGGCGCGTTCGCGGGCGACCGGCGGCACCGGGCTCGGGCTGGCGATCGTCAAGCACATCGCGACCAACCACGGTGGCCGGGTGGGCGTCGCGAGCAAGCTGGGCGGTGGGTCGACGTTCACCCTTCGGCTGCCGGCCCGTCCGCCAGACGCCGTGCTGCCGCTACCAGAGTCGGTTGAGATCGAGGCCGGTCCGGTCCCGCTTCGGCGGACCTGACGGTTTCTGGACTGGACCGGCAAGAAAAGGAAGGAAACTCAGTTGGCCCGCGTGCTCGTGGTCGAAGACGAGGAATCGTTCTCCGACGCACTGTCCTACATGCTCCGCAAGGAGGGGTTCGAGGTATCGGTCGCCGCGACCGGCACCTCCGCCCTGACCGAGTTCGACCGGACCGGTGCGGACATCGTCCTGCTCGACCTCATGTTGCCGGAGATGTCGGGCACCGAGGTGTGCCGCCACTTGAGGCAGCGCTCGCACGTGCCGATCATCATGGTGACCGCCCGCGACAGCGAGATCGACAAGGTCGTCGGCCTGGAGATCGGCGCCGACGACTACGTGACCAAGCCGTACTCGCCGCGCGAGCTCGTCGCCCGGATAAGGGCGGTGCTGCGCCGGCAGGGCACCGAGGCGGTCGAGCTGTCGGCGCCGACGCTGGCCGCCGGGCCGGTACGCATGGACGTCGAACGGCACGTCGTCACCGTCAGCGGGTCCGCCGTGCAGTTGCCCCTCAAGGAGTTCGAGCTGCTGGAGTTGCTGCTGCGCAACGCCGGCCGGGTGCTCACCCGGGGGCAGCTCATCGACCGGGTCTGGGGCGCCGACTACGTGGGCGATACCAAGACGCTCGACGTGCACGTCAAGCGGCTGCGGTCGAAGGTCGAGCCGGAACCCAGCACGCCGCGGTACATCGTGACCGTGCGCGGACTGGGCTACAAGTTCGAGCCCTAGACCTCCTGCGCCGCCGCCTCGGTGGTGGCCGGGTGCTCGGCCACCAGGCCCTTCTCGATGCGGGCGGCGCACAGCTCGGCCAGCTTGGCGTATGCCTTCTTGCCGACCAACGCGATCAGCTCCGGCTCGTACGACAGGTACATCGGCTCGGTGCCCACGTGCGCCTCGGGGGAGGACGTGCACCACCAGTCGAGGTCGTGACCGCCGGAGCCCCAGCCGCGCCGATCGAACTCGGCCAGCGTGGTCACCAGCACCTTGGTGCCGTCGGGCCGCTTGGTCCACTCCTGGTCGCGGCGTACCGGCAGCTGCCAGCACACGTCTGGCTTGTACTCCAGCGGATGGACCCCGTCGCGCAGCGCCTGCCCGTGCAGCGCGCAGCCGCCGCCACCGGGGAAGTCCGCGTCGTTGAGGAAGACGCACGGCCCCTCTTCCGACTGGGTTGCCGTGCGGCGGGCCGGGTTCTTACCGTCGATGGAGTCGACCTCGGTGTAGTTCTTGAACCCGCGCCGGTAGTGCTGCCACGTGGCCGGCGTCAGCCGCTTGACGGCCGCCTTGACGCGCTGCTCGTCGTCGTCATCGGTGAAGAACGCGCCGTGCGAGCAGCATCCGTCGGCCGCGCGGCCGGCGATGATGCCGTGACACCCCTTGCCGAACACGCACGTCCACCGGGACAGCAGCCACGTCAGGTCGGCGCGGATGACGTGCTTCGGGTCGTCGGGATCGGGAAACTCGATCCACTCCCGGGGAAAATCGAGAACGACCTCCCGGCTGCGGGGGTCCCCCGGGTCGTCGACGAGGACATGCAGGCTTGCCACCCGGCCAGCTTACGCGCGTGGTGCGCATATGGTTTGCGTATGAGGCTGGGTGTTCTCGACGTTGGTTCAAACACTGTGCACCTCCTGGTCGTGGACGCTCACCATGGCGCCCATCCGTGGCCCGCCCATTCGGAGAAGGCGGTGCTGCGCCTGGCCGAGCAGATCGGCAAGGACGGCGCGCTCACCAAGGCCGGCGCCGACGCGCTCGTCAAGACGGCGGCCGACGCGATGGCGTCCGCGGCCCGGCTCGTCACCGACGATCTGCTGGCCTTCGCCACCTCCGCGGTCCGCGACGCCACCAACTCCGCGGCGGTGCTGGCGCGCGTCCGCAACGAGACCGGGGTACGCCTGCAGGTGCTCTCCGGTGCGGACGAGGCGCGGATGACGTTCCTCGCGGTACGCCGCTGGTTCGGCTGGTCGGCCGGGCGCCTGCTGGTGATGGACATCGGTGGCGGCTCGCTCGAACTCGCGGCCGGCATCGACGAGGACCCGGCTCTCGCGATGTCGCTGCCCCTCGGCGCCGGCCGGCTGACCCGCGAGCGGCTGCGCTTGGACGGCAACATGTCGGCGCCGCCACCCGCGCACCACGTGGAGGAACTGCGCGAGTACGTCGAGGAGTCGCTCGACCCGGCGGTGGCGAAGCTGTCCGAGTTCGGCTGGGACCGGCCGGTGGCCACGTCGAAGACGTTCCGGACGCTGGCCCGGCTGACGGGTGCGGCGCCCTCGGCGGCCGGCCTGTGGGCTCCCCGCCGATTGCACCGCGACGGGTTGCGGCAGGTGCTTGGCTTCATCCGGCACATCTCCCCGAGCGAGCTGCAGAGCCTGGAAGGTGTCAGCGCGAGCCGCGCACACCAACTGCTCGCCGGCGCGGTGGTGGCCGAGGCGACCATGCGGCGGCTCGACATCGACGCGGTCGACGTCTGCCCGTGGGCGCTCCGGGAGGGTGTGATCCTGCGCCGCCTGGACCAACTAGAACCAGCATGATCGGGGATAAAAGGGACGACTCGGCGCCGTGCGATACGCTGAGGACGTGAGTTCGCGCGTCCCAGTACTGCTGTCCAGCTCCTCGGTCTTCCCCGAGCCCACCGCGGCGGCTTTCGAGATGGCCGCAACCCTCGGTTACGACGGCGTCGAAGTCATGGTGTGGACCGACGCGGTCAGCCAGGACGCCGGCGCCCTGCGTGGGCTGGCGTCCCACTACGGCGTCCCCGTGCTCTCCATCCACGCGCCCTGCCTGCTCGTGACCCAGCGGGTCTGGAGCTCCGACCCGTGGGAGCGGCTGCGGCGCGCCGCCGTACTGGCCGAGACGCTCGGCGCCCCGACCGTGGTGGTGCACCCGCCGTTCACGTGGCAGCGCGACTACGCCCGGACCTTCCCGACCGGGCTGGCGCGGCTCGCCGCCAAGCACCCCGACGTGCGGTTCGCGGTGGAGAACATGTACCCGGTGCGGATGGCCGGCCGCCAGTTCGTGCCATACATGCCGGGCTGGGACCCGACCGACACCGGATACGACGCGTACACGCTTGACCTGTCGCACTGCGCGGCGTCTCGCAGCGACGCGCTGGCCATGGCCGACACCATGGGTTCACGGCTCGCGCACGTGCACCTCGGCGACGGCACCGGCGAAGGGCGCGACGAGCACCTGGTGCCCGGCCGGGGCACCCAGCCCTGTGGCGAGCTGTTGGCGTCCCTGGCCGGGCGCGGCTTCACCGGCTCGGTGGCCGTCGAGGTGGCGACCCGCAAGGCGAGCAGCCGGGCAGTGCGCGAGGCCGACCTGCGCGAGTCGCTGCGCTTCGCGCGCCACCACTTGGCGGCGCCCAGCCTGTCAACCCACTGATTTTCACATTACTGAGGCGAGCAGCTTTTCTTTCTTTCTAGCGCGGTGTGCCGCCACGTGGGAACGCGTGGCGCAGCGCTCCGAGCAGAACCGCCGGCAGCAATTCGACGAGGTGTCGAGGTAGACGTTGCCGCAGCGCTCGTCTGCGCACACCCCGAACCGGGCGCTGCCGAATTCGCAGAGCCAGACGGACAGGCCCCAGACCGCACCCGCGATGTATTCGGCGCTGACCGAGGCGCCGCGGCTGGTCACGTGCATGTGCCAGTCGTTCGCGTCGTGGCCGGAGATCCGCGGCTGGACGGGGAAGTTCTCCAGCAGCGCGTTGAGCTCGGCGACCGCTTGGATGTCGCGGCCGGTGGTGCCGAACTCGAAGACGTCTCGCAGGCGCTTCTGCGCCCTGCGGAAGATGGCCAGATCCCGCTCGACGACCTCGTCACGCATCCAGGAGTTCTCCTCGCCGAAAAGGCTCCTCAATCCGTCGAGCTCGTCCAGTGACGCGTTGACAAGGTCAACTGCGGTCCTGGCGTAGGCGTCGAAGTTCACGTGACAACCGTAGACGACTGGCGCCCCGCATGGCGCGTCCCGCCGTCGAGGGATAAATGGGGCGAAACACTTGGCGCTGCTTGGATGGTCTCCAGCCGGCCTTCTGACAGTGCGGGCGTTACGCTCGCCTCATGCTGCGATCGGTCATCCTCGCCGCGTCCCGGTCGTCCCGGATCGAACGGCTTGTCGAGACGGCTCCGCTGACTCGCGACGTGGTGCGGCGGTTCGTCGCCGGCAGCACGGTCGACGACGCGCTGCTGGTCACGAGCGAGCTGGTCACCAACGGGTTGGCCGTGTCGCTGGACTACCTCGGAGAAGACACCGAGACACCCGAGCAGGCCGCCGCGACCCGCGACGAGTACCTGCGATTGCTGTCGGCGCTGCGGGCCGGCGAGCTGACGCCCGCCGCCGAGGTGAGCGTCAAGCTGTCCGCGCTGGGGCAGCGGTTCGACGAGAAGCTCGCCTACGAGCACGCGCGGGCGATCTGCACCGCCGCGACCGAAGCGGGCACCACCGTGACCCTCGACGCCGAGGATCACACGACCACAGACTCCACGCTGGACATCCTGACCAAGCTGCGGGCCGACTTCCCGACGACCGGCGCGGTGCTCCAGGCGTACCTGCGGCGCACCGAGGCGGACTGCCGGGAGCTGGCGACGGCCGGGTCGCGGGTACGGCTGTGCAAGGGCGCCTACAAGGAGCCCGAGTCGGTCGCGTTCCAGTCCAACCTGGACGTCGACAAGTCGTTCGTGCGGTGCCTCAACATCCTCATGTCCGGCGACGGGTACCCGATGATGGCCACCCACGACCCGCGGCTGATCGCGATCGGTGAGGACCGCGCGCGCTGGTTCGACCGGTCACCGGACGAGTTCGAGTTCCAGCTCCTGTACGGCGTGCGCCCCGAGGAGCAGGCCCGGCTCGCCGCCGAGGGATACACGGTGCGCGTCTACACGCCGTTCGGCGACCAGTGGTACGCATATCTGATGCGCCGCCTGGCCGAACGTCCGGCCAATGTGGCCTTCTTCGCACGAGCCCTGCGTTCTAAGGGCTGAACGGCCGATCCAGCCCCGCGCCGATTATGCGTAATCTGCGCGATTGTGACTCAGGGGGAGGACACGCGTCGATGGTTGCTGTGGCTGGGTCTCGGACTCGCCGGGGCGCTGGTCGTGTGTTCGGTGCCGGTCGTGGTGGCGGTGGCCTTTCTGGATCGAGGTCCGGGCGCCGAGGCCAGCACCAGCCCGCGCCCGGTCAGCAGCCCGCTGGCGGGTGACGCCGAGTCGGTCACGCAGCTCTGGTTGCGCGAGCGGATGACCGACGTGCTCAACCAGCAGGCCGCCGCGCTGCTCCGGGGCGACGAGCGGGGATTCCTCGCGGCCGCCGCCGCGAAGTCGCCGGCCGTGAGCGTGCTGCGCCGGCAGTACCGGTCACTGCGCGCCCTCCGAGTGACGGTGTGGCAGCCGCGGATCTCCGACCTGCCGGCCCGCGCCGGTGCCGAGTGGACGGTGGCCGTCTCATTCGGACACTGCTTCGCGTTGCCCGGCTGCCGGGCGGCCCGGGTGGCCGTGCCGACCCGCTGGGTCGAGACCGCGGGAGTGCCCAGGCTGGTCGCCGTCGAGCCCTCACCGTCGGCACAGGACGGTCCGCGACCGTGGGAGGTGAGTGACCTGCTCGTGGCGGCCGGCCGCCGCACCGTGGTCGCCACGACGGCCGCCCAGAAACCCCGGCTCGGCACGCTGCTCAACGAGGCCGAACAGGCGGCCGCGGTGGCCGACCGGTACGCGGTCGACGGCACCCCGCCCGACCGGTACCTGATCTTTTACGCCGGCGACGCGGAGTGGAAGCGGTGGTACGGCGGCGGGCGTCCGGATTGGACGGCCGGCTACGCGGTACCGGTGGGAAGCGGCCACTTCGACGTGGTGCTGGGCGCCCGTGACCTGCACAGCACGGTCCTCGACGACCTGCTGCGGCACGAGATGACGCACGCCTCCTCGCTGCCCGACGAGGGGTACCGCACCGGTGCCAACTGGTGGCTCGTCGAGGGCGTCGCCGATCACGCGGCGGCTGGCGGGCGGCCGGTCAGCCGGTACGAGAGCCTGGCCGACGTGCGCAGGCTGGTCGCTGGCGGCTGGGACGGTCAGCTCGCCAGCGCCGAGCCGGGCGAGGGCGCCGCCGACTGGCAGGTCAGCGCCGCCTACGGGGTCGGGTACCTCGCCGTGCGGCACCTCGTCGACCGGTACGGGCTGGCCGACGTGCTGGCGTTCTTCAAGGCGGTCGTGCACGAGCGGCACTCGCTGGAGCAGGCGTCCACCGACGTCTTCGGCGAGCAGTGGCAGGCGCTGCACGACGACTGCGCTTCGTACATCCGTAGTGCCGGCTCGTAGCATGGTGCCGCCTCGTAGCATGGGCAGCGTGTCCCGGCCAGCCTCGCTCGCCGCCGCCCTGGTCATCCTGCTCGGGGCGACCGCCGCTTCGTGCGGCGACGACGATCCAGACGTCGCGCTCGGCTCCGTGTCACGCACCACCGTCGCCGAGGTGGTCGACGCACCGGCAGCCGTGACGGCGAAGTCGGCAGCCACGCTCAGCGCCCCCGCCGACGGCACCCTCGCCGAGATGCGGGTCGCGCCCGGCGACCAGGTGCGCAAGGGACAGGTACTCGCGATCATCGACTCGCCCGGCTCCGAGTCCCGCCTCCGGCAGGCCAAGCAGGCGCTGGACGCGGCACGGCGGGCCGGTGGCGGCTTCGGCGGTGGGGTCAACCTCTCGGGCGTACAGAAGGAGACCGACAAGGCGGCGGCCGCGGCCTTCGCGGCGGCGCGCAAGGCCGCCGGCAAGATCACCGACCCGACCGCGCGCGCCGCGCTCCTCACCCACGTCGACTCGGCGGAGCGGCAGTACGAGGTCGCCGCCCGCGCCGCCGGGCAGGCGGTCCGGGCGGTCCAGCGCGGCGTCGCGGGAATCAGCTCAGCGATGAGCGCGCTCTCCGCCGCTCAACGCCTCCAGGCACAGCAGGCGTACGACCTGGCGAAGTCGACCGTCGACGCGCTCACCCTGCGGGCACCGATCCCGGGGATCGTGCAGTACGGCGGGGCGTCGACCTCGTCGTCGGCCGCTTCCGCCCTTGGGGCTCTATCGGCTCTGGGTGGCGCGGCGGCACCGTCTCTGGGTGGTGCGCCCGCCGACTCCCAACCGGGCGTAGACGTCGCGATACCCGTGGGTGGGCAGGTGAGGGCGGGCACCGCCGTGCTGACCGTCGTCGACACGTCAGCCCTGGGTCTGGTCGCCGAGGTCGACGAGACCGACGTCCTGCTCGTACAGCCGGGCCAGAACGCCACCGTCGAGCTGGACGCGGCCACCGGCGCCACGTACACGGCTGGGGTGCGCTCCGTCGACGTGCTGCCCACCTCGTCGGCGCGCGGCGGCGTGGCGTACCGGGTCCGGCTCGCCCTCGGCACCGGCGAGTACGCCGACGGGCGCGACGCGCCAGCACCCCGCCCCGGCATGAGCGCGGTCGTGCACCTCCAGGTCCGCCAGGCCGACGACGCGGTGGCGGTACCGGCCGCCGCCGTCTTCTCCGCCGACGGGCGCGACGCCGTCTGGGTCGTCCGCGACGGGCGCGCCGAGCGGGTCGACGTGACCGTGGGCGTGCAGGGTGCGGACCTCGTCCAGATCGTCTCCGGCGTCGAGGCGGGCCAGCGGGTCGTCGTACGCGGCACCGACCTCGTGACCTCCGGTCAAGAGTTCCCGTGACGATCAGCGCGTCCGCCATCGCCCGCACCTACGAGCTGGACGGCGTGTCGGTGCCGGCCCTACGGGGCGTCTCGCTCACCATCGACGCCGGCGACTACGTCGCGATCGTCGGGCCGTCCGGCTCCGGCAAGTCGACCCTGATGCACCTGCTCGGCGCCCTCGACCGGCCCACCAGCGGCCAGCTCGTGATCGGCGGGCGCGACGTGGCCTCGCTCTCCCCACCGGAGATGGCCCGGCTGCGCAACGAGACCATCGGGTTCGTCTTCCAGTCGTTCCACCTGCTGCCGCGCACGTCCGCCGTCGACAACGTGGCGCTGCCGCTGGTGTACCGGGGGCTCGGCGCGCGCCAGCGGCGGGCCCGAGCCGCCGCGATGCTCGAACGGGTCGGGCTGGGCCACCGGCTCCAGCACCGCCCCAACCAGCTCTCCGGTGGCGAGCAGCAGCGGGTCGCGATCGCGCGGGCGCTGGTGACAGACCCGGAGGTGCTGCTCGCCGACGAGCCGACCGGCAACCTCGACACGGTCACCGGCGCCGCCGTGCTCGCGCTCCTGGAGGAGCTCAACGCCGAGTCCCAGGTGGCCCTGGTACTGGTCACCCACGACCGCGACGTGGCCGCGCGCGCCCACCGCCAGATCGTGATGCGCGACGGAGTGATCGTGTGAGACTCGCTGAGGCTTGGCGCGTTGCGCTCGACGCGCTGCGGGCCAACCGGCTCCGGAGCGCGCTCACCATGCTCGGCGTCGTGATCGGCGTCGCCGCCGTCGTGGTGCTGGTCGCCATCGGCACCGGCGCCAAGCGCGAGGTCGAGCAGCAGGTCGAAGGGCTCGGCTCCAACCTGCTGATCGTGGTGCCCGGACGGCTCGACTTCAACTCGGCGCCCTCGGTGTCGCGGCTCTCGCTGTCCGATGTGGAGGCGGTTACCCGCGTCGTCGGCGACCCCTCGCGGGTGGCGGTGACCGTGACGTCCGGCGAGACCGTGCGGGCCGGCACCCAGTCGACGTTCACCACCGTCCAGGGCGTACTGGAAACCACGCCCCAGGTGTTCGTACGCTCCGTCGGGCGGGGCAGCTACCTCACCTCGTCCGATGTGGACACCGCGCGGCGGGTGGCGGTACTGGGCTCCACGGTCGCCCGCACGCTCTTCGGGGACCGCGACCCGATCGGGCGGCAGGTGTCGGTGGCCGGCGTACGGTTCCGGGTCGTGGGAGTGTTCGCACCACTCGGGCAGAGCCTGGGTGTCGACCGCGACGACGAGGTACACATCCCGGTCACCACCGCCCACCGGCTGTACGGCACCAACCGGATCGACGGCATCGCCGTCAAGGCGCCCGACCGGGAGCGCATCGACGAACTCGGCAACCGGATCGTGGCAGAGCTGTCCGAGCGGCACCCCGACACCGAGTTCAGCGCGGTCACCCAGGAGCAGATCCTCGGCGTACTCGGCGACATCCTGGGCGTGCTGACCGGCGTACTGGCCGCGATCGCCGGCATATCGTTGCTCGTGGGCGGCGTGGGCGTCTCCAACATCATGCTCGTGTCGGTGCGCGAACGGACCCGGGAGATCGGCCTTCGCAAGGCGGTGGGTGCCCGGCCCCGCGACATCGGGGTGCAGTTCCTCCTGGAGGCGGTACTGCTGACCACGCTCGGCGGCGTACTGGGGATGGCGCTGGGAATCGGGGCGGCACTGCTCGTCGGCGCCGTCTCGCCGGTGCCGGCCGCGATCACGTGGTGGTCGTTGACGCTGGCCTTCGGCGTCTCAGCGGCCGTCGGCATCGTCTTCGGCGTAGTCCCCGCCCAAAGGGCCGGCCGCCTGGACCCCGTAGTAGCCCTCCGCACCGAATAGGGTCGGGGAGTGTGGTGCTCTTTGGGGGGAAATTGGTGGGAGTGCGGCGTGTTGGCTTGACTGATCATGATCACTTGGCTGAAGGGATCGCGTCGGTCACAGGCGTCCCGGTACCGTACTAGTTACACGCGCGTTGCCCGCTGCGACGGGGACCGACCCGCCGGGTGGCACGCGCCGGGGATGGGATGGGTTGGTGAGCCATGGCAGGATCACCACAGTCCGAGGGCAGGCTGTCGGAGGTCAAATTCCTGACCGTCGCAGAGGTGGCGACGCTCATGCGAGTTTCGAAGATGACCGTTTACCGACTGGTGCACTCCGGTGAGCTGACCGCGGTCCGCGTTGGCCGGTCGTTCCGCGTGCCCGAGCACGCGGTACACGAATATCTCCGGGGGGCGTTCCAGGAGTCCGCCTAGCACGGGCTACCCTGGTTGGCTGTCGTCACCAGGCGAGAATCGCAAGGAAACGGAAGGGCGTTCGTATGGGCTCGGTGGTCAAGAAGCGCCGCAAGCGCATGGCCAAGAAGAAGCACCGCAAGCTGCTGCGCAAGACCCGCGTCCAGCGTCGCCGTCTCGGCAAGTAGCGGCGTCCGGTCCTTCGGCCGGACGTGGACCGAAACGTGAGGTGGCGGTGACCGCCGCCGTGAGTGTCGTCGTGGTGACCGGCATCAGCCGGTACCTCGGCGCACAGGTTGCTGCCCGCCTCGCGGCCGACAAACGGGTCGGTCGCGTGGTGGGGCTCGACCCTAACTTGCCCTCGGCCGAGCTGGCCGAGCTGTTGGGCGACGTAGAGCACATCCCGGTCGACGCCGCGTCGGCCGGTTCTGTGCTGGCTGAGCTCGATGCCGAATGCGTCGTGCACCTGGCGCTCGTCACCGCCCCGGAGCAGCAGGGCGGTCGGGGGGCGATGAAGGAGCAAAACGTCATCGGCACCATGCAGCTGCTCGCTGCCTGCCAACAGGCACCGCGGCTGCGCAAGCTGGTGATGCGATCCTCGACGGCCGCGTACGGCGCGTCGTTCCGCGATCCGGCCGTCTTCACCGAAGACACCGAGCCGCGGCAGGTGCCGCGTGGCGGGTTCGCGCGCGACATCCTCGACGTCGAGGGATACCTGCGCGGGTTCCGGCGGCGCCGGCCCGACGTCAGCGCGACGGTGCTGCGGTTCGCGCCGTTCATCGGCTCGACCGCCAACACCACGATCACGCGGTACTTCGCGCAGCCGGTCGTCCCGACGGTGTTCGGCCGCGACCCGCGGTTGCAGTTCCTGCACGTCGACGACGCGCTCGAGGTGCTGCACCGGTCGGTCGTGGAAGACCACCCGGGCACGTTCAATGTTGCCGGTGCCGGCGTACTCACGCTGTCGCAGGCGATCCGCCGCGCGGGCCGGGTCGCCGTGCCGGTACTGGAGCCGGGGCTGTCGGCGGCCGCCATGCTGGCGGGCGGGTTGCGGTTCGGGCGGTACGGGCTCGACCAGCTCGATCTCTTCGTGCACGGCCGGGTGGTCGACACGACACGCTTGATCCAGGAGTACGGCTTCGAGCCGCGCACGACGGAAGCGGCGTTCGACGACTTCATCCGGGGCCACGCTGGGCGTAGGGTGGTCACCCCCGATCACCTTGCCGCCGCCGAGCAGGCGATCCTCGACGGCATCCGGCGGGTGCGCGCCGCGGCTCAGGAGAGTTCGTGAAAGACCAGAAGCGGTTCGCAGTACCCGATCCCGCACCAGCCGACGACCTGGACGGGCCGGCGCGCCGCAACGGCCACGCGCCCAAGCCTGCCGTTGAGGACAAACCCGGTGACGTCTGGGATCGGCGTGTCGCCGGCATGCTGGCGTTCGCGCGGCGCCGCCTGTCCGGCCAGTACGAGGTGGATGAGTTCGGCTTCGACCGCGAGCTGACCGAGGGGCTCTTTCATCCGGTACTGAGGCTGCTGTACCGCGAGTGGTTCCGCACCGAGGTTTTCGGCGTCGAGAACCTGCCCGAAGAGGGTGCCGGTCTTGTCGTCGGCAACCACTCCGGCACCGTGGCGGTCGACGCGCTCATGCTTTCTGTCGCCCTCCACGACAAGCACCCAAGCCACCGGCACCTGCGGCTGCTGGGCGCCGACCTGGTGTTTCGCGTGCCGGTGCTGTCCGAGTTGGCGCGCAAGTCGGGCGGCACCGTGGCGTGCAATCCCGACGCCGAGCGGCTGCTGCGCAGCGGTGAGCTGGTCGGTGTCTTCCCCGAGGGCTTCAAGGGGGTCGGCAAGCACTACCGCGACCGGTACAAGCTGCAGCGCTTCGGCCGGGGCGGCTTCGTGTCGGCGGCCCTGCGCACCGGCACGCCGATCATTCCGGTCGCGATCGTCGGCGCCGAGGAGATCTATCCGATCCTGGCCGACATCAAGCCGCTCGCGCGCCTGCTCAAGCTGCCATACTTTCCCGTCACGCCGACATTTCCGTGGCTGGGGCCGCTGGGGATGGTGCCGCTGCCGAGCAAGTGGCTGATCGGGTTCTGCCCGCCGATACCGACGGCGCACCTGACCGAGCACGCCGACGACCCGATGGTCATCTTCAACCTGGCCGACCAGGTGCGCGAGACCATCCAGCAGACGTTGCACCAGCTCCTCGAGCGCCGCCCCGACCCCTTCGGCCCATAGCGCCTTTAGGTCAGGGAGCGGAGATCCAGGGTGTGCCATTCGGGCGCTTGGGCGGCGCCGGTCGACCACCACAGGAGGCCGCCGCGGCATAGGACCATCCCCGCGCTGCCGGCCACGATCGCGCTCTGCTTCGAGCGCAGGTCGTAGAGGAGCAGCCGCTGGGTGGTCAGGTCGGTGCCCTGCGACAGGACCTCGAAGCGGTCGAGCAGCGCCACGTCGATCACCGACGCCGTTGCCGCGCCGTCCGCGATCGGTCGGCGGTCGGTGCCGTCGGGGCGCATGAGGTCGATGCGGGACGGGCCGTCGCCGGCGAGTACCAGCACTCTGCACCAGGTAGGGCTGCACGTGACAAGTTCCGTGGCAGCGGCCGGGACCGTGGTGACCTTGCCGGTGCCGAGGTCGCGCAGCTCGACCGGGCCGCTCTGCCCGCTGCCCGCGCTGACCAGCCACGGCCACGCCGACAGTGCCCACGCGCCGGGCTCGGTGCGCACCGTGACCTCGCCGCCGGCCAGCGGTACGGAGCGGACCTCGGTGACCTGGTCCTGGCCGGGCGCGACGGCTACCCAGTACAGGCGGTTGGCGTCGATCACCATGTCGTACTGGGAGTTGAAGAAGACCACGTCGCCCGTGTCACCTGTGATCTTGCGGGGAGTGCCACCCGCCACGCTGGCAATCCACATCTCGGTGCGAGCCGCGCCAAAGTCCGTGGTGACCGACTCGGCCCACGCCACCTCGTCGCCGGCGCGGGTGAAGCCGCTGTACTGCGGGCTCCCGCCAACCGGCAGCCGGCGCAGCTCGCGTACCGCCCCGGCGGCGTCGCGCAGTACCAGCCGGAGCACCGTGCCGCGCGGGTCGGTGGCGGTGCCGATGGAGGTGCTCTCGTCCAGCAGGTACGCCGGGCTGTAGGGCGTGCCGTCGGGCAGTACGCCGGGGATGCTGGCGCGCTTCGCGTCCGGCCAGACCTGCTCGACCGTGCGCGGCTGCGGCGGCCCAGCCGGCTCGGAGCCGCCCGGCGAGAGCGCGAGCAGGGTGCCAGCGGCGGCGAGCGCGGCAGCCAGGGCGATCACGCCACCGAGGGGCGCGCGCGATCGCCTGGGAGCCGGAGGGGTAACCACCTGTGGTCCGGAGACCAGCGTCACGGGCGGGACTTCCGCCGGCGCATCGCCAGGCCAGCGGTGATCGCGCCGGCGAGCACGCCGGTCGCCAGCGTCGCGGGTACCGCGATCTTGGCGGCCTTGCGACCGGTGCGGAAGTCACGCACGTCCCAGCCACGCGTGCGGGCCTCGGCGCGCAGCGCGGTGTCGGGGTTGACGGCGACCGCGTGCCCGACCGCCGAGAGCATCGGGATGTCGTTGGAGGAGTCGCTGTACGCCGTGCAGCGGGTCAGGTCGAGCCCTTCCACCGTGGCGAGCTGAGCGATCGCGTCGGCCTTCGCCGGGCCGTGCATCAGGTCGCCGACGAGGCGGCCGGTGTACGCGCCGTCGCGCACCTCGGCGACGGTGCCGATCGCCCCGGTGAGGCCGAGCCGTTGGGCGATCACCCGGCCGAGCTCGACCGGGGCGGCGGTGACGAGCCAGACCCGCTGGCCGGCGTCGAGGTGCAACTGTGCGAGGGCCCGCGTGCCGGTCCAGATGCGTTCGGCCATCAGCTCGTCGAAGATCTCCTCGCTGAGCCGTTCCATGTCGTCGACCCGCCAGCCCTCGACGAACGCGAGCGCCGCGTTCTTGGCCTGCGACATCTGGCCGTGGTTTTCCCGGGCCATCAGGCGGAACTTGGCCTGCTGCCACCCGTACCGGACGAGGTCACCCGTGGTCAGGTACTTGCGAGCGGCCAGCCCGCGCGCGAACCAGTAGATCGAGGCGCCCTGCATCATCGTGTTGTCGACGTCGAAGAACGCGGCGGCGGACAGATCGGGCGGCACGGCGAGGGCCGCTTCCAGGTCGGTCGAGGCCCAGCCGGCGGTGTGTCCGTGCGCGTCGGTGCTGACGGTGACCTTGTGGTTACCGGCAGCCCTGCGGATGCGGGGCACGCGCGAACCTCCCTCTGCGTCGCTTTATGCGAGGGTAGCGGGCAAGGCTGTGTCAGTTCGATATTGATCAGGGGCCGTCCATCTGGACGGCCCCTGAAGAGTGCGTGTTCGGTCAGCCGAGAAGGTCGTCGAGGATCCGGCCGAGCCCGTCGATGATGCCGCCCTCGTCGGACGCGGACGGGCTGGGGTCGGGCTGCGCCGGCGCGGAGCCGGACGGCGTCGCACCGGGCTCCGACGGTCCGGCGCCCGGTGCCTTGGACGGGTCGTTCTCGGTGCGGCCGGGGCTCGTCTGCCCGTTGTCCCGCTCGCCGGTCTTGGAGCCCTGACCGGTCTCGCCGTTGCCGGAACCGGACGCGGACACGCAGGACGCCGGCTTCGGGCCGAGCACGTCGGCATCCCCGCTGGCCGTCGCGCCGCAGGAGAGCGTGGTGCGCAGGCCCTTGGAGCGCTGGCTCACGTCGCCGAGCAGGCCGAGCGACGACAGGACCCGCTCGCGCTCGGCGCCCGAGGCGGACGAGAGCATCCCGGAGAGGTCGCCGCGCTGCTGGCTGACGAACGTGTCGATCGCGTCGAGCGCCACCTCGTCGCCGCGTTGCACAGCCGAGGTGGTGAGCAGCTTGACGCCCTCGCGGGTGTCGGAGTCCATGTCGCCGAGCGCGCCGGCGAAGCTGGACGCTTCACCCCGTACGGCCTCGGCCTCCGCGACGCGGGTGCGGGCGAAGCTGAGCAGCAGCTGGCCACGCGTCACGTCGGAGCGGGCGAGCGCGAGCTGCGTGCGCTCCGCCGACCGCTTGACGCCGTACAGCGCGTCGCCGGGCATCGCCCGCTCGCTGGCCGCGGAGGCGCCGGAGACGGTCACGATGCCGACTGCCACTCCGACGATCACCAGTCGCGGCGCGCGCCGGCGCCAGACGGCGCGACGCTGCTGCCGGGACTCGTGCTCTTCGGGCTCGACCGCGGTGCTGCCGATGCCGTCGCGCTCGGCCGTGGCGACCAGCATGGCGCGCAGGCCGGTGCGGAACTCCGGATCGATCTCGACGGACGGCTGGAGCGCGGTTAGCCGATCGCGCACCGCGACGGACCGGGCGAGCTCGCCGTCGGCGTTCTCGATGCCATTGGTCTCGTCGAGGAGCTGCGCGAAGCGCTCGGCGCGCCGGCGGTTGAAGACGTTCGCGGTCACCGCGGGCACCTCCCTTCGCTGGTCACGACTGCGCGGCCGGCGTGATCGCCGGCCGGGGCGACGGCAGCGGAATCCTCGGATCGAGCCAGGGGGGAGGCCAGGGCCGTCGCCGGTCGCATCCTGACAAACGCGATTCCGGGACGAGGGGTTACGGGCTTGGCCGTCTGACAATTACCAACCGTGATTGGCGTACCAGCCGTGATTGGCGTCACGGCTGAAACCCGTCCGGCAGCAGCCGGGCAAGGGCGCGCACCGCACGGTATTGGAGTGCCTTGATGGCGCCCTCGTTCTTGCCCATCGCCCGGGCGGTCTCGGCGACCGAGAAGCCCTGCAGGAAGCGGAGCACGATGCACTCCTGCTGCTCGGGGTTGAGCTGCTTGACGGCGGTGAGCAGGGCGACGTTGGTGATGTGGTCGACGACGGCGGCCTCGGGGCTGCCTTCGGGACCGCGATCTTCGCGATCCGCGTCCAGCACGTCACCCGTCGTGACCTCCAGGCGGTACCGGCCGGACTTGAAGTGGTCGGCGACCAGGTTGCGCGCGATCGTCACCAGCCAGGCGCCGAGGTCACGGCCCTGCCAGGTGAAGGAGCCAATGCGCTTGAGGGCGCGCAGGAACGTGTCGGAGGTCAGGTCTTCGGCGAGCTGCCGGTTGCCGACCCGGAAGTAGACGAACCGGAAGACGGTGTCGACGTACCGGTCGTAGATCAGCCCGAACGCCTCGGCCTCGCCGGCCTGGGCGCGCTCGACCAGCGCCCACACCTCGGCCGCCGCGTCGGTGGGGTCCGGACGATCCGGGTACCGCGTGGGCGCCCCGTTGCCGGTGCCGGCGGAGTCGCCGGGGCGCACGGCTGGTAGTACGGCCGTGTCGGAGTCGGTGGTGCGCGTGCCGGGGTCGGCCGGGTTGTGCCCCGGTGCCGGCTGCGCTGGCATGGTGGGCCGGCCGGGCGTGGTGACGCCACCGCGCAGCGGCTTGGCATTGGTGCCCGAGGGCGTGTGCCGGCCCGGAACCTCGTTGAGAGGCGGGCGGTTGCGCGTACGCCGGGTGTCCATGTCGTTCTTCATGACGTGGCGCAGGACGCGCAGGCCATCGGCGAGTGCAATTTGCGCGGCGCGCTCCTCGCGGCTCACCAGTCCGCCGTCGTACACGTATGCCGTCACTGCCCCTCCTCCGTAGCCGCGCACAGCGTTATCGACGGGTGTGTGTCTGCTGCCCCCACGGGGCACGCCATTAGGCGACACACACCCATGAGGTGCTGTTGCGGTGCGTTATCGGGCACAGCGGCCTCCTCGGGGTGAGGGGTGTCGACTCACGGCAAAAGGGGTGAGCCGACCCAGAGATAATAGGGCCAACATCACCCACGTGTGCGGAGTCCGTTACACAGAGCGGAATTATTTGCGGATCGTGGCGGGATAAGTCGCACAGACTGTGCGTCGTCGCGTTCCTGACAGGCGGTTTCGCCTAGGCGGACCCCCGTTCGGGGGAACAACACGGGCCGCACCGCGACACGCCCGAATGGGCTGCGTCACATTACCCTGTGACGGTGCAAGCACCCCCGAACTTGTCCGGCTACGTCCGCCGGGCCGCCGAGGCGGGCCCCGACCGCCCGGCGTTGATCTGGCACGACCAGGCCGTGACCTGGGGCGATCTCGACGCGCGGATCGACGCGGCGGCCCGTGGGCTGGCCGCGCTCGCGCCGGCGCCCACCGCCGGGTACCCCGCCCGGGTGGCGATCGCGTTGCCGAATACCCCCGATTTCGCGGTCGCGTTCTTCGGTGCCTTGCGCGCCGGACTGGTGGCCGTGCCGATCAATCCCGAATTCACTTCACGAGAACTGCGACATGTGCTCGCCGACTCGGCGGCCGCGATCTTGCTGTGTGGTGAGCAGGTCGCGGAGACCGTTGGCGGTATCCATGGGGAACTGCCGGCGTTGTCGACGGTACAAACAAGCGTGTCGGACTGGCGCGATGCCGCACCCGCCCGCGAAGCCGGCGGTGACGATCTGGCCGTGCTGCTCTATACGTCTGGCACCGAGGGGCGCCCGAAGGGCGCCATGCTGTCGCACCGCGCGCTGATCGCGAACCATGAGCAGGTCGCGCGCGTGGCGCCGACCGTCGTCGGCCCCGACGACGTGTTGCTGCTCGCGGTGCCGCTTTTCCACGCGTACGGGTTGAACTCCGGCCTGGGAGCGGTGGCTTTCCACGGCGCGTGTGGCGTGCTGATGGAGCGCTTCGACCCGGCGGCCGCCCTGGAGACCATCGCCCGCACGCAGGTCACGGCCGTGATCGGTGTGCCGTCGATGTACGTCGGCTGGTCGCTGCTGCCCGACCTGGGCGAGTCGATGGAGTCGGTGCGCTTCGCGGCATGCGGGGCGGCGCCACTGGAGGCGTCCACGGCATCCCGGTTCACCGAGGCGACCCGGCACCCCGTGTTCGTCGGCTACGGGCTGACCGAGACCGCGCCGGTGCTGACGTCGACGCTGGTGAGCCCGGTGCCGAAGGTCGGTTCGATCGGGCAGCCGATCCCCGGTGTCGAGCTGAGGCTGGTCGGCGCGGGCGGGGAAAACCTGTGGCACGACGGCGCGGTGGACCCCGAAGCCGAAGACGAGCTGGAGTTGGAGCTGGAGTCGCCGGGCACCGACCCGGGCGAGATCGTGGTACGCGGTGCCAACCTCTTCTCCGGGTACTGGCCGGACGGGCGGGACGGGCCGGACGCCGACGGCTGGTGGGCCACCGGCGACGTCGCGTACGCCGATGCCGACGGCGACCTCTTCCTGGTCGACCGGCTCGGCGAGCTGATCCTGGTCAGCGGCTTCAACGTGTACCCGCACGAGGTCGAGCAGGTGCTCGCCGCACACCCGGCGGTCGCCGAGGCCGCGGTGATCGGCGCGCCGCATCCGTACACCGGCGAGACGGTCCGGGCGTACGTCGTGCGGGCGCCCGGCGCCGATCCGACGGTCGACGACCTGCTGCGGCACTGCGAGCGCAACCTGGCCAGGTTCAAGTGCCCGACCGCGGTGGAGTTCGTCGAGGAACTGCCGCATTCGCCCACGGGTAAGGTTCGCAAGACACTGCTGAGATCGGAGCATGGTCGTGTCTGAACCACCACCCTCTCCCTTGCCCACCCGTCTCACCTTGATCACCCGACCGGGGTGCCACCTGTGCGACGTCGCCAAAGAGGCGATCGAGCGGGTGGCCGCGCAGACCGGCACGCGATGGGTGGAGGTCGACTTGACGGGGGACCGTGAGCTGGAGGCGGAGTACGGCGACCGGGTGCCGGTGACGCTGCTCGACGGCAAGGAGCACGGCTTCTGGCGGGTCGAGGAGCAGCGACTGATCAGGGACCTGAGCAAGTGACTCGTAAGCATCTCGTCTGGGACTGGAACGGCACGCTGCTCGACGATCTGGCGCTGGTCGTCTCCGCGACCAACGTAGCGTTCGCGAGCGTCGAAGGGCCGGTGGTGACGCCCGACGAGCACCGCCGCGACTTCCGGCGACCGGTGGTCGACTACTACGTCGGGGTGCTGGGGCGGCCGGTCGACGAGGTCGAGTTCGCGCGGCTCGACCGGATCTTTCACGACAGCTACCGGGTGGGCCTCGCCACCTGCGGGCTGACCGCCGACGCGTGGACCGCGATGCGCTCCTGGGCGGGTACTCAGTCGCTGCTGTCCATGTGGTTCCACGAAGAGCTGGTGCCGACGATCGAGACGTACGGCCTGACCCCGATGTTCAGCCGGGTCGACGGGTTGCGGAGCACCGTCGGCGGTGACCTCAAGGCCGGCCATCTCCAGCGTCACCTGGGCGAGCTGGGCATCGCGGGCGAGTCGGTGGTGCTGATCGGCGACTCGGTCGACGACGCGCACGCCGCCGCGTCCGTCGGTGCCGCGTGCGTGCTCTACACCGGCGGCTTCACCGACCCCGAGCGGCTGCGCGCGGTCGGCGTACCGGTCGCCGAGACGCTGGTCGAGGCGGTCACGCTCGCGTCAGCCGCGTAGGTAGGTGAGCACCGCCAGAACCCGGCGGTGCTGCTCCTCGTCCGGCGGGAGCTGGAGCTTGGTGAAGATGTTGCGCACGTGCTTCTCGACGGCGCCGTCGCTCACCACCAGCGTCCGGGCGATCGCGGTGTTCGAGCGGCCCTCCGCCATCAGCGACAGCACCTCGCGCTCGCGCGGGGTCAGCTCGCGCAGCGGGTCGTCGCGGCGGCGGCGTACCAGAAGCTGGCTGACGACCTCCGGGTCCAGCACGGTGCCGCCGCTCGCCACCCGGTCCACCGCGTCGAGAAACTCCGCGATCGCGGCAACCCGGTCCTTGAGCAGGTAACCGACCGCGCCCGCCCGGTCCGCGAGCAGGTCGTCGGCGTACGACACCTCGACGTACTGGGAGAGCACGAGGATCGGTGTGCGCGGCACCCGTTCGCGGGCGGTCACCGCGGCGCGCAGCCCTTCGTCGGTGTGCGACGGGGGCATCCGCACGTCGACAATCGAGATGTCGGGCCGGTGCTCCTCGATGGCGGTGACAAGGCTGTCGCCGTCGCCGACAGCCGCGACCACATCGTGTCCCTGCTCGGTCAGGAGCCGGACGAGGCCCTCCCGGAGGAGTACCGCGTCGTCGGCGATCACCACGCGCATGCTGTTGTCTAGCACGGAAGCTCGGCCTTGATCTCCGTCGGGCCGCCTACCGGGCTGACCACTTCGAGCGCACCGCCGGCGGCGCGGATCCGGTCGGCGATACCGGCCAGGCCGTGACCCTTGGAGACGTGGGCACCGCCCTCGCCGTCGTCGATCACCGCGATGGTCAGCCGGTCGCCGGTGCGCTTGACGCTGACCCAGCACTCGGTCGCCCGGCTGTGCTTGGCGACGTTGGTCAGCGCCTCGGCCACCACGAAGTACGCCGCGTTCTCCAGGGCCGGATCGAGGCGGCCGGCCGGGGTACCGAGCGTGTTGTCGACGCTCAGGTCGATCGGTACGACGCCGCGGCCGGCGAGCGCCGCCAGCGCGCTGGGCAGGCCGCGGTCGACCAGGATCGGCGGTGCGATGCCGCGCGAGAGAGCCCGCAGCTCGTTGAGCGTGTCGCGAGTCTGTGTCAGTGCCTCGTCGAGCGTGCGCCGGACCGCGTCCGGATCGGTGTCGAGCTGCTGCTGGGCGCGGCCCAGGTCCATCGCCAGCCGCACGAGACGCTGCTGGGGGCCGTCGTGGATGTCGCGCTCCAGCCGGCGCAGGGCGGTCGCCTCAGCGGACACGGCAGCGCGCTTCTGCTCCTCCAGCACCGTGATCCGGTTGCGCATCTCGGCCATGCCGGTGAGCAGCGCACGCCCGAGCGATGCCTCCAGAGCCGCGCAGCCGCGGACCACGACGGGCAGGGTGATCAGGAAGAACACACCTATCGCGGTGTGCAGGCCGATCCGGGCGCCGGTCGAGTCGCCGAGGCCGAGCAGTTGGGGCAGGTCCTCCTCGCCGCCGGGACTCGGAAGCGCCCAGTCGTACGCCCAGTACATCGAGCCGCCCACCGCGGCCGCCCACCAGGTCACGGTGACCACGAACGCGAAGACGCCGATCGGAAGGCGGATGACCGCGTGCGCGAGGTCGAGCCAGGACTGCGTATCGGTGATTGGCGTCACGACCCGGCGCCAGATGTTCGCGTCCGGGTTGGCGACCTTGTACTGCGGGCGGACCCGAGGGTGGCGGAGGACGGCTGGCATCCGGAGCCGCTCGATGTCAGCGAACGCGCGGGCGATGAGCAGGGCGCCAGCCAGGATGGGAAGGCCGATGAGCGTGATGCCGAGGCCGACACCCAGTGCGAAGCCGACCACCACCACTATGAAACCGGCCACTGCGAGAGGAAAATTGGTGATGACGTAGCCGGAGTCGGTCATGAGCTGCCGAAACATGCCAGGGTGCGGATACGGCTCGGCGCCGGCGTTCGCAGAGGCGGTGGTCGTGGTCATGTCATCGACGCTAGGCATCGGCTTGGTTCGCTCCCATCCCGTCCGCTGGCATCTTCACGGTAGGGCTGGCCCTACTGAGAGTCGATCACTGACGGGCGATAGATCAAGATCGCGATTTGTGCACGACTTCACAAGCGCCTACTCTGTTTACCCGTAGCGCCCCGCTAGCACAACCGGCCCTGGTTGTCGACAGTGGGGCCCCCACGAGCACGGAGACACATGAGTCAGCAGGTCCCTGCCCTCCCGGATCTTCCGGAGGCGACGGTCGCCCGGCTCCCCGAGTACCTGCGTGCACTGCATCATCTCGCGGAGTCCGGCAACGACACGGTGTCCAGCGAGGCCCTTGCGGGTGCCGCTGGAGTCAACTCGGCCAAGCTCCGGAAGGACCTGTCGCACCTCGGTTCCTACGGCACGCGCGGGGTTGGCTACGACGTCGCGCTCCTGATCGACCAGATCGAGTACGTGCTGGGGCTCACCCAACGCAGGGCGGTCGCCCTCGTCGGCGTGGGTAACCTTGGTCACGCTCTAGCGGGGTACGCCGGCTTCGGCTCCCGCGGGTTCCGCATCGCCGCCCTCTTCGACGCCGACCCCGGTCGCGTCGGCGAGCACATCAATGGCCTGGTCGTGCGGCACATCGACGAGCTGCCGGAGATCGCCGAGGCCGAGTCGATCGCGATCGGGGTGATCGCCACACCGGCCACCGCCGCGCAAAGTGTCGCGGATCGCCTGGTCGCTGCCGGCGTGACGAGCATCCTCAACTTCGCTCCGTGCGTACTCTCGGTACCGGACGGTGTCGACGTGCGCAAGGTCGACCTCGCCATCGAGCTGCAAATACTCTCGTTCCACGAGCACCGCAAGGCATCGCTGATCGCGCTGCCGGCGGCAGGCGGCCTCACCGCGCTGCCGGGCGGGCTCGCGGCGACAGGCACCGAGGAGGCGGTCGGTTCATGACGTTGATCGTCGTTGGCGCGTCCCACCGCACCGCCCCGGTCGCTGTGCTGGAGCGGCTGGCGGTGGCGCCTGCCGATCTTGGCGACGCGCTCGACCGGCTGGTCGCCCAGCAGTACGTCAGCGAGGCGGTCGTCCTCTCCACCTGCAACCGCGTCGAGGTGTACGCGGCGGTCGGCGCCTTCCACGGCGGGCTCGCCGAGATCTGTGGCGTCCTCGCCGCCCGGGCCGGCTGCACGCCAAACGAGCTGGCCAGCCACCTGTACGTGCACTACGACGCCGCCGCGGTCGAGCACACCTTCCGGGTCGCCGCCGGGCTGGAGTCGATGGTCGTCGGCGAGGCGCAGATCCTGGGCCAGCTCCGCGACGCGTACCACGCCGCCACCGAGCGCGACACGACCGGGCGGCTGCTGCACGAGCTGATGCAGCAGGCACTGCGGGTCGGCAAGCGCGCGCACACCGAGACGGGTATCGACAAGGCCGGCCAGAGCGTCGTCACCGCCGCCCTCGCCGTGGCCGGTTCCGTCCTCGACGGCAGCCACGACTGCCTGCTCGACGCCGACTGCCAGCACGACCACCCGGCCAGCCTGGCGGGGCGGCCCGCCCTCGTGGTGGGCGCCGGCGCGATGGGCGCGCTGTCGCTGGCCACGCTCTCCCGGGCGGGTGCCGGGCCGCTGTCCGTCACCAACCGGGGCGCCGATCGGGCCGAGCGGCTCGCCGCCGCGTACGGCGCGCTCGCGGTGCCGTTCGGCGACCTGCCCGCCGCACTGGCCAGCGCCGATCTCGTGGCCAGCGCCACCGCCTCCACCGAGCACGTGCTGAGCCGCGACGTGATCGCTCGCGCCATCGAAGGGCGAGACCGGCCGCTGGTCATCCTCGACCTGGCGGTGCCGCGCGACGTCGAGCCCGCCGCCGCAGAGCTGCCCGGTGTCGTGGTCGTCGACATCGACCGCCTGGCCCACACGCTGCGTTCCGGTCCAGCCGCCGTCGACCAGGCCGCCGTCGAGGAGATCGTGGCCACCGAGGTCGAGGCGTTCCTCACCTGGCTGCGCGGCTCCGAGGTCGCGCCCACCGTCGCCGCCCTGCGTAGCCGGGCCGACGACGTGGTGACCGCCGAGCTGCGCCGGCTCGCACAGCGCCGGCCGGACCTCACGGATGAGCAGCGCGCCGACGTCGCGCACACCGTCCACCGGGTGGTCCAGCGGCTGCTGCACTCGCCGACCGTACGGGTGCGCCAGCTCGCCGCCGAGCCGGGCGGTGACCAGTACGCGGCCCTGCTGCGGGAGCTCTTCGACCTCGACGTGCCGCACACCGCGCAGGCCGACGCCGTGCCCGAGATCGGGGGCGACAGGTGACACTCCGGCTCGGCACGCGCGGCAGCGCGCTTGCCCTGGCCCAGTCCCAGCACGTCGCCGACGCGGTGCGTGCCGCGACCGGTCAAGACGTGCAGCTCGTCGAGATCGTGACGGCGGGTGACCGTTCCTCGGCGCCGGTACAGCGGCTCGGCGTTGGCGTGTTCGTCTCCGCCCTGCGCGACGCGCTGGCCGCCAAGGAGATCGACTTCGCCGTCCACTCGTACAAGGACCTGCCCACCGCGCCACAGGACGGGCTTCAGGTGGCCGCGGTACCACCTCGGGAAGACCCGCGCGACGCGCTCGTGGCCAGCGGTGGCCGCACGCTCGCGGAGCTGCCGCCCGGAGCCCGGGTGGGCACCGGCGCGCTGCGCCGGATCGCCCAGCTTCACGCGCTCGGACTGCAGCTCGAGGTGGTGCCGATCCGGGGCAACGTCGACACCCGGCTGCGCAAGGTGTACGACGGCGAGCTCGACGCCGTGGTGCTGGCGCGCGCCGGCATCGCCCGCCTCGGTCGCACCGACGAGATCACCGAGACCCTCGACCCGATGCTGATGCTGCCCGCCCCCGCACAGGGCGCGCTGGCGGTGGAGTGCCGGGCTGACGACCAAGACCTGGTCGAGCTGCTGGGGAGGCTCGACCACGCATCGACCCGCGCCGCGGTCATCGCGGAACGATCGATGCTGGCCACCCTCGAGGCTGGGTGCAGTGCCCCGGTGGCCGCCTTCGCCGAGGTCGCCGAGGGCGATGACGGCGAGGAGATTTACCTGCGCGGTGCGGTGATCAGCACGGATGGCGCTCGTGACATCCGGCTGTCGCGCACCGGTACGCCCGCCGACGCGGTGGAGATCGGCAGGAAGCTGGCCGCCGATCTTCTCGACGCCGGCGCCGACACCCTATTGGGAGCACAGAATGACCCGCACCCGTAAGCCCGCAGGCCGCATCGCGTTCGTCGGGGCCGGTCCCGGCGATCCCGGCCTGCTGACCCGCCGGGCGCACGACGCACTGGTCGACGCCGACCAGGTCATCTACGACCGTAGCGTCGCCGAGGCGCTGCTCGACGCGATCCGTGCCGAGGCCAAGGACGACACCCAGTTCACTCCCGCGGAGGGGGCACCCGGCGACGTCGCCAAGGTGCTGATCTCCGCGGCCCGCTCCGGCCAGCACGCGGTACACCTCGTCGCGGGTGACCCGTTCGGGCACGACGCGGTGATCAAAGAGGTGCAGGCGGTCGCGCGTACGGCCGTGCACTTCGAGGTCGTGCCGGGGGTGGGTCAGGCCGAGGGCGTGTCCACGTACGCCGGCGTGCCGCTGCCGGGGCTGCGCACCGCCGCCGACGTCGACGACGTGTCCGCGCTCGACTTCGAGGCGCTCGGCGGCGCCATCTCCCGCGGTTCGGTGGCGCTCGCGATCGACGCCGGTGACCTGGCCGCCGTCCGTGACGGGCTGCTCGCGGCCGGCGTCGACGGCACCACCGCCGTCGCCGTGACCGGCGACGGCACCGGCGAGACGCAGTACACGACCACGTCGACCGTCGACAGCTTCGTCGCGGCGGCGCTCGGCTTCACCGGCCGGGTCGTGCTCACCCTCGGCGTGGGCGTCACCCAGCGCGACAAGCTGAGCTGGTGGGAGAACCGTCCGCTGTACGGGTGGAAGGTGCTCGTACCGCGCACCAAGGAGCAGGCCGGGGTGATGAGCGAGCAGCTCCGGGCGTACGGCGCGATCCCCTGCGAGGTGCCGACCATCGCGGTCGAGCCGCCCCGCACGCCGGCCCAGATGGAGCGCGCGGTCAAGGGCCTGGTCGACGGCCGGTACGCTTGGGTGGTCTTCACCTCGGTCAACGCGGTCCGCGCGGTGTGGGAGAAGTTCGGCGAGCACGGGCTCGACGCGCGCCACTTCGGCGGCGTCAAGATCGCCTGTATCGGCGAGGCGACCGCCGACGCGGTGCGCGCGTTCGGCATCCAGCCGGAGCTGATCCCCGCCGGCGAGCAGTCCAGCGAGGGCCTGCTGGCCGAGTTCTCGCCGCACGACGAGGTGCTCGACCCGGTGGGTCGGGTACTGCTGCCGCGCGCCGACATCGCCACCGAGACACTCGCCGCCGGGCTCATCGAGCGTGGCTGGGAGGTCGACGACGTCACGGCGTACCGAACCGTGCGCGCCGCCCCGCCGCCCGCCGAGATTCGCGACGCGATCAAATCGGGCGGCTTCGATGCGGTGCTCTTCACGTCGTCCTCGACCGTGCGTAACCTGGTCGGTATCGCAGGCAAGCCGCACGCCCGCACCGTGGTCGCCGTGATCGGCCCGAAGACGGCCGAGACGGCCAACGAGTTCGGGCTGCGTGTCGACGTTCAGCCCGGTCACTCCTCGGTGCCCGATCTGGTCGAGGCGCTGGCCACGTACGCCGTCGAGCTGCGCGAGAAGCTGGCCGCCATGCCTGCCAAGCAGCGCCGCGGCTCGAAGGTCCAAGGGCCCACGGCTTTGAGGTTCCGCTGATGTCCTATCCGGATGTGCGACCCCGCCGCCTTCGCCGTACGCCGGCGATGCGGCGGCTGGTCGAAGAAACCAGGGTCGCGCCGTCCGAGTTGATCCTTCCGATGTTCGTCAAGGAAGGGCTGGCGGAGCCGCGGCCGATCGGCACGATGCCGGGCGTGGTGCAGCACTCCCGTGACTCGCTGCGCAAGGCGGTGGTCGAGGCCGTCCAGGCGGGTGTCGGCGGCATCATGCTGTTCGGCGTTCCGGTGTCGAAGGATCCCGCCGGCTCGGGCGGCATCGACCCGAATGGCATCCTGAACGTCGCGATCCGTGATGTGGTGTCCGAGATCGGCGACGCGACGGTCGTGATGAGCGACCTGTGCCTCGACGAGTTCACCTCGCACGGGCACTGCGGGCTGCTCGCGCCCGACGGCACGGTCGACAACGACGCCACGCTCGCCGCGTACGCGGAGATGGCCGTGGCGCAGGCGGCGGCTGGCGCCGGCGTCGTCGGACCCTCCGGGATGATGGACGGCCAGGTCGGCGTGGTGCGCCGGGCGCTCGACGCTGCCGGGTACGCCGACGTGGCGATCCTGGCGTACGCGGTCAAGTACGCGTCTGCCTTCTACGGTCCCTTCCGCGAGGCCGTGGAGTCGTCGCTGGTCGGCGACCGCCGCACCTACCAGCAGGACCCGCCCAACCTGCGCGAGGCGCTGCGTGAGGTGGCGCTCGACGTCGCTGAGGGCGCCGACATGGTGATGGTCAAGCCGGCCCTGCCGTACCTCGACGTCATCTCCGCGGTCCGCGAGGCCGTAGACGTCCCGGTGGCGGCGTACCAGATCTCCGGCGAGTACGCGATGGTCGAGGCGGCCGCCGCCAACGGCTGGCTCAACCGCGACACCGCGATCCTCGAGACCCTCACGTCGATCCGCCGCGCCGGCGCCCAGATGATCCTGACGTACTGGGCCGTCGAGGCCGCCCGCCTGTTGCGCGCCCGCTACTGACCTTTCGACCATCGCTTTCGCTCCCGCCAGCACGCGCCGGCGGCCTCGACTACTGCTTAGGGACCGGCACCGTCCGGACTTGTAGTGTGTCCGCCAGATTCTTGGACGCTGTGTTTGGCCCCAGCCAAGCCACGCGCAGGGTCTGCGCGTCGGTCCAGGCCATGCCGAATGGTGTCTGGAAGTCATGGAGCACGTCTCGGGACGTGATGGTTTCGAGGACCTGGTCGAGGCGGAGCGCACCCGTGAGGGTTTCGACGACGGCCAGCCGGCGCTTGGCGCCCTCGGTGTAGTGGACCGCTGCGAGTCGCCCGTCCGGTGATATCCGGACCCACGTGTAGGCAACGTTGCACGGCAGGTCGGCCTTGGCCCGTTGCCGCCTGCTCGACAGATCGACGATGCGCAGCTCGCACCTGCTCGCCAGCGCGGCGACACCGGCGGCAACGTCGATCGCCAACCGCTTGCCGAGCCCGACGGGAGCGGGATTCACGCTGTAGCCCAAGTCGTCACGGCTAAGCAGGAAGTGCTCTTTGCCGGTGGCGAGGTCGCGGGCCGTCAGACCATCCGAACGCAGGAGGTAGACATCGCCGTCGCCAACCCCCACGAGCTGGACCATGCTCCAGTCGGACGCGACGTCGTAACGCGTCGCGGGACCGCCGTCCGGAGCTACTACGAGGCCTCCCCGGGAGACGCCGCCGCGTTCCAGTATTTCGCCGACGATCACCACGGGCCCGCCGGGTATCGCCATGACCGACTGCACGCTGTTGAGCTGCCGCGCCCCGATCAACGCGATGGAGCCGTCGTCCAGGACCTCGGCGGCGCCAATCCGCCCGACGTGTCCGGTCGCGGGATCCTTCGCTATCAGGCCTATGCCGCGGCCGCTGATGTCGTTCAGCATCAGGCGCTGCGCAGACTTGACGGCAGCAGGCGGCACTGCCTCCTGGTCCAATATGGGCACGGCGAGGGCCGCTGCTCCGGCGACGGCAGCGGCACAGGCCAGCGCGGCCACATGGCGACGGCGCCGGCGGCGCTGGGCACGCCGCCGCACGGACGCGAGATCACCGCCGTGCGCGTTCGGCGCCGTTGCGGCCCGGCGCACGGTTTCCACAAGCTCATCGGGTACTGAGGACATGTTCACTCCTCCTCGGTGAGTTCCGCGCGCAGCCCGTCGAGGGCACGTGACAGCCGGCTCTTGACCGTGCCTTCGGCGATCCCGAGCACGCTGGCGGTCTCGATGGTGGACAGGTCGAGCAGCACCCGGCAGACGACGACGGCGCGCTGCGCCACGGGCAGCCGCTCCAGAGCGGTACGGGCGGCGATAGCGGCCGGGTCGGGAGCCGCCGTGAGCCGGTCCCCGTCGGACGGTGGGCTTCGGAATTCCCGGCGCAGCTTGCGCCAGCGGGACGTGGCCCAGTTCAGCCCAACCCTGTACACCCAGCCACCCGGATTGTCGAGGTCAGCGACCCTGCGCCATCGGGCGTACGCGCGGGCCATCGCCTCGTCCGTGGCCTCCCGCGCGAGATCGTCACTGCCCAGAGTGATCGCGAGCGCCCGGTACACCCGGTCGAGGTATGCCCGGTAGAACTGCTCGAACGAAGCCGGCACCCCTTCATCGGCGAGTGCGGCTGGCTCCGTCGTGGTCAGTCCCATACCCCGTACACGCAATGCCCCCGCCGGGCGTTCCCGGCGGGGGCATCAAACCTCATGGAGCCGTCAGGGGCGGTTGCGGAAGCGGGCTACTTGTGGGTCGTGGTCGCTGGAGCCGCGCGAGCCGTCTCCGTCGTGGTCGGCGGCCCAGTCGGCGTTGACGTGCGCGGCCCGCATCTGCACGAGCTGGTCGTAGAGCGTCCCGGTCACGAAGAGGTGGTCGAGCGTCTGCGCCTGCCCCTGGAAGACGTACGAGTACGCCGAGTTGGGCACCTCCCGCGCCAGGTCTTCCCACAGGTTGTGCAGGCCGGCGTCGTACAGCGGCGCGAGCTGGTCGGAGACCGGCAACACCGGGTCGTCGGGGCGCGGGAAGACGTTCAGGTCGCCGCCGTACACGACGCGCGCCCCGTAACCGATGGCCGACACGATCGCGGCACCGTACGCGGCCTGCTCCCGCCGCTGGCCCACGCGCGCCTGCGGCGTGGACGAGTAGTGGTTGCTCACCGCCCACAGCGTCGTCTGTCCGTCCAGGATGAACTTGCCGACCTGCGGAGCCCGCGTGTAGACGTCGGAGCCGTCGACACCGGTCGAGGTGTCCACATCCGACGGCAGGTCGGCGTTGAGCGCCTTGGGGTTCTGCACGTCGGCGTTGTGGGCGAGGCCGGCGGCCCGGTACGACACGGTCGGCGCGGAGCCGAGCACCGGGTCGTCGGCGGTGGGAGCCGCGAGCGCGACCCGGTCCGGGCGGAAGAGGAACGCGGCCGTGATGCCCCGGTCGTCGGCGCCGTCGCGGTCATAGGCCGCCGTGTACGCCGGCCCACCGTCAGCGGCGATCCGCAGCGCCAGCTCCTGCAGCGTGTCGGGCGCGCCGTCGGCGTTGTCGACAGCGCCGCAGACCAGCGAACCGCCGGACACCGAGCAGATGTCCTGGTCTTCCGCCTCCTGCACGAGGATCAGGTCGGGCGCGTGCAGGTCGTTCGTGATCTGGTCGGCCAGGTCACCGAGCTGCGCCTGGTACTCCGCCTCGCTCGCCGGTACGTAGTCGAACGGCGGGCTGACCCCGGTGCAGCCGGCGTTGCCGGTGAAGTCGCATCCGTCGAACGGGTCGTCACGGTAGTCGTACAGGTTCTCCACGTTGTAGGTCGCCACCGCGAACTGCCGGTCGCGCCGGGCGGGCTGCGGCGGGTGGTTGGCCGACGGGTCGGCGCCGCTGGCAAAGGCAGCGGTCGCGGCCTGTACGCCGTACTTCTCGAACGAGAAGTACAGGCCACCCACGGCGTCAGCGGTCAGCGTGTCGAAGGTGTGCGCGGGCGGCAGGAGCGTGGTGTTGTCCTGGGCTGTCCACTTGACACCCATGCTGCCCAGCATGATCCGCATGCCGTTGCCGTCGTCGAAGAGCTCGTTGACGTTGTTGTCGCGCGGGTGCGCGTCGCGGAACACCCGGCGGCCGTACTCGTTCGGCCGGTCCAGCAGGCCACTGTCGCGGTCGACCAACCAGATCTCGGAGTCGGCGGTGGACGCGAAGACGTCCCGCCCGCTCACCGCGCCGCTGCCCGAACGAACCCGGATCTGCATGCCCTCGTGCCGCTCCCAGAACCGGTCGGCGGCGGTGAGGTCGACCGGCGGCTTCGCGTCGGTGACCGCGACGTCGGTGACGCCGGTGTCGAGCGTGCGCACCAGGGAGGCGCTGGAGAGCTGGGTCAGGTTGAAGAACTCGGAGACCCGTGCCCGCAGCACGACCTCGTCGCCGACGACCGGCACGTACCCGCCGATCAGCGACGTGAACGAGCCCATGAACACGAAGATGCCGTCCGATGTGGTCGGATCGCCGTCGTCGGTGCCGGCCCGGCTCTGCAGGAAGAAGCCGTACTGGTTGGCGCCGGCCGAGCTGCGAGCCAGCGTGCGCTGCGTGATGACACCGCGTACGTCGAACAGTGAGCCGCTGGTGCCGGTGCCGGACGCGGGAGCGAACGGTGACCGGTCGGCCCTGCCCTGCTCGCTGTCGAGGGTCTGGCCCTGGATCTCGCCGACCGTGCGCACGGTGGTCACCTCGACGGTGAACCCGCAGGTCGCGGTCGTGCCGTCGGTGTCGGTCGAGGTAATGGTGACCGGGTAGGACCCGGCCGGCAGGTCGGCCGCCGCGGTGACGACCGCGGTGGCGGTGCCGCCGGTCGCGGTCGCGGGTGTGAAGGAGGTGCGGGAGATCGAGGCCGTCGTCGCGCTGACCGCGAGGTCGACGACGGTGTCGTCGGGGTCGGTCGCGGTGACGGTACGCGTGGCCGCGCTGCCCGCCTCGGTGGTGAGCGTGCCACCACAGGCCAGGACGGCCGGCTGGTCGCCACCCTCGATCGTGTGCGAGCCGAGACCGTCGAACGTGTCGGCGGCCAGCCCTGTCCACTGTGTCGCTGGGTCGAACGCGTCGCCCGGCTCGGTGTCGCCCGCGCTGATCGTGGGCAGGCGCCGCAGCGTGTTGTCGGCGGTACTGTTCAGGCCGGTGCCCCACTCGGTGCCCGGGTCGACGCCCACCTGGCCGATCGCGTCGACAACAGTGCCGCCCTTGGCGAGCACCACGGCGTCGTCGCCGTTGAAGAGGCCGGAGCCGGTGGTCTGGTCGGCCTGCGCCAGGATCGCGGCGGCTGACGACGCGTGCGCGAACACGAACACGTCACCGGTGGCGACCGTGCCGGTCAGCGCGAAGCTCGTCGGGGTGGTGCCGCCGTTGAAGTACAGCTGGAGCTGGTAACCGCCGGCCGCGAGGTCGACGGCGGCGCCGGTGCCGTTGTAAAGCTCGATCGCCTTGTTGTTCGACGAACCTTCGACATATTCGGATATGAAGAGATCTGTCGGGGCGGCGATCGCCGCGGTGGGCGCGACCGCCACCACGGCGGGTATGGCGACGGCGGTCAGTATGAGAGCGCACAAGCGGCGCGGGCGCATGGAGCCTCCACAAGGCGGGACACAGTAGAACGCACGTTAAGGCGTGCCAGCCTCAGATCGGCATCAGGTTTTCGGGTCGAGCCGATGCAGGAGCGCGGGCACGTCGGCGCCGTATTCGTACCACTCGCGATCGGGCTGGAACCCCAGTTCGGCGTTAACCTTCAGCATCGGTTCGTTGTCGAGCGCGTTCCAGGTCTGCACGTCGGTGAGCTTGGGCTCGGCCGAGCGCAGCTCGAAGAGCATCCTGGACTTGATGGCCCGATCGATGCCGTAGCCGCGGTGATCTGGCACGACGATCGTGTCGTACTGGTCGGCCCGCGTGGGGTGCTGGGCCGGCACGACGACCTCGGTGAGCCCGGCGACCGCGCCGGTCTTCTCGTGGATCGCCAGCACGATGTACGGCTTCATGCCGCGGTTGTGCAGGCACGCCAGGCTGTCGCGGAGCCGCTGCGGGTCGTATGAGCTGGGGCGCAGGTCGAGGTCGCCGTTTTCGGCCTCGCGCACCGCCGCCTTCGCGATCGCGTACTCCTCGATGAGGTCGTCTGGCGGGCCGCCCGGGAAGAACTCGACCCGGTAGCCGCTGCCGATGCCGCGCGCCATCTCGCCGACCGCCAGCCAGTCCACCGTGGACAGCTTCAGCACGCTGCGGGTCTCGACGTACTCCCGGTCGAAGCCGAGAGACTCGTAGAACTTGACCGCCGGTGTGCCGCCCACGACCTCGACGCCGATAGCCGAGAAGCCTTCGTCGTATGTGCGCCGGACGGCCTTGGCCAGCATCTGATGCGCCAGGCCGCTGCCCCGAACCTTGGGGTGGACGAAAAGCTCGACGACCCCGATGTCACCCAGCAGCAGCACGTTGACGTGGCCGACGAGTGGGCCGGGCGTGCCGTCGGTGCTCGGCTCCTCGGCGACCCACGAGATACGCCGTTCACCGGGCATCGTCTCGGACTGGTACTCGCGCAGCGAACCGTTTTGCCACAACGGGTCTTCCGGGAGATCGGCCGCGAGTACCGCGTTGAGAGTGTCCAGCAAGGACTCAATCTCCGCGGACGGCGCAGTCCGGGAGTCCCACTCGCGTACCATCACCCGTCTAGCTTGCCTTGGGGCGCAGGTGAGCGGAAGGGTCTTGTCCGTCAAAGTGCCCACGAGGTGACGCTAAGTGCGACTCTTGGCCCCGTAATCATTTGCCGCGTCAAATACCGATTGCGCGTACGGCCGCACGTCGTTGTACGAAAGAATGGCGTTCCACCAGGATTGCCCATCGGAGAGGTTGCGCCCTCCCTGGCAGAGGTAGTTGCCGGCGGCGAGTGCGGCGTCGTCGATGTCGTTCGGATCTTTGGCCTGGTCATTGTCGGCATCGACGGCGTGCTGGCGCCAGGTCGTGGGGATGAACTGCATCGGGCCGACCGCCTTGTCATACGTCGGATCGCCGTCGAGTTGGCCCTGGTCGGTGTCGAGAATGCGTTGCGTGCCGCCCTGGCCGTTGAGCGGTGGGCCGAGAATCGGCGGCAGGGACTGTCCGTTAGTCGACAGCGTGGCGTTGAAGCGCCCGTGGTTCGACTCCACCTTGCCGATCGCCGCCAAGGTGGTCCATTTCAGGTTGCAGGACGGGTTGGTCTGCGCGACCACGAGCTCCGCGTACCCGTACGCCTGCATGGCGACCAACGGCACGTCGACCTTGCTCGCGGCCTGCGAGGCCCAGTTGGCGAGGACGTCCGCCGGGCGCCCGCTCGTCGTGCCGGTGCCGGTGGTCGGTGAGGTGGAGCCGGTCGGGTACTGGGTGATCGGCCCACCTGTCGCGCCGGGTCCACCGGCGTCGGGTGCGAGCGATTCGGTGGCCTCCGGCGTCGGCGTGGCGGTGCCAGCGGCGCGGTCGGTCGCGGTCGCCGGGATCAGTACCGCCCCGGACGCGGCGCCGATGCCGACGAGGGCGGCGAGGAGCAGGCCGGGCAGGGTGATCTGGCCGCTCGGGCGGCCGGCCCACGCGCGGGTGGCGCCCGCTACCTGGCGCGGCCGGGGGAGGCGGCGCAGGGCGTGCGCGTACGGGATGCGGATCCGCGACGGCCGAGGCCCGACCTCCAGCACATCCGGTTTTGTCTCCGTGGTGACCGGCTTCGCAACCGGCTCGGCCGGCTTTTCAGCCTCGGGCTTGGCGGGTGCGGGCTCGGGCTTTACCTCGGGTGCCTTCGGGGCAGACTCGGGTGCCGCTCCGGAGCTACCGAGCGGTCCATCCCATTCCGGTGACGCCGACCGAAGCCGGCGCTCAGGTGTCGCCTCCCCGTCCACCACCCGTCGAGTATTGCGCATAACACGGCGGGTTCCACCCCCGCGTCCAAGCCGTACCCTTTCCTCATGCCCCGGTATGAGTTCCGGTGTCGCGCCTGCGGCGACACCTTCGAGGTCAATCGGCCGATGACCGCTTCGGCCGACCCGGCGACGTGCCCGCAGGGCCACGGCGACACGGTCAAGCTCCTCTCCACCGTCGCGTTCACGGGTCGCGGCGGCGGCAGCGCTCCGGCCGCCGGCCCCGTTTCGGCTGGTGGCGGCTGCTGCGGTGGCGGCTGTGGCTGCGGCTAATGCCCCACTACCGTGGAGTAAAGGGCCAGAAGGATGTCTATTTCTGACCCTACGTACCACGTCCCAGCCCGCCGGTAGTCGTTAGCCCAGCCGTAACACCCCCGCCACGCCCCGCTCGCCCCGTGATACGACCTTGGGGTGGGTCTGCGTCGACCGTTTCTACGATGTGCCAGGTTGCGGGGGTACGACAGCATGAACCCACTTCCAGGGGGGCGGAGGTTCCACGCGTGTCGGCACGGACACACCTGCCGAGTGGGCTGGTGACTTTCATGTTCACCGACATCGAGGGCTCAACGAGAATGGCCCAGATGCTCGGTCCCGGCTACCGGCCGGTCTTGAGTGAGCACCGCCGGTTGCTGCGCCGTACCTTGTCCGAAAGCAACGGTACGGAGCTGTTCACCGAGGGTGACTCCTTCTTCATCGCTTTTTCGGACGCCGCCTCGGCGGTCGACGCCTGCATGACGGCGCAGTTGGCGCTGTCAGCGCACGACTGGCCGTCGCCGGAGTCGGTGCCGAAGGTCCGGATGGGCCTGCACACGGGCCTGGCCGAGGCGGTCAACGGCGAGTACGCCAGCCCGGAGGTGCACCGCGCCGCGCGGATCGCCGCCGCGGCACACGGTGGCCAGGTGCTGTGCTCGGCGGCCACCGCCCGGTACGCGGCGCCACTGCCACCGCAGGCGTCGCTGCTCGACCTGGGCCTGCACCGGCTGCGCGGCTTCGACGACCGGGAGCGGCTGTTCCAGCTGGTCGCGCCGGGGCTGGAGAGCCAGTTCCCGCGCCCGCGTACCGACGCCAGCTCCCACAACCTGCCCAATCACGTGACCTCGTTCGTGGGGCGGTTCGCCGAGCGGTCCGAGCTGACCAGCCTGACGGCCACGCACCGGCTGGTGACGGTGGTCGGCGCCGGTGGGGCGGGCAAGACCCGGCTGGCCATGGAGGTGGCGGGCGGGCTCGTCGACGAGTACCCGGACGGGGTCTGGTTCGTCGACGTGGCGACGGTGACCGACCCGGGGCTGGTCGCGTTCGCGATCGCCGCGGTGTTGGGCCTGCGTCCGGAGCCGGGCCGGCCGATGAGCGACACGCTGGTGGAGTACGCGGCGTCCCGGCGGATGCTGCTGGTGCTCGACACGTGCGACGCGCAGCTGAACGCCTCGGCCGAGATCATTTCGCGGTTGCTGACCGGTGGGCGTGGCGTGGGCGTGCTGGCGACCAGCCGCGAGCCGTTCAGCGTGCCGGGTGAGACGGTGTGGCGCATTCCGCCGTTGTCGGTCGACCCTTCGCCCGGTGGCGGGCCCAGCGACGCCGTGGCGTTGCTGCTCGACCGCACGCGCGAGGCCCGTGGTGGCCGGGCGGTGGCGCTGGCGGAGTCCAGCGACATGCAGCGGGTGGTGTCCCGGCTGGACGGGTTGCCGCTGGCGATCGAGCTGGCCGCGGCCCGGTTGCGGGTGCTGTCGGCCGGGCAGTTGGCCGAGCGGCTGGACGACGTGCTGGGCACGCTGGACGCCGGGCGTGACGATCCGGAGCAGACGTACGCCGGTAACGGCCGGTGGGTGGCCAGCCAGTTGGCGACCGTCGACCTGACGAAGAGCCCGGCGGCGCCGGCGGCTAGGCGTACCACGACTCAGCGGCACGCCACGATGCAGGCGACGGTGACGTGGTCGTACCGGACGCTGGGACCGCGGGCGGCGCGACTGCTGCGGTGGCTGGCGGTGTTCTCCGGGCCGGTCGACCTGCCGACGGTGGAGTGGCTGCTTGACGACGATCCGCTGGACCCGCTGGCGGTACTGGTCGACAAGTCGATGATCCAGGCCGAGCCGCACGCGTCGGGTACCACGTACCGGATGCTCGACCCGATCCGGGCGTACGCGGCCCGCCGGCTGGTCGACGCCGGTGAGGAGCAGGCGGCGCGCGACCGGCACGTGGCCTGGTCTTTGCACGCCTTGCAGAAGGCACACCTGGGCACCGACGGGCGACCGGTGACGCTGTCGCTGTACGCCCTCGACCCGCTCGCTGACGAGTTGCGGGCGGCGCTGCGGTGGACGGCCACCGGTGGCAGCGCGCGGGCCGGCCTGCAGATCGCGGGCGGCCTGGACCAGTGGTGGCGCGAGCGCGGGCTGGCTCGGGAGGGCCGGCTGTGGCTGTTCCGCCTGTACGGCCGGATCGCGGAGACCGGGGAGTCGATCCCGGAGGCGGAGCTGGCGGCGGCGTACCACATGCACTCGCTGCACGCCGGCGCCGACGGCGAGTTCGCCGAGGAGCTGCGGTTCTCGCAGCGTGCCGAGGGTGCGGCCCGGCGGGCCGGCGATGCCGGTCTGCTGGCCCGGGTCCTGGCCGGGCGGGGTGCACCCTTGGTCGACATGGGCCAGTACACCGAGGCCGAGCGGGCCTGCCGTGAGGTGATCGACTGGGCGGGCACCAGCGGCGCGTCCGGTGACGCCCTGCTGGCCGTGTACACGCTCGCGGAGCTGCTGTGGCAGCGCGGCGCGCTCGACGACGCGGCCGACGTGCTGGGCGCGGCCCGGCTGGTCGAGGCGTCCCGGGCGGCCGAGCGGGGCCGGCGCAGCGTCGACTTCCTGCTCGGCATGGTGGCCCTGGGCCGCGGTGACCTGGTGGCCGCGCACGACCACCTGGTGGTGGCCCTGCGCTCGCGGATGTCGTACGGGTACCACAGCCGGGCCTGCGACGCGATCAGCGCGATCGCCGTGCGGTGCGCGCTGGGTGGCGACCACCGCACGGCGGCTCGGCTGTTCGGTGCGGCGCAGGCGACCCGGTCGCAGCTGCGCAGCGCGCCCGGCATCTACAGCCCGTACTGGGCCGAGCGCCAGGCCGCCGTGCGCGTGATCCTCGGAGACGCCACGTTCGACGAGGCGTACGCCGAAGGCGGCACCCTCACGCTGGAGGAAGCCGCCGAGGAGGCCCTGGCCGTCGACCACCCCGACATGGCGGTCGGCTCACCGCGCTTCGCGGCCTAGGCGTCGGTGAAGCGGCTCAGCCCTGCGGGAGGAGCCGCTCGGCCCGGTCGAGGTCGGACTGGGTGGTCACCACGCTGCCAAACGCCTTGACGGCCTGGTAGTACGTCCAGGCGAGCGAGAGGCACGCGGGGCGCACGACGGCGTTGTACCCGGCGCACTTGCGCTTGAGGTCTGAGTAGAAGGCGCTGTCGACCCGGGCCTTGTTCGCGTCGAACTGCCCAACGGCCTTGTAGTTGCGGTACCCGAAGTCGTGGCGGTGGCACGACAGCTTGAAGTCGAACCCGAGCGGGTTGTCGGGGCTGGACGAGCAGTAGTCCGTCGACCAGTTGAACCCGTACGCGGTCCAGGCGCCCTGGTTGGAGCGGGCGGAGTTCCAGGTGTTGTAGCTGGCGGTACTGGTCTGCGTCCAGCTGGCGAGGACGGTCATCTTGTCTGCCGGTGCGGCGAGGGCGGGTTGGGCCAGGCCGAGGACGGTGACGAGAGCGGCGGCGAGGGTGATCGCGATCCGACGGGACATGTCGTTTCCCTCCCGAAGGTGACCCATTGTGTGGGTCAGGTGCCCTTCAGTGTCGAGGGATAGGCCCGTGCCGATCTGTACGCAAGATTGATCTTTGGCGTCACCTGCGAAAATAGACGGATGCCCCGGACGATCGGTCCGGGGCATCCGCGGTGAGGTCAGCCGACTATCGCTGGTGGCGACGGTGGGCCTTCGTTCCAGGTGCGGTCCAGTGCGGTCACGTAGTACGTGTACCGCTTGCCCCGCTCGGCGGTCGGGTCCACGAAGGACGTGCCCCGCACGGTGCCGAGAAGGTGGGTGGCGTCGGCGAGCCCGCATTTGCCCGGCAGGCTGATGCCGTCGAAGCGGTAGACCGCGTACGACGTGGCGCGCCCGAGCGGCAGGAACCAGTTGAGTTTGACGCCGTCGCCGGTACGGGACGCCCGCGTCACCACCGGGAACAGCAGTGGCTTGCTGGGCAGGTGCGCCATCGTCGGCACCAGCGCCGGCCGGGAGTAGTGCTCGGCCGCGTAGATGTCGGTGGCGCCGAGCTTGTTCCGGCGTACCTGCACCGCGCTGAAGTGCACGTTGCCGGCGACCTCCGGATAGTCATGGTTGAAGGTCAGGTGCTTGGACATCTCCGCCGGGTCCTGCCACGCGGCCGGCTGGCCCACCTCACCGATCTTGTAGTCGGCCTGCCCGATGTAGAGCTGCACCCGCGTGCCCTTGACCACGTCGGCCCACCAGGGCACCAGCTTGGCGTAGTCGGCGACGGCCAGCCCGATGTTCCAGTAGATCTGGGGGAGGATGTAGTCGATCCACTCCTCCTTGACCCACTTTCGGGTGTCCGCGAAGTTCGCCTCGTACGACTGCGTGCCGTTGGTGTCGGAGCCGAGCGGGTCAGCGGCCTTGTTCCGCCAGATGCCGAACGGGCTGACGCCGAACTTCACCCACGGCTTGGCCGCCTTGACCTTCGCGCCGAACTCCTGGACCAGCAGGTCGATGTTGTTCCGCCGCCAGTCCGCCTTGTTCGTGAAGCCGGCACCGTACTGCTCGAACGTCGCGGCGTCGGCATAATCCTGGCCGGCGACCGGGTACGGGTAGAAGTAGTCGTCGAAGTGGACGGCGTCGATGTCGTACCTGAGCACCGCGTCCATCATCGCCTTCTGCACGAACTGCCGGACCTCGGGAATGCCCGGGTTGTAGTACAGGCGGGAGCCGGCCGCGTTGACCGGGTAGGCGACCGCCCAGTCCGGGTGCTGGCGCACCGGGTGGTTGGGCGCGAGCTTGTTGATATCGGCGGCGGCGCCCTGCGGCATGGAGATCCGGTACGGGTTGAACCAGGCGTGGAACTCGAGGTTCCGCTTGTGTGACTCCTCTACCAGGAACGCCAGCGGATCCCAGCCGGGCGAGACACCGTCCCGCGCGCCGGTGAGCCACTCCGACCACGGCTCGTACGGCGACGGCCAGAACGCGTCCGCCGTCGGCCGGATCTGCACGATCACCGCGTTGTGGTTGAGCCGCTGCGCCAGGTCGAGCCAGCCCAGGTACTCGGCCTTGAGCTTCTCCTCGGTCTGGCCCGGCGCGCTGGGCCAGTCGATGTTGGCGACGCTGGCGATCCACATCGCTCGCAGCTGCCGCTTCGGCGTGGCGAGGTTCGGCGCGCACGCCTGCGACGCCTCAACCTGCGCGATCGGCGCGGCGCTGGCCGGCGCGGCCACCACGAGGCCGCCGCTCACCAGCGCCGCCGCGACGAGCGCGGCTCGCAGTCGACCCATCGGGACTCCTTCCGTCAACATCCGCCACCTAGACGTACCTATTCAGAAGGAAATTTTCACAACCGGCCGCCGTGCGCAAGAGGGTCTAGGGTTTTCCCCCGATGTCGCGGGTTGCGAAGCAGGCGCACTCTGGATCCATGGGACGTTTCCTGGCCTGGACCGCAGCCGCCATCGTCGCGACGGTGGCGGTGGGGTGGATCGCGATCGCGCTGCTCAAGGCGCTGATCGGGGTCGCCGTTTACGTGATCGTCGGCGCGGCCGTCATCGGCGGCGGTGTCTACCTGTACCAGAAGGGCAAGCGTGCCCTTTCCCGTGACACGAGGACCCGCCGCCGCATCGAGGCGGCCGCGACAACCTATCGCCAGCGCACCCGCTGACCCGCTTCGCCTAGATGATCGTCCAGGTATCGCCGGAGGTGAGCAGCCCGGCGAGCTGCTCCTCCGGGGTGCCTGTTGCCTTCGCCTTGGCCGCCTCGACCTGGGAGTGCACCAGGTTGTCGTAGGACGGGCGCGGCACTTGGCGGAAGACGCCGATCGGCGTGTTGCGCAGGTCCTCTCCCGGCAGCCGGGAGAGGGCGAACGCGTAAGCCGGCTCGGCTACACCCGCGTCGTGCACCACGATGTCGGCGGGCGACACCGAGGCCGTCTCGCGTACCTCCAGCCCGAAACCACCCGGCGGGTGCACGACGCAGAACTGCCCGTCCTTGCCGAAGGTGATCGGCTGGCCGTGCTCCAGGCGGATCAGGTAGTCATCGCGCGTGCCCGCGTCCTTGAGCTCGTCGAACGCGCCGTCGTTGAAGATGTTGCAGTTCTGGTAGATCTCCACGAACGCGGAGCCCTCGTGCTCGGCGGCCGCCCGCAGCACCGACTGGAGGTGCTTGCGGTCGGAGTCGATCGTGCGGGCCACGAACGTCGCCTCGGCACCGAGCGCCAGCGACAGCGGGTTGAACGGCGAGTCCGCCGAGCCCACCGGCGTCGACTTGGTGATCTTTCCTAGCTCAGAGGTCGGCGAGTACTGCCCCTTGGTCAGGCCGTAGATCCGGTTGTTGAAGAGCAGGATCTTGAGGTTGACGTTGCGGCGCAGCGCGTGGATGAGGTGGTTGCCGCCGATCGACAGCGCGTCGCCGTCACCCGTGACCACCCAGACCGACAGGTCGGGCCGGCTCACCGAGAGGCCGGTGGCGATCGCCGGCGCCCGCCCATGGATCGAGTGCAGGCCGTACGTGTTCATGTAGTACGGGAAGCGCGAGGAGCAGCCGATCCCGGAGACGAACACGATCCGCTCGCGCGGGATGCCCAGCTCCGGCATGAACGACTGGACGGCGGCGAGGATCGCGTAGTCACCGCAGCCCGGGCACCAGCGCACCTCCTGGTCGGACTTGAAGTCCTTAATCGTCAACTTGACGGCGACCGGCTCAGCCATTCTTGACCACGTCCTCCAGCATGGACTCCAGCTCAGCGGCGGTGAACGGGAGACCGCGAACCTTGTTGTAGGGGATGGCGTCGACCAGGTAGCGGGCCCGGATGACGTGGGCGAGCTGCCCGAGGTTCATCTCCGGGATGACCACGCGGTCGTAGCTCCCCAGCACCTCGCCGAGGTTGCCCGGCATCGGCGCGAGGTGGCGCAGGTGAGCCTGGGCGACGGAGTGCCCGCGCTGGCGCAGCGCCCGGCAGGCGGCGCCGATGGGCCCGTAGGTCGAGCCCCATCCGAGTACGAGCACGCGGGCCTCGCCGTCGGGGTCCTCCACCTCGACGTCAGGCACCTGGATCGCCTCGATGCGGGCGGCCCGGGTGCGCACCATGAAGTCGTGGTTGCCCGGGTCGTACGAAATGTCGCCGGTCTTGTCTGCCTTTTCCAGGCCGCCGATGCGGTGCTCCAGCCCCGCGGTGCCGGGAATCGCCCACGGCCGGGCCAGCGTCTCCGGGTCACGCAGGTACGGCAGGAAGGTGGTGCCGTCCTCCCCGTTCGGCGCGGTCGCGAACTCGACGGTCAGGTCGGGCAGCGACTCGACGTCGGGCAGCAGCCACGGCTCGGAGCCGTTGGCGACGTAGTTGTCGGACAGCAGGATCACCGGCGTGCGGTGGGTCAGCGCGATCCGGGACGCCTCGATGATCGCGTGGAAGCAGTCGGAGGGCGACTTCGGGGCGATCACCGCGACCGGTGCCTCGCCGTGGCGCCCGAAGAGCGCCATGTTGAGGTCGGCCTGCTCGGTCTTGGTCGGCATGCCCGTGGACGGGCCGGCCCGCTGCACGTCGACGATGACGAGCGGCAGCTCCAGCGCCACCGCCAGCGAGATCGTCTCGCCCTTGAGCGCCACGCCCGGGCCGCTCGTCGTGGTGATGCCCAGCGCGCCGCCGTACGCCGCACCGAGCGTCGCCCCGATCGCGGCGATCTCGTCTTCGGCCTGCATGGTCGTGATGCCGAACCGCTTGTGCTTGCTCAGCTCGTGCAGGATGTCGGACGCCGGGGTGATCGGGTAGGCGCCGAGGAAGACCGGCAGCTTCGACCGCACCGCGCTCGCGACGATGCCGAGCGCGAGGGCCGCATTGCCGGTGATGTTGCGGTAGGTGCCGGGTGGCATCTTGGCTGGCTTGACCTCGTACCGCACGGCGAAGTCTTCCGTGGTCTCGCCGAAGTTCCAGCCGGCCTTGAACGCGGCGATGTTGGCGCTGACCAGCTCGGGCCGCGCGGCGAACTTGCGCTCCAGGAAGGTGATCGTCGACTCGTACGGCCGCGAGTACATCCACGAGAGCAGCCCGAGGGCGAACATGTTCTTCGCGCGCTCGGCGTCCTTCTTCGATACGTCGTGGTCGGCGAGGGCGCCCACGGTCATGCTCGTCAGGCCCACCGGGTGCACGGAGTATCCCTCGAGCGATCCGTCTTCGAGCGGGCTCACCGTGTAGCCGACCTTGGCCAGGTTGCGCTTGGTGAACTCGTCTGTGTTGACGATGATGGCGGCGCCGCGCGGCAGGTCGCCCACGTTGGCCTTGAGGGCCGCCGGGTTCATCGCGACAAGTACGTTCGGCGCGTCACCCGGGGTCAGAATGTCGTAATCGGCGAAGTGCACCTGGAAGCTGGACACACCGGGCAAGGTGCCGGCGGGCGCGCGGATCTCGGCGGGGAAGTTGGGCAGCGTGGAGATATCGTTGCCGAGCTGGGCGGTCTCCGAGGTGAACCGGTCTCCGGTGAGCTGCATGCCGTCGCCTGAGTCGCCAGCGAAGCGGATGACCACCCGATCGAGCTGGCGAACCTGCTTGGTCACTGACCTCTGACCTCCTTGCGTGCCCCGCGTCCTGTTGTCCACCAAAGAGCGTACGTCGAAGACTTAGGTGATCCTGACCCCCGGTCCGCCTGATGGGCACCCCTATCGTCCCCCCGTTAGCTAGATCACGGGTACGCTCCGTTGGTGGCCGGTTATCTCGGGTCGTACGCGACGCTCGGGCTGCTGCTGCTCGCCAGCGTCGTGGTCTTCGTGGGCGCCTTCTCGGCCAACAGGCTGTTGCGCCCGGCCAGCCCCGCCGAGCCGATCGGCAAGCGCGAGACGTACGAGTGCGGCGTCGACCCGGTGGGCGGCGATTGGGCACAGGCGCAGATCCGCTATTACGTCTACGCGTACCTTTATGTGCTTTTCGCGGTCGAGGCGGTGTTCCTCTTCCCGTGGGCTGTGATCTTCGACCGACCCGGTTTCGGGGCGACCACCGTGGTCGAGATGGCGATCTTCGTGGCCGTCCTCGCGCTCGGCATCCTGTACGCCTGGCGCAAGCGCATCCTGACCTGGACCTAGAGCCTCTTCCTAGGCGAGCCCTCGGCGGGAGACTGCCGGCTGGCGGTCGCCCCTGATCGCGGCCACCATGTCGAGCACCTGACGGGTCTGCCGCACCTGGTGGGCCCGGAAGACCCGGGCGCCCTGCCAGGCGGAGACCGCGGTCGCGGCGAGCGTGCCCGAGACCCGCTCGTCGACCGGCACGTCGAGGGTCTCCCCGATGAAGTCCTTGTTCGAGAGCGCCACCAGTACCGGCCAGCCCGTCGCCACCAGCTCGCCGAGCCGCCGGGTCACCTCCAGCGAGTGCCGGGTGTTCTTGCCGAAGTCGTGCGCCGGGTCGATCAGGATGCCGTCCCGGCGTACCCCCAGGGCCACCGCGCGCTCGGCGAGGCCGGTGACCGTCCCGATCACATCGGCCACGACGTCCGTGTACGCGGCCCGGTGCAACCGCGTCCGTGGTCTGAGCCCGCCCGCGTGCGCGCAGACCAACCCGACCCCGGTGGCGGCGGCGACCTCCGCGAGCCGCGGGTCCGGCCCCGCCCACGTGTCGTTGAGCAGGTCGGCGCCGGCCGCGACCGCCTCGACCGCGACCTCCGACCGCCACGTGTCGATGGAGATGACGATCTCCGGGAACTCGGCGCGGACCGCCGCGATCGTGTCGACGGTGCGGCGGATCTCCTCGGTGATGTCGACGTCCGGTCCGGGACCGGCCTTGACCCCGCCGATGTCGATGATGTCCGCGCCCTCGGCGACAGCATGAGCGACCGCGCGCAGCGCCGCGTCGGCCGCGAACGTGGCGCCACGGTCGTAGAACGAGTCGGGCGTGCGGTTCACGATCGCCATCACGGCCAACTCGCCGGGCCCGAACGTTCGTGCCCCGAGGCGCAGATCAGTCACGCGATCACGTTAGAGCCTGTTGGTGAGTCTGCGGTCGAGCTGCGGCGAGGTCCAGGCGGCGTCCGGCAAGTCGGACGGAAGGTCGCATACCGGTGTTGTATGTGACCTTCCGTCCGGCGCGGCCGGTCGTCGTCTGGGCCCGGCGCGGCCGATCGCAGATTTACCAACAGGCTCTTAACCCGGGGTGGCGGGGTCGCCCTGCCCGCCGCGTCATGCCACGATCGGTCTATGGGTCAGGTACTCCTCCTCGTGGTCGTGGCGCTGACCGTCGCCGCGGTGGTCTTCGGCGTCACCGTGCTCGTCACGGGGGGCGATCCCGCGCTCGGCGCGGTCGAGCCAGACGGCAGGTCCGTGCCGCTGCCGGGCAGCAGGCCGCTGCTCGAGTCCGATGTGTCGGCGGTGCGGTTCGACACGACCGTCCGGGGCTACCGGATGGCTCAGGTCGACCAGGCGCTGCGGCGCGCGGCATATGACATCGGATACAAGGACGAGCTGATCGGCGTGCTGGAGGCGGAGGTCGTCGCGCTGCGCGAGGGCCGCACCACCGACGCCGACGTGCTGCGCCGGGCCCGCGAGGCCGCGCTGGTGCCGGCCGCGGTCGGCGCCGGCGGCGAGCGACCCCGCGGCGAGGGCTTCGTCGACCTCGGCGAGGTCAATCTGGGTACGCCTGGCGGGCTGGCGCCGCGTGACGAGGTGCCGCCGAAGGAGGAGCCCACCGACACAGCGCGTGTTGAGACAGCGCCAGTTGAGACAGCGCCGGCCGAGCAGGCCGAGCCGGAGCACGAGCCGGCCGCCAAGGCCGAGACCGACGACGACCGGGACGGCGACGCGGGTAGCGCACCCGCCGACGACACGCCTGCCGGCGACGAGCCGCCGGCCCGCCCGTGACCCCGCCAACTGGCGCTCCCTCCGCTCGCGCGGGTCATGCGCCCTTTGAGCCGCCCTGTAGCCGACCCTGCGCTCGGTCGCTGCGCTCCCTCGACTCCGGGCCGGCTGCGGGCGGCGGCGCATGACCGGGGCCGATTCGGCCGACGAGTTGCGCGCCGCCGCGCAGCCGGGCGCGGGCGAGGTCACCGCAACCGTGATCGTCAATGCGCCGGCGCACCGGGTGTTCGACGCGTTCACGGCATGGGAGCGGCAGTCCGACTGGATCCCGTTCACCCGGGTCCGCGTGGTCGAGGGCGATGGTGGTGAGGGCAGCCTGGTCGAGGCGGTCACCACGGTCGGCCCGGCGGTGCTGCGCGACGAGATGCGGGTGGTGCGGCTCGATCGGCCGTACGAGGTACGCGTCGTGCACTGCGGCAAGCTCCTGCGCGGCCCGGGCGTGCTGCGCTGTACCCAGATGGACCGCGACCGCACCCAGGTGGTGTGGCACGAGTGGTTCCACCTGCCCGGCGGCATCGCTGGCCGGGTGGCGTGGCCCGTGCTGTGGCCCGGCTCCAAGGTCAGCCTGACGCAGGCGTTGAAGAAGTTCGCTCGGCTGGTCGAGGCGGGCGAGATCTAGTGAGCGACCTGATCACGGGGGCCGACGGGCTGGCCCGCTGCGGCTGGGGCGCGAGCACCCCGGAGTACGCGCGCTATCACGACGACGAGTGGGGCAAGCCGGTCCGTGGCGACGACCCGCTCTTCGAGAAGATCAGTCTGGAAGCGTTCCAGTCTGGCCTGTCGTGGCTGACGATCCTGCGCAAGCGCGAGGCGTTCCGCGCGGCTTTCGACCGGTTCCACATCGAGACCGTGGCCAAGTACGGCGAGTCCGACGTCGACCGGCTGCTGGGCGATGCGGGCATCGTGCGTAACCGCGCCAAGATCGAGGCGGCGATACACAACGCGCGAGCGGCACTCGACCTGCCCGACGGGCTGGCGGCGCTGCTGTGGTCGTTCGCGCCGCCGCCCCGCACGAAGCGCCCGCGCTCGTTCGCCGAGGTGCCCGCGATCACCCCGGAGTCCACGGCGATGGCCAAGGCCCTGAAGAAGGCCGGGTTCCGGTTCGTGGGCCCCACCACGGCGTACGCGCTGATGCAGGCGACCGGGATGGTCGACGACCACCTCGCCGGCTGCCACGTGTCCACCCCGTGATGAGATTGCGGGCATGGCGCAGTGGGCGGTGGTGATCTCCGATGAAAGGCACCAGGCGGAGCGGCTGTTCCACCACGACACACTGGAGCTGACCGGCCTGGAAGGGCCCGAGCGCCCGGCCACCGGCGACGACGTGCTGGTGGTGGCCGGCCGCGAGCATCCCGGCGTGGTGGCGATGGGCCGGGTCGTGCCGAGCGCCGCCGACGAGTACGACCCCGACGACCCCGAGCCGGCCGGTGACGGACCGGGGCCGCTGGTCGTCCGGTACCTGCGGCGCAGCTTCGACGAGCCGGTGCCCGCCGGAAGGCTCGCGATCACCGGCCCGGTGACCCGCCTCGACGACGAGACCTACCGCGAGCTCGCCGGCCAGGTACCGCCCCCGGCCGACCGCCACACCTGGATGGTGAGCCTCGACCTGCCGATCGAGGCGTCCACCCCGGCCGAGGCGGTGCGCCTCTTCTGGTCGTACGTCATGGAGCTGGGCCCCCGGGAACTGCCCACGTTCGTGTCACCGTCCGGCGACGAGCTGGCGATGCAGGCGTTCGTACTGGGCGAAGAGGCCAACCTCGACCCCGAAGAAGACGACGAGGACGAGTAGCGACTTACGCGCCGGTGAACGTGGGCTTCTGCTTGGCCACGAAGGCCGCCGTCGCCTGGCGGTGGTCGGCCGTCGCGCCGCAGATCGCCTGCGCCTGAGCCTCCGCCGCCAGCGCCTCGGACAGCGTGCCGGCATCGCCCACCGAGAGCTGCCGCTTGATCGCCCCGTACGCCACGGTCGGCCCGCTCGCCAGCCGGGCGGCCAGTTCCTGAGCGGCGGGCAGCACTTGCTCGTCGTCGTCCAGCAGCGTGGTGAGCAGGCCCAGCCGCTGCGCCTCGTCGGCCGGTACGGGCTGGGCGAGCATCAGCAGCTCGATCGCCTTGGCGTGCCCGACGAGCCGCGGCAGCGACCAGGACGCGCCGGTGTCGGCGGCCAGCCCGACGTTGGCGAACGCCATGAGGAACGCGGTCTTGGGTCCGCCGATCCGGAAGTCGGCGAGGAAGGCCAGCGACGCACCGGCGCCAGCGGCCATCCCGCGAACCGCGGCGACCACGGGTTTGGGCATGTTGGCGAGCGTCGACGCGATCGGGTTGTAGTGCGCGCGGACCGTGTGCAGCGGGTCGATCGTGCCGGATTCCAGGGTGGCCACGTGCTCGCGCAGGTCCTGCCCGACGCAGAACGCCCGTCCGGCACCTGTCAGCACCACGGCGCGGCAGGTGCGATCGCGCTCCAGGTCGGCGAGCGCGTCCCGGAGGGCCTCCTTGAGCGCCGTGTCGAGCGAGTTCATCGACTCGGGGCGGTTGAGCGTCACGGTCACGACGGCGTCGGTGCGCTCGACGAGCAGCGGCTCACTCACGGTGTCAGCCTTTCTTGTGGTCCAGGCAGAGATCCACGTACCGGTCGGCGGCGGGGCGCAGCCGGGCCGCGTGCCGGTCGAAGAACGACGCCGCCGTGGCGCCGGCCCACCGCTCGGGCAGCAGGGCTGGCGGCAGTTGCGGGTCCCGGAACAGGAAGTTACGCCACGCGTGCACCAGCCGGAACCGCGCCGCGTACGCCTCCTCGTCGCTGCTGCGCGCGGTGACCTGCGCGAGGAGGTCGCGGTGATCGCCGACGAAGCGCTCGTACGCCGCACCGATCTCACCCAGGTCCCAGGCGCGCCGCACCACCCCCATGGCACCCGCGCCGCCCATCGCGTGGCTGGCGGTGAACCGCTCGTACCGCAGCCCGGCCTCATTCAGCAGCCCGTCGACGTCTTCGCCGGGCCGGGGCGCCACCCAGGTGTGCTCGCCGAGCATCCCGTACCCGAGATACGAGAGGTTGGCGGCCAGCCGCTGCCGGTCGCGGCGCGCCGAAGGTGGCTCCAGGACGATGAGATCGAACCGACCGTCCCAGTTGATCTTTCCAGTCCGGTAAATCCGGGTAGCCGCTTCGTCCAGCCGGCGAGCCGCTTTGGCGGTCAATCCGTACCCCGGGCCCGTGGAAAGCCGTAGCGGATGAAGCCACCCTTGACGCACCATACGGGACACTGCGGTCCGTACCGCCGGAGCCGCGATCCCGAGCGGTGAGAGCAGCCTGACCAGGGCGGCAACCGGCGCGCGCCCACCCCGCTGGCGCAAGTAGTCGCCATAGAGATCGAAGAGGGCGGACCGTGCCTGCATGACGGGACATTGTGACAGCGAAATACAGGATAAGCTAGATGCTGTCACATCAATCCCGCTTCAGTTTGGGTCCAGCGGTGTTCATCAGGGAAAATCGTTGGTCGGCACCGCGGGCCGTGAGCGCGGTGGCGCCGACGAAGTGGCTGTGGGGAAACCCACCGACCCTGGTTTAGAGGTCTGAGGGGAGACAACATGGCGGCGATGAAGCCGCGGACGGGCGACGGTCCGCTGGAGGTCACCAAGGAGGGCCGGGGCATCGTCATGCGGGTTCCGCTGGAGGGTGGTGGCCGGCTCGTCGTCGAGATGACTCCCGACGAGGCGAACGCGCTCGGTGACGCGCTGAAGGCCGCCGCCGGCTAGCCGATACGCAACAAGCCCGCCGGCGCGGCAGCGTGGCCGCGCCGGCGGACCTCTGTGTCAAGATCCTGGAGGTACTCCCGGCGTGCAGCCCATTCGCGTCGCGGCGCAGCCCAGCGCCGAGCGGACCCTCGTCCTGCCGGTGCTCCCCGGTGCCATCCTGTCGGAGACCGCTCTGTCCATCTCCGACGACGTGCGTGCCGAGGCGGCCGCCCTCCTCGCGGAGGCCACCGACGCCGGCGCGGCGGGCACTGTCCAGGTGCTCGCCCGGCCACTGCGCACCCCCGTGTCTCTCGTGCTGGCCGGTGTGGGAAGCGGCGACGAGGCGGGCTGGCGGGCCGCCGGAGCCGCCGTCAGCAGGGCCGTCACCGCTGAGACGTCGATCACGGTAGCGATGCCGGCCGATGCCGGCCAGGAGGCCGTCCGCGGGCTGGCCGAGGGGCTGTGGCTGGCGGGGTACACGTTCCGGATGCCCGGCGACGACTCGGCGACCGCCGGTCCCGAGGTGACGATCGCGGTCGATGATCCGGACCGGTACGCGGCGATCCTGGAGACCGCCCGCGTCACCGTGGAGGCCACCCTCTTCGCCCGCGACCTGACCAACATGCCGTCGTCAATCAAAGGCCCTGACTGGCTCGCGAACGAGATCAGCGCGGCCGCCACCGGGCGCCCCGGCGTCACGGTCTCGGTCCGGGAACCCGATCAGCTTGCCGCCGAAGGCTTCGGCGGCATCCTCGCCGTTGGCGGCGGCTCGGTGCGCGGTCCGCGCCTGGTCGAGCTGAGCTGGCAGCCACCCACGTCGCGCACCCACGTGGTGCTCGTCGGCAAGGGCATCACCTTCGACACCGGCGGCATCTCCATCAAGCCGGTCGACGGCATGAAGCTCATGCGCAAAGACATGGGCGGTGCCGCGGCGATCGTCGCCGCGACGCTGGCCGCCGCCGAGCTCCAGTTGCCGGTACGCGTCACCGCGCTAGCGCCGCTCGCGGAGAACATGGTGAGCGGGTCGGCGTTCCGCCCGGGCGACGTCGTACGCCATTACGGCGGCCTGACCAGCGAGTCGACCAACTCCGACGCCGAGGGACGGCTGGTGGTCGCCGACGCCCTCGTGTACGCGGTGCGGCGCCTAGCGCCCGATCTGCTGATCGATCTCGCGACGCTGACCGGCGCGAACGCCATCGCCCTGGGCAGGCGCACGGCGGCCGTCTACAGCGACAACGACGCCCTGGCCGATGCCGTCATCTCCGCCGCTGGCGAAGCCGGCGAGCAGGCGTGGCGGATGCCGCTGACCGCCGACTACGTCGAGTACCTGGGCAGCGACATCGCTGACCTGCTGAGCTACGCCGACCGGGGCGCCTCGTCGGTGACCGCCGCGCTGTACCTGCGCGAGTTCACCGGCGACCTGCGCGACCGCTGGCTGCACGTCGACATGTCGGCTCCATCGTGGGCAGACGCGGCCGACGGCGACCTCTCCAAGGGCGCCACCGGCTGGGGCGTCCGCACCCTCCTGCGCTGGCTGGCCAGCCTCTAGCCCTGATCCTCTAACGCCTGATCGCGGTCAGCAGGCCCTCGCCGGTCGGCAGCAGCGCGGAGATCCAGTCGTCGGACTCCCGGACCGCCTTGACGACCTCGCGGATCGTCACGGTCTCCAGGTCGCGGGCGGCTGGGTCGCCGATCCGCCCACCGGCCAGCGCGCCGTTGAGCGCCAGGATGCCGCCCGGCCGCAGCAGCCGGCCCGCCGCGTCGACACAGGCGCCGTACTCGGCGGCGTCGGCGTCGACGAACACCATGTCGTACACGCCGTCGGCCAGCCGTGGCAGCACGTCGAGCGCCCGGCCGGTGATGATCCGGGTACGCGACGGGGCGAACCCGGCCTCCGTGAAGATCCGTTTGGCGATCCGCTGGTGCTCGTTTTCCACGTCGATCGTCGTCAGTACCCCATCGGGCCGCATACCGCGCAGCAACCACACGCCGCTGACGCCGGTGCCGGTGCCGATCTCGACCACCGCGCGGGCGCTGCCGGCGGCCGCGAGCAGCCGGAGCGCGGCCCCCGCACCGGGCGCGACGGCGATCAGTCCCACCTCGCGCGCCAGAGTTCGCGCGGTCTGAACGACGATGTCTTCCGCGACGTAGCCCTCCGCGAATTGGAGCGCCTGCGCGGTCAACTGACCGCCAAAGCGAGCGACAGTTGTGATGGCGAACCTCCTGCGGCGGGTACCGTCGAGGTATCAGCCTAGCGGCGACCGAGCCCTCCGACGCATCCACTGAATGCTTCTCGGCTATCCGTGCAATCCTGGAGGCAAGCGCCGTCTTCGGTCGGCGCCGGGAGTGGACTGGGAGGCCCCAACGTGACCGACGGCTGGAACTGGCGCCAGCCCGGCGGCGCGCCGGCACCGGCAGGCCCGCCGTCACCGGCTCCGCACGCGGAGACCGGGCGCGACGCCGGTTCGCCCTGGTGGTCCGACGCCCTCGCCGACCCGTGGCGCGATCCCTACGCCCCGGCAGCCGTGGTGGTACGCCCACCGGAGGCCCCCGCCACCGCACCCGAGCCGGTCACGGATCCAGACGCGTCGTCGTCGCGGGGCATGCTGCCGATCGTCATGATCTCCGTCTTCGCCGCGTTGCTCGCCGGTTCGCTCGGTGGCGCGCTGGGATACGCGTTCGCGGTACGCAGCGGCGTCGGTGGGGGCACTGTGCTCGGCTCGACGGACAACGAGGCCCCGGCCGTCGCCCAGCGTCCACCGGACTCGCTGGCGGGGGTAGCCGAAAAGGTCGCGCCGAGCGTGGTGACCGTACGGGCACCCAGCGCTGGTGGGCTCAGCGTCGGCTCCGGCTTCGTGGCGACCGAAGACGGTTACGTGATCACGAACGACCACGTCGTCGAGGGCACGAGCGGGCCAGCCACCATCGTCTTCAATGATGGCTCGACGGCGTCCGGCTCAGTGGTCGGGCACGACCCCGAGTCCGACATCGCGGTGATCAAGGTGTCCCGCCCCAACCTCGTACCGGTGCAGTTCGGCGACTCCGACGCGATCGCGGTGGGCGACCCGGTGCTGGCGTTCGGCTCGCCGCTCGCCCTGGCCAACACCGTCACCGCCGGCATCGTCAGCGCGCTCGACCGCACCATCCAGTCCGGCGAGCCGGGCGGCCAGATGCGGTACTACGCGGCGATCCAGACCGACGCGGCGGTCAACCAAGGCAACTCCGGTGGTCCGCTGGTCGACGGTGCCGGCCGGGTGATCGGCGTCAACTCGGTGATCAAGTCGTTGGCGGCCGACGAGGAGCAGGCCGGAAACATCGGTCTCGCGTTCGCCATCCCGATCAACCAGGCGAAACGGGTCGCGCAGGACATCATCGACACCGGCAAGGCACGCCGTACCGTGATCGGCGCCACGGTCGCGGAGCGCTCCCCGGGCGGTGGCGTACGCCTCGCCGCCGTCGACGCGGGTGGTCCGGCGGCCGCCGCCGGTCTCAAGATCGGAGACGTGCTGACCAGGCTCGACGGGCGTCCGCTGGAGCAGGGCACCGACCTGATCGCGCTGGTCCGCAAGTACGCGCCGGGCTCCGTGGTCACGGTGGAGTACCGTCGCGGCAGCGCCAAGCAGACCGCCTCAGTGACGCTGGCCGCCGACGCGAAGTAGGGTTCTCTTGCCCCACGGCGGGAAAGGAGGGCCACCAGGTGTTCGAAAACCTGAACTGGTGGGAGATCGGTGCGCTGCTGTTGCTCGCATTGCTGATCTTCGGTGACAAACTGCCCAACGTGATCTCCGACGGCATGCGGATGATCCGTAACCTGCGCGGGATGGCTCGCAACGCGACCACCGACCTGAGCCGTGAGCTGGGCACCGACATCCAGCTCGAAGACCTGCATCCGAAGGCCTTCATCCGCAAGCACCTGCTGAGCGAGGAAGACGAAGCGGCGCTCCGCCGCCCGCTGCAGGGCGTCTACGACTCGGTCAAGTCAGACCTCAACGGCGTCAAGTCCGACCTCAACGGGGTGAAGGACCAGTTGAACGACGTCGCGTCCTCCGCCGACTTCCGCAAGGTCGACCCCGCGCCGGCGCCGCGCCAGATCGCGAAGAGCTTCGACGCCGACGCGACGTAATCTCAGCCGCGACGTAACCTCAGCGCCCCGCTGGCTCTAAACCTCAGCGCCCTGCGGGCTTGAGGCCTAGCGGCTTGCCGACCAGCGACTCCCGGCGCACAGCCAACCGGTCCGCGACCGCGGCGAGCGCCACCGAGGCGGGCGCCGTGGGGTCGGCGAGCACGATCGGCGTACCGGCGTCGCCCGCCTCGCGCACCCGGGTGTCGAGCGGCACCTGGCCGAGCAGCGGCACCGTGGCACCCACCGTCCGGGTCAGCGACTCGGCAACGGTCGCGCCGCCGCCCGAGCCGAAGATCTCCATGCGCTCGCCGGTCGGCAGCTCCAGCCACGACATGTTCTCCACCACACCCACGAGCCGCTGGTGCGTCTGGAGCGCGATCGCGCCGGCCCGCTCGGCCACCTCGGCGGCGGCGGTCTGCGGCGTGGTGACCACGAGGATCTCGGCGTTGGGCAGGAGCTGGGCCAGGGAGATCGCCACATCGCCGGTGCCCGGCGGCAGGTCGAGCAGGAGAACGTCCAGGTCGCCCCAGTACACGTCGGCGAGGAACTGCTGAAGCGCCCGGTGCAGCATCGGCCCGCGCCAGACGACGGCCGCGTTGCCGGCGGTGAACATGCCGATCGAGATGACCTTCACGCCGTGGGCCTCCGGCGGCATGATCATGTCTTCGACGCGGGTGGGGCTGCCGTCCGCACCGAGCATCCGGGGCACCGAGTGGCCGTAGATGTCGGCGTCGACCACGCCCACCGACAGCCCGCGAGCGGCGAGCGCGGCGGCCAGGTTGACGGTGACGCTCGACTTGCCGACGCCGCCCTTACCGCTGGCGACCGCGTACACGCGGGTGCGCGAGCCGGGCTGGGCGAACGGGATCACCGGCTCGGCGGTGGCGGTGCCGCCGCGCAGCTTCGCCTGGAGGGCCTGGCGCTGCTCCGGGCTCATCACGCCGAAGTCGATCTCGACACCGGTCACGCCGGGAACTCCGCCCACGGCCGCGGTGATGTCGTTGCGCAGCTTGTCGCGCAGCGGGCAGCCCGCGACCGTCAGGAGCAACGCGACCCGCACCAAGCCGTCCGAGCCCACCTCGAAGGAGCGCACCATGCCCAGATCGGTGATGGGGCGGCGGATCTCCGGGTCGTCGACGGTGGCGAGGGCAGCCTGAATGGCGTCCTCGATGGTGCTGGCAGGCGCTGACATGTAAGCCATGCTACGTCGGACGGTACTGGCGTCCCGCGCGGGCGGGTGGTGCACTTTACACCGCTACCCGGCCGTGTGTGGTGTTTTTGAATATTGTCGGTTTCCGGCTGGACGCCGTACCCCCTGAAGTGCGACGATCGTTGAAGAACGCCGCGCGCCCAGCCCCTTGGGGCGCGCGGCCTTTCTACGTCTGGGCCGGTCTACGTCTGGGGCCGGTCGCCGTCGACCTCGTCCAGCGGTTCGTGCAGCGCGTGGCGCGTGCGGCCACCGGAGCGCGACGAGCGGCGCTGTGCCTCGTTCAGCTCATCTGCCAGCCGGGCCAGCTCGGAGCGGAGGAAGTCGCGGGTCGCCACTTCGCCGAGCGCGATCCGCAGCGCCGCGATCTCCCGCGCCAGGTACTCGGTGTCCGCCTTCTGCATCGCGGCCCGCCGCCGGTCCTCCTCCAGCCCCAACCGGTCGCGGTCGGTCTGCCGGTTCTGCGCGAGCAGGATCAGCGGCGCCGCGTACGACGCCTGGAGGGAGAGCATGAGCGTCAGGAACGTGAACGTGTACGGGTCGAAGCGCAGGTCAGCGGGGGCGAACGTGTTCCACCCGACCCATAGCAGGATCACCACCGTCATGTAGACCAGGAACTTCGCCGTGCCCATGTAACGCGCGATGCCCTCAGACCACTGCCCGAACGACTCCGGGTCGAAGCGCGGCAGGCGCACGCGGGCAGGGTCGCGTGGCTGGTCGAGCCTGCGGGTACGGCCAGTGCTGCGCGACTCAGGCATCGGCGTCTCCGGAGCGGTCGCGCCAATCCGGCGGCAGCGAATGGTCGAGCACGTCGTCGACCGTCACCGCGCCGACCAGACGGTTGGCGGTGTCGACGACCGGCAGCGCCACGAGGTCGTACGTCGCCATCCGCCGCGTGATCTCCAAGAGCGGGGTGTCGGGCTGCAGGGGGTCGATGCCGCTGTCGAGCACGCCGCCGAGGATCTCGGACGGCGCCTCCCGCAGCAACCGCTGGAAGTGCACGATGCCGAGAAAGCGCCCGGTCGGGGTGGCCATGGGTGCCCGGGCCACGAAGATCTGCGCCGCGATGGCGGGCGGCAACTGCGGCTCGCGGATGCGGGCCAGCGCCTCGGCCACCGTCGCGTCGGGGGTCAGAATGACCGGCTCAGACGTCATCACGCTGCCGGCCGTGCCCTTCTGGTACTTCATGAGCTGCCGGACGGGGTCGGCCTCCTCAGGCTCCATGAGCTCGAAGAGCACCTCCTGCTCGGCGCGGGGCAGCTCCGCGAGCAGGTCGGCCGCGTCGTCCGGGTCCATCTCCTCGAGTACGTCCGCGGCGCGCTCCCGATCGAGCGCCGCGATGATCTCCACCTGGTCGTGCTCGGGGAGCTCTTCCAGTACATCGGCCAGCCGCTCGTCGTCGAGGGCGGCCGCCACCTCGTTGCGGCGGGCGTCTGGCATCTCCTGGAGCGCGTTGGCGAGGTCGGCCGGGCGCATGCCCTCCAGCAGGGCGAGCAGGCTCGCGGTGCCCTGCGTGTCCGGTACCCCGATGACGCCGCGCACCCGGTCCCAGTCGAGCTGCTGGAGCTGGCCGCGGCGGGTGAGCCGGCCGGAGTGCGCGCGCACGGCGACCTTGGCCAGCGACCACTCGCCGGTCCGGCTGCACTCCATCGCCATGTCGACCACGATGCCGGGCCGGCCGTCGGGTTCGATCGTGACGCGCCGGTCGAGCAGGTCTTCGAGTACGAGCAGCTCGTTGGGGCGCTTCTCGAAGCGGCGCAGATTGAGCGTGCCGGTGCCGAGCACCACCGAGTCCGCGTCGATCGAGGTGATGCGGTTGATCGGCAGGAAGATCCGGCGCCGCATCGGCATCTCGGCGACCAGGCCGACGATCTGGGGTGGCCGGTTGGTGGTGCGCAGTCGCGCCACCGCGTCCCGTACCCGGCCAACCTGGTCTCCGTTGGGGTCGAACACGGCCAACCCGGCGAGCCGCGCGATGTAGACCCGTGTCGGCGTCGTCACGAGATCAGCGTAGTGGGACAAGCGGGTGTCAGCGCCGGACGCGGTGCAGCCGGAAGGGCTTGCGCGGCCTGCGGGTCGCCGGTGTCTCGCGTGGCGGGGCGGCCTCTGACGCGTCGCCGCGCTCGATCAGTTCGCCCGCCGGGCTGAGCCGGCTGACCGTGCACTCAGCCGCCCAGCGAGCCGCGAGATCCGCCGCGCTGCCCGGCGCGTTGAGCCGCTTGGTGGCCAGCTGCGGCGCGATGGTCTCCCACTCCTCGGACCCGGGCGCCACGCGATCGACCGCCGCCGGGAAGGTGACGATGCGGCCGCCGTGGTCGCCGCGCAGGGACACGGTGGCGCGATCCGCTGTGGCGAGGCCAGGCGCGGCTTGCTCGCCTGGCCCGCTGACCACGTACAGCGCGTCGTCGATCGGCAGGCACCACAGCGCGAGCGCTGGCCCGTCGCCGACCGCGACCCAGGCCACGGCCGCCTTCTTCATCGCCTCGGTGACCACCGCGTCGACCATGCGACCATCTTGCCGCATTCGCCCGCCGTACCCGCTGATCTATCCGATGGACATCGGCGCGCGGTCGACCAGACCGATCAGTTCGCTCAGCGCGGTCACGCTCGGCCCGGACCACTGGCGGTCGGCGTTGAACACCAGGTGGCTCGCGAGGTCGGGAGCGTCGAGGCGCACCGCGGTCATGCCCAACCTCGCCGCGCCGGTCAGCTCGTGGCTCCCACCGTCGCCCACGTACAGGCACCGCTCGGGCGCCACGTCCAGGCGGGCGCAGGCGGCAAGGTAGATCTCCGGAGCCGGCTTGCAATGCCCGATCTCCACCGAGTACGCATGTGCGTCGAGGAGGGGTGCCACCGGCAGAAGGGGCATGAGCGCTGGCAGTTCATGTGTGCAGTCGCTGACGACGGCGGTACGCAATCCTCGCTGGCGCAGTGCGCGGAGCGTGTCGACGGCGTCCGCGCGCAGCTGAGTGTCGGCGCTGATCGCCGCGAGCCGGAAGTCGGCGGCGACGCGCAGCGCGCGCCCCGCCGCCGGGCTCGCGCCGGCCTGCTCGCAAACCCATCGGAGGGTCGCCTCGGCGGAACCGTAGGTGCCGCGCGCACGGGCGTAAAACGACTGGTCGAGTACCGCGAAAAGGTTGCTCAGGTCGCAACCGAGGGCCTGCGCGACGGCGGCGTGCAGCGGTCCGCGCCGGACCGAAGTTGTCAAGGTGCCGAAAAAGTCGAAAAGCACCGCACTGTACGCGGGCATGACGAAATCAGCCTCCGGAGTAGGAAGGGGGTTCCGAGGGACGGACCGGGCGAGCCTAACGGCGTGACTATTCGAGCACAGTCACCAACGCAGCGTAGTCACGCAATTGCAAGAAGCGACCTGTGAGGATAAATCACCGTGCATCACCGCCCAGATCCCTTAACCGTCACCGCGCTCACCATCGCGGTGGTCTCGATCTCGGCCTCCGCGCCGATGATCGCGTACGCGGCCGCGCCCGCCCTGGCCCTCGCCTTCTGGCGAAACCTGCTCGCGGCCGGCGTGCTCGCCCCGGCGGCGGTGGCACGACGGGGTCCAGAACTCCGCCAGCTGGTGCGTGGCGGCAAGCGCCGTGAGGGCGGGTACAGCCTGCTGGCCGGCGCCGCGCTGGCGGTCCACTTTGGCGCGTGGATGCCGAGCACCAAGCTCACCTCGGTGGCGACCGCGACCGCCCTGGTCTGCACCCAGCCGGTCTGGCAGGGGCTGATCGCCAGCCGGCAGGGCAAGCGGCTGCCCCAGGCCACCTGGATCGGCATCGGAATGGCGGTCGGCGGCGCGGCCCTCGCCACCGGTGCCGACATCGGCGTCTCCGGCGAGGCGATCCTCGGCGACCTGCTCGCGCTCGCGGGCGCGGTGGCTGGCGCGGTGTACACGGCTCTCGGCGAGCAGGCTCGTACCCAGCTCAGCACGACGACGTACACGCTGGTCTGCTACACGACATGCGCCGCCGGCCTGCTGGCCGTGTGCCTGATCGGCCAGGTGCGGCTGTCCGGCTTCGACACCACGACGTGGCTGGTGGTACTGGGACTCGTGATCGGCCCGCAGCTGCTCGGCCACTCGATGCTCAACTACGCCCTGCACAAGATCTCAGCGACCACGGTCAGCATCCTGGCCCTCTTGGAGGTACCGGGAGCCGCCCTGATCGCCTGGGCCTGGCTGGACCAGCTCCCGCCCCTGTCCTCGCTCCCCGGCCTTTCTCTCCTGCTAGCCGGCGTAGCCGTAGTCCTCCTAGCCCGAACCCGCCCCACCCCGACCCCCCACCCCACCCTCTAACCCACCGCCGGCCCCGCTCCCCGCACCGCCCCTCTCGCCGCGGCTTTGCTCGCCGCGGCGCGGGCGGCTTCTTGCCGTCGCCCCGGCCGTGCTCCGGGCGGCGGCCCCCTTGCCGCCACGCGGCGGCCCCCTTGCCGCCGATCAAGGGCAAACGCACGTGCTTGGATCTCTTCTCCCCGCCCGTCCGCCCCCAGGCCAGCCCGGCACGGCGTGTCGCCACGCCCTGTCCGCCGATCAAGGGCAAACGCACGTGGTTCGATCGCTTTCCGCGTGCATTCGCCCTTGATCGATGGAAATGGCCTTGATCGACGGGCGCTCGCGGCTCGCGTCCGGCGGCGAACGCGCAGCGGCACGGTCCGCGAACGGTACGTGGGCGGGCGTAGCGGGCGTGCCACTCGGACCGACCCGCCGCGAGCGCGCATTTTCCCTGTTTTCGCGGCATCAGGGCGGCCCGGAGGCAGCATGTTCGGGGATTTTGTCGTGACGGCCGCAGGCGGCAGTGAGATCCTCCACAGCTTGGTTCTCGTGCGTCGGCGCCCGAGGTTACTGTTGGGTCACTTGGACCCTTAGCGACCATTAAGGAGCGCTCGATGGCCGTTGGACGCCCCCGCAGGTCCTGCCTGGCGGTGCCGGGTTCGAGCGTGAAGATGCTCGGCAAGGCCCAGGGACTCCCCGCTGACCAGGTCTTTCTCGACCTTGAGGACGCGGTGGCACCCCTCGCCAAGCCGGACGCCCGAAAGAACATCGTGGCGGCGCTGAACGAGGGCGGCTGGGGCGACAAGATCCGCGTCGTTCGCGTCAACGATCTCACCACCCCGTGGACGTACCGGGACGTCGTCGAGGTCGTCGAAGGCGCCGGCGCCAACCTCGACTGTGTGATGCTGCCCAAGGTGCAGACCGCCGCCCACGTGGAGTGGCTCGACCTCACGCTCACCCAGATCGAGAAGACGCTCGGCCTGCCGGTCGGCCGTATCGGTATCGAGGCGCAGATCGAAAACGCTGCCGGACTGGTCAATGTGGACGCTATCGCCGCCGCATCGCCTCGGGTCGAGACCATCATTTTCGGCCCCGCCGACTTCATGGCCAGTATCAACATGAAGTCGCTCGTGGTGGGCGCTCTGCACCCCGACTACCCGGGCGACCCGTACCACTACATTCTCATGCGGATTCTCATGGCCGCGCGGATGCACGACAAGCAGGCGATCGACGGGCCCTTCCTGCAAATCCGCGACGTCGACGGGTTCCGCGAGGTGGCCAAGCGGTCGGCGGCGCTGGGCTTCGACGGGAAGTGGGTGCTGCACCCGGGCCAGATCGACGTCGCCAACGAGGTGTATTCACCGTCTCAAGAGGACTATGACCGCGCCGAGCTCATCCTCGACGCGTACGAGTTCTACACCTCGGAAGCGGGCGGCAGGCTCGGCGCGGTGATGCTCGGCGACGAGATGATCGACGAGGCGTCGCGCAAGATGGCGCTCGTCGTGGCTGCGAAGGGCCGGGCAGCGGGCATGGGCCGCACCAGTACCTTCACCCCACCCGAAAGCTAGGACGGACCGCGCGGAAGGTGCCGGCGCCAGCGCCGGTCCCGACCGCGGCCGCCAATCAAGAGCACGCGCCGTCGAGTTAAGGCGCGGGCGGAGGTCAAGGTCGCCGTTCCGCGGCGAGCTGTGAACGTTTATGGCTGCTGGAGCAGCCATAAACGTTCACAGCCCGAGCGGCGGCAGCGCGGAATGGTGCAATCCGGTCGTTGGTCGAGCGCCAGCGGCGCCCGACGGACCGTAGTCTTGACCGGGGCGCCGGACCACTCGACTCAACGCCGCCGATCAAGGCCATTCGCATGGATCAAGGGCGAACGCACGCGAAAAAGAGATCCAAGCACGTGTGTTTGCCCTTGATCGGCGGGAGAGGGGCCGCGCGGCGCGCAGCCGGCCCGGCGCGGACAGCGCGGGCCGCGGACAGCGCGGGGCGCGCTACGCGCTACGCGGGGCGCGCGTTGCCGCGGCTCGCGTTGCCCGCGGCCCGCGCTGCCAGCGAGGTGGGCGAGGTGCGCGAGGTCGGCGCGACCCGTGGGGCGGGCGCGACGCGCGGACTACGCGCCACACGCGGGCTGCGCGCGGACTACGCGCCACACGCCGGGGAGCGTGCTAGTACGAAGAGGAGTCGTCGGTTAGGGCGCCTATGCAGCCCAGTACCACGACCGCGGCCAGTAGGCCGGTCACGATCCAGCCGATGATGATGCCGGCTCGGGCCATGCCGTCGCCGCTCTCGCCGCGTTCCGCGATCTGCCGGCGTGCGACATGGCCGAGGATCGCGCCGATCGGGGCACTCACGCACACGCTGATCGACGCGAGCGACAGCACCAGCGACGCGATGGCCAGCGCGTTCGTGCGCTGTGCGGGCGGCGGTGGACCGTACTGGGGCGGACCGTACTGAGGCGGACCGGGGTGCGGCGGAGGGGCGTACCCGTAGTCGGGTACCTGCGGGTCGGTCATCCTTAGTAGCTGCTGCTCGTCGTGTCCGAGTTGATCGCCAGGATGATGATCACGACGTAGAACGCGATCAGCAGCACCATCAGCGCGGTGATGATCCAGCCGACGATGATGCCCGCCAGTGCCATGCCGTCGCCGGCCTCGCCGCGCTCCCGGATCTGCCGGCGGGCGATGTGGCCGAGGATCGCGCCGACCGGTGCGCTGATACACGTGGCGATCCCTGCCAGCGCGCACACCAGCGCCGCGATCGCGAGCCCGTTGGTGGGCTGCACGGCGACCGGCTGGTAGCCGTAGCCCGGGTACGCCGCTGCCGGATGGCCGCTGACCGCGTACGCCGGATCTTGGTAACCGGGCTGCTGCTGTTGCTGCTGCGGCCAGGAGGGGTCGCTCCAGTTACCGGGCTGCTGGGGGTAGCTCATCTCACGCTCTCCGTCGTTGGCAGGTGCCCGACAGGGTAGCGGTACCAGGCCAGCTCGGTGATCCCCGTATTGGGCGCGCCCGGAATCGCATCGTTGCTCGGATTGCCCGGACCGGGCAGGATCGCGGTCATGGACATGATGAGCGCCACCGAACCCGACATGGTCACTCTGCGACTGGACGGGCGGGTCGCGCTGGTCACGGGTGCCGGTAGTCCGGACGGGATTGGATACGCCACCGCGCGGCGGCTCACCAGCCTGGGCGCCCGGGTGGCGATCGTCTCCACCACCCGCCGCATCCACGAACGCGCCAGCGAGCTGGGCGCCACCGGTTTCGTCGCGGATCTGACTGACGAGTCCGAGGTCGGCGCGCTCGCCGACGCCGTAGCTGAGCAACTCGGCGACGTCGAGGTACTGGTCAACAACGCCGGCCTCGCGAGCCGGGCCAGCCCGGAGGTCCTGCGGCCGGTGGCGCAGCTCTCGTTCGACGAGTGGCGTGCGGAGATCGACCGCAACCTGACCACGGCGTTCCTGTGCAGCCGCGCCTTCATCGGCGGGATGGCCGAGCGCGGCTGGGGCCGCATCGTCAACCTCGCCGCGACCGCTGGTCCGGTCAACGCGCTGCCGACCGAGGCCGCCTACGCCGCGGCGAAAGCCGGAGTCGTGGGTCTTACCCGGGCGCTGGCCATGGAGATGGTCGCCGACGGCGTGACGGTCAACTCGGTGGCGCCGGGCACGATCTACACCGCGGCTTCCACGGTGGCCGAGCTCAAACAGGGTCTGGGTACGCCGATCGGGCGCCCCGGCACGCCAGACGAGGTCGCCGCGGCGATCACGTTCCTCTGCTCGCCCGCCGCGTCGTACATCACTGGGCAGATGCTCGTGGTCGACGGCGGCAACAGCGTGCGCGAGGCGCAGTTCCGGTAGTGCGCCCGGAGCTCTGCGCCTCGCGGGCCGCGTCAGTAGGTGCTGCTGCTTGAGCCGTCAGAGGCGATGGCGAGGATGACGCCACCGCAGCAGGCAAGCACCGTCAGACCGGTGAAGATGTAGCCGAGCACGAGGCCGGCGGTGGCCAGGCCACTGCCCTGCTCGCCGCGCTCCTTGATCTGCTTCTTCGCGATGTGGCCGAGCACGATGGCGGCCGGCGCGAAGACGAAGGCGAAGACCAGCGACAGGATCGCCATGATGTTGGTGCCCGGCGTCTGGGCGTAGCCACCCGCCGGGTACTGCGGCTGACCGTACTGCTGGCCTCCGTAGGGCTGACCACTGTACGGCTGGCCACTGGACGGCTGTGCGGGCGAGCCCGGCTGCCCGCCGTATGGCGCGGCCGGTGAGCCCGGCTGAGCGCCGTAGGGGTCGGAGTATGGGTAGGGCTGCTGCGCGTTCGGATCGCTCGGCTGTTGCCCGTATGGCTGCTGCTGGTACGGGTCCGGCTGACCGCTAGGCGGCGGGTACGTCATCTGCACTTCCTCCTTGTCCACCGGGACGGTACTCGGCCCGGTGAACCTTTTCACACACGTTGTGAGGAGTCGGACCGTGAGACGATACTGAGCGAACGTTTAGTTACCTGCGGGTACGGGAGGTTGACATGGCCCGCCTTGCCCAGACCCCGGGTCTGACCGACGAACAGCGCGCGATCCTGGAAACCGTCCGCGAGTTCGCCGACAAGGAAATCATCCCGCACGCGCAGCACCTGGAGCACGCGGACGAGTACCCGGCGGACATCGTCGACGGCATGCGCGAGATGGGCCTTTTCGGCCTGACGATCGCCGAGGAGTACGGCGGGCTCGGCGAGTCGCTGCTGACGTACGCGCTGGTCGTCGAGGAGCTGTCGCGCGGCTGGATGTCGATCTCCGGCATCGTCAACACCCATTTCATCGTGGCGTATCTGGTGTCCCAGCACGGCTCGCCGGAGCAGAAGGCGAGCCTCCTGCCGCGGATGGCGGCCGGCGAGGTGCGGGGCGCGTTCTCCATGTCGGAACCGGGCTGCGGGTCAGACGTGGCGGCCATCCGTTCCCGCGCCGAGCGCGACGGTGACGACTTCGTCCTCAATGGACAGAAGATGTGGCTGACCAACGGCGCGTACTCGTCCGTGGTCGCCACCCTCGTAAAGACCGAGACGGGCGCCGAATCGGTGTACGGCAACATGACGACGTTCCTTCTGGAGAAGGAGCCGGGCTTCGGCGAGACGGCGCCGGGCCTCACCATCCCAGGCAAGATCGAAAAGATGGGGTACAAGGGCGTCGAGACCACCGAGATGATCCTCGATGGTGTACGGGTGCCCGCGTCCGCGGCCCTCGGCGGTGCCGAAACCGGCGTCGGGCGCGGCTTCTACCAGATGATGGACGGCATCGAGGTAGGCCGCGTCAACGTGGCCGCCCGCGCGTGCGGCATCTCGATCCGAGCGTTCGAGCTGGCCGTCGCGTACGCCCAACAACGGCAGACCTTCGGCGCGCCGCTCGCCAAGCACCAGGCGATCGCGTTCAAGCTCGCCGAGATGGGTACGAAGATCGAGGCGGCGCACGCGCTGATGGTGAACGCCGCGCGGCTCAAGGACTCCGGCGCCCGCAACGATGTCGAGGCGGGCATGGCGAAACTGCTCGCGTCCGAGTACTGCGCCGAGGTCGTGCAGGAGTCGTTCCGCATCCACGGCGGCTACGGGTACTCCAAGGAGTACGAGATCGAGCGGCTCATGCGCGAGGCGCCGTTCCTGCTGATCGGCGAGGGCACGAGCGAGATCCAGAAGACCATCATCTCCCGCGGCCTCCTGAAGGAGTACCGCAGCTAGTCTTTGCCGTTCTCGCAGGCTACGCCGTTGCCGTCGTTGTCCAGTGTGGTCGAGTACCCAGGATCTTCACGCTGTATCGGCGCGGCGCCGGCCTTCCGCGCCTGCCCGCAGTTCTTGTAGTGCACCGCAACCGTGCTCGGTGTGGCCTTCGGAGTCGTCGGAGCCGGTCGCGGCTTTCGGGTGTGCGGCGCCTCCGTCTTCTCCACGTCCGCGGCCGCCCCGCCGTCTCGCATCGGCTCCGGCGACGGGTCCGGGAGTGACCACGGCTCCGAAGGCGCAGGTGTCGAGGGCGCGGTCGTCGTCGGTAGCGGGCGTGCGGGCCCGTGGGCCGTCGGCGGCGGGCCAGCCATTACCGCCTTGAACAGTGCCGCGCCGAACGCGAGCGCCAGCAGCAGCGCGATCGTGAAGAACCAGACGCGACGGTGGTTGACCGCACTGCGTACCGGTGCGGTGGGTCGCGACGTGGCTTGCGATCGGCTGGGCGTCACCCGGCCGGGGGTCTGCCTCGGCCGATAGTGAGATTTGGCCTGGTTGGTCCGTCCGTACCTGATCGCTTGCGGCTCTTGCCACGATTCATCAAGTGGCGGTTGGCTCACCGGGGCAGTTTTACACGGGGAGTCCGATTCAGAACGCGGACTGTGGTGACCCGCCTGTCAGAAACCCGACAACGCGGCGGGTCCGTCGAGGGCCGATCGGCGGTGCGGACTGGTCCTGAAGTGCTCAATCACCTGATTGAGCCGCTCGTCGGGCACCTCGCACTGCGGCCCGCCGGCGAGAACCTTCCCGGCACCCGGCCGGTACAGCGAGACACCGTCCTTGCCCGGCTTCCCGTACTTGATCCCGTCCCACGGCACCGTGGTGTCCTTCACGGTCACTCCCGCCGCGGTGATCGCCGTGTGCACCGGGTGCCGCACCCGCCGGAAGAGGGCCCGCGCGCGGTCCACCGCGCCGTAGGCGCCGAGCGCGGTCATGATCCCGCCGATGGTCATTCTCAAGCCATCGGAGGCGAGCCACGCCCCGCTCGGTGCCAGGAAAGCGATGAGGGCACCGGACGCGGCACACTCCATCGCGAGTGCCTGCCACGACCACCGAGCCACGTAACCGGGACCGACGCCGCCGGGCAGCACGATGGCTGGCCGCCAGACGAGGTCTCCCCGCCGGGCGCGATTCCGTTGGACCCAGTCCTTCACCGCAATGGTGAACCCGGCGACCGGGACCAGGCCGTTCAAGTCCTCGTACTCGCCGTGCCACCAGCCGAGCCACCAAGCGGCGCCCGCCGCGCACAGTACGCCCGCACCCGCGCCCACGGCGAGCGCCAACCGCCGGAGACGCAGTCGCTCGCTACTGGCCTCGGAAATGACCATTACGCGTCCAGGGCGTCGTAGAGCCGATCGAACTCGGCGGGCGTGCCGATGTCGGCTCGGTCTTCGGGATGGTCGACGTAGTACCGGATCGCGCCCGCGAGGAAGCCGGCGTCGACCGCGAGCCAGCGGTGCAGGATGCGCACCACGTACGCCCCGTACTCGGGTGGCTGCCGCCGCACCAGGAGCGAGATCTGTCGGGGCTTCTCCACGGGTGCCGGTGGGCCGCTGGCGAGCAGCGCCTCCCACCGCACGTTGTGGGTGCGCAGGGTGCGCACGAGGAGCCCGCCGGGGCGCAACTCCACGCGCGGTCCGCGCCACAACGCCCACGCCGCGATGGCGAAGATGGCGCCAACCGTCACGACGGTGCGGAACCAGCCGGAGATCGACACCGTGCCGTCCGGCGCACGCTCGGTTGCCAGACCGTTGCCGGCCAGGAACATCAACATGATCACGAACGGGCCGACGGTCCACGGCGAGGTGGCGGCCACGAAGGCTGGCCGCGACCGCTCAGCGCCGTACACGAACTCGCGCGGCGTCGGTCGAGGCCGCGGGCACAGCCGCGTGAACCCCAGAAGTGGCAGCGCGAGGGCGGTGGCGGCCGCGGCCGCGTACACCGCGAACGCCGGCAGGAAGCTGAGTCGCCACGACAGCGGCTCGATCCAGAACTCCACGGCCACGCGCAGCACGAACCCGGCCAGGCCACACAGCAATGCCACGGCCTGCACCTGCGCGAGGCGGGGCTGGAGGTCGTCCCTGACGCGGGTCACATCAGCAGATTAGGAAAAGGCGTACGGGTACGCGAGCCCCGGGGTACGGCGTCCATAGTGGAACTACGTGGTAGGAAGGCGGGTGAGCTGGCCAACCGCCCTTTCCACGGCCAGGCAACGGTCTTCGACATACTCGAGCCCCGCCTCGGTGGCGATCCGCCGGGCCTCCGCCGAGACGATGTCGAGCTGCAGCCACACCGCCGGTGCGCCGATCGCCACGGCTTCGCGTACGACGTCGACGGCGTCGTCGGCCGGGCGGAAGACGTTGACGAGATCGACCGGCTCCGGAATGTCGGCCAGCGACCGGTACACCTTCTCGCCGAACAGCTCGTCGGCGTGCGGGTTGACCGGGATGATCCGCCAGCCGTGCCGCTGCATTTGTAGCGGCACCGTGTGTGCGGGCTTGTCGGGGTCGCGGGAGGCGCCGACCACGGCGATGACCGCCGAGTCCGCCAGAATCTGCTGAGCACTACGCACGTACTCGACGGTAGCTCACTTACAGCAATGTCAATTGTTCGATGACTGGCTGTGATGGTGCCGCTACTTGGCGAGGCTCGCTGGGCTTGTGAAGGCCGTGCCGGCGCGCCGCCATCCGCACTCTTGCGGTCAGCTCCCGCTGGTACTCCTTCGGCAGATATGAGCCGCGCTGGTAGAGCTTCCGGTACAGCGGTGCCAATGCCGGATGCTCCCTGGTGAGCCAGCCCGCATACCACTCCCGGGCGCCCGGCCGCAGGTGCAGTGGGATGGGAGTCACACTCGCCGCGCCCGCCGCCGCGATGGCCGCCACGGTGGCGTCGATCGACTCCTCGGTGTCGGTGAGCCCCGGCAGGATCGGCGCCATCAGTACCGATACCCGGAAGCCCGCGTCGGTGAGGGTGCGCACCGCGTCGAGCCGGCGGCGCGGGCTGGGCGTGCCCCGCTCGACCGACCGCCACGTCGCCTCGTCGAGGAAGCCGACCGACATCGCCAGGCCCACCTCGGTCACCGACGCGGCCTGCCGCAGCAGCTCCAGATCGCGCAGGATCAGCGTGCCCTTGGTGAGGATCGAGAACGGGTTGGCGAAGTCGCGCAGCGCCGCCAGGATCCGCGGCATCAACTGGTATCGCCCTTCGGCGCGCTGGTAGCAGTCGACGTTGGTGCCCATCGCGATGTGCTCGCCCCGCCACTTGGGCGCCGCCAGCTCGCGCCGCACCAGCTCACCCGCGTTGACCTTCACGACCACCTTGCTGTCGAAGTCCTGGCCGGCGTCGAGATCGAGGTACGTGTGGGTGTTGCGGGCGAAGCAGTTGTGGCTCACCACGCCGGCCGCCACGAAGTCACCGGTGCCCGTAGTGATGTCGTACAGCGGCATCTCGATCCCGAGCGGCTCGACCGATACGACATCGAGCCCCGGCGCCGTCGTGACCGGGAGACCCGCGATCGACCGCTTGCGGGTGATGGCCGGGTCTACCAGGTGGAAGAAGCGCACCATGTCGGTGAGCCGCATCTGCGCGCCCAGCTCCACGTCGAAGCCGAAGCGGGCGAGCGCCGAGGTGGCCCGGCGCAGGATCTGCCCGTCGGCCGTGCGCAGCCGCAGGATGCCGCCGGAGCAGCTGCCCACCGCGTCGAAGACGCCCGCCAGGAAGCCCTTGCGCCACTCGTCGGTGGGCCACTCCGGCCAGGCGATCAGATCGGTGATCGCGGTGACGTCGGCCCGGCTGGTGGCCCGCAGCGCGCGGATGACCCGGCGCGCGGTGGTCGCCACCGAGAACTCGAACGCCGTCGTCGCCACGCCGAAGCCCGCCAGGTATGCCCGGGACCGGTCGAGCGCCTCCAGATCGGCGAGCGCGAGCCGGAACCGGTGCACCGTGCCGTAGGAATACGTGAAGGTGCCGAGCTTGCCGTCGCCGCGGATGATGCCGCACAGGTAGCCCCGGCGGTACTCCGGCGAGTCTTTCGGCGCCTCGGCCGCTCCGCCGGTGCCCACCAGCCGGCCGCCGGCCAGCCGCTTGGCCTGCCGCCAGCCGCGCTCGCTGAGAAACCGGTGGTCGCCGCTCGCGACGAGCTGCGTGCCGTCGCCGAGGGTGATCCGGTATGCCGGCTTGGTCGTGGACCAGTGGTCGAACACGGTGGTCACCGCGTATCGGCGGTCGGTCCGCCCGCGGACCGTGCCGTAGATCTCGTCGCCGACGACCAGGTCGGCGAGCGGCTTGGTGTGGCCGTTGGCCATGAGGATCGGCGTGTCGCCAGCGAGGCAGTAGGAGCACGCGTGGCTGCACCCGCGGTAGGGATTGATGGTCCAGTCGAACCCGACCCGGGACGTGCCGGGCACCCGATTGATGATCGACTTGGCCCGCACCTCGTAGAACGTCATACCGCGGAAGCCAGGGGTGTCGAACGTGCGCGCCACCGCGCCGGGCAGCGCCAGCGGCAGGGGTGGAGCCGCCGGCGCCGGCCCGTCAGGGACTACTTCGTCGGGGGGAGCCGACAGGTTGTCCCAGCGCATGTCCTTCATTCGAACATGCGTACGAAGAGAATGCAAGCATCTAGCGCGGTGGTCCAGCGCTGGCGCGCCGCACGAGCTCCGCACCGACCTCTTCGATGCGCGGACCCTGCCCATCGCGATGCTCGTCGAGCGCGAGCGTCATCGCGCGCTCGCCCATGTCTGCCAGCGGCAGCCGTACCGTCGTCAGCGCCGGCGTCACGTCTCTGGCCACCGGCATGTCGTCGAACCCGACCACGGACATCTGGTCGGGCACGGTGATGCCCCGGGAGCGCAGCAGGGCCAGCGCGCCGATCGCCATCGAGTCGTTGAGAGCCGCGATCGCGGTCAGGTCTGGCTCGGCGTCGAGCAGTGCCGCCGCGGCTGCCGCACCGCTGCCCCGGTCGAAGTCGGCGTACTCGATCCGGCGCGCCGGCAGCTTGTGGCCGTGCTCGCGAGCCGCCCGGCGCATCCCGGCCAACCGGTCGGTCGTCGTGGTGAGCAGCTTCGGCCCGGCGATCACGCCGATCCGGTCGTGGCCGAGGGCGTACAGCTCCGAGGCGATCAGGTAGCCGCCCATCTCGTTGTCGGGCACCACGGCGTCACCAGCGTGTTCGTGGCGGCCGATCACCGCGACCCGGCCGCCCGTGCGCTCGTACACGTGCAGCTTGGTGTCGAGCGCCTTGGTGAACTCCTCGTCGTGGTACCCGGAACCGGCTAGCACGATGGCGGCCACCTGGTGGGCGCGGAGCAGCTCGACGTACTCCAGCTCCTTGATCGGGTCGCGGTAGCTGTTGCAGATGATGACCAGCCGCCCGTTGTCGGTCGCCACCCGCTGGAGTCCTCTGGTGATCTCCGCGAAGTACGGGTCGGAGACGTCGTGGACAATGACGCCTATGGCGCTGCGGTGGGAGCGGGCTAGCAGTTGGGCGTGCGCGTTCGGCACGTACTGCAGCTCCTCGACCGCCGCCAGCACCCGCTCGCGCAGGGCGTCGGTGACCGGTTTGGAACTGCCGTTGATGATCCTGGAGGCTGTGGCCGGCGATACACCGGCACGCCGCGCGACATCGGCGAGCGTGGCCATCCGCCCCGTCCTTTCCGGGCATCGTGGATGCGACCGCGCCCCCGGCCGCGAACGCCCGCCTCAGAGGGCCGGCTGTCGATGAGGATACCGTGTGGCGGTCCACATGAAGGAAAGCCCTTGCCGGGGCAGTCAAACTGCCAGTACGGTGCCTAGGAAAGCGCTTACCTACGTAACAGCCTGAGGAGGCCGCGGCATGGACCGCAGGACGATCGGAATCGCGCTCGGCGGCGTGACCGGCCGGATGGGCTATCGGCAGCACCTGGTTCGGTCGCTGCTCGCGATACGGGAAGAGGGCGGCCTGCCGCTGCGCGACGGCAGCCGGCTGTGGCCCGAGCTGGTGCTTGTCGGCCGCAGCGAGGCCAAGCTGCGCGAGATCGCCGAGCGCCACGGCCTGACCGACTGGTCCACCGACCTCACGGCGACGCTGGCCCGCCCCGACATCCAGATCTACTTCGACGCCCAGGTGACCTCGCAGCGCGAGAAGGCGCTTCGGATGGCGATCGACGCGGGTAAGCACATCTACACCGAGAAGCCGATCGCCGAAGACCTCGCGGCGGCCGTCGACCTCGCCCGCCTGGCCGACGGCGCCGGCCTCAAGCACGGCGTCGTGCAGGACAAGCTCTTCCTGCCCGGCCTGCGCAAGCTCGACCGGCTGGTCAAGGGCGGCTTCTTCGGCCGCATCCTGTCGATCCGGGGCGAGTTCGGATACTGGGTCTTCGAGGGCGACTGGCAGCCCGCCCAGCGCCCGTCGTGGAACTACCGCGCGGCCGACGGCGGCGGCATCGTGGTCGACATGTTCCCGCACTGGCACTACGTGCTGGAGCAGATCTTCGGCCGGGTCAACGCGGTCACCGCGCACGTGACCACGCACGTCCCGACCCGCTGGGACGAAAATGGCGACGCCTACGAGGCGACCGCTGACGACGCGGCGTACGGCATCTTCGAGATCGAGGGTGGTGTCGTCGCCCAGATCAACTCCTCGTGGGCGGTCCGGGTGTACCGCGACGAGCTCGTGGAGTTCCAGGTCGACGGCACCGAGGGCAGCGCGGTCGCCGGGCTGCGCAACTGCCGCATCCAGCACCGTGCCACCACCCCCAAGCCGGTCTGGAACCCCGACCTGCCCGCCACCGAAGACTTCCGCTCGCAGTGGCAGGTCGTTCCGGACAACGAGGAGTTCGACAACGGCTTCAAGTCGCAGTGGGAGCTGTTCCTGCGGCACGTGGTCGAGGACGAGCCGTACACCTGGGACCTCTGGGCCGGGGCGCGCGGCGTGCAGCTCGCCGAGCTTGGTCTCCAATCGGCGCGCGAGGGCCGCCGCATCGAGGTACCCGCACTATGAGTCGGTTTTCGTTCAACCAGGCCACGGCCAATTACTGGCCGATGGCGGATCTGGTCGCCGGCTGCGTCGCGGCCGGGGTGGGCCAGGTCGGGCTGTGGCGCGAGCAGGTCACCGAGTACGGCCTGGAGAAGACCGCCATGCTCGTCGAAGACGCCGGGCTCGCGGTCACCTCGCTGTGCCGCGGTGGTTTCTTCAACCGCGACGATTGGTACGACGAGAACCGCCGCGCCATCGACGAGGCCGCCGCCCTTGGCGCGCCCGTCCTGGTACTGGTCTCCGGCGGCCTGCCGGCCGGCAGCCGTGACATCGACGGCGCGCGTGCCCACGTCGGCGACGCGATCGGCGAGCTGGTGCCGCACGCGCTCGAGGCCGGCGTGCAGCTCGCCATCGAGCCGCTGCACCCGATGTTCGCGTCGGACCGGTGCGTGGTGTCGAGCCTCGGTCAGGCGCTCGACATCGCCGCCCCGTTTCCGCCCGTGGCGGTCGGCGCGGTCGTCGACACGTACCACGTGTGGTGGGACGACCAGGTGTGGGCTCAGATCGAGCGCGCCGGCCTGGAAGGGCGCATCGCCTGCTTCCAGGCCGCCGACTGGATCACCCCGCTGCCCGAGGGCGTACTGCTCGGCCGGGGCCTACCCGGTGAGGGCTGCGTCGAGCTGCGCCGGTTCCGCGAGGCGGTGGACGCAGCGGGGTACACGGGGCCGGTAGAGGTCGAGGTCTTCCACGCCGACCTGTGGGCGCGACCCGGTGCGGAGATCCTGGCCGCCACCGTGGCGGCCTACGACGCCCACGTCGCCTAGCCCAGACACGCACGTCCCCGGCGCGCTTGGCGTGCCGGGGACGTTTGTCTGAAGGTCAGTGGTTGTGCGCGGCGAGCTGCTTGCGGACGTCTTCCATGTCGAGCGCCTCGACCTGCTCGATCAGCGACTCGAGGGCCGACTCGGGCAGGGCACCCGCCTGCGAGAAGACGATCACGCCGTCGCGGATCGCCATGATGGTCGGGATCGAGCGGATGTCGAACTTCGCTGCCAGCTCGGGCTGCGCCTCGGTGTCGACCTTGCCGAACACGATCTCGCCGTGCTTGGCCGAAGAGCGGTCATAGACGGGCGCGAACCGGACACAGGGACCGCACCAGCTCGCCCAGAAGTCGACCAGCACGATGCCGTCCTTGCCGGTCACCTCGTCAAAGTTCGCCGTCGTCAGCTCAACGGTCGCCATGGATCACTCCGATCACCGGGATTGGCTTACGTCTGGGTCAACCTACCGGCGCCGGTCGGAATTCCCCGCGGTGATGTGACACACGGTGTTTCTGGCAGTGACCAACTGCAATGGATGCCCCGTTACCTGCGGTGATGGGAGCGATTCCATCGTCATGATCGGGGAAAGCGCTGTCATCGGAAGGTGTCGCCATCTGTCAGGCCGTTTAAAAGCGGTGACGGTCCGTCACAGCAGGATCAACTCCTACGGAAAGTAATGTAACAAATGTGTAACTGTGACCTGCGTCTCCGCTCTGAGTCTTTTTCTTAACTGGTTTCCCAGGCAAAATCGCTTGCAACAAAGCGTGGGCGGCGGGTGCCGGGGAGGGCCCCGCCGCTCATTGCGTCCGGGGTCAGGTGCAACGCACCCCCCTTAATCTGCAACGTGCATCCCGTGAGAGGTCCGGGGGTTCGCGGGTTCGTGCCGATCGCCAGGACTATGGGAATGTCCTTGCACGGTTCGTGGCCGCGAGAACCGAGGAGAGACGGGAACAACTACGGGGCCGAGGCGTTCGCGGCCGGCCAGGCGGGCGGTACGGGCCGCCCGCCTGGCCGGATCAGCTCTACCGGTCGGGGTGCAGGCCGAGCCAGCCGGGGCTGGGGTCGCCCTTGACCTCGCCGAAGTAGAGGGCGAAGGTCTGCTTCCAGCGTTCGACCGCCGCGCGGTCAGCCATGAATTTCGGGAATCCGTCAAGGTTGCCGTTCGAATACTCCCAGATCGGCCGCAGACCACCGGCCGGGGTGACATCGGTGCGAACCGACCACCCGTTGGCGGCTGCCTGCTGGCGCGCGACCGAGAGTTGCCAGTTCAGGTAGAGCTTCGCGGCCGTGGGATGTTTCGCGCCGGCCAGGATCGCGGCACGCTGGCCCCAGCTCATGAACGGATGACCGTCCGCGACCGACCACCGGACCAGGTCGGTGGCTGGCGCGATCAACGAGCCGGATCCACCTAGGCCGACGGCCTTCTGTCCGCTGTTCAGCGCCAGGCGTGCGGTGTGGCTCCCCCGGTTGGACTGGACGCCCTGGGCGGCGAGCCGGGCGATCCAGTCCCACCCGTAGGTCCGCGCGTACAACGAGTAGAGGTACAACGCGGCGTCATCGTCGTGTGGATAGGTCGAGGCGATCTGCCCCTTCCACCGCGGGTCCACGGCCTCGTACGGCGTCTTCGGGGCGTGGTCACCGACCAGGGCGGTGTTGTACATGTAGCTGAACGCGACCACCATGATCGCGACCCAGGCACCGTCCTCGTCCTTGAAAGCAGGGTGGATCTTGCTGAATCCGGCCGGCTTGTAGGGCAGCAGCCGGCCCTCGCTCTTCCATCGGGTGAAGTCCTGCAACGTCTGCAGTTGCACCAGGTCGGGAATCAGCGTGTTGGTGGCCAACTGGTTGTCGATCCGGACGTCGTGGAACTTGCTGTAGTCGATCACGACGGTCAGGTCGATCTCGGGGAACTGGGCCCGGAACCCGGCGCGCACCCCGTCCGCCTGCGTCGTGACGTCGCCGCCGGCGTAGATGACCAGCTTGCCGCCCTCGGCTACGGCGTCCCGGTACAGCTCGTCCAGCGTCCTGGTCTCCTCGCGCGGGCCTCGGCGCGGCGCAGCGGCCGCGCCGGCCGCGCCCGTAAGGGACGGCGCCAGCACGGCTGCGCCGAGTGCGGCGCCTCCGGTGGCCAGAGCCCGGCGCCTGCTGATGGATCCGCTCATCATGCTCCTCGTTGTGGTTGGGGTGGTGCTGTTCAGGGGGCGGCGGTGACGGCACGAAGCCGGTCAAGCCGCGGGCGGCGGCTACGCCCGACAGGCCCACAAGATGTCGACAAGACGTGCAAATCGCGTCACATCGCCTCCGAATGCTGTTAGGAGACAATAACTGATTAGTCAGAGATTGAGAGCTCAATATGATTCGCGACACTTGCCTTCAGGGCGTGTTCACCAGCAATCGATCGGTCGGGTGGGTGGGCGGGTGGCCAGCTCTATCGTGATAGCCGCGCTGTACGGGGCTTCGATCTCTGAGATCCCGCCGCTGGTGCTGGCTTAACCTTCGGTAAGGCATGCTGACTTGACCAGATGCCGCCTACGACACCCGTTGGTAGCTTCCGAGGGAGCCTGGATGCAGTTCGGTCGGTACTACGAGGAGTTCGAGGTCGGCGCCGTCTACCGGCACTGGCCGGGCAAGACCGTCACGGAGTACGACGATCACCTCTTCTGCCTGCTCACGATGAACCACCACCCACTGCACATGGACGCCCACTACGCCGAGACGTCCACCGGGTTCAAGCGCAATGTCGTGGTCGGCAACTACATCTACTCGCTGTTGCTGGGCATGTCCGTGCCGGACGTCAGCGGCAAGGCCATCGCCAACCTGGAAGTCGAGTCGCTGCGGCACGTGGCGCCGACGTTTCACGGCGACACGATCTACGGCGAGACGACCGTGCTCGACAAGCGCGAGTCCAACTCCAAGCCCGACCGTGGCGTGGTTTCGGTGGAGACCCGGGGCTACAAGCAGGACGGCACGATGGTCTGCGTGTTCCGGCGGCGGGTCATGGTGCCGAAGAAGGAGTACGCCGAGTCGGCGTTGCCGGCGGGTGTGGATCCGGAGCGGCCGAGCTTCCCGGAAAAGCGCCCTTAGTGTCCTAAAGGGGGCATATGCTGGCGTCATGGCGACTGACCCCACCGCGGGAGGCAGCTTGATCGCCCCCGGGTACCCGGCCGCGGAGTGGCGGCTGCTCACGAAGCTGCCCGCGCGCGTGGTCGTAGCGGCCACCTCCGCCGAGCCAGACAGCCCACGCCGCACCGTCGCCGAAGGACTCGCCGGGCTGGAGGCCATCGCCGCCGGCCGGGCATTCGACAGCGACCTCGTGCGCGCGGTCGCCGCCGCCATCTACGCCGAGTCCGGTGGCGATGGTCCGGTCGCCGAGGAGTTCACCGATCGCCGGGCCGGTGTCGCTGAGGTCCTGGCCGCGTGCCGGCGCGCCACCGAGGTGCTCGCCGCGCGAGCCGACCCCGCCGACTCGGCCGCCTACCGCCAGTGGGTCCAGTCCGTGGCCGTACGCGTCTGCGGCGCCGCCCGCTCCGGTGGCGTTCTCGGCTTCGGCGGTGACCAGGTCAGCCCGGCGGAACGAGGCTTCCTCAACGACCTGGCGACCGCCCTCGACCTGGCCTGACGGCAGCACCATAGGCTCGGCGGCGTGACCGCTGAGTACGTCGATGAGGTTGGGGTCGGGCCCTGGCCGGGCGAGTGGCCGACCGACCCTCGGTACGACCCTGAGCTGCTCGCCAACGGTGACCGGCGCAACGTCGTCGACCGGTACCGGTACTGGCGGCGCGAAGCGGTGGTGGCCGATCTGGACGGGCGCCGGCACGGCTTCCACGTGGCCATCGAGAACTGGCAGCACGACCTGAACATCGGCACGGTGGTGCGCAACGCCAACGCGTTCCTGGCCGCCGAGGTACACATCGTCGGCCGCCGCCGCTGGAACAGGCGCGGCGCCATGGTCACCGACCGCTACCAGCACGTGCGGCACCACGAAACGATCGAGGAGTTCGTGGCGTGGGCACGGGCCGGCGGGCTGCCGGTGGTCGGCATCGACAACCTGCCCGGCTCGCATCCACTGGAGAGCGTCACGCTGCCGAAGCGGTGCGTGCTGCTGTTCGGGCAGGAGGGCCCCGGCCTGTCCGACGCCGCCCGGGCGGCGTGCGACGCGCTCTTCTCGATCGCTCAGTACGGCTCGACGAGGTCGATCAACGCCGGCGTAGCCAGTGGCATCGCCATGCACGCCTGGATACGCGACCATGCCGCGGCCCCGAACACGTGAGGTGATCACGCACGTCCGGGTTGACCGAAAAAGCCGGTTGGCTTGACGGAGGGCGCCACGCAAAGCACCGTATTGGGTGTGGGTATGGCGGTGAGTTGCCCGCGGTGCGGCGGTCCGGTGCGACCGCCCGACCTCATGCACAGCGAGTGGCGCTGTGACGACTGTGGACCTGTGCCGCCGTTACACGTGGCCGAGCACGTCGGCCCCGAGATCGTGGCCAGCGCCCTGGCGACCATCGCGCACGCCCAGACCGCCCAGGGCCGTCCCCCGGTGCCCGTGTGGTGCCCGTGGCCGCTGCCGCCCGGCTGGACCATGACGGGGGTGGCGTGGGCGGGTGACGACCGCACCGGCGTCCGCGCGACCGCCGTGGCCTGCAGCGGGCCGGCGCCGCTGCGCGGTGGGCCGGCAGATGTCGTGCTGGTGGCCGAGGAGCCCGGTGTCGGGCTCGGCAACCGGTTCGGCGGCATCCCCGGGCCAGACCCCGGCGCGCTGATCGCCGACGCGATCAGCGACACGGCCGGGCACGCCGGTGAGCTCGGCGGGGCGCACGCGAAGATCAAGGTCGGTGGCCACCCAACTCCACTGTGGTCGGTGAAGTCTCCAACGGATCGGAGCGCGTATGCCGGAGAAGCCCGGGGAATGTGGCTCTATGCGATAACCTGGCCGGCAAGTGCGGGTTACCTCCTCGCGGAACATGTCGTGCTGCACGACCTGTCCGAGTGGCTGCCGCCCGAACTCGTGTATGGCGCTCCATCGCCGTACCTGCACGGCAGAGCATGACCGCGTTCCTACTTGGAACGCAGCGATTGACAGGCACACGTAGAGACGCATCACTGATACGCTAAGTGGTGCCGAGACAACGGCTCGGCGCAGTGCGGAGGGACGGCCCGCAATGGTCAAGAAGGTGCTCACCTGGGGCGGCATCGCCTTTCTGATCTTCTTCATCGCGTATAACCCCAGCTCCGCGGCCGACGTCTTCCAGTCTCTGGGAAGCACGGTCGCTGACGTGGCGACGGGCTTTGGCGAGTTCTTCACGGACCTCATCGCGTAGCCGCCAATGGGTAGACCATCTGGCGAACCGCCAGACCCTGACGAGCCGGATCGGTCGGAGTGGCAGCGCGACACCGAACCGATCCCGCGTACCCCTCGACCCGACGAAGGGCCTGGCTTCGGCGACGGCCCCGCTTTCGGGGATGGTCCAGCGTTCGGTGACGGTCCGGCGTACGCGGAAAGCGCTGGCTACGGCCGCGACGAGACCGCATACGTGCCGCCCGATATCTCCGAAGAGGACCTTGCCGGCCTGCGCACCGACGCGGCCGGCATGCCCATTGGGCCTCGACGCGTCCTGCCGCTCGAAGACGAGCCCAGCACGCTGGTCGCCCGATACCTCTTCCCCACGGAGCGCTACCGCGGCGAGTGGAAGCGGCACTGGATCCACCTGACCACGCCGCTGCTGATCGGCACCGCTGCGACCTTCGCGCTCGGATACCTGTCCGGCTTCCTGGCGCGGCAGCAGGTCAGCGGGCTCACCACGGTCGCGGTGATCGTCTGGCTTGCGATCATGGGTTGGGTCGCCTGGCAGGTCGGTGACTGGTATTTCGACCGTTTCATCCTGACCAACAAGCGGGTCATGGTGGTCAACGGGATCATCACCCGCAAGGTCGGCATGATGCCGTTGCTCCGGGTCACAGACATGAAGTACGAGCAGTCACCCTTGGGGCGGGCGCTCAACTACGGCACGTTTGTCCTGGAATCCGCCGGTCAAGACCAGGCACTACGCGAGATCAAGCATCTGCCCAATCCCAACGAGCTCTACCTGCGCGTGGTCGAAGAGATGTACGAGCCGCAGGCGGTCGAGGCACGGCTGGGCAAGGACGCCGAAGACGCCAAGGCTGACGACGGAGCTTAAACGGTCCATCAGGCCCATGGCCCTCCCGGGCGCGTTGTGAAAGCCTTTTCGGTGGCACACGGGTCCCGGGGGAGGCTTTATCGGTGGCCAGGTACGACATGGAGGAGGAGTTCCGCGAGTTCGTCGCGGCGCGCTCCGCTGCCCTCCTGCGCACCGCCTACCTCCTGGCCGGTGACTGGGCCACGGCCGAAGACCTGCTCCAGACCGCGTTGACCAAGACCTACCTGGCGTGGAAGCGGCTCGGCGAGATCGAAGCCGTCGAGCCGTACGCCCGGCGCGTCCTGGTCAACACGGCGACCAGCTGGTGGCGGCGGCGCTGGCACGGCGAACGCCCCACCGAGACGCTGCCCGAGGTCGCCGCTCCAGACCAGATCAGCGAGCACCTGGAGCGCGACGCGCTGTGGCGGCACGTCAAGGAGCTGCCCGCCCGGCAGCGTGCGGTGCTGGTGCTCAGGTTCTACGAAGACCTGTCCGAGGCGCAGACCGCCGCCCTGCTCAACATCTCCCCGGGTACGGTCAAGAGCCAGACCTCTCGGGCACTGAACACGCTGCGACAACGTCTCGCGGCCGAGGGCGTCGGCGCGGAGCCGGCGCTGGCGCCGCCACCGGCGCCCCAACCCGTCCGTCCCGCACGGCCCGTCCCGGTCCTGCCGGCGATGCCTCGGGTACCGGCACCGGAGCCCGCCATTCCGACCGTTGGTGTGAAGCGTCGGTGATCATGCAGCAGCCCGACAACCTCCAGCCAGGCCCAGCGCGTCCATTGGGCGTGACGCCGGACGACCTGGAACGCGCGCTGCGAGAGTCGCTCGCCAGCGCCAGCGCCGACGTGGCCCCGGTCCGGCATGCCGACCCTGCGGGCACCGCGATCCGTCGAGCCAAGCGGATCAACCGCCGTCGCTCCATCGCCGGTACGGCACTCGTCGCGGTCGCCACGGTCGCCGCAGCCATGGGCGTCGTCCAGCTCCGTCCGGCCCCCGAGCGGAACGCCGGTCCGGTCTGGGTCGGCGACCCGTATCCGTCGATCCTGCGCAGCGGCGATCCCACGCCAACGCAGCTCGACCCCCCGGACGGCTCTGACGACCTGCGCCGCCAAGATCTCGCCGTGGGCGACGTAATGCCGGTCGACGTGGTCTTGAACACCCATCTCCAGACGGCGTCCGGCAAGGTGGTCGACCTGGCCGCGCTGGGCACGGTCACACAGGCACACCGCGCCGACAGTGGCTGGCTGATCGTCGCCGCGCAGGAGACGGGCCGGTCCGCCCTGTGGTGGGTCAACCCCGACGGGAGCGCCCGCGAGCTGCTGCCGCCGGTCGAGGCGGTGGTACTGGCCAGCGACGGTCTCCGCGTGGCGTGGCTCGATGGCGCCCGGCTCTTCTCGGCGTCCGTCATCCGTGGCCAGGTGTCCGGCGCACAGCAGTCCGCGGCGCTGACCCAGGGGCAGCCGGTCAGCTTCCTCGGCCGAGCCGTGCTGATGGCGCGCACCCGCGACGGCGGCGACGACGAGTACGCGGTGTGGTGGCCCGACGGCGGCGAAGCCTTCAAACCGACCTGGAACGGCACGACCGTCGGCATCTACGGTCCACTGCCAGACGGTCATACGGTGGTCGGCCAGGTGACGCAGGGACAGAACAACCGGGCGTGTCTGGCGCTGCTCGACGCGCGCAACGCGCTGACAGTACTCAAAACCGCTTGTGCGACGCGTCTCAAGCGCGACGGTTCCGGCAGCGTCTCGCCCGACGGACGCTGGTTGGTCGCCGACGCGGAGACCGCCAACCTCGCGGCGCTGGTCGATCTCAGCGGCGCGTTCAAGCAGCGCACGGCCACCGCCACGCGCTATGCCGGGCCACTGCTGACCGGCAGGCCGGTCTGGACCGACGCCAACACGGTCGTCCGCGCCGACCACGACGGCCTGGTACGGGTGGAGGCCGACGAGCTGGCCGTCGACCAGGCCAAGGGCGTGGAGCACCTGGCCGTGCCGAGCATGAAGGCCGGCGACCGCGTCGTGGTGGCGAGCAAGCAGCTCGTGTAGCGCTGCGTCTGATGCCCTCGCTTCGCTCGGGGCGTTCGCGTGCCTTGTGGCCGTCCTGTAGACCGCAGTCGCTCTGGTCGCTGCGCTCCCGACGCTTGGTGCGGTCTGCGGACGGCGGCGCGCTCACTAAGCTCGGGCGCGATGCGCATCGACCTGCACACGCACTCCACGGCCAGCGACGGCACCCTGACCCCCGCGGAGCTGGTGACGGCTGGCGGCGATGCCGGGCTGGACGCCTTGGCGATCACCGACCACGACACCACGGCCGGTTGGGAGCCCGCAGCGGCGGCCCGCCCCGCCGGGCTGGCGCTCGTACGTGGAGCCGAGCTTTCCTGCCGCTGGTACGGCGTGACCCCGTCGATCCCGCTGCACCTGCTCGCGTACCTCTTCGACCCGACCGAGCCGGCGCTGGTCGCCGAGCTTGCCCGGGTACGCCGCGCGCGTGAACAGCGCGGCGAGCAGATCGTCGACCTGTTGCGAGCCGACGGTGTGGGCATCACATGGGACGAGGTGCTCGGGTACGCCCGCGGCGGCACCGTGGGCCGGCCGCACATCGCGCAGGCGCTGATCCGGGCCGGGCTGGTCGGCACCACGAGCGCGGCGTTCGCGCCGGAGTGGCTGGGGGAGCGGTACCGGCTGCCCAAAGAGGACACCGACGTGTTCACGGCGGTGCGGCTGGTCCGCGGCGCCGGCGGCGTACCCGTCTTCGCGCACCCCCGGGCGACCCGGCGCGGCACGATCGTGCCCGACTCGTTGATCGTCGAGTTGGCGGCGGCCGGCCTGTTCGGGCTGGAGGCCGACCACGACGACCACTCGCCGGACGAGCGGGCACACGTACGGCGGCTGGCCGGGGAGTTGGGCCTGGTGGTGACCGGGTCGTCCGACTTCCACGGCACGCACAAGTCCGTGCGGCTGGGCGCTCACACCACCGCCCCCGACGCGTACGAGCGGATCGTCGCGGAAGCCACCGGAGTGCCGCTGCTCCACTAGCGTGATCACGTGGATCTCAAGCTGTTCGGCGAGGTGTTCGTCACGCTGCTGGTCATCACCGACCCGCCGGGCATGGTGCCGATCTTCCTCGCGCTGACCGGTACGTTGCCGGCGCGCGATCGCATCCGCGCGGGCACCCAGGCCGTCGCGCTGGCGCTCGGCGTGATCGTGGTGTTCGCGGTCGCCGGCCAGACACTGCTCGACTACCTGCACGTGGACCTGCCCGCGCTGCAGGGCGCCGGTGGCCTGCTGCTGATCCTGATCTCCCTGGAACTGCTCACCGGCAAGCAGGACGACCCCAACCAGCAGGTCACGTCGAACATCGCACTGGTGCCGCTGGGTACGCCGCTCCTCGCCGGGCCGGGCGCCATCGTGGCGACCATGCTCTTCGTGCAGCAGGCCGACGGCGTGGCCGAGTACATGGCGATCGCCGTCGGCATCGTCGCGGTCATGGTGGCCGTATGGCTCACGCTGCGCTTCTCCGGCGTCATCGTGAAGATCCTGCGGCCGGGCGGCATCGAGGTACTGACCAGGATCGCCGGACTCCTGCTGGCGGCGATCGCCGTGCAGTTGATCGCGGACGCGGTCGCCGCGTTCGTCGCTGACTACGCAGCGCGGTGATCTGTCGTAGGCGGGTGAGAAGATGTCGGCGTGAAGGGCGAGCAGTTGGGTGTTAGTGGGCAGCTGAGCTTCGAGGGTATGCCGGAGCGGCTTTTCGTGTGCACGCCCAGCAAGCTCGGCAGCTACCTGGACTGTCCCCGCAGATACCGCTACACCTACGTCGACCGGCCCGCACCGCCCAAAGGCCCGCCGTGGGCGCACAACTCCCTCGGCGCGAGTGTCCACACCGCACTGCGCAACTGGTTCGCGTTGCCGCATGACCGCCGCCAGCCCGAGGCACTGCCGTCGCTTCTCAAGAGCACGTGGGTCCGCGAGGGCTACCGCGACGACGAGCAGGAGCGTTCCGCCTACCGCCGGGCGCTGGAGTGGCTCGAGTCCTATGTAGAGACGTTGGACCCGGGCAACGAGCCGGTCGGCGTCGAGCGGGTGGTCGCGGTCAAGACGGCCGTGCTGGCCTTCAACGGGCGCGCCGACCGCATTGACGCGCGCGGCGCCGAGCTCGCGATCGTCGACTACAAGACCGGGCGCACGGGGCTCGACAGCGACGACGCGCGCGGTTCGCAGGCGCTCGCTCTGTACGCGTACGCGGCCGAGCGGGTGTTCCGCCGCCCCTGCCGCCGGGTCGAGCTGCACCACCTGCCCAGCGGCACCGTGGCCGCCCACGACCACACGGCGGAGTCGCTGGCCCGCCAGCTCACCCGTGCCGAAGACACCGCGCGCGACATCGTGGCCGCCGAAAAGGCGGTGGCCGGCGGCGCCAGCCCCGACGAGGCGTTCCCGACCCAGCCCGGCCCGATCTGCTCCTGGTGCGACTACCGCAAGACGTGTCCCGCCGGTGCCAGCGCGGCGGTCAAGGACCCGTGGGACGGTCTGACCCAGGTCACGACACCGTCTGAGCAGCGCGCTTGAGCGCTTCCTGGTGCACCGGGCTGTAGAAGTACTTCCGGGGCAGGGCGTTGAGCACCAAGCGGATGCCGCGCGTCGACAGGTCGGCGGGCAGATCGGCGGTGCGCAGCCCGAACGCGCCATACTTGCGCCGCGCCCAGGCCGGCAGCAGGGCAAACGCGGTAGCCGCGACGCCGAGGTAGACGAGCCGCACCGGCGTCAGGCCGAGCCGCCAGGGCAGCGGAGGCGCGCTCAGGAAGAAAAACGTCTCCGCTGCCTCCTTGGTCATGCGCAGGTCCGGCTGGATCTGCCGGTAGTACTCCTCGACCTCGGCAGCGCTGCCCGGCACGCTCGACGGGTCGAGCCCGACGAGCGCCGCGACCCGCCGCTGCTCGTCGTAGTACCGGTCGACGTCGCCGGCGCTCAACCGCACGCCCGCCCGCCGCGCGGTCGTGACGAACGACTCGACCTCCGCCACGTGCACCCAGCGCAGCAGGTCGGGATCGTCGACGCGGAACTCCGCGCCGGTGCGCGGGTCGGTGCCGCGCAGCCGGGCGTGGATGGCCCGTACGCGCCTGCCCGCGGCCTCCGCCTGCTCGGTGCTGCCGAAGATCGTGGTCGCCACGTATGTCGACGTGCGCACCAACCGGCCCCACGGGTCGGTCTTGTAGTCCGAGTTCTGCACCACCGCGGCGACGGCACGCGGATGCAGGGCCTGCAGGTACAGCGAGCGCAGCCCGGCAAGGAACAGGATGGGCTCGGAGTGCACGCGCCACGTCACCGAGTCCGGACCAAACAGGCCGAGGTCGGTCATCAGTCGTCTGTCGCGCGGCGAGCCCGGCAGTTGGGGCACAGCCCCCAGAACGTCACCTCTGCCTCGTCGATCTCGAACCCGTGCGCGACGTTGGGATCGAGGCAGGGCGCCTCGCCGACGACACAGTCAACGTCGGCCACCTCGCCACAACCACGGCAAACCACGTGGTGATGGTTGTCACCGGCACGCCGCTCGTATCGCGCGGGACTACCCGCCGGCTCCAGGCGCCGCGCCAGCCCGGCACGGGAAAGCGCGCCGAGCACGTCGTAGACCGCCTGAGTCGACACCGAATCGAGCCGCGTGCGCACCTGCTGGGCGATCTCATCGACTTCGAGGTGGCCGCCGGCCGAAAGAACTTCGAGCACAGCAAGACGAGGTCGGGTCACCCGTAGGCCACGCGACCTCAACAGGTCTTCGCCGTGCACCCTGCAATAACAGCACGCGAATACGTCACCAGCAAGGTGTAGGGAACCCCGCTGAACCCTGTGGGCTCTATCGGCGTAGCTCTCTGTGACAAGGGCAAGTTGCGAGTTCAACCAAACCCGTAGGCTGGCGGGACGATCTCGCGCGAGAAGAGGAGGCCTCGATGTTCGAGGAGATATCTGGACTTCCGGCCCACCCGCTGCTGGTACACGCGGCGGTGGTGTTCATTCCACTACTGGCCGTAGCTGGCGTGGTGTACGCCCTGGTGCCGAAGGTGAGAGCGCGGATCGGCTGGGCCGTCGTGCTGCTCGCGGTGGGCGCCCCACTGGCCGCGTACGTGGCACGGGAGTCGGGCCAGAACCTGGAGGAGCGGCTGGTCGCCGCCAACTACAGCCAGGAGATCCTGGCGCAGGTCGACGACCACCAGGGGTACGGCGACCTGACACTCTGGTTCAGCCTGGGCTTGGGGGCCGCCGCGCTGTTGCTGGTTTTCGCGACCAGCAGCCGGGCCCGTCGGGCGCCGTCATGGCTGGCCTGGGTACTGAGCGCGGCCGTCATCGTGCTGGCGGGCTTCACCGGGTACTACGTCTACAAAACCGGCGACACGGGAGCCAACGCGGTCTGGAGCGGTGTCTGATAGCGGCTCTTTGGCTGACGGCTAGAAGAGAGCGCGGGAGCAGAGCAGGCAGATCACGATGAGGAGCACGGCTCCGGCGATCATCCCGACCCCGTACGTCACCGTGCGGGCGCTCCGCTCCTCAGCCTCGATGCCGTTGGCGTCCTGCGCTGGCAACTGACGAGGGGAAGGCGGCTGCACCACCATGGGGGGCCGCCACCCCTTCGGCGGCGTGGGGCTGGCCGGGGGACCCGGGTAGCTGGGCTGCTGAGCCGTCTTCCCCGGTTCTGCCGATTTCGGCGGGGTGGGCTCGCCGCCTTCGGGCCGCCGCCAGAACGCATCCGGGTCGGGGGCCGGCTGGCGCTGCGGCTGGGAAGGCGGGTGAGCGGTCGAGTCGCCGCCGGCCCCGGGGTCGCCATCGCTCGTCGTCACGGCGAATGACGCTACCAACGGCCTGCGGGACCTTTGCCGTTCACCTCCACTGGGTACGCTTCAGGGCGTGAACGGGGTGGAATACACGCGCGACGACTCCGATCGTGTCGTCGACCTTGAAGACGACGGCCTGCCGGTACTGCCAGACCAGACCCGGGACGACACCGACCGCGGCTGGGGCGAACGCTCGTACTCAAACGACGACCGCCTCATCGAAGACCGCCCCCCACACTGGTCCTAGCCCACCCCCCACCGCCCGCGCCGCGCGGGTCTTTCCGCCCCTCCGCGCGGGCCGTGCTCTCGCGCAGCGCACTCTCTCCGCGCCGCTCCGCGCAGCCCGTTCTCCGCGCGCCGCGCGCTCTCCGCGCCGCTCCGCGCGGCTCGCGCTCCGCGCGCAGCGCGCTCTCTCCGCCGATCAAGGGCGAATGCACGTGGTTGGATCTCTTTTCCGCGTGTATTTGCCCTTGATCCATGCGAATCTCCTTGATCGACGCGCGACGCGCGACGCGCGCCCCGCGACGTGGATGCGGGGCCGGGCGCGGGAGGCGCGCCGACCGCACTCCGCCGGGCGCTCTCACGCGTGCGGTCCCGAGCGGGCATCGGATGCCGCGATATCAGGGAAAACGCGGCATCCGGGCCGTGTTGAGGCAGCAAGTTCCCCGAACATGCTGCAACGCCCGCCGGCGACCGCGCGGGAACGGGTGGTCTAGGCGCGGACGATGATGGTGAAGGCGGTGGTCGGTGGCGCGGTCGCGGTTTTGCGCGCTTGAGCCGGGCCAAGGGCGAGAAGCAGCGCGCCCTCGTCGAGAGCGACAGCGAGCACCAGCGCGTCCGTCGCATGCACGCCGGGCTGACGCCCGGCGACCAGCAGATCGACGCGATCACCTGGGCGAACGAGCGCGAGCGCCGCGGGGTCGGCGAGCCTTACCGGTACGCCGACCGTGCCTGGCGGCGCCGCGAGCCGCGCGTCCAACGCACCAGGCGTGGGACGCTCCGGCCCCGAGCGTTCCGAGCCCTGCTGGTGCGATCCCGAATGGGCCGGCGTCGATCCGCCAGAGTTGCGCGCCTCCGGCGTCCGGTCCGTCGAAGGACGGTCGCCGCTGGCCGGTGCGGGCGTGCCGGGCGTCCGCTCGACGGACGTGGGTGAGGGACAGGCGGGTTCGCCGGCGTACAGCGCGGCGGCCGCGGTCAGGAGCAGCGCCGCGACGAGCATCAGGCGCAGGGTCGTGCGGGCGCGAGGCAGTCGTGGTCGCCGGACCGGGTCGAGTCTGGGCTCCCGCATGCCGGCAGGCTAGGACGCTTCCGACGGTCCGGCACTCGCCGAGTGCCAGCCTGTGGATAACTCGCGTGCCTGTGGATAACCCAGGTCCGGATCGGCGGCCGCGCCCGCGGTAGCGGCGCAAACGCCGGCGCGGAGCGCGCCGATCAAGGAGATCCGAATGGATCAAGGGCAAATACACGCGGAAAAGAGATCAAACCACGTGCATTCGCCCTTGATCGGCGGAGAGAGTGCGCTGCGCGCGGAGCGCGGCCCGCGCGGCGGAGAGAGTGCGCTGCGCGCGGAGCGCGAGCCACGCGCGGCGGAGAGGGCGCGCTGCGCGCAGAGCGCGGGCCGCGCGCAGCGGAAGAGCGCGGAGCGCTAGGCCGCGGGAGCGGGTGCGGAGGGCTTTGAGGCCGAGGACGGAGACGACGAAGTCGTCGAGGACGAGCTTGACGAGTCGGACGAAGTCGAGCTCGACGACGAAGAGGACGGCGTCGTCGACGACGAGGAACTCGACGACTTCGACTTCTCAGCGGAGCGGGAGTCGGTGCGGTAGAAGCCCGAGCCCTTGAACACCACTCCGACGGAGCCGAACAGCTTGCGCAGTCGACCCTCGCACGCCGGGCACTCGGTCAACGGCTCGTCGGCGAAGGACTGCACCGCCTCAAGCTGGTGTCCGCATGCGGTGCAGGCGTACTGGTACGTGGGCACGGCTCCTCCTGAACCCTGGCACTCCACCTATCCGAGTGCTAATAGTGCGGCATGACCCCGGCCAGCGTCCAGTTCAGGCGGCCAACATCACCAATCCGTCACCCGGAGTGATCACTGCCCGCACCCGCTGGTCGTGTGCCTCGGCGGGGACCTCGTCGACCAACTCGCCGTCGTGCAAGAGTGCCACGGTCAGCCCGGTGGCCCGGGCGAGCGCCCGGTCGTACGAGCCGCCGCCCCGGCCGAGCCGCACGCCGCGCCGGTCGACGGCGACCGCCGGCACCACGACCAGCCCCGCTGACGCCACCGCCTCGACGCCGTGCCGGCGGCCGCTCGGCTCGCGCAGCCCGCGCGTGCCGGGCGTCAGTGAGGCGTGTCCGGCGTAGTCGGCCCAATCCAGATCCAGGTCTGGCAGGAGCACCGGCAGCAGCAGTCGCCCGCCCGGCCCGAGGGCGCCGGCGAGCGCGTCGGGGAGCCCGGGTCCGCCCGGTTCCGCCCCGATCGGCACGTATCCGGCAACGACGGCCGGCGCGTGTCCGCGTACAAGAAAAGTCAATTCAGCCAGCACGGACGCCGCGGCTTCGGCCAGCGACGAGGCGGGCAGGGCCCGGCGGCGCGCGAGCAGCGCGGTGCGCATGGCTGCTTTTGATGAAAAATCCGACACGCCACACTCCCGCCACAAACGGCCCACTGACGCACTGCTGTGTCAGCATCCCATTGAGGAGGCGAGATGACGCTGCGCGGCCGGTTGACCACGGCGTTCCTCGCGGTGGTGCTCGGTCCGGTGCTGCTGGGGGCGTTCTTCGTGGGCGCCACCTTCGCGGCGACGAGCCGGGACCGATCGGTCGAGCGTCTCGACCTCGCCGCCACCGCCGTGCGTACCTCGATGGGCGCCCTGTGCCAGCGGCTGCACGCGGCGGCCGACGCGGTCGCCCTCGCCGCGCCCGAGCAGCGCGTCGCGGTCGCCAACCAGGTCGTCGCGCGCGGCCTCGCGGCAGCCGTTCGCTTCGACGCGTTCACCACGCCGGGCGCGCCCGGACAGCCCTGGGCGCGCTGCGCCGACGCCACGCCCGGCTACCAGGCGGTCAGCGCCCGCGTGGAGATCCGCGACACGACCGGCGCCGCGGTGGGTGCGGTCGAGGTAGCGGAGACGGTGGACGCGGCGTTCATCGTGCGGCTCGCCGGCGCCTCCGGCGCGGCGATCACACTGCGCGGCGGGAGTGCCCACACCACCGAGTCGCCCGACGCGCGCGCCGCCGTGCTTCAGGCTGCTGATCGTGTACGCGGAGACGCCTCGACCGGCACCGCTGGCGACCGGTATATCCGGCGGCTCGACGGAGCCCCGGGGCAGCCGCTGCCGCTCGTCCTCTCCGTTCCGCGCAGCGAACCGCAGGGGCTGTACGCGGTGCTGGTCGCCGCCGTGATCCTCGCCGGCCTGGTCGCCGTGCTCGCCGCCTGGTGGCTGGCCCGCACGACGACCCGGCCGCTCGCCGAGCTTGCCGCCGCCGCCGACCGGGTGGCGGGTGGTGATCTGGCCGCCCGGGTGCCCGTGCGGGCGCACGACGAGGTGGGGCGGCTGGCGGCGACGTTCAACCGGATGACCCGCGAGACGCAGGCGTACGTGCAGGCGCTCACCGCCAGCAGGGACCAGTTGCGCGGGCACCTGGCGGTGCTCGGCGACACCATGTCGAGCACCCACGACCTGCAGCGGATCCTGCGGGTACTGCTCCAGACCGCGCAGGCCGCCACCGGCGCGCACTCGGGTGTGGTGCTGCTGCTCGACCAGGCCACCGGCGTACTGGCCGCGCAGTGTGCCGAAGGCCTCGACGACGACTGGGCCGAGCTGCGGGTGCTGCCCGGCAGCGGCCTGCTCGGCACGGTCGCCGCCACTGGGGAACCGCGGCGCGGCCGGGTCGACCGGGACGGGCCGCCGCTCGCCGAACACGAGCCGCGCTGCCGCACCTACATAGCGGTCCCGTTCGCCCGGCCGGCGCCCGTCGGCGACGTGGAACCGCCCGCGCTCGGCGTGCTGGCCCTCTACGACCGGCTCGGTTCCGACGAGTTCGACGACGCGGACCTTGTGACGCTGCGCACGTTCGCCGGGCAGGCGGCCGTCGCCGTCGAGAACGTCCGGGTGCACGAGGAGGCGCAGCGGCTCTCGCTGACCGACCCGCTGACCGGACTCTGGAATTACCGGTATCTGAAAGAGTCGATCCGGCGCGAGGTGGAACGGGCCAGCCGGTTCGGGCGGATGCTGACCGTGCTCGCCCTCGACCTCGACCGCTTCAAGGAGGTCAACGACACGTACGGGCACGCGGCCGGCGACGCGGTGCTGGCCGAGTTCGCGCGGCGGGTGCGGTCCGAGGTGCGCGAGGTGGACCTGGCGTTTCGGCAGGGTGGTGAGGAGTTCGTGGTGCTGCTCCCCGAGACCGACGCCCGCGGCGGCGCGATCGTCGCCGAACGGCTGGGCGCCTCCGTCCGGGACACTCCGATGCCCATCGGTCCCGAGGCATCCATCGACGTCACCGTCTCCATCGGTATCGCGGTCTATCCCGACCACGGCGTCACCGGCGCCCAGGTGCTGGACGCGGCGGACGACGCCCTCTACGCCGCAAAGGCCGCAGGTCGCGACGGTTACCGGGCGGCGACCGGCGGTAAGCGGGCGCCTATCCTGGAGATCCCGGTACCGGCCGGAGCGGCCCCACCCGATGACGATCTTCCCCGAGCCGGCGGCGCGTCACCTGGGACTCAACCGCCGCGACAGGGCCGTGGCCGATAGTCTCGGCGCATGTCGGAGCACGCAGCCACCCCAGTCATCCCCGCAGGACGGCGTGCGGTCAAGGCCGTTATTCCCGCCGCCGGCCTGGCGACCCGGTTCCTCCCCGCCACCAAGGCCGTGCCCAAAGAACTGCTGCCGGTCGTCGACCGGCCGGTCCTCCAGTTCATCGTGGAGGAGGCCGCCGCCGCGGGAATCGGTGATGTCCTGCTGATCACCGGCAGGGGCAAGACGTCGATGGTCGACCACTTCGACCGGCAGCCCTATCTGGAGTCGCGCCTCGAAGAGAAGGGCGACGCCGAACGGCTCGCCGCCGTGCGCCAGCCCAACGAACTCGCCGAGATCTACACCTGCCGCCAGGGCGAGCCCCTCGGCCTCGGTCACGCCGTGGGGTGCGCCGAGTCCCACGTCGGCGACGCGCCGTTCGCCGTACTGCTCGGCGACGAGTTCGTCGACCTGGCCGAGCCGCTGCTGCCGGCGATGCTCGATCTGCAGGCTCGCACCGGTGGCATCGTGCTTGCCTTCATGGAGGTCCAGCCCGAAGAGACCAAGCGATACGGCATCGCGTCCGTCGCGCCCGCCGAAGAGGGGCTCAGCGAGATCGGCGAGGTCGTCCGGGTCACCGGGCTGGTCGAAAAGCCCGCGCCGGCCGACGCGCCGAGCAACCTGGCCGTCCTCGGGCGGTACGTGCTGCCGGGGCACATCTTCGACGCGATCAAGCGCACCAAGCCCGGCAGCGGAAACGAGATCCAGCTGACCGACGCGATGGCGCTGCTGCTCGACGAGGGCACGCCGGTGCACGGCATCGTGTACCGGGGGACGCGCTACGACACCGGGATGCCGCTCGGCTACCTGCAGGCGGTGGTGGAGATCGCCTCCAAGCGCGACGATCTGGGCCCCGCGTTTCGCGAGTGGCTGACTGACTTTGTGGGGACTTTTACATGACATCAACGGCCGATGCCGAGGCGGCCGCAAACGAGCTGACGCCACTCGCCGACTACCTGGGCAGCGTGCTGCGCAGGTTGCGAGCGCTGCCCCCGCTCGACCTCGACATCACCCAGGCGTACGGCAACGTCCTCGCGCAGGACGTTATCGCCGCGCACGCGTACCCGGCGTTCGACCACGCGGCCGTCGACGGGTACGCGGCGCGCTGGGAAGACGTGGCCGCCGCCTCGGCCTCACTTGACGGCGGCCGGGGCGGCGCGGTCCGCCTCAACGTGGTCGGTGACCTGGGTGCCGCGAGCTGGCGCCCGGTACGCATCAACCCCGGCACCTGCTTCTCGGTGGCGGCCGGGGCACCACTGCCCGCCGCCGCTGACGTCGTGGTGCCGGTGGAGTGGACCGACCAGGGCATGGCCGCGGTCGAGATCTTCCGGGCGCCCAAGCGCGGATACGGTCTGCGTCGCGCCGGCGAGGAGCTGGCCGCCGGCACGGTACTGGCGCGCGCCGGCACCACCGTCTCGCCCGCGCTGGTCGCGGTGTTCGCGGCGACCGGTGTCGGTCACGTCGTCGTGCGCTCCAGCCCGCGCGTCGTGGTCGTGGCGACCGGCGACGAGCTGGTCGACGTGGGCCGGGCCAGCCAGCCGGGTCAGGTGGTCGACGCCAACTCGCACGCCCTCACGGCCGCCGCGGTCGAGGCGGGCGCGCTCGCGTACCGGGTGGGCATCTGCGACGACGACCCCGAGGGGCTGCGGGGGCTCCTCGAGGATCAGACGCTGCGCGCCGACCTCATCGTCACCACCGGCGGCACCGGCACCGGTCCCGGCGACATGGTCCGGCGCATCCTGTCCAGGCGCGACGGTGCCGTCATGTTCCACGAGGTGGCGCTGTATCCCGGTACGACGCTGGGATTCGGTACGGTCGGTGGTGAGGAGGTGCCGATCGTGTGTCTGCCTGGTAACCCAGCCGCCGCGCTGATCGGCTTCGAGATGCTCGCCCGACCCGCCATCCAGTTGCTCGCCGGGGCCGACCCGGTGTTCCGGCCCAGCGTCCGGGCGCACCTGCTGGAGACCGTGTCGTCTCCCGCGGGACTGCGCGAGTTCCGGCCCGCCCACGTCGCCGAGCGTCGTGGCGGTGGCTACACGGTCCAGCCGCTGCCTGGCGGGCCATACACGATGTCCGGCCTCGCCGAGGCGAACGGCCTGCTGGTGCTCGGTGAGCGGGTCACCAGCGCGGCGGCCGGGTCCACAGTCGACGTGCTCCTGCTGGACCGGCGCCGATGAGCTTCTGGTCCGCGCCCGGGTGGCCCGTGGCCCTCAGCGACGGGCCGGTGCTGCTGCGGCCGTACCGGCGTTCCGACGCCGCCGGCTGGGCCGAGGTGCGCCGCGCCAACGAGGCGTGGCTCGCACCGTGGGAGTCGTCGCCGCCCGGGCCGTGGGCCGAGGTCAACTCGCCGAGCGCGTTCCGGTACGTCTTCCGCGACCAGCAGCGCTCCGCCCGGCGCGGCGAGAGCATGCCGTTCGCGGTGTGCCTCGACGGCCGGCTTGTCGGGCACATCAACCTCGGCACGATCGTGCGGAGGGCGTTCTGCTCGGCGTTCGTCGGGTACTGGGTCGACTCCCGCGTCGCGGGCAAGGGCGTCATCCCGACCGCGATGGCGCTGGCCGTCGACCATGCGTTCGGCCCCGGCGGGCTGCACCGCGTCGAGGTCAACATCCGGCCGGAAAACAAGCCATCCCGTCGTGTGGTGGAAAAGCTCGGATTCCGCGAAGAGGCCTATCATCCGCGATACATGCACATCGACGGCGGCTGGCGCGATCACATCGGATACGCGTTGACATCCGAAGATGTCGCGGCCGACGGCGGCCTCCTGGCACGCTGGCATCGGGTACGCGCAACGTCCTGACCTCGTCATTCGATGATCTTTATCGGTCCGGGACGGCGCGGCGCGCAATTTTCTCACTGAACCACTCGTAACCTCAGTTAACTGGGACAGCGGTGTGACGGGAGGGGTGAGGGTGCCGACCTCGGTGCTCCTCGCCGTCCTCGCCGCCGCCGGTTTGCTCGCACTCGCTCCGGCACTCGTCCGCCGGTACGACGCTACCGAGCGGCTGGTGGCGGAGCGGGCGCAGTCGACGGCTCGGGTGCTGGAGCGCCGCCGTCGACGCCGCACCGTGCCCGGCCCACGGCCCATCCGCGCCGGCCGTTCCCTCGTCGTCACCCTCCGGGCGAGCGCACCGGTCTCCGGCGCCCCCGTCTCGGGCGCCCCTGTGTCGGATGCTCCCGTGTCTGGCGCCCCGGTCTCGGGTGTTCCCGGCCGGCGTCCGTCCCGGCTCCGGTCGGTGCCCCGCGAAGGACGCCGCCCGCGCCGCCGTCCACCGGTCCGCCGCCACACCCCGGCCGTGTACCGCCGCCGGCGAGTGCTCGCCGCCCTACTGTTGCTCAACCTGGTCGAGCTCGTCGGCGTGATCGTGGTCGGCCCCGGATTCTGGATCAGCGTCTCGGTCAGCGCGACCCTGCTCGGCGTGTACGTGGTACACCTGCGCAACCGAGCCATCCAGGAGCGCCGCCGCCGGCGCCTGGAGGCCCGCGAAGCCGCCTGGCTGGCCGCACGCCAGGCCGAAGTGCGGCGCGAGCAGGCTCGGCGGGCCGCGGCGCGGCGGGAGCAGCAGCGCCGCCTGGCGGCACAGCGCGAGGCGGTACGCCGGGCCGCGATGGGCGTCGACAGCTCGCTGCCGGCCGCCTCAGTGTCGTACCGCCGGGCGGGCGGCCTACGAGGCCGCGCCTACGAGGCCGGCCGCCCCGGCGCCGCCCACTCCGCCTAACCCGTGATCAGGGCGTCCCTCAAGTCGTTAGGGCGACTTGAGGGACGCCCTGATCACGGCGGGGTGGGTGTCATCCCGCCGCGCCGGGATCTGATTCGCGGACCGGGCCGCCGACCTGTTAGCCTTGGCGCGGTTCGCTGGGCGCAGCCCAGCGGCGGGGCTGTGGCGCAGACCGGTAGCGCACCTCGTTCGCATCGAGGGGGTCAGGGGTTCAAATCCCCTCAGCTCCACCAGTGCTCTCAATCCGGAGCTATCGCTCCTTGGACGCTTCTGGTGGCCGTGATCGCCGGTGTTGGCCGATGATGTTCGCGTGCCAACCGAGACGGGCGCTGCGGCGACAGGTCGCAGTCGCGCCAATCTGATCACGATCGTGCTGTTGGTGGCCTTCGTCGGTGGCCTGGCTCTCGGCTGGCTCCAACAGGTTCACATCTACGAGAGCCGGGTGTACTGCCTCGGCACCGAGGACATCTACCAGGACGCGGGGCCACGGTTCGCGGCTCTGATGGTCTGGATAACTCGGGTCGCCTTCTACGGAGGGGCGCTGCCCTTCCTCGCCGCGACGGCGCTGGTGCTTACCCGGCCGTGGACGATCGGGCGACAGGCGATCGCCGTCGCGATCTTCGTGAGCGTGCTTGCTGGCGTGCTGTTCGTCGTCGACTTCGCCTTCTTCAACGGCATCGAGTCTTACGCCGAGTACACCGGCGTGCCCGGTACCGCGGCTGACCGTTGCCCCTTCAACCAGCCACCGTGGTGGCCCAACTGGATACCCACTCGATAGCTGACGGCGGGTATCGTGATCTTCACAACCTGGTGAAGGATGGAAAGCATGCGAACCGAAGGTGGCCGCGACGAGGAAGCCGTTCGCCGCTTCGTCGAGCACTTCGCCATGACCTTCGCCGACCTCGGCTTTCCTCGCATGCCCGCCCGCGTGCTCGGCACCCTGATGGCAGCCGACGAGCCCGGCCTCACCGCTGGCGAGATCGGTGATCGGCTCGGCGTGAGCGCGGCCGCCATCTCCGGCGCCGTGCGCTACCTGGCGCAGATCGGCCTGATCGTGCGCGAGCCGGTGCCGGGGTCCCGCCGCGACATCTACCGGATGCCCGACGACACCTGGTACGTGGCCAGCATGGTCAAGAGCGGCGCCTACCAGAAGATCGCGGACGTCGTCTCCGAAGGCGTGAAGGTCGTCGGCGACGAGACCAGCGTCCCGGGGCGTCGCGTCGGTGAGATGCGCGACTTCTTCCACTTTATGCAGGACGAGATGGCCCAACTCCTGGAGAGATGGGAAGAACAGCGCCAGCGTGGTGTCCGGGCCTGACCGACGGGGAACCATTGCCGCATGACGGCCCAATATGTCAGCAGCGGCGAGTTCACCCGCGACCAGCGGTACATCGCGACGAGGATCACCGCGGACGGGCGGGACGGCTATCCGGTCGAGCCGGGCCGGTACCGCCTCATTGTCAGCCGAGCGTGCCCGTGGGCGAGTCGTGCGGTGGTCGTACGCCGGTTGCTGGGGTTGGAGCACGTGCTGTCGATGGGCATCGCCGGACCGACCCACGACTCCCGGAGCTGGACCTTCGACCTGGACCCCGGCCACCGCGACCCGGTGCTCGGGATCGAACGGCTCCAGGAGGCGTACTTCGCGCGGTACCCGGATTACGAGCGTGGCATCACGGTGCCGGCGATGGTCGACACGCGTACCGGCCAGGTGGTGACGAACGACTACGCCCAGATCACCCTCGACCTGTCGACCGAGTGGCGGGAGTACCACCGGCCCGGCGCCCCGGACCTGTATCCGGAAGAACTGCGGGCGGAGATCGACGACGTCAACCGCGTGGTCTTCGCCGACGTCAACAACGGCGTGTACCGGAGCGGGTTCGCCGGCAGCCAGGAGGCGTACGAGAAGGCGTACCGGCGGCTCTTCACCCGGCTCGACTGGCTTTCTGACCGGCTGGAAAGCCAGCGGTACCTCGTCGGCGACACGATCACCGAAGCCGACGTGCGGCTCTTCACGACGCTCGTGCGCTTCGACCCGGTCTACCACGGCCACTTCAAGTGCAACCGGCAGAAGCTGACCGAGATGCCGGTGCTGTGGGCGTACGCGCGGGATCTCTTTCAGACGCCCGGATTCGGGGACACCGTCGACTTCGACCACATCAAGCGGCACTACTACGTGGTGCACCGCGACATCAACCCGACTGGCATCGTGCCGGCCGGTCCCGACCTGTCCGGCTGGTTGACCCCGCACGGTCGGGAGGCACTGGGCGGGCGGCCCTTTGGCAACGGGAGCCCACCGGGTCCGCCCAGCCCAGAAGAAACGGTGCCCGCTACGGCTTAGCCGACGCGATCCCTTCGCGTACGCCGGCCGCGTCGAGGTTGGTGCCGTACACGGGAGTGCCGGGCTGCTGTCGCCAGCTCTCGTCGAGCGTGCCCGCGTCGACCGGGTCGAAGCCGAGTTCGTCGACGAGCGCCATCACGGTCTGCTTCGCGGCCTTGTCGTCGCCGGCCACCGGCAGCGCGATGCGTTCCGCGTCGCCCGCCGGGCGGCCGTACGAGAGCAGATGGCCGGACTGGATGTTGTTGAACACCTTGACGACCTTGGCGCCGGGCAGGCTCTCGGCCGTCCAGCGGCTGGAGGTCAGCGACTTGTCGTCGAGCTGTTCGATGTCGCCGTCGCGCTGCGGATAGTAGTTGTTCGCGTCGACGACCACCTTGTCGCGGAACGCCGCGGAGGGCAGGTCCGGCACGGCCCGTACCGGTACCGCGATCACCACGACCTCGCCCGCCGCGGCGGCTTCCTCGACGGTGCCGGCGGTCGCCCCGGTTTCCCGCACGATGTCGCCGAGCGTCTCGGGGCCGCGCGAGTTGGCGATCGTGACGTCGTGTCCGAGGTCCTGGAAGCGGCGGGTGAGCGTGCCGCCGATGTGGCCGGAGCCAATAATTCCGATCTTCATAGCCGGTACAACTACCCACGCGGGGCGTGGAATACCGGATGTGAGGCTTGTGACTACAACTCCACGTCGACGCAGGCGGGATCGTGGTCGGACCCGTCTCCGCCGATCAGCGTGCGGCGCATCACGTGTGCTGCCGCCACGGTCAGATCGGGGCTGGTCCAGATCTGGTCGTACAGGTTGAAGCTCACCTGCCCCTTGGCCCGGTGCCGGTTGGTCCACATGTGATCGCTGAGGTTGCCGAACGCGTCGTCGACCAGTACGCCCTTGCGGTTGGGGCCGGCCATGGTGGTGCCGCCGCTGATCTGTTCGGTGAGGCCGAGGTCGGCCAGCGGTGACAAGGTCGGCGCGTCGGGGGCGTCGTTCATGTCGCCGGTGAGCACGATGCGGGTCTCCAGGCGTTGGCGGCGCAGGATGGTGCGGATCGCCTTGGCCTGGAGAGTGCGGCGTTCCGCGATCTCGCCCCGCTCCTTCTCGACCTGCGCCGGCGTGAGCCGGAACTCGTCGGCGATGAAGTTGCTCTTCAGGTGGTTGACGAAGACACGCAGCGGCTTTCCGTCCGGCGCCGTGATCTCGGCCTGCAGCAGGTCACGGCCGAACACCGCGTCGCCCGTCGGGTCGGGCCAGAACCGCCATGAGCTGACGCGTGTGATCGGCAGCTTGGAGCAGATCGCCACGTCGATGCGGCGCGGGTCGTTGCCTTCGACGACCATGCGGAACGGGTACCGGATGCCCAGCGGGACCAGGGCGTCGCGGTGGAAGACGTCGAGCGCGTTCTGATCCTCCACCTCCTGCAGGCACAGGACGTCGGCGTCGAGGGCGCGGATGCGACGGGCGATCCAGTCGCGGGCCTTCGGGTCCTTGCCGCGCACGAGCTTGCCGCGGAACGTGCGCAGTACGCCGGACAGCTCGGTGCCGTCGGGCAGGGTCACCTCGACGACGTCGGGTGCCGAGGCCGGCTCGTCGGTGGTCGCCGCGTGGTCGGCGACGGTTTCGGCGGCGCCGTTGGTCGCTTTCAGCGTGGTGAGCTTCTTCTGATCGACGGTACGTGGCAGCTCCGTCTGGAATGACCAGCGGGAGAAGAGATTATTTGCGTTGAACGTCGCGATTCTAATGGCCATCGCGCCCACCCCCCTTTCCGATCACGGTAAAGGGTGGTGGGCGCGACTGGTGTCAAATCAGCGACGTATCACCGGGAGGTCGGACCGTTCCAGTCCACCAATTGGACGATCACACCGTTCGGGTCGCGTACCTGGAAGGCGCGCTCACCCCACTCCTCGGCGGTCAGCGGCATCGTGATGGTGACACCTTCGGCCTGAAGCCGGGCCAGCTCGCCTTCGAGATCGTCGACCTCGAAGGCGAGGATCAGCCCTTTGGCGTGGTCGTCGCGCTGGTCGTCCGGCAGGGTCGGCAGCCCGCGGCGCAGGAAGATGACGTTCATCCCCGCGTCGTCCCGCGTGAGTGACGCGAACCCGTCGGCGGCCATCGCCTCGCTAAATCCGAAGTGGTTGATGAGGAAACTGCTGGACGCGGCGACGTCCTCGACGTTGAGCGACACCGCGGAGGAGGTGATCTTCACGCCTTCATTATACACTGTATAAAGTAAGTGTCCTTAACGTGTGCCGAGCACCACTCCACTGGTCAGTCGGGCCGGTCCGGCGCACCTGTCGACGGTCACCCGGACATGGCGGCCCAAGGCCGTGAACTCGACCCTGCCGGCGCCAGTGCGGTCGGTCGCATCCGTGGCAACGGGAGTCCAGTGGCGGCCGTCGGCCGAAGCCTCCACGCGGTACGAGACGGCGTGGCGGGTGGCGAAGTCGAGTTCGACGCCGGTCAGCTCGCGCAACCGCCCCAGGTCGACCCGCCAGGCGGGCTGCCGCGCCCCGCGTACCGGTGCCCACCGCCGCCCGTCCGCGTGGTCGAGCGGGATCTCCTCAGCCGTGTACCGGGTGTAGTTGTAGAGCTTCTTGGCCTGTGGCAGCGGTCGACCGGTCACCTTCGCCGCCAGGTCACACGGCCCGTTGGCGTACAGGTGGGCCCGGCTGCCCATCACGTAGTCGACGACCTCGACGCGGTCGTCGCCGCAGACGTCGCCGCGCACCATGCGCCCGTCGACCGGAAATGTGGCGATCCGCTGGCCGGTGCCGTCCCAGATGCCGGCCACCTCACCGCAGCCACGGTTCCAGCCGAGCAGCAGGTCGCGATACGTGCCGTCCCAGTTGTGCAGTGGCTCCAGCACGGTGCCCCAGCAGCCGAGCGTCGTGCGCTGCTCCTTCCACAGCGTCTCGCCGGTCGACGACACGAGGTACAGCGAGTCCTTGCCGGTCGTGGCGGTGCGGTCGACGCGGTCCAGCCCGGCCAGCTCCAGGCCCGGCAGATCTGGGCGGAAGTCGCCGAGCCCCACCTGCTGCGCCTCGACCGCGTCGAGGTTCTTCCACAGCACGGCGCCGTCCGACCGGTACGCGTTGGTGCTGTCGCCACCCAGGCCGGCACCGCCGAATACCACGTCTTCGCGCCCGTCGCCGTCGATGTCGCCGACACCGATGGAATCGGGATGGTCGGCCATGTCGGCGGTCCACACCAGCTCGCCGTCGGGCGTCACGAAGTCGTATCCGGCCAGCAACTCCTGCCGGCCGTCGTCGTCGAAGTCGTGCGGGTACGGCCGGTGGCCGACCGTGCCGGTGTGGGTCCACAGTAGATTGCCCTGGTCGTCGACCGCCCAGACCTGGTCGTACCGGTCCTTGAAGACGATGTCGCGCGGACGGTCGAGCCCGCGGAAGTTGGCGATGACGAACGTGTCCCACGCGTTCGGCCCCGGCACCGGAAACGCCCGGACCAATGCGCCGGTCAGCCCATCGAACACCCGGAACTCGCCCTCCATGACGGCCAGCACCTCGTTGTCGCCGTCGCCGTCGAGGTCGTAGATCTCGGCCGGGATGTCGGTGCCGTTGTTGGTGACCCGGGGATCGGGTGTGCCGATCTGCCAGAGCTGCCCGCCGGTGCCGAAGTCGTACGCGGTCAGCGCCTGCACCTGGCGCCCGATGAACCGGTCGTCCGCGGAGTAGGTCGGCTGCATGGTGACGACGTCGAGGCGGCCGTCGCCGGTGACGTCGCCGAGCAGCAGGCGTGCTCCCGTGCCGCCCGCGCTGGTGTCGACGCTCGTGATGAGCACCGGCTCGACGGATGGTGCCGGCGCGGCGGCCGCCGGAGCCGCCGGGGCCGCCGCGATCGAGGTCGAGGTAAGGACGACAAGTGCGAGCGATCCGATGCGCTTCATGCTTCTGCCCCCTGGGCAACGGACATCCAAAGACGTCACATCGACAGCAATCGCATCGTGGCACGTTTGTTTGATCCGTTTCAACCCCGGGAATAGACGGATATGCGCGCGCTCGGCGAGATCTTCTACCCGGACCTGGGCACGCCGAGCGCCCGCTTGGTGCGTTTCGTGGTCGCCGACGGCCGCCGCGCGATGCCCGCCAACGACGCGCACGTGCGCACCGACCTCGTCGACGGCCGCAGCCTCAGCTACCGGCAGACCTTCACCGACCGCGCCGGCCGATGGCGGCTCACCGCCACATACACCACCGATCCGAGCCGCGCGACCGTGCTTGCCGATGTGCGTTTCGCCGCGCTCGATCGCCGGCACCACGACGTATACGCGATCTACGACCCCGCACTGTCCAACTCCCGCAACGACGACGCCGGAAGGACCATCGGCGACGCGCTGGTCGCGAGCGACGCGAGCGCGGCGAGCGCATTGGTGGGATCGCCAGCGTTCGACGCCACCTCCAACGGCTTTCGCGGCACCAGCGACGGCTGGACCGACCTGCGCGACGGCCGGCTCGACCACAGATACCGCACGACCGCGGCCGGAAACCTGGTGCAGACAGCGCGATTGCGCTTCACGAGCCAGGGCAGAACCACGCTCGCGCTCGGCTTCGGACCAGAAGCCGGGTCCGCGCTGCGCACCGCCCGCGGCTCGCTCACGGCCGGCTTTCCCGCCATCTTCAAGGGGTACGCGGACAGTTGGCACCGCTATCTCGATGGTTTGACCGCGCCACCCGTGTCTCTCGCGGGCGACCACCAGCGCCAGCTCTATCGGGTCTCGGTGATGGTGCTGGCGGCCAGCGAAGACAAGACGCACCGCGGCGCATACGTCGCTTCGCCGTCGATGCCCTGGATCTGGGGCCGCGACGACCCGTCCGGCCCGTACCATCTGGTCTGGTCGCGCGACCTGTACCAGATCGCCACCGCGCTCATCGCGGCCGGCGACAAGGCCGGCGCGAACCGGGCGCTCGACTACCTCTTCACCGTCCAGCAGAAGCCGGACGGCTCGTTCCCGCAGAACTCGCGCGTCGACGGCACCCCGGTCTGGGACGGGCTCCAGCTCGACGAGGTGGCTTTCCCGATCGTCCTGGCGTACCAGCTCGGCCGCGCCGACCAGACGACCTGGTCGCACGTCAAGCGGGCGGCGGACTTCCTGCTCGGTGCGGGCCCCGTCACGCCGCAGGAGCGTTGGGAGAACCAGTCCGGGTACTCACCAGCCACGATCGCGAGCGAGATCGCGGGTATCGTGTGCGCCGCGCACATCGCCCGGGCCAACGGCGACAGTGTCTCGGCCGACCGCTATCTGTCCACAGCGGACCAGTGGCAGGCACGGGTCAAGGAGTGGACCGTCACCACCACCGGCCCGTACTCCCCGGATCCGTACTTCCTGCGGCTCACCAAGGACGGCAACCCGAACGCCGGCACCGCGTACACGATCGGCGACAGTGGACCGTCCAACGTGGATCAGCGGTGAGTCGTCGACCCGAGCTACCTCGACCTGGTGCGGCTCGGTGTACTTCCGGCCGACGATCCCGCCGTGGTCAACACCCTCGGCGTGGTCGACGCCCAGCTCGGTGTGCCCACCGCGCGCGGCTTCTACTGGCACCGCGCCTCGTTCGACGGGTACGGGGAGAAGCGGGACGGGAGCCCGTGGGAGTTCGGCCTGCCGGACGACTCCCGGATCACGCTCGGCCGGGCGTGGCCACTGCTTTCTGGCGAGCACGGCGAGTACCAGATCGCGGCCGGCGACCTGGCGGGCGCCCGGCGGCAGCTCACCGCGATGGCGCGTACCGCCGGACCGGGATACATGCTGCCCGAGCAGGTGTGGGACGACCAGCCGCCGTCTGGGTCGCGGGGCTTTGAGCCGGGCACGCCGACGTTCTCGGCGACGCCGCTCACGTCTCCTGAGGCGGCGCTGGCAGGGTGACGGTCACGGTCAAGCCGCCGCCCTCGCGCGGTTCGGCGCGTACGTCGCCGCCGTGCGCGCGGGCGACCGCCTGCACAATGGACAGTCCGAGCCCGGCGCCGCTGGTGGCCATGCGTTCTCCGTTCAGGCGGCGGAACGGCTCGAAGATGGCCGGTATCTCGTATCGGGGAACCTGCGGGCCGGTGTTGGTCACGACGAGCTCGGCCGTACCGTCCGGTGCGGTACTCGTGCGCACGCCCACCCATCCGCCGCTGTCGAGGTTGTGCTTGACGCCGTTTTCGACGAGGTTCTGCACCAGCCTCTCCAGCAGTACCGGGTTGCCGATCGTGGGCGCCTCCGCGGTCTCGGTGCGCACGGTCACCCTGCCGGGTGGCAGCTGCGAAGCGACGTGCTCGGCAACGTCGGCCAGGTCGACGAACGACCGCTCCGCCGGCTCCTGCTCCGAGCGGGAGAGCAGCAACAACCCGTCGATCAGTCGTTCGTGCCGGCTGTTGATCTCCAGCAGGGTCTCGCCGAGCTGGCGGGTATCGGTGGAGGCGGCGCGGCGGTGTACGGCCACCTCCAGCAGGGCCCGGTTGAGGGTGAGCGGCGTGCGCAGCTCGTGCGAGGCGTTCGCGATGAACCGCCGTTGCCCGTCGAACGAGTGGTCCAGCCGTTCCAGCATCACATCGAACGTGTCGGCCAGCTCCTTCACCTCGTCTCGCGGGCCGTCCAGGGCGATCCGCTCGTGCAGCCCCCGGTCGGCAGCCGGTGCGTTGGCGATCCGGCGCGCGGTCTCGGTGACCCGCTGGAGCGGCTGCAACATCCGGCCAGCGATGAGCCACCCGAGCGCTATCGATGCCGCGCTGATGACCGCGAGCGCGATGCCGCCCTGAGTCAGCAGTGTCCACAGTGCGTCGTCCGCGACATCGGTGACCATCTTCTGGCCAACCATCGGTCCTCTCTCGCTTCCGTCCTTCGGTGGCGGCACCGCCTCGCTGGCCGCGGTGATCGTGCCCGACAGGCCACCGCGCCGGAGCTGATAGGAGACCAGCACGTACGTCACGGCGAGCAGCAGCAGGCCGGACAGGAGGAAGAGCCCGCCGAAGACCAGCGTGAGGCGGGCGCGAATCGTCAGTCGCTTCATGGGGATCCGGCTTTTCATGGAATTCGGTACCCCACTCCGGGTTCGGTGAGCACGATCGGCGGGTTGCCAAGCTTGCGGCGTAGCTTGAGAATCGTCATCCGCACGGCGTGCGTGAACGGGTCGGCGTGCTCGTCCCACGCCTTCTCCAGCAGCTGTTCGGCCGAGACGGCCGCGCCGTCGGCCCGCAGCAGCTCGGCCAGCACCGCGAACTCCTTGCGCGACAGCGGCACGTACCGCCCGTCCCGGTACACCTCGCGGCGGTGCAGGTCGAGGCGGATGCCGGCGCGGTCGAGAACGGGCGGGGCGGCGGGCCGCGAGCGCCGCCCGAGCGCCACGACCCGGGCGGCCAGTTCCTTGAAGGCGAACGGCTTCGGCAGGTAGTCGTCGGCGCCCAGCGACAGCCCAGCGACCCGGTCGTCGATCTCGGCCGCCGCCGTCAGCATCAGCACCCGGGCCGCCGAGCCGGTGTCGACGATCTCGCGGCACACCCGGTCGCCGTGCACCACCGGCAGATCGCGGTCGAGGACCACGACGTCGTAGTCGTTGACGCCAACCCGCTCCAGGGCGGCACCACCGTCGAACACCACGTCCACGGCGTGCGCGTCGCCCCGCAACCACTCGGCTACGGCCTCCGCGAGCAGCACCTCGTCTTCCACCACCAGGATGCGCATACCCCAATGGTGACCGACCGTGACGTCACGTGGGCGTCAACGGTTCGCTGACGGCCAGGAAACCCTCCGCTCGGTTTAGTCGCGGTAATGGCCGGCGACCGACCGGCCGGCTGGAGGGGAAGCGACATGCGTATCAGCAGAGCGTTCGCGCTCGGCCTGCTGTTGGCGCTCGCCACGGCGACGGCCGCCTGCGGGAAGGACCCGAACGCCAACGACAAGATCGCGACCGCGGGCGGCGCGACACCGAGCCCCAGCGGCAGCGCGCCCGCGCGCGGCAGTGCCGACGAGAAGGAGCAGATGCTGAAGCACGCCCGGTGCATGCGCGAGAACGGCGTACCGAACTTCCCCGACCCGGAGTTCCAGGACGGCGGCGGGGTCGCCATCGCGTTGCCCGATGGAGTCGACCAGACGAAGCTCAAGGCCGCCGAGGCCAAGTGCAAGCAGTACCTGCCCAACGGCGGCGAGCCGCAGAAGATGGACCCGGAGATGGTCGAGCAACTGCGCAAGTTCGCCCAGTGCATGCGGGAGAACGGGATCCCGGACTTTCCGGATCCGACCGACGAGGGCCTCAAGATCTCGGGCAGCAGCTCGGACATGGGCCCGGACAACCCGAAGATGATGGCCGCCCAGGAGAAGTGCCGCCAGTACCAGCCGAAGGGGCCGAACGGAGACAGCGGCGGCACGACGAACCGGAGAGACGGGTGAGCGGCGCGACGCGCCGGCGCCGCCGGACTGGTCGGGTCGTCGCCGTGACCGCGGTCGTGCTGGCGGTCGGCGGTGCGGCGGTCGCTGCCAACGGGTTCGGGTTGGTGCGCGAGGAGGCGAGCGGCGAGCCGCGGAGCGATCTCCCACCGGCCACCGCACAGGTGAGCCGGCAGACGCTCGTCGACAGGCAGACCGAGAGCGGCACGCTCGGGTACGGCACGGCGACCACGGTGCCCGGGCGACTCAGCGGGACGCTCACGTGGCTGCCCGCCACCGGGGCCACCGTCAAGCGCGGGCAGCCGCTGTACCACGTCGACAACGAGCCGGTGCTGCTGCTCTACGGGTCGCTGCCGGCGTACCGGACACTGTCGCCCGGTGCCGAGGGCGCCGACGTCGAGCAGTTCGAGCGGAACCTGCGGGCGCTCGGCTACAACGGGTTCACAGTGGATGGCGCGTACTCGTCTTCCACCGCGTCGGCGGTCCGGGAATGGCAGGAGGATCTCGGCCTGCCGGAGACCGGCACCGTCGAGCTGGGCCGGGTGGTCTACGCCGCCGGCCAGGTGCGCGTCGACTCCCACCAGGCCACGGTGGGCGATCCGCTCCAGCCGGGCGCCGACGTGCTCGGATACACCGGGACGGCCCGCCTGGTCACCGTCGAGCTGGACCCGTCCGACCAGCGCCTCGTGAAGAAGGGCGGCGCGGTCACGGTGACGCTGCCCGACGGTAAGGCCGTGGCAGGCAAAATCGTCAGCTCGCAAACCGTGGTGTCGCCGGGGGAGGGTATGAACCCCGACGAGACCAAGCTCGAAGTCACCATCACCCTCCCGGCGTCGTCGGCGGCCTCGTTGGACGAAGCCACGCTCGATGTGGCGTTCACCGCCTCGCAGCGCGAAAACGTGCTGACCGTGCCGGTCGCCGCGCTGCTCGCCCTGGCCGAGGGCGGGTACGGGGTACAGGTCGTCGAGGGTGGCGGTACCCGGATCGTGGCGGTCGAGACCGGCCTGTTCGCGAACGGCCAGGTCGAGGTGACCGGCACCGGCCTTACCGAAGGCATGACCGTGGGGATGCCGTCGTGACGCTGACTCCGGCGCGGCTGAGTCTGCGTGATGTGTTCCGGGTCGGCGGTGCCGGCCTTCGCACCCGACCGTTGCGGGCGTTCCTGTCCGCTCTGGGAATCGCCATCGGCATCGCGGCGATGATCGCCGTGGTCGGCATCTCGTCGTCCAGCCGGGCCGACCTCGACCGCCAACTCGCCGCCCTCGGCACGAACCTGCTCACCGTCGCGCCGGGCGACACGTTTCGCGGCGAGACCGCCAACCTGCCCACCGAGTCGGTCGCGATGATCTCCCGAATCGGCCCCGTGACCCAGGTAGCCGCCACCGGCAAGGTGCCCAACGCCAAGGTGTACCGGACCGACCACATACCCGATGGCCAGACCGGCGGCATGTCCTTACTGGCGGCCAACCTTGACCTGCCCGAAACCGTGGGTGCCACCGTCGCCGACGGCGCGTGGCTCAACGCCGCCACCGCCCGCTACCCGGCGGCCGTCCTCGGCGCGGCCGCCGCGCGGCGGCTCGGCATCACCGCCGCCGGGCAGGACGTGCAGATCTACGCCGGCGGCCGGTGGTTCACCGTCGTGGGCATCCTGGATCAGGTACCGCTGGCGTCCGAACTGGACTCGGCTGTCCTCATCGGATGGCCGGCCGCCGAGTCCTATCTGGACTTCGACGGGTACCCGACCACCGTCTACACGCGATCCGTCGAGGCTGCGGTGGAGGCGGTACGAGGCGTGCTGGCCGCCACCGCGAATCCGAAGGCGCCCAACGAGGTCAAGGTGTCCCGCCCGTCCGACGCGCTCGTGGCCCAGCGTGCCACCGACCGCGCCTTCACCGGCTTGCTGTTGGGACTCGGGGCGGTCGCGCTGCTCGTCGGAGGTGTCGGCGTCGCGAACACGATGGTGATTTCGGTACTGGAACGCCGCGCCGAGATCGGACTGCGGCGGTCGCTCGGCGCGACGCGCGGCCAGATACGGCTGCAGTTTCTGGCGGAGTCCCTGCTGCTGTCGGCGCTCGGGGGTCTCGGCGGCGCGATCCTGGGCATTGCGGTGACCACCGTGTACGCAGCCACCCGGTCGTGGATGGCCGTTGTGCCGGCCTGGGCGACGGCCGGCGGGCTCGGAGCCACGCTCGTGATTGGAGGGTTCGCCGGGTTGTATCCGGCCATCCGAGCGGCAAGGCTGGCCCCGACGGAGGCCCTGGCGACACCGTAAACCGGCCACGCCGAGCTCACTGAGCTCGGCGTGGCCTGGTTTTTTCTCGGGGGTGGCGGTGATTCTGGTCAGAGGCTGCGGGCGGTGATGTCGCCGTGCGAGGTGGTGGCGCGGATGTCGAGTTCAGCGGCGCCGTCGTTCTTGAGGGCGTTGCTGACGCGGCCGTAGCCGGTGCCGGCGTCCAGGGTGGCCGAGGTACCGGCGGCGGCGCCGACGGTGATGTCGCCGGACTGCGTGTCGAGTACGACGGTGCCGCGGGTGGCCTCGGCGATGCGGATGTCGCCTCGCGCGGTGCTGATCTGGGCGGGGCCGTTGAGGCGACCGACCTCGACGTCGCCGTCGATGGCGGTGAGGTGGACGTTGGCGGCTTCGTCGAGCTTGATGTGGCGGTAGGCGCCTTCGTAGCTGACGTCACCGAGGCGGCCGACGCCGCGCAGCTCGGTGCTGGCGGTCTTGGCCTCGACGCGGGAGTCGGCGGGCAGCTGGATCGTGACCTCGATGGAGCCGGAGGGGCCGAAGAGCTGGTTCTTGGCCTCGGTGTGGACCCGCAGGACGCCGTCGGCGTATTCGACCGTGGTCTGTTCGGCGACTTTCACGTCGCGGCTCTTGGTGGCGTCGGTGGGCCGGACGTCGACGGTGGTGTCGGTCCGGTTGGCGGCGATGAGCTGGATGCGCCCGGCCGGGATGTTCAGGACGGCGGAGATGGGGGCCGGGGTGTCGAACTTCTGCATCGTGTTCTCCAGTGTCTGAGTCGTTGTTTCTGACACCGGAAACGCTACGTTGCTTTCCAAGTCTCGGCAACAAGCTCGTTGCGCTGTACTCCTGTTTTAGCAGGTAGAAGGCCTAAAATCGTTGCAACGGATGACTATCTAACGCAACGAAGGCGAGCTCAACTGTTGCAATGGCTGAGGGTGAAACGCTAAGCCTGGTCGGTCAGAGCCCGGCCGCGGCGTCGTACCGGCGGCGCAGATCGGCCATCTCCGAGTCGGCTAGCGCCTCCTTTTGCGCCAGTTCCGCGTACTTGGCCGGGAACATCTGCCGCAGCCGGTCAATGAACTTGACGTCGGCGGTGGCTTCGACCACCTGGATGCCGGGAGGGTCGGTGGACATATTCATGATCACCGGGCCGGCCAGCTTGACCGCGACGTCCCAAGGGCGCTGCTTCTCGGCGACCCCGCAGAAGTGGAAGCCGTAGACCGTCTGCACGTCGGCGAGCACGGTAACCTCGGCCGGCTCGTAGCCGTAGACGTGGACCCCGCAGACCACCGGCGGCTTCGCCTCGGTGGCCGCCTGCTGGAGGTTGTGGCCGTGGTTGTGCTGTGCCGGATCTGCCTGTTCGAGCGTGGCGCGCATCCGGGTCATGATCTGGGTTTGCAGATCCGCCGGCTCCGCCGACGAGTCGGCCGAGTTGGTCAGTACGACCGCGCTGGCCGATACCGCCAGCAGGATCACCGCCACCCACACGAAGCGGTTTCGGTGCCACCCCGCGAGCCTTTCCCGGGTAATCGTCATCGCTTCTCACCTCGTTCTGGCGGGATTTCCGGCCCAGGACGTCAGCCAACGTCCTGGGCCGGAGTGGTGCCCCGGCTGCCGGTCTTGCCAATCAGGCGAAGTTCACATCGCTGCACCACATGTAGGCCTGGTCAAGGTGCGAGGCCTGCCAAATGATGAAGAGGATGTGCTGTCCGGTGTATCCGGAGGTCGAGACGTTGAACGAGATGTTCTGCGCCGGCGCGTAGCGGCCCGTCTGCGTGATGAAGTCGAGGTTTCCCCAGCCGAGGCGCTGTGTGGTGGGGTTGAACCCGTTCTTGCTGACGTAGACCCGGAAGTAGTCGGCGCCGTGACTGGCCTGGTCGTACAGCTGGACCGTGAAGTTTCGGCTGAGCGTCGCGGTCGTCTTCCACGCGCCCACCTGGTTCAGGCTGTTGTTCCGGGCAAGGCCGTTGCTACACAGCTGCCCGTCGGGGGTCCGAGCCTGGAAGGCTCCACCGAGGCCGTCGCGCAGCGCGCTCATCCAGTTCCACATGGTGTCGGGGTTGGCCTGGAACGCCTGCCAGCACATGGGGTCCTGTGTTTGCATGGCGGGGTTCATGTGTTGGCTTCCCCAGGTCTTCCAGCACTGGTAGGCACGAGTCATCGGGTTGATGATGGTGCCGTGGGCCTGGGCGGCGCCGGTCCAGGGCAACGTGCCGACCATCAGGGCGACCAGCAGGACGAGCGCTTGAACGGTCTTGCGGATGGCTGACCGGGATCGCCCGTTGGATAGATCGGGCTTGTGTGAACGCACTGAGCTCCTCCGTTCTGCGGGGGTAAAGATCAGTCTGGGAGCGCTTCCAGTGAGTGTTACATCTATGGACTTAAATATCAAGAACGTCTATTAATGCCCGCGTCATGTGCTTTGCCGTGGGGTGCGGCTGCGCGATGGGTGAAGGAAGTCTACTGAACTCGCGCAAAGGCTGGCAGATTTTGACATCCGCGCGACGGGCGGGCACCATCGTCAGCCGGCAATGGGAGGGGATACATGAGACGAGCACTGCGAGCAGCATCCCGGATCGGGATCGCCGCTCTCGCAAGCCTGGCGCTAGGCGGCACCGTCGCCACGCCGGCTCACGCCGCAGAGCCTGCCAGTGATATCGGGCCTCAAGTCGTCGGCGGTGGACCGGCGCAAGAGGGCGAGTTCCCGTGGATGGTGCGTCTGTCCATGGGCTGCGGGGGCGCGATGTATACCCCCACGCTCATCCTGACTGCGGCGCACTGCGTGAGCGATTTGGGCACCGGACCCAACACGTCGGTCACGGTGACCTGGGGCGTCACCGACCTGCAGGACCAAGCCAACCGCATCACCCGCACCTCCGACTACATCCACATGGCGGACGGCTACAGCGGCCAGGGCAAGGACTGGGCACTGATCCGCATCTCCCGGCCGATCGACAGCCCGCTGCTCAAACTCGCCACCGATACCTCGCTGCACAACGGAACATTCACCGTCGCGGGCTGGGGCGCGACGTATGAGAACGGGCCGCAGCAGCAGTACCAGCTGAAGGCGGCTGTGCCCTTCATCAGCGACACGCAATGCGCCACCGCCGGCGGCTACGCGAAGCTGATCCCCAACCAGGAGATCTGCGCCGGTAACTGGACCAGTGGCGGGGTGGACACGTGCCAGGGTGACTCCGGCGGTCCGATGGTCAAGCGGGACGCCAACAACGAGTGGGTTCAGGTCGGGATCACCAGCTGGGGCGTGGGTTGTGCCCAGCCCCAGAAACCCGGCGTCTACACCGAGGTGAGCTTCTTCGCCAACGACATCTGCGCCGCGGCGACCTCGTTGGGCGGATGCCAGACCGGCGGCGGAGTGGCGGTCAGTTACCCCGGCGGCCAGAACAGCGCGGTCGGCACGGCGATTTTGCCGGTGAGCCACAGCGCCTCCGGTGGCACAGCGCCGTACTCGTGGTCTGCGAAGGGGCTGCCCGCCGGTCTGTCGATCAACTCGTCGACCGGTTCCATCACCGGTACACCCACGGCGGCCGGGACCCATCGCGTGACCGTGACGGCGACAGACAGTTCGTCGCCAGCCAAGACGGGGATCACGTTCTACTCGTGGTCCGTCGCCCTGGCCGTCAGCAACCCTGGCAACCAGACCAGCGCGGTCGGCACGGCGATTTCGCCGGTGAGCCACACCGCCTCCGGCGGGACCGAGCCCTACTCCTGGTCGGCTTCCGGCTTGCCCCCGGGCCTGTCGGTCAACTCTTCGACGGGTGTCATTTCCGGTACGCCGACGGCCGCCGGGACCTACAGCGTGTCCGTGACAGCGACGAACAGCACGCCGGCCAGGACGGGACGCACCGCGTACCTGTGGACGGTCATGCCCGGCCTGACCGTCAGCAACCCCGGCAGCCAGACCAGCGCGTTCGGCACCCCGATCTCGCCCGTCAATCACACCGCCTCCGGCGGCACCCAGCCCTACTCGTGGTCGGCTACGAACCTGCCCCCGGGTCTGCAGATCGACTCCTCGACGGGTTCGGTTTCGGGTAGCCCGACGGCCGCTGGGACATACAGCGTGACCGTGACGGTGACAGACGCCTCGTCGCCCACCAGGACCGGGCGCGCCTTCTATTCCTGGACGGTGAGCCCCTCACCAGTACCGGGCTGCTCCGGTGTCGTCGGCGGCGACGTGGCGATTCCAGACGCGTCCACAGTAGACTCCGCTCTCGCGATCTCCGGCTGCCCGGGCATGGGCTCCGCACAGGCGACGGTGGAGGTCCACATCCTCCACGCGGCGATCACCGACCTCGTCGTAACGCTCGTAGCGCCGGACGGCAGCACCTACGTGCTGCACAACCGCGAACTCGGCTCCGGCATTCACCAGACGTACGTGGTGAACCTGTCCTCGGAGGTCGCCGAAGGCACGTGGAAGCTGAGGGTGCAGGACCTTTACGCGGCCTACACAGGCGCCATCGACAGCTGGGCGTTGAACGTGAGCGGTGGCACGCCAGACTGCACCGGCACCAACAACGCCGACGTACCGATCTCCGACGTGACGACGGTAAATTCGAGTGTCGCGGTATCGGGCGGCTGCTCGGGCTACGCCTCGAAAACCTCGCAGGTCAAGGTGGACATCGTCCACGCCTACAGCGGTGACCTGGTGGTGACACTGGTGGCACCGGACGGCAGCCCCTATGTGTTGCGCGACAAGACCGGCGGCGCCATGCACGACATTCACGAGACCTACACGCTGGACCTGTCCGCGGAACCGCGCACCGGCATCTGGAAGCTGCGCGTGGAGGACATCGGCTTCGGGTTCACCGGTTACATCGACACGTGGAAACTGAACCTGGGCAACGGCCACAGCACCGCCACCGACGGCCCGGCGGACTGCGTGCGCACCAACGGCACCGACGTGACGATTCCCGACCTGTCGACCGTCACCTCCACCATCGCTGTCTCCGGCTGCCCGGGCTACGCCTCCACCACCTCGACCGTGGAGGTCCACATTGTTCACCCGTACGTCGGTGACCTCGTGGTGACGCTGGTCGCGCCGGACGGAAGCACCTATGTGCTCCACAACCGAAGCGGCAGCGGGCAAGACAACATCGACAAGACCTACACGGTGAACCTTTCGTCGGAAGCGCGCGACGGCACCTGGAAACTGCAAGCACGGGACGCGGAGGCACCAGACGCGGGACGCATCAACTCCTGGACACTGGCCCTGTAACCGCCTGACGGCTGGTCCCGCTCCAACCAGGGCGGGACCAGCCGGCGCGCTATTTCCCCGCGGGAAGTCCGGCTTGGCTGATGCGGTGGAGCAGGGCGGGGCGGTTGGCGTACCGCTGGCGGAGGTCGTGGAGGCGTTTGTCGAAGGTGTCGGGTTCGCCTTCACGCCAAGCGAGTTCGTGTAGTTCGCGGAGCAGGCTGACGGCGGCGTCGTACTCGCTGGTCTTTTTGGTTTCGATCAGCTGGATTACCCGTACCCAGGCGTTTTCGCCTTCGGCGGCGAGTGCGTCGAGTCGGCGGTCGCGCTCGGCGGCGGCGTCACGTTCGGCGCGGACGCGGACCCGCTCGCGTTCCTGCGCTTCATGGTGTTCACGGTGTTCGCGCCGGGCCTGTGCCGCGTCGAGCAGTTCGGCCACCGTGCGGCCGCTTCCCGCCTGTGGGTTGGGTGCGGCTTCGCCGTCGTAGCGGCGTAGCAGTTCCGCACGAAGATGCGCGTCCTCGCCGCGCATGACCCGCAGGATCGCGGTGTCCTTGTCTTTGATAGGCAGGTTCTGGATCCAAGAGGCTAGCTGCGCCCGGGTCGGCTTGACCTGCCTCTGGCGCGGGCTAGCCTGTGCTGCCACTGCGAGCAGGTCCTGATCGATGTGGATGAAGTCGACCAGGCTGCGCAGCGGTGCGTTGAGCGCGGCTAGGCCCGCCGGGACGGGCGGCTCGACCTCGTCGTCGAGTTCGCCGGTGCTGACCGTGTGCAGCCAGGCAAGATAGAGCAGGCGCAGGTCGCCGGCGGCGAGGTCGGCGCGTGCGCTGATGATCGAGGCGAGTATGCCGTGGCCATCCTCGTCGTCCCAGACGTCGTCGTCGCTTTCGTCGGTGAGTTCGATGATGACGTGGCCGTTCTTGGCCCAGGCGGTGGCGGCGATGTCGGTGGGGCAGTACCGCTGGACGGTGGGAAGATCGAGCAGCCGCTCTGGGAGTCGGAGCATGAGCCGGCGGGTTCCCCAGTTCGCGAGGTAGAGGAACGCGTCGAAATACTGCTCCATCAACCGGCGCGGATTGCCACGGAAGTCACCCCACTCGTAAGTGTTGACGAAGCTGGTCGGGGTGATGTGCGCCCTGGAAGACAACCTCCGCAGCTCCTGCATCTGAGCGGAGTCAAGCGCCGAGTCGATAGCCAGGAACTCGTAGTATTGGTACTCACTCACAGACGATCCTCAATAGACGGTGCTGCCTCGACCAACGCGTCGAGTCATATGCGGCTCAGCTCGCGAGCATAGCCAGGGGCAGGCTATGCGACGATTCGCCCGTGGGGACCGGTGATGCGGTATCTGACGACGATGTTGCTCGTCTTCGTCATGAGTTGGAGCGCTTGCGGACGGAGAACATCCGACTGTCGCGACTGCTTGAGCTCCGTGGTCAAGACACCACCCCGCCGCCGGAACAACTCGCCGCGGCCACCACTCCGCCAGGGGCGGTCGCATTGTCGTCGCCAGTCCAGGAAAAGCTGGCACTCTACATCGCTACGACAATGTGGACCTGTCTGATCCCGGCGCGCTCGCCGCTGTGCACCGCGCTCTCGTCGAGGACGAGGCACGCAACGCCCTGATCGTCGATGACCTCGTGGCCGCGCTAAGGCGCGGGCGCAACTGCCTCGTGCTGACCCGACGGGTCGCCCACGTCAGCGTCCTTGCGTCTCTGCTGGGTTCGCGCGGGTACGACGCCCTCGTCATGCAAGGTGGCATGCCTACGGGTGAACGACGAGCGGCTGTGAACCGCCTTGCCGATGCCAAAGCTGGCGAAGGTGTAGTGGTCATCGGAACGACGCCCTTCATCGGCGAGGGCTTCGATGCGCCAGTGCTCGACACACTGTTTCTCGCTGCTCCGGTCTCCTTCGACGGGCTGCTCATCCAATGTGCCGGGCGTGTGATCCGTGCCGCGCCCGGCAAAGACGTTGCTGAAGTCCACGACTACCACGACGAAGCCACCCCGATCCTCGCCTCGTCGCTGAAACGACGCATGCCGGGCTACCGGGCGCTCGGCTTCACCAGGGCGTAGAGCGCAGTCGTCGGGGCCGCACCGTGCGTGCCGGCGTCATGGCGGTGTAGGTGGGAGGTAGGGTTGCGGTCCGCGACGTGAGGTTGTGAGCTCGATGCGGCCGCAATGGAGATCGGCACCGGTCGTCGGTGGTGGTGTGATCGGTGCGTGCTCCGCCGGTTGGCGTTGGGGTGGTTGGCGATTATCGGTGCTCCCGCGGTGCCCGTCGGCAACGCCTGGCAAACCGCGCCCTCGTAGCTCACGGGATAGAGCAACGGGTTCCTAAACCGCTGACCCGACCCTGGTGGGGCGGCCCCGACCTGCGATTTCCGTTGGATTCGTCCGGGAATATCGGCGCTGGTGCAGGCGTGCTGGGCTCCGGTGCCGGCAAGCCGTCGGCCAAGATCATCAACAGGTCGACGAACATCGATTTGATGCGTTGGATCGCCACGCAACACCGCTCCCCACGGCGTTTTCGACCGCTGCGCCCACCGGCTCGGTGCCATGGACGGCGGCCCCGCGTGATGACCGGAGCGGACCCCTGCCGCCGGATCCGCGTAGCGGGCAGGGCGGCCACACGCACCGTCGCCGGCCCCCATCAGGCGGCCCCACCCCGGCCGGTTGGTCGGCCCGGCGTGTTCGGAATGTGCCCGCCGGTCGGCGACCGCGGCGCCGTCGATGATTCCCCGGATGCCGCCGCGTCGGCCCGGCCGGAGTGCGACGATCGGCCCAACCGGACCCCGGGACCGCGGCCGCCGCCGCGGTACCGGCCCGGCGTCCGCACGGAGGTAAGCGATGCGTTCCAGCTCAGGCTCGCAGTACTTCTTCAAACGCTCCGGCTGCCCCGCCGCCAGCGCGTGCCCACGGCTGCGCCGGCCCAACGGGACCTGGAACCCCGGGCACGGCAGCTGGCACTACCTGCTCGAGTTGCCGCCCGGCGAGGCCGGCTGCCGCCGGCAGATCCGCCGCGGCGGCTACCCCAGCCACCGCGCCGCGCTTGCCGCCCGCGACCACGCCCGGGCCCTGCTCGCCCTGGCCGCCGGCGACCCGACCGCGACCGCCGACGTCACCGGGCTGATCCTGGCCACCCGCCGCGGCCGGCCGCTGCCGCCGGTGGACGCGGTCCGCACCCGGCTGAAGGGCCGCCGTGCGCTGGCCGGCACCACCACGCTCGGCGTCTACCTGGACCGGTGGCTCGGGCACCGGCCGGTGGACGCGAACACCCGCCGCACCTACGCCGGCCACATCCACGCCCACCTGGTCCCGCGCCTCGGCGGGTTCGCCCTGAACCGCCTGCGCCCCGACGACATCCGTCACATGTTCACCGCCATCGAGGCCGCGAACGAGCGGATCCGGGCCGCCCGCCGGTCCACCAGCCCGGTGACGCGGGCGTCGGTCAAAGGCCGGCAGGTCACCGGCCCGGCCACCTGCCAGCGGATCCCGGCGGTGCTTCGCGTCGCTCTGAACGACGCGGTCGCCGATGGCCTGATCCCCACCAACCCCGCCACCCTGGTCCGACTGCGGCCGGCCCGGCGGGCCGGCCGCTGGTGTGGACCGACCCACGGGTGGACCGCTGGCGGGACACCGGCGAGGTGCCGGGACCGGTGATGGTCTGGACCCCCGCACAGACCGGCGCCTTCCTGGACCACGCCGCCCGGTACGACCCAGCCCTGTATCCGCTGTTCCATCTGGTCGCCCACCGCGGGCTGCGCCGCGGCGAGGCCGTCGGCTTGGGCGACGCCGACACCCACCTCGACCACGCGGAGATAACCATCACCCAGCAGCTCACCACCGCCGGCCGTAGCGTCCAGCGCAAGCCGCCGAAGAGCGACGCCGGCCACCGCGTCATCGCCCTTGACAGCGGCACCGTCGCCGCGCTGCGCGCCTACCGCGCCCACAGGCCGGCCACCGACGACAGCGGACTGTTCTTCGTCCGCCCCGACGGGCAGCCCTGGCACCCGGACACGGTCAGCCGCCGGTTCCGCCGCCTCATCGACGACGCCAGCCTGCCGCCGGTGCGGCTACACGACCTTCAGCACGGCGCCGCCACCCTCGCCCTGGCCGCCGGCGCGACCTCAAGGTCATCCAGGCCACCCTGGGCCACTCGACCTTGGCCCTGACCGCGGACACCTACATGAGCGTGCTACCACAACTCGCGCGGGCAGCGGCCGAGGCCGCCGCTGCGGTCGTCCCCCGACGTTCGCACCGGTCCGTCCACCGTGAACTCGCCGTTGGCCAGGTCACCGGACCAACCCGGTCGTTACCCCCTGTAGTCCGCCCGCAGAGCTCTCAGGACCATTTTCCAGATTCCTGGCATGATTCCGTTCAGGGTCGATGGCGTCCGACCACCTGAGAACCGTCCACGATCCATCAACCACTCGCCTCATGGACATTCCGTGCCCAGTCGCGCCTGACAAAGCGTCCGGCGGCACGACTCGGACGAGCGACGGGTTCCTTAACAGGCACTAACGGCACCTCAGGACCCCGCCGAATTCTTCGGAGGCGTAGGACGTCCCTTTAGCCGGTTGATTGTCTCTCGCATCACTTCGAGCCGCGGGAAGACAAGGTAGTCCCATTCGGCAGGAAAGCCAAGTGCGGCGGAAATTTGGCGCCTCAAGAATTGGCCGGAAATGCCGTACTCCGTTGTAACATGCCAGTGATCGTTTCGCGATATCACCAAATAGTCGTGGCTATCGACACCTTCAAGGGCGCTATTGAGCTTGGTTTCTTCGCGGTATGGGCCTATATCTCCTATAGAGTGCGAGGACAGTGGCAGAATCTGCACATGCGCATGGGAGATGCAACCACCTTTACCGGCCGCCGATGTGCGACCGCCATGCTCGAATATAAAGCATGGGCTGCCCCATTGCTCTGTAAGCGTCCTAGCCCATCTCAAGAGGAGAGCCTCTAGATCCAGTATCCGCCATTGCGGCAAGTCCGCCATACGTTCGACATGTTGGTTGCTGACGATGATTAGGTGGCCCGGAACTAGTGCTCCCAGTGCCACAATTATGGTGAACCAGTCGGACCGGTCGATAACATAGAAGTCGTACCACGGACGGTCTCTCATGTCCTCGGCCAGGCGGAGGCAGAAATCGCACTCTGCATTCGTCACGACGTTGCCCCCCACCGATCCGCCAGCTATGTTAGGACAGCTCTGATGAAGTAACCACTCTACCGGTAGGTGAAAGGCGTAAGCAACGTCAAACCGACCACCGATCCAGCAAAGACCGTACCGTGGCAACGGCGTCAATTGGCCTAGCCCCGAATGCGGTCTCATAGGACAGAAGCACACCGGCGCATCCGCGATGCGCCCAATTCGCCAGGTCGCAAATCTCCGCACGAGTAGGAATGATAAATCGCTCCAGTCCTTCAACCAGTTGCGTTGCCAAAATCCACGGAGTGCCGGTTTCGTTAGCGGCGGTTTCAATACGGGTGACGGCCGCGGGCAATTCGACCCACGGTACGGCCAGCGCAAGGTCACCGCGGGCGGCCATCACCATGTCGGCCTCCTTGGAGATCTCGGCTGCGTTTTCCACACCGGCCGAGGTCTCGATCTTGGCTGTTAGTTCAACTGGCAATGCGCTGGACGAAAGGATCTCTCGTGCGCGACGCAAATCGGAAGCGTCCGCCACGAAAGACAGGGCTACATTGTCAAACAAGTCGCTCTTGGCAACGAATCGAAGGTCGGAGAGATCTTTGTCAGTCAGGCAGCGCGGGCGGAAGTGGTCGCCTTGAACCGTCAGACCTCGCGACTGATTGACGGTACCGTTCACCGTGACAACGACGCTAGCCGCCCCGGCCGATACCAGGCTGACCTCGAGGACCGTGTTGCCATCACCGACAGTTATTAGGTCGCCTGATTCGAGCCCTGAAAAGAAGGTTGGGGTGGTCACGGTGAGAGTTCGGTCGGCCTTCGGATCGCTTACCTCTCCAGTTATTAGTCGAAATTCTTCGCCAGCAGCCACCCGAATGCTTGGCACCCCAACAAATCGGCCGAGTCGATATTTTTCTCCGGCGATGTCGGCCACTACGGCGAAATCTCGACCGCAGTCTCGCGCAATCTTTCGATGTAAGAGTGCACGCTCGGCTTGGTAGCTGGTTGTGGAATAGGAGAACGTTAGTCGAACGCCGGTGGCGCCCGCCTTGATGATTTCTTCCTCGTAACCGATGGATTCGGGTCCGGGTGTATACCAGAGCATCGCCACGGCTTACTCCTTCGGAGTCTTGGGACTATTAACGATTGTGCCCGTCAACAGCCGATCGGCGTATGCGTCTAGGCCTGTCGTGAACCACGAGTCCGGTGTGAATCGTTGTGAGTCAAGGGTAATCAGTTGCCCGGCTCTCCCGAGATGGGTAACTTGCACGGAGTCGCCCGAGACCATCTCCCCGATCGTCGTTACGGGTACCCCTATTTCGTTGCATGTGGCGCGTACCGCCTCGACATTGGAAGAACGTGTCGTGCAGATAAGCTGCCAGTCTCCCCAGCCGAGAGCGAATCGCTCGGGGGAGACGTCTAACAGTTCGGCGACCGCTGCCACAGGCGGAGGAACCGAAATACTGGAGAGGTCCACACGGACGCCCATCCCATTTGCTCTGGCTAGCGAGGACAACGACGTGTACAAGCCATCTGAATTGTCGATGCAGGCACTGACAAGGTTCGCTCGGCGCATTGCCAGGCCGACCGCAACCTTCGGCTGCGGTCGAAGTACGTTCGCCATGACGAAGTCATCATGCTCGGACGGTAGGACTAGACCACGGGTCTTGGCGAAGTAGCCTGCCCAGAAGGACCCCATGTCTCCGATAACGAGGACGGCGTCGCCAGGTTCCGCGCCGGAGCGCGACAACGGCGAGGTATCGCACGTGCCGATTGCGGTCGCCGTCAATTCCCACTTCTGTCCTTCTTTAATATTACCGCCGATCACCCTTGTACCAGCGGTCGCGCAGCAATCGTCGATGCCGTCGAGTAGCCTGCTGAAGCTGTCGACTGCTGTGTCCGCCGGAAGCACCAGCGACGTCAACAGGCCCAAAGGCTCCGCGCCCGCTGCGGCGAGATCACTAAGGTTGATGGTCGCCAGGAGCCAGCCTCGGAAGTACGGGTCGAGATATCCTATAAGGGCAGCCACCGGTTCTGGACACGGGTCAGTCGTCGTTACCAGCCATGCCGCTCCATTGGGCACCCGAACGGAGGCGCAGTCATCGCCAAAACGAAACTCGGCGGTCGTGTAGCGGGGCCGCAAGATCAACTCTATTATCTTCTGTTCGCCGAGGTCGCCCAGCGTCGCCGCCAATCGCATCTACTGCCTCCGGACAATTACGATGGTTTGCCTACCCGGTCTTTCGGCTCGCCTCGTCCGCGCACCATCCAGAGTCGCGCATACAGTAAAGCCACCTGTCTCTAACGCATCGCAGATCTTTTGCCTGAGACCGATTCGATCCGTTCGCTGGCCCAGAATGATCGCGCCCCAACCGTCGTCTTTGACTACGCGAGCAACTTGACTGAACAAGCGTTCCAACGGGTCGAGGTACTCAGCTGCGGCTCCTCGACGGCGCCGCTTGAAGCGCGCGCCGAGTTCATCCGTTTCGTAGTCTGCGATATCCCAACCGAACCACATCGCCGTTAATCTCTGTGATCGAAGGTAATCGGCCACGCCGAGCTCGGGCAATTGGGTTACAAAGAGATCGACAGAAGCGGTCGCCAAATTGGTGAGGTGTCGTTCGGAAGTCCCGACCCAGATCGGAGAGTCGTCCACGCAAGCAGGTGTGTCTGCGCGATTGTATGGCTCCAGGTAAGCGGCAAGATTTGACAAGAACCGGCTAATCACGGGGCGGTAGAACAGCGTGTTCGGCCTGACGTTGTCTGCGATGCGGTCAGCGGAACCTCGACTGCTGCTGACGCCGCGTAGAATACCGGAAAAGGCCATTTCTGCAACATGCTGGTACTTATGATCGATAGTGCGAATCGCCTGCCAGACAACTGCCAGCTCGCGGAGTGTAGATTTGTGATACCAGCCGCAATTCTGCGAGTATGCGGGCACCAACGCTTCAAGATCGCCGTCCGTCGCTATCGCGCCGAGTTCTATTTCGACAATGCGGGTTCCCAGTGCTGTTCTATACGTTTTCCACAGGTCCGGGTCAAGCGAGGCAAGGCGGGCGCGAGTTACAAGGCCAGCGACAGGGTTGAGGTCACCGCCTAGGGGTCGGCGATTCTGACGACGCGCCTCGATCAGCACGGTGCCTGTACCACAAAATGGATCTAGCACCGAATCATCGGTGTTGCTCAAGCAACTTATGAGCACGCCCGCAACTGAAGGACCACTGGCTGTCGGGTACCAGTGGGCGCCAAATTTTCTCGTTTCACTCGTCTGCAGAAGCTCGAAGTCCACCTGCGACAATTCAGATAAGCTTGAGGGCACCTGGGATCTCATATACGTCCCGCTTGTCGGGTAATGGGTGAAGAGCATCACTCGTCAGGCCGAACTCGGCAAGGACCTCTTTCGCTCCGGTAACGACTGACCTGGCCGGCCGATCAATACGTCGACTGGTAAACAGGCCAACGATTGTTGACTGAGAGTTTTCTCCGACCGTTGCCGGAGAAAGGGCACCGTCCGTACCCACGGTGTTCAGCTTCAGTTGTTTCACGAAGGTTCCTCTGTCGTGGAAGACGTAAGGGAACACGGGAATCCCGAGCGCCTCCTCAAGTCGATTACGAAGGACGGCGCGGTGGTCCGTATGCCGAAGATCGACCGACGTAGCCAGATCCCTGTACCAGCCGATAAAGATGGTTGAAAAGTAGTCACCGGTGGCGAATCGGAGAACGGTTTCCCGCATCGGCCGTGGAGCTTCCACATCGAGATCGAGCAGTCTTCGCAACAGCTGCTCATCGGTAAGGAACCATTCGGCCTCGGTTAGAAGGCCACTTTGTAGTGCCACCGTGAGACACTCGGTAAGCATAGCCTGACTGGCTAGGGCCTGTTCGTCGAAGGCCAGCACCTCGTAACACTTCCGGCGCAGCTTGACCCAATGCTCGACTAACGGTAGCGCGGCATGGGGAAGGGTCAATGTGCCGGTCTCGGGGTGCACGTCGATTGCCCGAGCCAGATTATCGATCCCTGCACGATCGTAGGGCAGTCCGAGGCCGGCGGCCATGCGGTGAACGTTGTCGACATTGTCTAGATCAAGAGTGCCTGCGACCAAACGTCCCAATGGCGACTGGCCAAGCACGAAGCTCACGACCTCGTCCGGATCCACGTCGAGTCGTTCGATGCACTCACGAAGTCGAAGGGGGGCACCGAAGTAGATTTGGTGGAAGAGCCCGGTCCTGTGGTAATCACCTGCGATGATGCTCTTCAGCATTGCTTCGTGAGCGAACCCAAACTGGACTTTGAGTAGGTACTCGAACAGGTGACCGTATGCGGGCGTGCCGACGTCATGGAGGATGGCCGCCAGAAGCAGCGTTTCGAGCTGCTTCGCCGGCCAACGCGCGTGGAGGCGCTTTGCCACTCCGAGCGCTAGATGCAGCACGCCAACGGTGTGGGTGAAGCGGCGGGTGTCGCTCAACCCGCTCAAGCTGGGGGTCGTGGTGTTGATCAGGCGGATCTCGCGCAGGCGTTGCACCTCGGGGGTTCGCAAGATCTGATCGAGGCGTGACGGCGTCGTGATGGGTCCAAACAATGGATCTGCCACGAACATCTAGTCGCCCCTTAGCCACACCACCAGCAGCGACGCCAACAGCCCCAGGATCACCGCTGCTATGACGCCGCCCATGACCCGGAGCGCGACGTGCACCTCCGGCCCGAACGTCACGAGCGTACCGACCGCACCAGCAGTCACCATCGAGAGAGTAGCCACGACTCTTCGCACAGGCGTGGCGCTGATGTAGTACGCAGCCGGTGGAAGGAGGATCTTGGGCCTCGCCTGGTGCCTACGACCGAACTCCTGGAGTAGCAGCCAGGCCCAGAGTTGGTCGACCGACGACACTCTTCGACTCGTAGTAGAGCGAAAGCCGTCGTTGGTGATGATCATCTTGCTCAGCTTGTCGACGATACCGAGTACTCGACGTCTGGCCGGAGCCGGATTGCCGGCTCGTAGCAGTGTGAGGGCGCCGAGGATATCAGTTACGTAGAATACGTACTGGTTATGCTGAATTCCGTCATTAACGGACCAATAGTGATTTGCGGTGGTTTCTGTAAGCATTTGTCCGCGATTGGTGGTAGCCCACTTCGTCAGCTGACTCAGTAGATCTTGACGTGCCGTCCTGTAAACATCAACGTGGGTGCCCTCACCCTCGTACTCAATAAGTACTTGGAGAGCGAGCGCCGCCTCGTGGACGGGGAGCGGGTGACCTCTAATCGCCTCTTGACAAAACCAGGCGAGAATTTTCTCGCACATCGGTGAGGCGCGAAAGCTTCGGCTGCGCCGAAGTGCCAACATTGCATGTGCCGTCGGGAGGAGCCGGGGCGCGTCGTCTTGATCGGTATGGTCGGAGTAGTTGCCCCAGCCGCGGTTGTCTATTACTTGGCTGATAAGGCGCGTCTCGATCGGCTCGACCTTTTCGAACCGCTCCCTCTGTGGCTGCGCTGCTTCAACAAGGCTGGCTACCTTGAATGTGATGGACAGATCGGTTGCGTCATAGAGGTCTTCGGTCGTATCCCGCGGCTCCACTTCTGGCAAGGCGCGCAACGCCCTGCTTATCAGCGGACTGTTCTCGGTGTGGCCCGCCCCTGCCAATATCCTGACCGCGGCTGAGGTGCCATAGATGCCAAACTGACGCACTCTTCGCGGATCGTCTAAAAATTGGCCCCATGCGACTATGTCACCATTGTGAATGGCGCTTCGCTGGACGCGACGGACAAGGACGGTCTCCGCCTCGATCGCTCGCTTCGCCAGTCGGTCGAGGCCCTTGATCGTAACAGCCAACTTTTCGCTCCGGATCGAAATTCGGCTAGAGCATAATTGGGACGGGCGATTGGGGTTCTTCGTCACTATCGATCTTGATGGGGTGCGGGTCCCAGCAAGTACCCGCACAGTGTACAACGTTTGTACTGACATCGATTTCTCTTTGCAGCATGTCGTACGCTGCGCGCCTGTCCACAGGTCCAGCCCACGACGTTACGGTCGGTCGCCTCGTCGAACGGTGATCAAGCCCCCACATGACCGCCGGCCCAGATTGGGTACGCCAGGCAGAGGTCGAGGGAGGGTGAGCGCTGCGGCATGCGCACTGAGCCATTCGGTGCGCCCAGCAGAGTGGAGGTTGACCATGTAGGTGGTTGATCGTCGTTCGTAAGCTCGTCGTCGCTTGCCGGTGGAAGTCCGGTCCGGGTAGCTGCCAGGAGGCCCGGTGGCAGACTGGCGGCTTCGTCTGGAAACGGGCGGGGTCGAAGCCCAGTGTCGAAGGCCCTGTAAGGGGGAGCGACTGAGCGGTCCGTAGCGTTAATGCGAAACCTGCGGCGTCGTTACTCAGCCGCCCGTGAGGGGTGGCACAGGGGGGAGCCGAGCCCTTCCGGATCGGGGTGAAGGCCATGGAAGCGGTGTAGCTCCTGGATTGCAGCCGTGAGGAACTCCCCGGCGTATGAGGGTGCGGAACGTTCAGATAGTGACGGCGGGAACTGGGGAGACCCTTCCCGGCCCAGTGACCTGCGGAGTTGGGTGTTGCCGGAGCGTGGCGTCCTATAACCGATGACCTCGGGAAGTGGATGGCCTGCCGGGTGGGTGTCGTACGCGGCCGTAGTACCGATCGAGCCGAGCGGACAACAGAACCGTCGGTGAGGGAAGGGCCGCTACTTCGTCGACGCGTGTGAGGTTGTGGAGGGGCCCGGTGAGTGCCGTTTTGGCTATTCCCGCCGCTGGTGGATCGATCCTGGATCCGGTCCGTGCCCTGCAGCATGCGCTCTACCGGGCGGCCAAGGCCGATCCCGGACGTCGGTTCCACGCGTTGCGAGACAAGGTCTTCCGCAGAGACGTCTTGTGGCGGGCGCGGGTCGCGGTGCGCCGTAACAACGGCGCGCCGGGCATCGACATGACCACTTTGGCGGAGGTTGAGCAGTACGGGGTGGCCCGGCTGCTGGACGAGTTGGCCAGCGAACTGCGGGACGGCAGGTGGCGGCCGTTGCCGGCGCGTCGGGTGTTCATCCCGAAGCCGGGCACCAATGAACAGCGGCCGTTGTCGATTCCTGTAGATATCGCAATCACAAGTTTCCCTTGCAGCAGAGGCACTTCCGCATATCTACACGCCGACCAAAAGCCGAACCTGACGATCACCGTGAATCACCAGGCTAGGCAGGTGGCCGAGGCGATCGTCTCCCAGCAGGACCAGCTCCGCGAGGCTCAGCGGCAAAGACCCGAGGGGCCAGCCACGCGGCCATGCGCGCCTTGACCTGTTCGGCCTGCTGCCGGCTGCCGGCTGCGGCACAGGGCGACCATGTCATCGGCGTAGACCACCAGAGCCGGGCAGCCTCGTTTCGTGCGAGCGGGATCGCTTGCCTCGTAACGGACTCCGGCCGCTTCCGTGGCGTGCTACGAACGGTGAGGCCGGTGGCTGGGGTGCCCCTCAGGGCACCCCAGCCGTGTCGATCAGGAGGTGGAGACGGCCAGGGTGGTGTAGCCGCCGTTGATGGTCCACACGGGCACTCCCCACCACCAGCGGTAGATGCACAGGGTGCTACCGCCGCCGATATAGAGGTATTCCGGGCCGGCGGCGGGGCTCGATGACTGCACGGTGAGTTCGCCGCTGCCGTTGCCCAGGTTGGTCGCGCACAGCTGGGTGCTCCCCCAGAACCAGGTGGAGTGGAGCTGCTGGCCGCCCGGCGCCAAGACTGTCGTGCCGCTGAGGTTGGCGGTGGTCGAGGAGTCCGGGCTGGCGTGTGCGGTCCCGGCGAGCGCGGCGACGAAGCCGGCAGCGAGTGCGGTGGTCGCGGCGGCACGGAGGACGATGTTCTTGGTCATTGTGATGCCTTCCTGTGTGTCCCGTCGCCTCAGGTGAGGCGTCTACGTGGAGCGTGCGCCACCCGGTTATTGGTCCGCGTGATGCTGTGGTCCTGAGTAGTCCGGGCACGTTGCCGGGAAACTTCGGGACATTGCAGGTTGTAACCGGGACGTCGCGGAGTTCAGACTGAATGGGCACTCAGAGGCGGTCGCCCTCGCTCGACGCGTCCGGGCCGCCCTATACCGCTCCTGGGGCGATGCTCGCGATAGGGGTGGTCCATGAGAGGCCGCACCGCTTCCCGGATCGCCTGGGCTCAATGGAGCCTGGCGGTTGCCTCAATCGCCGGGTCGATGGCGTTGCTGGTTCTCACCCGATCGGTGCCGGACGCCGAGGGAATGGACGACTGGTTGCAGCCGCTGATCCTGACGCCTGGATCGCTTGTGCTTCCGACGGTCGGCGTCGTACTTGCCGCTCGCCGGTCTGCCAACCCACTCGGCTGGTTGTTGTTGGGTATCGGGCTGGCGTGGAGCCTGAACGAGTTCATGCGCATTTACGCCGGGTACGCCCTCACGTATTCGCCAGGGTCGGTGCCGGGCGGGCTGGTAGTCGGCTGGGTCGCCTGCTGGAACTACGCGGTCGCCTTCCCGCTGATGCCGTTTGTCTTTCTGCTGTTCCCCAACGGTCGGCTGCCGTCACGGCGATGGCGCCTGCTCGCCTGGGCAGCCGGGACGACCGGTGTGATGATCCTACTGCTCGCACCGTTCCGCAGCGGCCCCTTGGAGTACTTCCCTGACATCGTGAATCCCGTCGGCGTCAGCGCGATCCCGCCTGACTTCGTGCGCTACGCGGCGCCCCCGTATTTCGTGCTCTTGTTCGCATGTACGGCATCTCTGGTAATCCGTCTTCGCCGAGCGGACGGCGATGAGCGGCAACAGTTGAAGTGGGTGACCGCTGCCGCACTTCTCTTTGGAGTCGAACTGGTAGTCGGACCCGCCTTCCTGCCGACACCCGTTCACTCGGTCCTTGACAGCCTCGTAGTGGTTGTATTCGCCGGTGCGGTTGGGATCGCGGTCCTCAAGTACCGGCTATACGACATTGACATACTGGTCAGCCGCTCGGTCGTCTACGGGACGCTGACTGCCGCGGTGGTCGGCATATACCTGCTGATGACAGGGTTGGGTGGCGCGGCTCTGGACGGCACCACAACGCTGCCGGCCGTCCTGGCGGCTGCGGTGGTAGCCATTGGTCTGACCCCGGCGAGGGACCGGCTGCAGCGGGCAGTGGATCGGCGGCTCCACGGGGAACGACGCGATCCGCTGCGTGCGGTCAGCCACCTCGGTGATTGCCTTGCCGAAACAGACGAGCCAAACCTACTGACCGCTGTCCTAACCAGCGTGAAGTGGGCCGTGCACGCCTCCGGTGTGAACGTGCTCGCACCCGATGGACGGGAACTTGGCACTGTTGGGGCCGGGGTGCGCAACGGCGAGTCGCTGCCACTGCGGGTTGGCGGCAGCCATATCGGCGTGCTGCGGGTAGCGGCCCGTGGGCCGCGTGACAGCTACAGCGACGCCGACCGCCACCTGCTCGCCGCTTTGGCGCCATCCGTCGCGGTTGTGGTGCGCGCACTGGACTTGACCGAGGCACTGGAGGTGGAACGAGACCGTGTCGTGGCGGCGACGACGGTGGAGCGTGATCGGTTGCGCCGGGATCTGCACGACGGCTTGGGACCATCGTTGTCGGGTGTCGGGCTCGGGTTGCAGGCCCTCGACGACGCGACGCGCGCCCGCGACACCAGCGCGGCCCTCCATCTGCTGGACCGCCTCCGCTCGGAGGTCAGCACCGCGGTTGGAGAGGTACGCCGGATACTCGACGAGCTACGCCCGGCCACCCTGGACGAGATGGGGTTGGTGGCAGCAGTGCGCCGCCACGCCGCGACCGTGACAGCGTCGCTACCGGTGGAGGTCACGGCAGCGGCCTTGCCGGTACTGCCGCCGCAGGTGGAGACTGCCGCGTACCGCATCGCTCAAGAGGCGCTGACCAACGCTGCCCGGCACGCCAAGGCGCACCACGCCTGGATCGACCTGACCACCGCCGACCACAGCCTCACCGTCACCATCACCGACGACGGACTCGGCCTCGGCGAGGCGCCCGACGGCATCGGCCTGGCGTCCATGCGCACCCGCGCTGAGGGCGTCGGCGGGCGCTTCCACGTCGAGACTGGAGCCGGTGGTGGGACCACAGTCACTGCCACCCTGCCGCTGGAGCCATCATGAGCCGCGATTCGCGAGTCCGCATCGCTGCCGCCTGGGCTGTGGTGTTGATTTGTACGGTGCTAGCAGGGCTTGTCGTGTGGGTTGCCTCGCGACATGGCGACCTGGTTTCCTCCAGCGACGGCGATCAGCTGGTGGGTCAGATCATCGCCGGTGTGCTGTGGACCGTGCCCGGTGCTGTCCTGGTTACGTACCGTCCGCGGAACATCATAGGCTGGCTACTCCTCACGGGCGGTACATGTAACGCCTTGTTCGTCGGGCTCATGGTCTACGGGTGGTACGGCCTGGTGATCGCCGATCCCTCATGGCCGACGGCACGGTGGGCGTTGACTGCCGGCGGAGGGCTTTCCATACCGGACTGGCTCCTCTTGCCGACTCTGCTGATCGCCTTCTACCCAGCCGGACGGCTGCCTGCGCGGTGGCTGCGGTGGCCCGTCGGCGGGGCAGCAGCCGGGATTCTGCTGCTCACCGTCGTTGCGTCCTTCGATCCTGAGGGCGGACTCGGCAGCGGCGGGCCAGCGTCAGTCCCAGTGGTCCTCCCCGACCCCGTACGGCATCTGTTGATCATGGGCGTCTGCCTGCCGTTGGTGGTGGTCTCCATAGTGGCCATCTGGGTCGGCACGGTCGTGCGTTTCCTGCGAGCGCGTTCGCTGCACCGCGACCAGCTCACGTTACTGGCATGCGTAGTCGGAGCATTCCTGATCGGCGCACTGCTGCCCGACTGGCCGCCCGTAGTGCTAACGATCATCGGGTCCTTGATTCCGGTAGCGATCGCGGTAGGGGTGCTGCGATACAGACTCCTGGGTATTGCGATAGTCCTTCGGCGTGGCCTCGTGTACGGAGCGCTGTCCACGACTGTGGTCGGCGTCTACCTACTGGTCAGCGCTCTGACCGCCCAGGCGCTAGGCGGCCCTCCGATTCCTGGTGTGGTGGCCGCCGCAGTCGTCGCGGTCGGCCTCACGCCGGCGCGTGACCAGCTGCAACAGGTGGTGGACCGATTCGTCGACGGTCCTCGGGCCGACCCCGTTCAGGCAGTCAGTCACCTCGGCGGCCGGGTCGCCGACACAGCACAAACCGAGCTACACACCGCGCTCGAGAGCGTCGCCGAGTCGGTCGGTGCCGTCGGCGCTGCGGTTGTCGCCTTGGACGGCCACGTCGTCTGCATCGTCGGAGGCCAGCCGACGAACCACACGATCGGGACGCTGCGTGCCGGCGGGCGTGACCTCGGCGCATTGCGGCTAGCGACTCGGTACCGTCCACCGCGGTCGCTCAGCGTGTCGGAACGCCACCTGCATGCCGCACTGACCGCACAGGTGGCTGTGGTGGTGCTGGCGCTCAACCTCACCGACGAGCTGAAGGCCGAAGGCGGCCGAGTCGTGTCCGCCACCCAAGCCGAACGCGACCGGCTTCGCCGCGACCTCCACGACGGACTCGGACCGTCCCAGTCCGGTGTCGGGCTCGGTCTGCAAGCTCTCACCGATACCGTCGACGCTGACAACATGACCGCCTGCGCTGCCCTGCTGCAACGACTCCGCGCCGAAGCCGTTACCGCCGTGCACGACATCCGCCGAATCATCGACGACCTACGTCCTGCCGCCCTCGACCAGCTCAGCCTGGCCGACGCCCGTCAGCAGAAAAGCCGCGTCGCTCTCAGGCCCGATGAACATTACCGTGACAGCCGGCAGCCCTCGCCGTCTACCACCGGGCGTCGAGAATGCCACCTACCGCATCGTGACCGAAGCATTTACCAACGCCGCTCGGCATGCTCACGTCCGGAATGCCGACGTCAGCATCACCACCGACAATCAAGCACTACACCTCACCGTTGCTGATGACGGCGAGTGCGGCGCGAACAGCGACTGACCAGGCGTCGCGCTCACCTCCATGCGTCACCGGGCCGAGACTCTCGGCGGACGACTAACCATCAACACCGGCATCGCCGGCACCATCATCACCGCGACCTTGCCGTTGGAGCAGCCATGACCGACACACCGCCGGTCCGCGTCGTCCTCGCCGATGACCACCCCATGTTCCGGTACGGGTTGACAGCAGCGCTCGCTAGCGCCGCAGAAGTGGAGATCGTCGGGGAGGCGGCCGACGGGCAGGAACTACTCGCCGTCGTTGACCAAACCCGCCCGGACGTCGTCCTGACCGACCTAACCATGCCAGGCATGAGCGGAGCAGCAGCCACCAAACAGCTCCTCGCCCGTTATCCCCAGCTCGGCGTCCTGGTAGTCACCATGCACGAGGACGACGAGTCCCTGTTGGACGCGATGCGCGCCGGCGCCCGCGGCTACCTACTCAAAGGAGCCGACCGCGCCGACATCGTCCGCGCCATCGTGGCCGTCGCCCGGGGTGAAGCCGTCTATGGCCCCGCCGTGGCTCGTCGGATCGCTGACTTCTTCACCCGTACCCAACGGGAGTACGTAGCCCAGGCGTTTCCCGAACTTACCGTCCGAGAACGCGAAGTCCTCGACCTCCTAGCCGCAGGATCCCGCAACCAGGACATCGCCCGCCGATTGTTCCTCTCCGAGAAGACCGTCCGTAACCACGTCTCCGCCATCCGGACCAAACTCCAGGTGCGAGACCGTGCCGCGGCCGTCGCCAAAGCGCGTGACGCTGGCCTCGGCAACCCTTCATGACCGTCCCGGCTGCGTCGCCGTGGTAGTGCATCAGATAACGGCACAAACAAACCCAGGCTCAGCCCGCGGCACTGCTGATCAACGCTAGGCCGAGCTTTGTGTTCCTGGTGGCGCGGGGCCAGGCTGGGGCGCGATCACGCAACCTCGTAGGCCCATGTCGCTGCCGGGTTGCCGACGGCGAGTCACGCGGCGGCCCTTCGGAGGCCCATCTGGCATTTTCGGCGTCCTCATGTCGAGTGTGGTTTCCGCTACGCTGAGGGACGTCACTCGGCTCTCGTTCTCCAACGGCGTTCAACCGGCCTCGCCGCCTCGACGCTTGGGACCACGAGTGGTGTTGACGCGGAGCAGGATAGAGGGGTGGCGTGACTAGCAGGCGTTTCGAGGAGCAGCGTGCAGAGAATCTTGAACGCGTCCGTCGAAACCTCTTGCCGGACTCGGTAGCTCGTCTGCTAGCCGTTGTCCAGGAACCGAGATGTGACGATGAGGCGTCGTCGGCGGAGTTCGACGCTTGTCTGGCCGCCGAGTTGACCCAACTGCGTGCTCGCCTCGATGAGACGTATTCGAATGGAACGGGCCGGGTCGGCGGAATCGTCGAGGCGGAGGCGAGCAGGGTTGCACGAGCGCTTCTCGCTGCCGCAGAGGCAGCCGGGATGACCGGAGCGGCCGAGTTGCTGCATTCCGCTCTCGGCCGATGCGCGGCGATTCCGCAGCAGTCGTCGCAGCCGTCCGCGCAACCGGAGTTCCCACAGCCGGTGCGGGTTCTGGACCCGGATACCGGACGGCCGATCGGTCTGTGGCGCTAGTTAGCGGATCAGCCGCGTTCCACCGGGAATCCGCTGAAAGCCCGGCATGAATCGTGCGATCCATGCCGCCAGGGTCTCCCACAGCAGCCCTGGGTCCTCGACGACGGTACCTCTGGCCGCGCACAGTTCGGTCAGGCGTTGGACCGCTTTGACGGTGGTCAGGTTGCTGCACTCCTGCGCGATGCGACCGGTGAAGCCTTGCCGCAGGATCGCTCCAACGTAGGCGTTGAACGCCGATTCGTTTTCGATGCCGCTGGGAATCCCCAGTGCTTGCAGTTCGGGCCGCAGGTAGTCGGTGAGGTCCTTTTCGCGTTGCCCAGAGTAGACGAGCCAGAGCACCTCCGGCATCCGGTAAGAGGGCAGCCAATCTGTTCGGTCCATCGGTTCGGCAGCGGCCTGCAGTGGTGCTGTGGGGAGTGCAGCGGCGGCGGCCAGAACAGCGTCGCGATCGGCTTCCGTGGCGGTCGACGATGTTGCCCGCAGCACGGATATCAGCGCGACCAGGGCTGGGTCGCTCGGTGAGGTTCCGACCAGGATTTCGACGGCGCCGGGATGGTCCCATCCGAGGCCATTCCCGGTGACATTGGCGGAGCCCACCAAGGCGGATGAGCCGGTCATGTAGGCCTTGGCGTGCATGACCGGATGCAGCGAGACGGTTCCACCGCGTGCGCCCACCAGGTCGAAGATGTGCGGGTCGCTGACCCCGGCGACGACCTCGTCCGGTCGCCACCGGGTGTACACCTTGAGTTCGGCGTTCTGCGGCAGCGCCGTGAGGATCGGTCTGATGCCGGCTGTGGTGATGAACGGCGAGACGATCGTCAGCTCGGTGGCCGCAGCAACGAGTTCGAGGACCCGGAGTCCGCAGCGCCGAGGATCGACGTTCGATGGCGTCATGCACCGCCCTCGTGGTCGTCTTCGGCGTTGTCGCCGAAGAGTTCGGCAGCCTTGAATGCAGCGTCTTGCACCGTTTCGGCTAGGCGCTGACCCCACTGGTCGCGGATCTGCTTCCAGGTACCCGCGAGCGGGTGACCTTGGTACTCGTTCTCGCATCGGGCGTAGGCCAGCAGGAGCCAGGTGATGGCGTCAGCGCTCTTGGTGAGCAGCCGCTTGGCTTCCTCCTCGCTCATCGCAGCGATGTCCTCGCCGGAGGCCCGCAGCGGATCGATGATGGCCTGGTAGGCGGGGTGGGCGTTGTTCAGGCACAGCAGCTCCAGGTTCATGGCCTCGTCGGGCCGGAAGAACGCGGGTACGTGCTTCTCGGGCTGCGTCACGATCTGAACGGTCACGCCACGCTTGTAGTTCTCAATGATGATCTTGCGGGTTTGGTCGGGGACGTCGTCCGCCTTGAGCTTGTTCTCGATGGCGCCGGCGGCCTTCTCCGGGTCCGGGTCATCCGCGAACTTCTTCTCTCCGGGCGTGGGGATGACGGTAGAGCGCGTCTTCTTGATGTTGGAGGCGACGCCGGCGATGTTCGGCGGTGCCGAGCGGCCTCGCGATGCCGCGTCACGGCCTTCCCGGCCTTCTTGCCGTAGGGCACGCACGAGCAGCAACAGTTGGTGGGCCATCCCGTACAGCTCGGCGATCGGGTGCTCTTCGTCGAAGAGAGCCTCCTGTAGGGCTTCTTGCTTCGGCAGATCGTAGGTGCGCGCGAGTTGCAGCGCCTGGGTGAGGTTGGGAACGTCCTGCTTGTTGTTCGTCACGCCGAAGATCTCGTCGAGATCAGGGCTGAACGAGAGCTCCACACCCCACCACCGGTCGGTGGCTTCCTCGTTCAGGGTCTGTTCCAGGACGAGTTCGCGGCCGGCGCGCACGACCGAGATCCCGGCGTTGTCGCGGGCGTGGCGGCCCTGGTGGGTGCCCTTACCGGGGTTTCTGCCCGGCCGTGCCTCGGGCCGGGCCAGAGACAGGCGCGCGTACACCGTGGAGTTGCCTTTGCCGTCCGGACGCGCGATCTCGAACTCACGAGAGTTGTGGTGTTCGGTGAAGGGCGCACTGTCAGTGACAGGAATGTACTTCTCCTCCTCACCGTCCGGCCCGGCCTGTTCCCAGAACTCGAGCGTGGTCTGGTCTGCCGGCAGCAGGTACAGCGGGTCGTTGGGGCGGACGTCGTGGAACTCGATGAGCCCGCCGATCATGTCGGCGTCGACAATTGCGATTTTGATTTGCCGGCGTTCGGAGTCGGCGGTCAAGAAGTTGCGGTAGACCCGTCCGAGCAGGTATTCCGCGTGCTTGAGGATGGTGCCGGCCGTGGTCCAGCGGACCCTGTCGAGCGCGGACCAGCGGATCGCGGTGCCACCGTAGAGCGGCTGCCCCATCGAGGTGTCCGCAGTGGCATGCTGTTTGAACACGTCGAGGACCCAGTCGGGCATGGCCTCGTAGCCGGACTCGCCGGGATGGGTAGGCCACGGGACGGTGAGTGTGGATCCCTTGCCGGAGCGCGAGAGTTTCTTCAGGTCGAGATATGTGTGCGAGGCGTTCTCGGGCTGTGACTTCTGCCAGGTCCAGACATCAGTCTTCTCGCACTGCGAGACGCTGGCCTGCGGCAGACCCATGCCGAAGCGGCCGATGCCCGATCGGTCGTCGTACTTGCCGGACCCGCCGAACGACAGGGCGAGATTGACGGCTTGATCCGTCATTCCGGTGCCGTCGTCGATGACCCAGATCTCGTCGGCGCGTTTGGTGGCACGCAGCTTGCCCTGCACCAGGCGCTGCACAATGACCAACAGGACGGTGCGTGCCTGACCCCACTGGAAAGAGTTGTCGATTAGTTCCGCGAGGGCGTAGTCGGTGCCCTTGTAGCCGGTGTCCCGTATGGACTTGACGGTCTGCTCACCGGAGAGGAGCGGAGCTTCTTGATGGGTGTCGGGTGTTACCACAAGTCCTCCCAGTGGGTGAAGGCGGCGGCGATGGAACCGAAGGCGGGGACGGCGGGGTCGACCACGGTGACGACGACGGCTTTCCTGTTGCCGCCGGCTTTGGGGCCGCGGATACCCCGGCCGACCATCTGGCTGTACAGCACGAGGGACCGCGTCGGACGTGCGATCACGACGGCGCTGGTCTGCGGGGCGTCGAAACCTGTGGTCAGCACGCCGTAGTTGACCAGCACGCGAGGAATCGGCGCCGGGCTCTTGTACATCCGGATCGCGGTGTCCCGAAATTCGGGCACCGTCGTACCGTCCACCGCATCCGCGAGGACACCGACCGACCGCAGTGCCGCCGCCAGCGCATGCGCCAGTTCCACCGAGGCGGCGAACACGATGATCCGGCGGTGCGACTCCCCGACCAGCTGCAGGGTGGCGCCGAGCACCTCCTGCATGTAGTCATCCTGGTTGAGGCCGATGTCGTCCGGTTCGTCGTCGCTACCGTCCGAGTCGTCGTCCTCCGGCAGGTCTCCGAGGAGCCGGAACTCGGGTTCGGCGAGGTAACCCTGACGGATCAAGTAGGCGACCGGGTTGTCCGCGCCTTCGGCAGCGGTATCGAGTTCCACCTTCGTGTGCTCGAAGAACTCGGCAAGATTTTCGTCCGACCGTCCTCCGAGGAACGTTCGCCCCGGGGTCGCGCTGAGACCGATGATGGGAGTGACCGGCTGCCCGGCGGCGGAAAGCTGCTCCACCACATGCCGGTAGGTGCGGGCGACCGCTTGATGCGCTTCGTCGAACACGATGAGCCCGACACGGCGGCCGAGGCCCGGAATGAAGCCGGGGTCGCTGCGACGCGCGTGAACGGTCTGCAGACTGGCCACGATGAGACCGTCAGTGATGTTGGTGAAGTCGGCGTCCTGACCACCCCAGGCCGAGACGATCGGCACGGGTCGATCACCCAGCAGCGACCATGCCTTGTGGAACTCGCGCGCCGCTTGGTCCAGCAGCTCCCGGGTGGAAGCGAACCAGAGCACGACGCGGCCCTCGTTCTCGCGCAGATAGTCGCAGACCATGCTCATCGTGGTGCGGGTCTTGCCGGACCCGGTCGGCATGTGCAGCAACAGCCGGGTACGGCCCAGCCGCAGAAGCTCGCGAGTCCGGACCACGGCACGGCGTTGATGCGGAAACAGCCCGTACGCCGGCGTCGCGCCGGCCGGCGCCTGCGCCGTGCTGTCGCTGCGGACTTCGGGAAGCCCGAGAAATACCGCAACGGCGCCCGCGTTCGCCGCAATCGCCTTGCTGTCCAGCTGATCGGGGGCCAGCGAGAATCGGGCGGCCAGGTCGCGGCGTTGTTCATCCGGAAGCTCGCCGGGAAGCACGCCAGCCTCAGCGAGGCGGCGGACAGCGCTGCTTGGATCACCTAGGCACGCCGCTGCCACCACCGCGTTGATGGGCGCCTGCCGGACGAGCCCACTGTCGACGAGACGCCCAATCGCACGCTGTACACGATCGTCGATGAAGCTCGCGGTCCGGTCGGAAGCGCGTAGCAAGTCGAAGATTGTGTACGTCATCGCCGCGGTCCCGCACCATCAATCAGGGCAACGCCGGCGGGCGAGCGGCGGCCGAGAGCGACAGGTCCGCGGCGCCGGGCACCTGTCGACGGCACGGCGGTGTAGATCATCTAGGTGGCATCCTCCGCGCGCATCGCGTTGAGTTCGCTGGTCACGTGGTCATGGAACGGATGCCAACGACATCGACCCAAGCACTCACTCTATCGCGACGGCGCACCGAACGGGACCGCGACCCATCGGGGCGCCGGGCATTCCGTGCCGTTCCTCAGCCGCTCCGGACGTCGTTGAACCCCGACGCGACGAGGCGGCTCAAATCGGTCATCGGGGCATCACACCAGAACACCCGTACGGTAACGTTACGGCCCTAGATCACGGCTGGTGGCTTGCGTCGCGGCTCCGAAACGAGCCACCAGCTATAGGATGGGCCGACGACGGAGGGAGAAGGATGGGGCAAAAATGTACCGATCCTTTCATCTACCTCGATTACAACGCCACGGCCCCCGTGCGTCCTGAAGCGGTGGCCGCGACCACCGCGTCGCTCGCCGCTGTCGGAAACGCATCGAGCGTCCACACCGCGGGCAGGGACGCCGCGTCCACGGTCGATCAGGCGCGCGAGCGAGTGGCGGCCTTGTTGGGCTGCTTGCCGAACGAGTTGATCTTCACGTCGGGGGCGACGGAAGCAAACAACCTTGCCATCCGGTCGGCCGCGACGCACGGGCGAAGCCTGGTGGTCAGCGCAGTGGAACATCCGGCGGTGAGCGAAGCGGCAGCCGCGGTAGCCAACAGCGTCGCCGGCAAGGTGTACACGATCGGGGTGCACCGCGACGGCACCCTGCGACTCGACGAGCTAGAGGAAGCTCTCGCAGCCTCACCCGTCCTGGTTTCGGTCATGGCGGCGAACAATGAGACTGGAGTCCTCAACAATCTCGATCTCGTGGTGCGACTCGCGCACGAAGCCGGAGCGCTGGTGCACTCGGACGCGACGCAACTCGTGGGTCGGCTCCCGATCGATCTCAGCAAGCTGCGGCTCGACCTGCTGTCGCTGTCCGGCCACAAGTTCGGTGCTCCGCAAGGGGTGGGAGCGCTGTTCGCGCGGCGAGGCACGGTGCCGGCCATCCGGCCACTGGCCTACGGTGGCGGTCATGAACGCGGACGCCGGCCGGGGACGCTCAACGTGCCAGGGATCGCCGGTCTCGGCGCCGCAGCGCAAGCCGCCCGACGTGACCTCGAACAGGAAGCGGCCCGGATCAAGGTACTGCGCGACCGGTTCGAGACCGAGGTGATGACCGCGGTGCCCGGCACGCGTCGCAACGGTCACCCCGACCAACGTCTGCCCGGCGTTTCGAGCCTCACCTTCGACGGTCTGCCGGCCGACGCGCTCCTGGCCGCCATGCCCGGCCTCGCCGCATCCGAAGGCAGCGCCTGCTCGTCGGGGGCGCTGGAACCGAGCCACGTCCTGCTCGCCATGGGTCTGAGCCGTGACGAGGCCGACTGCACGATCCGGTTTTCTCTCGGCCACGCCACCACCGCCGATGACATTGACCGTGCCGTTCGCTGCGTGACCTACGCCACGCACCTAGTTCGCGCCGCCCTGCACCCGAACACCACCACGACTGCCCCCGCCCACTCCGGGGGACAGGAAGGAACGCGGAGACACGATGCTTGAAACCAAGCTCAAGGACGTCGCTGAGCCGTCGTTCTCCCGCCACGAGACCTTCCACCCCCGGTTTGGGTGGCTCCTCAAGGCCTACACCGCGCTGACCAACCCGGACATCGGCAACGACGTGTTCCTGCGCGACAACGCGACCGTGACGCTGGGTGTTGGCAAGAACATGGTCAACGCCATTCGGTTCTGGTCCTACGCGTTCAAGCTGACCGTGGAGTACCCCAAGGACCCGACTTCGCGGGCAAACGTCGCGTCACCGACTTGGGAGGCGCACTGGCTACTCGATGAGAACGGCGCCGACCCCTACCTGGAGGACACCGCGAGCCTGTGGCTGCTGCACTGGTGGCTGCTGGCGAAGCCTTGCTACACCCCGACCTGGTGGGTCGCCTTCCACGCCCAGTCCACCTCCCGGTTCAAGACGGCCGATCTGACCGAGACCACCTTGCGGCACGTCCGGCTGGCCGGCTGGGAACCCCCCGTCGAAGCATCCGTGGCCAAGGATGCCGACTGCCTTACAAAGATGTACGGCCGCCGGGACGAACAACCCGCCAAGGGCTCCCGGATGGGATTCGAGGACATGCTGGACTCCACGTTTCGAGAACTCGGCCTGCTGGAACCGATAACCTTCGGACGCGCGAATTCCGTCGATTCCTGGAAGTTCACCAGCAACGCCCGTACGTCGCTGCCGCCCGCCCTCGTCACCTACGCCTGCCTGGACTACGCGGCGCGCAGCGGGGCCCAGCAGGGCGGCTCGATAGCCGTAGCCCGCCTGGCGAACGAGCCCGGCGGGCCAGGAAAGGCATTCCGTCTCAGGGAACCAGAGATCGTCAACGCTCTGCAGGACACCGCCGGGGCGCACCCCCAGCTTGAGCTGATCGAGGGCATCGGGCAGCGCAGCCTGGGCTTCAACGCCCACCCCAAGGATCTCGCGTGGGACGTGCTGGACAACTACTACGGTGGGGTCCGCGCCCGCGACGGCTTCCCCGACCGGGAGACGTGGTACCGCATGCAGCCGCCCGGCATGCTGCGCGAGATGCGCCGCCGTGGCCGTACCGATCTGCTCGACCAGCCAACAATCGACCAACTCGCAGGAGCGCTGCTATGACCGCACCCGGCACCTCGCCGACCGCCAGTCCGCAGGCGCCCACCGGGATCAGCATCGTCAGCAGCCGGCTGCGATCAACGAATATTGAACGCGACGTCCGCGCCGAGCACCTCGGCCCCCTACACGTCGGTATCCGCGCACAGGATGTGCTGGACAGAGTCACCGCCGCACTGGAAGACCAGGGACGCACCCGCGCCTGGTCACTCACCGGCCCCTACGGATCAGGCAAATCCACGCTGGCGCTCGTCACGACATCGCTGCTCGGCCACGCCGGCGGCCGCCGTTCCGAAGCCGAGAAGTTGCTTACCGAGGCCAGCCCCATCCTTGCCCGACGGCTAATTGCCGCTCGTGATCAGATCGCACCGGATGGGTTCATCACCTGCGTCACCACCGCACGACGCGAACCCCTGCTCGCCAGCGTCGCCCGCGCACTGCTCGAAGGCGCCTCCCGCACGTGGTCCGACGACGCCATGCCGGCTCCGGTGCGACACACGCTCGCGTCCCTCACCTCCACCGGGTTCGGCCACCAGCAGCTTCTGAGCGCGGTGCGGACACTGTGTGAACAGGCCCCAGTCCTGCTAGTTATCGACGAGTTTGGCAAGTCCCTGGAACACCTCGCCGCACACGGCGACTTCAGCGACGCCAGCAGCGACGTCTTCCTGCTGCAGGAACTCGCGGAACTCGGCGCCGGCGCGCGCGGCGTGCGGCTCTACCTGATCACGATGCAGCACCTGTCCTTTGGTGACTACGCGTCCCGCTCGAATACGCTGCTCACCCGCGAATGGGCCAAGATCCAGGGCCGGTTCGAGGACATCCTCATGACGGTCCACCTTGGCGACACCGTCGAGCTGGTCCGCCGAACCATCGACCACAGCGGCGTCACCGCCAAGGGTCGCAAGCTCATCACCGAACACGCTGCCGCCTCGGCCCGCGCCTGGACCGACCGCGGCCTCGAAGGCATCCTCGCTGCGGACCAGGAATTCTTCGCACAGGTTTACCCTCTGCACCCGCTGACCACCGTCGTCGCGCCGCTGCTGGCCGCCCAGATCGGGCAACACGACCGCAGTATGACGGGTTTCATCGCCAACGACGAACCGCACACCGCACGCCGATTCCTGGCCAGCTTCGCCACCGACAAGCCGACCACGGCCTCCACCATCCGCATCGCGGACGCCTTCGACTTCTTCTTTACCGCCGGCCGCACCACCGTCCTGGCCTCGGCCAACGCCAGCCGATGGATGGAGATCGACAACCGCATCGCGGAGGCACACGGCCTTCCCGAACACGATCAGGTTATCCTCAAGACCGTCGGCATGCTCAACCTCGTAGACGCCTCCGGCGCTCTGCGAGCCAGCATGGACACCATCCTGTTCGCGCTGACCGACCCCACCGCGCTCAACGACACCGCCACCCGGCAACGTCTCGCCGACCAGGTCACCAGCCTCGTCGAACGCGGCTTCCTGGTGTACCGGCAGTTCAGCGATGAATACCGGGTCTGGCAAGGCAGCGATGTCGACCTCACCGCACATATCGAGCAGCTGATCAGCAGCTGCGACGACCACGCCGCCGTCAAACTCATCTCTGACTACCTGCCTCCCGCGGTGGTGGCCGGCAAGCACAGCCAGCGCACCGGCATGTTGCGCTATTTCATTACGAAAGCCACCGACGCGGAGACGCCCAACGTCGAAGGGCCGTCGGCCGACAACGCCGAGGACGGCATGCTGCTGTTCCACTTCGGCGCGCGGGACACCATCCCCGCGGTCCGGACGGAACGCCCTGTCGTCGCCGGCACCACCGAACACGCCGACAAGGTTCTCAACACTGCCCGCTACCTTCACGCCCTGAACGAGCTCCCGGCCCACGTTGAGCTCGACGGCGTTGCCAGCGCCGAGGTGAAGGAACGTATCGCGCAGGCCAGTGCCGAACTCGCTACCCGCGTCGCAGAAGCTTTCCTGCCGAGCCAGATGGCTCCCAAGTGGTACCTCGTGCCGGCAACCACCGGAGCCGCGACCTGGTCTGCTTCCTGCGAACGAATCAGGGGCCGCAGCCTCGCCGAACTCGTCTCCAAGGCGTGCGACAGCGTGTTCCCCGACGCGCCGCACATCCGTAACGAGATGCTCGGCCGGCACAAACTGACCAGCCAGGCAGCCAAAGCCCGGCGGGAACTCATCACCGCCATGATCAATTCGCCGGGCCTTCCGTACCTTGGCATCGAGGGCTACGGGCCGGAACGCGCCATGTACGGCGGCGTACTGGAGTACCTGCGCCTACACCGCCCCACCACGGCACGGCCCGACGAGGCTGGGCAGCTGACGTTCGGCTTCTGCGAACCCGAGCCACCCACGCCGACCAAGAAGAATTCGCTGTACCCCGCCTGGACGGCGATGCGACAACAGCTGTACGCCGCCACCGAGCAGCCGCTGCGCCTCGATGCCGTCTACAACCTGCTGGAAGCACCACCGTTTGGGATGCGCCCCGGCGTCATCCCGATCATCGTGCTGACCGCGCTCATCATCGGCAGGCAGGACCTCGCGCTCTTCGAGGAAGGGACCTACCAGACGAGGCTCACCGACGCACTCGCCGAGCGGATGCTCAAAGCGCCGGAACGGTTCGCGATTAAGGCCATGGGTGTACAGACCGGCCCCCGCAAGCTTGCGGTCGACGAGATCGCGCAGGAGATCGGCGCACGGATGCCCGCAGCGCCCCCGGCGAACGCCCGCAACGTGGCGCCCCTGGCGATTACCCGCGAGCTGCTCGACCGCGCTCGAACGCTGTCCTCGTACGCCGACCGCACCCAGCAGATCCCTAAGCAAGCCCAAGCAGTACGCCAGGCACTCAAGACCGCCCGCGAACCCGACACCCTGCTGTTCACCGACCTTCCCTCCGCACTCGGACTCAAGCCGATCCCAGCCGATGGGCCCACTGACGAGCAGACCGCACGGCGGTACGCCGCATCCTTGAGCAAGGCCCTCACCGAGATCAGCCGCGCCGACGCCCGCCTACGTGACCAGGTCGTCAAAACCATCGCTGCCGCGTTCCACATGCCCACGAACCTCAGCAAAGTACGCGAGCGCCTCGCCGCCTATACGCAGCCGCTCGCCGATGTGACCCTGGTGGAAGCGAAGCTGCGCGGCGTCATCACGCTGGCCCAGGACACGGCGCTAACCGACGACGAGTGGCTCGACCCGTTCGTCGTCCGGGTCGTCGGCCGCGGCCTGTCCGACTGGCGCGACGGTGACATCACCATGTTCGCCGTAGAGGTCCGCGCCGTCGCCCGCTCCATCGAGCGGCTGGCCAACCTGCACCAGCCGAGCAGCCCACAACCCGCCGGCTCCACCTTCGTCTCCCAGACGATCACGCTCACCCACCCCGACGGCCAGGAGCTCCACACCGTCGTCCACCTCTCCGACGACGAGCGCACAAACGCCCAGGCGTTGCTGCCGGAACTGATCGCCCTGGCCCGTAAGAGGATCGGCGAGAATGGTGAACGGGCCCTGCTTGTTCTACTCGCCGAGAATGTCATGGCCGAGAGGGACACTGGCAACGACGGCGCATCACGCACGCGAAGGAAGCCCATCCGATGACCGCACCACGGCAACGTACTTCCAACGAGACCCGCCACGTCCTCGGCATCTCCGGAGGCAAGGACTCTTCCGCCCTCGCGATCTACATGCGCGGCAAGGTGCCGCAGATGGAGTACTTCTTCTGTGACACCGGCGCCGAACTGCCCGAGACGTACGACTATCTCAACCGCCTCGAAGCCGCCCTCGGCAAGCAGATCGTCCGGCTCAACGCCACCCGCGACTTCGACCACTGGCTGCAGGTCTACCAGGGCACGCTGCCGAGCGCATCCATGCGGTGGTGCACCAAGAACCTCAAGATCAAGCCGCTCGAGGAATGGCTCGGTGACAGCCCCGCCATCTCCTACGTCGCCATCCGCTCCGACGAGAACCGCCTCGGCTACGTCAGCACCAAGCCCAACATCAAGGCCGTGTTTCCCTTCCGGGAAGACGGCATCGACCGCGATGGCGTCAACCGCATCCTCGACGAATCGGGTATCGGCCTGCCGGCCTACTACGAATGGCGCACCCGGTCTGGGTGCTACTTCTGCTTCTTTCAACGCAAGCACGAATGGGTCGGCCTCGCCGATCGTCACCCCGAACTATTCGAACGTGCCGTCGACTACGAAGATAAGGTCAACTACCAGGCGACCGCCATGCAAGGCCGCCAGTACACCTGGTCACAAGGCGAATCTCTGCGCGAACTTCTCGACCGGCGCGAAGCCATCGAAGAGCGACATGTCGCCGCGCTTGCCCGCGCGGCGGACAAACCCCGGCCTAATCTGCCCCTGATCGAAGTCCTCACCGATGCCCTCGACGAGGACAGCGACGAGGCAGGCTGCGCCGTCTGCCACCTCTAACTGTCCGGGCATATCTGCGCCAGCACCAACAGCACATCCGGATCCCGCAGCAGTCTATTGAACGGCTGATACCACCATGACCGGCACGCTGCCGCACTCGCGAAGACACCGATTGCGGCGGCGTGCCGACTCGCCGTATGCACGATCAACGCAATCACGCTCACGCCAGCAGCCGGCTCGTCTGCCTCAGACAGGACCAGGACGACATCCCTCGACAACTCGACCAATGCCTCAGGCTCACGGAAGGTTCCTGTCGACCGATGAACCCCGGCGGGACCGATCAAGGTCGCGCCGAAGCGCAAATCATCTCCGAGCGACGTTCGGAGTACGAGTGACAATTCCCCATTGCCAAGTAAATGTGCTCTCAAGGACATCTATTCTCCAGGGGCTAGTTCTACCGCTGGACAGTGACCCGTGCGTCAACCCGGACAGTCAAGTCGAACGAGCGTCGTCAACGTAGAAATGGCGATAAATTCCTGGACAATTGAGGCTGGCGATTGCATTTTAGAGCCGATTGGGTGCATAGCATTCGTCGCACTCCGCGCGTAGGCTTCGGATCCCGGCGACGAGGATGCACAATCCCAGCCATGGACAGCACTCAGGTGGCACCGCGCAGCCGGCAGCCAGGATGCGCCACAGGCCGGCTCAGCCGTACCCCCTGGCATCGGCCGGACACTTTCGCGGCAGGTCGATGACGTATGGACACCGAGCAGGAGATCCCCCGACACCGCACCGCGATTGCCCGGCCTGACTTAAGCAAACCCATCGCGCGGGCACTCGCGGACGGCGTCATCACGACGAACTCCAGCCTCTTCGACTACGGATGCGGCCGGGGCCTCGACGTAGTGCGACTACGTGCCCTCGGCTACGAAGCCGACGGCTGGGACCCCTCACACCGCCCCGCCGCGCAGATTCGCCCCGCCGACGTCATCAACCTCGGCTACGTCGTAAATGTCATCGAGAACCCGGCGGAGAGGGCGCACACGCTGCGTACCGCTTGGCAACTCGCGCGAAAAGTTCTGATCGTAGCGGCCCGGCCAGACTGGGAAGCGCGCACCGTGGCGGGAAAACGGCATGGCGACGGCATCCTGACTACTCGCGGAACATTCCAAAAGTTCTTCACACAAGAAGAACTCCAGGCTTGGATCAAAAATGAACTCCACACGGAGTGCATCGCTGCAGCCCCCGGCATCTTCTACGTGTTCCGCGACGAGATCTATGCGCAGTCACTACTTGCCTCCCGCACCCGGCGCCGCTCGGCACCTCTGCGGAGGCCGAAGCTGCGCCAAGTCCTCTACGACGCGCACCGCGAGATCATGGAGGAGATCCACGGCTTCGTTACCGATCGAGGTCGACTGCCCGACCTGTGGGAACTCAACGGCAGCGCCGATCGGCTTGCTGCCGCATCGCTCTCGATCAAGCGAGCAGCCGCTATCCTTCGCCAGATTGTTGGCGCAGAGGACTGGGACAGGGATCTAGAGGTCGCCCGCGACCGTGCCCGACAGGACCTCCTCGTCTATCTGGCCCTTTCTGCCTTCACCAAGCGGCCAAGAGCCTCACAGCTGCCCCGAGACGTCGCACTCGACATCAAGACCCTGCTCGGCTCCTACAGCGCGGCGTGTGATCGCGCCGACCTGCTGCTGCACAGCGTCGCAGACCAGAGCGCGGTGAACGCCGCTTGCGCCAAATCCATAATCGGCAAATTGACGCCCGAAGCGCTCTACATCCACCAGGCCGCATCGCAACAGCTAAGCCCGATCCTGCGCGTTTACGAAGGATGCGCCCGAGTGCTGACTGGCAACGTCCCCGACTCCAACATCATCAAGTTGTCGCGCACCGCTCCAAAGGTTTCCTACCTTTCATATCCGACCTTCGACCGGGATCCGCATCCCGTGCTCGCCACGTCGCTACGCGTCGACCTGCGTCGCCTCGACGTCAAGTACACGGACTTCCGCGAGTCAACCAACCCGCCCGTACTGCATCGCAAGGAAACCTTCGTCCCCGACGACTACCCGCAGCGAGAGAAGTTCGCCCGTCTGACCCGGCAGGAAGAGCGAGCAGGCTTACTTGACGCAAGCAGCTCCATTGGCACTCGGGAAGGCTGGCGAACGCGGCTCGACAGCTGCGACTACCAGGTACAAGGCCACAGGCTCGTACGTAAGCCGCCCGTACCAGGCTGACAATTGGGTGGTGTCGCGTGACAGGGGCGGTCGTCCCGGCCTCCGAGCTTGTCCGCTAGCCTGCATCGAGCAGCTGCCGCTGTGGCCCGACGGCGAGGGCCCCAACCTGATCCTCGATGACGGTGGCGAGGTGCCCCGCAGTCCTCGCGGCAGCTGACCGCACACGACACGTGCTCGCTGGCTAGGCCTCGGCGACGCTGAGGAATTTGCTCATGCCATTGACGCCATGACTGGAGGTGTCCGTTGCAGCCCCGAGCTGGGATTCGTCGGGTCGGACATGCCTGTCATGAACGTGTCGTGCGGTTCGTAGCGGAGCCGGCTGGGATAGCGGCTCCTGGCGCCGGCGTTAACCAATTGGCGTTGTGATCAGCCGAGTGCGCCGACGTGAGCTACTCGGCTGAGCCGCTGGGACCGCGCCTTCATGTGTGCCGAGTCCACATGGGCCGCGTGATAGTTAACTACCGTTATCGCGGTCGGCATGATGGATGTGTGGGGGCATGTGCGGCGGCAGCGTCCGTTCAGTGACGGTGCACGACGGTGGTCGGCACCCGAACCAAACTCTTGAGGAGGCCGCGCATGGCCAAGACGCTGAGCTACACCGACGCCGCGCGACTGCTCGGTGGGCAGAACAGCTCCGTCGTTACTGCGCTCGACCAGATCACCGGAGGGCTAATGCTGGCGGCGGTGCCGGCTTTCCCTGCGGTGCTCGGCTGGTTCGACGCAAAGGCCGAGTTCGTCCGGCTCGGCCACGAGCTGGTGCGCGCGTTCACAGAGCGGCATGCGGGCCTGTCCCGGTACGGCCGAACGCAGCGAATCGAGGCTGCGCTGTCCGTGCTGGTAGTGACCGCGTACTTCGAAGAGTTGGCTGCGACGGACTTGCCGTTCCGCTTCGCAGACCTCGAACTGACCCGTAGAGAGCAGCAGGCACTCGCGTCAGCCGCGGATCGCGACGCTGCTGGAGACGTAGCTGCGGCTGGCCTGGCCTACCCAGTGCCGTTGCCGCGGCCCTATGAGTCCGACGAGCGGTTCCGTCAGCGACTGGTGGCCTACTACGGGGACCTGTCGGCGGCTGTGATCTCGTTCATTCGGGGCCTGACAATCGGCGACCGGCTGACCGAGACCGCCCAGCAGCGGACTGTGGCAGTGTTCGATGGTCTGAGCGAGCGGGCAATCGAGCGATACGTCGAACTGTCCGACCGGCTTGCTGTCGATTTCCCCGAGGTGGCGCTGTGGTCGGCACGCCGGGGTCAGGCAGCCACGCGGGCGGAGGTGCGGGACGTCGGAGAGGCACTGGCGGGGGTACATCGCTTGCTTACCGACATCTCAACCGGCCGGGTTCCCGACGAGCGACGGGCGGGATTGGCCACAGCCTACCGGTCTGCGTTGGGTCGCCCCATCGTTGAGTCCACCGACGCTCCGCCCGGGCTGCGGATCCCAACGCTGGCACAGGCTTACGTGGAGCCTCTGTTCCGGGTCGCAGAGGTCGGAACCGGCGTCCGGCCGAGCGACGAGCAGTGGTGGGCCGAGCAGCCGATCCGGGCCGATCTTGAGGAGTTCATTACCGGGTACCTGACCTCGCCACAGGCGATGGTCGCACCGCTCCTAGCGCTCGGCCAGCCGGGATCGGGAAAGTCGGTGCTCACCACGGTGTTGGCCGCCCAACTACCGGAGGCCGACTTCCTCCCGATCCGGGTCGTCCTGCGCGAGGTACCGGCGGACGCGGACCTCCAGGATCAAATCGAGCACGCGGTCCGGGCGGCTACTGGCGAGCGGCTGGAGTGGCCTGCTTTGGTCCGCTCCGCCGTGGATGCCCTGCCGGTTGTGCTGCTGGACGGGTTCGACGAGCTACTCCAGGCGACCGGGGTTAGCCAGACCGACTACCTAATGAAGATCGCTCAATTTCAGCGCAGGGAAGCTGTTCAGGGTCGACCGTTGGCGGTCGTAGTAACCAGTCGCACTAGCGTCGCAGATAGGGCTCGGTCACCTGAGGACACGGTCGCGCTGCGCCTGGAGCCATTCGATGATGATCGTGTTGCGGCGTGGCTGGCTACCTGGAACGCCGCCAACGCGCAAGGCTTCGCCTCTCTCGGGCTCGCCCCGCTGCCCGCGGCTGCAGTGCTGCGCCACCGGGATCTGGCCAGGCAGCCGCTGCTGCTGATGATGCTCGCCCTGTACGACGCGGACGGCAACGCGTTGCAGCGGATCGCGGGCGAGATAGGGCGTGGCGAGTTGTACACGCGGCTGCTCCGAAACTTTGCCGCGCGGGAGGTAACCAAGCATCGGCCTGGGCTGGACGAGCAGGATCTGGACCAGGCGGTTGAGGAAGAACTGCACAGGCTATCGGTCGTAGGCCTGGCAATGTTCAATCGGGGCACTCAGTGGATCACTGAGGCGGATCTGGAGGGCGACTTCACAGCCTTCTTCGGCTCGACGCCGACACCGGACCGTCCCGGTCTGCGCGCGCCGCTAGGCGCGGCGGAGACCATGCTAGGCCGATTCTTCTTCGTCCACCGCTCGCAGGCGTTCCGAGACGACGTTGAGCTACGGACATATGAGTTCCTTCACGCGACGTTCGGTGAGTTTCTAGTGGCCCGGCTGGCATGGCTGGCGCTACGGGAGATCGCGGCTCGGGAGGCCGCATCGACGTTCGCACTGAGCCCTGCGGCAGCCGATGACGACAGGCTTCACGCGCTGCTCTCGTTCGCGCCGCTGTCAAACAGCGCACCAATTCTGGCCTTTATTGCGGAACATGCTGAGGGTCTACCGCTCGCCGAGCGAGGCAAAATGGTCGACCTAGCCGTTCGGTTGTTTCGCGCCGCCCACCAGCCTCGGCCACTGCGTGCCCATGCTGGGTACGAGCCCCGCCGCTTGCCCGTCACTACTCGGCATGCGGTGTACAGCGTCAACCTTGTGCTGCTGGCCGTCTGCATAGCAGAGTCGCTAACCGGTGCCGAACTGTTCGGTCCTCATACCGATCGGGTGGGCGCATGGCACCGTGAGGCACTGCTCTGGCGCTCACAACTTGGCAGTGAGGACTGGTCCGGGATCGGGCATGTGCTAGGGCTCCACCGAGTATGGGACGGCAGCCAGCGCGACGTGCGGCTTGAACTAGCCACCGGCGACATCAAGCCGCCCCCAATCGACCCGGCGTGGACGTACGACCTGCGGGATGCGCGGGACCGGATCGATGTGTATGCGCAGCACAGCCCGGACGTACTGAACCGTAAGGGATACCTGCAATGCGGGAATCTTGATGACGTTGCTCTGCATGCGTTGGCGCCGCTGCTCAGTCACCTCGGCACAACGGTGAACACATACGTCGAGTCGGGTGATGAAGGATACGTCTCGGCCGCGCATGCACTGTTGAACGCCTGGCTACTTCCGCTCCACACGGCGACTAACGAGGAACGACGCAGGGCGTACCTGCGGTGCATTGGGATTGCGGCAATGCTAGCGTCTGTCGACGAGCAGACTCGTTACGTCCAATTTCTGCTCGACCGCCTTGCCACGGATCCCGGCGCAGATTCGTCTTTGGTTGTCAGCGTGCTAACGCTAATCAGGAATTCCCCGACCCTTGAGATAAACGAGGAGGTAAAGGCAGCCGCCGCCCGCTGCGGCCTGACAGTTCTGGACCAACCCCCGTCCGAAGGCACGTCGGACGACGAGCAGGTTTCCTACGTACTGCTTGCCCTGCTCTCGTGGCCCTCCGAACAGGACTCTTTGCCGGTCGCGCAGGCGTGGATACGGCTGGCGGAACTCGGCTTCTTTATCGAAGATCATCATGTCGACGGCTGGCCAGCGTGGCCTGAGCTGACCGAGCGTCTGGTCCGCGCCACCCGGCGCGCCCGCCAACGGGCACGGACAGCGGCCCGACGAGCGACTGTTAGTCGACGTCGGCCTTGAGGGCGTTGGCCTCATGACGTGAGGGTCGTAGTCTCGGAGCGTTATTCAGAACGTGGTTATCCCCAGGTTCGGTAGATCTCCAGTCCGGTGACGGTGCGTAGGACTTCGGGAAAGTCGGTGAGGCGTCC
>NZ_BSDI01000004.1 GCF_027923225.1 Phytohabitans aurantiacus
TTTGTGATTTTTGTCGTGTTCGGGGGTGGGGGTCCACATAGGAGCGGTCGTCTTGGCATGATCCTTTCCGCCAAAGAAGAGGATCTACAAGACGACCGCAGGGGTTCATTGTGCATCACGGTGTGGGTGGGTTGCCGGTTGACCTGGCCAGGTTGGGTCGGTTCCGGGCGGAGTTGTACCGGTGTTTCGGGCGGTGGGGGGACGCCCTGTTCGAGTTGACTGATGCGTTGGCTGGGGCGGATCGGCCGGTCCGGTCGGTGGCGGAGTTGATGTTCGAGCCGGTGGTGCGGCGGGGTTGGGGCAGCCTGTATCAGGCGTTGGAGCATGGGCAGGTCGATGTGGCGGCGGGTCGGGATCTGTTGGCCCGGTGGGTGCCGGTGCCGGTGGTTGGGCCGTTGATGTTCGCGATCGATACCTCGAAGATGCCGCGTGCGGATACTCGGGTGGTGCCGGATGTGGGGATGCAGTACGCGGCTGAGCGGGATCGGTCCGGTGGGGTGCCGGCGGTGCCGGGGTGGGCGATGCAGTGGGTGACCCAGGTCGCGGTCAGTGGTGCGTCGGTTGGGAAGGATTCCTGGTCGGCGCCGGTGGATGTGCGTCGGGTCGGGACCGCCGGTAACGCCAACGAGATCGCCGCGGTGCAGATCACCGATCTGGTCGGGCGGCTGGCCGGGCAGAGCGCGACGGCGGGGGTGCCGGTGTTGTTCCTGCTGGATATCGGCTACTGCCCGATCTATTTGACCCAGCACCTGCCGCGGGGGGCGCAGATCCTGGTGCGGCTGCGCGGTGACCGGGTGTTCTTCGGCCGGCCAGGGCCACGGCCGGCCGGTAAGGTCGGAGCGCCGAAAAAGCATGGGGACCGGTTCGCGTTGAACAAACCGGATACGTGGGGTGTCCCGGACGCGCAGCAGCGGATCACCCGCCCGGATGGCAGCACGGTGTGGACCCGGGCCTGGCATCACCGGCATCCCGAGCCCCGACCGCGCCGTAAGTGGGAAGGCGTCGAGGTGGTCGAGGGCACCTTGATCCGGCGGGAGAAGACCAGCCCGGGCGGACATACCCAGGTGTGGTGGCTGTGGTGGGCCGGACCCGCGGACGCGTTCGACCTGGACCTGTTGGCCGACGCCTACCGGCACCGGTTCACCTGCGAACACGGCTTCCGATACAGCAAACAGGACCTGTTCTGGACCGGCTACACCCCCCTACATCCCGACCACGCGCAACGCTGGACCTGGATCGTGGTGTTCGCCTACACCCAGCTACGACTAGCCCGGCCTCTGGTCGCCGACCTGCGTCTGCCCTGGGAGAAACCGATAAGCCATGACCGGCTCCCGCCGCGCCGGGTCCGGCGAGGATTTCGGCTAGCTACCGCGGCCCTGCCCACCCCGACCAAGCCACCAAAACCCTCCCGACCCGGCCCAGGCCGCCCCAAAGGATCGAAGAACAAGTATCCCCGAACCCGCCAACCCGTGATCAGGAAAGGCCGACCCGCCAACACCGGCCACCCCAAACGCCGCAACCCACCANCCGATAAGCCATGACCGGCTCCCGCCGCGCCGGGTCCGGCGAGGATTTCGGCTAGCTACCGCGGCCCTGCCCACCCCGACCAAGCCACCAAAACCCTCCCGACCCGGCCCAGGCCGCCCCAAAGGATCGAAGAACAAGCATCCCCGAACCCGCCAACCCGTGATCAAGAAAGGCCGACCCGCCAACACCGGCCACCCCAAACGCCGCAACCCACCAGCCAACACCACCCAACAGCCTTAAATCCCCAGAGATTGCATGGATCAAGGGCAAACACACGCGGAAAAGAGATCCAACCACGTGCATTCGCCCTTGATCGGCGGGGAGAGCGCGCGGGGCGCGCGGCGCGCGCCCGGAAAGCGCACGCCGCGCGGGAAGCGCACGCCGCGCGGAAAGCGCGCCGCGCGGGGAGCTATGGGTTGATGGCGGTTTTGGTGCCTTGCCAGGTGTTGCCGCGCCACACGTGACCGGGGTTGCCCTTGTGCCACGCCGCCACCGGCCCGTACCCGCCGCACTTCGGGTGGAACTTCTTCCCGAACTGGTTGTCGATGTACCGGACGTTGCTGCTGTTCGGCCCGCCGCCGTACGTGCAGTATCCGCCCGCCGTGTTGAACAGGTTGTTCTGCACGAGGACGTTCTTGATGACCGGCTCGTCGTACAGGGACAGTGCCGAAGAGCACCCCTGCTTGTCGGCGCCGACGTTCGTCCGGCTGCACTCCAGGTTGTTGTGGATCAGGGTGATGTTCTGCCCGCCGTTGGCGCCCGCGGCAGCCTGGTGGGCGCCATCCGTGTACGTGAAGTCGTGCACGTACGACTCTTTGATTGTCACGTTGTCACTCATGCTGATACCGGTGCCTGTATTGTGCACATGGCACCGGATACAGGTGAAGTTTGGACCACCGATCGCCGCCCTGTCCGGGCTCGCGTTGCCGGCGTCTTCCACCTCGACGTCGATGAGCGTGAGGTTCTGGAAGTCCCAGTCGGTCATGTACGACGCGTACACCGAGCCGGTGACGTGCGACCGCTTGATGGTGACGTCCTTCGCCACGATTTTCAGGTCTTTGAAGCGGCAGCCGTCGAGCGTGATACCCGATTTGCGAATGTCGCCGTTGCAGTCCTTGAGTTTGACCCCGGTGTGCTTCCAGCCGGTGCAGTTCTCGTCGGGGAAGGCGGGGTACGGCGCGCAGACTTCCTTGTACTTGTCGGCACCCGACGCCGATTCGGTCTTGGCGGACGGCGAGGCGCTGGGAGTGGCCGATGCCGAGGGAGTGGGCGAGGGTGACGCGGAAGGGGTCGCCGCCGGCGTGCCACCTGTCGGGGAGGCGGACGAGGTCAGCGCCTCCGAGTCGGACGCCGCCCGCTCGCCGCCACCATCGGAGCCGGTCTGGCTGAGGATGGCGACGCCACCCACCCCGATCAGCACCAGCGCGCCCACGATGAGCGCCAGCCGGCTGCGGCCGATCTTTCTCAGGATGCTCTTCACGTCTCAGACCTCCGAGAGCAGACCGTCGGACTCCATGTACTCGGCGCCGGTGCGCGGGCAGACGTATCGCCCGTCGCCCTTGGGCACGAGCGGCTCACCCGCCCGGCCCACCCAGCGCACTCGCCTGGCCGGTACCCCGGCCACCAGCGCGAAGTCCGGAACGTCCTTGGTGACGACCGCACCGGCGGCGACGAGCGCCCACCGGCCGATCCGCACGGGCGCTACGCAGACGGCGCGGGCCCCGATCGCGGCTCCCTCGCCGATGGTGACGCCGACGGCGGTCCAGTCGTCGCCGCTCTTGAGGCGGCCGTCGGGTGTGACGGCGCGCGGGTACTCATCGTTGGTGAGCACCGCCGCGGGGCCGATGAAGACACCGTCGGCGAGCTGTGCCGGCTCGTACACGAGCGCATAGTTTTGCAGCTTCACGTTGTGACCGAGGCGGACGCCGGGTCCGACGTAGGCGCCGCGCCCGATGACGCAGTCGTCACCGACGATGGCGTCTTCGCGGACCTGGGCCAGGTGCCAGACTTTCGTGCCGGCTCCGATCTGCGCTCGCGGGTCCACGTCGGCGCTCGGCGCGACCTGCGCACCGCCGTGCGGCTGAGTCATGTGGAACATCCTTCCAGCGGACAGGGCGGAACGGCCCGCGACAGCCTAGTAACGACCCCCATCCCCGGGGTGTCACCTAGCCGACGCGTTCACGCGTCCGGCCCGACAGAACAGAAGGACCGGCCTGAAGGGAGCGAGTAACCGGCCGAAGGTACCGGTCCACGCGCCCTGCACTGCCGGATTTCCGTCACTGTCCTGGCTTCTCGCGCAGGTCAGGGGATAGCTTGACCTGCCGTACGCCTGCGCGGTGATGCCCCAGGCACAAGCCGATACCCACCCGAAATGGATATCTGTGACTTCAGCGAACGCCGAGCCCCTTGCCGCGAACGCCGAGCCGATCGGTGTCGCCGTCATCGGAGCCGGATACTGGGGCCCCAACCTCGTCCGTAACTTCCAGTCCGCAAGCGATTTCCGGCTGCGCTGGCTGTGCGACCTCGACGTCGACCGGGCCAAGCGCGTGCTGGGCGGGTACTCGACGGTGGAGACCACCGGTGAGCTCGCCACGGTCCTGGCAGACGACAAGGTCGACGCGGTGGCGATCGCCACACCAGCCGGCACCCACCTCGACGTCGCGATGGCCGCGTTGGCCGCTGGCAAGCACGTACTGGTGGAGAAGCCGCTCGCGGCGAGCCGTGAAGAGGGCGCCCGCCTAGTGGCGGAGGCGGACAAGCGCGGGCTGACGCTGATGTGCGACCACACGTACTGCTACACGCCCGCCGTGCTACGCATCCGTGAGCTGCTGCACGCCGGCGAGCTGGGCGAGCTGCACTTCCTCGACTCCGTGCGGATCAACCTGGGCCTGGTGCAGCGCGACATCGACGTGCTGTGGGACCTGGCGCCGCACGACCTGTCGATCCTCGACTTCGTGCTGCCGCCCGGCGTGGCTCCGGTCGCGGTGGCCGCGCACGGCGCCGACGGCATCGGCGCCGGGCGGGCGTGTGTGGCGTACCTGACGTTGCAGCTCAACACGGGCGCCATCGCCCACATCCACGTCAACTGGCTCTCGCCGGTCAAGGTGCGCACCACGATCATCGGCGGGGCGAAGCGGACCCTGGTCTGGGACGACCTGAACCCTTCGCAGCGACTCTCGCTCTTCGACCGTGGCGTCGACGTGGCCACCTCCGACGAGATCGGCGACGAGCTGCGGCGCGACATGCTTGTCTCGTACCGCTCGGGCGACATGGTGGCGCCGGCACTCACCGAGCGTGAGGCGCTGCGCACGATGGTCGAGGAGTACGCCCGCGCGATCCGCACCGGCACCCCGGCCCTGACCGACGGGCGTTCCGGCCTGCGGGTGCTGTCGATCCTGGAAGCGGCGTCGCAGAGCCTGGCCAATGGCGGCACGATGGTTGGCTTGAACGAGGAACGGGCCGACTTGAACGAGGGATGGGAGCAGCGGTGAGCTCGGCAGTGGAGATCGAGGGCGCCAAGGCGCTGGTCACGGGCGGTGCCGGCACGATCGGCTCGCACGTGGTCGACGAGCTGGTTCGCGGGGGCGCGGCCGAGATCGTGGTACTGGACAACTTCGTCCGCGGCCGCAAGGAAAACCTTGCCTGGGCGACCGAGCACGGCAACGTGACCGTGGTCGAGGGCGACATCCGGCACGCGGCGCTGGTGCACGACCTGACGCGCGGCAAGGACCTGGTCTTCCACCTCGCCGCGATCCGCATCACACAGTGCGCCGAGGAGCCCCGGCTCGCCAACGAGGTACTGGTCGACGGCACCTTCAACGTGGTGGAGGCGGCCGCGGCGGCTGAGGTGCGCAAGGTGATCGCGTCGTCGTCGGCGTCGGTGTACGGGCTGGCCGAGGAGTTTCCGACGACCGAGCGCCACCACCCGTACAACAACGACACGTTCTACGGGGCGGCCAAGGCGTTCAACGAGGCCATGCTGCGCAGCTTCCACAGCATGTCCGGCCTCGACTACGTAGCGCTGCGCTACTTCAACGTGTACGGCCCGCGGATGGACGTGCACGGCCTGTACACCGAGGTGCTGATCCGCTGGATGGAGCGCATCGAGTCGGGCACGCCGCCGCTGATCCTCGGTGACGGCCTCCAGACGATGGACTTCGTGCACGTGGCCGATATCGCGCGCGCCAACATCCTGGCGGCGCGCGCCGACGCGACCGACGAGGTGTTCAACATCGCGAGCGGCGCCGAGACCAGCCTCAAGGAGCTGGCGCAGGCGCTGAGCGAGGTCATGAAGTCCGACCTGCCGCCCGAGCACGGGCCGGCGCGCGCGGTCAACGGCGTCACCCGCCGCCTCGCCGACACCAGCACCGCCGCCGACCGGCTCGGCTTCCGCGCCGAGATCAGCCTGCACGACGGCCTCCAGGGCCTCGTCGACTGGTGGCGGGGCCAGCGGTGACGGATAGGCGCATCCCGGTCATGATTCCGATGCTGGGCGAGGAAGAGGCCCAGGCGGCGGCCGACGCTGTCCGCTCGGGGTGGGTGGCGCAGGGCCCGCGAGTCGCGGAGTTCGAGCGGCGCTTCGCGGCCGCTGTCGGCGCGGAGCACGGTGTTGCCGTCAGTTCCTGCACGACCGCACTTCACCTTGCCTTGGTACTGCTGGAAGTGGGCCCAGGCGACGAGGTGATCGTGCCGTCGCTGTCGTTCATCGCCACCGCCAACGCGGTCCGCTACGTCGGCGCGACCCCGGTCTTCGCCGACGTCGACCTCGCCACCGGCAACGTGACCGTGGAGACCGTCGACGCGGTACGCACTCCGCGCACCCGGGCGGTGATCGCGGTACACCAGGGTGGCGTGCCCTTCGACGTGGTGGCCCTGCGCGGCGCGGCCGCGTCGTGGGGCGTGGCTCTCGTCGAAGACGCCGCCTGTGCCGCGGGCTCGACCGCGTACGGCCAGCCGGTGGGCAGCGGCGCGGCGATCGCGGCCTGGTCCTTCCACCCGCGCAAGCTGATCACCACCGGCGAGGGCGGCATGGTGACCGTCGACGGTGCCGACCAGGCCACCCGGCTGAAGCGGCTCCGCGAGCACGGCATGAACGTGTCCGCCGCTGACCGGCACGCGAGCGCCCAGCCGATCCTCGAGGCGTACCTGGAGACCGGCTACAACTACCGCATGACAGACATCCAGGCCGCCGTTGGCCTGGTACAGCTCGACCGCCTGGCCGGGATCATCGCGCAGCGGCGTGCGCTCGCCGCGCGGTACCAGGAGATGCTGGCGGGCCTCGACGGCGCGATCCCGGTCCGCGACCCGGCCTACGGCGAGACCAATTACCAGTCTTTTTGGGTGTTGCTGACGCCCGAGTTCGGCGCGAGCCGTGACGAGGTGCTGGCGGAGCTTGCCGGGCAGGGCGTGTCAGCGCGGCGCGGCATCATGGCCGCGCACCTGGAGCCCGCGTACGAAGATGTCGCCCCGCCGGCGCTGCCCGTGACCGAGCGACTGACCCGCGATTCCCTGATCCTCCCGCTGCACCACGCGCTCACCGAAGGCGACCAGGAGCACATCGTCGGCGTGCTGCGCAAGCTGGCCGGACGATGAGAGACCTGGTCATCGTCGGGGCGGGCGGGTTCGCCCGCGAGACCGCCGCGGCTGTCCAGGCGCTCAACGACGTCCGGCCCACATGGCGGCTGCTCGGCTTCCTCGACGACAACCGCGTGCTGTACGGCACCCGGGTCTCCGGCGTGCCGGTACTGGGCAGCAGCGCGCGCCTGCCGGACTACCCGGACGCGGCGGTACTCGTCTGCGTCGGCAACCCGCGTGACCCGCTGGTGCGCGCCCGGGTGGTCGACCGTCTGGGGCTGCCCGCCGACCGGTACGCGACGCTGGTGCACCCGGCCGCCCACGTCGGCGCCGGCAGCCTGGTCGGGCCGGGCACGGTGCTACTCGCGGGCGTCACGCTCACCGCGGACGTCACCGTCGACGCGCACGTGGCCGTGATGCCGCAGGTGGTGCTCACCCACGACGACCGGGTCGAATCCTTCGCGACGATCGCGTCCGGCGTGCGCCTCGGCGGTGGCGTCACGATCCGGCGCGGCGCGTACCTGGGTGCCGGCGCGCTGGTGCGCGAGGCGCTGACGGTGGGCGCGCGATCGCTTGTCGGCATGGGCTCGGTGGTACTGGCCGACGTACCGCCCGGTGAGGTCTGGGCCGGCAACCCAGCACGTTTTTTGCGGAGAGTTGAGGCAGAACAGCATGATCCCGCTCGTTGACCTGGCCGCGGCCCACGCCGAGGTGGCCGAAGAGGTGGAGGCCGGCTTCAAGCGGGTCATCGCCGGCACCGCGTTCATCGGCGGCACCGAGGTGACCGCTTTCGAGGAGGAGTACGCGGCCTTCTCGGAGATCGAGCACTGCGTCGGGGTGGCCAACGGCACCGACGCGGTCGAGCTCGCGCTGCGGGCCGTCGGGGTGGGGCCGGGCGACGAGGTGATCCTGCCGGCCAACACGTTCATCGCCACGGCGGAGGCGGTGGCCCGTGCGGGCGGGCGGGTGGTGCTCGTCGACTGCGACCCGACCACGTACCTGATCGACGTCGACGCGGCGCTCGCCGCCGTCACGCCGGCGACCCGCGCGATCGTGCCCGTGCACCTGTACGGGCAGCTCGCCGAGGTCGAACGCCTCCACGAAGGACTCGCCGGCACCGACGTGGCGATCGTCGAAGACGCCGCACAGTGCCAGGGCGCCACCCGGAACGGGCGCGGGGCGGGCGTCGCCGGGATCGCGGCTACCAGCTTCTACCCCGGCAAGAACCTCGGCGCTTACGGCGACGCGGGCGCGGTCGTCACCACCAGCGCCGACCTGGCTTTGACGGTACGCACGATCGCGAACCACGGCGGCCTCACCAAGTACGCGCACGATCTGGTCGGCGTCAACAGCCGGCTCGACGGGCTCCAGGCCGTGGTGCTGCGGGCGAAGCTCGCTCGGCTGGCCGGCTGGAACGAGCTCCGGCGCGCCGCCGCCGCCCGGTACGACGAACTGCTGGCGCCCTTGGACGTGGTGCGGCCGGTCACGCTCGACGGCAACGTGCACGTCTGGCACATCTACTGCGTGCGGATTCCCGGCGGGCGGCGTGACGAGGTGCTCGCGGCGCTCAACGCGGCGCGCATCGGTGCCGGCATCCACTACCCTGTGCCGGTGCACCTGACCGGTGCGTTCGCCGACCTCGGGTACCGGTTGGGCGATTTCCCGCACGCTGAGCGGGCGGCTGATGAATTGCTCTCGCTGCCGATCTACCCTCAGATCACCGCTGACCAGCAGGATCGCGTGGTCCGGGAGCTGGCCGCCGCACTCGGCTGAGGGATCAGTACATGTACGTGACGCTGCGGGACCGCCCTGGCGAGGACGCTTCACCGTCCGGCCAGGCGGTCGCGCGGCGTGTCTCGTCGACGGTCGTACTGCTCGGCATCGTCAGCCTGCTCACCGACGTGTCGTCCGAGATGGTCGCCTCGATCATGCCGCTGTACCTGACCGCGGTGATCGGGCTCAGCCCCGTCGCGTACGGCTTCTGGGACGGCATCTACCAGGGCATCAGCGCCGTCGTGCGGATCGCCGGCGGATACGCCGCCGACCGCCGCCAGCGCCCCAAGCTGGTGGCCATCATCGGGTACGGGGTGTCCGCGCTCAGCCGGATCGCGATGCTGCCCGTGCAGGGATTCCTGGCGATCTCGGCGATCACCACCGCCGACCGCCTCGGCAAGGGCGTGCGCACCGCACCCCGTGACGCGCTGATCGCCGCCTCCTCCGACCCGCGCACCCTCGGCCGCTCGTTCGGCGTGCACCGGGCGCTCGACACGACCGGCGCCGCGCTCGGGCCACTCGTGGCGTTCGCCCTGCTCTGGGCGGTACCGGGCTCGTACGACTCGGTGTTCGTGGTCTCGTTCGCGTTCGCGATCGCGGGTGTGGCGGTACTGGTGCTGCTGGTGCCGAACATGCGCACCGCCACCGCGGCGGCCCGCGTGGGGCTGCGCCGGGTGAGCCGTGAGCTTGCCGGGCCTGCGCTGCGCCGCCCGCTGATCGCCAGCGGCCTGCTGGGTGTACTGACGGTCGGCGACGGGTTCATCTACCTGTCCCTTCAGGACCGTGACGACTTCGCCGCTCTCTACTTCCCGCTGCTGTACGTCGGCACCAACGCGGTGTACCTGAGCCTCGCGGTGCCTTTCGGGCGCCTCGCCGACCGGGTCGGACGCGCCCGGGTCCTCGTCGCGGGACACGTCGCGCTGCTGTCGGGATACCTGCTCGCCGCCCGCCCGTCCGGCGGCCTGGCCACCACACTGGCCGTACTCGCGCTGCTGGGCATGTTCTACGCAGCGACCGACGGCGTACTGGCCGCGCTCGTGAGCCGGCTGGTCCCCGCCGAGACCCGCGGCACCGGTATCGCGGCGGCGCAGACGGTGGTCGCGCTGTCGCGCTTCGGGGCGTCACTTGGCTTCGGTCTACTGTGGGCGTTCATGGGTCGCGGTTCGGCGCTGTTGCTCGTGGCCGCCCTGCTCGCCGCCGCCATTCCGGTCGCAGCGTGGCTGCTGCGCGGCATCCCGAGGGAGGCGCCGGCATGAGCATGCGCGCACGGATTTCCGCGCTCGTCGCCATCCTGCTGACCGCCACGCTCGGCGCGACCGGATACGTGCTCTACGAGCGGCAGGCGCAGGCCGATTCGGTGGCGGCGGCGCCGAAGGTGCCCGTACGCGACGACCTCACCGCGCTGCGGGCCGCGCCACACCTCGTCTTCCGCAACACGGCGTTGGGCGACCGGTACGGGGAAGTCGCGGTCACGCCGCTCACCAACCCCGACGGTCCCCGGGCGATGACCGGCGCGTCCTGCGACCGGATCTACGCGACCAGCACCGACGCGATCTGCCTGAGCGCCGACCGCGGACTCGTGACGACGTACAAGGCGAAGCTGCTCGACCAGAGCTGGGCCGAACGCCGCGACCTGCCGCTCGCCGGCATCCCCAGCCGCGCGAGGCTCTCCGCGGACGGCTCGCTGGTGGCGACGACCGCGTTCGTCTTCGGCGACTCGTACGCGAACCCGGGCCAGTTCTCCACCCGCACCGTCGTGTCCAAGGTGGACGGCACGGTGTTGGGCGACATCGAGCAGTTCGACCTCGTGGTCGACGGGAAAGTCGTCACGGCGGCCGACAAGAACCTGTGGGGCGTCACGTTCGCGGGCGGTAACCGCTTCTACGCCACCGCCGCGTCGGGCGGCAAGACGTGGCTCGTCGAAGGCGACCTGAGCACGAAGCGGGTCACCGCGTTGCGGTCCGATGTGGAGTGTCCGTCGCTGTCGCCGGACGGCACGCGGATCGCGTTCAAGAAGCACGGCAAGCTGCAGGCCGGAAAGTGGCGGCTGGCGGTGTACGACCTGAAGACCGGCAAGGAAACCGTGCTGGCCGAGCAGCGAAGCGTCGACGACCAGGCGGTGTGGCTCGACAACTCGCGGGTGCTCTACGGGCTGGCCCGCGACGGCGGCGACCGGGCGACCAGCGACATCTGGAGCGTGCCGGCCGACGGCACCGGTTCGCCGCAAATACTCGTGCACGACGCCTGGTCGCCGGCCGTGGTCCGGTGACCACTTTGGAGGGTCTCTTGCGCATCCTCGTCTATCCACACGGCATGCATGTGGGTGGCAGCCAGCTCAACGCGATCGAGCTGGCCGCGGCCGTCCGCGACCTCGGGCACGAGGTGGCCGTCATCGGTGAGCCCGGCCCGCTGGTCGACCGCGTGACCGCGCTCGGCATGGAACACATCCCGATCAGCGCCCGGCGCCGCCGCCCCTCCCCCACCGTCACCGCGAAGCTGCGCTCGCTGATCCGATCGCGCGGCATCGACATCGTGCACGGGTACGAGTGGCCGCCCGCCCTGGAGGCGAACGCCGCCGTGTACCCGGGCGGGCGCGCCGCCGCCGTCGCGACCGTGATGTCGATGGCGGTCGCGCCGTTCCTGCCCGCGTCGATGCACCTCGTCGTCGGCACCGCCGCGCTCCAGCGGCACACCGCCGCCCGCCGCCCCGGCCCGGTGCACCTCATCGAGCCGCCGGTCGACGTCGAGCAGAACGCGCCGGGCCACCCCACCGACGACTTCCGCGCCGAGTTCGGCCTCGGCCCCGGGTACGTCGACATCGTCGCCGTCACAAGGCTTTCCCCACAGCTCAAACTGGAAGGCATCCTGACCGCCATCGACGCGATCGGCGAACTGGCCCGATCCGAGCCGGTCCGGCTGATCGTGGTCGGCGATGGGGTGGCCCGCGACACCGTGGCCGCCCGCGCGGAGGCCGCCAACCAGCGTGCCGGCCGCCGCGCCGTCGTACTGACCGGTGAGCTGCTCGACCCCCGGCCCGCGTACGCCGCCGCCGACATCATGCTCGGCATGGGCGGCTCGGCCCTGCGCGCGCTGGCGTTCGGGCGACCATTGGTGGTGCAGGGCGAGGAAGCCTTCTGGGAGCTGCTCACGCCCGACAGCTGCGGCCTGTTCCTGGAGCAGGGCTGGTACGGCGTCGGCGACGGCAAGGATGGCGCTTCACGCCTCACCGGGGCGCTGCGGCGGCTGCTCGCCGATCCGGTGGAACGGGCGGCCCTCGGGGCGTTCGGACGCGACCTGGTCGTCAACAGGTTCAGCCTGCAACGGGCGGCGCAGGTGCAGGAAGACATCTACCGGCAGGCGCTCGCGGTGCGGCAGCCGGCTGGCGCACGGGCCCGGGACGGGCTCCGCTCCATCGCCGGCCTGGCCGCTCACAAGGCCAAGCGCCGCTACGAGTCGTTGCGCCGCACCGCGGCCCGCGACGACTTCAACGCCCCCACCCTCGCGGCAGCCTCCCTGACCACCCAAACCAAACCGTGATCAGGGCGTCCCTCAAGTCGCCCTAACGACTTCGGGGACGCCCTGATCACTGGTGGCGATGGTGTCGGCGGCCGCGCCGATGGTGCGGAGTTCGCCGAGGAGGTGGCGGCTGCGGTACAGCAGTGCCGCCATCCCGGCCAGCCCCACCAGACCCGCCACCGCCAGTGCCAGCAGGTCCACGGTGATCAGGTGGCTGGTCACGGCTACCACCGCGCCCACCGCCGCCGCGCCCAGCACGGGCAGTGCCAGCCGAGAGCCCAGTGCCGCCGGTGCGATACCGGACCGGTGCAGCTCGAAGAGGTACACGGGCAGGACGACCAGCAGCGCGACCGCGAGTTGTGCGGCACCCGCGCCGGCGAGCCCGCCGATGGCCGCGCCCGCGACGAGCGCGGGGATCAGCGCGACCAGCCACGCGATCTGCGCGACGAGCACGACGCGGCTGCTGGCGAGGACGACGAAGTAGTCGTAGACGAGTTCGAAGATGATGCGCGCGGCGGCGACGAGCGCGAGCCACGGCAGGACCGCGGCCGCTGGCTCCCAGACGGTGCCGTAGACGAGCCGGATCAGCGGGTCGGCGGCGGCGCCCAGGGCGATGCACGCGGGCAGCGTGGCCGCGGCGAGTAGACCGGCCGTGGACAGGAAGGTGCGGCGCATCGCCGGGCGGTCTGCTTGCAGCCGGGCGAGTGCGGCGGGCGCGACGGCCCGCACCGGTTGGGAGAAGATGTTGACGGGCCAGCCGGCGAGGTTGGCGGCGAGGACGTAGTACCCGAGCCAGACGGGGCCGAGCGTGGCGCCGACGAGCAGGCGGTCGACGTTGTTGACGGCGAAGACGATGATGCTCGACCCGGCGAGCGGCAGGCCGAAGCGCATGAGGTCTCTGGCCTTGTCGCGGCGGAGCCCGAAGCGCATGGCGTGCGGCACGAACGCGATCAGCAGCACGGCGCCGACGAGCGCCCCGGTGAGTCGCCCGACCGCGAGGCTCATGGCGCCCATACCGCCGACGGCGCAGGCGATCGAGGTGAGCGAGCCGATCCAGTGGGTGCACTGGTCGACGATGGTCTTGCGGCCCTGCTGGAACTCGCGCTGGAGCATCGCCGCCGGCGTGGCGACGAGGCCGTCGATGATGACGCTGACGCAGAGCAGGCGGACCACGGGGGTCGCGTCGGGCTCGCCCATGGCCGCGGCGAAAGCCGGCGCGCCGAGGAAGCATCCAATGTAGACAAGGACGCTGGAGACGACCGAGATGGTGAGCACGGTGGGCGCGATCTCGCGCGGCTCGCCCGGCCAGCGGACGATCGCCAGGCTGACGCCCAGTTCGTTGAAGCTGAGCACGGCGAGCAGCGCCACGGTGGCGACCGCGAACGTGCCGAACTCTTCGGGACCGAGGAGGCGGGCGATGGCGATGCCGATGGCGAGCGTGCTGAGCCGGCCGAGGGCGGTGCTCGCGAAGCTCCAGCCGAGCGCCTTGCCGGCCCGGTTGAAAAGCGAGCTGTCCTGACTCACGTGCGCTCCCCGTTCGGCGAGGTGCGGCCGGCCCCCGGACTGGGGACCGGCCGCGTGTGCATAACCTCGATCAGCTTGCCTGGAACACGACGTCGACCCAGTAGTTGTGGCCCGCGCCGTTGTTCGGATAGACGCCGCCCGATCCGTACCGGTACACCCCGCCGTACCCTGGCACGTGCAGCGGAGGCCGGTCAAGGCCGAGCGCGCCGAACCCGTTGACCGTGGCCGCGTAGTGTCCAGCGGGTGCGTGGTACGAGACCACATAGGTGGTGTTGGCCGCGATGGTCACCGGAGTCGCCAGCGTGGCGGTCTGCCACCCGGAGGCCGACTCGTTGGTGAACGTCACGGTGCCGAGCGCCTCACCGGCGGTCGACCAGATCGTGCCGGTGTGCGTGCCGGTGTTGCCGGATCCCTTGTAGAACCGGATCGCGGTCACCGTGCCCGCCACGTCCGAGCGGAACTTGGCGCCCACCTCGATAGCGTCGTTGTCGTTCCAGCTCGTCGAGGCCGGCGTGTCGCTCGCCGTGAAGATCGTCGTACCGCTCGGCCACTGCGTCTCCGTCGGAGACGGCGTCGGGGTCGGACTCGGCGACGTGGTTGGCGTCGGCGACGCGGTAGGCGACGAACTGGGCGTCGGCGACGGACCGCCACCGCTACCCGGTATGAACATCGGCTCGACCCAGTAGTTGGAGGAGTTGTACGCCTCCTGCGGGAACGCCGGGGTCGACGAGTAGTTGTAGACCCCGTTGTTGCCCGACGGCGCCGTCATCTGCCCGAACGTGTAGGTCGAGGTGAAGAAGTTGCCGGTGGCCGAGTAGTGGCCGGTCGGCGCGTGGTACGACGCCACGTACGTGGTGCCGGCGTTGACCGTCACCGGCGTCGTGAACCGCGCTGTCTGCCAGCCGGTGCCGCCCTCGTTGGTGAAGGTGACCCGGCCCATCTGCGTGCCGCCGCTGGACCACAGCGTGCCCACGTGGGTGCCGCTGTTGCCCGCGCCCTTGTAGAACCGGATGCCGGCGACCGTGCCGTTGACCTGTGGCGTGAACTTCACGCCCAGCTCCACCGCGTTGTTGTCGTTGACGCTCGGGTCGACCGGCGAGGCGTTCGTGGCGAACAGCCGGGACACCGCCGGGTCCAGCTCAGTGGTGAACTGCCACGTGCGCGGCGAGTCCATCGCGTTGCCCGAGGTGTCGCTCGCCTGCGCCGAAACCGTGTACATGGTCTCCGGCGCCAGCGAAGCGGACGGCGTGAACGTGGCCGTCTTGCTGGTGCTGTCGTACGCCACCGAGCCGGCGACCGACGCGTTGCTGGGGTTCTTCACGGTGAAGACCAGCGACGAGGGGTTGATCGCCTTGGAGAACACCGCCGCGGGCTTGGTCGTGACGGCGATGTCGGTGGAGTCGGGCAGCGGCAGGGCGGACAGTACCGTCGGCGCCGCCGAGCTGCTCGGCGTGAACATGACGTCGACGAAGTAGTTGCTGTCCTTGTAGCTGCCCGCCGGGAAGCCGGCCCCTTCCTTGTACACACCGTTGCCGTACTCGCTGTTGGAGCGCAGCGCGGTGAGCGGGTAGGAGACGAAGTCCGAGGCGGTGAACACGCCCTGGTCGCCCGCGTAGTGGCCGTTGGGTGCGTAGTACGACGCCACGTACGTGGTGTTGGCGTGTACCAGCACCGAGTTGGCGAAGGTGACCTTCTGCCAGCCGCTCGTGGTTTCGCCGCTGAACGTGGCCGTGGCGAGCTTGCTGCCGCCGTTGGACCACAGGGAGCCGGTGTGCGTACCGGTGTTGCCCGTGCCCTTGTAGAAGCGGATACCCGTGATGTAGCCGTCGGTCTGCGGCGTGAACCGCACACCCAGCTCCATCGCCTCGGTGTCGGAGACCGCGGCGGTCACCGGCGTACGCGCACCGAAGATGGTGCTCGGACCGGTCAGGTTGACCGTGCGGCTCGCCGGCTGACCGATGTTGGCCGTGTCGTCGATGGCTCGCGCCAGGATCGACTGGGTGCCCGCGCCGGTGGTGTAGAAGGTGTACGACCAGGAGGTCGTACCCGTGGCGGGGTGCCACTTCGCGCCGCCGTCGTACGACACCTCGACGCCCGCGACCTGGCCACCGGTGTCAGCGGCGGTGCCGGTGACGGTGACCTGGTTGCCGTTGACCACGCTGGCGCCGTTAGCCGGCGACGTGATGGTCGTGGTGGGCGCGGTCGAGTCGTTCGAGGCGGTCGGCATGGTGCGGCCGGACATGATGGTGCCCGGGAACGCGCCCATGTCGCCGAGGATGTTGAGGGTCGCCTGCTGCATGGACGTGTCGACCGGCTCGACGGTGCCGTCGTGGTACTCGTCGAGGCCCCACGCCCACTGGATCGTGCCGGCGCCGAAGACCAGCGCGCCGCTGGGCGCCCGGTACAGCGTCAGGTGGTGCGTGGTCGTGCCCGGCGTGACCGTGTTGCCGTAGTCGCGCAGGTACTCGGGCGTCTCACCGGTGGTGGTGGAGAGCCGGATCAGGCCCGCTGGCCGGAAGCCGTTGTCGAGGTCCTCGTCGGACTCGTAGCCCACGGTGTGCGGCGCGAGCGTGGTCGACTGATTGGTGGCGGCGCGGCTGGCCACCGTCGAGTTACGCCACAGCCGGTACTTGCCCTGATTCGCCGGTACCTGGATGGCCAGGTCGACGTTGTTCGACATGTACGCGGTGCCGGTGAGCGCGTTTTCCGGCCGGTTGCCGTCGGACGGCGGCGTGAACCGCGGGTCGCGCCAGGTGCCGGTCCACTCGGTCGTGGGGTCGATCTTGTCGTTGGCCCAGGTCTCCTTGTAGCAGACGAGGGTCCGGTACGCGGTGTTCGTGCCGTCCTTGCTGGCCTCGTACCGCGTCTTCCAGTACACCTCGTTGCCGCTGAAGAACGCGAGGTTGACGCCCGCGTCGCGCGCCGACTCGACGTTGGCCCGCTGCTGCTCCGACCAGTACTCGTCGTGGCCGGTTGACAGGAAGACCTGGTGGTTCTTGATGAGGTTGCCCCGGCGGTCGGAGTCGACACCGGTGGTGTAGCTGATGTCGTATCCGTTGCGCTCCAGGAACCGCAGCATCGGGTACTCGTTGCTGAAGAGGAAGTCCTCAGGGTTGTTGCCGCGGGTGCCGAACGGGCGGTTATAGCTGATCTTGTAGGCCCGTCCGTTGTCCTGGCCGTGGTAGAAGTTGCTGCCGCCGTACATGTTGTAGGCGTGCCAGGTCGTGTCGGAGGTCTGGAAGAACAGGTCCGACGTGCTGGAGTCGTTGCGGACGATGAAGGTGATGTGGCTGCTGTCCCCGTTGCCGTTCGGGTCGGTGCGGGTCAGCTTCGCGACGAAGACGCCGGACACGACCGTGCTGGGCACCGTCCACTGTGCCGAGACGGCCCAGTTGCCACAGTCGAAGTTCTCGGTGGCGGTGTCGGTGAGGCAGGCGGGCTGAGTCTGGGGGAGCGAGACCGAGGGCGTCACGCTGGTGATCTTGCGAGCGCCATCGCCGTTGTACCAGCCGAGCCGGTAAATGTCGATGTTGTACGCGGTCGCGGGAGTCTTGATTTTGAACCGGATCGTGCCACCGACGTTGACACTGATGTCGGTGGCGAAGCCCTGGATCGATTCCTCACCGGCTTCGTAAATGTCCCATTCGGACGCCGGTGAGCCCTGCTTGCTGTTCTCGCAAGCGACCGGGTTGATGAGTGGAACACAGGGGTCGGCTGCCGCCATCGCCGCGGGCACGACGACAAGGCCGCCAGCCACCACGGCGACAGCCGCGGCGCCGGCCGCGATCCATCCACGCCTACCCAGCGGGACAAGGCCGATCCGCTTCGACGCGGAACCTGCCACCCGCAACACAGCCCCCGTGGCCACCTGGCGCAAGCGCCCCGGGACGCTCGGTCTCACCTTTGCGCCACCTCTCTCATCTCTCCCGCTATCCACAACCGGTCGCCCCCTTAGCGCCCGCGACACCCTCAATGACCCCGTTAGCCTTAATAAGCGTGGGGAAACGCTAGCTCCGCCCAGCAAGGGCCACAATTATCGGATGCGGCTGCTCCCACACCAAGCCGGTCGGCTGCCGCTCGACCGTTTGGACACCCCCGTTGGGAGTACATCGACCGGTCATCGATGAAACAATCCTCGGAAGCCTTTGTATACAACCGTTTGGGCAGGTCAGAGCCGCTAGAACGGCCTCCATGAATACGTCGCTGGTGGGCCCGTGCCGGGTAAACGCGAACCGTATTTGTCAGGAAGCCGACATGTAAATGTAAGAATCGCCACGCACGCTCGGTAACTGCATTGTCCGCTTTTCGCCAACGTCTCGCCCTAAACCCGTACCGGCGTGCGCGGCGCCTCTTCCCGGGAGTCTTCGGGCGAGACCGATCCGGGCCCCATCGTGCGCACCTGGCGCGACGGGTGCACCAGCCTCCACAGCGCACCCGCGCATCCGGTGAGGAGCGACAGCACGAACACGAACGTCGTGAACGACAGCGCGTCGAACGTGCCCTCGACGACGATCGCGACCACCTGCACGGCCATCAGGCAGCCACACAGGTGCCGGTCGGCGGCGTCGGCCGATCGGCGGTACGCCATCCACGCCAGCACGATCGCGGTCATGTGCAGGCCGAACAGCGCGGCCACGCCCACGATGCCGCCGCTCACCACGTGGCCAAGCCACTGGTTGTCGAGGAACGTGTAGACGGTCGGGATGAACGTGCCCTGCCCGCGCCCGAACCATGGCCGCTGGCTGAAGAAGTACCCCACGATCTCGTAGTCGTCCTTGCGGCCCTGCACGCTCGGGTCGTTGCCCCAACCGGAGAACAGACCCGTGACCGAGCCCAGCAGGCCGGGCCGGACGACCACGAGCGCGGCGAACAGGCCGAGGAACGGTACGACCAGGTTGTACCGCATCCGCCAGTTCCAGAAGGGCACCATGATGGCCAGCCCGATGAGCAGGGCGAGCGTGCCGGTGCGGGACACCGACATCGGGATCGCGGCCAGGATCAGCAGCGCCGCCACGCTGGCGCACTGCCGCACCAGGCTCTTCTCGGCGAACCGGGCGACGTGCACCGCGAACGGCAGGATCATCGCCATGACCGCACCGAACTCGATGTAGTGCGTCGCCGTGCTCGCCACACCCGACCGGGACGACCCTTCGATCGGGACGCCCGCGCCGTAGTTGCTCAGCTCCGACAGGCCGGGCAGCTGGATGTACGCGGCCAGGTCGACGCCGATCGTCGACTGCGCGATGCCGATGAACGCCATGCCGGACGCGGCGAAGACCAGCGTCTGCAGAACACTGTCGAGGCGCTGCCGGTTCGGTACCCCGTCGGCGAACGCGATGATCGGACCCAGCATCGCGAAGACGGCGAGCATCGCCCGGTCGGCGCCGCTCGCCTCGATCGACGGCATGCCGCGGTACAGCCCCGCCGCGTACGAGACCATGTAGCTGCCGAGGTAGGCGGCGACCGCCCACCGCATCGGCTGCGGCCCGCGGCTGGTGAGCCTCGGATGGGTCCGGGACAGCGCCCAGATCATGAACAGCCCCATGCTCAGCAGCGTCACCGGTCGCCCGAGGTCGCTGAGCTGAGGCACCACCTGCCCGACAGGGAGTAGCAGCGCCAGGATCACGGCCAGGCTCAGGAGGAAGCTGACGTCGAACAGGTGGCGACGGCGCCGGGACGCGTACGTGCCGGCGTCTACCAGCGAGGGGTCGAGGTCTACGGCTGCCGCGGTCAACTTTGCTTCGCCGCGGGCGGTCGCTGCCCGTCATCGCTGCCCGACGCGATCCAACGGAGCCGGCTCAACGGCAGGACGGTAGTGGCTTCTTCGGACAGCGGGGGCATCGGCTCGACGCTGGGCTCCGCCTGCGCGGCCTGCTCGCGCTGGCGGGACCAGCCGGCGATGCCACTAATCACCATGGTCTCGTCGACCTCGTCGCCATTGCGCGTCGGCGGGCGGGGCGGGGTGCCGTTGCCGTTGGACTGCTTCGCGGACGCCGACCGGTACTCCGGCACGAGCGGCTTGGACTCGGCGGCACCGTTTGTCGCAGGGCGGCCGGATCGGGTGCCGTTCATGGTGATGACCTGGGTCTCATCCGGTTTGTCCACCGGGTACGGCCGGCGCCCCGACATCGCAGACACCACGCCGGGCCGTTGGGACTGTATGTCGGAGGGCCGCTCGGGCTTGGCCCGGCCCTGGGCACGGCGGCCAAGCTGCCGGCGGCGCAGCAACGCGTCGAGCAGGAGCGTCGACGACAGCGTGATGATCAGCCCGATCGCGGTGACCACGATCAGCATCCGCTTGATGTTCGAGGTGATCGCCTGGACGTTCTGCCCGGAGTCGAGGGCCTGGAGCGTGATGGCCTGGCCGCCCGTCACCCCGTACGGCGTCTGGAGCCGCTCGAGTTGTGCGGTGAGCGAGTCGATGAGCTTGCTCAGCGTCGCCTTCGCCACTTCGGGCGAACGGGCCACGACCTCGATCTCGACGATCGGGAGCTGGGTGCCGCCGATCGACGCGATCCACTCCTCGGAGAGGTTGTTCTCCGCGAACTCGCGTTTGACGTCGGCGCGAGCCGAGTAGATGACGAGAGCGTCCGCCAGGGAGTAGACGTTCCACGGGCTGATGGTGCGGGCCGGCTGCGGCTTGGTCTCGGTCGCCGGCTGCTCGCTGGGCGGCAGCAGGGTGATGTGCCCGGTTGTCTTGTAGTCCGGTTTGACGGTGGACGACACGAAGAAGGCCATCGCCACGGTGAGGACGAGCATCGGAAGTGCAACCCACTTCCGGCGCCACAGCACCTTCGTGACATCCCAGAGATCCATGCGACCCTTTCCCAGCGACCCAGCCCAAATGAGAGTGTGACCTGCGTACGCGAGCCTGGCAACGCCCGCAAATCCCATGTGACGGCGCCGATCAGCCGTAATTCGGGCTCAGTTGGTACCCAACCACCCCGCCCCTGGCCTGCACTGTCACAAACCCGACGCACGATTGTGCTACCTGAACAGCCCGGCAGAATCTGCTGCGGACACAGCACAAACGGAAGGACCAGGATGCGCATCGGGTTCGCGTGCCTGTGGGACCGCCATCCTCCCTCGACCTGGTCTCACACTCCCTGGCACCTGCGCGCCGCCATGCGGCGGATCAGCGACGTGCGCGACGTCGGCGTGTCGCTACCCAAAACCACGCGGGCCGCGCTCGCCGCACTGCATCTGCGGGTCCGCGACGGGCGCCTGAGCACGCTGTGGGAGCAGGCGCGGCTCACCGACGCGTACTGCGCGCGGCAGATCCGCACCAGCGCCGTCCGGGAGGGCTGCGCGGCGGTACTGGAGATTCAGGACCTGGCACCGCTCGACCTCCCGTTCTTCGTGTACCAGGACATGAGCTTCGACGCGTTGATCAAATTGGTCGAGACCGGCCAGCCGATTTTCCGTGAACTGTCGCTGGACGAGCTCAAACGGCGCCGGGAAAGACAGCTTCGGGTGTACGAAAAGGCGACCGGTGTGTTCGCCATGAGTCACTGGCTCGCCCGAAGCCTCATCGAGGACACCGGGCTCCCGCCCGAGCGGGTACACGTGCTGCACCCGGGCCTCCACCTCGACGCAGGCGAGGCTCCCCTGCGCCCGCCGCCGCCCTCGGGGCGGCGCACCCGGCTGCTCTTCGTGGGCCGGACGTTCGACGGCAAGGGCGGCGATCTCGTACTGGAGGCGTTGCGCATTCTGCGCCGCGATGTCGACCCCGAAATCACCGTCACGATGGTCGGTCCGCGCGAGTGGCCACTGCCCGGCGGGCCACCGGACGGTGTGGACTTCCGCGGGGCCCTGCCCCTGCGCGAGGTCGCCACGCTCTACGACACCCACGACCTTTTCGTACTGCCGACCCGGATCGAGGGCTTCGGTCTGGTGTTCGCCGAGGCGCTCGCCCGGGGGCTGCCGTGCGTCGGGCGGGACGCGTTCGCCATGCCAGAAATGATCAAACCGGGCGTAAACGGCGCGTTGCTCTCCCGCGACGATCCGGCTGAGCTGGCCGAACTGATCGCCGGAGTGCTCGGTGACGAGGCGCTGTACGCCAAGTGCCAGGCCGGCGCCGCCGAGATCCGCACCTGGTTCTCCTGGGAGCGTGCGGCCGCCCAAGCGGTGGAAGCCATCGAGACAGCGGTCGGGCACGAACGGCCGGAGTTCATGTAAGCAACGCGACAAAGCAACCGCGGACCCCTTCTCGGCAGGGGAAACTCGCTAGAGCTTGTCGGCCCTTCCCACGAGGTGAGGCGCGTTGACCACTGAGTCGCACCGGGTCCGTAGCCGGCGCCCGAGGCACGTCACGATCCTGATCGCCAACTTGCCCGCAGAGCGGGACCGCAGGGTGATCCGGGAGTGCCTGACGTTGGAGGAGCACGGGTACGAGGTGACCGTCATCGCGCCACGCGGGAAACCGGGTCTGCGCGTACTGCCGGGCAGCCGCAACACCGTGCTCAAGCCGTACCCGGTGTACGTGTACGGCTCCGGCGTGCTGTCGTTCGCGGCCGAGTTCCTGTGGTCGTTCCTCTGCGTGGCGGTCCGCCTCCTCGGCGAGGTCGCACGCGGGCGCGCGCACGCGGTTCAGGTCTGCAACCCGCCAGACGTGTACTGGCCGCTGGCGCTGCTGATCCGGGCGATGGGCCGGCCGTGGGTGTTCGACCACCACGACCTGTGTCCAGAGGTGTACGCCACGCGCAGCGACGAGGAGCCCAACAAGTTCGTGTACCGCACGCTCGTGGGGCTCGAATGGCTGACCCTGCGCACCGCCTCGGCCGTCGTGGCGACCAACGAGTCGTTCCGGGAGAACGCGCTCGCGCGCGGCGTGCCGGCGGACAAGGTGACGGTCGTGCGCAACGGGCCCGCCGCCCGCGAGGTGGCCACCGTGCCCCCGCAGCTCGCGCCCGACGGGGTACACCGCATCGTCTACCTCGGCGTGCTCGGCAAGCAGGACAACGTCGCGGGCGTCGTGCACACCGCCTCGGCGCTCACCAAGGTGCGCGGCGAGCGCGACTGGGAGGTCGTCATCGCCGGCGACGGTGAGACCTTGGCCGAGCTGAAGGAACTCGTCGGCGCGAGCGGGCTCGAAGACGCGGTCCGGTTCACCGGCTGGCTCGACGGAGCCGAAGTCGACGCCCTGCTGCAGACCGCCACCGTGGCGATCCAGCCCGACCTGCCGACCCGGATGAACCACCTGTCCACGATGGCGAAGTCGGTGGAGTACGTCAGCCGGGGCATCCCCGTCGTGGCGGTCGACCTGGTCGAGACCCGCCGGACCGCCGCGGACGCCGCGGTGTACGTGCCGACCGGCTCGCCAGAGGAGTTCGCCGCCGCGATCGACGCGCTGCTCGACGACGAGCCGCGCCGGGCGGCGATGCGCGAGATCGCGTTGCAGCGCTTCGCCGGCGAGCTGTCGTGGGAGCACCAGGGCGCCCGGTACGCCGGCATGTGGCGCCGCCTCTTCCGCGGCTCGGCGCCGGACCAGGGTGCCAGCATCCCCGGGCCGCGCACCGAGCAGCCCGGCCGGCACCGTGCGGAGAACTCCTCGTGACGATCAGCATCGTCATCGCCGCGCACAACGAGGCACAGGTCATCGGGCGCTGCCTCGACACCCTGCTCGCGGCCGGGTACGGGCGCGAGGAGCTCGACGTGACCGTGGTGGCCAACGGCTGCGCCGACGGCACCGCGGAGGAGGCGCGCGCCCGGCCCGGCGTACGCGTGATCGAGCTGACCGAGGCGTCCAAGGCCGCCGCGCTCAACGCGGGCGACGAGGCGGCGACGAGCTTCCCGCGCGTGTACCTCGACGCCGACATGACGTTCACCGCCGACCAGATCCGCACGCTCGCCGCCGCCCTCGACGCGCACGGCGTACTGGCGTCCACGGCTTCCCGAGTACCGGACAGCAAGGGCGCCGCCCTGCCGATCAAGGGGTACTACGCCATCAACCGCCGGCTGCCCGCGTTCCGGGGCACGCTCTTCGGCCGCGGCGTGATCGTGCTCGCGAAGGAGGGGCGCTCGCGGTTCGACCGGTTCCCCGGCATCGTGGCCGACGACCTCTTCCTCGACTCACTCTTCACCCCCGGCGAGAAGCGCGAGGTCACCTCGGTCGTATCCCGGGTCGCCACGCCCCGCCGCACCGGCGACCTCGTGCGGCGGCTGGCCCGGGTGCGGGCCGGCAACCGCAGCCTCCGCGCCACGTCCACGCAGGTGCGCGAGGCGGGCAATTCGGCGTGGCTGCGGGTGAGTCTCAGACGCCCCTGGCTGCTGCCCGCCGCTGTCTGCTACTTCGGCATCACGGTCGCCGCCGAGCTCAAGGCGCGGCGCGGCACCGACTGGGGACACGACGCGTCATCGCGAACGGCGGCCAGCACATGACTCCCACGGTCAGCGTGCTCATGGTCTCGTACCGCACGTGCGAGCTGGCGATTCGAGCGCTCTCGGCGCTGGAGAAGGCGACCGCCGCCGCGCACGAGATGGTGATCGTCGACAACGCCTCGGGCGACGGTTCGGCCGAGGCGATCGCCGCCGCGTTCCCCGCCGCCACCGTCGAGGCGCTGCCCGACAACATCGGTTTCGGCCGGGCGATGAACCACGGCGCCCGGCACGCCAGCGGCGAGTGGCTGCTGCTGGTCAACCCCGACACCGAGCCGGTCGGCGACGTGGTGGGCGCCCTGCTGGCGTACGCGTCGGCGCACCCCGAGCACGGCATCTACACGGGCCGCACCCTGCACCCCGACGGCACCGACGACCTGCGCTCCTGCCTCGCGCTGCCCACACTTCGGCAGTACGTGTCGTTCGCGCTCGGCCTCTCCACGCTCGGCCGGCGGGTCCGGTGGCTCGGACCGCTGCTCAACCCTGAGGAACTGCCTGGGTACGACCGCACGACCCCGCGCGCGGTGCCCGCTGTCTCCGGCTGCCTGATGCTGATCCGGCGCGACCTGTTCACGGCGCTGGGCGGCTTCACCCCGGACTACTTCATGTACAGCGAAGACGTCGACCTTTGCGCTCGGGCGCACGCTCTCGGCGCTCAGCCGGTCCTGGTACCCGAAGCGGCGCTGCGCCACCTCGGCGGGGCGGCGTCGGGCGGCACCAGCCCCCGCAAAATCGAGATGCTGCTCCGCGGCAAATGCACCTATCTCCGCCTGCGCTGGTCCCCGGGGCGCGCCGCGCTCGGCCGCGCCCTCCTGGCGGCTGGCGTCGGCCTCAGGGCAGGCATCGCGGCACTCCTGCGCCGCAACAGCCCTTGGCGCCCGGTCTGGCGTGCCCGCCGCGCCTGGCTAGCCGGCTGGCCCGCTCCGTGATCAGGGCGTCCCTCAAGTCGTTAGAGCAACCTGAGGGACGCCCTGATCACGAGAGGTCGTGTGCGGCCACTACCAGGTTGGCCAGGAAGCCGACTGTCGCGGCGTCGGTGCCGTGCTCCCCCGCGAGGAGGCCGGCCAGCCAGTCCTCGCGGATGAGGCCGGAACGCAGGGCCGGCTCGACCAGGACGGGGTGGGCGCGCCAGTGGTCGACGACCAGGCCCGCCAGCACCGGAGTACCGGCCGCGGTGGCGGCCTGCCCGCGCGCGAACTGGTACACCTTCTCCGCGCCCCGCTTGGCGTACTTGAGCACCGAGTACTCGGCCAGCGCCCGCGGCACGTACTTGCGCGGCAGGTGCTTCGGGCGTACCCCGGTGGCGAGGCGCGCGTTGGCGAGCCACGGGTCGAGCTGCTCCAGTACCCGGGCCGCGAAGCCCGACCCGCTGCGCTCGGTCGGCGGCACGGAGCGGGCGATCGCGAGGAAGCGCGGGTCGAGGTACGGCGCGACGATCGTGCGGCTGAGGCAGGCGCCGGTGAAGTTGATGCCCACCCACCGGTGCACCCGCTCGCGCAGGAAGAACTCGTCGATCGCGGTCAGCCAGTCGGTGTCGTACTCCGCGAACGCGGCCCGGATCGCCGCCGTCGCGTCTGCGCGCGCCGACTCGGCGAAGTCGGGCTGGAGGCAGGCGGCGTCGGTGGCATCGTTCGTGATGAACCACCACCTCGCCAGCCGGTCGATCAGCTCGTCGTTGGCGGTCGGTTGCTGCGTCTGGCCCATGTGGTAGCTGCCGCGGGCCATCTCGCCGCCCTGCCCGGTGATCCGGACGCCGGGCGGCACCTGGCTCTCCACCCAGTCGAGCACGCCGAGGGCGACCGGGTTGCCCAGGATGTCGTGGCGGCGTGCCGACGACATCACCAGCTCGTGCGCGGCCTCCGGACCGAGGGCGGCCAGCCCGGTGAGGTCGATGACCTGGTGGTCGGTGCGGAACTGTGCGGCCAGCGCACCCGCGATCGGGGCGTCGGCGCGACCCGGCGCCGAGAGTGTGAGGGTGCGCACACCGGCACGCCGGGAGGCGGGAAGCGCGGCGAAGAGCAGGCGGCTGTCGAAGCCGCCGGACAACTCGAAGACGGTGTCGGGGTTTTCGTCGAGGCAGCGCTCGACGAGACCGCGGAGCAGGCCGGCCATCGCCGCTACCTGGGAGCCGCGGGGCACTTCGGTGTGGTCTTCGCCGTACGGCGCGTCGGTCAGGTCGCCGTTCGACAGGCGCCACGCCGTGCCGGGGCGGATCTTGCGTACGCCACGGAACGGGGTGCTCTCGCCCAGGTGGAACCCGGTCACCGCGAACGTGCCCATGGTGTTCCGGTCGAGCGGCGCACCGGCCAGCCGGGCCAGCTCGATCGCGGACGTGGACACCGCCGCCCAGCCGTCTCCGCGTACGCCATAGAGGTGCCGGAGCCCGCTGTGGTCGGTCGCCAGCACGAACTCCGCGTCGTCGTGCGCGGCTCCCGCGAACGGTGCCGCCAGCCGCGCCAGCTCGGTGCCCGAGTGCAGCCACTTGCGCAGGGTTGGCGCGTCGACAGTACCGAAATCATGGTCGCGCGGACCGAGCGCGAGGGCGACCACCCGGTCGCGGTCGGACGCCCCGGGTTTCAACCCACCACCGAGCCAGAGCCGACCCCACGGCAGCGTTTCGGAGGCGGCGGCGCCGCCGAACGGGACGGCGCCCGCGGGCGCCCGCGCGCCGCTTACCGCCAACAGGTCCCGGTAGAACTCCACGCTGCACCCCTCGCGATGGCCGGACAGCCGACTCTATCCACGCCCTGGCCAGGCGCGCAGCGACGGATATCCGACTGAGGGCCGTTCCGGGCGTCCGCCTCTCTATCGTGAATCGGTGAGTTCGCTCAAGCAGGCCGCGCGGGTCCTCAGCCGGCCCGTCGGCACCGTGCGCGCCGTCCAGACCAGCCAGCCGCAGATCGTGCTGACATACGACGACGGCCCCGATCCGGTGGCGACTCCGGCCGTGCTGGAGGCGCTCGCAAACGCTGGTGCCACGGCCACGTTCTTCGTGCTGATGAGCCGCGTCCGGCGATACCCGCGTCTGCTGACCGAGGTCGCGGCCGCCGGCCACGAGATCGCCCTGCACGGGCTGGACCACACCCGGCTCACGACGGTCGCGCCGGCCGAGGTGCTGCGCCGGGTCCGGGCCGGGCGCGCCGAGTTGGAAGACGCCGCCGGCACCGCCGTGCGGTGGTTCCGGGCGCCGTACGGCGCGTTGCGGCTGCCTCACTGGCTCGCGGTCCGGCGGGCCGGCCTCATGCCGGTCGGCTGGGGCCCGACGCCCGCCGACTGGCGCGACCTGCCCGAGGAGAGCCTCGCGGGCGACGCGCTGCCGGACGCCGCCGCTGGCGAGATCGTGCTGGCGCACGACGGGTTCGCCGGCCCTGACGATGGCGCGGACGACGGCCCAGCGCCGGGCATCGACCGCGGGAAGCTCGCGGTGCTCCTCCTGGAAGGGTTCGCCGACCGCGGGCTCCGCGCCCGCAGCCTCGGCGACGCGCTCGCGGACGGCAAGACCGCACGCTGGGCCTGGTTCAGGTCCTGAGCCGCCTGATGCCCTGACCTGCGTCGGGCATCCGACACCGCCGCCAACAGCGGCGCGGATACGCTGGCCGGGCTATGGCGGTGGAGCGGGTACCAGAAGACGGCGAACAGGGCGGCGAGACGGCACCCTGGCTGGTCGTCTGCGCGGTGAACTCATGGTCCGGCACGGCTCGCACCGACCGGCACATCACGACTCAGCTCGCGCGGCACGCCCGCGTGCTCTGGGTCGACCCGCCGGTGTCCGTGGTGACGCCGGCCGACTACCGGCACGGTGCGCCGCGCACGCTGCGCCCCCGCCTGATCCGCGAGACGCCTCGCATCACGCGCCTCGCCACCGTGGCGCAGCCGTTCCACACCCGCAGGGGCGTCCGGCTCGCCACGCCCGCGCTGGTACGCGGCCAGATCCGCTGGGCGCTGCGCCGGCTCGGTGTCGCGCCCAAGGCGGTGATCGCGTTCTCGGCCACCGACCTGCTGGGCCGGTGGGGCGACGACGTGATCGACGTCCTCTACGCGACCGACGACTACCTCGCCGGCGCCGACCTCATGCAGATCAACCCCGACGACGTGGCCCGCGAGGAGCACAAGGCACTCGCCCGCGCCGACCGCGTCATCGTGGTCTCGGAGGTACTGGCCGAGAAGTGGCGGGCGCTCGGTGCTGACCCGGTGGTGGTGCCCGGCGGGGTGCGCAGCGACGCGTACACCGGCGTGGAGTCCGCCCCGCTGCCGCCCGGCGTCGACCTGCCCGGCCCGGTCGCCGGCGTCGTGGGCCACCTGTCCGACCGGATCGACATCCGGCTGCTCAACGCGGTCGTCGAGGCCGGCTGTTCGCTGCTGATGGTGGGCTCGCGCGACGAGCGCTGGGCCGCCGAGGAGTTCGCGGCGCTGTGCCGGCACCCGCGGGTCATGGCGGTGGGCCCGCGCCCGTTCGCCGAACTGCCCTCGTACTTCCGCGTGATCGACGTGGGCCTGACGCCGTACGTCGACTCCGCCTTCAACCGGGCCTCGTTCCCGCTCAAGACATTGGAGTACCTGGCCGCCGGCCGGCCGGTCGTCAGCACCGACCTGCCCGCCGTGCGCTGGCTCGACACCGACCTGGTGACCGTCGTCACCGACCCGGCCGCCTTCGGTGCCGCCGTCCGCGACGCCGCGCTCGACGCCCGCCAGCCGGAGCTGATCCGCCGCCGTCAGGAGTTCGCGAGCGGCCATTCGTGGGCCCGCCGCGCGGAACGGGTGGCGCAGGCCATCGACCTCCCGGTCAGTGTCGGATAGCTGATCCATCCGGGCTCTGCCGCGCGGGCGTGACCCACCACTACCCTCCCCACGTGGGCCTTCATTCGTTGCGCAGGCGGCTGGTCGACTCGCCGGACTCGTGGGGCGCCAGGCGCCGCGCGCGCCGGGCGTTGTGGCTGAGCGAGACGTTCCCCGACCTCGCGCAGATGTCGGTCATCGACCTCGGCGGCCGGGTCGACACGTGGGAGCGCGCGCCGGTACGCCCGAAGCACGTGCACGTGGTCAACCTGGAGCCGCTGCCCGGCGAGCTGCCCGAGTGGGCGGAGCTCGACTACGGCGACGCCTGCGCACTGCCGCCGCAGATCGCGAGCCGCCGCTACGACCTCGTCTTCTCCAACTCGGTCATCGAGCACGTGGGCGGCCACGAGCGGCGGGTGCGGTTCGCCGAGTCGGTGCACACCCTCGCCGACGCGCACTGGGTGCAGACGCCGTACCGGTTCTTCCCCATCGAGCCGCACTGGGTCGCGCCGGGGATGCAGTTCCTTCCGACGTCGCTGCGCACCACGGTCGCCCACCACTGGCCGCTGTCGCACACGCCCGCGAAGGACCGCGCCACCGCGATGCAGAACGTGCTCTGGACCGAGCTCATCGACAAGACCCAGATGCGGCACTACTTCCCGCACTCGACGATCCGGCCGGAGCGGTTCTGCGGCCTGATCAAGTCGATGATCGCTTACAAGTTGGGCTGATCACGAGGTACGTCGGCGAACGCCGCCACGGTGCGGTCCGCGTACGCGCTCGCGTCGCCCGACTCCATCGAACCGTCCCATGTGGACGGCAAAGGCGTGGGCACGTCTGGCGCCACCCGGCGCACGATCTCGTCGAGCACCTTCTCCGCGTCACCGACCCACAGGTGCTTCGCGCCCGGTACGCCCACGACGTCCGCCTGCGGTATCGCGGCGAACCGCTGGCGGGCCTCGTCGGGCCGCAGGTAGTCGTCGAACTCCGGCACCAGCGCGGTCACCCGCTTACCCGAGCCGGCCCACGTCGCCAAGTCTTCGTCGGTGGCGAACCGCAGCGGCGGCGAGAGCAGGATCGCGCCCTCCACGGCCGGGTCGCAGCCGTACTTGAGCGTCAGGTCGGTGCCGAACGACCACCCGAGCAGCCAGACGCGCGGCAGCGACGCGAACTCCGCGTACTCGATGGCCGCCGCCACATCGAAGCGCTCCCCCACCGCGTGGTCGAACGCGCCCTCGCTCGTGCCGCGCGTGCTGCTCGTGCCTCGCGTGTTGAACCTCAGCACCGCCAGCCCGGCCAGCGCCGGCAACCGCCACGCCGCCTTGCGGAACACGTGGCTGTCCATCATGCCGCCGTGGGTGGGCAGCGGGTGCACGCACACCAGGGTGGCCACCGGGTCACGGTCGACCGGCTGGGCCAGCTCGCCGACCAGGCGCAGACCGTCAGCCGTGTGCAGCTCGATGTCTTCGCGGCGGGCCGGAAGGATCGAGTTCGCGCGGATCGCTTGACTCACCCCGCCAGTCTGTCACCGCCGGCGATCCCTAGCCTGCCAGCAGCCGGTGTGCCAGTGGCGGCGGTCACCCTCGTCGCCACGACCGTCGGCCGGCCACGCCACCACGTGCGGCGTGCCCGGCCGGATCTCCTGGTTGCATCCCGGGCAGCGGTACGTCTTCGCCGACGCCCTCCCCGGGATGCTCCGCACCATCCACTCGCCGTCCGCCCACGACTGCATCCGCTGCACGCCCTGCCGAGCCCGCTCGGAGTCGAGCGGCACCACGTCGTCGCGGCGATGGTTTCGGCGGGGGCTCACGGTAGGCAAGCTACCCCTCGTGATCAGCGCGTAAGCGACGTGGGCCAGGTCTCCCGGCCACCTCGTCCTACCGGTCGGTGTAGTCGCGGAAGCCCCTGCCGACCTTGCGTCCGAGGTAACCGGCGGTGACGAGGTGTTCGAGCAGTGGCGCGGGGGCGAATCCGGGCTCGCGCAGTTCCAGGTACAGCTCGCGCTGGATGGCCAGCGACACGTCGAGCCCGACGACGTCGAGGAGGTCGAACGGCCCCATCGGGTAGCCACAGCCCAGCTTCATGGCGTGGTCGATGTCGTCGGCGGTGGCGTAGGAGGCTTCGAGCATCTTGACGGCGTCGTTCAGGTACGGGAAGAGCAGCGCGTTGACGACGAACCCGGACCGGTCCGCGCACACGACGCCGGTCTTGCCGAGCGCCGCGACCACGGCGCGGGCGGTGGCCACCGCCTCCGGTGACGTCCGGATGGTGCGCACGATCTCGACCAGCGGCATGACGGGCGCCGGGTTGAAGAAGTGCAGCCCGACGACGTCAGCCGGCCGGTGGGTCGACATCGCGCACTCGATCACCGCCAACGAGGACGTGGTGGTCGCCAGCACGACGCCCGGCTTGCAGATCTCGTCGAGCGACGCGAAGAGCGCCTGCTTGACGCTCAGCTCCTCGACCACGGCCTCCACGACCAGGTCGACGTCGGCGAGGTGGTCCAGGTTCGTCGACCAGGTCACCCGCCCGAGCGCCGCGTCGCGGTCCGCCTCGGCGAGCTTGCCGCGCACGACGCCCTTGTTGAGGGACTTCTTCACCGCCTCGCAGACATACGCGGACTTCTCGCCGCCCCGGGTCACCGATACGACCTCGTAGCCGGCCTTCGCGAAGACCTCGATGATGCCGATGGCCATGGTGCCGGACCCCACGACGCCGACGGTCGCGATCCCACGCGCGCCGTCGGCGGCCGCCGACTCCGGCGACGGCGTCTGCTCATCGGGTACGACGACAGGCGAACCGGGCTTCTCGTAGGTGTAGAAGCCCCGTCCCGACTTCCTGCCGAGCAGTCCCGCGGTGACCATCTGCTTGATCAGGGGCACCGGTGCGTGCCGGCGGTCCCGCCCACCCCGGCGGTACATGGTGTCGAGGATCTCGTACGCCGTGTCGACGCCGATCAGGTCCATCAGCGCGAGCGGTCCCATCGGCAGCCCGCAGCCGAGTTTCATCGCCGCGTCGATATCCTCCCGCGACGCGTACTTCGCCTCGTACATCGACACCGCGTGGTTGAGGTACCCGAACAGCAGCGCGTTCGCGATGAACCCGGCCCGGTCGTTGATGGTCACGTCGACCTTGCCGAGCCGCGTGCACAGCGCCTCGACGTCGGCCACCACCTCAGGCGAGGTCACCACGGTGCGGATGATCTCGACGAGCTTCATCACCGGCGCCGGGTTGAAGAAGTGGATGCCGATCACCTGGTTCGGCCGGTGAGTGGCCACCGAGATCTCGGTGACGCTCAACGACGACGTGTTGGTGGCCAGGATCGCGGCAGGCTTGCAGATGCGGTCGAGCTCGCCGAAAATCTGCCGCTTCAGCTCCAGCTTCTCCGGCACCGCCTCGATGACCAGGTCGACGTCGTCCAGCGCCTCCAGCCCGACGGCGAAGGTGATCCGCGACTGAAGCGCGTCGCGGTCTTCGGGGCTCAACTTGCCCTTCGCCACCGCCCGGTCCGTCGATCCGGTGAGCGTGCTGCGTCCGCGCTCCAGGGCCGCCTCATTGATCTCGACCGCCAGTACGTCGACCCCGTTGCGGGCGAAAACCTCGACGATCCCAGCGCCCATGGTGCCCAGACCAACCACACCGACGGTCCTGAACTCGCGCGCCACGATTCACCCCTAAACGGTCGTTGAGCTCTGCGCGCGAGTCTGCCACGTGCCACCCGTCGACCACCCACCCCGTGGCAAACTTCACCGCCCTCCCGTAACTTATATGATACGCTTCTATCATCGGAGGTGATCCCACATGACGACGAGCATGTTCTGGGCAGACCTGGCGCGCGACCTGGAAGACCCGGACTTCCTTCGGGAATACATCAAGGAGTCCGTGCGCATCGCCACCACCGACGCCGTCATCAACGCGCTCGACGAAGCCCGCGTCCTTGCTGGCCTGTCAAAGGCCGAGCTCGCCCGGACGATAGGTGCAGAGCCGGCTGTCGTCCGCCGGCTTTTCTCATCGGGCAACGCCAACCCGACACTCGGCACCCTCGCCGAGGTAGCGGCCGCGCTCGGCCTGCGCATATCCGTCGAGCCTCTACCGCCGGCCGACCGCGAGGCAGTGACCGAGCCGCTGCGGGCCGGACGCCCGTCCACGACGACGGCAATACGCGCCGCCGAAATGCGCGGCCACCGGCCGCCGCCAACGGCGTGACAGTTCACGCGATCGACCGCGGATCACGCGAGCGGTACTCCGCGCCCAGCCGACGCACGGCGGCGTAGTCCTCGCCCGAGAGCGTCGCCCGCAGTGGCTTGGCAGCGCCGGTGACGACGACGAGCAGCGGCCGGTCGACGTCCTTGGCATCGAGATCGATCAGGCAAAAGAGTCTGTAGTGGTGGCGACCTCGACCGCCGGAGGGCTTCGGGCCATCGACGCGGACCTCGAACCACCCGGTCATGTCACCATGCATCACTTCCCAATAGCCCCCGCCCGCGAAGCGATGCGGTGGAGCGCCAGCGACAGCGGCAAGGACTGCCGACAACTTGGCACGTATGGGGACCGGGCAGGAACGGAGGAAGTCGCGGCCCGGGATGGACTCGAGCGGATCGTCGTCGCGATGCCGGCGGAAGTAGACGACGTTGTGGGGGTCTTCGCGACGCGGGCGGACTCGGACGGGTCCTTCAGACATAGCCGCGGACCGTAGTCATCAGGTAAGGGCGACGGAAGGAGTTACAGCGATATCGCGGTATCGACCTTACCGGCGGGTAACGTGCGGGTTTAGACTCCGGGCATGACGGCGGTGCACAGCCCGGGCGTGCCCCGGATCGAAGATGGCGAGCTGGTCTCCACCAACCCGGCGACCGGCGCGGAAGCCGGCCGCTTCGCGGTGGCGACGCCTGACGACGTGGCGCGCGCCGTCGAGCGGGGTCGCGAGGCCGGCCTCTGGTGGGCGGGGCTCGGATTCTCGGGCCGCAAGGAACGCCTCCTGCGCTGGCGGGCACTGCTCGCGCACGAGATCACCACGCTGGCCGAGCTGTCGAACAAGGAAGGCGGCAAGCCGGTCGCCGAGGCCATCGTCGAGGCGGTCTCCGCGATCGAGCACATCGACTGGGCCGCCCGCAACGCCCGGCGGGTGCTGGGGCCGCGCCGGATGCGCAGCCGGCTGGTACTGGCCGAGTTCTCCGCGCACCTGGAGTATCAGCCGTACGGCGTGATCGGTGTGATCGGTCCGTGGAACTATCCGGTGCTCACACCGGTGGGTTCGATCGCATACGCGCTGGCCGCTGGAAACGCCGTGGTGTTCAAGCCGAGCGAGTACACGCCGACCGTGGGGCAGTGGCTGGTCGACTCGTTCGCACGGGTGGTGCCCGAGCAGCCAGTCTTCCAAGCCGTACACGGTCTGGGTGACGTCGGCGCGGCGCTGTGCCGGTCCGGGGTGGGCAAGGTGGCGTTCACCGGCTCGACCGCGACGGCGAAGAAGGTGATGGCGGCCTGCGCCGAGTCGCTGACACCAGTACTGCTGGAGGCCGGCGGCAAGGACGCGATGATCGTCGACGCGGACGCCGACCTGGACAAGGCGGCCGAGGCGTGCGTGTGGGGCGGGCTGACCAACGCCGGCCAGACGTGCATCGGCATCGAGCGGGTGTACGCCGTCGAGCCCGTGTACGACGCGTTCGTCGCCAAGGTGGTGGAGCGCGCGGGCAAGCTGACCGTGGGCGCGGGCGAGGGTGCCGACCTCGGCCCGATCACGATGCCCTCCCAGATCGAGATCATCCGCCGGCACATCGACGACGCGATCGCGCGCGGTGGCCGGGCGGTACTGGGTGGGCCCGAAGCCGTGCAGCCGCCCTACGTCAAGCCGACCGTCCTCGTGGACGTACCCGAAGACTCGGCCGCGGTTCGCGAGGAGACCTTCGGCCCCACCCTCACGATCACCCGGGTGCGCGACGCCGACGACGCGGTGGCCCGCGCCAACGCGGTCCCGTACGGGCTGGGCGGCTCGGTGTTCGGCCGGCAGCGCGCGGTGGCGATCGCTCGCAAGCTCCGCTCGGGCATGAGCGCGGTCAACTCGACGCTCACGTTCGTCGGCATGTCGACCCTGCCCTTCGGCGGCGTGGGCGACTCCGGCTTCGGGCGCATCCACGGCGACGACGGCCTGCGCGAGTTCGGCCGGTCCAAGGCGGTCACTCGACGGCGTGGACCGTCGCTGTTGCCGGCCATGACGTTCGAGCGCACGCCCGCTCAGGTCGACCGCATCGTCAAGGTCATCAAGCTCATGTACGGGCGCGGCAACTGACCGTCCGTAGTGGACCCATCAGCACAGTGTCCACAGTGCTCAACGGGACAGCGGGGCGCGGGCAAAGGGAGTATCTTGCCCGTCGTCCATCTTCGATCCCATTGAGAGGCGTACTTTCTGTGGCAACTGACGTCGCGGCCCCCGCGCAGAAGAGCGTTGGCACCGCGTACCTGCTCTGGTTCTTCCTTGGCGTGATCGGCGTCCACCAGTTCTACCTGGGCAAGACCGGTCGTGCGATCAGCTACATCTTCACGTTCGGTTGGCTGGGCATCGGCCTGCTGATCGACCTGTTCACGCTGCCGAAGCAGGTCGCCGCCGTCAACAGCAAGGCTGCCTGAGCGAGGGCACGCTGGAGCCCGCTACCCCGGAGCGGGCTCCGGCCCTCCAGCCCTAAAAGAGCGTCAGAGCCCTAGAACAGCGTCAGCTCGTCCCGCTCGATGCCGCGCAGCTTGTCGTAGTTGACGACCACGCACCGGATGCCACGGTCTTCGGCGAGCACCCGCGCCTGCGGCTTGATCTCCTGGGCCGCGAAGATGCCCGCGACCGGCGACAGCAGCGGATCGCGGTTGAGTAGTTCGAGGTACCGGGTGAGCTGCTCGACACCGTCGATCTCGCCCCGCCGCTTGATCTCGACCGCCACCGCGGCGCCCGCGCCGTCACGGCAGAGCAGGTCGACCGGCCCGATCGCCGTCATGTACTCCCGCTTGACCAGCACATACCCGTCGCCGAACTCGGTCGGGTTGGCGGCCAGCAGCTCCTGCAGGTGCGCCTCGACGCCGTCCTTCTGGAGCCCGGGGTCGACGCCCAGCTCGTACGAGACGTCCTGGAAGATCTCCTCCAGGAGGATGCGCAGCTCCTCGCCGGCCTTGTTGACGACCCGCCACACGCCGGGCGCCTCTTCGAGACGGCAGGGCGGGCTCATCCAGTTGAGTGGCTTGTAGGCCCGGTCGTCGGCGTGGATCGAAACCGACCCGTCCGCCTTGATCATGAGTAGCCGGGTCGCTGGCGGCAGGTGCGCCGAGAGCCGTCCGACATAGTCCACCGAGCATCGCGCTATGACCAACCGCACCCGAAGAGACTAGACCAGACGCGCGGGCTGGCGTCGCAGTGCCATGCTGGACACGTGCTGGAAGCGCTCACGGGGACCGGCCTGGCCGCGTCCGCCGGGCTCAATGCCTACATTCCGCTGCTCACGATGGGTGTGCTGGCGCGATACACCGACCTCCTCGACCTGCCCGACGGGTGGCGGTGGCTCAGCAACGGCTGGGTCATGGCGATCCTCGCGGTGCTGCTGCTCGTGGAGATCATTGCCGACAAGGTGCCGGTGGTCGACCACATCAACGACATGCTCCAGACGGTGGTGCGGCCGACCGCGGGCGGGCTGGCGTTCGGCGCGGGCGCCGGCTCGGAGACCGTGATGGTGAGCGACCCGGGCGACACCAAGCAGTGGATACCGGTGGTCGCGGGCGTGGCGATCGCGTTCGGGGTGCACGGGGTCAAATCACTGTCACGCGGCGTCATCAACGCGTCGACGGCGGGTGTGGGCGCACCGGTGGCGAGCACCGCGGAAGACGTCACCAGCGTGACGATGTCGCTGGTCGCCATCGTGCTGCCGGTGCTGGTTCTGGTGTTCCTGGTGGCCATGGTGCTTTTCGTTCCCTGGATGCTGCGCCGGCGGCGTGCCCGGAAGAGGGAACGACAGGCCGCGCGAGCAGCCGGCTTCCGCGTCTGACGGGTTCTGTTGCGCGGGCGTGCGACGATCGCCGCCGTGCTCCGATCAATGATCATGCTGGCAGTGGTGGCTTTGCTGGCCGCCTGCGGCGCCCAGACACCCACGCCGGTGGTGACGAAACCACGCACCGTCACGAGCCCCAAACCAACAAAAAGACCCAAGGCGGGTCCGCCGGGCGCCACCCGCGCGGGTACCAGACCGCCCGTCGTCGACCATGGACCGCGTACCGGCCACCGCGTCGCCCTGACCTTCGACGCCGACATGACCGACGGCATGCTCTACAACCTGCGCACCGGCCGGGCGAAGTCGTACGCGAACCTGCGCATCATCGACCTGCTGGAGAAGGAACGGATACCGGCCACGTTCTTCCTGACCGGCAAGTGGGTGGAGAGGTACCCGGAAGTGACCCGGCGGCTCGCGGCGAACCCGCGGTTCGAGCTGGCGAACCACACCTACGGGCACCAGGCGTTCACGGCGGACTGCTACGGGCTACCGCGAGTGCCCACCAAGGACATGACCGCGGACGTGGCGAAGACGTTCGACACCATCGCGCCGTACGGCGGCAGGCAGACGCGGTACTTCCGTTTTCCGGGACTGTGCCACGATGGCGCGGCGCTGGCAGCACTCGCACCGCTCGGCCTGACCGTCGTCGACGGCGACGTGGTGAGTGGTGACCCCTTCGCGAAGAGGTACCAGCCCATCGTCCGAGCCGTACTGTCCACTGTGCGCCCAGGCTCGATCGTGATCCTGCACGTGACCGAGGAGAACGCGGCCATGACCGACGAGGCGTTGCCGCACATCCTGGCCGGGCTGCGCGAGCGCGGCCTCACACCGGCACCGCTGTCAGACGTGCTGGCGAATGACACCAAGGGCGACGACACCAAACGCCAGCGTGCCTCCCGCCACCGCGACGGCCACGTAAACCGCGACCTGTGCGCCCAGCACGCTGATCGGACGCACAGGTGTCGTGGCTAGCCCGCGTAGCACGCCTCGTTTCCAGTACCGCACGAGGCGGGCGGGCAGCAGCACCAGGCCGGGTACCGCGATCGCGACGAGCATCGACGCTTCCTGGTAACCGAAGCACGCCGTCAGAACCGGTGGCACCAGCCCGATCGTGAGGCCCACCGGGTCACGAAGAAGAAGCTTCGACTCCACAATGGCCAGTCGTGTCATGTCGCGATCACCCGATCGCAGACCACTTCGGCTTCGACGGAGCACCGCGTGACCAGCACCACGGTCACTCCACGGTTGCGTACCCGCTCCACCAGCGACCACGTGTCGTGCCGATCCTCCGGACCGAGCCCGGCGGTCAGCTCGTCGAATATGGCTATCTCCGGGTCTCCGGCGAGCGCCAGCGCGACGGCCAGCCACCGTTTCGCCACCGTGGTGAGCGCGGCGAACGGCGTGTCGTGCCAGGCCGAAAGGCCGAACGCGTCGAGCAGTTCACGCCAGTCGGCCGGCTGCCGGTAGAAGGAGCTGTACAGGTCGAGGGCCTCCCAGACGCGCAGCTTTCCGGGCAGCTCCGCGTGCTGGAGCTGGATACCGACCCGCCGCCGCAGCTCGGCTCCGTCGTGGCGGGCGTCGAGGCCGAGTACGCGAACGGTGCCGTGACCGGGCCGGCGCAGCCCGGCGAGACACTCCACTGTGGCCGACTTGCCAGCGCCGGAAGGCCCCGAGATGCCGAAGATCTCGCCACGCTCCACTGTGAACGACGTGACCGTGGAACCGGCCCGGGTCCGCAGATTCGCTACTTCGATCGCCAGCATCAGCCCGATACCTTCTTGACGGGCATGTCGCGAACGAACAGGTAGTTCACCGCCCAGAGGGTCGCGAGGGCGGCAAGGCTGATGAGCACGCCGACCGGTAGCGGCGGCGTGTCGATGTCGAACGCGTGGTTGAGGCCGTGGCCCATCCACAGCGAGTCGAAGCCCATCTCGGCGACCGCGACCGGCACCGCCTCCAGTGGTAGAAGAGCGATGCCCCACCACGGGCCGAACCGGTAGAAGGTGGTGCCGATGAGCCATCCGACGCAGAGGTAGACCGCGCCGACCAGGGTCTCTCCCACGAACATCCCGAACCCGTCGGCGACCGACTGCACGGGATACGGGTCCTGCTGCACGGCGAGCAGGTCGTTGGCCGAGTAGATGGCGTGTTCGACCGCGAAACCGGCGGCCATCAACGCGCCGTAGCCCAGGGCGATCACGGCGATGTAGATGCCGGCGCCCGTGGTGAAGTCGCGGCGGGTGACGCCGTTGCCGACGAAGATGGGCAGTTGGATGTAGAGCATGACGCCGAGGGCGAGCAGGAAGTATTTGGGGGCCGACCCGCCCGAGGTCGCCCAGATGCTGATATCCGCGTCCGCTTGCGTGGAGACGGAAGCCACGATGACGGAGTAGACGACCAGCATGATCGCCCAGTACGCGGCCACGGTGGGCGCGCTGCGGCGCAGCATCGTGCGCCCGACTATCAGGGTGCTCATCGCGCGGGTTCCCGATCCTTCGTCAGGTGTACGAACAGCTCCTGTAGGCCCATCGGCCCCAGTTCGAGGCCGGCGGACCGCGCGCCGGCGCGGTCGCCGTCGCTCAGCTCGCCATAGATGGTGGCGGCTTTGGTACCGCCCAACCGCTGCTCCCCGAGGAGCGTGTGGCCGGCGACGAAGCGGTCGACCGCCGCGCTGGGCCCGGTCACCGTGACGCCACGCGAGCGCAGGGTGTCGGTCTCCTCGTGCGCGACAAGCCGGCCACGATCGATGATCATGACCTCCTCGAAGAGCTTGTCGACCTCTTCGATGAGGTGTGTCGACACGATCACCGTCCGCGGGTTGGCGATGTAGTCGTCGAGCAGCTCTTCGTAGAAGGCGTACCGGGACGGCGCGTCCATGCCGAGATACGCCTCGTCGAAAATGGTCACCGGCGCTCGGGAAGCGAGGCCGAGCACCACGCTGAGCGCGGACTTGCCGCCTCGCGAGAGCGCGCCGACCCGCTTGTTCACCTGGAGGTCGAACCTCTTGATCAGCCGGTCGGCGTACCCCTGATCCCAGTTGGGCCGGAGCCGGCGGGCCAGTTGCAGCACGCAGCGGACCCGATCCTGGTCCTGAGCGTCGACACGGTCGCGCACGAAGCAGATCTGCCGGGTGATCGCCGCGTTCTCGAACGGCACCGCGCCACCGACCGTCACCGTGCCGCTGGTGGCCCGGCGGAACGCCGAGATCGCCGCCAGCAGGCTTGTCTTGCCGGAGCCGTTGCGCCCGAGCAGGCCGTAGATCTTCCCACCGTCGAGCCGGAGCGACAGATGGTCGACGGCGACCGTGTCCCCGTACCGGAGGGTGAGGCCGTCGGCCTCGATGGCCAGCGTCATCGTCCCCCCTCGATCCGGCGGACGACGTCCGACAGCGGGATGCCGAGCATCCGGGCCTCGCTGACCACGGCGTCGACGACCTGCTCGAAGAACCGGTCCCGCCGCTCGGCGAGCAGCTTGTCGCGGGCCTGCGGGCTGACGAACATGCCGATGCCGCGCCGCTTGTAGAGCACCCCCTCCTCGATGAGCTGATGGAAGCCCTTCGCGGCGGTGGCCGGGTTGATCCGGTAGAAGCTCGCGTACTGGTTCGTGGACATGACCTGCTCGTCCTCCCCCAGTGCCCCGCTCAGAATGTCCTCTTTGATCTTGTCCGCGATCTGCTGGTAGATCGGACTTCGGTCATCGAACACGGAAGCACCTCAGGTCCATGGGTTCATTACTTCACTAATGAACCACGGCACCAAGGCATCCGTCAACGGCGAAATGTGAGGTTCAGCGAGAGCGGAGGAACGCGGGGATGCCCGCGACCGCCTGGGCGGGGTTGCCCCGCAGGCGGCACTCGACGGCCAGGAAGCCGTCGTACCCCATGCACGACAGCGCGGCGAGCACCGCGTGCCAGTCGAGGTGGCCGGCGCCGGGCTGGAGCCGGTTGGAGTCGCTGACCTGTACGTGGCCGACGAGCCGGCCGGCCGCGCGCAGGGCGGCCGCGGGAACGTCCTCTTCGATGTTCATGTGGTACGTGTCGGCGGCGATGGCCAGCCCGTCCGAACCCACCGTCCTGATCAACTCCAGAGCCTGGTCCAGCCGGTTGACCATGTGGTCCTCGTACCGGTTCAGCGGCTCCAGGAAGAGCCGCACGCCCTCCTTCTCGGCGTGCTTGCCCAGCTCGGTCAGGCCATCGAGGAGCACCTCGCGGTCCTCTTCGGCCGTGCGCGGCGGCGTGAACGGCGGCAGCCGCAGCGAGAACATCCCGTACGACGCTGGGGTGACCGCGCCCCGCCCGCCGATGTCCGCGATCACGGACAGCTGTGACTTCATCTGGTCGAGCGCGTCACGCCGCAGTTCCCGGTCGAAGGCGCCGAAGAAGTGCCGCATGTCGACGCACACGGTCGGCAGGATCACGCCGTCGCGGATCGCGCGCCGCAGCTCGGGCAGGCGCTGCCGGAAGGCGTACGCGCCGTGGCCGCGCAGCTCGATCGCGTCGTACCCGGCCGCGACCGCGAACTCCCACTTCTGCTGGAGCGTCGAGCCCGGCAGCAGCTGCTCCTGACAGGCGATCTTCACCATCAGAACTCCAGGATCACTTGCAGGGCCTCGGCGGGCCGCTGGTCGAGCAGTTCGTACGCCTCAGCCGCCCGCTCGACCGGTACCACATGGCTGACGAGGCCGACCGGATCGAGCTGCCCGTTCGCGACGAGCCTGAGGAAGGTCCGGTTCAGCCGGTCCTGGTCCCAACGCCCGGAGACGGCCGGCGGTACGCCGCTGATCTGCGACGAGATCAGCTCGACGCGGTTGTGGTGGAACTCGTCGCCGAGCCGCAGCCCGACACCGTCGCCCTGGTAGAAGCCGGCGGCCACCACCCGGCCACCCTGACCGACCGCGCGGATCGCCTCGTGCAGCGCCCGGTACGAGCCACTGATCTCGATCGCGACGTCGGCGCCCCGACCGCCCGTGACCTGCCGCAGCTCCTCGGCCGGCGAGCCGGTGGCCGCGTTCAGGGTCATCAGCGCGCCGTACTCCTTGGCCTTGTCGAGCCGGACGGGCAGCGCGTCGACAGCGGCGACCTCGCCACCGTTGAGGCCGGCGAGGCGGGTGGCGAGCAGGCCGATCACGCCCTGGCCGAAGATCGCGACGGTCTCGCCGAGGTGGATGTTGGCGGCGAGCACGGCGTTGAGCGCCACCGCGCCCGCCCGCACAAAGGTCCCCGCGATCGGGTCGAGATGCTCGGGCATGGTGTGGTGCAGGAAGCGGTCCGCCGGCAGCAGGGCCTCGCTACGGTGACCCCAGATGCCCCAGACCACGTCGCCGACCTCGGGCATACCGGGCTCGTCCCGCACGTCGTCGGCGACCTCGATGATCACGCCGACCTCCGAGTACCCGAGGCCGGCGACCGGGTAGTCGACGTGCGCCGCGTCCCCGTCGAGAAAGAGCCGGCGATCGGGGTCCCAGGTGCGGTTGAGGTACGGATTGGTGCCGCGGTACGCGGTCAGCTCGGTGCCCGCGGAGATGCCGGAGTACCGTGTCCGGACCCGCACCTGGCCGGGCTTCATCGCGGTCGGCTGCTGATCCACCACCTCGACCAGCTTGGGCCCGGAGAGCTGGACGATCCTTCCCATGGGAAGCGGGTCGGTGTCTTGCATATGGCGCACATCCACGGGAAGCGATCTTTTGCGGAAATTTTACCGTCTGTTTAACAAATGTATCCCACGCACCGCCGACGCCAGTGTGACCGACACAACACAGATGTCACCCGCGACACACTGTGAACGCCACCGAGCCGTACGTGATAGGTCCGAGCAATAAATGACCTAAAATCCCCTTGTTTCATGCCTAAAGGGGGGTTCCGTTGGCGAGTGTTGCCGAGGTGAAGGCGGCCATCGACGCAGCGATGGCGCACGTGCAGGAAGGCCAGGAGGCCGTCCGGGCCGCCAACGAGAAGCTCGGCGAGGCACAGGTCAGCCTCGCGGCGGCGGTCGAGGGCAGCGGGCACGAGTCGGTCACCTCCGCCCAGGCCGCGCTCGCCCAGGCCGCCACCGAGCTCGAAGACTGCCTGACCGCCACGCTCGGCGCGATGGAACAGGCCCAGCAGTACGCCGCGGCGCTCTGACGCCATGAGCTCGCTGCTGCACGCGCTGGCGTACCGGATCCAGGAGGTTGGTGAGGAGCTGCCGATCGGGCAGGTCGCTTCCGCCGCCGACCGCCTGCGCAGCGCCCACGGGCTGCTGGCGTGGGTGACACAGGCCAGCGCGACGCTGGCGCCGACGCCGTCGCTGACCGCCGCGGGCGAACACCTCGACCATGCCGCCGGCGCCATGCTCGCCGCGCGCGAGGCCCTGACCGGGTACCTCCAGTCGATCGGCCTGCCGCGCGAGGCGGTACCGCCGCCGGACCGGGACTGGCGGGCGGCGCTGGCACCGGCCGGTCCACGCCGACCCCGGCGCGAGCCAGAGCCACCGACGCTGGGCAACTTCTGGGCGGAGGCCGTCGACCGACTGACCGGCCAGTCGGGCCATCGGCCCGACAAGGGCGCCATGGGCGCACCCGAACTGCTGCACCGCTGCGCGCGCGCCGCACTGGCCGGCGATCGCGGGAAGCTGCGCCGCGAGCTGATCGGCGCCGGGCCGGCGGTCGGCCTGGGGCTGTCCGCGGTGGCGGCCGCCCCACTGCGGTACCTCGCCGCCGAACTGCTCGGCCACCCGCCGCAGGCCGAAGACCTGCCGGCGGTACGCCGGGCCGCGCTCCCGCGGGTGCGACCGCTGCTGCCCGCGGTGGACGAGATCGTGGTCGACGAGCTGCTGGCCCGGGCCTGTCACGCGCCACCGCCCAAGGTGGAGGCACCGGTGCACCCGGTCGACTCCGCGGTCACCGGTGCCGTCCTCGTGGCCGCCCTCCTCGGCGCCACCGGGAGGGACGCCGACGAGTTGGCAAGGGTCGTCGACGAACTGGCGGAGCAGGCCCGTGGCTAGCGCCAAGGCGCGACTCGTGGTCGAGGTCCGGCGGGACCTGGCGCTCGCGCGCGGGCTGACGCTGGCGACGCTCGGCGCCGCGGAGACCGCGCGGGTCGAGGCCCACCGCCACCGCGACGAGGCGAACAACGCCCACGCCGAACGCCTCATCGCCCTTGCCGCCGAGCGCGAAACCGCCCGGCGCGCGATCCAGGACCGCTTCCAGCAGCAGACCGCCACGCTGTCAGCCGACCTCACGGCCATCGCGGCGGCGTGCGCACCCGGTCCGGCGGGCGCGTCGTGGAGCGCCTGGCGCCCCACCGAACCGGAGCGCGGCCGGCGTCCCGGCCTGCTGCGGATCGGGACGCTCGGGTACGAGCCGGCGCTGCCCGCGCTGGTACCCCTGCTGGACCACGCGCACCTGTCCCTCACCGGTGACGCCTCCAGAGTGGACGGTGTGATCGCCGCCCTGCTGCTGCGGGTACTCGGCAGCACCCGCCCCGGCGAGGTGCGGCTGACCGTGTACGACCCCGAGCAGCTGGGCGGGAGCCTCGCCGGGTTCGCGCCGCTGGGAAACGCCGACCTGCTCACCTTCGTCGGGCCGGGCGGCCTGACCGGGATGCTCGACGACCTGGTGGAGCAGATCCGGCGCATCAACGAGAGCGTGCTCGCCGGCGAGTACGCGTCGCTGGCCGAGTTGACGGCGGCCACCGCGGCCCGCCGGCCGGAGCCTTGGCGGCTCGTCGTCCTACTCGGCGACGAGGCGACCGCCGAGAGTCTCACCAACGGGCAGCGCGCACAGCTTGACCGGATCGTCCGCACCGGTGTGGCGTGCGGCGTTCACGTACTGGCTCGCGGGCTCCCGATCGAGACACACGCGACGGTCGAGCGGATCGCCGTGAACGGCGCCACGGCGAACTGCGGCATCACCGGTGACCTGCCGGTCAAGCTGGACCCGGCGCCGCCCGCCGACCGGATCGCCGCCGTCTGCCGCGAGCTCGCCGAGCTGATGAACGCCGGCCCTCCCGCCGCCGAGTTCGCCGACCTGCTGCCCGAGAAGCTGTGGAACGAGTGCTCGGCCGGTGGCCTGGTCGCCCCGCTCGGCGACGGCCCGGACGGTGACCTGGTCGAGGTGCTGATCGGCGACGACCCACCGCACGCGCTGATCGGCGGGCCCTCGGGGTCGGGCAAGACCAACCTGATCTACGCCTGGCTGGGCGCGCTCACCGCCCGGTACTCCCCCGACGAGCTGGCGCTGTACCTGCTGGACTTCAAGGAAGGCGTGTCGTTCGCGCGGTTCGCGCCGGGGCGCCGCGACCCGAGCTGGCTGCCCCAGGTGCGGCTGGTCGGCGTCAACGTCAACAGCGACCGGGAGTTCGGACTCGCCCTGCTGCGCCACCTCGGCGACGAGCTGCGCCGGCGAGCGTCCGAGGCCAAGCGCCACGAGGCCACCAAGCTCGCCGAGCTGCGCGCCGAGGACCCGAGCGGTCACTGGCCGCGGATCGTGGCGGTCATCGACGAGTTCCAGGTGCTGCTCGCCGGCCGCGACGCGCTCGCCAACGAGGCGGTCAGCCTGCTCGAAGACCTCGCCCGCCGGGGCCGCTCGCAGGGCATCCACCTCGTGCTCGCGTCGCAGGACGTGTCGGGCATCGAGGCGCTGTGGGGACGGTCGGCGCTGGTCGCCCAGTTCACGCTGCGGATCGGCCTGCCCAAGGCGCGACGCATCCTGGCCGACACGAACCTGGCCGCCGACGTCATCCCCCGCTTCCACGCCGTCGTCAACGCCGACTCGGGAGTCTCCACCGCCAACCGGATCGTGCGGCTGCCCGACGCCAGTGACCGGACCACGTGGCGCGCGCTGCAGGAGAAGCTGTGGCACGCCCGGCCGGAAGGGCTCGAACCGCCACGCCTCTTCGACGGCGACGCGGTCCCGACACTGCCATCGTTCGAGCCGGGGGCCGTGAGCGGGGCCGTCCTCGGGGAGACGATCGACGTACGGCCGCGCCCTGCGGTGCTGCGGCTGCCCCGGGCGCCTGGGCGCAATCTCGCCGTCATCGGCACCCGGACCGCCGAGGCGTGCGCGATCCTGGGCGCCGCCGGGCGGTCGCTCGCCGCGTCCGGTCAGCCGGCCCGGTACAGCATCGTCTGCCTGGACGACGACGCCTCCTCCGCCGCGGGCCTGCTGCACGCGGCGCTGCCCGGCGCCCGCTGGTACGACGCCGACACCGCGCCGGACCTGATCGCCGCCGTGGGCGACGAGCTCGCGGAGGCGCCGGCCGACGAGCCGCACTACATCTTCGGGTACGCGTGGGACGCCGGCCACCTCACCGGGCTGCGCACCGTGCTGACCCGCGGTCCCGAACGGCGCACCCATGTCCTGGGCTGGTGGCGGGGCGTCTCCCGGCTGCGCGACGACCTGGGCGGCGTGGGTGCGCGCTTCGACGCGGTCGGTGCGTGGGTGGCGCTCGACGTACACGGTAGCGAGCTGGCGCCGCTCAGCCCGCAACCGGGCGGTCCGGCCTGGTATCCCCGACCGCACCGGGCCCTCTTCTTCGACCGCTCGGTGCACCGGGCACCGGAGGTCATGATCCCCTATGACTGCTGACGACTACCGGCGGCTGGTCGGCGCGCTGGCCGCCGCCGCCAACCGGCGGGACGCCGAGCTGGCCAACGCGGAGCGCTCCTACCAGGACGGCGCGGCGGTCGCCGCCGCCGAGCTGGCGCTCGCCAACGCCGAGGCCGGCGAGGCCGACCGGCGAGCCGGTGCCGCGGCCACCGCCGTGGTCAAGGTCGATCGGGAGGCCACCCGCCTGTGGGACGAGCTTCGTCGAGTACTGGGATGGCGCGGCCGCCGCCTCGGTGACCTGCCACCACCCACGCCGGTCGACCTGCTCCCCACCGGCTCCGCGCCCGCCATGGCTGTGGACCTGCTCGACGGCGCCGCCCGCCGCATCGACCAGGCCCGCCGGGGTGCGCCGCGGCCCCCGCTGCCACGCTGGATACTGCCGCTCCTGCCGCCCCTGGGCGCGCTCGGCGCGACGATGACCGGCCTGGTCGCGGGCGGGCTGGTGACCATCGCGCACTTCGACACCGGGCTCCAGTGGCCGCTGCGGCTGCTGGGCTGGCTCGCGTTTCTCCTCGCCCCGTTTACCAGCGTGCCGGTCGCCGCGATCTGCGTCGACCGCCAGTTCAACAGCCGCCTCGACACCGGCGCAGCCGGCCTGACGGTCCTCGGCGGCCTATGCGCCGGCTGCGCCCTATCCCTACTCTTCGCCCGCTGACCAGCAACCGCCGAGCCGGCCTACGCGTCGAACACGTCCCTGAGGGTCGCCGCAGTCATGGCGCGGCGCAACCAGCGGTCGAGTTCCTTCCAAGCAACGAGCCTTCGATCAGCCCAAGAAGACCTTCTCGGACGTCATCGACGGCGGCCTGCGCGGTGTCACCGTCGCCGAAGGCAACCACTCCAGGGTAAAGCTGCGCCCGTGCACACCAAACGCCATCTTCATCCTGCTCAACCGTGAAGGCGACCTGCAGCGTACGAGATCCGGCCGGCGCCGACCTAGACGCTGATGACGTCGTCGATGGTCGTCGCGTTGCCGGCACGGCGCAGCCAGGTGTCGAGCTGGTCCAGGTCGGTGCAGCCGAGAATCTGCTCGCGCACGTCGTCGGGCACTGCCACCCCGCGCCCTTCGAGCACAGTCAGCACCGCTCGGGCCTCACCTTCAGCCTTGCCTTCAGCCTTGCCGAGGCCCACGTAGTGCCTGGCGAAATCGCTCTTGAACTCGTAGTTCATGGCGGTACTCATGAACGCCTCCCAGTGAGTCCGGGCTGCCACCGGCAACCTGGAGAGTACAACGTCATAGTACGTGCTTGCCTGCGTCGGACCGAGCGATCGCAGGGCCTCCGCCAGCGCGGGGAAGGCGGCCTCTACCTCGGGATCGTTGAGGTGGCAGATCGCCGAGAAGACGGCCAGCGCGGGCTTGGCCCGAGCCAACGCCACGTCGACGACCAGCGGCACGTCGTCAGGCGTGAATATGAACGGACGCAACGACAGGCTGAGCCCTTCGCCGGCGAACAGGTCGCGGTATCGGCGAGCGACCGCCGGATCGGGGCAGAGCACGAGCAGCGCGGCGTCGACGTCCAGCTCGGCTTCGATCTGGGCCGTGTAGAGCTTCCAGGTACGTCGCTTGCGGATGTCCCACCTGCGCTGGACCTCGAACACGACCGCGAACTGCGGCTTATCGGCCGCGTCGCGGTAGACCAGTACGCCGTCGGCGTGGAAGGTGCGCGGGACCAGTACCCGCATGTCTGTCGCCTCCGGGTGGGCGTGGTGATAGTCGGGAACCTTGACATCGAAGACGTTCGCGAGCAGCCAGACCCCCACAGTGGGGTCCAGCTTGAGTAAGTCGATGGGTGTTTCGTGCTCGACGCTGGGCATGCACGCACAGTAGGGACGAAGAGCTTGGGGGGTAGACCCCTCTTGACGGGTGACGGGGCGGTGGTTAACACTTCCGCAATCGGGGGGAAATGTTAACGCTAACACCTGGACGGGACATGCGCGCTCTCCTAGCCACCGTGGCCGCTGCCGCGGCTTTCGTCGTCGCGCCCGCGGGCACGGCGCAGGCGGACGTCACCGACGGTCTCGCACTCTGGTACAAGTTGGACGCCACTTCGGGATCAGTGGCGACCGACTCCTCCGGCAACGGCCGGAACGGCACCGTCAACGGCACCGCCGTGTGGACCGGCGGCGACGGCCTCGGCTTCAACGGCACCAACACGTACATCAAGGTGCCGGACAACGTCATGAGCGGCCTGTCCTCGATCACCGTCTCGATGGACCTGATGATCGACCCCGCCCAGGGCACCCCGTACTTCATCTACGGGTTCGGCAACACCAGCGGCACCGCTGGCAACGGGTACCTCTTCACGACGGGTGACCAGTTCCGCTCGGCGATCGCGAGCGGCAACTGGTCGACCGAGCAGAACACCCGGCCGGCCGTCGGCCGCAACCTCACCCGCGGCGTCTGGAAGCACATCGCGTACACCCAGACCGGCAGCACGGGCATTCTCTACGAGGACGGCGTCGAGGTGGGCCGCAACACCGCGGTCACCATCACGCCCGGCTCGATCGGTGGCGGCGTCACGACCGCCAACTACGTCGGGCGCTCGGTGTACCCGGGTGACCGGTACTTCAACGGGAAGATCCGGGACTTCCGGGTGTACAACCGGGCGATCGCCGACACGGAGGTGCAGCAGCTCGCCCAGCCGATCGCCGCGCAGGCGGTCGCGCAGGACAGCGCCGCTCTCGACCTCGGTGACACCAGCGCGGTGACCGCCAACCTGACGCTCCCCACCACCGGCACCTACGGCTCGAGCATCGCGTGGAGCAGCAGCGACACGTCGGTAGTGTCCAACTCCGGCGTGGTGACCCGGCCGCCGAACGGCCAGCCGGACGCCCACGCGACGCTCACCGCGACGCTGAGGAGAGGAACGGTCACGGACACGAAGAGCTTCGACGTCACGGTGCTCGCCCAGGTGGACGACGAGCAGCTCGCCGCCGACGCGGCAGCCGCCCTGGTGGTGCGCAACGTCGACGACGTACGCGGAAATCTGACCCTGCCCGCGACCGGTGCCAACGGCACCACCGTCACCTGGGCGTCCGGCGAGCCGGGCACCATCTCCACGACCGGCGACGTCACCCGGCCCGCGCCGGGCGCGGGCGACGCCACCGTGGAGCTGACGGCCACGGTACGCAAGAACGACGCGACCGCCACCCGCACGTTCACCGCGAAGGTGCCGGCGCTGCCCGCCCCGGCCGCCCTCAAGGGGTACATGTTCAGCTACTTCACCGGCGAGGGCAGCTCGAACGGCGAGCAGGTCTACTTCGGACTGAGCCAAGGCAACGACCCGCTGCACTGGCGGGAGCTGAACGGCGGCAACCCGGTGCTGACCTCGACGCTCGGCGAGAAGGGCCTGCGCGACCCGTTCATCATCCGCTCGCCGGAAGGCGACAAGTTCTACCAGATCGCGACCGACCTGCGGATCTTCGGCAACGGCAACTGGGACGCCTCCCAGCGCACCGGCAGCAAGTCCATCATGGTCTGGGAGTCGACCGACCTGGTGAACTGGACCAACCAGCGCCTCGTGAAGGTCTCGCCCGACACGGCGGGCAACACCTGGGCGCCCGAGGCGTACTACGACGAAGGTCTCGGCGCGTATGTGGTCTTCTGGGCCTCGAAGCTGTATGCGGAAAGCGACCCCAACCACACCGGCGACACGTACAACAAGATGCTGTACGCGACGACGCGCGACTTCTACACGTTCAGCGAGCCGAAGGTGTGGGTCGACCCGGGATACTCGGTCATCGACTCCACTGTGGTCAAGAACGGCGGCACCTACTACCGGTTCACGAAGGACGAGCGCAACAACACCTCCTCCACCCCGTGCAGCAAGTTCATCCTGGAGGAGAAGTCGACCACGCTGCTGAACCTGAACTGGGGCTTCGTCGCCGACTGCATCGGCAAGGACTCGATCAGCCAGGGTGAGGGTCCGACCATCTTCAAGTCGAACACCGAGGAGAAGTGGTACCTGTTCATCGACGAGTTCGGTGGGCGTGGCTACATCCCGTTCGAGTCGACCGACCTGGAGTCCGGCGTCTGGAAGATGTCGACCGGATACAGCCTGCCGTCCCGGCCCCGGCACGGCACGGTGCTGCCGGTGACGCAGGCGGAGTACGACCGGCTGTTGGGGGCGTACGCGGCGGATCAGCTCGTGGAGAGCGCCGAGAACGTGACGGTGGAGACCCGGGTCGGCAACCCGCCGGTGCTGCCGGCGACGGTCATCGCCCGGTACGCCGATGGGATCGACCGGCCCGCTTCGGTCACCTGGGACGCGGTGCCGCCATCGGCGTACCAGTCGGTGGGCACGTTCACGGTCAGCGGGGCGGTCGCGGGCAGCGACACGGTGCGGGCGACCGCCACCGTGACGGTCTCGACCGACGGCCCGGACATCCCCAACGACCTGGTGGTGCGCTACAGGTTCGACGAGACGGGTGGCAACATCGCCCGGGACTCGTCGGGCCACGGCTACCACGGCACGTACGCCCGGACGCCCGCTTTCGGCACCGGTGTCGAGGGCGGCTCGTTCCAGATGTCGGGCGGCTCCAGCTCCTCGACGACCGCGCCGTACGTCACGATCCCCAACGGCGTGCTCAACGGCGCGGAGAGCGTGACGGTGGCGACGTACGTCAAGTGGAGCGCCTCGACCACGGTCAACCAGTGGCTCTTCGGGCTCGGGCCGGACAGCAACAAGTACCTGTTCGCCTCGCCGTACAACGGCAACCGCGTCCTGTACTCGGCGATCACGACCGGTAGCTGGCAGGCGGAGTCCACCATGCCGTCGAGCGCCGCGTTGAAGGGTGGCGAGTGGCAGCACGTGGCCGTCGCGATCGACGGCGCCGCGAAGACGGGCACGCTGTATCTCAACGGTGTTCCGGTCGCCCGCGCCACGAACGTGACCGTCAAGCCGTCCGACCTGTATGACGCGTCGAAGAACTACACCGGCTACATCGGACGGTCGCTGTATGGCGCGGACCCGTACTTCGCGGGTGAGGTCGACGACTTCCGCGTCTACCGCCGGGCACTGCCCACATCGGAGGTACTGGAACTGGCCGGCAACACGACGGCGCTCGCCGAGGTGTCGTTGCCCGAACTGAAGGTCGCCGCTCTGGTCGACGACGCCAACAGCCGGGTGGTGCTGCCCGTCAAGGAGGGCACCAGCCTGAAGGCGCTCGCCCCGCACTTCGTACTGGCCAGGGGCGCGACCATCAGCCCGGCATCGGGTGCGGTGCGCGACTTCACGAACCCGGTGACGTACACGGTGACCGGCTCGGACGGCGACACTCGCACGTGGACCGTCACGGCGCGAGTGATGCGCAGCCCGGTGCTGCCGGGGCTGTACGCCGACCCGAACATCGCGGTGTTCGACGGCAAGTACTACCTGTACGCCACGACGGATGGCTTCGCGGGCTGGAGTGGCACGCAGTTCAAGGCGTTCTCGTCGTCCGACATGCTGCACTGGGAGGACCACGGCGTGATCCTGGACCTGGGTCCAGACGTGACGTGGGCCGACAACAGCGCCTGGGCGCCGACGATCGCGCGGGGCAAGAACGGCAAGTACTACTTCTACTTCAGCGGTGGCATGGCGACCGGCGACACCCGCAAGCACCTCGGTGTGGCGGTCTCCGACTCGCCGACCGGGCCGTTCAAGGACGCGCTCGGCCACCCGCTGGTCGCCGGCGGCACATACAGCGGCCAGATGATCGACCCGGCCGTCTTCACCGACGAGGACGGACAGTCCTATCTGTACTGGGGCAACGGCAACTCCTACCAGGTGCCGCTGAACGACGACATGGTGTCGTTCGACCCGGCGCAGGTGCGCACGTACCACCCGACGAACTACAACGAGGGTTCGTTCGTGGTGAAGCGCAACGGCGTCTACTACTTCATGTGGTCGGAGAACGACACCCGGGACGAGAACTACCAGGTGGCGTACGCGACGAGCAGTTCGCCGCTCGGCCCGTGGAGTGACCGGAAGGGCCTGATCCTGCAGAAGGACCTGTCTCTTGGCATCAAGGGCACGGGACACCACTCGGTGGTCCAGGTGCCGGGTACGGACGAGTGGTACATCGCGTACCACCGGTTCGCGATCCCGGGAGGTGACGGCACGCACCGCGAGACGACGATCGACCGCATGGAGTTCGACGCGGACGGCGGCATCGTGAAGGTGGTGCCGACGCTGGAGAGCGTCGACCCCGTCGTCAACGCCGCACCGGTCGCCGGTGTGGTGAAGGGACCGGAGGTCCCGGTGGCCCTCGGCACCCCGGTCGCGCTGACCGTGCCGTACACCGACGCCAACCGCGCCGACTTCCACAAGTGCACTGTGGACTGGAAGGACGGCAGCACCACGGTCGGCACCGCGGACGGCGGCACGTGCAAGGCGACGCACGTCTACTCGGCACCGGGCGTGTACCAGCCGACCGTGACGGTGGCTGACTACCGGGGCGGCTCGTCGAGCGCGACGTTCTCCTACGCGGTGCTGTTCGACCCGAGCAAGCCGTACGTCACCGGCAGCGGGTGGATCGACACCTCGGGCGGGCGCGCGGTCTTCGGGGTCACCGGCGGCACGGCTGCCACCAAGGGCAGCATCGCGCTGCGGCTCCAGGTCGCAGACCTGACCTTCGAGGCCACCTCGTACCAGCGGCTGGTGCTCACCGGCCCGCGGGCGCAGTACAACGGGGTGGGCACGATGAACGGTCGCGAGTACGCCTACATGGTCACGCTCAACGACGAGGCGAAGCGTGGCGCGGGCAAGGACCGCTTCTGGATCAAGATCACCGACAAGGCCACCGACCAGGTGGTCTACGAGAGCCGTACCGCTGACGGCAGCACCGCGATCGGCGGCGGCAGCATCGTGATCAGCACCTCGTAACACCCCCTTCGTGATCAGGGCGTCCCTGAAGTCGTTAGAGCGACTTGGGGGACGCCCTGATCACGTTGAGGGTGGGAGGCCGTTGGCCTCCCGCACGACCGTTACGAGGTCGTCGAGGATCGCGTTCAGCGCGAAGTCCTTCGGCGTGAAGACCCGCGCCACCCCGGCCTCGCGGAGCTTGCCGGCGTCAGCCGGGGGAATGATGCCGCCGACCACGACCGGCAGGTCGGCACGGCCAGCGGCCCGCAGCCCGTCCAGCACCGCCGGTACCGCCGCGAGGTGCGACCCGGACAGCACGGACAGCCCGACGAGGTCGACGTCTTCCTCGACGGCCGCCGCCACGATCTGCGCCGGGGTCAGCCGGATCCCTTGGTACACCACCTCGAAGCCGGCGTCCCGGGCGCGCACCGCGATCTGCTCGGCGCCGTTGGAGTGGCCGTCCAGGCCGGGCTTGCCGACCAGTAGGCGCAGCCGCCCGGCGCCGAGGTCTTCGGCGGTCCGCCGGACGCGTTCCCGCACCGCGGAGAGCGTCGTGTCGCTTGTGGACGCGGTCGCGGCGGACAGCCCGGTCGGCGCCCGGTACTCGCCGAACGCCTCGCGCAGCACCCCTGCCCACTCCCCCGTGGTCACGCCCGCCCGCACGCAGGCGAGCGTCGCGTCCATCAGGTTCGCCGTGCTGGCCGCCTTTTCGCGCAGTACGGCCAGCGCGGCGTCCACCTCGGACTGATCGCGGCCGGCCCGCCACTCCCGGACCGCTGCCGAGGCGGCCTGCTCCACGGCCGGGTCGACCTGCTCGATCGCCTCGGCACCGGCCGCGGTGAGCGGCGACGGCTCGGTCTCCTGGAACCGGTTGACGCCCACCACGACGTCGGTGCCCGACTCCATGCGGCGGCGCCGGTCGGCGAGCGAGGACACCAGCGCGCTCTTGAGATACCCGGTCTCCACGGCGGCTACCACGCCACCGAGGTCCAGGATCTTCTCCAGCTCGACCCGGGCACCGTCCACGATGGACGCCACGAGTCCTTCCACCACGTGCGAGCCATCGAAGAGGTCCGGGTACTCCAGCAGATCCGACTCGTACGCGAGGACCTGCTGCATCCGCAGGGACCACTGCTGGTCCCACGGCCGCGGCAGGCCCAGCGCCTCGTTCCACGCTGGAAGCTGTACCGCGCGGGCCCGTGCGTCGCGGGAAAGGGTCACGCCGAGCATCTCCAGCACGATCCGCTGGATGTTGTTTTCCGGCTGCGCCTCGGTCAGACCGAGCGAGTTGACCTGCACGCCGTACCGGAACCGGCGCTGCTTCGGGTCGGCCACGCCGTACCGCTCACGGGTCAGGCCGTCCCACAGCGCGGCGAACGCCCGCATCTTCGCGAGTTCCTCGACGAAACGCACGCCCGCGTTGACGAAGAACGACACCCGCTGCACGACATCGCCCATCCGCTCGGGCGGCACCTGACCGCCGTCGCGCACCGCGTCGAGTACGGCCACCGCGGTCGCCAGCGCGAACCCGACCTCCTGCACGGGCGTCGCGCCCGCCTCCTGGAGGTGGTACGAGCACACGTTGATGGGGTTCCACTTGGGACAGTTGGTGACCGTCCAGGCGATCGTGTCGGTGGTCAGCCGCAGGGACGGCGCGGGCGGGAAGATGTACGTGCCGCGGGACAGGTACTCCTTGACGATGTCGTTCTGCGTGGTGCCGGCGAGCGTGGCCACCGGTACGCCCTGCTCCTCGGCGGCCACCACGTAGAGGGCGAGCAGCCACATGGCCGTCGCGTTGATCGTCATGGACGTGTTGGCGTCACCGAGTGGGATGCCGTCGAAGAGGGCCCGCATGTCGCCGAGGTGCGCCACCGGCACACCGACCCGACCCACCTCGCCGGCGGCCATCACGTCGTCGGGGTCGTACCCGGTCTGGGTCGGCAGGTCGAAGGCGACGGACAGCCCGGTCTGGCCTTTGCCCAGGTTACGGCGGAAGAGCGCGTTGGTCGCGGCGGCCGAGGAGTGCCCGGCGTAGGTCCGCATCACCCATGGGCGGTCGCGCTCCGGCAGACGGCTCTCCATGTCCGGAGTCTAAGTTACCGTTAAGTCACATGGCCCGGTGAAAAACCGCACACGCCCCTGATTTCGCAGAGAGACGGGTGTCCATAGTGTGTGCCCATGGATTCCGCGATCTCCGTGCACGGGCTGCGCAAGGCGTACGCCGACGTGACGGCCGTTGCTGGGCTCGACCTCGAGGTGCGCAAGGGCGAGGTGTTCGCCCTGCTGGGGCCGAACGGCGCTGGCAAGACGACGACGGTGGAGATCCTGGAGGGGTACCGCCGGCGGGACGCGGGAGAGGTACGCGTGCTCGGCGAGGACCCGGGCAAGGCGGGCGCCGCCTGGCGCGCCCGGGTGGGCATCGTGCTGCAGGGCACCGGCGAGTTCGACGAGTTGACCGTCGCCGAGGTGGTGCGCCACTTCGCGGGCTTCTACCCCACCGCCGACGACCCTGACCGAGTGATCGCCCGGGTCGGGCTCACCGAGAAGGCGCGCTCCCGTACTCGCACCCTCTCCGGTGGGCAGAAGCGCCGGCTCGACGTGGCGCTGGGCATCGTCGGCCGGCCCGAGTTGCTCTTTCTCGACGAGCCGACGACCGGTTTCGACCCGGAGGCGCGGCGCGAGTTCTGGGAGCTGATCCGTGACCTGGCCAGTGCCGGTACGACCATCCTGCTGACCACGCACTATCTGGACGAGGCGGAGACGCTCGCCGACCGGGTTGGCGTGATCGCCCGGGGCGAACTGGTCGAGGTGGCTCCGCCGAGCCGGCTGGGCGATCGCCATCGGGCTCCGGCAACGGTCGCCTGGCGTACAGCTGAAGGAGCTGTCGAGGCGACCGAGAGCGAGACGCCGACGGCGCTCGTGGCCGAATTGGCCGCGCGCTTCGGCGGCGAAGTGCCGGGACTGACCGTGACCCGGCCGACGCTCGAAGACGTCTACCTGCGGATGATCGGAGAGAAGGCATGATCGGGCTGGCTCAGCGGCAGGGCGCGCTGGAGATCAGGCAGTTCCTGCGCAGCCGGGAGTCGGTCGTCTTCACGATGGCGTTCCCCGTCATCATGATCTTGATCTTCGCCTCGATCTTCACGTGGGACATCACGCCGGGCGTGAGCTTCACGCAGTATTTCGTCACCGGAATGATCGCGACCGGCCTGATGACCGTGGGGTTTCAGAGTCTGGCGATCCAGATCCCGATCGAGCGGGACCGGGGCGTGCTGAAGCGGCTGCGCGGGACGCCGATGCCGCCGTGGGTCTACTTCGCCGGCAAGGTCGTCATGGTGGCGGCGATCGCGGTCGTGGAGATCGTTGTGCTGCTCGCGGTGTCGGTGGGGCTCTTCGGGCTGGAGTTGCCCTCGACGGTGGGCAAGTGGCTGACGTTCGGCTGGGTGACCCTGCTTGGGCTGACCGCGTGCACGCTGTGCGGTATCGCGTTCTCGTCGGTGTCCCGCACCGCGCGCGGCGCCACGGCGACGGCGACGCCGGTTGCGCTGATCCTGCAGTTCATCTCCGGGGTGTTCTTCGTCTTCACCGACCTGCCGGCGTGGATGCAGCAGGTCGCGGCGGTGTTCCCGCTGAAGTGGATGTGCCAGGGCCTGCGCTCGGTGTTCCTGCCCGACGCGTTCGCGGCCCAGGAACCAGCGGGCTCGTGGGAGCTGGGCAAGGTCGCCTTGATCCTCGCGGCGTGGTGCGCGATCGGCTTGGTGCTCTGCCTGCGCACGTTCCGCTGGTCCCTGGACCGCTGACGGGTCAGGGGTGGTCCAGGACCTGGCGGGCGCGGTCGGCGTCGTCGGGGAAGACGAGCACCTTGACCAAGCCATCCATACCCACCGCGACCGTCGAACGGATGCCCGCCTGGGACAGTGCGGTGCGGACGCCGGACGCCGAGTCCAGGCAGTCGGCGAGCGCCGCGATCCGGAGCAGTCCGAAGTCGTCCAGGATCGGCGACGCCTCGCGGGGCGCCGCGTCGCGGCTCAGCGCCCGGTGCAACACCACGGCGAGTACCCCGATGACCGCGAACGCGATCACCGGCCCCGCGAGGTACCAGCCGTCGCTGATGGCCATGGCGACAGTGTGACACTTCAAGGTCACCCTGAATGGTCGTTTAGAGTTCCACAGGGGAACGACTGGAGGAGGGCACATGGCGGGGCGTTTGGCGGTCATCGGGGCCGGTCTGATGGGTTCGGGCATCGCGCAGGTGGCGGCCCAGGCAGGCTGGCAGGTGACCATCCGCGACCTGGACGACGCGGCGCTGAAGCGCGGGGTCGACGGCATCCGCGCGTCGCTGTCGAAGTTCGCCGCGAAGGGCGTGATCGGCGCGGACGACGTGGACGCGGCCATCGGCCGGATCGCGACGACGACCGACCTCGACGCGGCGGCCGAGGCCGACATCGTGGTGGAGGCGGTGTTCGAGCGGCTGGAGATCAAGCACGAGGTGTTCCGGCAGCTCGACAAGGTCTGCAGGGCGGACGCGGTATTGGCCACGAACACCAGCGCCATTCCGGTCACGCAGATCGCTGCGGTGACACACCGCCCAGAACGGGTCGTTGGCACCCATTTCTTCTCACCGGTACCGATGATGAAGCTCTGCGAGCTGGTACGCGGCTACAAGACCTCCGACGAGGCGCTCGCGACGGCCAAGGCGTTCGCCGAGGAGATCGGCAAGACGTGCATCGTGGTCAACCGCGACGTGGCCGGCTTCGTCACCACCCGGCTGATCGCCGCGCTGGTGGTCGAGGCGGTCAAGCTGGTCGAGTCGGGCGTGGTCAGCCCCGAGGACCTGGACGTGGCGTGCAAGCTGGGCTTCGGCCACGCGATGGGCCCCCTGGCGACGACCGACCTGACCGGCGTAGACGTGCTGCTGCACGCGACGAAGAACATCTACACCGACACGGCCGACGAGAAGTTCTTCCCGCCGGAGCTGCTCCAGCGCATGGTGACGGCCGGCGACCTGGGCCGCAAGACGGGCCGGGGCTTCTACGAGTACTGACCGGTCAGAACGTGAACGTGGGGGCTTCGGGGGCTTCGACACGCTCGACCTTGACGCCAAGACGGCGGAGGTCCGCCACGAAACCGGGGTAGCCCCGGTCGATGTGGTAGACCCGCGACACCTCGGTCATCCCGTCGGCGCACAGCGCGGCGATCACCAGCCCGGCGCCGGCGCGGATGTCCGTGGCGGCCACCGGCGCGCTCGACAGCCGCTCCCGGCCCTGTACGACCGCGTGGTGGCCGTCGGTGCGGATGTCGGCGCCCAGCCGCGCCATCTCGTTCACGAACATGAACCGGCCGTCGAAGATGTTCTCCGTGATCAGCGACGCTCCCTCGCTGACCGCCGCCATCCCGATCGCCATCGGCAGCAGGTCGGTCGGGAAGCCCGGGAACGGCAGCGTGACCACGTCGACGGAGGTCGGGCGGCGGTCCATCCGCACCCGGAAGCCGTCTGGCTGGGGCTCGACCACGCCGCCCGCCGACACCACCTTGTCGAGTGCGATCTCCAGCCACGCCGCGTCGACCCCGCTGACCGTCACGTCGCCGCGGGTCATCGCCGCGCCGAACGCCCAGGTACCGGCGACGATGCGGTCGCCGATCGTGGCGTGCCGCACCGGGCTCAGGCCGTCGACGCCCTGGATGTGCAGGGTGGACGTGCCGGCGCCCTCGATCCGCGCGCCCATCGAGGTGAGCATCGCGCAGATGTCGACGATCTCGGGCTCGCGGGCGGCGTTGTCGATGACCGTCTCACCACGCGCGAGCACGGCTGCCATCAGCAGGTTTTCGGTGGCGCCGACGCTCGGGAAGTCCAGCCAGATCGTCGCGCCCCGCAGGCCGCGCGGCGCCGAGGCGATGACGAACCCGTGCTCGCCGGAGATCTCGGCGCCCATCCGGGCCAGCCCGTCGACGTGCATGTCGAGCCCGCGCGAGCCGATCGCGTCGCCGCCCGGGTGTGCCACGCGCACGTACCCGCGCCGGGCCAGCAGCGGCCCGAGCACGCAGATGGAGGCGCGCAGCTGGCGTACCAGGTCGTAGTCGGCCTCGGTGCCCGGCTCGGCGGGAGTCTCGATCGTCACGTCGCCCTCGTGGTACGAGACGGCGCAGCCGAGCCGGCGCAGTACCTCGGCCATGATCGCGATATCCGTGATCCGGGGGACGTTGGTGATCACCGACTCTCCCGAGGCGAGGAGAGCCGCCGCCATCAGCTTGAGAGCCGAGTTCTTGGCGCCGACCACCGAGACGTCACCGGCCAGCCGGGCACCGCCGTGTACCTGGATCACATCCACGCCGGCAATCGTAGAGGCCGCGGGTGGTTCTAGGCTGAGGCTCATGGCCGTGCACCTAACCCGCATCTACACGAAAGCCGGCGACACCGGCTCGACCCGGCTCGTCAACAACGAGCTGGTGCCGAAGACCGATCCGCGCATCGCCGCGTACGCCGACGTCGACGAGTGCAACGCGGCGATCGGGGTGGCGCTGGCGATCGGCCAGCTCCCCGACGAGGTGGGCGCCGTGCTGACCCGGGTGCAGCACGACCTCTTCGACGCGGGCGCCGACTTGGGCAACCCGGACCTGGGAGACCTCTCGGAGAACGCCGGGATCGCGCTTCGTATCACCGAGGAGTACGTCACGCGCCTCGAAGGTTGGTGCGACGAGTTCAACGACCGGCTGTCCACTTTGAACTCCTTCGTGCTGCCGGGCGGCACGCCGGGCGCCGCCCTGCTTCACGTGGCCCGCACGACCGCCCGGCGAGCCGAGCGGAAGGCGTGGGCGCTGATCGAGGCGGACCCCGCACGAACCAGTACTCTCCCGGCAAAGTATCTCAACCGGCTGTCGGATCTGCTGTTCATCCTGGCGAGAACGGCCAACCCGGACGGCGACGTGGTATGGGTGCCGGGCGCGAACCGCTGATCCTGGTCAGGCGGCGGTCAGAAACGTGGAAGCCGCCCCGGGCGGGGCGGCTTCCAGCCAGGACATGAACCCGGTCACCGTCGACTGCGCCATGGCGATCTCGACGGGTGCCTGGTGGCTGAGACAGCGCAGGATCACCCAGTCGGCCGGCATGGAGAAGCGCTCCTGGCCCTCGGGGCTGCGGCGGCGCTCGACCACGAGCCCCTGCCGCGACAGCACCCGCTTCGGGCGGATCGCGAAGCTGAAGATCCGGTAACAGCGCAGCTCGTCACCGACGAACCGGCCGAACCCCGGTGACCAGCCGCGCCCGTCGAGCAGCGTCGACACGCGAAGGCTGAGCCGGATGGTGCCGGCGCGGGCGATCAGCGCACGCCGGACGAAGAGCACCGCCAAGGCGGCGAGCAGGATTAGTACGCCGAATCCGATCCACTCCAAGATCTCCATCGGCGGACCGGAGTCAGTGCGTCGCGGCGGGCGAGGTCGGGGACGCCGGCGTGGCGCTCTCGGCGAGGACCGTTACGCCCTCGCCCGTGACGGAGAGGAATCCGCCGTCCACGTCGTACGTGATCTGCTCACCGCCGGCGAGCTTGATGCGCACCTGTCCCGGCTCGGCCAGCTGGCCGAGGAGCGGCGCGTGGCCGGGAAGAACACCCAGCTCACCCTCGGTGGTCCGGGCGACGACCATCTCGGCCTCGCCGGTCCAGACCTTCTCCTCGACGGCTACGAGCTCGACGTGAAGCTGCTGTGCCACCACTGTCTCCTTGCCGCCTGGGTATTGGACCGAATGTCGCCCGGGGATTAGATCGAGTCTAGACGGACCCGAACCGCCGACCCAAAGAGGGTGGCGAGCGTTACGTGTTGAGGAAATCAGGGTGGGCCACGATGAACTCGTCGACGGTGCCGTCGATCACCGCCGCGAAGAAGTCCTTGGCGCCCGACTGCAACTCCTCGCCCCTGTAGTCGCCGCCGACGATGACCGACCGACCAGGCAACTTGATCATCGTGATGGAGCTGGAGCGAAGGTCGCGCAGCGCGAGGCCGTAGTCGACCACGCTGTGGCCGCGCCCGTTGAAGACCACCGACTCACCGGCGGCGCGCAGCACCTTGTCGAGCTTGAGCGGGTTGGTCACCACGTCTTTGCTGAACGCCTGGTTGACCATCGCCTTGATGAACTGCTGCTGGTGCTTCTGACGCACGTAGTCGCCGCCCACCGTCTTGCGCTGCCGCACGACGTCGAGCGCCTCCCAGCCCTTCAGGTGGTGAGTGCCCTTCTTGTACACCTTCTGCGGCCCGATGTAGCCCTCGCCGTACGGGTTGCCCGTCCGGCCCTTGCCGTCGGGCCGGAGGTGCTCCGACCGGACATCGATCTCGAGCGTCATGGTCACGCCACCCATGGCGTCGACGATCTTCCGGAACCCGTCGAAGTTGATGATCGCCCCGGCGTCGAAGCGCTTGATCCCGGTGTAGTTGCTGATCGTCTTGGAGAGCAGCTCGAACCCGCGGGCCGGGTCGGGCCTTTCCTGACCGGGCACCTTGCTGCCGTACGCCATGGCGGCGTTGAGCTTGTCTCTGCCGCCCTTGAAGTTGGCCTTCGGGAAGCTCGGGATCTCGACGATCAGGTCGCGCGGGAGCGAGAAGAGGTACGCCCGGTCGAGCTCCTCGGGGATGTGCAGGATCAGGTTCGAGTCTGCGAGGGGCGGCTTGTTGGGGTCGCTGGCGCGCGGGTCGATCCCGACGAGCAAAAGGGTCAGCGGACCCTTGATGTCACTCTTCTTCGGTTCGGCCGCGGCCGCCTCGTCGCCGAAGAGGTCGGCGGTCTCGACCGCGCCCTCGTACCGGGCGAGCAGTGCCTCTTTGGCGAGCAGCGAGCCGCCGCTGCCCAGCATGAGCAGCGCACCGAACACCGTGCAGACCAGGGCCCACCGCGGCAGGCGGCGACGCTTGCCGGACTTCCTTCGCAACATTGCCTCCGTTCCCTAATAGGAAGACGGATGCCAGCCGGAAAGGGTTGCAGGCGCCCACCGGAAACCCGGTGGACGCCTGCGACCGATACTCGTGGGGTCAGTCGTTCTTCATCAGCTCGCGCGCGTTGCGCTCCAGGTCGTCGAGCCCGCCGCACATGAAGAAGGCCTGCTCGGGGAAGTGGTCGTACTCGCCCTCGCTGATCTTCTTGAACGCCTCGACGGTGTCCTTGACCGGCACGTACGAGCCCTTGATGCCGGTGAAGACCTCAGCCGCGTACGTGTTCTGCGACAGGAAGCGCTCGATCCGGCGAGCCCGGTTGACCGTGACCTTGTCGTCTTCGGACAGCTCCTCCATGCCCAGGATGGCGATGATGTCCTGAAGGTCCTTGTACCGCTGGAGGATCCGCTTGACCTCGGATGCCACCACGTAGTGCTCCTGGCCCACGAACTCGGCGGCCAGGATGCGCGAGGACGAGGCCAGCGGGTCCACGGCCGGGTAGATGCCCTTGTCGGAGATCGCCCGCTCGAGGTTGGTGGTCGCGTCCAGGTGGGCGAACGTGGTGGCCGGCGCCGGGTCGGTGTAGTCGTCGGCGGGCACGTAGATCGCCTGCATCGAGGTGATGGCCTGGCCACGGACCGAGGTGATCCGCTCCTGGAGCTCGCCCATCTCGTCGGCCAGGGTCGGCTGGTAACCCACCGCGCTCGGCATGCGGCCGAGCAGGGTGGACACCTCGGAACCGGCCTGAGTGAAGCGGAAGATGTTGTCGATGAAGAGCAGCACTTCCTGCTTCTGCACGTCACGGAAGTACTCGGCCATCGTCAGCGCCGACAGCGCGACCCGCAGACGCGTGCCCGGCGGCTCGTCCATCTGGCCGTAGACCAGCGCCGTCTTGTCGATGACGCCGGACTCGGTCATTTCCGTGATGAGGTCGTTGCCCTCGCGGGTGCGCTCGCCGACACCGGCGAACACCGAGGTACCACCGAAGTTGTTGGCGACCCGGATGATCATCTCCTGGATGAGCACCGTCTTGCCGACACCCGCGCCACCGAAGAGGCCGATCTTGCCGCCCTTGACGTACGGGGCGAGCAGGTCGAGCACCTTGATGCCGGTCTCCAGCATCTCGGTCTTGGGCTCCAGGTCGGCGAACGCCGGCGGCTTGCGGTGGATCGTCCAGCGGTCCTTGATCTCGAGCTTCTCGCCCTCCTTGAGGTTGAGGCACTCGCCGATCGCGTTGAACACGTGGCCCTTGGTGATGTCACCCACCGGTACCGAGATCGCCTGGCCGGTGTCGCGCACCTCCGCGCCCCGGACCAGGCCGTCGGTCGGCTGCATCGAGATCGCCCGGATCATGTTGTCGCCCAGGTGCTGGGCGACCTCCAGGGTCAGGGTCTTGTCGCCCTCGGCGAGCGACACGTTGACGTGCAGCGCGTTGAAGATGTCCGGCATCGCGTCGCGCGGGAACTCGGCGTCGACGACCGGGCCGATGACCCGGACCACGCGGCCGGTGCCAGTGGCGGTCTTGGTTTCTACAGCAGTCATCACACTTCACTCCCGGCCGCCGCGAGCGCGTTGGCGCCGCCGACGATCTCACTGATCTCCTGGGTGATCCCGGCCTGCCGCGCGGCGTTCATCTCGCGCGTGTAGTTCTGGATCATCTCTTCCGCGTTGTCGGTCGCGCTCTTCATCGCGCGCCGCCGTGCCGCCGACTCGCTCGCCGCCGACTCGATCAACGCGGCGTAGATGCGCGTGTTGACGTACTTCGGCAGCAGCGCGTCGAGCAGCGCTTCGGCCTCCGGCTCGAACTCGTACGCCGGCAGCAGCCCCGGAGCTGCTTCGCTACGCGGCCGCTCCTCGACCTCCATCGGGCCGATCCGCCGGCAGGTCGGCGTCTGCGTCATCAGCGACTGGAACTGCGTGTACACGATGTGCAGCTCGTCGACGCCGTGCACCCCATCCGGGCCCGGGTGAGCTTCCTCGTCGTCGGCGCCGCTGGCGAACGCCTTGATCAGCGTCTCACCCACCAGGCGCGCGTCGGCGAACGTCGGCTGCTCCGAGAACCCGGTCCAGTTCGCCTCGACGGGCCGGTTGCGGAACCGGTAGTACGTCACGCCCTTGCGGCCGATGACGTACAGGACCGGCTCCTTGCCGTCGGCCCGCAGCCGCGCGATGAGCGACTCGGCGGTCTTGATCGCGTTCGAGCTGTAGCCGCCGGCGAGGCCACGGTCGCTCGTGATGACCAGCACGCCGGCCCGCCGCACCCGGGGCCGCTCGACGAGCAGCGGGTGGTCGACGTTGGCGTTGGACGCCAGCGCCGTGAGCACGCCGGTGATGGCCTTGGCGTACGGCAGGGACGCCGCCACCCGGGCCTGGGCCTTGGCGATGCGGCTCGTAGCCACGAGCTCCATCGCCTTGGTGATCTTCTTCATCCCCTTCGCCGAGCGGATCCGCTGGCGAAGGACGCGAACCTGGGCCGCCATCGATCGTCCCTACTGCTTCTCGGGCGGAGTGTTCCGGTACCGGGTGACGGTCTCGTGGTTCTCGTCGCCCTCGAGCGCCTTGGCGTCCGCCTCCTTGCCGATGTGCTTGTCTTCCTTGGCAAGGAACATCTGCTTGAACTTGGCGATGGCCTCGTCGAGCGTCGAGATGATCTCGTCATCCCAGTTGTTGTCGGCGACCGACTGGAGCGTGCCCTTGTACGAGTGGCGCAGGAACTCCAGGAACTCCGCCTCGAAGCGCCGGATCTCGCCGACCGGGATGTCGTCCAGCTTGCCCTCGGTGCCGGCCCACACCGACACCACCTGCTCGTCGACCGGGTACGGCGTGTAGTTCGGCTGCTTCAGCAGCTCGACCAGGCGCGCACCGCGCTCCAGCTGGGCACGCGACGCCTTGTCCAGGTCGGACGCGAAGGCGGCGAAGGACTCCAGTTCGCGGTACTGGGCGAGGTCCAGCCGGAGCCGGCCAGCGACCTTCTTCATCGGCTTGACCTGCGCGGCGCCACCGACCCGGGAGACCGAGGTGCCGACGTTGATCGCCGGACGGACGCCCTGGTTGAACAGGTCGGACTCCAGGAAGATCTGGCCGTCGGTGATCGAGATGACGTTGGTCGGGATGAACGCCGAGATGTCGTTCGCCTTGGTCTCGATGATCGGCAGACCGGTCATCGAGCCCGCGCCCATCTCGTCGGAGAGCTTCGCGCAGCGCTCCAGAAGACGCGAGTGCAAGTAGAAGACGTCACCGGGGTACGCCTCGCGGCCCGGCGGGCGGCGCAGCAGCAGCGACACGGCACGGTACGCCTCGGCCTGCTTGCTCAGGTCGTCGAAGACGATGAGCACGTGCTTGCCGCCGTACATCCAGTGCTGGCCGATCGACGAGCCGGCGTACGGGGCGATGTACTTGAAGCCGGCCGGGTCGGAGGCGGGCGACGCGACGATGGTGGTGTACTCCATCGCGCCGTGCTCTTCGAGGATGCCCTTCACCGACGCGATCGTGGACGCCTTCTGGCCGATCGCGACGTAGATGCAGCGCACCTGCTTCTTCGGGTCGCCCGACTGCCAGTTCGCCCGCTGGTTGAGGATCGTGTCGATCGCGACCGTGGTCTTGCCGGTCTTGCGGTCGCCGATGATGAGCTGGCGCTGGCCCCGGCCGATTGCGGTCATCGCGTCGATGGCCTTGATGCCGGTCTGCAGCGCCTCGCTGACGCCCTGCCGGGCCATCACGTTCGGCGCCTGGAGCTCCAGCTCGCGGAAGCCCTCGTTTTCGATGTCGCCGAGGCCGTCGATCGGCTCGCCGAGCGCGTTGACCACGCGACCCAGGAACTTGTCGCCTACGGGCACGGAGAGCACCCGGCCGGTGCGCTTGACGCGCTGACCCTCCTCGATGCCGGCGAATTCGCCGAGGATCACGACACCGATCTCGCGGACGTCGAGGTTCAGCGCCACGCCCAGCGTGCCGTCCTCGAACTCCAGCAGCTCGTTGGCCATGGTCGAGGGCAGGCCCTCGACGTGGGCGATGCCGTCGCCGGCATCGGCGACGGTGCCGACCTCCTCGCGGGAGATGTCGGGCGAATAGGAAGAGACATAGCGCTCGAGAGCGCCGCGGATCTCCTCCGACGAGATGGTCAGCTCGGCCATCCTCTGCTTCCTTCTGCCTATGGGAACCGTGGAGTGCTTCTGGGTTCGACGTACGGTCTAGCGCTTCGCGAGCGCGTTTCGGGTGTCGGTGAGCCGGCGCAGGACCGTCCCGTCGTACAGGTCGGCTCCGACCTGGACGCTCATCCCGCCGAGGATCTCCGGTTGCACGATCTGCTTGACGGAGACCTCTCGACCGTACAGTTCCGAGAGCTTGGCGCCCAGGCGGCGCTCATCCTCGTCACTGAGCGGGGCCGCGACGGTGACGTACGCGACCTGCCGGTCACGCCGCTCTGCCGACAGCTCGACCAGCCGGGTCAGCGCGGCCTCGAAGGAACGCCCGCCGAAACCGCCGAGCGCCACCTCCACCAGCCGGACCGTGGCCGGCTTGGCCTTGCCCGACAGGAGCGCCCGGGCCAGTTCGGCCCGCTGCGCCGCCGGCGCGACCACGTCGCCCAGCGCACCCGCGAGTCGCGGATCGCCCGCGACGAGCTGGCCGAAGCGGAACAGCTCGTCTTCGACCTCACCGAGGTCGCCGGCGCGATCGGCGCTGGCCAGCAGCGCCTCGACGCCCAGCCGCTCGCTGGCCTCCAGCAGCTCAGACGGCGCCGACCAGCGGCCGTCGACGAGCGCGGTGACCAGCTTGAGGCTGGCGTCGCCGACCTTGCCGCCGAGCAGGCTGCGAACCAGCTCGGTGCGGTCTTCGACCGGGCGGGCCGGGTCGGACAGCGCCCGGCGCAACCGCGGCTCGCGCCGCAGCAGCTCGGCCACGGCCAGCAGCTCGTCGGCGACGCCCGCGATGCTTTCCGGCTTGGCCCTGCGGGCGTACGCCTCCAGCCGCTCGGCGGCGGCGGCGTACGACTCCCGGCTGGCGGCCTGCATCAGCGCGCCCCGGCGCTTTCGAGGTCGCTCAGGAACCGCTCGACGGTGCCCTTGCGGCGGGCCTCGTCGGCCAGCGACTCACCCACGATCTTGCTCGCCAGGTCGACCGCGATGGTGCCGACCTCGGCACGCAGCTCCCGGACGATGGTCTGGCGCTCGGCGGCGAGCTGCTCCTTGCCGGCCGCGATGATGCGGTCGGACTCTTCTCGCGCCTTTGCCAGGACGTCCTGGCGGATGCCCTCGGCGTCAGCGCGCGCGTCGTCGCGGATCCGGGCGGCGTCGGTGCGCGCCTCGGCCAGCTGGGCCTTGTACTGCTCGAGGAGCTGGTTGGCCTCGGCCTGCGCCGACTCCGCCCGCTTGATCCCACCCTCGATGGCCTCGACCCGCGCCTTGAAGGTCTGCTCCATGCGAGGGAACACGAACTTCATCAGCACGTAGCAGAGGATCGCGAACGCGATCGTGCCGATCACGATCTCTTGCCAGATCGGGATGATCGGGTTGTGCTCCTCGCCCCCCTCGGCGGCGAAAACGAACATGGCTACCTCCCGGTCAGGGATGGCTGGCTAGTTGCCAGCCCAGACGAAGCCGAACGCGACGCCCAGCAGCGCGAGCGCCTCGACCACGGCGAAGCCGATCCAGACGTACGGCAGGGTCAGCCGCGACGACTCGGGCTGGCGAGCGGTCGACTGGATGTAGCTGGCGAAGACCAGACCCACGCCGATGCCGGGGCCGATGGCCGCGAGACCGTAACCGATGGCGGCGGTGCTGCCAGTTACTTCGGCGAGCAACATGTGTGCTTTCCTCCTGGTTATCGCGCGTGTACCTCACGCGCGGACGACGATGACCTTTACGAATCAGTGCTCTTCGGCGAGCGCACCCTGTACGTAGCTGGCCGTCAGGACCGTGAAGACGTATGCCTGCAGGATGACCACCAGCGCCTCGAGGAACGTCAGCGCGACCGTCATCAGCCAGGACACCAGCGAGACCGGCGCCAGCCATGCGCTCGAGTTCAGCATCACGAACCCGCCCAGCGTGAACACCAGCAGGATCATGTGGCCGGCGAACATGTTGGCGAAGAGACGGACCGCCAGCGTGAACGGGCGGAACAGGAACGTCGAGGCGAACTCGATCGGCACCAGGAGCGGCAGGATGTACCACGGCGCCGGGGGAATCAGGGACGCCTTCATGTACTTGGCGAAGCCGTGCTGGCGGATGCCGACGTAGTTGAAGAGCACGTAGCTGATCACCGCGAGGATCGTCGGGAACGCGATGTGCGAGTTCGGCGACATCTGGATGCCCGGGATGATCCCGAAGAGGTTAGTGAGCAGCACGAAGCAGAACAGGGTGGTCAGGTATGGCGCGAAGCGCACGCCATCGTGCCCGATCATGTCCTTGGCGATGTTGTTCCGCACGAACCCGTAGATCGACTCAGCCAGCCACTGCTTCTTCGTCGGCACGAGCTGCGGGTTGCGGTAGGTCACCAGGAAGAACACGATCAGCGCCGCCGCGGCGACCCAGATCAGGATCGTTACCTTGGTCAGCCAGGGGTATGCGCCGTCGACCACGGAGGGCAGATAGAAGTCGTTGACGCTCGGTGGCCACGGGACCTCGCTCCCGAGACTCAATGCGCTCATTGGTCCTCCTCTAGGCGCCGAGCCGGCGGGCGATCAGGTAGACGCCACCCGCCGCGCCGACAATCGCTCCGATCCCGATGGGAACCCCGCCGAGATCGAACCAACGGTCGACCAGCCAACCGATGAAACCCCACACCGCGATACCGGTAATGAGGTATCCAATCGCCACCCAGCCCTGACCGGCTCCGCCGTCAGGTTGTTGGGGGGATTGGTCACCGGCCATGACGCGGCGAACCATATCAGGCGCGCTGCCGGCGGATACGACTCACCCCCCACGCAAGGCACTTGTGCGGGCGCCGGGGATACTGGAGTCGTCTGTGCCCGTACGCTACTCCTCGATCGCCACTCCCGGGCCCCGGCTAGCCGGCCAGATTTTCGTAATCCACCAAATGTGCACGCCGGTCCACGCGACGACGCCCGCCGCGACGCCCCAACCCATCGGCACCAATCCGGCCCAGTCAGCCGTCGCGACGATCATCATCACGCCGCCTAGCAGGCTGTACTTCGCTACGTAGATGCCCAGCCCAAAGGGCAGAACGAGCTGCGGGTTGATGCCGTCGGCCCACGCGAGGACCACAGTGGAGACCGTGTAGCTGGCAGTGACGAGCGCCACTCCCACCGCCGCGCCGAGCGCGCCGGCCGCGCCGCGCGTCAATCCGCCGATGATGGCCGCGCCGACCATCACGACCGCCGACGCGGCGAGCAACACGGGCAAGTGGCGAAGGCGCCACCGTCGGTCACTGTTCATCGCGGATACGCCGGAAATTTGTGTACCAGATCTGCCACTTCTGCCCTTATTTGGCTGGTTTCATCCGGGTCGTCGTCCGCTCGTACCGCCCGCGCGATGAGCGACGCGATCTGCCGCATCTCGCCCTCGCGCATGCCCTGGGTCGTGACGCTCGGCGTGCCGACCCGTACGCCGGAGGCCACCATCGGCTTCTGCGGGTCGTACGGGATCGCGTTCTTGTTCAACGTGATCCCGGCCGCGTCGCACCGCGCCTCCGCGTCCCGCCCGGTCACGTCGAGGTCGCGCAGGTCGATCAGGGCCAGGTGCGTGTCGGTGCCGCCCGACACCGGGCGCATGCCTTCGCTTTCCAGCCCAGCGGCCAGCGCCTGGGCGTTCTTCACCACCTGCGCGGCGTACGTCTGGAACTCCGGCAGTGCCGCCTCGCGCAGCGCGACCGCCTTGGCGGCCACCGCGTGCATCAGCGGGCCGCCCTGCACGAACGGGAACACCGCCTTGTCGACGCGCTGCGCCAGCCCCGCGCGGCACAGGATCATGCCGCCGCGTGGACCGCGCAGGACCTTGTGGGTGGTGAAGGTCACGACGTCGGCGTAGGGCACCGGCGACGGGATCGCCTTGCCCGCCACCAGGCCGATGAAGTGGGCGGCGTCGACGAGCAGGTACGCACCGACCTCGTCGGCGATCTGGCGGAACCGCGCGAAGTCGATGAGGCGCGGGTACGCGGTCGCACCGCAGATGATCATCTTGGGCTGGTGAGCGACCGCGAGTTCGCGTACCTCGTCGTAGTCGATCAGCTCGGTTTCCCGGTCGACGGTGTATCCGACCGTGGCGAACCATTTGCCGGAAAAGTTCACCTTGCTGCCGTGGGTGAGGTGCCCGCCGTGCGGCAGGTCCATCGCCAGTACCGTGTCGCCGGGCTGGAGCAGCGCGGCGTACGCGGCCAGGTTGGCGCTGGCACCGCTATGCGGCTGGAGGTTGGCGTGCTCGGCGCCGAACAGCTCCTTCGCCCGCTCGATGCCCAGCTCCTCGGCCTTGTCCACCTCGGCGCAGCCACCGTAGTACCGCCGAGCGGGGTACCCCTCGGCGTACTTGTTGGTGAGCGTCGAGCCGAGCGCCGCCAGCACGGCCGGCGACGTGAGGTTTTCGCTCGCGATCAGCTGGAGCCCGGAGCGCACCCGCTCCAACTCGCCCAGGACCACCTGGGCGATCTCCGGATCGACCGCCTCGAGCTGGGCAAAGTCCGGACCCCAGAATGTGCTCCCTGCCGGCCGTTCGCTCATTGGGGCAGTCTAGAGCGGCCTTCGCCAGCGATCTGTTCGCTCGGCGGGGTGAACGCCTCCGCCGGCTGACCCTTCAGCGCCGCCGCCATCGTGCGCGCCACCGCGACGATGACCTCGGCCTGCACCGCCGACCCGACGTGATCCTGCGGATCGTCCGGATTGACGGCGATCGCCGCTGCCGCCACCTGCGGCGTGAACCCGACGAACGTCTCCGTCGAGTTGTCCTCCGAGCTACCCGTCTTGCCGGCCACCGACCGGTTGCCGAGGATCTGACCCACCTGATCGGCCGTACCGCCGTTGCACCGGCCGAACGCGGACTGCTGTCCCACCGGACACCGGGCCGCGTCGGTCGCGGCTCGCGCGACGTCTTCGCTGATCACCCGCTTGCATCGCGGATCAGCGGCGGCCACCTTCGCACCGTTCGAGTCGGTGATCGACACCACGGGGAGCGGCTCGCAGTACATGCCCTCGGCCGCCACGGTGGCGTACGCGTTGGCCAGGTCGAGCGGTGTCGTGGCGGCCACGCCCAGCGTGAACGAGCCCCAGTCCTCCGGGTTCTTGGCCGCGAAGCTGGCGTCGGACTCCGCCCGGAAGGTGATGCCCAGCCGCTGCGCCATCTCGACCGCCTTGTCGGCGCCGACCTGCTGCTCCAGCCACACGAAGTACGTGTTGACCGAGCGGCCGAAGCCGTCCCACATCGTGCGGCGGCCGTCCATCCACGAGGGGGTGGCGTTCGCCGGGCACCAGTACCCGTTGCAGGTCCCCGGGCCGCTCCCCGGGTACTGCGACACGATGCGGGCCGGTGCGTCGAACGCCGTGTCCAAGGGCATGCCGGCCTCCAGCGCCGCCAGCATCGTGAACATCTTGAAGGACGAGCCAGCCTGGTACCCGTTGATGTCGCCGCCACCGGCGATCAGCTGGTTCATCGTGCCGTTCAGGCCGTAGTGCCGGTTGACGGCCATGGCCAGTACCCGCCCGGTGCCCGGTTCGACCATCGCCATCGGCACGGCGCGCTTGTTGCCGTACCCGTACACGGTCAGCGTCTGCCGCTGCGCGGTCTTCTGGATGTCCGGGTCGAGGGACGTGACGATCGAGTACCCGCCGCGCAGCAGCGCCTGCTCCCGGTCCGCCTCGGTCGCGCCGAACGCCGCCTGCTGCATCCACCACTGCTTGACGTAGTCGCAGAAGAAGCCCCACTGGTTCTGGGCGGACGCCGTGCATCCGTTCGGCTGCTCCTTGGGGTGCAACGTGAGCGGCTCCTTCTTCGCCGCGTCGGCCTCGGCTGTCGTGATCGCACCGGTCTTGGCCATCTGGTCCAGCACGTAGGAGCGGCGCTCCAGGGCACGGTTCTTGTCGCCGCCGATCGGGCTGTCCGAGTCGGGCGACTGCACCAGCCCGGCCAGCAGCGCCGCCTCGGCGAGCGTGAGATCGGCCGGCGACTTGCTGAAGTACCGCTCACTCGCCGCCGCGGCACCGTAGGCGCCAGCGCCGAAGTAGGCGATGTTCAGGTACCGGTTCAGGATCTCCTCTTTGGACAGTTGCTTCTCCAGCGCGACCGCGTACCGCATCTCCTGAAGCTTGCGGCCGGCGGTTTCGGCGGTGGCCGCCTCGCGCTGCTGCTCCGTGAGGTCCGGGTCGGTCTTCAGCACGTTCCGGACGTACTGCATGGTCAGCGTCGACGCGCCCTGCTCCACCGAGCCGCCGCGCCCGTTCGCCACGAACGCCCGCACGACGCTGCGTACGTCGACACCGCCGTGCTCGAAGAAGCGCGCGTCCTCGGCGGCGACAATCCCCTTCTGCAGCGCCGGAGCGATCTGGTCCAGCGGCACGTCGACCCGGTTGACGTCGTAGAACGACGTGATCAAGGTCTTGCCGTCATTGGCGTACAGGTAGGTGCGCTGGGCCGGCGGCGGCGTCTTGAGGTCGCTGGGCAGCTCGACGAAGGTGTCGCTGACCGCTTTGATGCCGAGCCCGAGGGCCGCGTTGGCTGGAAAAGCGGCAGCCGCCAGCGCCAGACCCGCGAGGACACCACACATCAACAGCTTGAGAGCCTTGGACCACACGCACCCAACACTTCCCAGCTAGGTGCACTCCGCCCACCTATGGCACCAGATTGCCAGGGAACTCTCAGCCGCGACGATCAGGGCGGGAGCGGGTGCGGTGCAGGAGCACGGCGTAGACGGCGCCAAACAGGACGATCAGCGCGGCACCCCCGCCGATCAGCGGCAACGCGCTCGTCGCGGAGACCGGCTCCGGGTCTGCCGCGGCGGCTGGCGGCGGGGCCGTCGTCTCGACAGCGGGTGGTGCCGCCTCGGTCGCGGGAGCGCTTTCGCTGGCCGAGGGCGCGACCTTCGCGGCCTTGGCCGCCGCCTTCTTGAAGACCACGTCCGAGCAGGAGTAGTAGGTGTCCGGAGTATCCGAGTTCTGCCAGATCGTGTAGATCAGGTGGCGCCCGGTCTTGCCCGACGGCAGTTCACCCTTGATGCGGTACGAGCCGCTGCGCATCGCCGGATCCTTCGCCGTGAGGAACGGCTTCGTCTCCAGGTCGGACCACGTCAGCGGCGCGGTCGGGTCGTAACCGTCGCGCGTCACGAACAGCCGGAACGTGCCCTTGTGCGGGATCGTGCCCCGGTACGCGAACGCGAGGTCCGCGCCCGCCGTCAGCGTGGTGGCCGGCCAGTCCTCGCGCGGCAGGTCCAGTCCCTGGTACCGGCTCAGCCCCGCGCTGCACAGCTTGCCGTCCGGCACCACCTCGCGGTCGCGGCCGTCGACGTCCGGGAGCCGGAGATTGTCCCAGTCCCCGAAGTCGTTCCGGCTCGCCTTACGCGCCGCCGCGCAGGCCGCCGTACCGGCGCTGTCACCCTCCGCCCCGCAGGCGGCGAGCCGGCTGACCGGGTTGGTCAGCGCGCCATGTGCGGAGGCGGGCGCGGGCGCGACGAGCAGCACTCCCGCCACGACGGCAAGAAGCCCCAGGACCTTCACGGCATTGGATACGTACGCCCCTCCCCGCGAGGTTCAACCCCACGACATGCCGACAACCACTTTCGCAACCGGCTGGGATGTTCTACCTTCCGCCGCGAACACGAAGACAACGAAGGAGATCGACATGTCACTCGTCGCGGAGCGTTTCGATAACGGGGTGCGGCCCAGCCGCGTCGGTGCTGTCATGGCAGATGCGATGACCAAGCGACGGGTGTCGGTCACCTTGACCGAAGAAGCGTACGAAGCGGCCAAGAGGCGTGCCGCCAAGGCCGGCCTGTCCCTGTCCGCCTGGCTCGCCGAAGCCGCCACCAAGCACGCGCGACACCAACAGGCGGTCGAAAACGCGGAGGCGGCCTACGAGGAGGCCGTTCGAGTCAACGGACCGCTCAGTCCCGAGGAGCTGCGCTGGGTCGATGAGGTCTTCGACGCCACGATGGACCGCCGCATGCCCCCGCCATACCCCGGCACGGCATGAAAGCGGTCGTCCTGGACGCCGGTGCACTGATTGCCGCCGACCGAAACGACGCACGCATTCGCAGACTCCAGAAACGCTGGCTCGGTGCGGACATCGCGATCTACGTACCGCCCGCTGTGCTCGCTCAGGTGTGGCGATCCGACCGCCAGGTGGTGTTGTCCCAATTCATCGCGGACTGCGAGGCATCGATGATGCGCTTCGAGGAGGCGCGGGCGGTGGGGCGGATGCTTGCTGCCGCGGGCACCGCGGATGTGGTCGACGCCGCGGTGGTCGTGGCGGCGCGAGAGCTTCGACCTATCGCCGTGGTTACCAGCGATCGGCGCGACCTGGAGCAGTTGGCCAAGGCCGTCGGCATGTCGCTGCCGATCGTCGACGTGTGACCTCGTCAGGGGAGGGGGATCAGGGCGGTGGCCAGGGGGTGGAGGGTGTCTTCGATCTCGTCGGCCACCCGGCTGAACGTCTGGTCGCCGCGGCCCCACGGGTCGTCGAGGTCGTCGGTGGGCAGGGCGGCGGACGAGCCACGGGCGGCGTCCACGGCCTCGACCAGGGCCACCCCGCGGGCGTACACGGCGTCGGCCGTGGGCTCGGCGGATGGCAGTGCCGACAGGTCGACGCCTCCGATGAGACGGCCGAACTCGCCGAGCACGAACGTGCGAGCCGCCGCGTCGGGGCGCAGGGCGACGACGTACTCCTGCTGGTCGGCCGTCGCGGTCAGCACCAGATCGGCGGCGTCGATGAGGTCGGAGCGCAGCTTGCGAGCGAGGAAGCCGTCGACATCGCCACCGCGGGCGCGCACCTGCCGTGCCGCCGGCGGGTTCATCTCCTCACCGGCGTGCCAGCCGCCCGTGCCGGCGCTGTGGCTGTGGAGCAGCTCGTCGGCGGGCGGGGCCGCGCCTAGCTTCGCCAGCCGCTCCCGCACCGCGAGGTCGAGCAGGCGCTCGGCCATGGGCGAGCGGCAGATGTTGCCCATGCACACGTGGAGGACGGTGAACGGCGGCACGTCACGGCTCCTGGTCGGGCCCGATGATGTCCGGCACCACGTCGCGCAGCTTTTCCAGCGGCACGGCGCCGTCTCGCAACACCTTTGGCACCTCGCCGGTCAGGTCGACGATCGTGCTCGGCACCGGGTCGGGGCACTCCCCCGCCTCGAGATAGAGCCGCACGGCGTACCCCAGCTGCTCCTGCGCCTCGGCGGCGGTGACAGCCGCCGGCTGGCCGGTCTTGTTGGCCGAGGAGACAGCCATGGGGCCGGTCTCGCGCAGCACCTCCAGCGCCACCGGGTGCAGCGGCATCCGCACCGCCACCGTGCCGCCGGTGTCGCCGAGATCCCACTGCAGGCTCGGCGCGTGCTCGACGACGATGGTCAGGGCACCGGGCCAGAACGCGTCGGCGAGCTCGCGGGCGGCCTTCGGAAGCATGAAGACCAGGCCATCGAGCGTGTGCCGGGAGCCGACCAGCACCGGTGGAGGCATCTGCCGCCCGCGGCCCTTGGCGTCCAGGAGTGCCTTTACCGCGTAAGGGGTGAAGGCGTCAGCGCCGATGCCGTACACGGTGTCGGTGGGCAGTACGACCAGCTCGCCGTTCTTGACCGCCTCGATCGCAGCGGCGATGCCTCGGTCGCGATCGGCGAGCGACCGGCAGTCATAGAGCATCACGAGGAGTCAGTCTGCCATGCCCGATGGCGAGGCTGCGCGACGCCGTGGCGAAGCGCGGGCGGCCCGCCAGGTCCTGATGATCCATGACCTCGGTGAAGCGGCCGTCGGCGCGCAGGAGGGCCGGCACGGCGTCACCGTGCGTGTCGTCGTGCTCGACTCCGAAGCGACCGCCGCCGCGCAGGAGCGCCGCGGCCCGCGCGATCACGGGCCGGATGACGGCGAGGCCGTCGGGGCCGGCGAAGACCGCGTCTTCCGGGTCGTGGTCGGCCACGTCGGCCGGTACGGGGGCGCCGGCGGGGACATAGGGCGGGTTGCACAGCACCAGGTCGACCCGGCCGTCGAGCTCCGCGAGCACCGCTGGGTCGCTCGCGTCACCCGCCACGACCGTCACTCCGGTACCGCTCGCGTTGCGCCGCAGCCATTCGAGTGCCGCCGGAGAGCGCTCGACGGCGTACACGGTGGCGCCCGGCACCTCCTGCGCCACGGCGAGCGCGATGGCTCCTGAGCCGCTGCACAGGTCGACGACGACCGGGGCGGGACCGGATCCCTGGATTCCCCAGCCGGCGAGCAGTTCGGTCTCCGGGCGGGGCACGAACACCCCTGGGCCGACCGCGAGTTCCAGATACCGGAACGGCGCCGATCCGATGAGGTGCTGCACCGGTTCACCGGCAGCCCGGCGCGCGACGAGCGACCGATACGCCGTGAGCTGCTCAGACGTGAAGCCGGCGGCGATCGCGAGCTGCCCGCGCGGCACGTCCAGCACATGCGCCGCGAGAAGTTCGGCGTCGACCCGAGCCGACGGAAGCCCTGCATCCGTAAGCGTGATCGTGGCAGAACTCACCGCATGCAACACTCTCGTCCGTTCCGTCCCTTCGGATGGCTGTTCCGTATTCCGTGTCACGAGATAATCATTGAGTACCGGGCTCGGTGTGTTGATCCAAGGGTTGGAGGAGTTGCGTGGGTTGGCTCGACCGGGTCACCGATCAGGCCGAAACACTCAAGCGGACCCGTGTGCTGCAGGAGCAGAGCCGCTCCGCGGAGGCGTGCACCCTCCTGGACAAGGTGCTCGCCACGACCAGCGACAAGCACAGCCGCGCTGACGCGCTGGTGCAGCGGCTGTCCGCGCTGATCAACCTGGGGCGCACGGCGGAGTACACGAAGGCGGTCGAGGAGGCGAACCACGCCGTCCGCGACCTGAACGAACCGCTGCTGTGGGGCAACTTCAACGCGCTCGCCGCGCTCGCCGCCCAGCACCAGGGCGCGCTGGAGCGGTGCGTCACCCACCTGGTACGCAGCGCGCGGGCGATGACGACGGTCGAGTACGTCGACTGGGACACCGCCATCGCGTGGAACGACCTCGCCATGGCGTACTCGTATCTCGGGTTCCACGGCCACGCGCTCGGCGCCATCGACCGCGCCCGGCAGGTGGCCGCCGCCGCGGGCCTGCCCGCCGAGACGTTCGCGGCTCCGGGCATCCGGCTGCGCAACGCGGTGACCCTCGACCACAACGGCGACACCGACGGGTGCCTGCGGGTGCTGCGCGACATCACCACCGACGCGGAGCGCTTCCTCGAACGGGACGGCGGTGCCAAGCTGCGACCGAGTGGGCGGGCGGCGTACGGGTACGCGATCATGCGACGCGCCGCGCTGGGTGAGCCGCCGGCGACGCCGCAGCCAGCGATGCGCCTGCTGGCCGACGGTGGTGACGGCGCCCGTTCCCGCGACCTGCGGATGCTGGGCGAGATCTGCTTGGCGATCGCGGCGAACCGCCCGATCGAGGCGCTGACCCGGCTGGAGACGGTGCACGTGTCCGCCGAGACGGTCGGCGCCGCGGAGCAGCTGCGGCTGCGGAGCCTGGGGTATTCCCGCGCCGGTGACCACGCGGCGGCGCACCGGGCCGACCGGCACGCGTTCCGGCTGGCGGCGCAGCGCAACGACCGCCTCCGCGACGTGTACGTCGAGGGCATCGCGGCGCGGCTCGACCACGAGGACATGCGCAAGGCCGTGTCCCACTACCAGGGCGAGGCGCTCACCGACCCGCTCACCGGACTGGCCAACCGCCGCCACTTCGAGCACTACGTGGCGGCCATGCTGGCGCGCGGCGAACGGGCCACGATCGGCGTGTGCGACCTCGACGGGTTCAAGGCGGTCAACACCGCGCACGGCCACCTCTCGGGTGACCTGGTTCTCCAGCGCGTCGCCGGGGTGATCAACCGGGTGATGCGCAGGGGCGACTTCGTGGCGCGGTACGGCGGCGACGAGTTCGTGGTGGTGCTGCCGGGTGCCGACAAGGCCGTGGCGGCCGAGGTGGGCCGGCGGATCAGCGTCGCGGTGGCGGCCGAAGACTGGGAGTCGCTGGTGCCGGGCACGCCGGTGGGCGTCAGCGTCGGCTTCGCCGACCTCAGCGGTGCCAGCACCAACCTGCGCGAGGTGCTCGGGGCGGCGTTCGAGATCGCCGACCGCGAGATGCTCCGGGCGAAGCCGCAGTCATCCGCACGGCGCCGCGCCGCGGCATCCTGACCCGCCCGTGATCAGGGCGTCCCTGAAGTCGTTAGAGCGACTTGAGGGACGCCCTGATCACGCGAAGGTTCAACGGCGGCTCAGCTCGGTTTCGCCGGCGAGGCGGGCCTGACGGTCCGCCTCGGTCAGCGCCTCCAGTACGCCGTCGAGGTCGCCGGCCAGCACCAGGTCGAGGTTGTACGCCGTGAAGCCGATCCGGTGGTCGGTGATCCGGTTCTGCGGGAAGTTGTACGTGCGGATGCGCTCGGACCTGTCGACGGTGCGCACCTGCGAGCGCCGCGCGTCGGAGGCAGCCGCGTCGGCCTGCTCCTGTGCCGCGGCGAGCAGCCGCGCACGCAGGATCCGCATCGCCTGCTCACGGTTCTGGAGCTGGCTCTTCTCGTTCTGGCAGGACACGACGATGCCGGTCGGCAGGTGCGTGATGCGGACGGCGGAGTCGGTGGTGTTGACAGACTGGCCACCGGGGCCGGACGACCGGAACACGTCGATGCGCAGCTCGTTGGGGTCGATGGTGACGTCGACCTCTTCGGCCTCGGGCAGTACGAGGACACCGGCGGCGCTGGTGTGGATGCGTCCTTGCGACTCGGTGACCGGCACCCGCTGTACCCGGTGGACGCCGCCCTCCCACTTGAGCCGCGACCAGACGCCGTTGCCGCCCTCAGGCACGCCCTTGGTCTTGACCGCGATCGAGCAGTCCTTGACGCCGCCGAGGTCGGAGTCCTGCGAGTCGATGACCTCGGTGACCCAGCCGCGGCGCTCGGCGTAGCGCAGGTACATGCGCAGCAGGTCGCCGGCGAACAGCGCGGACTCCTCCCCGCCCTCCCCCGCCTTGATCTCGACGATCACGTCCTTGGCGTCGTGCGGGTCGCGCGGGATGAGCAGCTCCGCCAGGCGCTCCTCGAGCACCGGGAGGCGCTCGGCGATCGCGTCGGCTTCCGTGGCGAACGACGCGTCTTCGCTGGCCAGTTCGCGCGCGGCTTCGAGGTCGGCACGCGCCTGGTCGAGCTCGCCGGCCGCCTTCTGCAGCGGCGCGAGCTCGGCGAAGCGCCGGCCGACGCGCCGAGCGGTCGCCTGGTCGGCGTGGATCGCCGGATCGGCGAGCCGCTTCTCCAGGTCGGCATACTCGTCAAGCAGCGCCGCCAGGCGTTCGTTGCTCATCTGCGTACCCCTCGTTCCGGTTTCCTGAAAGGCGAACGGCGCCCGCCCCGGTAAAAACCGAGGGGGCGCCGTCGGGGTAGCTATTTGGCCTTTTTGGCGGCTGCCCGCGCGTACTTCTGCTGGAACTTCGCGACGCGGCCGGCGGTGTCGAGCACCCGCTGCTTGCCCGTGTAGAACGGGTGGCAGGCGCTGCACGTCTCGACGTGGATCGAGCCGCTCTTCGCGGTGCTACGCGTCGTGAAGGTGTTGCCGCAGGAACAGGTGACCTCGGTCACGACGTACTGCGGGTGGATGTCGGGCTTCATGTCGCCTCGGTCCTTTCGTATGCGGTCGCCGGGTCGCCCAGATGTGGGCGTGAACCGGAACCCTGGCCGACTGACCAGTGTGCCATGGCTGGCCACCCTCCCCAACGCCGGGGAGGCAGGGTGCATTCCCACTCCTGTCATGCTGGAGGCGATGGCAAGACTGATCATCACACGAGGGCTGCCCGCGTCCGGTAAGACCACGTTCGCCCGAAAGCTCCAACCAGGCGTCGCCCGGGTCAACCGCGACGACCTGCGCCGCATGCTGCACGGCGAACCGCTCTACACCAAGTGGGCCGAGGGCCAGGTCACACTGGTGCAGCGCGCCCAGGTCGAGGCGCTGCTGCGGTCCGGGGCGAGCGTGTGCGTCGACGACACCAACCTGCCCGGCCGCACGGTCCGGGAGTGGGCGGAGATGGCGGCCCGCCTGGGCGCCACGTTCGAGGTGCACGACTTCACGGACGTACCGGTCGACGAGTGCGTGCGGCGCGACGCCGAGCGGCCCGAAGGGGAACGGGTCGGCGAAGACGCGATCCGCGGCATGCACGCGCGCTACCTGGCCGGGCGGCGGTTGCCCCTGCCGGTACCGGACGTGCTGCCCGGCGGGCCGGCGACCGTGTACGCGCCGCCGCCGGACGCGCCGAAGATCGTGCTGGTCGACATCGACGGCACGGTGGCGCTGATGGGCAACCGCAGCCCGTACGACATGCGCCGGGTCGGCGAGGACCAACCGCACGAGGCGGTCATCGCCGCGGTCCGGGCCATGCACGCGGCGGGGCACGGCATCGTGTACTGCACCGGGCGCGACGAGTCGGCCCGCTGGCGCACCGAGATGTGGTTGGACCAGCACGTCGGCGTGCCCTATGAGGCGCTGCACATGCGGGCCGTCGACGACGCCCGCCCGGACTCGGTGGTCAAGCGCGACATCTTCGAGCGGGAGGTGCGTGACCGGTACCACGTGGTCGGCGTCTTCGACGACCGCATGCACGTGGTGCGCATGTGGCGCCAACTGGGCCTGACCGTCTTCCAGGTCGCGGAAGGCGACTTCTAGGCCAACGCGATGGTCGCGCTGGCCGTCACTCCGTTGACCGTCACGGATAGCTCGATCGAGCCTTTCGAGCGCAGTGCGGTCAGGCGGCCGCTGGTCGGGTCGAACCACGCGACGTGCCACGGGCGTACGCCCGACGCCGGTCCGATGTGGACACCTGGTGCCGCGGTCCAGTCCGCGCTCACCGGCGGCGCCACCGGCACCTGCCGGCCCGCCTGGGTCACGGTTGCGGAGACGGCTACCGGCTTGCCGCGCGGCGCGGCGGCGGGCGCCGCCAAGGCGAGCGCGTCGACGTGGGCGCGGGTCTCCGCCTCGATCTCGCCGCGCCGCTCGACCCCGAAGAGCGTCCAACCGGTGAAGCCGCCAAGGTGCGGCGCCGTCGACGGGTTCTTACCGGAGTTGCCGTTGATGAGGTACGGCACGCCGTCGACCCGGCCGGCGTAGAAGGTGCCCACGTGCGCCCCGACGAACATCGCGTCCTTGCCTGTGCGGCGCTCGAAGTCGGCGAGCCACTGCTCCTCCAGCGCCGCTTCCTTGGGGTCGCTGAGCTGGCTGGCCTTCGCCGGCGTGGGGTCGCGCTGCGGGTGGTGGTGCAGCACGACCACCGAGCGGACCGACCGGTCGGTGGCCGCCGAGTCGAGTGCCGACCGCAGCAGCTTCACCTGCTCGAAGCCGCCGCCGCGCAGCGTGCCGGTCGACGAGTTGAGGGTGACGAAGCGGACGCCGTTGTGGTCGAACACCCGGTTCGTCGCGCCAAAGACGGCGGAGAAGTTGCTGATCGGGGCGCCCATGATCTCGTGGTTGCCGGGCACGTAGTAATACGGCAGTTCGCCGGCCAGCTCCTCGTCGAGGATGCGCTTGGCGAGGGCGAAGTCGGCCGGGTACGCGGTGTCGACGAAGTCGCCGTTGATGATCAGGAAGTCGGGGCGGGCGGCCTTGACCTCGCGGAGCGTGCGGCGGGCCTGGGCCACCAGGTCGCTGTCGGGAGCGGCGGCGACGAACTGGGCGTCGGACATCACCGCGAACGTCCAGTCGGCGCCCGACACCGTGCCGTCCCGCACGACCACCTTGTCGGTGCGCGGTTCCTCGACCGGTTGCGCCACGGTGGGCGGTACCTTCGCCACGATGTCGTCGATGACGATCTCGTTGGTGTAGGCGGCGGTGGGCACCGTCTCGGCGACGTAGAAGCGCCGGATGCGCACCGGGTATTGCACACCGGGCGGCACGGCCATCTCCACGTACCGCCAGCCGGTCCACGTCAGGAGCGGGCCGCGGAGCACATGCTGCTGGTCGAGGGCGTCGTGCAGGTGCAGGCTCGGCCACTCGCCCTTGCCGCCCGAGTGGATCCACATGCCGAACGCCTGCGGCTGGCCAGCTACCGGGATCCAGGCGGGCGGGTTGGCGTACGCGGCCCGGGTGCCGGTGGAGAGGCTGAAGTCGTACGACATCTTGAGGCCGGTGCCAGTGTGACCCTCGGTGGGTGCGACCGACCCGGCGGCGCGGGCGTGGCTGAACGTCCAGCTCGCCGCGTCGTCGAACCCTGCCACCGGCACGTCTTCCAGGCCCACGGTCACGGGAACAGCCACTGTGGACCGTCCGACATGGACTGTGACGAGCGCGCCACCGACGTCCTTCTTGGCCTTGACCGAGAACCGCCCATCCGCCGTCGGCGTGACGTCGAGCAGTGACGTGTCGTACTCCAGCCGCACATCCGCCGGCTCGATGGGCGCGTCATTGCCGTCCGCGTCGAACCCGACCACACCGAACACGCTCGCGCCCGGCAGGCTGATCCGGTCCACTGTGGTGTCGATCCGGTCGAGCGGGCCGAGCACGTCGAGCTTGACGGAGCCACTCGCGGTGCCCCGGTGGGCGGTCACGGTGGCGGTGCCGGGGAGCATGGCGCGGAAGACGCCATCGCGTTCCACGTGCCCGCGCGTCGCCCACCACTTCGGCGCGCCCTCGGCCGGGCCGTACGTCTCGTCGTAGCCGGTCGCGGTCACTCGCCGGGTCAGCCCGGGAAACACGCCATCCGCGTCGGACTCGACCCGGTACGCCTTGAGCCGTCCCGAACCGGCGGCCGCGTACAGGGCGAGCCCGTTGGGCACCGGCCGCTCCGAGCCGTCCGATGGGCTGTTCTCCACGGTTACACTCGCCTCGCCGGGCTCGCGGGCGAGCATTGTGGACGATCCACCGCCGTCGAGGTTGAGAGCGTTGTGCGCGCCCATTTCCGCCATGAGGCGGCCCAGCTCGGTCAGCGTCACGCCGCGGCTGTCGGCCTGCCGGCCGTCGACGGTGAGCAGGTACATGCGCCGGCCGTCCGCGGAGAAGCCGACGGCGGTACGCGGCTCGGGCGTGACGTCGCCGATGTCCTGCGGCACGCCGTCCTTGACCAGTACCTGACGGCCACCGACGGCCGCGTTCAACTGGGAGCCGTCCGAGGACTTCGGGGCGTACGCCACGTCGACCCGGTCGCCTGTCGTGAGCGCGGCGAGCGCGTCGGCGCCCGCGTCCCGGCCCAGCAGGATGGTGGTGCCGGCCGGGATCGGACCCGATCCGGCGGCACCGCGCACCTCGGCGACCACGCCGCCGCTCAGGACGACCTCGGTGACTTTGAACGCGCCCTCGACGGCGCGCTTGCGGTCGTACGTGCCCCACAGTGCCGTGAACGCGCCGACGCCGCCCGCCTGCACGATGTTGTTGAACTGGGTCAGCGCGACCCGGGTGCCACCCGGCAGCGTGGCGGTACCGTCGAAGTGCACCTCGACGACCCGGCCCACGCCGCCGGCGGTGATGCCGACGGCGTTGTTGCGCCCCTGGATCGGCGACTGGATGAGCTGTCCACTCTGGATGCCGACGCCCTGCGCGGCACCTGAGTTGTTGATGTCGAAGAAGTCTCCGTTGACCGCGGCGACCGCGCGCGTGCGGTCGGCGGCGGCGCGCAGCGGCTCCGTCTTCGCGACCGCCCCGGAGTTCAGGTAGTCGACGGTGAGCTTGCCGGACAGGTCGGCGGTGAGCGCGTCGGCCCGCAGCCAGCCAGCCGCGTGGTACCGGTCGAACGAGGTCAGCGTCAGCCCGGGCGCGACCGGCCGGACCCGCTTGGCGGTCTCGATGTCGTCGAAGGCGTCGACGGCCACCGGCGTGGACGCCTGGGCCGGAGCCACGACCGGAAGGAGCGCCAAGGCCAGCACTGGAGCGAGAGCGGCACGCGCGATACGCATGCCAGCATCAAACCGGACGGTGCCGATAACTTTCAAGAGCCGTCGAGCGAAGCGAAGGAAAATTACAGGGTGTAGAAGTTCGGGCGCTCGTCCGCTTCGTGGTAGTAGCGGTGGAACACGGGCGTGATGCCCCCCGACATCGGCGGCACGATCCACGTCCAGTCGGCTGGCACCTGCCGCCCGGCCCGCTCCTCGCTCCGCAGATGCGCCAGGAACCGCCCCGACTCGGTGTGATGATCGCTGATCTTCACGCCGGCCCGCTCGAAAGACCACAGCACCGCACGGTTGAGCTCGACGAGTGCCCGGTCGCGCCACAGCGTGGCCTCGGCCGACGTGTCCAGCCCCATCATGCGGGCCACGACCGGCAGCATGTTGTACCGCTGGGCGTCGGCGAGGTTACGGGCGCCGATCTCGGTGCCCATGTACCAGCCGTTGAACGGTGCGAGCGGGTAGTCGACCCCGCCGATCCGCATGCGCATGTTGGAGATCGCCGGCACCGCGTGCCACCGCAGCCCCAACTCGGCGAACCAACCGAACTCCGGGTGCCCGATCGGCACCTCCAGCACCGCGTGCTCGGGTAGTTCGAACAGGCGCAGCCCCTCGTGGGGAGTCTCGATGGCGAGCGGCAGCACGTCGAACGCGTCGCCCTTGCCGCGCCAGCCGAGCAGTCGCATGGCCTTGGTGAAGTCGATGTACCGCGGGTCGCCGATCACCTGACCGGACGCGGTGCGGTAGCCGGCGTACCGGATGAGCTGCTCGTTCCACATCCGCGAGTACGGCTGACCCGGCACCGCGGGCGCGAACACCGAGATGACCGGGCGGATCGTGCCGGTGCCACCGGCCAGGCACAGGTGGCGCACCAGGTGACCGAAGATCTCCTCGGTGCTGGTGGCGTGCCGCCGGTCGAGCACCATGAGGCTGCGCCAGTACAGCCGGCCGATGCACCGGCTGGCGTTGCGCCACGCCATCTTGGCGCCCCACGCCAACTCCTCGGTCGTGTGGGCGTAGGTGCCGGCGGCATCGATCCGCTCCCGCACCGCGGCGAGCCGCGGAGCCACCGGCCCGAGCTTCGGCTGTTCCTCGTAGCAGCGCCGGAGGAAGTCCTCGGCCTCGTCCAGATCCGCCGGTTCGGCGGGGTTCCACGCGTCTGTGGGCACGTTTCTATACCCCGGTACCGTCACCTGCGCCTCCTCAGAAGACGAGCGCACCGCAGAGTGTGAGGACCTTTTCACAGCGCGTCACCCGCCGATCGCACGCCCTGTGCGATCGGCCCTGGAGCGGTCAGGTAGCTGACAGAAAAGCGCGCGGCCCGTGCCCGGACCGCGCGCTTTACCGTTGAAAGTGCTTTTACTCGCCCGGCGTCGACTTCGCGATCTGCATCAGGAACTCGATGTTGGTCCGGGTCTGCTTGAGCCTGTCGAGCAGCAGGTCGAGCGCGGCCTGCGAGTCGAGCGAGCCCAGCACCTTGCGCAGCTTGTGCGAGATGGCGAGCTCTTCCGGCGCCAGCAGGATCTCTTCCTTACGAGTGCCGGAGGCGTTGAGGTCGACGGCCGGGAACACCCGCTTGTCGGCGATCTTCCGGTCGAGCTTGAGCTCGGCGTTACCGGTGCCCTTGAACTCCTCGAAGATCACCGTGTCCATCATGGAACCGGTCTCCACCAGCGCGGTGGCGAGGATGGTCAGCGAGCCGCCGTTTTCGATGTTGCGCGCCGCGCCGAGGAACCGCTTCGGCGGGTACAGCGCGGTCGAGTCGATACCACCCGACATGATCCGGCCACTCGCCGGAGCCGCCAGGTTGTACGACCGGCCGAGCCGGGTGACCGAGTCGAGCAGTACGACCACGTCGTGACCCAGCTCGACCAGGCGCTTTGCCCGCTCGATGGCCAGCTCTGCAACCGTGGTGTGGTCGGACGGCGGGCGGTCGAAGGTCGCGGCGACGACCTCGCCCTTGACCGACCGCTGCATGTCGGTGACCTCTTCGGGCCGCTCGTCGACCAGCACGACCATCAGATGGCACTCGGGGTTGTTACGCGTGATCGCGTTTGCCAGCGCCTGGAGCACCATCGTCTTACCGGCCTTGGGCGGCGAGACGATCAGCGCGCGCTGCCCCTTGCCGATCGGCATGATCAGATCGATGATCCGCGTCGTCAGGATGTGCGGCTCGGTCTCGAGACGCAGCCGCTCCTGCGGGTACAGCGGGGTGAGCTTGTAGAACTCGGGCCGCCGCCGCGCCTCGTCGGGGTCCATCCCGTTGATCGTGTCGAGCCGGACCAGCGGGTTGTACTTGTCGCGGCGCTGCTCGCCCTCGCGGTTCGCGCGCACCGCACCCGTGACGGCGTCGCCCCGGCGCAGGCCGTACTTCTTGACCTGGGACATCGAGACATAGACGTCGTTGGGGCCGGACAGGTAGCCCGTCGTGCGGACGAACGCGTAGTTGTCGAGCACGTCGACGATGCCGGCGACCGGGACGAGCACGTCGTCCTCGTTCACCTGCGGCTCGTTGCCACCGGTGCCGCCGCCCTCGCCGCGCTCGTTACGGCCACGCCGGCGGTCGCGGAAGCGGCTGCGCCGGCTGCGGCGGCCGCCGCCCTCACCGTCGTCGTCGCCCTCGGCGTCGGCGTCGCGCTGGCGGTCGTCGCGTTGACGATCGTCACGCTGACGGTCGTCGCGTTGACGGTCATCACGCTGACGGTCACCGCCGCGTTGACGATCGCCGCCGCGGTCGCGGCTGTTGCGCTGCTCGCGCTCCCCCCGCTCAGCGCGCTCACCGCGCTCGGCGGGCGCCTTGTCAGTGGTCTCCTGCCGCACCTCGGCCTGGCCGGAAGAGCGCACCTCGGCCTGGCCGGAAGAGCGTGACTCGGCCTGGGCCGCGCGAGACTCCGGCGGACCCGCCGCGCGGCTGGCGCGACGAGACGTGCGCACCTCGCCATCGGGCGAGGACTCCTGCGCGTCGCCGCCTCGACGGTCACCGTCGCCGGTGTCGCGCACCTCGGCGCGTACTTCTTCCCGGGCCGGCGCGGCCGCGGCCGCGACCTCGGCCCGCTGGCGTGGGGCCCCGCTGGTCGGCGCCGTCGCGGTGGAACCGCCGCCCTGGCGCTCGGAGATAGCGGCGATCAGCTCGCCCTTGCGCATCCGGGCCGTACCGGAGATGCCGAGCGACGTGGCCAGGCTCTGGAGCTCCGGCAGCAGCATCGCGGACAGCCCGGTGCCGGTGCGCCGGCGGCGCGTGGCGGTGGTGGACTGCTCAGCGACGTTGGAGACATCCGACGTCACGTCGGTGGTGTCGCTCAATGGATTCCTTCCCTCGATAGGCCGGGGCTGCCCGGATCGCGAAGCATGGTGGCCGGGCGGCCTCGGTTGCCCCCGCCTCGCGAAGCTATGGCGGGAGTCTGTAACACAGCAGCGGCGGGCCTAGGCAGGGGTAAGACGAGCTGACCACCGAAAGCTTCGGGGTGCGCCGCCACGCAGAAATCGCTTTGCTTCGCGGCTGTGCTAGGTCTAGAGCGTAATCAACTCATCCGACCTGCGGCAACAGTGTCCCGCTCGGCGTGTCCCAGTGTACCCCTTCGACCAAGGCACCGGTGACATCCACCGTCAACTCGTGGGTCTGCCAGCCTATTCCCGCATCGAACCCGGTCGGTACGGGCGTCAACGCGAGCACGGTCGGTCCCGCGCCGCTGACCACCGCCGCCACGCCCGCCGCGCGCAGCGCGTCGACCAGGGCCGCCGTCGCGGGCATGCCGGGCGCCCGGTAGCCCTGGTGCAGCCGGTCCTCGGTCGCCGGGAGCAGCAACGCGGGATCGGTGGTCAGGGCATGGACCAGCAGCGCCGCACGGCCCGCGGTCAGCGCCGCGTCCGCGTGGGGCACGGTCGCGGGCAGCGCCGCCCGGGCCTCCGCGGTCAGCCCGCGCTCCTCGGGCACAAATACGGTCGGCTGTACGCCTTTCACCGGAGCCAGGGTGACGGCGATCGATCCGGTCTCCTCCGTCCACGCGATCGTGAACCCGCCGAGCAGGCAGGGCGCCACGTTGTCCGGGTGGCCTTCGAGGCGCGCCGCCAGTCGCAGCGCCGCCGTGTCGTCGAGGCGAGTCTGGCCGTCGACGGTCAGCGCGCGGGCAAGTTGCACCCCGGCAACGATCGCCGCTGACGACGAGCCGAGGCCGCGCGCCTGCGGGATCCGGTTGACGCACTCGACGTCGACCCCGGCGGGCCGCTCCCCCAACTCGTCGAACGCGGCCAGCATCGCCCGCACGACGAGGTGCGTCTCGTCGCCGGGCAGCTCGCCGGCCCCTTCGCCGGTGACCGAGACGCGGTACCCGGGTAAACCGATCCGCGCCGAAACCTCGTCATATAGAGAGAGCGCCAGCCCGAGCGCGTCGAACCCGGGCCCAAGGTTTGCGCTGGTGGCGGGCACCCGAACGCGGACGCGTCCCTCGACGAAGTTCACGCCGGCATCGTACCGCCAGGCGATCTTGCGATGGTCGTGCCTGAGTGTCCGGTTTGGCGGACAAAAAAGTTCGACAGCCGTGCAACCGCTGCGTGCCGTACTGCGCACCAACAACCTGAAGGGAGCTCGATGCGCGACGACGATGCGGAACAGCAGCGGTTCACGGAGTACTTCGCGGCCCGCCGCGATGCGGTGCGGAGGACGGCGTACTTCATGTGCGGCGACTGGCACTGGGCGGACGACCTGACCCAGACGGCGTTCATCCGGTTGGCCGACGGTTGGCACCGGATCCGCGACGCGCGGGCGGTGGACGCGTACCTGCGCACCTGCCTGGTCCGGGCGTTCCTCTCCGAGACCCGCCGGGTGTGGCGGCGCCGGGAGCGCTCGGTCGCCGAGCCGCCCGACGTAGCCAGTGACGACGACTCGGAGACCGTGGCGCGCCGGCTGCTGTTCGCCCAGGCGCTGCGAGAGGTGCCGCCGCGGCAGCGGGTCACCCTGGTCTGCCGCTTCTACCAGGGCCTGGACGTCACAGAGACGGCGGCGGCACTGGGCTGTTCCGAAGGCACGGTCAAGAGCCAGACGGCGCGCGGGTTGGCAGCGCTGCGCCGGGCACTTGGCGACGCCGTTGTCCCACCGGCTGAGCTGGTGTCCGTGCGAGGGGGGTCGATATGACGGGGTTGCGGGAGATGTTCGAGGACCTGGCGGTGTCACCACCACCGCCGAGCCAGGTCACCGGCGAGGAGATGTACGCCGCGGGACGGCGGCGCCGCAAACGGCGTACCCGGATCGTCAGAGCGGTCGCGGCGCTGGCCGTGACCGCGGTGGCCGCTGCCACCGCGAGCGTCGTGACCATGGTGTCGCCGCCGCCGGAACCGGCCAGCAGCGGTGACCCGCTGCCCGCCGGCAACATCAACTGGATCGGCGCCGCGGATTCGCGGCACCTCTACGCCGCCGTCCAGGCGTGCCCGGACCAGTCGTGCGTCAAGACGCTGGTACAGCTCTACGCGTCGGACAACGGCGGGCAGGGCTGGACGCCACGGGGCGACGCGATGGTTTTGGTCGACGCCGTCGTCGCGGGCCCCTCGACACTCGTGGCGACCGTCGCGGGGAAGTCCACGCCCAGCGTGAGCACGAACGGCGGCCACACCTGGACATCCGCGCAGCGACGCTCCCAGGCAGCGGCGGTCCCGCCTGGCGGCACCCTCTTCTGCTGGGCGTCCACAGACGCAGAGTTGTGCAGCCCGTATGTGGTCGACCCCGCAGCCGGGTGGTTCGCGCCGCTGGCGCGGCCGCCCGCGCTGAGGCCCGGCGCCCAATGGATGCGCGCCGGTGATCGGCTCTGGGGAGCGGGCGCAGACCTGAACGGGATATCGGCGGTCGCGGTCAGCACCGACGCGGGCCACACCTGGTCGACCCGCACTCTGCAATGTCCGCGCGCGATCTGCTACGGCGCGACGGTAGCGACGACAGCGGACGGGAACACCGCGTACGCCGTCGTCACCTCCCCGAACGCCCGGTTCGTCTATCGGGGCGGCGTGACCGGTGCCTGGACCCTGACGGGCATCGAGAAGATCACGGCCCATGAGGCGGCGCTCGGCGGCGACCGCTCGTTCGTGACCGCCGACGGCACCCACGTGGTGTACGGCACCAAGCCGGTCGGAGACCTCGACGGGCGCACCTTCTCGGCCAACAGCGGCACGGACACCCCGTACCAACCGGTCGTCATGGACGGCCTGCCCGCGCTGGTCCGCGCGATCGGGCGGGCGCCCGACGGGTGGTTCTTCACGTCGACCTACGGCCCGGAACGCGCGGTGTACGGCTCCACCGATGGCCGCCACTGGTCGGTCATCGCGTCCACCCTCACCAAAGAGTAGGAAAAGGATGAAGAAGGTACTCATCGGCCTGGGACTCGTGCTCACCCTGGCGGGCTGCGGCGGGGAAAAGGCGCCCGAAGTCGCCTCCGCGGCGGACCCGAGCGGTGCCCCGGCGGCGACCGCCACCAGCAGCGCGGTCGCCAAGTACGTCGAGGCGAGGCGGCAGTGGGCCAAGTGCCTGCGCGATCAGGGCTTCGACATCCCGGACCCGGACGCCCGGGGACAGATCGACTTCGCTTCGACCGCCGAGGAGAATCGCAAGCTCAAGGCCGACCCGAAGTGGATGGCCGCGCAGGAGGCGTGCGAGAAGTTCTCGGTGGACGTCCCCGCGGAGCTGGAGCCCAGGATGCAGCCGCTCACCGCGGAGCAGATCGCCAACGCGCGCAAGTACTCGGAGTGCCGGCGTGCCAATGGCTCCCCGGACTTCCCGGACCCCGGTCCGGACGGGCGGCTCCCCGAGGGCTGGGGCGGCGAGCTGACCCCGGACGAGCAGGTCGCGGACAACCGCTCGGCGCAGATCTGCGAGCCCGTCCACCGAGGGGACCCGCCGGCGTCGCCCGATCCCAACAAAACGGCCGGCGGATGAGCCGCGTCCGTGTCGCGGTCGTATCCGGTGTCGCGCTGGCCGCCGTCGCGGTGGCCGGCGCGGCCACCCTCGGGCTGGGCGGGCGCGGCGAAGAGGCGGCGAAGCCCGACCGCACCGGTCCCGGCGCTACCGTCCCGGTGACCCGGCAGACGCTCGTCGAGTCGGTGACGGCGCCCGGGGAACTCGGGTACGGCGCGACCACGCCGCTCGCCTCGACCGCGACGGGAACGGTGACCTGGTTGCCGGAACCGGGCGCGACGGTACGCCGCGGCGAGCCGCTGCTACGAGCCGACGAGACACCGGTCGTGCTGATGTACGGGGCGCTGCCGATGTACCGGGCGCTCGCCGAGAACGCCAAGGGTGGCGACGTCGAGCAGTTCGAGAAGAACCTGGCGGCGCTCGGTTACAGCGGGTTCACCGTGGACGAGGAGTTCTCGAAGCTCACCACGACGGCGGTGAAGCGCTGGCAGAAGGACATGGAGCTGCCGGAGACCGGCACCGTCGAGAAGGACCGCGTGGTGTTCGCACCGGGCGCGGTGCGCATCGCCGAGCGGCTGGTCCGCATCGGCGCCAGCGCCACGGGCGACGTGATCTCGTACACCGGCAGCACGCGTGGCGTCACCGTGTCGTCCGATGCCTCCAAGGCCGGCTGGGCACGCAAGGGCGTCAAGGTGACCGTCACGCTGCCCGACGGCAAGGCGGTGCAGGGCTCGGTCAGCGGTGTCGCCGAGCCGGCCCGGGGCGGGGAGGGTGCCGAGGGGGCGGCGGGCGCCGATACGGCGTCCACAGTGGATATCTCCGTCGCCATCGCGGACCAGAAAGCGCTCGGCAAGCTGGAGCGCGGCGGCGTGACCGTGCGGTACGTGGCCAAGGAGCGCAAGGACGTGCTGACCGTACCGGTCAACGCGTTGCTGGCGCTGGCCGAGGGCGGATACGGGCTCGAAGTCGTGTCGGACACCGGCACGCGCGTCGTCGCCGTGGAGGTCGGGCTCTTCGCCGACGGCCGCGTCGAGGTCAGTGGCGAGGGCTTGGACGACGGCGTCCTGGTAGGAGTGCCTGAGTGAATGTGGTGGAGCTGGCTCGGGTCAGCAAGACGTACCCGGGCGGCGTCACCGCGCTGCGCGAGGTCGACCTGCGGATCGGGTACGGCGAACTCGTGGCGGTCGTCGGGCCGTCCGGCTCGGGAAAGTCGACGATGCTGCACCTCGTCGGCACCTTGGACAAGCCGTCGACCGGCACGGTGCGCATCGACGGGCACGACGTGTCGGCCCTCTCCGACCGACAGGTGTCCACATTGCGCGCTCGCCGCATCGGCTTCGTGTTCCAGCAGTTCCACCTCGCTTCCGGCGTACCCGTGCTCGACAACGTCGCCGACGGCCTGCTGTACGCGGGCGTGCCCAGGAAGGAACGGCGGCAACGAGCGGAGAGCGCGCTGACCCGGGTTGGCCTCGCCCACCGGCTGCGTCACCGCCCGCACGAGCTCTCCGGCGGCGAGCGCCAGCGGGTGGCGATCGCGCGGGCGGTGGTGGGCGAGCCGGCGCTCCTGCTCGCCGACGAGCCCACCGGCAACCTGGACTCCGCGTCCGGCGCCGCCGTGCTGGAGCTTCTGCGAGGGTTGCACGCCAGCGGCACCACGATCGTGGTCATCACGCACGACGGCCAGATCGCCGCCTCCCTGCCCCGGCAGATCCGCATGCGCGACGGGCAGGTGGTGGCGTGAAACCCGCACGCCTTCGGCCCACCGACATCGTCCTATTAGGAGCGGCTGGGCTGCGGTCCCGCCCGTTGCGGGTGTTTCTCTCCGCGCTCGGCATCGCCATCGGCATCGCCGCGATGCTGGCGGTGGTCGGCATCTCCACGTCGAGCCGCGCCGAACTGGACCGCACTCTCGCTCAGCTCGGCACGAACCTGTTGACCGTCGCGCCGGGCGAGACGCTGACGGGAGGCGACGTCGCCCTGCCCGAAGAGTCGATCTCCATGATCGGACGGATCGCGCCGGTCGAGAGGGTCAGCGCCACCGCCACCCTGAAGGCGTCGGTGTACCGGAACGACCACGTCCCGCGCGGGCAGACCAGCAGCCTCGAGGTGATGGCCGCCCACGCCGACCTGCCTTCGACCGTCGGCGCCACGATCCATAGTGGATCCTGGCTCACCCCGGCCACCGCCACGTATCCGGGTGTCGTGCTCGGCGACACCGCGGCCCGCCGGCTCGACCTGCCGGGCGTCGGCGTGCGGGTGTGGCTGGGCGGCCAGTGGTACACGGTCGTGGGCGTGCTCGACCCGGTGCCGCTCGCGCCGGAGCTCGACTCGGCGGCGCTGGTCGGCTGGGCCTCCGCGCAGTCCTATCTGGACTTCGACGGCCACCCGACGAGGGTGTACCTGCGCGCGACCGAGAGCCAGGTTGCCGCCGTTCGCGACGTGCTGCCACGCACGGCCAACCCGGCGGAGCCCAGCGGCGTACGGGTCTCCCGCCCGTCCGACGCGCTCGCCGCCAAACAGGCCACCGACAGCGCGCTGAACGGGCTGCTGCTCGGCCTCGGCGCGGTGGCTCTCGTGGTCGGCGGCGTCGGGGTCGCGAACACGATGGTCATCTCGGTGCTCGAACGCCGGGGCGAGATCGGACTGCGGCGGTCGCTGGGCGCCACCCGGCGGCAGATCCGGGGACAGTTCCTCGCCGAGTCGCTACTGCTGTCGGCGCTGGGCGGTGCCGGCGGCACGGTACTGGGCAGCACGGTCACCGGCGTCTACGCGTACACGCAGGAGTGGCCGACGGTGGTGCCCCCGATCGCGATGGCGGGTGGCCTCGGCGTGACGCTGCTGATCGGCGCGGTGGCCGGCCTCTACCCCGCGATCCGCGCCAGCCGCCTGTCCCCCACCGAAGCCCTCGCAACGCCCTGATCACGCTCGGTCGGGGTCGGGGTCCGGCTGGGTGGCAGTGGTGGCGGTGCGTTCGGCCAGGTGCAGGCCGCGCGTCGCCACCCGCCAGCCGATCGCGTACGCCAGCGTCAGCAGGGCACACCCGGCGATGACCAGCCGCTCGTCGATGTGGTCGACAAGAGCCGCCGCGATGAGCTGGCTGGCCGAGATCGCCAGCATCGCGACCATCATGTCGGCGGCGAACACCCTGCCGCGCAGCTCGTCGGGCACCTCCGACTGGAGCGCGAAGTTGGAGAGCACCCAGTTGGTGCCGCCCGCGAAGTGCGCCACGAAAACCAGTACGAGCACGAGCGGGAACCAGGCGGCCACCGAGACACCGAGATAGGCGACGCCGTACAGGGACATCGACAGCGCCAGGCCGGGCAGCAGCCACGAGCGGTGGCTCAGTACCCGGCGCATCGCGAGCGGCCCGATGAGCGCGCCCAAGCCGCGAACGGCGAACAGCAGCCCGGCCCCGACCGCGCCCACACCGAACCGGCCGGCGAGCAGCGGGAACGCGGTCAGCACGCCGTTGCCGAGTCCGACCGCCGACTTCACGGTGACGAGTGCCAGTACCCGCGGCTGGTGCCCGATGTAGGTCAGCGCCTCCCGGACGGCGACCCACGTGCGCGGCGGCGGCTCGTCAGCGTTTCGCGGCGCCTGGAGTGGGCGGCGGATCCGCCACGCCAGGCCCGCGGCCAGGAACAGGCTCACCGCGGCGATCGCGAAGCACGTGTACGGGCTGAACACCGCGCTCAGTACCCCGCCGAGCGAGGCGCCAACGATCGCCATCGTGCCCCACGCCGACCCGGCGACCGCGTTGGCGGCGGCCAACTCGTCGGCGTCGACCACGTTCGGCAGGGCGGCGAGCGCGGCCGGTGAGTAGAACGCCTTGGCGGCCGCCATCGCGCTGACGGCGAGCAGGGCGAGCCAGGCCGTGGCCGAACTGCGCACCGCCAGCAGCAGGAGCACGCCGACCAGCGCGGACAGGTTCGCCAACACCATGATCTTCTTGCGGTCGATCCGGTCGGCGACCGTGCCGGTGAACGGCAGCAGTACGGCCAGCATGCCGGTGTCGGTGGCGAGCACGAGGCCGCCCCAGATGCCGCTGCCGGTCAGATCGGGCAGCAGTACCAGGAGCGGCACCATGACGAACCAGTCCGCGCCGAAGACGACTAGTTCAGCGAAGAAGAGGTTGCGGAAGTCGCGGTTGGTGGTAACGACCGAAAGCGGAGACGCCACGTACTCACACGTTACGCTTCTTCGGCTTTGGCAGCCGGAGCACCTCGAACTGGTCGGTGCCCTCGATCAGCGCGGCAGACGGTACCGGCGGCGGCGGAGCCACCAGCGCACCGTTGCCGTTCGGCGTACGCGGCGCCGGCACCGGGGGCGCCGCGTTCTTCTTGAGGAGTCTCTCCTTGGCCTGCTCGACCAGGCTGTAGAGCGTCGGCACGAGCACCAGCGTCAGCAGCGTCGACGTGATCAGGCCACCGATCACCACGATGGCCAGCGGCTGCGAGATGAACCCGCCCTCGCCGGTCAGCCCGAAGGCCATCGGCAGCAGCGCGAAGATCGTCGCGATCGCGGTCATCAGGATCGGCCGCAGCCGGCGGCGGGCGCCCTCGACCACCGAGTCGCGCACGCTCATGCCCTGCGCCCGGTACTGGTTGATCAGGTCCATCAGCACGATCGCGTTGGTGACCACGATGCCCACCAGCATCAGCACGCCGATCAGGGCGGGCACGCCCATCGGGGTACCGGTCAGCATCAGCAGGCCGATCGCGCCGGTCGCGGCGAACGGCACCGACACCAGCAGGATCAGCGGCTGTACCAGGCTCCGGAACGCCGCCACCATGATCACGAAGACGATCGCGATCGCGGCGAGCACGGCGAGGCCCAGGTCGGCGAACGCCTCCTGCTGGTCGGCGCTCGCCCCGCCGATCTGGTAGCTGGAGCCGGTCGGCAGATTGAGCCCGTCCAGCCGCTTGGCGAGGGCATCGGTGACCGAGCCCAGGTCGGAGCTGACCGCCGTGCCGTACACGGTCGCCGCGCGCACGCCGTCGATCCTGGTCACCTCGACCGGGCCGGACACCTCGGTCACGTCGGCGATGTCGTCGAGCTTGGCGCCCGCGATCGGCATCGCGCGCAGCTCGTCGACGGTGGCCGGTGCGACACCGAAGCGCACCACCACGTCCTGCTGGGCGCCGGCCACCGTCACGCGGCCGACCGGGTCACCGCGGAACGCCTGTGACACCAGCGCACCGACCGCCGCCTCGGTGAGACCACGCTGGGCGGCCGCCGTGCGGTCCACGACGACGTCGACGCGCGGCACGTCGTCGGCCAGGTTCGTGCTGATCTCCTCTACGCCGGAGGTCTGCGCCAGCGCCTGGCGTACCATCTCGGTCGCCGTCGCGAGGGTGCCCGCGTCCGCGGCTTGGACCACGACCTCGATCCGGTCCGTGCTCTGGCCAGACGCCCCGACGGCGATCTCGCCGGCGTCGTCGATGCCGTCCAGCTCGGAGCGCAGCGCTTCCTTGGTCTCGGCAGCGTCGGCACCGTCCTTTACGGTCACCGAGAAGCTCGCCGTGGTCACCCCGCCGCCCTGCCAGGGCAGACCGCCGCCGCCGGCCGTGACCTGGTACGACTCGATGTCGTCGCGCCCCGTGAGCACTGCCTCGACCTTGCGCGCCGCGGCGTCGGTGGCCGCGAGGCTGGTGCCGGCCGGCAGCTCCTGCGTGATCGTGAACGTGTCCTGGCCCGAGTCGTCCAGGAAGTTCCGCTGCACCTGCGAGTACAGCCCCATCGTGCCCAGCAGCACCGCCAGGCCGATCCCCACCGTCACCCAGCGCCGGCGGAGCGCGAACCCGATCACGGGCAGGTACGCGAGCTGGAGATAGCTGGTCTTCTCGCGATCCTCGGCCGCCCGGCGGATCGCCTCCGCGCCGCCCTCGCCGGTCGCGGGGCGCAGGAACCAGTACGCCAGCACGGGGATCACGGTCAGCGACACCAGGAGCGAAGCGAGCAGCGCGACCGTCACGGTGACCGCGAACGGCCGGAACAGCTGCCCGACGAACCCGCCCACCAGCGCGATCGGCGCGAACACCGCCACCGTGGTCAGCGTCGAGGCGGTCACCGCACCGGAGACCTCCCGGACACCGTCCAGGATCGCTTTGCGCTTGTCCTCCCCGTACCCCAGATGGCGTTTGATGTTTTCCAGCACGACGATCGAGTCGTCGACGACCCGGCCCACCGCGATGGTGAGCGCGCCGAGCGTCAGCAGGTTGAGCGAGTAGTCGCCGACCCACAGGGCGATCAGCGCCACCAGCACCGACAGCGGGATCGATACGGCCGTGACAAGCGTGGATCGCACCGACAGCAGGAACACCAGGATCACCAGTACGGCCATGAGCAGGCCGAGCAGTCCTTCGGTGGTGAGACTGTCGATCGACTTCTCGACGAACGGCGCCTGGTCGAAGACCACCGTCAGCTCGGCGCCCGAGGCGGCCTTCAGATCATCCAGCCGGTCGCGGACCTCGCGCGAGATCTCCACGGCGTTGCCGCCCGGTGCCGCCGTGATCTCGATACCGAGGCTGTCCTTGCCGTTGGTGCGCGTGAACCCGGTCGGCTCGGCGAGCTGCTGCGTCACCGTCGCCAGGTCGCCCAGCCGGACGTTGACGCCGCGCGCTCCCGTGACCCACACCGTGCGCAGGTCGTCGACCGAACCGATGGGCGTGCCCACCTGTACCGTGCGGGTCTTGTCGTCCTGGGTCAGCCCGCCGGCCGGCATCGCGATGCCGTTGGCCTGGAGCGCGGCTCCGATCGCCCGCGCGTCGACGCCCGACGCCGCCAGCTTCGCCGGGTCCGGCGTGATCAGCACGACCTCGTCGCGGCCACCGGTCACCTCGACCGTGCGCACCCCGTCGATGCCGGACAGCTCGGGGATCACCGTCTGGTTGAGCGTGCCGGCCAAGGCGCGCTCGTCGGCTCCGCCACTCGCCGCCAGCACCACCGCCGGCAGGTCGTCGGTGCCGCCCGCGAACACCTCCGGCTCCACGCCCGCCGGCAACCGCGCGCCGAGCCGGCCGAGCGCGCCCTGCAGCTTCGCGACCGCGTCGTCGACATCGGTGCCGAATTCGAAAGCCACCTGTACCGTCGCCGAACCCATTCGGGACGTAGAGGTGACCTTGTCGACGCCGGCTATGCCCTGGACGCCATTCTCGATCGGCTCGGCGACCCGTTCTTCGACGATCTCGGGTGCGGCACCCGGATAGGTGGCCACGATGAACGCCGCGGGAAATTCGAGCGACGGCAAGAGCTGCTGCTTGAGCGAGGGAATGGCGAACGCGCCGAACGCGGTGACCACCACCGCGATCAGGGCGACCAGACTGCGGTTGGCAAGGCTGAGTCTGGCGAGCGACGGCATGGGGTAGCTCACTCCTGAGAAAATTGAGGCGCATGAGGTATGCGGCGACTCACCTTATCGACCGAACCGGCGGCTCGGTGTAGTGCATCCGACCCCTTTCGAATGTCCTGGCAGGTGGTGCGGCATCCTTGACACGGCACCACCACCGCTAGACAGGAGAGCACCATGTGGCGCGGTCTGATCGAGGCGTACCGTGACCGGCTGCCGGTCACCGATGCCACCCCGGTGATCACGCTCCACGAGGGGAACACGCCGCTCGTACCGGCCCCGACGCTCTCCTCCCGGGTGGGCGCCGACGTCTACCTCAAGGTCGAGGGAGCGAACCCGACCGGATCCTTCAAGGACCGCGGCATGACGGTCGCCGTCTCCAAGGCGGTCGAAAGCGGTGCCAAGGCGATCATCTGCGCGTCGACCGGCAACACGTCCGCGTCGGCGGCGGCGTACGCGGCACGTGCCGGGCTCACCTGCGCGGTCCTCGTGCCCCAGGGCAAGATCGCGCTGGGCAAGCTGGCACAGGCGCTCGTCCACGGCGCCCGGCTGCTCCAGGTCAGCGGCAACTTCGACGACTGCCTCGCGCTGGCGTCCAAGCTGTCGTTGGACTACCCGGTCGCGCTGGTCAACTCGGTCAACCCCGACCGCCTCGCCGGGCAGAAGACCGCCGCCTTCGAGATCATCGAAGCCCTCGGCGACGCGCCCGACATCCACTGCCTGCCCGTTGGCAACGCCGGCAACATCACCGCGTACTGGATGGGCTACGAGGAGGACTTCGCGGCCGGCAACTCCACCCGCAAGCCGAAGATGTACGGGTTCCAGGCGTCCGGCGCCGCCCCGATCGTCACCGGGCAGGCCGTCCGCGAGCCGTCGACCATCGCGACCGCGATCCGCATCGGCAACCCGGCGAGCTGGACCAAGGCGGTCGACGCGCGCGACGCCTCCGGCGGGCTCATCGAGGCCGTGACCGACCGCGAGATCCTGACCGCGTACCGGCTGCTGGCCCGCGACGTGGGCGTCTTCGTCGAGCTGGGCAGCGCGGCCAGCGTGGCCGGCCTGCTCCAGCAGGCCGAGGCCGGTCGCATCCCGGCTGGCGGCACCGTCGTCTGCACGGTGACCGGCCACGGCCTGAAGGACCCCGAGTGGGCCATCTCCACGGCTCCCAGCCCCACGACCATCAAGAACGACGTGCTGGCTGCGGCCAAGTCCCTGGACCTAGCGTGATCAGGGCGTCCCTCAAGTCGTTAGAGCAACGTCAGGGATGAACGGTCCGAGTCGCTGCGCGGTGCTTGCGCACGACGGAGTAGGCGACTCGGACCGTTCACAGCCCTGATCACGAAGGACGGGGCTACGTCGTGGCGCCCTCTACTCTCAGGACGCTGGCGATCGAGCGGACGATGTCGAGCGCCTGAAGCTCGCGGACCGTCGCGGCCAGCGCGGCATCCGGGGCGCCGTGGGTGACGATCACGAGGATCGCGTCGTCGCCCCGGCCCGACTGGCGCACCGTGGCGATCGAGACATCGTGCTTGGCGAACACGCCGGCCACAGCGGCCAGTACACCAGCGCGGTCGGCCACGTCGAGGCTGATGTGGTAGCGGGTCACCACCTCGCCCATCGGCCGGACGGGCAGGTCGGCGTACGCGGACTCGCTCGCTGACCGTACCCCTGCCAGGCGGTTGCGCCCGACGGCGACGATGTCGCCGAGCACGGCGCTCGCGGTCGGCGCGCCTCCGGCGCCACGGCCGTAGAACATGAGCTGCCCCGCGGCTTCGGCCTCGACGAACACCGCGTTGAACGCGTCGCCGACGCTCGCCAGCGGATGGGTGCGCGGGATCATCGCCGGGTGCACCCGCACGCTCACGGAGTCACCGGACGGGCCGGAGACGCGCGAGGCGATGCAGAGCAGCTTGATCGTGCAGCCCATGGCCTTGGCGCTGGCCACGTCGGCGGCGCTGACCTCGGTGATGCCCTCGCGGTGCACGTCGGCGGCGCCCACGCGACTGTGGAACGCCAGGGACGCGAGGATCGCCGCTTTCGCCGCCGCGTCGAAACCGTCGACGTCGGCGGTGGGGTCGGCTTCGGCGTATCCGAGAGCGGTCGCCTCTTCCAGTGCCTCGGTGAAGCTGGCGCCGCTGGAATCCATGGACGACAGGATGTAGTTCGTGGTGCCGTTGACGATGCCCGTCACGCGCGTGATCTTGTCGCCGTGCAGCGACTCGCGCAGCGGGCGCAACAGCGGGATCGCCCCGGCGACGGCCGCCTCGTAGTACAGGTCGGAGCCGCCCTCGGTAGCCGCGTCGTGCAGCGTGCCGCCGTCTTCGGCGAGCAGGGCCTTGTTGGCGGTCACGACGCTCTTCCCAGCACGCAGCGCCTCGACCAGCCAGGTGCGTGCCGGCTCGATGCCGCCGACGACCTCGACGACCACGTCGACGTCGTCGCGCTTGACCAGGCCGAGGGCGTCGGTGGTGAACAGCGCCGGGTCGACGGGCAGATCGCCGCGGTCGCGGGCGAGCCGGCGAACGGCGATGCCGGCGATCTCGATCGGGGCGCCGATCCGTGCCGTCAGGTCATCCGCCTGCTCGTGCAACAGCCGGACGACCTCGGCGCCGACCGTGCCGCACCCCAACAGAGCCAAGCGAACAGGTTTCATCCCACATCCAATGCCAACAGGTCGTCCTCGGTCTCCCGCCGGACGATCACCCGAGCCCGCCCGTCGCGCACGGCGAGCACCGGTGGCCTGGGCACGTGGTTGTAGTTGCTGGCCATGCTCCGGCAATAGGCTCCCGTGCCGGGTACGGCAAGAAGATCTCCGGGCTGCACGTCGGCGGGCAGGAATTCATCCTTAACAACCACGTCCCCGGACTCGCAATGTTTTCCCACCACCCGAGCGAGGATCGGGCCGGCTTCCGACGTGCGGGACGCCACGGTCGCCGAGTACGACGCGTCGTAGAGCGCGGTGCGGATGTTGTCGCTCATGCCACCGTCGACGCTCACGTAGGTGCGGATGCCGTCGACGTCCTTGACCGTGCCGACCTCGTAGAGCGTGAAGACAGCCGGACCGACGATCGCCCGGCCGGGCTCGATCGACAGGTGCGGCACCGCTAGCTGCAGCGCCTCACACTCGCCCTCGACGATCTTGGTGAGCCGCTTGGCCAGGTCAGCGGGGGGTGCCGGGTCGTCCTGCGTCGTGTACGCGATGCCGAAACCACCGCCGAGGTCGAGCTCGGGCAACTCGACGCCGCGCGCCTCGCGGATCTGGGCCTGTAGCCCGAGCACCCGCTTGGCCGATACCTCGAAGCCGCTGGTGTCGAAGATCTGCGAGCCGATGTGGGAGTGCAGGCCGCGCAGGTCGAGCACGCCCTCGTCGATGATCTTCAGCGCCGCCTGGACCGCCGACCCGCCGGCGAGCGAGAACCCGAACTTCTGGTCTTCGTGGGCGGTCGCGATGAACTCGTGCGTGTGCGCCTCGACACCGACCGTCACCCGGATGAGCACGCTCGGGCGCTTGCCGAACTCGCGCGCCAGCGCGGTCAGCCGGTCGATCTCGTGGAACGAGTCGACGATGATCCGTCCCACCCCGGCCTCGACCGCACGGGTGAGCTCGGCCACGGACTTGTTGTTGCCGTGGAAGCCGATCCGCTCGGGCGGCATGCCCGCGGACAGCGCCGTGGCCAGCTCCCCGCCGCTGCACACGTCGAGGTGCAGGCCCTCCTCGGCGATGATCCGGACGACGGCCCGGCACAGGAACGCCTTGCCCGCGTAGTACACGTCGCAGCCGTCGAACGCCGCCAGGAAGTCACGGCATCGGGCGCGCATGTCACCCTCGTCGAGCACGTACGCCGGAGTACCGAACTCCTCCGCCAGGGCCCGGACGCTGAGGTCGCCGACGGCGAGCGCGCCGTCGGCGGCTCGCGCGACGCCGGTGGGCCACAGGTGCGGCACGAGGGCGTTGACGTCTTCAGGGGTACGCAGCCAGGCGGGCCCCCGGCTGCCAAGGTCGCCGTGCAGCGCCCCCGCTTCGTGCGCCCTCATCTACATCCTCTCGGGGGCGGAGACGCCCAAAAGATCCAAACCGTTAGCGATCACGGTACGCGTGGCGTCGTTCAGCCACAGCCTGGTCCGGTGGAGATCACCGATCGGTTCGTCACCCTTGGGGAGGATGCGACAGTTGTCATAGAACCGGTGGTAATTGCCGGACAGGTCTTCCAGGTACCGGGCGATCCGGTGGGGCTCGCGCAGCTCGGCCGCGGTGGCGACAACGGATGGGTACTCGCCGAGCGCCTTGAGCAGCTCGTTTTCCTTCTCGTGGTCGAGCAGCTCGGGCCGGAAGGAGTCGGCGTCACCGCGGCTCAGCCCCACCTCGGCCGCGTTGCGGGCGACGCTGGCGGTGCGGGCGGCCACGTACTGCACGTAGTAGACCGGGTTGTCGCGCGTCGACCGGGTCCACAGCTCGACGTCGATGTCGATCGGCGAGTCAGCTGAGTACCGTGCCAGCGCGTACCGGGCGGCGTCGACGCCGATCGCCTCGACCACGTCTTCGAGCGTGACCACGGTGCCGGCCCGCTTGCTCATCCGCACCGGCACGCCGTCGCGTACCAGGTTGACCATCTGCCCGATCATGATCTCCAGATGGGTGTCGGGGTCGTCGCCGAAGCACGACACCATCGCCCGCATCCGGCCGATGTATCCGTGGTGGTCGGCGCCCAGCATCATCACCACGCGCTCGAAGGCCCGCTCGCGCTTGTCCAGGTAGTAGGCGCAGTCTGCGGCGAAGTAGGTCCATTCGCCGTCGGACTTGCGCAGGACCCGGTCCTTGTCGTCGCCGAAGTCGGTGGTGCGCAGCCAGATCGCGCCATCGGCCTCGAAGACGTGGCCCTGCTCACGCAGCCGGGTCAACGCGTGGTCGAGCTCACCCCGGCTGTGCAGGTCGGACTCGCGGAAGTAGAGGTCGAAGTGCACACCGAAGCCGGTCAGCGAGGACTCGATCTCGGCGAGCATCCGCTCGACACCCACGCTCCGGAACGTCGCCAGGTCGGCGTCGGGGTGGTCGCGCGTGATGCCCTCGGCGATCTCCGCGATGTAGGCGCCCGCGTATCCGTCTTCGGGCGTCGGCTCGCCCCGCGAGGCGGCCAGCAGCGACTGGGCGAACCGGTCGATCTGCGTGCCCGCGTCGTTCACGTAGTACTCGGTGCCCACCTCGGCTCCGACCGCGCGCAGCAACCGAGCCAGCGCGTCGCCGAGCGCCGCCCACCGGACGCCACCGATGTGCACGGGACCGGTCGGGTTCGCCGAGACGAACTCCAGGTTGATCTTCTGGCCGGCGAGCCGCTCGCTGTGCCCGTACTCCTTGCCGGCCTGCACGACCACGCGGGCGAGCTGGCCGGCGGCGGCCGCGTCGAGGCGGATGTTGAGGAAGCCGGGGCCGGCGATCTCGACCGATTTGATGCCGGGCGTGCGGCCAAGCTGATCGGCGAGGCCGGCGGCCAGGTCGCGGGGTGGTACTCCCGACTTCTTCGCCAGCTGTAGTGCCAGCGTGGACGCGTAGTCACCATGCTCAGGGTTGCGGGGTCGCTCAACCGCCGTCGACTCCGGTAGCGCGGTCGGGTCGAGCCCACGCTCGGCGAAAAGCGCGTGGGCAGCCGCTAATACGGCGTCTGCGAGCTTGGCGGGAGTCACCGAGTCATGTTACCGGGGGTACAGTGGGTGCTTCGGCGGCGACCCTGTCGATCGATGTGTTGCGTCGATCAACCGCCCACCCCTTGACCGACCGACCTGACGAGGCACCATGAGCATCAGTACCCCGGCCGGCGACAAGCGCCGTCCGTCCGCGGTCAGCACCGGCAAGAAGCCGCCTGCGGGTAAGTCCTCTTCCTCTTCGACCTCCTCGACCTCGACGGCTCGCAAGCCGTCGACCGCCAGCAAGGCCGCGGGGACCGCGGCCCGTCCTGGCGGCAAGGCCGGTGGTGCCGGCGGTGGCGGCAAGGGTCGCAAGCCGATCACGCCGGTCAAGGTCAGCCAGGGGCGCAGTTGGGGCCCGATCGCGATGTTCGTCGCCGTCGGCGTGATTGCGGCCGGCATCATCGGGTACGGCTCATGGGCCGCTTTCAAGGGCTCCCAGCCATGGGAGCAGAAGGCCGCCGACATCGACGGGATCGTCAACTACCGGGACAACCCGGACAAGACACTCACCGAGGCCAACCACGCGTGGGGCCCGCTGACCTACAAGCTCACCCCGCCGGTCGGCGGCAACCACAACTACAACTGGCAGAACTGCATGGGTGACGTCTACGACGCCCCCATCGCCAACGAGCACGCGGTGCACGCCATGGAGCACGGCGCGGTCTGGGTCGCGTACAAGAGCGGTCTGGCCGCCGACCAGGTGGAGAAGCTCGCCAGCAAGGTGCGCGGCAACGAGTACATGCTGATGAGCCCGATCGAGAACCTCGACCACGAGGTCTCGCTCCAGGCGTGGGGCTACCAGCTCAAGGTCGACAGCGTCGACGACGGCCGCATCGACCAGTTCATCAGCGCGCTGCGCCAGAACGCCACGGTCGAGGCGGGAGCCACCTGCTCCGGCGGCATCACGGCCACCGGCACCACGCCGCGCGACATCGGCAAGGACCAGCAGGGCGGCTGATGAGCGTCTCCGTGGAGTCCGACCCCGAGTCGCCGGAGATCGACGACGCGGTTCCGCCAGCCCGCCGGCGCTTCGGTGTCGCCGGCTGGTTGGCGGCCGGCGTCGCACTGGGCCTCCTCCTGGGCCTCGTGGCCGGGCTACTGATCGTCCCGTCATTCACCCGGCCGGGCGAAGACTCGGCCGAGGCCGGGTTCGCCCGGGACATGTCGACGCACCACGCCCAGGCCGTCGAGATGGGCATGCTCGCCCACCAGAAGGCCAGCGACAGCGACGTGCGCACGCTCGGCGGCGACATCGCGCTGACCCAGCAGGCCCAGATCGGGATGATGCAGGCGTGGCTACGCGAGTGGAAGCTCGGCCCCACCGGTTCGCAGCCGCGCATGGCGTGGATGCCCGAGGGCAGCGCCGGCCTCGAAAACGGCCTGATGCCGGGTATGGCGACAGACGCCGAGCGCGCTCAATTGCGCAGCGCCACCGGCAAGGCGTTCGACGTGCTCTTCCTCCAGCTGATGATCAAGCATCACCTCGGCGGCATCCACATGGCCGAAGAGGTGGTCAAGCTGACCGACAACGCCGAGGTGCTCCGGCTCGCGCAGGGCATGGTCGCCAACCAGCGCAACGAGGTGGCCGCCTTCCAGCAGCTCCTGACGAAGCTCGGTGGATAAAGTCGGATAAATCGTGACTCTCCGGAGCTTTCTGTTCACCCAGCGCTACCTGTCCGAATCGGACTCGTTGTCCGGGACGTGGGGGTTGTACTTGGTGACGGACGACGATCAATCGCAAACTGGTGCCGGCGGTATGCGAGCGGAGGCGACGGCGCGGTAGCCGCCCGCCGCCGGCACGGAGCGCTCACTCGTGAGCAGGAGCTCCGACTCATCGACATGCTGCGCGACGCGTTCCCCGAAGACTTCGGGTTGGCCGGAAGCCTGTGGACCCGCCAGAGTGTGCTCGGATTGGTCGAGCAGACATACGGCATCCCGCTCAGCGTGCCCGGCATCGCCCGGTACCTGCGCGCCTGGGGCCTCGCACCGCGGGAACCCGTCGACCGGGCCTGCGCCCTCTGCGCGATGGCGGTCGTACAGTGGCAGTCTGACCGGTACCCGGAGATCCTTCAGGCCGCGCAGCTCGAACGCGCCGACCTGTACTGGGCCGGCCGCACCCGCCTGCACGGCGTCTCACCCGCGACAGAGGTCGTAGCGGCGGTGTCGACCCGCGGCTGGGTCCGCTTCCTGGTCACCGGCGAAACGGCGCTACCGCGCGAATTCCTGAGCCGGCTAGCGTCACAGGCAGGCCGGGACGTGCACGTGGTGGTAGACGGCTCATGGGCAACCACCGAATGGCCCCGCCGGATCCCAGACGGCGTGGTGCTACACGCGTTGCCGACATGCGAACGGGGACGCTGAGTCGGTTCGGCGACGGCGGGGGGAGCCTGCTACTCTTCGTTGGTCGCTGAGCCCCCGTAGCTCAGGGGATAGAGCACCGCCCTCCGGAGGCGGGAGCGCAGGTTCGAATCCTGCCGGGGGCACCAGCTTTCGCGCTCCACGTCCGCTGAGATGCACGGACCTGGAGCGCTTGTCATTTCTGCCTGGGGCTCGAGCCCCAGACCCCACGCCCGGGTGCAGGCTTTAGCGGTACTCCGCCTGGTCGCTTTCTAGCCACTGGCGCCATCACGAACGGTGCGCAGGGCGCCGATCGCGGCCACGTACTTCAGCAGTAGGCGCGCGAACTCGAGTCGCTCCTGCTCCGGCCACTCGCGGGTGATGTACTCGAACGCGGTCCGCTGGTGCTGCCGGAAACGTTCCAACGTCGCGACGCCCTCAGGGCTGAGCCGCAGCACAGTACGCCGCCCGTCACGCTGAGACGCAGCCCGCGCCAGGTAGCCGGCGCTGATGCAGTCGGTGACCATGCGGCTTGCGACCGACGGGTCGACCGCGAGGCGTTCAGCCACCACGCCGACGGTGACCTCGCCGTCGGTGCCGTCCTCGACGATGTTGAGCACGAGCGTGCGGGTCAGGTCTTTGGCCGGTACCGGGTTTTCCACGTCGAGCAGCACGCTGCGGCGCAACCGGGAGAAGGCGGGACCGACCGCGTCCAGCAAATCTGACATCACGCGAGTTTAAGGCATGTGCTAGCGTGCAACCATGTGCATGACAGCATGCACATATGTAACCCGGATCCTCCGGGCGGAGTCGTGGCGCGGTGAGCGCCCGCTCGATGGCCTCCTTCACACGAGGAGACAGCAAACCCATGACCACCCTCATCACCGGCGCGCGCGGCAATGTCGGCGGCGGCGTCCTGCGGCGCTTGCACGCTGCCGGCCACGCCCTGCGCGCGTCGAGCCGGGAGCCCGGGCGACTGGACGTGCCCGAGGGGATCGAGACAGTACTGCTCGATCTTGCCGAGCCTGACACGTTCGAGTCTGCCTTGCGGGGCATCACCCAGGTGTTCCTCTACGCCGAGCCTGAAGGCGTCGACGAGTTCGTCGGCGCCGCCGAGGCGGCCGGCGTCAAGCACATCGTGCTGCTGTCGAGCTCCGCGGCGCTGTCGCCGACCGCGCTGGAAGACCCGCTCGGCCGGCACCACATCCTGGTCGAGCGCGCACTACTGGCATCGTCGATCTCGACGACGCTGCTACGACCAGACGCTTTCGCCGGCAACGCGTTTGGCTGGCTGGACGCGATCCGGTCCGGCGGGCCGGTCGAGCAGGCCTATCCGGACGCCAATGTCGCCCCGGTGCACGAAGACGATATCGCCGATGTCGCGGCCGCGGCGCTGACCGAAGACTGGCTCGTCGGTCACGCCATCACGCTCACCGGACCGCGGTCGATAAGCCTGCGCGAGCAAATCACCATCGTCGCCGGCCGGCTCGGACGCGACATCGCCATCCACGAGCTGACGCGCGCCGAGGCGGAGGAGAAGATGGCTCGATACATGCCAGCCGAGTTTGTCGCATCGCTGCTCGACTTCTGGGCCGGCGCCGTGGCCGGGCCGGCACCGATCAGTGATGCCGAGTGGGTGACGTGCAAGCCCGCCCGCACGTTCGAACAGTGGGTCGAGGAGCACATCCACTAAGGATTTGGTTGGGGCCCTTGACCGGCTGGTCAAGGGCCCCTCTCATCGGTCAGTGCAGCAGGTACGCGCGGAGCGTGGTCAGCGTGACCTCGTTACCGGCCTTGTCCTTCGCCACGGCTCGCAGCGACACGTGCTCGGCGCCGGCCGGATGGTTGACCGTCGTCTTCCACTTCGAGCCACCGCCTTTCACCGCCGCCGGGCTCCACGTAGCACCGTCGTCGTAGGACACTTCGACGGTGAGGCTGGTGACACGGCTGGCATGGGAGCCGGCCTGGTGGCTGACTCGCACCGGAATGGTGAATCGTTCGCCCGCCGGTGCGCTGTACGCACCGTCCAGCGCTGGCGCGTAGTGCACCGTCATCAGGGGAAGAGGCGTCACCGCCTCCGCGGAGTGTGCGGAACGGAACGACCATGAGCCGGACACCTTGGTGGATGTCGGGAAGACCCCGGTGCGGTCGAGTTCCGCCTCCAAACGGTACGCGGAATCCTCGCTGGGCAGCGTCGTCGAGAGAATGCCAGCTACGGGGGAGGTCGCGATGGGTTCCCCATTCCGATACAGGGTGGTCTGGCTCCGCTTCGCCGGGATCTTGCCGCCGATCCCGAACCGGCCGGGCACGGGGTCGACCATCATGCCGAAGTACGCGCTGAATTCGTCGTCGGCTGTCCGGGTCACGCCGACCGTCGACGCGCTACCGGCTGGGCGGTTGTAGAACGCCGGGCCGAAGACCGCCGTGTTCCAAATCTGTTGGTACGAACGCCCTGGCCGGTAGACGAGGTCCGATTGGGCGGCGAGGGTCACCGTCTTCGGAACGTCGATCGGGCCGATGTCGACCATGTCGCTGGACCAGTTCACGTTCGTGCCGGCGAAGTAGTCGATGCGGCGCGCGGGCAGCCGCATGCGGATGTTTGCGGAGAAGAACGCGTTGTCGGCCAGTGAGCCCATCGCACCGGCGGTGCCGGGCAGCCCGTGCATGTTCTGGTGTACGACGGCCAGGTCGCGGGGACGGACGTGGCGGGTGAGCCCGGTCGGGACTCCGCCGTCGATGCCGATTCCCACGTTGTACATGTACGGGCTGTCCCAGAAGGAACCGTTGCCGTCCGAACGGGCCCAGTGGGAAGCGACCAGAGACTTGAAGCCCGCCGAGGTGGCCGCGGGGCCGACCTGTCCGAGGAACAGCCTTTGGGTGCCCTCGTAGGGGAAGTAGTAATCGAGTCCGTCATCGCCGGGCGCCGTGTAGCTGGCGAGCGACAAGACCGGAGCGGCGCCGGGTTCGGGCACGGTGATGTCGACGGCGGCGGCGGTCCGGGCGTCGATAACGACCGTGGTGTCGGCCTTCAACCGGATCTGTGGCCGCGCCAGCAGCGAGATGGTTTCCTTCTCGGTGTCCGGGTCGGTCGCGATGAGGGCACCCACGCTGTAGTCGCCCGCGGGCACGCGCGTGGTGTATCCGTCCGGCGTCATCTGGTACGACACCTGTTCGCCGGTCCACGACGTGACGGCGCTGTTGTACGCCGTCGCGGTCGCGCCGTGCCGGTCGATCACCCGCACGGTGATGTCGTAGCTTTCCGCCTCGCGGAACACGGAGACCTGCGTCCGCACCGGGGTGGCACCCACCATCGCGGTGACCTGGCCCGTGTACCGGCCGTCCGGGGCGGCCACCGACGTGTCCACCGTGACGGTGACCGTGGCCGTGCCTCCCGCGGGGATCGTCACGGTCGACGGCGACACCGTCAGCATCCCGGCCGGAGCGGCACCGCCGGGGCCGGTCATCGCTCCAGCCACGGTGGCCGAAATCGGTGTGGTACCGGTGTTGCGGTAGGTCAGCACCTTGGCCATCGGTGCGTCGTCCTCGTGCGGCCACTCCGGCCGCCCCAGGTTGAGGCTGCCCTGATCCACGACCACGGACGCGCTGACCAGAGCGGCCAGGTCTACCCGACCCGCGCCCTGCCCGTCGAGGGCGACCCCATCGAGCCACCGGGAGGTGCTCATCAAAGCGCCCTTGAGTTCCGAGCCGCTCCACTGTGGATATTTCTGGGCCAGAAGTGCCGCGGCGCCGGCGACGTGCGGTGTCGCCATCGACGTGCCGCTGCGCGCCATGTAGGGCCCGCTGCCCTCATCAGGCACCAGCGAGGAGCGGGCGGCCACGATGTCGGTACCGGGAGCCGCGATCTCGGGCTTGAGCCCGCCGTCACCCAGCCGGGGACCACCGCTGGAGAAGTCCGCGATGGCGTCCTGACGATCGACCGCCGCGACCGAGAGTGCGGCGTCCGCTGTGGACGGTGACTGGACCGTGTGGGGACCGTCGTTGCCTGACGCGATCACGAAGAGCGTGCCGTACTGCGCGCTGAGCCGGTTGACCGTGTCTTCGACGATGTCGACGCCAGGACTGTCCGGCCCGCCGATGCTCACGTTTACCACCGAGGCGCCCTGCTCGGCCGCCCACTGCATGCCGGCGATCATCGCCGAGTCGGAGCACCACCTGTCGTCACACACCTTGCCGGCGAGGATCGTGGCTTCCGGCGCGATGCCCTTGTACCGCCCGCCGGAGGCAGCGCCGTTGCCCGCCATGGTGGACGCCACATGCGTGCCGTGCCCGATCACGTCGCCTGGCTCCGGCGACTCGGAGAAGTTCTCGCTGGCTCGAATACGACCGGCGAGATCGGGATGGCTCGCGTCGACGCCGGTGTCCAGTACCCCCACCACGACGTCACGGCCGGTGAGGCCGGCTTCCCAGGCCGCTGGCGCGCCGATCTGTGCCGCGCTCTGGTCGAGCGCGATCTGCCTGACGCCATCCAGAAGGATCGAGCGGACGGCGCCCTGGTCGAGCCCGGAACGCAGCTCGGTCCACAGTGCACCGTTGTCGCCCTTGTCGGCGCGCACCGCGAGCGCGTTCACCACGGGGATCTCGCGAGTCACCGTGGCGCGCTTGTCCGCTAATTGGCGCAGGCTGGAGCGCTTCGCGCCTCCGGCGTGCTGGAGGATGAGCGGCGTCGTGTCGCGGTACCCGATCGCGAGCAGCCCGGTCACGTCGAACAGTCGCCGATCCACCCGACCCGCGGCCAGCAGTCCGAGCACATCGGATGGATAGATGTACTGGTGCCCGGCGCGCCGCTCGGCAGCGAACCCGATCCGGTCTCGCCCCTTGCCGGGCTCGACCGACACCACCTTGTCGCCGCTGAAACGCACGACGTCGCCGGTGACGAGGGTGACCGTGTCACCCGGTAGGGCGCCGCCCGGTTGTGCTGTGGCGGGCGCGGGACCAGAAAGGACCAGCGTCAGACTCGCCGACGCGGCGAGCCATCGAAATGTTCTCACACAGCCTAGGTGTCAACGAGCCCACCTTACGGTTGCATGTCCTGTTCACGTTCGACGGTGGCGTTCCACTCCCGCTTGGTGGCCTGCCATCGGTCTTCGTCGTGACCAACCCGCCAGTACCCGGAAAGTGACTGTCCCTGGCGCGCGACGCCACGCTCGACGAAGAGCAACCGGCGCAGTTCCTTCACGAACCCGGCCTCGCCGTGCACGAACGCGTGCACGGCGCCGGGCGGGAACTCGAACGCCGACACGGCCCGCACGAGCGCCGCGCCGACCGGGGCGTCGCCCCGGTGCAGCCAGGTGACCGCGGCATCGCCCGCGGTCTCGAGCTTCTGCTCCTCCTCGGGACCGCTCACCTCGATGAAGACGTGTGCACGCGTGGCCGGCGCCAGCCGTTCCAGGGACGCCGCTATCGCGGGCAGCGCGCTCTCGTCGCCGACCAGCAGATGCCAATCGCCATCCGGGTTGGGCGCGTAGGCGCCTCCCGGCCCGGCGAAGCGAACCTCATCGCCGGGGCGTGCCTGCGCCGCCCACGGACCGGCGAGGCCCTCCTCGCCGTGATACACGACGTCGATGGTGAGTTCGCGCCGCACCTCGTCCCAGCGACGCACGGTGTATGTGCGCATGCTCGGCCATTGCTCGCGCGGACGTTCGGCGCGGATCTGTTCGAGGTCGAACGGCTCGGGATACGTCACGCCGCTGGGTGCGAAAAGCAGCTTCACGTAGTGGTCGGTGAACTCCCCCGCGCTGAAATTCGCCAGCCCGGGGCCGCCGAGCACGATGCGCACCATATGCGGAGTGATCCGCTCGACAGACTCCACGCGGGCGGTGGTGACACGCGGCGCGCGGCGCCCAGGGCGTTCCGACATGATCCGAGCTTAGCGAGGGATCCGGCCTTCCAGCCCGTCGAGGACGACCTCCAATCCGTACTCGAACTTGTCCTGCCGGATCCCAGCCGGGTCAAGATCCGTGGAGCCGGCTGGCATGAGCCGCGCGACGAACTCCGCCTCCGTCTGCCCGGAACGCGCGACGGTGGTGAGCCAGGCGGCCTCCGTCGTGCTCATTCCGATCACGTATGAGAGGAGCGTGTCGATCGCTCGGCTCGGCTCGGGGAAGCCGGCGGCCGCGAAGACAGCGGCGAGCCGCTCCGTGAACGACGTGAGGTTGGGGCCCATGTAGGCGAGGCCCGCCTGGCCGACCACCGAAGCCAGCCACGGGTGGCGCAGGGCGGTCGCACGGAAGGAGCGCGACGCGTCACCGGCGGCAGCGCGCCATCCGGTACCGCTGGCGTCCGGCACCGTCACCTCGGCGAAGATCTCGTCCATCGCGAGCTCCATCAGCTCGTCTTTGGTCGCCACATGGCGGTACAGGGAGGTGGCGGCCGTTTTCAGGCGGGTGCCGAGCTTGCGCATGCTCAGCGCCTCCACGCCTTCCGCGTCGAGCATGACGATCGCCTCGCGCACGATCGCCGCCTGGCTCAGCGCGGGCTGATCGGGCTCGGCCTGCTGGCGGGCCCACACGGACGGGATCGGGTTCGTCTTGCCGGCCATGACCACTTCCTCCAGGACGCGTACACCGTTCGCCATCAGCGTACACAAAACCGGGCTTGCGTACAGCGTTCGCGTCTGCGTACAGTGTTCGCAGCAAACGAACGGTGTACGCCCCTGGAGGAAGATCATGGAAACTCGCAACCCGCACCGCTGGTGGATCCTCGTCGTGCTATGCCTGAGCAGCCTGGTCCTGGTGGTCGACAGCATGGCGCTGACCGTCGCGGTGCCACACATGACCGAGGACATCGGCGCGAGCGCGCAGGACATCCAGTGGATCCTCGACTCGTACATCCTCGTGTTCGCCGGACTTCTGCTCACCTCGGGAAGCCTCGGTGACCGGTTCGGACGCCGAAAAGTCATGATCATCGGCCTGCTGCTCTTCGGAGCGGCGTCACTGGCGGCGATGTTCGTCGCGAACCCCGCCGAGATGATCGCGGTGCGGATCGCGATGGGCGTCGGTGGCGCCCTGATCATGCCGTCAACACTGTCGATCCTCATCACGGTCTTCCAGGAGGACGAGCGCAACAAGGCGATGGCGGTGTGGAGCTCCGTGGCGATGCTCGGCCTGGTCGGCAGCCCGGTGCTGGGCGGGGTACTGATCGACCACTTCTCCTGGCAGGCGATCTTCCTGATCAACGTCCCCGTCGTCGGTCTCGCGCTCCTGGCCGGCCTCACCCTGATGCCCGAGTCGAAGGCTCCCTGGCAGAAGGCCGACCCGCTGGGCGCGGTGCTCTCCGCCGCCGGCATGACCGCCCTGGTCTGGTGGATCATCGAGATCCCACAGCACGGCGCCTTCGAGGGTCGCTCGCTGGTCACCCTCGGCATCGCCGTGGTCTCGCTCGTCGGATTCGTGATCTGGGAGAACATCACTCCCGCCCCGATGGTGCCGCTGGTCCTGTTCAAGCACCGCAACTTCAGCGGCGGCTCGCTCTCCCTCGCCCTCGTGCAGATCGGCAACGGCGGCCTGCTGCTGGTGCTCACCCAGTACCTGCAGTTCGTGCTCGGGTACTCGCCGGTCAAGGCAGGCCTGGCCTTCGTGCCGCTGGCCGTCGCGGCGCTCGTCGGCAACGGGTTAGGCGCCAAGTTCGCCGCGAAGCTCGGCAACCGCGCCCTGGTACTGGGCGGCATGCTCGTCATGGTCGCCTCGTTCGCCCTGCTGACCACCGTCTCGGCCGACACCAGCTTCGCGGTCCCCGCCATCGCCCTCGGCCTCCTCGGCTTCGGTGCCGGCGCCGCGATGCCGGCCGCGGTCAGCGCCCTGATGGCCACCATCCCGGCTGACAAGGCGGGCGTCGGCTCCGCCCTGAACGACACCATCCAGCAGGCCGGCACCGCGCTGGGCATCGCGATCCTCGGCTCGCTGCTCTCCAGCGGCTTCGCCAGCGAAATGCCCGCCGACGCACCGGAGCAGGCCAAGCGGTCGATCGCCGACGCGCTGGCGATGGCTCAGGGCGACGCCGGCCTCATCCAGACCGCCCGGGACGCCTTCACCGCCTCGATGTCCACCACGTTCACCCTCAGCGCGATCGGCGTCCTCGCCGCCGCGATCGTGGCCAGCCTGATCATGCGGGACCGCAAGCCGGCACCCGCCGAGGAGCTTGAGCTCGTCGCTTGACCGTCACGCGGAAGGCCGGTGCTCCCCGTGGAGTACCGGCCTTTCGCGCTGGCGGCGGGCGACCTCATCCGGGGTACCTTCCGCCGCCACGACGCCGTCGCGTAGCAGTACCACCCGGTCGGCAGACCGCACCGTGGCCGGCCGGTGGCTGATGACAAGGAGCGCGCACACCCGCGACACCTCGCGGATGGTGCGGGTGAGTGCCACCTCGTTGACCGGGTCCAGATGCGCCGTTGGCTCGTCGAGCAGCACGAGCGCCGGCCGGCCCAGCAGGCACCGCGCGATGGCCAGCCGCTGGCGTTCACCACCCGACAGCAGCCGCCCGTGCTCCCCGACCTCGGCATCCAAGCCGCGTGGGAGCCGCCTGACCAGATCGGTCAGGTTGGTCATCGCCAGTGCCCACCACAGGTCGTCATCGTCGGCCGCGGCACCGGAGTAGGTGAGGTTTTCGCGCACGGTACCGGCCAGGACCGTGCACTGCTGCTCGACAAGGCCGATGGCGCCGCGGTACTCGTCGTACGGAACGTCGCGGGCGTCCCTGCCACGAAACAACACCTGCCCGCGATCCGGCTCGTAGAACCGCTCGATGACACTGAACACAGTGGACTTACCGGCTCCTGACGGCCCGATCAGCGACACGTGTCCACGCTCGGGCAGGCTCAGCGACAGTCCACGTAGGAGCGGTCGCGCGGGCTCGTAGCCGAACCACACGTCCCGCAGCTCCAGCAGATGCGGCGATCGGTTCTCCGGCACCGCCGCGGCCGCGCGGACGGTTACGGGTTCGCGCGGCAGTGCGAGCACCTCGTTGACCCGCTGCAGCGCGCCGGCACCCTGCTGCACGGCGGTGACCGCTTGAAAGATCGCCCCCACGGGCGTCGTCAGGTAGGTGAGGTACAGCATGAAGGCGACAAGTTCGCCGACCGTGCTGGCGCCACCGGCCACCCGCGCGCCACCTATCAGCAGGATGATCAGGTAGGACCCGGTGAGCGCCAGGTCGTTGACCGATCCGGCGCCGGCGTCCAGCCGCGCCATCCGCAGGCGGGCCGCACAGATCCGGCTCGCGTGCCTGAAGATCCGGCCGCTCTCCGCCGGCTCCGCACGGTTGGCGCGTACCGAACGGATGGCGGACAAGGCGCGCTCCAGGTCGGCCGTCAGTTCGCCATCCGCTCGCTGTGCGTCGGCGGACGCGAGCCGGATCCGCTCGACGACGGCCAGCAACACCGGCACCGCCACGCCGATCAGCACGGCGACCACGACAAAGAGCGTCCAGTCCAGCCACAGCATCACCGCTACGAGGCCGGCCAGCCCGATGGTGCCCGACGCCGCGTTGGTGACGCTCTCCGCGATGAGCATGCGGATCGCGGCGGGATCGGTGGTGATTCGTGAGATCAGGTCACCACCGCGGTACCGGTCGTAGACAGCGATCCGCAGCCGCAACACGTGATCGATCAGCGTCTGTCGCAGCTTGAGGGTCATGGCTTCGCTGGCCCGCGCCTGCGCGTACCGGGCCACCCCGAGCGCGACCGCCTGAAGGAGAAAAAGCACCACGAGCGCACCGACGGGACGGAAGGGAAAAGCGCCATCGGCGGTCGCGTCGACCGTGTGCCGTACCAGCAGCGGCTGCGCCAGCCCGGCGCCGGTCGCCGCGACGCCGAGCGCGACCGCCAGCGCGAGCCACCGGTAGTGGCCACTCAGCAGGCGCATCATGTCGCGCCAGCCGGCCCGGTCCAGCGCGCTGGTCACCGCTAGGCCACCGTGAAGAAGGTGCGAAAGTAGTCGGCCGGAAACTCCTCCCCGACCGGCTCCCCGTCGACCTCCACCCAGGCGTGCGCCGAGAAGGGCGGCAGCCGCCTCGTGCCGACGCACCACGCCGCCCACGTCCCCCGTGCCCGGCACAGCAGCACCACCGCGAGCGATCGGGGCAGGCAGCCCTCGCGTGCGGCGCAGACGAGGCTCACCGCCATCACCGCCTGCCGGGCGTCGAGCACCTGCTCGCGGGTGGCGGGGCGGGCGCCCCGACGCAAGCGGGTCAGAAGCCGCCGGATCTGTCGGGGTGGACGCCGTGCCAGTACCCGAGCCGCCGTCACCGCCGCGTGCGCCGCAAGCCGCGTGGGCAGCGGAACCGACCGGGGGTTGTGATAGATCGCTTCGGGCATGGACATGGCGGCGCCTACCGGTCCATCAGGCCGGCGGTGCACAGCTCCGTGACCAGATGGGTCACGTCCTGCTCCGCGCTGCCTCGATCGATGTCGTACTCCCGGCTGAGCGCCGTCGCGGCCGCGGCCGCGTCGCCGCCCTCCGCGATCGTGCGGACGACGACCGCACCCGTCTCGTTGAGGGTAAAGAAGGCGCCGCTGTCCTCGTCCAGCAGAGCCGCACCGTACTCCGTCTCGGTGATCAGTACGCCGTTGCGCAGCTTCAACCCCATGACTCCTCCTCAGGACGCGAGAGCCGTCCGGTCGGTGACGCGTTCGATCGAGCGCAGCCAGACCTCGGCCGCGATCGTCTGGTGCAGCACCCCGATCTGCAGGTGCTTCGGCAAAGGGCGCGCGCACAGCTCGCGTACCGCCCGCGCGTCGATGAGGCCGAGCCGGGCCAGGGCCGAGTCGTCCCACAGAGCGAAGAGCGCGTCGCGGTGCACCCGCAACCCCATCTCCTCCTCGACCATCGCGTTGGCCTTCGTGGCGCGCAGCCGGCTGCTCTCCGGTACCACGCCGAGCATCGCCTCGCTGATCAGCGGCTTGTACCGCCACGGCGTCACCCGCTGCTCGGGCCGCACCGACAGCGCCGCCGTCACGACGGCGTCGTCGTAGTACGGCGCCGCGTACCGCACTCCGCGCTCGGCGGCGAGCTGCTGAAGCTGGCGGGTCATCCGGGACAGCAACCCGATGGCGGCGAGTTCGCGGTGCTGGCCGCGATGTGGGCTGAGCGGTGCCGCCCCGCCGATCTCGGCCCGGAGCAGCGTGCGCACGGCGTCGACGGCGTCGCGGGTGGTCCATGGCGGAAGTCGTGGCTCGCTGCCCCAGTCGAGCATGGGTTCGGTGATTGGCGGCGGCGCCATCGTCAGGTGCGCGTCGACACCGCGCAACCAGTCGCCGTACGAGTTCGTGGACGCGAGTTGCCGCAGCACCTGGCCGGCCGGCCACCGATATTTGGCGACGAACCCGCGAATCATCCGGCGCGCGAGAAGCGGTCGCCGGCGCGCGAGCGTGTGCAGGTACGCGGTGGAGCCGTGCAGAAGCTCGTCGCCGCCGATACCCGTGAGGTGCGCGCTCGATCCCCGGTCGGCGGCGCGCGTGACCACCGCGAGCCAGCGGTTCCGGTCGACGGTGGTGAAGCAGGGCTCGTCCCACAGGTCGGCCATCTCGTCGACACCGGCGTAGCTGAGCGGCATCTCCTCGCCGGGCACGACATGGTGCTCGATGCCGAGAGCGGCAACCGTACGGGTGGCCCATTCGACGTCGTCGGCCATGGCGTCGCGCACGTCGACGGTGAAGGCGAGCACCTCGGCGTCGGCGAGCCGCGCCGCGATCGCACACACCGCTGTGGAGTCGACGCCGCCAAGGTCACACGAGACGAGCCGCTGGCCGCGGGTGCGAACGCCGACCGCCTCGGTGAGGGCGGTGGCCAACTCCCGCGCACCGTCGGCGAGTGGCACGGTCGGGTCCGGCGGAGACCACCACCGCGCCGAGCGGACCACGCGGTCCTCGCGGATCTCGACATCGTGTCCGCCCGGAATCTCGGTCACGCCGCGCCACAACGGCTGGCCGGTGACCGGCGGCATGGTCTGCGGGTCCAGCAGGTGCGCCGCCACCCGTGCCGGATCGAGATCGGCACCGGTCAGCGCGGCGACCACGTCGGCGCGGTCTGCGATGAGGGTCACCGGTCCCGCCGAACCGACGAAGACCCGGCGCAGTGCGCTCACCGTGCCCCGGACGTACAGCTTCCCCCCGACCGAGCCGACCAGGTGATAGCTGCCTGGCCATCGCGGGCGGCCCGTGCCGCGCAGGTGATCGAGCCCGCCGTCCAGAGCCAGGCGGGCGGCGACCCGCTCGACATCTTCGCTGCGAGTGATGTGCTCACCAATGACAGCGAGGGCGGCCGTGCCGGCGGTGGCGACGGCAATATCCCGGTCGGCCCATCGGCCAAGTATCCATGAACGCCCGGATGGGTGGCGGACACAACGAGTGGCGTACGGCTTGATTGATCTGGCGACGGGGTCCGCGTCCGCTTTATCGGGCAGGACAATGAACCAACTGGCAAGCAGGGAGAGATTCGCAATTGGCGGCATTGACTCTCCTCAGTATCGAGCGGGCGAATGGGGAACCGGGCGGGCAGCGACCTGCCCGCCCGGCTCACCGGCGCATCAGAGCAGCTGCTTGCCGCCCAGCAGGTCCTTCGGACCCCTGTTGCCGATCCCGGTCTCGGTGCGGAAGTCACCCTGCTTCGTGAGTGTGGGACGCTCGTACTTGCGCATTTTGTGCTCCTCCCAGCAGTGGTTGATGAGACGGAAACGAATGCGCCGGGGATCAACCATCCGGCACCGAATCCCCTGCGGCACCAATGGATGTGCGCGTTTAAAATCCGTCCCCTGGAGACGGTAGGTGGGATACCCACGAACAACAACCGCCATCAACCAGATTCACGGTTGTGGGTGAATTCGCCAACACCACTTGCGACATCGCTCAATCTATTGTTTTCGATTAGAGCATCGAGACGAGGACCACCGCCACAGCGGTCACGAAGGCGGCGGTGCCGTAGCAGGCAGCGGCGATCGCGGTGCCGTGCCGCTGAAGCTGGAGGCCGTCGCGAACCGTATGGCGCAGGCGGTGTGCGGCGTGCATGAGCCCGAGCCCACATAGGACGATCACGGCGAGCCGAGCCAGCGGGTTGCGCAGCAGCGTGTAGATCTCGGCACTGGACGGCGGATCGAGCCAACCCAGTGGAAACGCGATGCCGAAGAGGAACAGGAACACCGGCACCGCGAGCGCGGTCACCACTCCGCCGGCACTGAAGAGCAGCCAGAGGAAGGGCTCCGCGGAGGTGCGGTCGCGACTCATGAGAGCACCAGCAACAGGATCACCGCCGAGACCGCGAACCACGCCACGTACAGCGCTCCGGCGAGGACCAGGCCGGGCACCCGGTGGCCACGCACCTTCAGCACCATGGCCTGCGGCGTCACCATGAACCAGGTGATCGTGTGCAGGACCGCCAGGGCGAGCGCCAGCGCGTTGATCGCGACCATCCACGGCCGGGCCGACCAGTCGAGGAAGCGCTCGTACTCGCCGGGACCGGCGCCGACCGCCCGCACCAGCAGGAGCAGGTAGACCACGAACCACACGACGGCGACGCTCGTCAGCTCACGCAACACGAACAGCAGGTAGGTGCGGCGAGAGGTCCACCAGAGAAGCGGAACCCGCTGCCTGTGCAGCCGCTGCCAGAGCCCCGTGGTCATCGGACCCACCGGGGCAGCAGGAATGCCTTCACCGCCTCGTTCGCGGCGATGAGCTTGGCGCGCTGGATGGCGCCGGCCGGATCGACGCCCTTCGGACAGGCCCGGGTGCACTCCCCCACGAACGTGCATCCCCAGACGCCCTCGTCGTCCGACAGCACATCGAGGCGCTCCTCCTGGCCCTCGTCGCGAGAGTCCAGGTTGTACCGCTGGGCGAGGGCGATCGCGGCCGGGCCGATGAACTTCGAGTCCAGGCCGTAGACCGGGCACGCCGAATAGCACAGCATGCAGTTGATGCACATGCTGTATCGCTTGTAGTCGTCCATTTCGGACGGTGTCTGCAGCAGCTCCGTGTGCGGGTCGTCGTCGCTCTCGTCCCGGATGATCCATGGCTGCACGGCACCGAGCTTCTGCATGAAGTCGGTCATCTCGATGACCAGGTCGCGGATCACCGGGAAGTTGCGCAGCGGCTCGACGGTGATCGGTCCGGGCGCGTGGTCGACGAGGAACGTGCCGCAGCTCAGCTTCGGGTCGCCGTTCACCGTCATGCCGCAGCTGCCGCAGATACCCATCCGGCAGGACCAGCGGTACGACAGGGTCGGGTCGATCTCCTCCTTGACGTAGTTGAGCGCGTCGAGGACCGCCCAGTCGTCGCGCAGCGGCACGGCGTACTCCTGGAAGGTCGGCTCGGCCTCGGTCTCCGGCCGGTAGCGGAAGACGCGCAGCGTGATCTCCTTCAACGGCTTCACCTCCCGTACACCCGCTCACCGGGCGGCCAACGGGTGACGGTGACCGGCTGGTACTCGATCCGGCAGCCGCCGTCGGCCTCGCGGTATGCCATCGAGTGCGCCAGGAACCGCACGTCGTCACGCGCCGGGAAGTCGGTGCGCTGATGCGCGCCGCGCGACTCCTCGCGGCGCAGCGCGCTGTGCACAATGGACTCGGCTATGTCGAGCATCGCCGCCAATTCGAGTGCCCCGACGAGCTGTGTGTTGAACGTCCGGCTGCGGTCGCCGACGCCCGCCACCGCGGCACGCTCCTGAAGCTCACGTAGCGTGTCGACGGCTTTGGCGAGCGTGTCGCTGTCGCGGTAGATGCCGGCCGCGCCCTCCAGGGTGTGCTGCATCGCGGTCCGGATCGCCGCGACGGACTCGCTGCCGTCGCTGGCCAGCAGCCTTTCCAGCCGGCGGGTCTCGTCGGCGGCCTGCGCGGTCACCGCGGCGCCGATCGGTGGTGCTTCCATCGCATACGCCGCCGCGGCGGCACCGGCCCGGGCGCCGAAGACGAGGATCTCCGGCAGCGAGTTGGAGCCGAGCCGGTTGGCGCCGTTGATGCTGACGCAGGCGGTCTCACCGGCGGCGAAGAGCCCATCCAGCGGCGCCGCCGCGAGCACGTCGGTGTGGACCCCACCCATCATGTAATGCACCACTGGGCGCACGGGCACCAGGTCACGCACCGGGTCGATGCGCTCGTAGTCGCGGCACAGCTCGCGCACCATGGGCAGCTTGGCTTCGATCTTCTCGGCCCCGAGGTGGCGCAGGTCAAGGTGCACCACCGGCCCGTACTGGGTGTCGATGGTCCGCCCCTTGGCGGCCTCGTGGACGAACGCCTGGGAGAGGCGGTCGCGCGGTCCCAGTTCCATGCTGCGCAGTACCGGCTCGGGTGTGGGCGTGCCCAGGTCGTAGTCCTGCAGGTACCGGTAGCCGTCCTTGTTGAGCAACCAGCCGCCCTCGGCGCGCGCCGCCTCGGTGATGAGGATGCCGGTGAACGGCAGGCCGGTGGGGTGGTACTGGACGAACTCCATGTCCTTCAGCGGCGCGCCGGCCCGATAGGCGAGCGCCATCCCGTCTCCGGTGCAGATGTTGGCGTTCGTGGTGAACGGAAAGACCCGCCCACCCCCGCCGGTGGCGAGCACAACGGCCTTGGCGGCGATCGTCTCGATCCGACCGGTCATCAGCTCGATCGCCACCACCCCGCAGACCCGCCCGTCGTCGACGAGCAGCCGGGTGGCGTACCACTCGTCGTACCGGGTCACCGGGCGGTACTTCAGGGACGTCTGGAACAGCGTGTGCAGCAGGTGGAAACCGGTCTTGTCAGCGGCGAACCACGTGCGCATCTTCTTCATGCCGCCGAACGCCCGAACGGCGACATGCCCGTCCGGCGTCCGGCTCCACGGACAGCCCCAGTGCTCCAGGCGCAGCAGCTCGGCCCGGGCCTCGTGGACGAAAAGCTCCACCGCGTCCTGGTCGCACAGCCAGTCGCCGCCGGAGACCGTGTCGTACGCGTGCTCGTCGAAGCTGTCCTCGGCGGCGATGGCGGCCGCGGCCCCGCCCTCGGCGGACACGGTGTGGCTGCGCATCGGGTAGACCTTGCTGACCACGGCGACGGACAGCCTGGGGTCGGCCTCGGCCACCGCGATCGCGGCGCGCAGGCCGGCACCACCCCCGCCCACGATGACGACGTCGTGCGCTGAGGCAGCGTCAGGAGCCGTCATGGAGCGAGCCGCACTCGTCGAGGATGACCCTTCCATCGTGGCGGACCGAACGCGTCTGCACGCTGCCGTCGTGGAACTCGTGCTTGATCATGCGGCAGCCGCAGGCGTAGTACTCGTCGGTGAAGACGAGCCCGTAGTCGTCCGAGTCCCGATAGTGGTCTCCCTCGACCATCCGGCCGCAGGGTGCGAGTTCACTCGTGAAGTGGATACGTTGACCAACCATCGCCCACTCCCTCTTCTCGACGGAGGACGCAACCTTGACGGAGGACGATCCTGTCAATATCGTCCCACTGTCTGAGCGAGGCGGGAACCCTTTCATTCCAGATCTTGAAACTTCATTCCAGATCTTGATACGAAAAGTGTCAGATCGGCCGCAACTCCAGGTACGAGATCGACGGCATGGGCAGGTCGAGGGTCACCTCAACGCCGCCGCCACGTACGGTCACGTCGCGGTCCGGCTCCAGCAGCGGTATCTGATCGGCCTCGCCGAGGACCGCCCACTGATCGTCGTCCGGCCACTCTTCGCCGCCGAGCGCGCGCCAGGTCTCGGCCACGTTTCCGTGGGTCGCGTCGACGCGCAGGTGCCGCAGCGTGTACCGCTCGACGGGCAGACCGGTGATCGTCACCGTCACATCGCGGTCCAAAGTGGAGTCGCCACTGGCCTTGCCGTGGTCGAGCGTGCCGTTCCACAGCAGAACGCCCACCGTGCCATCGGCTCTTCGGGCGGCCCAGCACTCGACCAGGCCGTCCGCGCCGTCGCCGCGCGACACGGCGGGCAACTCGACGTCGCCGAGTCGTTCGGCGAGCGCGAGCGCCCAGTACTTGGGCTTGGCCAGGTTTCCCACGGTGAGCAGGCCGAACCCGCCATGCAGGAGGCGCTCCGGCCGGCCCAGCTCCTCGAAGTGGTCGGAGGCGACCCAGGGGGCCAGCCCGTCGACCCGCCCGGCCACCGACCGCATGCCGCGCAGCAGGAACGTGGCCGCGAACACGGTGTCGTTGATGGTGCTGCCGTGGCTGGCGGTGACGCCCCACTCCGTCCACAAGAGAGGGAGATCGGGCCGGCCGGCCGCGGCCGCCAGCGGGCGCAGGTCGAGCGGCGGACTGCCGTACGTGTGGGTGGAGAGGAAGTCCAGCGGAGCCGCCGTCGCGAGCTGGTCGTCGATCCAGCCGACAGCCGCCGACGCCGGACCACCCACCTGGATTCCACTGTCGACCAACTTGACCGCGCGCGCCGACACCTCGTACAGGCGCCAGAACTCGTCCGGCGTGCCGGACCAGAACACGGAAAGGTTCGCCTCGTTCCACACCTCGAACGGCCAGTGGTCGCGCACCTCGGCAAGCCCGTACCGCTCGACCAGGTGGGCGGTTAGCGCCCCGACCAGCTCGCCCCAGCGGTCCCAGTCGCTGGGCGGTGAGATGCACCCCCGGTAGGCGAAGACCGTCTTGTCCGGGTCTCGGGCCAGGTCGCGGGGCATGAAGGACAGCTCCACGACCGGTCGCATGCCCAGATCCATCACCGTGTCGTAGACCCGGTCGACGCCGCTGAAGTCGAACCGGGATACGCCGTCGACGTTGCGATAGACGCCCAGGTCGTCGCAGAGGATGCCGTGCGCCCGCACCGACTCGACGCCAAGCTCGTCGCGCACGCGGCGCAGCGCGGCTCGCAGATCCGCACCGATCGGCTGGCCGCCGGTCAGGTCGGCGCACAGCAGGTGGCTCAGGTGCTCGGAGCCGACGACCCGCCGCCACGGCCGGTGCAGCGGGCCCGCGTCTCCGCCGGCGTCGACCGTCACGTCGACCGTGGCCGGTCCGTCCACTGTGGGCCGCGCCGGCACCGGCGCGCTGAGCGGGCCCATCGCGTTGACCGTGGCCAGCGGGGCGACCGCGTACCAGTACTCCTTTCCCGGCTCGGCCGTCGTGTCGGCGTAGGCGCCGTGCGGTACCGCCAGCACGTCACCACCGCCGTGGTCGACCAGCTCGAAGGGCCCGTCCTCGGCGGGTGCCCGGTGTACGGCGTAGCCGATCGCGCCGGGCACCGGATCCCAGGTGAGCGTGACCTGGCCACGGCCGCTGGCAGCGGACAGGCAGGCCGGAACGGGAAGGTCAGCTGCGGCCACCGGCCCGCCGGCGCGGTCCTGGACCCCGCCGGCGCCCATCAGCTCCGCCCACCGCTGCCGAGCCCGGTCGATGTGTGTATCAGTCCCGCCAGCTAGCTCAGTCACAGGGAGAACTCCTCGACGGCGATCACCGGGCGCAGTAGCCGTTCTCCCCCACCGCGGGTGAACGCGTCGCGCAACACGTCACCGCCGAGCAGGTTGCCCAGAGAGGCCATCACCATGCCCTGGTCCAGTGCCAGGTACCGCTTGGCCACCGTGCCGCTGCGCACCGCCACCGAGTCGTAGTAGCCACCCGGCCCGTAGACGTCGAACTGTGCGCGCAGCCGGGTCAGCTCGGCCACCGCCTCGGCCGGCGCGTACCGGGCGGCCAGGAACACCGCGTGCGGGGTGACGACGCCGTCGCCGTACGAGGTGGGCTCGGGCTGGGGTGCCCGGCCGGGGCAGTCACCGAACCCGTAGTCCACAGTGGTGCGTTCGCGGTCACTGGTGTATCCCGGCCCGTCCAGGCCCATGGCGTCCACGCCGTACTCCCGGTACTCGGCGAACGGGTCAGCCGCTGGCGAGAACCCCCAGTGCCCGTACCCCGCCTCGTTCATGCCGTGCTCGATCTGGCCGCGCACGTACACCGGATGGTTGCGCCCCCAGCTCTTCGGTCCCCACCGCTCCTCGGGGACGAACAGGTTGGGCATCATCGCCTCGAACATGTCGCCGCCCCAGCTCGGCACGAACTGCAGCCCCCGGTACCGGTAGGCGCCCTCGAAGACGGGCACGCCGAAGTAGGTGCGCTCCTGCCCGACCGGCAGCATCTCCTGCCACGACCAGTCACAGGTCGCGGGGAACGTGCGCCAAGGCCCGAAGTAGTGCGCCTGCGGCACCTGGCCGAGCGCGATCGCGACGTACCCGATCATGCGGGTCTCGCTGTTGAAAGCGCCGTAGTGGTGGCACGTGTAGTACACGTCCGGACCCCGGCCGGGATAGTTGCCGGCGGTCGAGCAGCCTTCCGGCGGCTCCACCCAGAACCCGCCACGCATCAGACCGGCTGGGAAGTCGGCACCGCGGGCGGCGGGGTCGTAGTAGAAAGCGAAGTCCATGCCGGACAGCAGGGCGTTGGCTTGTGCCCGCAGCCGCGGGATCGCGTTGCGCGTCACCATCAGCGCGGCCGCCAGCCACGCATTGTCCACACTGGAGACGAAGGGCTGCACCGGCGCGCCAGAGGTGGGCCAGACGCGGATCAGCTCGTACGTCGCCGGGTCGTACCAGTTGTAGTACTGGCCGGAGTCGGTGTGGCGCGGCAGCCGGGCGAGACCGTCGAGCGCCCTGCGGACCCGCTCGGTCTGCTCGCGCTCGCCGATCACGTTGAGGCGGCGGGCGGCGATCGCGGACCAGATGTACGAGCCGATATTGGTGGGCGACGTGTATCGGGCACGGGTGGCCGGGTCGAGCTCGCCACCGATGTTGTCCGCCGGCAGCCCCGTACTGGGCACCACCATGGCCGCCATCGACCGCCAGGTGTCGGCGGACCAGGCTCGGACCGGCGCGCCGCTCAGCGGGTTCCGTTCGCCGGCCCGCGCGGCGGTGCCGGCAGCACCGGTACCGGTCAGCGTTAGTGTGATCACCGCCGCGAGGGCGATGCGTCGGGAGTACCTCATCTGCTTACCTCCGGGGCGGCCTCAATCACTTGAGGCCCGTGGTGGCGATGCCGCGGACAAAGTGCCGCTGCAGCACCGCGAAGATGACCAGGATGGGCAGGATGATCGTCACTGACCCGGCCAGCAAAAGGCCGTACTGGGTCTGGTTCTGCCCCACGCTGTAGAGCGCGAGGGCGACGGGCAGGGTGTACTTGTCTTCGGTGGTGGCCACCACCAGCGGCCACAGGAAGTTGTTCCAGGAACCCAGGAACGTCAGGATGCCGACCGTGGCGAGCGCCGGTCCGGTCAGCGGCAGCACGATACGCCAGTAGATGCGCCACTCGCCGGCTCCGTCGACGCGAGCGGATTCGAGCAGGTCGTCGGGGATGGACAGGATGAACTGGCGCATCAGGAAGACGTTGACCGCCAGGGCGAGGTTGGGCAGCACCAGACCGGCGAACGTGTTGACCAGACCGAGGTTGCTGACCAGTACGAACTGCGGCACGAAGGTCGCCATCGGCGGAACCATCAGGTTGCCCAGTACCAGCACGAACAGCGCTCGCCGGCCCAGAAAACGCAGCTTGGCCAGCGCGTATCCGGTGGCCGAGCAGATCAGCAGGTTTCCCACGGTCACCAGCACCGCGACGATGACCGAGTTGGTGAAGTACAACGGAAAGTCGAGCCGTTCGAACAGCTCGCGGTAGTTGGCCAGGGTCGGGTCGGCCGGCAGCCACGTCGGCGGCGTGCGGCGTACCTCGCCCTCACCCTTGAACGACGACAGCACCATCCACACGAACGGCGCGATCATGATCGCTAGGCCGGCGATCAGCACGGTGTGCAACACGATCGCGGCGTTTCGGTCCCGTCGACGCTTCATCGGCTCACCCGACCTCGTCCGAGCGCAGCAGCCGGAACCACAGGATCGACAGCAGTACGACGGCGAGGAACAGCACATAGCTCATCGCCGACGCGTAGCCGTAGTTGCCGAACGAGAACTGGCTGTAGACGCTGTACGCCACCGTCGTCGTGCTGCCGAGCGGCCCACCGCGGGTCATCACGAACGGCTCCTCGAAGACCTGGAGCAGCCCGATCGAGCCGATCACGGTGACGAACAGCAGGGTCGGGCGCAGCGATGGCACCGTCACGTGCCAGAACTGCGCCCACCTACTGGCGCCGTCGATGCGGGCGGCCTCGTACAGCTCGCCCGGTATCGCCTGGAGACCGGCCAGGAAAATCACCATCTGGAAGCCGATGCCACGCCAGACGATCATCATGATCACCGCCGGCAGTGCGGTGCTGGTATTGGCCAACCAGTTCGGTCCTTCGATGCCGACCAACCCGAGCACGCTGTTGAGCAGTCCGGTGTCGGGTTGCAGCAGAAACCGCCACACCACCGAGATCGCCACGATGCTGGTGACCACCGGCAGGTAGTACCCGACCCGGAAGATCGCCCGGAACCTCACCAGCCCCGAGTTGAGGCCGAGGGCCGCGGCCATGCCGAGCACCACGGTCAGCGGCAACCCGAGCAGCACCACGACGAGCGTGTTGCCGGCCGCCTTGACGAACTGCTCGTCCTGAAACAGCCGGACGTAGTTGTCGAATCCAAGGAAGGTCACGGCGAGCGGGCTGCGCACGTCCGCGCTGCGAATGTCGGTGAAGCTCATCGCCAGCGAGGCCAGCACCGGCCCGACGAGAAACACCGCGAACAGCGCCGCGAACGGTAGCGCGAAGCTCCATCCCACAGCGGACCGGCGCAGCCGCATGTCAGATCCCGGTGCCGATGGTGGCGGCCTTCTGCTGTATCGCCTTCGCCGCGTCGGCAGCTGTCTCGTCGGTCTTGACCAGCCGCTCGATCTCCGCGTCGAAGGCGGCCGCGACCTGGTCCCAGGTGCCGATCGCCGGCGGCGACTTGGCGTCGGACAGCTGATCGCCGAACGCGGCCAGCATCGGGTCACCGGTGAGCGCCGGGTCGTCCCAGCCCGCCTTCACCGCCGGCAGGTCGCTGGTCGCCTGGTACCACTTGACCTGTGTCTGCGGCTGGGACAGCCAGGAGACGAACTTCCAGGCACCGTCGCGGTTCTTGGCGTCCTTGAACACGGCCAGGTCGCCGCCGCCGACGAACGAGGTCGCCGCCTTCCTGCTCGGCATGTGCCAGACGTCGTACTTACCGGCACCGCCCTGGCCCTCGAGGATGCCGATGTGCCATGGCCCAGAGATGAAGGCGCCGATCGAGCCCTTGACGAAGTCCGGTTCCAGCTGGCCCTGCGGCAGGTCTTTCGGCGCCAGACCCGCGTCGAAGAACGACTCGTAGTAGCCAAGCGCATCGCTCACCTGCGGACTGTCGAAGGAGAACGCGTCCGCGTTGGTCACTTCGCCGCCGTTCTGCCAGACGAACGGCATCACGGTCTGCCAGGAGCCGGTGCCGCCCGGCTGGAGCGACACGCCCCACGTCGCGCCGCCCTTCTGCTTGAACGCGGAGATCGCGGCGGTGAGCTCCTCCCAGGTCTTCGGCGGGGCGGTGACACCGGCTTTGGCCGCGACATCCTTGTTCACATAGAACAGTCGCGTCTCGACATACCAGGGCACGCCGTACGCCTTGCCGTCGACAACCGCCGTATCCCAGGCGCCGGGGAAGAAGTCGCCTTCTTTCACCAGGTCGGTGGGGAGCTGGTCCAAGCCACCGGTGCGCGCGAACTCACCCATCCAGGTGGTGCCGATCAGGCTCAGGTCGGGCGTCTGCCCGCCGGCTATCGCGGTGGCTATCTTGTCGTGCGCGCCGTCCCACGGGATCGGCGTCACCTTCACTGTCGCGTCTGGATTTTCCTTCATGAAGTCCGCGGCGAACGCGGCTAGCTTCTCGCCCTCGGTGCCCATCGCCCACACGGTGATCTCACCGCTGGCCTTGCCCTCGCTGATCGGTTGTGCCGCGTCGTCCGTGCCGTTGTCGCCGGAGTCCCGGCCGCAGCCGCTGAGTGCCACGGCCGCCACGACGGCCAGTACCGCCGTCGGGCGTGCCCACGTCCTCATCGCGTCTCCTCAGGTTTTGTGATCGTGCACGCCGCAGCTCGATCGGACGATCAGTTGTGTCGCAAGGGTTTCCCGGCGTACCGGCCCCGCGTTACCCGCGATGCGTTCCTGCAACCATCGGGCAGCCGTGGCACCGAGCTCACGCATCGGCTGGCGGACCGTGGTCAATCCCGCGTACCGCGCGGCCATCACGTCGTCCCAGCCGGTAATCACGACGTCTTCCGGCACGGACAGATCCAGCTCCTTGGCCGCCTCCAGCGCACCTAGCGCCGTTTCGTCGTTGCCGCACACCAGTACCTCGGGCCGGGCCGGCCTGCGCAGCGCCCGGGCCGCCGCTCGCCGTCCCGATTCGACGTCGAAGTCGCAGCGCAGCGGGGCACGCGGTGAACGGCGGCCCGCGGCCCGGAGCGCGGCGCGGAACGCCTCGTATCGGGCGTGGACGTCGGGCGACCCGGCGGGATCACCCAGGAACCCGAATCTCTCGTACCCGTGCTCGACAAGGTGCCCGACGAGGTCGTGCGCACTGTCCACATTGTCGGCGTTCAACGTGTCGCAGGAGCCGACCGCCGGCCGCGCGAGCAGTACGACCGGGATGCCGATCTCCGTGACCTGCGCGATGACCGTATCGGCCACCGTACGGCTGATCACCACCATCCCGTCGACCCGCCGAGCCAGGTCCATGACCTTGCCCGCTGGGTCCGGCCGGCCGTGCGTCGACAGGATCAGCACGCTGCTGCCCAGCTCCGCCGCGACCTCTTCGTAGCCGAGGACCACCTCGGCGTAGTACGGGCCGGACAGGTCCGGGAAGACGATGCCGTTGGCGGCGTGCCGGCCCTCCGCCAGCGACTGACCCAACCTGCTGGGCCGGAACTTCAGCTCCTTGACGGCGATCAGCACTCGCTTGCGCGTCGACTCCGCCACCGTGTCCGAGCCGTTGAGGGCCCGCGACACCGTCGCGATCGACACTCCGGCCTGGGCGGCAACCTGATAGATCGTCGCGGGCTGCCGGTTGTTTGACACCGCCGCCTCCAGGGCTCTGACGGGTCCAGATCACTAAAAGCGCTTACATATGACGTAAGCGCTTACATGGTCTGGAAGCGCTTTCAATAGACAGCAGTCTGTTCCGGTCGCACCATCCTGTCAACCCCGTCGATGCCACGCCGAGTCCGGAGGACCCACGACCACAGTGCGACGTCTGTCCACAATGTATGACCAACCAGGGGCGCTGCCTTCCGGTGGAACGGCGTCGAGTTCGACGCCGACACATCCACACTCACGCACAGCGACGCCACCGCCACCGCATGGCTCGTCACGAGCCTCACTGCGGGCGCCGGCACCATCGATCCCGGCCCAAACCAGGCGATTGTCGCCCAAACAGGCGTTTAGTGTCTGTACACAGTGGACTCGATGCGTTCTCCCTGCTCAACGTTGCCGGGTTACAGATAGGCTTCGATGGGTATTCAAGGATGGAAGATTTGCTATAGGGTGGCCCCCCATTGGGTCGGCAACCACCTAGGAGATCAGTCAAAATGGGCATCGGCACGGCAATCCGGCACCGGATGGGGCGGTTCGAGGAGCCGGCGGCAGAGCTCTACCGTTCCTTCTTCATCGACCTGGAAGCGCTGGTCAAGCAGCTTTCGCACGTCGGCGAACCCAAGCGCATCCTGGAGATCGGTTGCGGTGACGGTGCACTCGGCCAGCGCCTGACCCAGACCTTCAAGCAAGCCGACTACCTCGGCATCGACCCCGCCGAGACCGCCGGACGGGGCTTCCGCGGCGACACCGCCCGCGCGGAGTTCCGCTCCATGACATCGTCGGACCTGCGAGCCGAGGCACCCGACGCGTTCGACCTCGTCGTGATCGTCGACGTGCTACACCACGTGCCGGCACACATGCGTCGTGACCTGCTAAACGACGCCGCAACGCTGACCGCGCCGGGCGGCCGGATCGTCGTCAAGGAGTGGCTCTGGGGTCGGCTCATCGCCGGCCGGCTCGGCTACTGGGCCGACCGGTACATCACCGGCGACAAAGACGTCGACTTCATGACCGAGCCGCAACTGCAGAAGACACTCGCCGACTCGCTGCCCGAGTTCACCGTCTGCGAGACGAGCTCGGTGCGTCCGTGGCGGGAAAACATCCTGCTCACCCTGCGCCGGAAGACCGACGACTAGAGAGCCTTCAGGATCGGGTTTTGAGCTACCGCGATGCCCGTCGCGGTCCATGCCCGTTGCTCCCGCGGCCTCACCCTCTGCGACTACACAACCAGTCCGCCGGCCCGGCACCGCCGCCGGCTGTGGATCGACGGACCCGCACCGCGATAGGTCTCTAGTCAGAGTTTGGTCGCGAGTTCGGCCATGCTGTCCATGAGCACGTCGGCCTTGGCTAGGCGCGTGCGCTTGCCGGGCTTGTTCGCGTACCCGATCGCCGCGACGCCGGCCGCCCGCGCGGCGTCGATGTCGCTGGTGGAGTCGCCGACCATGACGCACGCGTCCGGATCGGCGGCCAACTCGTCCAGGGCGGCGAGCACCGGCGCAGGGTTCGGCTTCATCCGCCCGGGGTCGGCAAACGCACGACCGACCACCGGATACACATAATCGTCGAGGCGCCGGGCCGCCAGGTAGGCGCGGACCGCAGCAGCCGAGTTGTTCGACACGATCGCGACCCGCCGGCCGGCCCGATGAGCGGCGACGATCACCTCCCGGGCGTACGGGGTCGGCTCCGCGCTGCCAATCGCGGTGAGTTCGGCAGCCGTCAACGCCTCCTCGATCCGGCGGGTGAGGCCGGGCCGCCGGACGGTGGCCGTGTAGCGGACGACTTCGAGCGGATCGGTCTCGGTCAGGAGCGCCTCGGGAATGCCAACGCCTTCGTCGACGAGCACGCGGCGCAGGTCAGCGGCGACGCCCGACGCGGCGTGGTTGGCGAACACGGAACAGACCGGCCCGTCGAAGTCGAGCAGGATGTATCGGGCGCGCGCCACGACGGCAGCAAGGTCAGCCATCATGTTCAGACGCCAAAGCCATTCTCGGTCAGTCGCTGATCGTTACGATGCGACGCCGCCGGAACAGCCTCACAGCCGCCATTAAGGCTCTCGATAAGCACTCGCCTTCAGCGGTCGGCCAAGAGTAGGCCGTTTGCTGGTCCATGGCAGGAGGTTGATCAGGTCTGTCCTGCTGCTATACAGGCCGTCATCGGCGGTGACCGTGGTGAGGACGGTGTACTTGCCGGGCCGCTTGTAACGGTGCGTGATCAGCGGCGAGGTTTGGGTGATTGTTTTGCCGTCGCCGAAGCTGAACGTGTAGGAGGTGATGGGCAGCCAGCCCGGCTGCGATGTGGAGGCGTCGACGGTGACCGTAGAAGTCGTGATGTTTGCGGTGACGATCGTCAACGCCGTCGGGGCTCGGACGGTCTCGATCGGTCCCCGGTCGGCATAGGTGACCGGACCCGCGCCGGTGTTCGGCACCGAGGGATCGTCGGCTCGGGCCTTGCCGCTCCGGTCGGTGGCCTGGTAACCCGGGGCTTCGGAGTTGGCCGAGTCCTGGTGGTCCTTGGAGAGTCCGGCCTCTTTGTCGTTTGCGGCCTGGCCGGATGCGGTGCGGAACGCCGCCAGGCCCATCGGCGTGCCGTTCCAGGAGTAGACACTGGGCGAGTTCGCCTGGGAGTGGTAGGCATCGTTGTAGTCCGCCACGGTGTCGCCGATGGCGTCGTCGTAGATACCGAGCTCGACGCCGTCGGTCGGGCCACCCTGGCAGTAGGTCTGGCCGAGGTGCCCGTTCGCGACCAGCACGTTGTTTTGCACCGACACTGTGGACGATGCTCCGTCGACGCGGATGCCGTCCAGGCATCGGCTGCGCACGAGGTTGTTCGTGATCGCGGTGCCGGCGGCGCCGTGGTTGTGGATGCCGTAGCCAGCGCCCATGTAAACCCAGTTGTTGGCCACCACGGTGCCGGCAGCGTCCGGACCGATCATGATTCCCGCGCCACCGTAGCCCTGGACGATGCTGTTGATGATCGTGTTGCCCGGGCCAGCGACCTCGATGCCGAAGCTGCCGTCGACGGCACGCGTCAGGCCGGGCGCCCTGGCGGTCACGGTATTGGCGACGACCCCGGTCGTGGCGACGTCCATGGACAAGCCGCCGCCACCCGGCCAACCGTTGATGAACGGAGCGTTGAGCCGTGATGCGGTGACGCCAACCAGGCGGATGGCTGGCGCGGTCGCGGTCTCATCCAGCCAGAAGGAGCCACCTTGGATGGTGATGGCCGACGAGTCACGGATGTCCAGAGCCGGGACGTCACCGGACCGGGTCACCTGCAACCGTTCCAGCCTGATGTCGTGCTGGCCGTCGATGACGAAGCCCGCCGTCGGTCCGGCCAGCTCACGACCGCCAGCCGGTGCCATGCGGAAGGTGATCGGCTGCTCTGACGTCCCGGAGCGCGGGACCGTGACCCGCTCGCGGTAGGTGCCGGTGCCGATCTCGACCGTCTGCCCGGCGGTGACGATGGCCGCGGCGGCGCCGATGGTGCAGAACGGCTGTGTGGCCGTGCCCGGTCCACCGTCCGAACAGGACGCTGATGTCGCCTGGACGTACAGGATCGTGGGATCGGCCGCGTGAGCCGCAGCGGCGATCCCGAAGAGTGCGCCGGATGTCACCGCGAGTGCGGTAATGCCGGCGCGGAAGGGCGTGCGCATGGATGTCCCCGTGGAAGGTGTCAAAGAAGTCGGCCCCATCAGATCACATACGTCGACCGGCGATCATTGACCGAACGGCTCGTCGCCCTCGCGTATCGCTTCGTAGGATGCAGGGCGTGTTGCAGGCCGCCGGCATTCTCACTGTGTTCGACCGGGCCGCCGAACAGCGACGGTTCCCGGAGCCAGCACATCCGTACAGCTACCTGATGGCAGCCCGACTGCACGCATTCGGCGACGCCGACCGCTGGGCGCTGGTCGTCGAGACCGTCGGCTACAACCCCCGCGCCGCCAACGTCGTGGACGTCATGCACGGTGTCGGCAACTGCCTTCTCGGCACCACAGAGCACTGGGGGACGCAGCACCTCCGCCGCGTCGACAACTTCCAAGACCTGTTCGACGACCGGCCATGGCCGCCTCGATACCGGCAACTGCCAATCACCGTCAGAGGGCACGAACTACACGTCGACGCCGCACCCACGATCGCTGCCCAGGATCTGTTCCGGCTACTCGTACCCGACCACAAAGATCTACTTCTGGGCGACGAGGTAGAGCTGCGGCACCTTGTTCCGGCTGACCTACCACGCCTGTTGAGCCTGGACGACTGGCACCACACCGCCCTGCGCGTCAAGCCACCAAGCGCCGAACGAGAACGCGCGCGCCTGCGGCATGACAGCCTCATGCGCCATGTGCCACCAGATCAGCGGGTGCCGTTCGAGGTCCGCCCCTCCGATATCGAGACCTACCGGCAGATCGCCGAGGTGCTCGCCACCGCCGACCCCAATAAGTACCAACCGACCCTGCCGCCGAACACCCACTGGACCAACTGGCCCATGTCCGGCGCACTCTAAAATGCATCGCGGATGCTTGGTATCGCTCAATCTCCGAGTAGGTCCCACCTGTTTCCGGCAATGTCAAGGAAGACTGCAACTCGACCGTAGGGCTCAGTACGCGGTGCACGAACGAAGGTGACGTCAGCCTTGGTCATTCTCTTGTACATGGCGTCGAAGTCATCGGTACGAAGAAAGAATCCAACGCGTCCGGCCGTTTGGTGGCCGACGGCCGTGCTCTGGTCTTCGCCGTCGGCGCGGGCAAGGAGAAGCCCGGTTTGCGCCCCGGGAGGGCGGACGACGACCCAACGCTTTGGCCGCCCGTCGTTCGTGAGCGACGGCGAGTCCTCGACGAGCTCGAACCCGAGTACACCGGTGAAGAAGGCGATGGCCGGGTCATACTCGTCCACGATCAGGGCGACCAAGTCGATCTGCATCCCGGCACGTTAGGTCCTTAGGCGAAGGTGGGTTCGCAGGGGGCGCCGTTGACGGTGAACGCTGTTGGCGGGTAGCCCCTGCCTTGGCCGGTGGCCTGAAAGCCGAACGTGAGGCTGGCGTTGGGCGCCAGGACGGCGGCCCAACCCGGGTTGCGGGCCGTCACGGTCGGTCCGATCTGGTACCAGACGCTGTTGAACAACGATGTGACGAGCTGGCCGTTGGTGAACCTCCAGCGCATCGTCCAGCCGTTCAGGGGCGCAGCGGTGGTGTTTCGGATGGTGATGTTGACGGAGAACGCGTTGGGATACTGGGCGCTGATGACGTAGGCGATCGACAGTGGGCACGGGCCGGACGGCTCGGTCGGGGTGGACTCCGGCAGTGCGTTGGTGACTCGGACGTCGTCGAAGGACGCGCTGGCGTAGCGGGCGATCATGCCGACTCGGTCGCCGAAGTAGGTGCCGCCTGGGTCGGCCGCGTCGACGGTCGCTGACGCGGCGCCCGGGCCGGTGACCGACGCGGTGACGGTGGTCGCGGTTGGGAAGCTGAGCGTCAGCTCGTACCACGAGCCGGGCGCCGCGGTGAACGGCGTACTGGCCAGCGTGGTCATCGTGCTGAACCAACGTTGGGTGAGTTCGAGCCGGCTACCGGTCAGCGTCACGAGGTAGTAGTTGATGTCGGCTCTGCCGAACAGGGAGACCGTGTTGTCCGCGCTGAGCGGGCTGGTCGGCTTTACCCGCACCGACACGGCGGTGCCGTCGCCGGACCCCCAACCGCCCTTGGCCTGCACGTTTACCAGGTCGGTGCGGGGGTTGCGCAGCACCTTCGAGCCGTCTTCTGTGACGGTCGTCCAGGCGCTGCCCGGCCCGACGTGGGACCAGACGTTGGCTGTTGGCTGCTCGAAGTCGTCGGAGAAAACCACGGCGGCTTCGGCCGGCGAGGTGGGGGCGAGGAGGATGCCGCCGGCCAGGGCGCCAGCGGCCAGGAACGTCAGGAGCCTTCGCGGGACCGCGTCCGACATACGCCCATCATATCGTGATCCATCGATGTATTTGGATGATGTGCCGCATGGCGCGAACAGAGCCGTCTCGGTTGCGGTTCGCACCGACAACTGGGGGCCCGCACCGACGGCAGATCCGGTATCTTCCTCAGTCACCCCAAACGCCATTCATCCCCGCGAGGACGCCCCGTGTCGCTGTTTCGCCGCATCTACGCCAAAAAGCAGCTCCGCCCGTTCCTGTTCATCCTTCTCATGGGGGTGGTCGTCGCCTTGGCCTACGGCGCGCAGTACCTCGTTGGTTCCGCCGATGTGGCCAAGGTCGGCCAGTGCATGAACGACGACCCGGCGCCCATCATGCGCACCACAGACTGCGACAACGAACGCGCCAAGTGGAAGATCGTCGGCAGGATCGAAGGCGACGACATCCCAGCCGACCAAGCGTGCGCCGCATACCCACAGACATCGACGTACCTGGAACGCACGGGTCGTGGCGAAGACTACGTACTCTGCCTCACCGAGAACCCCCGCTGATCCTGTGGATCTTGCCGACCCGGGCCCGAGAGCTTTTCGGGGTCAGGTTCAAGATCGGGCTCGCGCCAACCACAGATGGCACAACAGTCCAGCATGGACATGAAGAAGGCTCTGATCCTGGGAGTTTTTCCAGGTCAGAGCCTTGATCAATGGTGCGCCGCCAGGGACTCGAACCCCGAACCCGCGGATTAAGAGTCCGCTGCTCTGCCAGTTGAGCTAGCGGCGCTCGCTGACAACGGCGCCAACCCTAACACGCCCCCGCCGCCACGTTCCAACCGGTTCGATCAGCCACGCCGAGCCGACCGGCCGACGCGACACACGGGTTGATCTGGCAGGCTGCAGCACTGGCCACGAACGCTTCCCCGCATGGTGCACCATAAAGCGCAGGACGCCGTGCCACGTGACGCAACCTGAGGCGAGGCAGCCGCGTCTTATATACGGCAGCGGCAGAGTGAACGGGGATGGGATGAGCGGGCGCGTGCGTCGGGGTGCAGTGGCTGTCGCCGCTGTCGTGGTGGCGTCGCTGGCGCTCACCGCCTGTGGCGACGGTAGTTCGCCGAAGTTCGTCAGCGGCTCGGAGACGCCGGGTGTCACGCCCTCGGCGTCGGGGAGTGCCGCGCCTGACAACGCCTCCTCGGCCCTGAGCATCACCCCGGCGGCGAACACCAAGAACGTGCCGGTCAGCGCCGAGATCGGCGTCAAGCTGACCGGCAGCGGCCAGGTGGGCTCGGTCACACTCACCGAGGAGGGTGGCAAGGCGGTCAGCGGGAAGATGCGGGAAGACGGCACCTCGTGGGTGCCGGGCAGCCAGCTCAAGTGGGGCAAAACCTACACCGCGACCGTGACGGCCAACACCGGCGGCGGCGATACGACTCAGACGACGACGTTCACCACGATGGCGAAGCCGTCGAAGAAGACCGGCACCGGGCTGTACCTGTTCGACGACCGGACCTACGGCGTGGCCATGCCGGTGGTGGTCGAGTTCAACCCGGGCATCCCGGCGAAGAACCGGGCGGCCGTCGAGAAGCGGATGTTCGTGAGCAGCAGCCCTTCGCAGCCGGGCGTGTGGCACTGGGTGTCGAGCGGCACGCAGGCGTTCTACCGGTCGAAGGAGTACTGGCAGCCGGGTACGACGCTGACGGTTCGGATCGCCTTGGGTGGGCTCCCGACGGGCGGCGGTCGCTACGGTGACCAGGATCGCAAGGCGACCGGCAAGATCGGCGAGCGCGTCGAGATGACGGTCGACAACAAGACCAAGAAGATGACGGTGCTCAAGAACGGCAAGGCCATCAAGACCATCCCGGTGAGCCTCGGCAAGAAGAGCACCCCGTCGGCCAGCGGCATCATGGTCGTGATGGAGAAGAAGGCCAAGACCGTCTTCGACACGCGCGACGCTCCGGACCCGGAGAACCGGTACGTGGTGGACATCGAGTACGCGCAGCGGCTGACCTGGAGCGGCCAGTACATCCACGCCGCGCCGTGGTCGAATGCCGACCAGGGTCGGCGAAACGTGTCACACGGATGCCTGAACATGTCCACGGCCAGCGCTCAGTGGCTGTTCGGTCAGACCAAGATCGGCGACCCGGTCACCGTGACAGGCACGGAGGACAAGCTGTCCCCCGGTGACGGCTGGACCGCGTGGAACATGAGCTGGAAGCAGTTCATCAAGGGGAGCGCCCTGCCAGTCCCGGACAATCTGCAGTAATACGGACAGTCCCGGTAAAAGGCAGCAACCAGGATCACAGCCTCGGCACGAAACCGTGACGTGTGGTCTCGCGTCTCTAGGGCACGATTGATTGTCGGACCCTGGAGGTGAGAGGCGATCATGCGAACGAGACGAGCTTGGGCCGCGGCTGTGCTCGCTGGAGTTCTCGCGCTCGCCACAGCGTGTAGCGGCGATGACGACAAGGGCGCGTCCAATGGCGGCAGCGGTGACGGCGGCTCCAAGATCGCTGCGACGATCGCGAGCCCGGCTGCCGACGCCAAAGACGTGCCCGCCTCGACCGACATCACGTTCACCACGGAAAACGCCGACGACGCGACGGTCGAGCTGAAGGACGCCGCCGGCAAGGTGGTCGAGGGCACGCTCCAGCCCGACGGCAAGTCGTGGCTGCCCAGCGGCGCGCTCGACTACGGCACGACGTACACGGCCAGCGTGACCGCCACCGGTGCGGACGGCAAGAAGGCGACGGCGACCAACACCTTCACGACGATGGCCAAGCCATCGCAGCAGGTCCGGGTGACCAGCTTCCTCGCGGACGGCCAGGTCGTCGGGGTGGGTATGCCGCTGATTGTCCGGTTCGGCCGGGCGATTCCCGAGGACTACCGCGATGACGTGCAGCGTCGACTCACCGTGCAGTCGTCCGCCGGCCAGGAGGGCATCTGGCACTGGATCAGCGGCACCGAGGTCCACTACCGGCCCAAGGAGTTCTGGCAGGCCAACTCGACGGTGAAGTACAAGCTCCAGACCGGCGGGCTGCCGATGGGCGACGGCTGGTACGGGCGCACGGACATTACCGTCGACATCAAGATCGGCCCGTCGTTCATCATGACGGTCGACAACAAGACGAAGCGGATGACCGTCACCAAGGACGGCAAGGTCATCAAGACCATCCCCGTGAGCCTCGGCAAGAAGAGCACCCCGTCGTCCAGCGGCACGATGGTAGTGATCGAAAAGAAGCGCAAGACCGTCTTCGACACCCTGGAGGAGCTGGGGCCGGAAGAGGGTTACCGCACGGATATCGAGTACGCCCAGCGGCTCACCTGGGGCGGCGAGTTCATCCACGCCGCGCCCTGGTCAGAAGGCGTACAGGGCCGCGACAACGTGTCGCACGGCTGCGTCAACGTGTCGATGGCGATGGGCGCGTGGCTGTTCGGCCAGACCCGCATCGGTGACCCGATCACGGTCAAGGGCACCGAGCGCAAGCTCCAGAACGGCAACGGCTGGACCGACTGGAACATGAGCTGGGACGAGTACGTGAAGGGCAGCGCGATTCCCTACGAGGAGAGCGCGCCGGCGACGCCGAGCCCGAGCCCGGCCGGGTGAACGACTGAGCCCCGTCCTGGAAGGGACGGGGCTCATACCCAAAAGAGGGTGACTGAGGGGATTTGAACCCCCGACACCCGGGACCACAACCCGGTGCTCTGCCAACTGAGCTACAGCCACCACGGCAAGTGCGCCGACCAATGATAGCCATAAGGTCGGCGCCCTCGTCGACGGGGTTACAGCGTGGCGGCGATCGCCTTGGCCGACTCGACGTCCGGGCCCGGCAGGGGTACGAAGATCGTCCGTCGGTAGTACTCAAGCTCTCGCACGCTCTCCCGGATGTCCGCGAGAGCCCGATGCGCCAGCCCCTTGGTGGGCTGCCCGAAGTACACCCGCGGATACCAGCGCCGGCACAGCTCCTTGATCGACGAGACGTCGATCATGCGGTAGTGCAGGTGGGCGTCCAGCCTGGGCATGTCGCGCGAGACGAACCCGCGGTCGGTGGCGATCGAGTTGCCGCACAACGGAGCGCTGCGGGGATCGGGCACCCACGCCGTGACGTACTCCATGACCATGTCTTCGGCCTCGGCGAGGCTGACCGTCGAGCGTCGGACCTCCTCGGTGAGCCCCGACTTCTGGTGCATCTCGCGCACCACATCGGGCATGCCGTCCAGCGCGGCGTCGTCGGCGTGAATGACCACGTCGACGCCGTCACCGAGCACGTTCAGATCGGGGTCGGTCACCAGCGCCGCCACCTCGATCAACGCGTCCTTGCCGAGATCAAGCCCGGTCATCTCACAGTCGATCCAGACCAGAAGATCAGCCACGAGGGTCAGCCTACGCGCAGAACGGGCACAGATACCCTGGCCGACGTGTCGAACCCGCCCCGGAAGATAGTCCGCCTCGCCGCCGTGGTGGGCCTCGCCGCGGCCGTCGCGTGGTTTCTCCACTGGTACGGCAACCGGCACGACTACTTCGACCTGCGCATATACATGAAAGCCATGCGGTGGTGGGCGGATGGCAATCCGCTCTACGACTACGCTCAGCCCGACCGGGTCCAGGGCGAGCTGTACTTCACCTATCCCCCGTTTGCGGCGTTGCTGCTGCGGCCGTTCGTGGAGATCTCGCTGGGCACGACATTCGCGATCTTCACGATCGGATCGGCGGTCGCGGTGGCGGTTACCACCTGGTGGCTGGTCTCGCCGGTCGCCGAACGGCGTGGGCTCCCCCGCTGGTACGCCGCCGGTCTGGCCATCCCGTTCGTCTTCGCGATCGAGCCGACCCGCGAGACGATCGCGTTCGGCCAGATAAACATGCTGCTGATAGTGCTCATCCTGGGCGATCTGCTCATCGCGGTACCAAGGAACTCGCGCTGGGCCGGCGTCGGCATCGGGCTGGCGACGGCGCTCAAGCTCTTTCCCGGGATCTTCATCGTCTATCTGCTGGTGACGCGGCGCTGGCGCGCGGCGATCACCGCGAGCGCGGCGGCGGCCGTCGCGACGCTGCTCGCGGCCGCGGTGGCGCCGCGAGACTCGTGGCGGTTCTGGACCCACGAGCTGTGGGCGACCGACCGGGTCGGCCGCACGGACTACACGGGCAACCAGTCGCTGCTCGGCCTGCTCAGCCGGCTCACCGCACCGGAGGACCCGAGCCGGTTGCTGTGGCTCGCGCTGGTCGCGCTCGCCCTGGGGTACGGGATGTGGCGCGCCGCCCGCGCGGTGCGCGCCGGGGACGAGGTCGCGGGGCTCGCGCTGACGGGCCTGGTCGCCGCGCTGATCAGCCCGATCACGTGGCCGCATCACGTGTACTGGTTCGTGCCGGCCCTTGTCGTGCTGGTCGACGCGGGCCTGCCGTCGGAGGGCCGCCGGGTGCGCCCCGCGCTGCTCGCGTTGGCGGTGATCGGGTACGCCACGATCGTGTACGGCGTCGTGTCGTTCTTCGACTGGGGGGTGGCACCGGAACCCACCGACTCGGTCAGCGAATTCGTCCGGCGCAACGCGTATGTGCTGCTCACGGTGGTTTTGCTGGCCGTTTTGCCGGCTCGCACCGGAGTCCCCGATTATCCCAGAAGCGCCCCGAAAAGGACAGATCTAGCAAACGCCCGACCAGCCGCGTAATCTACACACAACGGACTAATTAGGGCACCGTTCCCCCGGTGAAAGCGGCCCCTCTGCCACGGCAGCAGAGGGGCCGCTTGCCGAACCGGGGGTGCGGTTCAGCGATTGCGGTGCGTGGCCATCTGGGCGAGGCCGTCGAGCTCAGCGGCCGGCCCCGGGGCGGAGCCGGCCGAGCTCAGATGGGCGAGCGCCTCCCGGAGCAGGTCGTCGGCCCGGCGCTCGGTCCACGCCCGCCCGCCGGCGGCGTCGACCAGTTCGGCCGCCCGGCGCAGCTCCGCGTCCGAGAGGGGCTGGTCACCGCGGTAGAGCGCGGCCAGTTCGGCGGCGGCGGGTGTACCGGACACGAGCGCCGCCACCACAGGCAGCGACTTCTTGCGGTGTTGAAGGTCGGCGTACACCGGTTTGCCCGTCGTCTCCGGGTCTCCCCAGATGCCGAGCAGATCGTCGACCATCTGAAACGCCAGCCCGAGCCGCTCCCCGAAGCCGCGCAGGTGGTCGACCTGCCCCCGGGTGCCGTGCCCGAACACGGCTCCCAGGGCACAGGCGCAGCCCAGCAGCGCCCCGGTCTTCCGTTCGGCCATGTCGACGCACTCGGGCAGGCCGACGTCCATGCGCTCCTCGAAAGCCAGGTCGGCGCTCTGCCCCTCGATCAGCTCTTGGACGGCGTGACTGAGGATCTTGGCCGCCTGGGCGGTGGCCAGGTGGTCGGCACTGGCCAGTACGTCGAAGGCCAGCGCCAGCAGCGCGTCACCGGCCAGGATCGCGGCCGAGGTGCCGAACCGGTGCCACACGGTCGGCCGGTGCCGGCGCGTCTGATCACCGTCCATCACGTCGTCATGCACCAGCGAGAAGTTGTGCACCAGTTCGACCGCCACCGCCGCCGGCACCGCCGCGGACGGCGTACCGCCAACAGCTCCCGCCGCGAGCAGCGTGAGCGCCGGGCGAAGCGCCTTGCCCCCGCCCGCCGTGGGCCGGCCGTCCGCGTCCCACCAGCCGAGGTGGTAGCCGGCGATGTGCCGCATCGTCTCCGGCAGCGTCTCGACCGCGTCGCGCAGCGCCGGCTCGACGAGGTCGCGGCTCCAGGCCAGTGTCTCGGGGACCGGACGTCCGGCGGTCGCCACGGTGCCCATCAGGACACCCGGCCGATCTCGACGTTTTCCAGCACGCCGAGCGCGTCGGGCACGAGCACGGCCACCGAGTAGTAGGCGCTGACGAGGTACGAGAGGATCGCCTGCTCGTCCACGCCCATGAACCGCACCGACAGACCCGGCTGGTACTCATCCGGGATGCCCGTCTGGCGCAGGCCCACCACTCCCGAGCTCTCCTCGCCGGTGCGCATGGCCAGGATCGATGTCGCGCCCCGCCGGCTGATCGGGATCTTGTCGCAGGGCAGGAGCGGCACGCCCCGCCACGCGGTCACGCTGGCACCATCGACCGTCGTGGTGCCCGGGTAGACGCCCCGCCGGGTGCACTCCCTCCCGAAGGCGGCGATCGCGCGCGGGTGGGCGAGCATGAACCGGGTCTTGCGGCGCCGGCAGAGCAGGTCGTCGAGGTCGTCGGGGGTGGGTGGACCGGTGCGCGTATGGATCCGCTGCTTCAAATCAGCGTTATGCAACAACCCAAACTCCCGGTTGTTGACCATCTCGTGCTCCTGACGCTCCCGCAACGCCTCCACCGTCAACCGCAACTGCTGCTCCACCTGATTCATCGGATGGTTAAACAAATCAGCCACCCGCGAATGCACCCGCAACACCGTCTGCGCCACCGACAACTCATACTCCCGAGGCGCCAACTCATAATCCACAAACGTCCCCGGCAACCGCACCTCACCCGCATGACCGGACGCCAACTCGATCTCGGCCTCGCCCTGCTTGTTGCGCGGCTGGTCGGAGCGGAGCAGCGCCCGCTCGACGTGCGCCCGCAGCGGCGCCGAGCGGCCGTTCATCTCCTGGAAGGCGCGGGAGCGCAGCGCCAGTACCGTGCAGGGCGTCTCGGCCCGGATGCTGTACGGCCAGCGGCCCGGCGAGCCGGTCAGCATCTGCTCGCCGAAGTACTCACCGTCGGCCAGGACGCCGAGCACGGTGTCGTCCCCGTACTTGCCGGTGCCGACCCGGCTCACCTTGCCGTGGGCGAGCAGGAACAGCGCGCTCACCGGCTGCCCCGCGGTCACGATGACGTCGCCGGGGGCGTACTCGCGGGGTACGAAGCGCTCGGCGAGCGCCGCCAGTGCCGCGTCGTCGTCGAAGTCCCGCAGGAGCGGCAGCTCGCGCAGCTCCTGCGGGACCACCGAGACCTTGCCGGCGGCGGTGACGAACGTCAGCCGTCCGTCACCGATCGCGTACGTCAGCCGCCGGTTGACCCGGTACGTGCCGCCGGCCACCTCCACCCAGGGCAGGACCCGCAGCAGCCACCGCGGCGTACGCGCGGCCATCTGCGGTACGGACTTGGTCGTCGTCGCCAGTGTCCGGGCGGCAGCGGTCGTGAGAGTCACGGTTCAGCCTTCCCGGCCGATCTCGACGTTCTCCAGCACGCCGAGCGCGTCGGGCACGAGCACGGCCACCGAGTAGTACGCGCTCACCAGATACGAGATGATCGCCTGCTCGTCCACACCCATGAACCGCACCGACAGACCCGGCCGGTACTCGTCCGGGATACCCGTCTGGTGCAGCCCGATGACGCCCTGCTTCTCCTCGCCGGTGCGCATGAGCAGGATCGAGGTGGTGCGGGTGTCGCTGATCGGGATCTTGTTGCAGGGCAGGAGCGGTACGCCTCGCCAGGCCGGCACCTTGTGGCCGCTCACGTCGACGCTTTCGGGGTAGACGCCGCGGCGCGTGCACTCGCTGCCGAACGCGGCGATGGTGCGGGGGTGTGCGAGCAGGAAAGCGGGCTCCTTCCACACCATCGACAGCAGCTCGTCGAGGTCGTCGGGGGTGGGTGGACCGGTGCGCGTATGGATCCGCTGCTTCAAATCAGCATTGTGCAACAACCCAAACTCCCGGTTGTTGACCATCTCGTGCTCCTGACGCTCCCGCAACGCCTCCACCGTCAACCGCAACTGCTGCTCCACCTGATTCATCGGATGGTTAAACAAATCAGCCACCCGCGAATGCACCCGCAACACCGTCTGCGCCACCGACAACTCATACTCCCGAGGCGCCAACTCATAATCCACAAACGTCCCCGGCAACCGCACCTCACCCGCATGACCGGAGGCGAGCTCGATCTCGGCTTCCCCGTGCGTGTTCTGCGGTCGGGGCGGACCGGCGGCCACCATTTCGAGATGCGCGCGCAGCGCCTCGGACCGGTCGGCCAGCTCGTCGAATTCCCGCCGGGACAGCGACAGCACGGTGCACGGCGTGACCGCCCGCACCGAGTGCTCCCAGATGCTCTCCGCTTCCAGAAGCGACCGTTCGCCGAAGTACTCGCCGTCGGCCAGTACGCCGAGCACCGTCTGGTCGCCGTACTTGCCCGCGCCCACCGTGTTCACCTTGCCGTGCGCGATGAGGAAGACGGCGTCGACCTGGTGTCCAAACTCGACGATCGTGTCGCCGGCGGCGTACTCCTGCTGGGTGAAGCGGTCCGCCAGGGCGGCGAGCACCTCGTTGTCGGCGAAGCCGCGCAGCACGGGCAACTCGCCCAGCTCCTGCGGGACCACCCGGACGTCGGCGCCGGTGTTGCTGAAGGTCAGCCGGCCGTCGCCGATGGCGTAGCTGAGCCGCCGGTTCACCCGGTACGCGCCACCGTTGGCCTGTACCCATGGCAGCATCCGCAGCAGCCAGCGCGAGGAGATGGCCTGCATCTGGGGTACGGACTTCGTGGTCGTAGCCAGGTTGCGAGCGGCTGCCGTAGCCAGGCTGAGCCGCTGCTCCCCTTCGCTGTCGAACCCCGCGTCCACCGAATCAACGACGGTCATCACCAACACCACCTAAATCGTCGGCTGGAAGTTGGTACGAGAATCGCAACCATTTCCATGGCTCGTACAGTCACCCGATAGGCAGTCATCCGAACAGAGGAATCTGCCCTGGTAAAAGCCGCCCAAGTCACCTAACGTCGCCAGGCATGGCCGACCGTGACATGGCGAGCGCCATCTTTTCCATGGTGGGCGTGCTCTACGCGATCCTGCTGGCGTTCGTCGTCATCGTGGTATGGGAGGCGTCCAGTGCCGTCGAGGACCACGCACAGGCCGAGGCCAACGACGTGTCGCAGATCTACTTCACCGCTCGCGCGCTGCCCGAGCCCCAGCGCGCCCGGCTGACCGCGCTCGCCCACGGGTACGTATCCACAGTGGTCAGTCAGGAGTGGCCGGCCATGCGCGAGGGGCGTACCAGCCCCGAGGCGCGCGCGCAGGTGGCACAGATGCGCGCCGAGATCACCCGGATGAAGCCGGCGGACGCGCGCGAGGAGATCCTCATGTCGCAGACGCTCGACGCGATCAACAAGCTCGTCGACGCGCGCCGGCAGCGCACCGCCGCCGTCGACTCGCCGGTGCCGGCGGTGCTGTGGATCGGCCTGGTGTCCGGCGCGGCCATCACCGTGGGCTTCACGTTCCTCTTCGGGGCCGGCCGCCTCGGGACGCAGGTCGTGATGGTCGGTGCGATGACCGCGCTGCTCGCGTTCACGCTCTGGCTTACCTACGAGATGAGTCACCCGTTCACCGGGCCGACCGGCATCGGGCCGGACGCGTTCCAGACCGTCCTCAACCGCTTCGAGGAGTTCTCATGAGTTCTCGCCGGACGCATCTGACCACGCTCGGCCTCGGTCTGCTCGCCGGAGCGGTGGCCGCGCCCGCACCGGCCCGTGCCGTGGCACCCACCGAGAGCGTGCCCGCCGGGATTCTGGCCAAGCGCAAGCAGATCACGCTGCCGGCCGTGCCCGCGCTCGGCCTGACGTACATCGCGACCTTCGACCTGACCGACCCGGCGGGCGCGCCGCTGGGCACCGCCGCAGCGAACACCGCGATCGTCGACCTGCGGCTCGAAGGGCCGGTGATCCTGAGCCAGGTGGTGCTCCAACTCGCCGGAGGCGAGTTGCACTATCAGCGCCTCATGAACCGCTTCGGCGAGTACCCGCGCAGCGGCACCGGCGTCATCGTCGGTGGCAGCGGCGAATACGCCGAGGCACAGGGCGTCATCGAGATCACCTGGCCCGACGCCGACACGATCCACCTCCGCCTCCCCCAACCCCCACCCCCTCCGCGTTCGTGATCAGGGTTGGTGGGAGTGGGGGTGGGGTGGTCGTTGGCCGGGTGGTCGGGGGCCAGGCCAGCACCGGGCGGGCCGGGGGCGCAAAGGCCGGGGGTGAAAAGGCGGGCGGCGCGGGCGCCGGCGGCGGCACGGGCACGGGTGGGGCGTCGGCCAGCGTCGTCGGCCGGTCCGGGGGCGGGGGCGGTGCGGTGACTCGGCGTACCGGCCAGGCCAGCGCCGCCATCCCGAGCACTATCAGCACGGCGCCCGCCACGAGCAGGCCCCATGTCGCCGAGGCGAGCCAGCCGGGCCGCACCTCCACTCGCAGGTCGACGGTCAACGCCGCCCGCGCGTCCGGATGCATGACGATCAGGCTGAGCCGCTGCCCGCGTACCGGAGAAGGCTCCCATTCGACGGCGCCGGCACCCTGGTGGATCCAGCGTGGTGGCGCCCCCGGCACCGTGCCACCTGGCGGTCGCTCCGCGCCCGCTGGCGTCCCCGCCACCGGGGTGACCCGCACCGGCAGCGGACCGCTGGTGAGGCTGACCCGGTCGACCTGTGCGTACGCCACGCCGGCCAGGTAGCGGGCGGCTTCGTCGGCGGGCGCGACGCCGATCATGGCCGGCCCGGTCTCGGTGCGCGCGGTGATCCGTAGCGTGGTGTCCCTCGCCCGGGTGAACGGTGCGGTGTCCCGCAGGAGCGCGTCGAGGTCGGCGACGACGACGGCGTGACCGGGGGTGGTGATCCGTTCGATCGCCCCGCTGAAGGCGCCGCCGGCGTCGCGATGCTGCATCGCCGTCCACAGTGCACCGCCCACGAGCAGGACGGGGAGCCCCAGGGTCAGCAGCAGCATCCCGACGGCTGTGCGCACGATCCGCATTTGCTTTCCCCCTCAAAAGCACCTTTCAGGGGGAAAACGAGCGGAGCTCGACTCAGGTTTCCGTGCGGCGGGACCGCACGAAGGCCAGGCCGCCCAGGACGAGGCCACCCAGCCCGGCGAGCAGACCGATGATCGCCAGCGTGATCGGCAGCACATCGGAGTCGGAGTCGGAGCCGGACGAGCCCGAGGCGGCAGCCGCAGACGGCGACGCGGAGGCAGCCGAGGCGGCGGTCAGGGTCAGGACCGGAGCGGGCTGCTCGGGCTCGGCCGCGCCCTCCACCGGCTCCTCGATCCAGCGGGAGACGTTGCCGTCCGAGTACGTCTGGAGCGTCTTGAAGACCATCTTCGCCACGTCGGGCAGCGGCCCCATCGACACCGGGAACTCCTGGAACTCGCCCGGCTTGACCCCACCGCCCGCCGCGGCGGTCCACGTGATCTTTGCCACGACCTCGCTGACCTGGCTGCCGTGGACCTCGACGGGCGGGTTGACGGTGCGCTTCTCGACCGCCACGGTCCACCCGGCCACCGGCATCGTCGACACCGAGGCGACCGGAGCGTCCTCCGGCAGTACCACCTCGAGCTTGGTGGTCGACGCGGTGTCGCTCTCGTTCGGCACGCGGAACGCGAGGCGGGCGTACCCGCCCTGGGTTGCCTCGGTCGGGTTCACCGTGACGTGCGCCGCCGCCGGAGCCGCGAAGCCGAGGACGGCGATCAGGACCGCGCCGGTGACGAGAGCGAGCCTTTTCATCGAGGACCCTTTCCAGGTGACGGATACGGTGATCTAGGTGACAGGTACGGTGGCGGTCACCGTGGCCTGGTCGATATCGGAGATGCGGACGGTGAAGCGGAGCTGCCAGTCGCCGGCCAGCGAAAACGTCAGCTCACCGGTCGCGTGGTTGTCGGTGAGCGCCAGCAGCGGGATCTCGATGGGCGCCACGTCGTTGGCCGGCAGCGCGGCGGTGCCCTTCCACTCGACGACCTTCAGCGGCTTGCCCGACAGGTCGTACGCGTACAGGTGGATGGAGTTGTTGCCGACCCCCGCCGGGTCGATGTCCACCTGGAGCTTGAAGAGGTTGCTGGCGACCTCTTTGGAGTAGTAGTCGGTGGTCACGCCCAGCGCCTCGTTGGCGGCCGCGGTGCGGGCGGGCGTGGTCTGCACGAGCACCGCCGACAGGGCCAGCACGATCGCCGTGATCCCGAGTTCCACCCAGACCGCACGACGGATCTTGTGTGGCTCGTCGGCGGCAATGCGCCGCCGGACAAGCCGTCGCGAGTACCACGCCACGGCGATGACCAGCGCGAGCAGCCCCACCTTGGCGAGGATCAGCCGGCCGTACGTCGTGGAGACCAGCGCGTCGGGAGTACTCACCTCGATCAGCGCCTGCACGGTGCCGGCGAGCACCAGCGAGCTGACCGCCAGCGCCGCCCAGCGCGACCACACCGGCAGTACCGCGCCCAGCTCGCGCTCGTTGGCCTGCCTGAGCAGGAAGCCGACGAGCATCACGAGCCCGCCCAGCCAGACCGCCATGCTCGCCAGGTGTACGGCGTCGACGACCACCGAGACCGCCGCCACCGGCGAGGCGGCGGGGTGGCCCGCGATCGGCCAGGTCAGCAGGGCTGCGCCGCCCAGGACGAGTAGCAGGATCTGGTCGGCTTTACCGGACTCGTTGGGGCCGCGCAGCAGCGGGCGGAGCAGCAGGGCGATGGCCAGGAGCAGGCCCAGCCGCACAAGATGAGCCGTGCCGAATGTGGTGGCCAACACATCCCGGATCTGCCCGCCGGAGATGTCGAAGATCCCTCCACCGGCGGTGTACGGCCCCTGGAGCAGGACCGCCGCCACGGTCGCCAACCCGACCAGCCCCATGCCGGTCCACACCACCGCGCCCACTCTGCGGCGGGATAGCCGCGCCGGCCAGAGCAGGCAGAGCACGAGTACCGGGCCGACCACCAGCACCAGCCCGGCGTACCCCAGGTACTTGGCGACCTTGATCGCGGTGGCCACCACCCGGTTGGTGTCTTCGTTCTGCGTCAGCGTGGGCGCTACGGACGGGGAGCCCACGGAGTACGTGTATCCACCGGCCACGGGATGGCTGTCGGCCGAGATCACCCGGTAGCTGACCAGGTACGTACCGTTGCCGCCCTGGTCGACGGGGATGGTGACCACCGAGCCCGCGAACGACGGCTCGCCCTTGTCGACGCGCTTCCCGTCCGGGCCCAGCACCAGGATCTTGCCGGGCACCTGCCGCACCGACTCGGTGAATGTGAGCACCACCTCAGCTGGCGCACTCGCCAGCACGGCTCCCTGGATCGGATTGCTGCTGCTGAGTACCGCATGGGCGCTGGCGGGCGCGGGCGGCGAGATCAGGATGGCGAGCGCTCCGGCGGCTAGGGCGGCCGCGATGCGAGGGGTCATGACGGCCATGATTGTGTAGCCACCGATACCCACGCCATGGTGGGGTAGTCGTTCGGCGAGGCTGAGAAGTTCCCGGCGGGTTCCTGAACGCGCGCACAGCCTGCCCGCGTACCCTGGGTTGCCGTGATTCCCGCCCAGCGTGACGGCCACACCGCCGCAGAACGCACCGCCGCCGAAGGTGGCGGTGCCGACGCGTGGGCTCTCGCCGCCCGCGCCGGTGACCCTGTCGCGCAGGCGGCGTTCGTGCGGGCCACGCAGGTCGAGGTCTGGCGGTTCGTGGCCGCGCTGGTCGACCCTGGCAACGCCGACGACCTCACCCAGGAGACCTACCTGCGGGCGTTCCGCGCGCTGCCGGCGTTCGAGGGCCGGTCGAGCGTCCGCACGTGGCTGCTGGGCATCGCTCGCCGGGCGTGTGCCGACCACATCCGCACCGCCGTCAGGCGCCGCCGGCTCGACGAGCGGCTGACCACGCAGGCCCACACCGCCGGGCCGCATCCCGATCCCGCGCAGCACGCCACCGCGGCTGACCTGCTGCGGCGGCTGCCCGACGAGCGGCGCGGCGCGTTCGTGCTCACCCAGGTGCTTGGCCTGTCGTACGCCGAGGCGGCCGAGGTCGAGGGCGTGCCCGTCGGCACCATCCGGTCCCGGGTCGCCCGCGCCCGCACCGAGCTTGTCGACGCGGTCGGCGAAGCGCTAGCCAGCTAGGAACTCTCCGACTCCGTAGGACGACTAATGAATGTGACCGCGCTCAGCTCGCCCGTTTCGACCCCATCTGTTAGCAAATGGCAGATGGTCCGGCCGTGGCTCGGCACCCTCGCCCGGCTCGGGCTGGCCGCCGTATGGCTGGTCGCCGGTGGCACCAAGGTCGGCGACCTCGCGGCCTCCGGTCGGGCCGTCAACGCGTACGACGTCATGCCGTACGACATCGCGAAGGTGGTCGGCGCCGCGCTGCCCTTCGTGGAGATCGCGCTCGGCCTGCTCCTGCTCGCGGGCGTGGCCACGCGCGTGGCCGCCGGCATCTCCACGGCGCTGCTGGTGGTGTTCATCGCGGGCATCGCGTCGGCTTGGGCGCGCGGCCTGCAGATCGACTGCGGGTGCTTCGGCAGCGGCGGGCAGCTCGCCGCCGGCCAGAGCCCCACGTACGGCCCCGAGATCGCTCGTGATCTCGGGTTCCTTGTGCTCGCCGGGTTCCTGCTCATATACCCCCTCACCCGGTGGTCAGTGGATTCATGGATGGAGAGGGAATGAGCACTCGGGTTGGGCAGAAGCAAGCAGCACGCATGGTGCGCGACCAGATCGCGCGGGAGAAGCGCCGGTCGCGCACGCTGTGGACCACGATCATCGCGATCGCCGCGGTCGTCATCGCCGGCATGATCGGCTGGGGCATCTATGCCAGCCAGGACTCCGGTACCTACGTGGCGCCGGCGGGCGCCACGGCGGACGGCTCCGGCATCTCGGTCGGCAGCGGTACGGTCAAGATCGAGGTGTACGAGGACTTCATCTGCCCTGCGTGCGGGCAGTTCGAGACGCAGACCGGTGCCACACTCGACCAGCTGGTCGAGGACGGCAAGGTGACGATCGTGTACCACCCGGTGGCGTACCTGGACCGGGCGTCCACAACGGACTACTCCACGCGGGCGTCCGCCGCCTCCGGTGCCGCCGCCGAGGGTGGCAAGTTCCGGGAGTACGCCAAGGCACTGTTCGCCAAGCAGCCGGCGGAGGGCAGCGCGGGGCTGAGCGACAATGAGCTCATCGAGATCGGCAGGTCGATCGGGCTCGGCGACGCGTTCGCCCAGGCAGTACGGGACGGGAAGTACAAGTCGTGGACGTCACACGTGACCGACGAGGCGAGCGAGGCCGGGGTCACCGGCACGCCCACCGTCAAGGTGAACGGAAAGGACGTCCAGCCGACCACCCAGGCCATTCTCGCGGCCGTCGGCTGACGCTCGCGGCGATCGCCAGCACCCTCGCGGTGCTGGCGATCCCCGTGCCCGCGTACGCGCACGGTGCCGACGCTCCCGACGGCACCAACTACCGCACGGCTGTCACATCGGCGCCTTCCCTGGCGGGCTTGCGGGTCCGCACCGTCGAGGCGGGCGCGCGTCTGGAACTCGTCAACCGCACCGGCCGCACGATCGAGGTGCTCGGATACGACGGCGAGCCCTACCTGGAGGTACGCCCCGACGGGGTGTACGAGAACACGAACTCCCCCGCCACCTACCTCAACGACTCCCTCGCCGGCGACGCGGAGGTGCCCTCGACCGCGAACCCGACGCTGCCGCCCGCGTGGCGCAAGGCCGCCGGTGAGCCGGTCTGGCGCTGGCACGACCACCGGACACATTGGATGAGCGCCACGCCACCGCCGGCCGTCCAGTCCGATCCGGGCCGGGTGCACCGGGTACGCGACTGGGTCGTACCGCTGCGTGACGGTGTGACCACAATGGACGTACGCGGCACGCTCGACTGGCTGCCCCCGCCCAGCCCTGGCCTGTGGTGGGCGATGTGCCTGCTCGCCGCCATCGGCGTGGGCGCGCTCGGGCTCTGGCGGCGCGCCCTGCCGATCATCGCCGCCGTCGCCATCGCGGTCGGGCCGCTCGCCATCGCGTACGCGGTCGCGCGCGAACTCGACGCCGGGGCGGACGGATTCGGAGGCGTGCTGCGGGGACTTCTCATCGGGCAGGTCTGGCCGATCCTGACCGCGCTCGCCGCCGTGGCCGCCGGGATTGCCGCGCTGGCCCGCCGGGCATCCGCCGACTTCGCGCTGGCGCTCGGTGGCACGTGCGTCGCGATCTTCGCGGGGGCGGCCAACGCGGCCGTGTTCGCGCGCGCGATCGCCCCGGTGCCGTGGTCGGCGACCTGGGCTCGCGTCGTGGTGGCCGCCGTCCTGGCGGGCGGCGCCGGAGTGGCGATCGCAGGGGTGATCCGCCTGCGGGCGGCGGCCACGTCGTGGCAGGGCGCTACTCCGGTACCGGAGTAGTGTTTCGCCCATGAGTGAGACCCCTCGCCTGGCCGCCGGCGACGCGGCGCCCGACTTCACGCTCCCCACCGACGAGGGCGAGACCCTCTCGCTGAAGGAGCTGCGCGGACGCAAGGTCGTCCTGTACGCGTACCCGGCCGCGATGACGCCCGGCTGCACCAAGCAGGCGTGCGACTTCCGGGACTCGCTCGCCTCACTCCAGGCCGCCGGCTACGAGGTGGTCGGCATCTCTCCCGACAAGCCGGCGAAGCTGGCCAAGTTCCGCGAGCACGACGCGCTGACGTTTCCGCTGGTCTCCGACCAGGACAAGGCCGTGCTGACGGCTTACGGGGCGTACGGCGAGAAGCAGCTCTACGGCAAGACGGTCACCGGCGTGATCCGCTCCACATTCGTCATCGACGAAGAGGGCCGGATCGAGCGGGCGCTCTACAACGTCAAAGCCACCGGGCATGTCGCGAAGCTCCGCAAAGACCTGGGCCTCGACTGACGCTCTACAATCTGCAAGGCCCGCGGGAGTGGCGTAATTGGCAGCCGCGCCAGGTTTAGGTCCTGGTGTCCGAGAGGACGTAGGGGTTCGAGTCCCCTCTCCCGCACCACCTCACCGTCGCTAAGCGACGATCACCGGCACCTCGTATCTGCGGATGTCGGCGTCTCTGGTCACCAGCATCAGATCGGCGCACCGCGCCTGCGCCACGAGCATGCGGTCGAACGGATCGCGGTGCAGCATCGGCAACCGCCCGGCGGCCACCGCATGCTCGGCTGTGACACCCAACTCCTTGAACCCGCTGTTGCGCAGGCGCTCGGCCAGGTCAGCCGGCTCCTTGATCTTGCCGGCGGCCTGCTTGATCGCGATCTCCCACACCGAAACCGGGCTGAGGTAGACATCCGGCTCGCCGTCCAGCACGGACTTGAGGGTGTCGGAGAGAGTCGGGTCGTCAGCAAGCCACCAGAGCACGACGTGCGTATCGAGCAGGAGCCTCACGAACTCGCCCCGAAGTCGCTCGCGATCTGCTCGTTGACCTCGGCGGCGTCCCAGTCTTCAGCCAGCACGAGACGCCCACGCAGCGAGCCACGACCGATCCGGTTGACCTTGCGATGCAGGGGGATCACCTTCGCGACAGGCGTGCCGGCGCGACTGATCACGATCTCCTCGCCGCGCTCGACGCGATCGATGATCCGGGACAGGTTGGTCTTGGCATCGTGGATGTTGAACTGTGCGGCGGCTTCGTTCGACATGACCGACCTCCTTAGCTAAGAGGTTAGCCCACTTGAGGGCTGAAGTCCCGTGGAGGATGGAGCGGTGGGCGTTGAATTCGTGCTGGATCCTGAGCTGACCGACGAGCTGCGCGACGAGATCGTGTCGCTGTGGACCGATGTGACGAACGCTGGCGGGGCGGTCGGGTTCGTGGCGCCAGTCACATCCGGCGAGGTGCGGCCGATGGCGCAAGCGGCCTTCGCGGCGATCGGTGAGGGGCCTGACCGGCTGCTGCTGGGATACGAGGACGGGCGCGTGGTCGCCATGCTGATCTTCGTGGACAACCGGTTCGCGCTGAAGGACCACTGGTGCACGCTCAAGCGGGTCATGGTGCACCCAAGCTGCCAGGGGCGCGGGTACGGCGTCGCGATCATGCGCGAGGCCGAACGCATCGCGCGGGAGAGCGGGTGGGACGCGCTGCACGTGACCGCGCGCGGCGGCCTGGGGTTGGAGCGGTTCTACACCGGCCTCGGATACAAGGAGGTCGGCCGCCTGCCGGGCGCGCTGCGCGTCGCACCCGGCGACGACCGCGACGAGGTCCTGATGTGGCTCCCCCTGCGCTAAAAGGACTTTCGAGCTACCGCGACGGACGTCGCGGCAGCTCAAAGCCCGCTGCGGGCGTCGATCAAGGGCATTCGCATGGATCAAGGGCGAATGCACGCGGAAATGAGATCCAACCGTGTGTATTCGCCCTTGATCAGCGTGCCGGGCATGGCGACACGCCGTCACGGGCGGGCGGGGGCGCTAGCAGGGTTGGTCGGCGGCTGCCAGGACGGCGTCTTTCTGCTGGGGTGCGGCCACTGAGGTGGCCTCGGGCGTTGGGGACGGCGGTGGGGAGGATTGGGTTGGGGATGGGGTTGGCTTGGTCGACGCCGTCTTCTTCGGGGTTGGTGACGCTGGGGCGACCTTGGGGGCGGAGCCGGCGCCGTACATGAAGACGCTGGTGCGCTGCGTCTGCTCCGGCGCCATCTTCACGCCGGTGGCGGTGGCCTGCTGGCCGTACACGTCGGTGACCCGGATGGTGTACGGGCCGGAGCCGAGCCCGCTCTCGTACAGCCAGTAGTTGTAGTCCTTGCGCGCGGTCTTCCGCCAGGTCGAGCCGCTCTTGACCTCGACGGAGCGCAGCGGGTTGCCGTGGTTGCCGACCAGTACGGCGAACCAGTACCGCGACGCGCCCTCCTTGATCCGGAACGTGAGAGGGCCGGGCAGCGACGGGTTGATCACCGCCTTGTAGGTGACCGAGACGATGCCCTGCACCGGGTCAGCGATCTTGGCGAACGCCTCCTTGCTCAGGTCGATGTGGCCAGCGGCGCACTCCGGGCACTGGTCCATGATCAGCACGCGTACCTTGCCCTTGGGCCCGGTCACGTCGAGGTACCCGCCGCAGGCGGCGGCGTCCGCGTACTCGGACGGGCTGAGCGCGACGTAGAGGCGGTTGCTGGGCGCGCTGACGTTGGAGCAGTTGCCCCCGCCGCCCTGCGAGTCGTAGAACGTCGCCTTGCCCTTGTGGGTGGCGCTTCCCGTCGGCGGGGCGGCACAGGCGGGCGCGGCACCGGACTGTACCGCCAGGGCGACACCGACCGCGGCGGCGACGAGGCCGAAGCAGCCACCGATGAGCCAGCGGACCGAAAGGCGTTTGATCACGCGGCATGATGTTGCCCGACCGCCGAGTGGCCGGGCAACGCTTCTAATCCAGATATAAGGAGACCCTCCCCCGGGAGGGTTACCAGGCCAGACCGATGCCGTCGCCGGGGAACCAGTGGTCGCGCGGTGTCTCGCGGTAGGCCAGGAACTTGCGGCCGGTGCGGGCGGCGTGCTCGGCCAGCACGTTGGTGACCATGACGTTGTCGGTCAACAGCATCGCGCCGGACGCCAGTTTCGGCTCGATGGCCTCGAACTCGCGGCGTTCGTGGGCGACGCTGTGGTCACTGTCGTGCAGGAACAGGTCGACCGGCCGGTCGAGCGCCTCGATCGAGGCGATGGAGTCGCCGACGACCAGGTCGACGACGTCTGACCAGGGCGCGACCTTCGCCAGGTATCCCGCCTCGGGGTTGATGTCGAGCGACGTGACCCGGCCAGGGGCGCCCTCGTCGGCGTTGCGCAGCAGTGCGGCCGCGAGCACGCAGGTGCCGAGCCCTTTGTCGACGCCGGTCTCCACGATGTGCGCGGGACGGCGGGACCGCACGATCGCGTACCAGCCGAGGCGTCGCGCGAACCGCACGCGCTTGTCCGCGAGGCCGCGCCGCGCGGACGCCGCGGTCGCCTCCTCGATGTGCCGGCGCAGCGCGTCGTCGCCCTCCAACTCGGAGAGGTATCCCTTGACCTGCTTGACCGGGGTGTCGCAGGTGACGCTGACGAACCATGCGAGGTGCTCGCGGCTCAGTCTGGTCAGGTCATATGTGTAGTTGTGATGTTCGCGGGAGGTGAAGAGCCAGCGGGCGGACGTGCGGAGCACCCGGGCGTCGTGACGCGCCACTCGCAGCAGCCGCTTGGGGAAGGCGGCGACGGGGGCGAGCGGGGTGCTGGCGATCCTGCGGCGGAGATTGACGGGGTCCATCGCGGTGAGTTCTACCACAGCTTGTGCCTGAATGAGTTCATGCATAGAGTCGGGCTGTGAATGACAACGGGGTCGCGGGGCTCTTTCGGGGCGTCCGGCTCACCCCGACGCAGCGGCGCATCGCGCACAGCCTGGTGCAGCACGCGGCATCGGCGGCATACCTGTCCGCGGCCGAGGTCGCCGACCTGGCCCGGGTCAGCCAGCCGTCGGTGACCCGGTTCGCGATGGCGCTGGGCTACGACGGATACCCGGGACTGCGCCAGCGGCTCCGCGAGCTGCTCGGCAGCGTTCCCGCGCCGGCCGAGGGCGACGAACTCCAGCAGGCCCTGCGGGCCGAGGCAGATCACCTCAACCGCCTCGCCGACCAGCTCGCCGACCGCGCGGCGCTCGCGGAAGCGGGCGCGCTGCTCGCCGGGAGCAGGCCCCTTCCGGTACTGGGACTGCGTGCCGCGGCACCGCTGGCCGGCTACTTCGCGTACTTCGCCGCGAAGGTGCTGCCCGACGTCCGGGTACTCGACGCCGGCGGCAGCCTGCTCACCGACCGGCTCGAGCAGGCCCGCGCCGCAGGTGCGACCGCCCTGCTCGCGATCGTGCTGCCGAGGTACCCGCGCGAGGCGCTCGACGTGCTGCGTGAGGCGCACGAGGCTGGGATGTCCGTCGTGGCGGTCACCGACTCGCCGGTCAGCCCGGTGGTCGAGTACGCCGACCTGGTGCTGCCCGCCGCGGTGGGCTCGCAACTGGTCTTCGATCTGCACACCGCCCCGATGGCGCTGTGCATGGCGGTGCTGCAGGCGATCTGCGACGCGGCGCCGGATGAAGTACAGCGGCGACTTGAGCAGTTCGAGCAGTCAGTCAGCCGCCGCCAGGTGTTCACTAACTGAAGGGGGGGTCCTCATGTCCGTCCGTGCCGCGCGAGGCGCCGAACGCTCCGCCCGTGGCTGGCCTCAAGAGGCCGCGCTACGGATGCTGATGAACAACCTCGACCCCGACGTGGCCGAGCGCCCCGACGACCTCGTCGTCTACGGCGGCACCGGCAAGGCCGCCCGGGACTGGCCGTCGTACCACGCGCTCGTGCGCACCCTCACGACCCTCGCGGACGACGAGACGATGCTCGTGCAGTCCGGCCGCCCCGTCGGTGTGTTCCGCACGCACGAGTGGGCCCCACGGGTGCTGATCGCCAACTCGAACCTGGTCGGCGACTGGTCGACCTGGACCGAGTTCCGCCGGCTGGAGCGGCTCGGCCTCACGATGTACGGCCAGATGACCGCCGGCTCCTGGATCTACATCGGCACCCAGGGCATCCTGCAGGGCACCTACGAGACGTTCGCGGCCGTCGCCGCCAAGCGGTTCGGCGGGTCGCTCGCCGGCACGCTCACGCTCACCGCCGGCTGTGGCGGGATGGGCGGCGCGCAGCCCCTGGCCGTCACCATGAACGGTGGCGCCTGCCTCGTCATCGACGTCGACCCGGCGCGACTCCAGCGGCGCGTGCAGACCCGGTACCTCGACACCGTGGCGTCCACTCTGGACGAGGCGCTCACCACGGTCGCGAACGCCCGCCGGGAGCGCCGCGCCCTGTCCGTCGGCGTGGTGGGCAACGCCGCCACCGTCTTCCCCGAGCTGCTCCGCCGCGGCGTCGAGATCGACATCGTCACCGACCAGACGAGCGCGCACGACCCGCTGGCGTACGTGCCGGAAGGGGTCGACCTCGCCGACGCGCCGGACTACGCCGCGAGCAAGCCCGACGAGTACACCGATCGGGCGCGCGCCTCGATGGCGAAGCACGTCGAGGCGATGGTCGGCTTCCTCGACGCGGGCGCCGAGGTCTTCGACTACGGCAACTCGATCCGCGGCGAGGCGCAACTCGGCGGGTACGCCCGCGCGTTCGCGTTCCCCGGCTTCGTGCCGGCGTACATCCGGCCGCTGTTCTGCGAGGGCAAGGGCCCGTTCCGGTGGGCGGCACTCTCCGGCGACCCGGCCGACATCGCGGCCACCGACCGCGCGGTGCTCGAACTCTTCCCGGAGAACGAGTCGCTGGCCCGCTGGATCAAGCTCGCCGGCGAGCGGGTGGCGTTCCAGGGACTGCCGGCCCGGATCTGCTGGCTCGGGTACGGCGAGCGCGACCGCGCCGGCACGCGCTTCAACGACATGGTGGGTTCCGGCGAGCTGAAGGCGCCCGTCGTGATCGGCCGCGACCATCTCGACTGCGGCTCGGTCGCTTCGCCGTACCGGGAGACCGAGGCGATGGCCGACGGCTCCGACGCGATCGCCGACTGGCCGCTGCTCAACGCGCTCGTCAACACCGCGTCGGGTGCGTCGTGGGTGTCGATCCACCACGGTGGCGGTGTCGGCATTGGACGGTCGATCCACGCCGGGCAGGTCTGCGTCGCCGACGGCACGCCGATCGCGCGGGAGAAAATCGAGCGGGTACTGACCAACGATCCCGGCATGGGCGTGATCCGGCACGTGGACGCCGGATACGAGTCAGCGGCGGACGTCGCCACTACGCGCGGAGTCCGCATCCCCATGGGCGAGTCATGACTCGCTTCCGGGAGTTGTGGGATCAGCTCGCCCCGATCGGGCGCGACCCGGACAGCGGCGGGTACCTGCGGTACGCGTGGACGCCGGCCGAGTTGGCGTGCCGCGAGTGGTTCCGGGCGCAGGCGGACGCGCGGGACATGCCCGTCGAGGAGGACGGCAACGGAAACCTGATCGCGTGGTACGGCTCGGGCAGCGGGCCGGCCGTGCTCACCGGATCGCACTTCGACTCGGTGCCGCACGGCGGGGCGTACGACGGTCCACTGGGGATCGTCAGCGCGTTCCTGGCCGTCGACCGGCTGCCGCGTCCCACCGACCGGCCGATCGGCGTCGTCGCCTTCGCCGAGGAGGAGGGCGCACGGTTCGGCGTGCCCTGTCTCGGGTCGCGGCTGCTCACCGGCGCCATCGAGCCGGCTCGGGCGGCCGCGCTGACCGATCGTGCCGGGGTGACCGTCGAGGCGGCTCTGGGCGCTCGGCCCACCGGCAACACCGGCCTGCTCGACCGGGTGAGCCGATACGTGGAACTGCACATCGAGCAGGGGCGGGCGCTGGAGGTACCGGTCGGCGTGGGCACCGCCATCTGGCCGCACGGCCGGTGGCGCCTGGACTTCGCCGGCGAGGCCAACCACGCCGGCACCACGCGCATGGCCGACCGGCGCGACCCGATGCTCACGTACGCGTACACGGTGCTCGCGGCCAACAAGGAGGCTCGGCTCCGAGGCGCGCACGCCACGGTGGGGCGCGTGTCGGTCGAGCCGAACGCCACGAACGCGGTACCGGCGCTCGTGCGGGGCTGGCTGGACGCCCGTGCCGCCGACGCGGAAACGTTGAGTGGGCTCGTCGAGGCGGTACACAAGCGGGCGGTCGAGCGGGCCGCACGCGACGGCACGACCGTCACGCTGACTGAAGAGTCGGTCAGCCCGGTCGTCGACTTCGACGGCGGGCTCGTCGACAGCTGCGCGAGGCTGCTCGACGCGCCGGTACTCCCGACGGCAGCCGGCCACGACGCCGGGGTGCTGTCAGCACACGTACCCACCGTGATGCTCTTCGTGCGCAATCCGACGGGCGTCTCGCACTCCCCCGTGGAGCACGCGACCGACGAAGACTGCGAGGCCGGCATCGAGGCGCTCGCGGCGGTGCTCGCATGACCACGTATCACGCCGAGTACGCGTGGGTGGACGGCTCACCAGCGCGCGACGTGCTGATCGACGTGGACGGTGGGCGGATCACGACGGTCACGGCGAACGCCGAGCCCCGCGGCACGCCGCTGCGAGGGCTCACGTTGCCGGGGCTCGCCAACGGGCATTCGCACGCGTTTCATCGGGCGCTGCGGGGACGGGCGAACGTGCGGGGCACCTTCTGGCACTGGCGCGAGCGGATGTACGACCTGGCCGCCCGGCTCACCCCGGACACGTACCGCGACCTGGCCCGCGCCACGTACGCCGAGATGGCGCTCGCCGGCATCACCTGCGTGGGCGAGTTCCACTACCTGCACCACGGTCCCGGCGGTACGCCCTACGCCGACCCGAACGAGATGTCGGCCGTACTGGTCGAAGCCGCCGCCGAAGCGGGCATCCGCATCACACTGCTGGACGCCTGTTATCTTTCCTCCACAGTAGACGGTCAACCACTGTCAGGCGTACAGGAGCGGTTCGGCGACGGCGACGCCGAGCGCTGGGCCGCCCGCGTCGACGCCCTCAAACCACCGCCCCACGCGCTTGTCGGCGCCGCCATCCACTCGGTACGCGCCGTGCCGGCCGCGCAAATCCCCACCGTCGCCGCGCGGGGCGGCCCGCTGCACGTCCACCTCTCCGAGCAGCGCGCCGAAAACGCGGCATGCCAGGCGTACCACCACCGCACGCCCACCGAGCTGCTCGCCGACGCGGGAGTGCTCGGCCCGCGTACCACCGCGGTGCACGCCACGCACCTCACCGACGGCGACCGCACCGAACTGGGCGACACCAACACCGGCGTGTGCCTGTGCCCCACCACCGAACGCGACCTCGCCGACGGGATCGGGCCGGCCCGCGCGCTCGCCGACGCGGGCAGCCCGCTCAGCCTCGGCAGCGACAGCCACGCCATCATCGACATTCTCGAAGAGGCCCGCGCGATGGAAATGGACGAGCGGCTGCACACCGAACGCCGCGGCCACTTCACCACCGCCGAGCTCGTGGCGGCCGCCACCGCGCACACGGCGCTCGGCTGGCAGGACGCCGGAGCCCTCCTCCCCGGCCACCGGGCCGACCTCGTGACGATCACATTGGACAGTCCACGCACCGCCGGCACGGGCCCCGATGGCGTCCTCTTCGCGGCCACCGCCGCCGACGTCACCGGCGTCGTCGTCGACGGCCGCGAGGTGGTGCGCGACGGGCGCCACCTGACGATCGACGTACCGGCCGCACTCCGCCACGCCATCAAGGCGGTCACATGAATCTTTTGATAGACAACATCGGCGAGCTGGTCACGAACGAGCCGCGCATGGGGAAGGGGCCGCTCGGGATCGTCCAGCGCGCCGCCATCCTCGTCGAGGACGGCACGGTCGCCTGGGTGGGCCGGTCCGCGTACGCCCAGCCGGCCGACCGGCGGCTCGACGCCGAGGGCGCCGCCGTGCTGCCGGGCTTTGTGGACAGTCACGCCCACCTCGTGTTCGCGGGCGACCGGGCCGCCGAGTTCGCCGCACGGATGGCCGGTGAGCGGTACAACGGCGGCGGCATCCGCACCACCGTCGCCGCCACGCGGGCGGCCAGCGACGATGACCTGCGCGACACCGCCGGACGGCTGTGCCGCGAAGCGCTGCGGCAGGGCACCACCACGATCGAGATCAAGAGTGGGTACGGCCTGAGCGTCACCGACGAGGAACGGTCCCTGCGGATCGGCCGCGAGTTCACGGACGAGACGACGTTCCTCGGCGCCCACGTCGTGCCGGCCGAGTACGCCGACCGCGTCGACGACTATGTCGGCCTGGTCTGCGGCCCGATGTTGCGCGCCGCCGCGCCGTACGCCCGCTGGATCGACGTGTTCTGCGAGCAGGGTGCCTTCGACGCCGACCACTCCCGGGCGATCCTGACGGTCGGGCAGGCCGCCGGGCTGGGTGTGCGGGTGCACGCCAACCAGCTCGGCGCCGGGCCGGGCGTGCGGCTGGCCGTCGAGCTGGGCGCCGCCAGCGCCGACCACTGCACACATCTGAGTGCCTCCGATGTGGACGCCCTCGCCAGCTCGTCCACTGTGGCCACACTCCTGCCGGGTGCCGAGTTCTCGACCCGCTCGCCGTACCCGGACGCCCGCCGGCTGCTCGACGCCCGGGTGACGGTCGCACTGGCCACCGACTGCAACCCCGGTTCCTCGTACACGTCCTCGATGCCCTTCTGCATCGCGCTCGCGGTGCGCGAGATGGGCATGACCCCGGCGGAGGCGGTCTGGTCCGCCACCGCGGGCGGCGCGAAGGCGCTGCGCCGCACGGACATCGGCGTCCTGCGACCCGGCGCCCGAGCCGACCTGACCGTGCTCGACGCACCGTCCCACCTGCACCTGGCCTACCGGCCGGGCGTTCCACTCATCCGCCACGTCATGCACAACGGGGTGCTGCTCGAATGACCATCACCGTACTTCCCACCGGGGTCTCCCCCGCCGACGTCCACACCGTCGCTCGCTCCACCGCGCGGGTGACGCTGGCACCGTCCACACTGGACGCCATGACCACGAGCCGCGACATCGTCGACCGCATCGAGCGCGACGGCCGGCCCGTCTACGGCGTCTCCACCGGCTTCGGCGCGCTGGCCAACACGTTCATCGAGCCGGAGCGGCGTGCCGAGCTCCAGCACGCGCTGATCCGGTCGCACGCGTCCGGCGTCGGCGCGCCCATGCCCCGCGAGGTCGTGCGGGCGATGATGCTACTGCGGGTGCGCTCGCTGGCGCTGGGGCGCTCCGGCGTACGCCCGCTCATCGCACAGTCGCTCGTCGACCTGCTCAACCACGACATCACACCGTGGGTTCCCGAGCACGGCTCGCTCGGCGCGTCCGGCGACCTCGCACCGCTCGCCCACTGCGCGCTGGTGCTGCTGGGCGAGGGCTGGGTACTGGACAAGTCTGGCGCGCGCCTCGACGGTGGCGAAGCGCTGCACCGTGCCGGGCTCCGCCCGATCGAGCTGTCCTCAAAGGAGGGTCTCGCGCTCATCAACGGCACCGACGGCATGCTCGGCATGCTGCTGCTGGCGATCGAGGACGCCGGGCACCTCTTCACGATGGCCGACGTGACCGCCGCGCTCGCCATCGAGGCGATGCTCGGCACCGATCGGCCGTTCCTGCCGGAGTTGCACGCGATCCGGCCACACCCCGGGCAGGCGGTGTCGGCGGCGAACATCCATCGCCTGCTCCAGAACTCGGGAGTGATGGACTCGCACCGCAACGACATGGTGCACGCCGTGCAGGACGCGTACTCGATGCGCTGCGCGCCCCAGGTGGCCGGCGCCGCTCGCGACACGCTCGGGTTCGCCGCCTCGGTGGCCGACCGCGAGTTGGCAAGCGTGGTCGACAACCCGGTCGTACTGCCCGACGGCCGCGTCGAGTCCACCGGCAACTTCCACGGTGCTCCCCTCGGCTTCGCGGCGGACTTCCTCGCGATCGCGGCGGCCGAGGTCGGTGCGATCGCGGAGCGCCGGGTCGATCGCCTGCTCGACGTGTGCCGCTCCCGCGAGCTGCCGGCGTTCCTCACCCCTGACCCGGGAGTCAACTCCGGCCTGATGATCGCCCAGTACACCGCCGCCGGCATCGTCGCCGAGAACCGGCGGCTCGCGTCACCGGCCTCAGTGGACTCCGTGCCCACGTCCGGCATGCAGGAGGATCACGTCTCGATGGGGTGGGCGGCGGCGGTCAAACTGCGCCGCGTGCTCGACAACCTGACCAGCCTGCTGGCCGTCGAGCTGCTCGCCGGCGTACGCGGTCTGCAGTTGCGCGCGCCGCTGACACCGTCGCCCGCTGGCCGGCTCGCGACGGCCGCGGTCGAGCGCTTCGCCGGCACGCCCGGACCCGACGTGTTCCTCGCCCCGGTCCTCGAACAGGCCCGGTCAGCGGTGGCCGGCCGCTCGTTGCGCGAGGCGATCGAGCGAGAACTGGGCCCCCTCCTCTAACCCCACCCGTGATCAGGGCGTCCCTCAAGTCGTTAGAGCGACTTGAGGGACGCCCTGATCACGCTGCTAGGAGGGTCTTCGCGATCACCTTGGCGAGGGCGCGGAACGCCTTGCCCCGATGGCTGATCGCGTCTTTCTCCTCGGGGGTCAGCTCGGCGTTCGTCCTGGTCTGGTCCTCCGCCACGAAGATCGGGTCGTAGCCGAACCCACCCTCGCCGCGCGGCCCCCGGATCAGCCGGCCGGCCTGCCGCCCGTCGACCAGGTGCTCCTTGCCGCCCGGCAGCACCAGCGCCGCCGCGCACACGAACGCCGCCCCGCGGTTCTCGTCCGGCAGGTCGGAGATCTGGGCGAGCACCAACTCCAGGTTGGCCTTGTCGTCACCGTGCCGCCCGGCCCAGCGGGCGCTGAACACTCCCGGCATGCCAGAGAGCGCGTCCACCGCCAGCCCGGAGTCGTCAGCGACCGTCGGCAGCCCCGTGTACTTGACGCCCTCGCGCGCCTTGAGCAGCGCGTTCTCGCCGAACGTCAGGCCGGTCTCCGGCGCCTCCGGGTATTCCGGCACGTCGCCGAGCCCGACGAGCTCGATCGCGTGCCGGCCGAGCGCGTGGTCGAGGATGCGCTGCAACTCGACGAGCTTCTTCGCGTTGCGGGTGGCGAGCAGCAGTTTCGTCATGCGTCACCGCCCGCAGCCGGCACCGCCGCGGTCATGCGAGTGCCGCCTGCTGGATCGCGGCCAGCTCGCGGCAGCCGGCCACACCCAGGTCGAGCAGCGCGTCGAGCTGTGCCCGGTCGAACACGCCGGACTCGCCCGTGCCCTGCACCTCGACGAAGTCACCCGCGCCGGTGCAGACGATGTTCATGTCGACCTCGGCGGTCACGTCTTCCTCGTAGCAGAGGTCGAGCCGCGCTTCACCCTTGATGACCCCGACGCTCACCGCCGCCACCGACCGGTGCACCGCGTCGCCGGGCTTTCCGGCGAGCAGCCCCCGCTTCGCCATCCAGGTGACCGCGTCGTGCAGCGCGACGTACGCCCCCGTGATCGCCGCGGTGCGGGTGCCGCCGTCGGCCTGGAGCACGTCACAGTCCAGCACGACGGAGTTTTCGCCGAACGCCTTCAGGTCGATGCACGCCCGCAGGCTGCGGCCGATCAGGCGGGAGATCTCGTGCGTGCGACCACCCACGCGCCCCTTGATGCTCTCCCGGTCAGATCGGGTCGTCGTGGCGCGTGGCAGCATGCTGTACTCGGCCGTCACCCAGCCGAGGCCGGAGCCCTTACGCCAGCGGGGCACGCCCTCGGTGACGCTCGCCGTGCACAGCACTCTGGTGGCGCCGAACTCCACCAGGACCGAGCCTTCGGGGTGCACGCTCCACTGCCGGGTCAGCGTCACCGGACGCAGTTGGTCGGGCTGCCGCCCATCAGGTCGTCCCATGCCGCCACCCTAGTGTTCGCGCTCGGGTCGGAGCTCGCGGCACCCCAATGTAGTACATCAGGTAGTACGATCGCGGGTATGGATCAGATCCCCATCAGGACGCTCAACCAGCAGACCGCTGAGGTGCTGGCGCGCGTCGAGCATGGCGAGATCGTCGAGGTGACCAACCGCGGTCGACCCATCGCGCGCATCGTGCCGATCGCTCCAGACGCCATGTTGGACCTGGTCGCGTCGGGGGTCGCGGTCCCGCCCACGGTTACCGGTCCGATTCCGATGCCCGCGACGCCGGCGAGCCCCGGCTCGGAGGCGGGCGCGCTGCTGACCGAACTGCGCGACGAGGAGCGCTGGTGATCTACCTTGACACCGCCGCGCTCGTGAAGCTGACACGCGTCGAGGCAGAGACCGCCGCGCTGACCACGTGGCTCAACGACCGCACAGCCGAGCCGCTCGTCGCGTCGGCGCTCGTCGAGGTGGAGCTGCCTCGGGCCCTGCGCCGATCGGAGCCGGGCGTGCTCGGCGCCGTCGCGGGGGTCGTCGCACGGCTGTACCGGATCGAGATCAACGCGGCGGTTCGAGCCACCGCCGGGGCGTACACCGACCCGAACCTCCGGTCACTCGACGCGATCCACCTGGCCACAGCGGAGTTGCTGGTCGCCTCCGGCAAGTCGCTGAGCGCGTTCGTCACCTACGACAAGCGGCTGGCGGTCGCCGCTGATCACGCCGGCTTGCCGGTGATCGCGCCGGGCTGAGCCGCTGCGCCGGGCTCCGAGGCGAGAGCGGCGGCGATTTCTTGTTGGAGGCGGTCGTCGAGGCGGTGGGCGGCGCCACGCAGGTCGTACCACCACTCGGCCACCGCCAGGCGGGCCAGCTGTGGCACCAGGTCGGTGGAGCGGCGGTACAGCCAGTGGACGCCCTCGGTCGCCAGCCAGCGGATCTGTGCGCGGGTGGTCGGCGGCGGGTTGGCCGGCTCGGCGTCCGGGCGGCGGTGCACCGGCACGCCGTGCGCGGCCAGCAGGTCGAAGTACGCGCCCGCCAGCAGGCGGTGACCACGCTCTCCCGGGTGCAGCCGGTCGACGCTCCACATGCGAGGGTCGTACACGTCTGGCAGCAGCGGAATGTGCAGGTGCAGCCCTGGCACCCGGTCGAACACCGCGTGGGTGACCGCGTTGACAGCGGCGATGCGGCGGGCCAGCGGCCGGGCCAGGGACGCCGGTAGGTGAAACATCCGGCCGGGCTCGGGCAGGCAGGCGGTCAGCACCAGCGCGCCGGCCCGGTGCAGGGCGCTGGCGGTGTGGTCGAGCGCGGCACCGATCGCCGCCACGTCGAACCCGCGCCGCAGCGTGTCGTTGACTCCCACGATCACGGCGGCCACGTCCGGCTCGTGGTCGAGTGCGGTGGGCAGTTGGGTGTACGCCACGTCAGCCGCGAGGGCGCCGCTGCACGCCAGGTTGTGGAACGCGACCTGCCCCGGCGGTGCCAGGCCATCGGCGAGCAGCGACGCCCAGCCGCGCCAGCCGCCGCCGGGCATCGGGTCGCCGTAGCCGGCCGTCGTCGAGTCGCCCAGCGCCACGAACGTCACCACGACGGCACCTCCGCTCGCACGCCATGCGCCCGGAGGAAGCCGTCGACCGCCGCCGGCCACGTGAAGAGCTCCGCGCGGGCCCGGGCCGCCGCGCGCCGCTCACCCTCCGGGCGGTCCAGCAGATCGCGTACGCCGCTGGCGAAGGCGGCCCCGGTGCCGGCTGCCGCAATCCCCGCCGGGCCGACCACCTCGGGCAGCGCGCTGGCGGAGTTGACCACGACCGGGGTGCCGCAGGCCAACGCCTCCAACCCTGCGAGGCCAAACGTCTCGACCGGCCCGGGCGCCAGTACCACGTCGGCGCTGGCCAGCAGCCCAGCGATCACCGAACGGTCCGGCACGAACCCGGCGAACCGCACAGGCAACCGGGCCGCCCGGTACGCGAGCGCGGCTCGCCGTGGACCATCGCCGATCACGACCAGCGCAGCCGGTACGCCGGCGTCGCGCAGCGCCCTCAACGCGTCGACCGATACCTCGGGGTGCTTCTCGCCGGAGAGGCGTCCACAGTGCACCAGCAGCACTTCCCCGTCGGGCGCCCACCGTGCCCGGACGGCGGGATCGCGCCGCCGCGGGTGGAACGTGTCGAGGTCGACGCCCAGCGGCACCTCGACGAGGTTCTCGACGCCGAGCCGGCGGAACTCCGCCGCCGCCCACGATGTCGTGCACACGATCCGGTCGTACGCGGCCGCGGTGCGCCGGTTCGCGACATCGGCCAGCCCGGACCGGATCGCCGCCGGTACGCCCCACACGGCGAGCAGGCCGTCGAGGCTCTCGTGCGAGACCATGATCGAGGGTACGCCACGCTCTCGCGCCCACCGCCCGGTCCAGCGCAGCGTCGACCGGTCGGAGACCTCGATGCGGTCCGGTGCCAGGCTGTCGAGCAACCGGGTGAGCCGCCGCCGCCCCGTGCCCAGTACCCGGTACCCGCCGCTGCCCGGCACCTCGGGGCCGGGCAGCGTGATCACCCTGCCGTGCGGGGTCTCCTCGTCGGAGGCCGTCGGGCCCGGCACGATCAGTACCGGTTCGTGGCCGGCGGCCAGGTACCCCTCGCCCAGGCAGCGCAGGGCGGTGCGGAGTCCACCGGAGCGCGGCATCACGAAGTTGGCGAGCCGCACGAGCCTCACGCTGCTACCGGTACCTGGGTCGGTACGCCCGGGCCGGCGAGCACCGCTCGGTAGTGGGCGATCAGCTCGTCACCGACCGCTGCCCAGGAGCGGGCGGCGACCTCGGCGCGCGCGGCGCTGCCGTACCGCTGGCGCAGTCCAGGGTCGGCGACCAGCTCGGCCACGGCCTCGGCCAGCGCGGCACCGTCACCGGGCGGCACCAGTGATCCGGTCAGCCCCGGCGTGACCAGGTCCATCGGTCCGCCGGCGGCCGGTGCGACCACCGGCAGTCCGCTGGCGAGCGCTTCCTGCACGGTCTGCCCGAACGTCTCGTACGGTCCCGTGTGCGCGAAGATGTCGAGGCTCGCGTAGAGCCGGGCGAGTTGCGCGCCGTGGCGAGCGCCGAGAAACACCGCACCGGGCAGCGCCTTCTCCACGTCGCGGCGGGCCGGCCCGTCCCCGATCACCACGACGCGTACCCCGGGCAGCTTGCAGGTCTCCGCGAGCAGGTCCACGCGCTTCTCGGCGGCCAGCCGGCCCACGTACCCGACCAGCACCTCGCCGTTCGGGGCCAGCGCCCGGCGTACCAGCTCATGGCGCCTTGCCGGCGCGAACCGCTCGGTGTCGACGCCTCGCCGCCAGAGCCACACGCGCTCGACACCGTGCTCGACCAGGTCGGCGGCCGCGCGGGTGGACGGTGCCAGGGTGCGGTCGGCGGCGTTGTGGATCGTGCGCAGCCACCGCCACGCGGTGGCCGAGCCGCGGCCGACGTAGGTGCGCGCGTAGCTCGCGACGTCCGTCTGGTAGACGGCCACGGACGGCAGTTGGTGCTGGCCGGCGAGGGCCACGCCCCGCGCGCCGAGCAGGAACGGGCTGGCCAGGTGGACGATGTCCGGCGCGTACGAGATCAGCGCGTCGGAGAGCCGAGGGCTGGGCAGCCCGAGCCGCAGACCGCGGTAGCGGGGCATCGGCACGCTCGGCACCCGGACGACGGGGTACGGCTGTGCTCCGGTGACGCCGCGCGTCGACGACGCCGGTGCGGGAGCGATGACCATCGGTGCGTGCCCGGCGTCGACCAGGTGCTCGGCGATGCGGACGACGGAGTGCGCGACGCCGTTGACGTCCGGGGCGAACGACTCCGTAATGATCGCGATTCGCATGCGCTCACCGTGCGGGCGGCGCGGGTGCGGCAGGCTACGCCCGGCTGACGCATCGGCGAACAGTGGCGCACAAGTTCAGATCTCGTACCGGGATCCAGGCCGGACGATCTCGATCGGGCCCGAAAAGGCCGCTGACGCGGCATCCCAGGTGTCGGCCTCGCTGCCCCACGCCGCCACCAGATGGGTGAGCAGTAGCTGGCCGACTCCGGCCTTGGTCGCCACCTCGCCCGCCTCGCGGCCAGTGAGGTGCAGGTCAGGCGGGTTGTCGACGCCGTCGATGTAGCTCGCCTCGCACAGGAACAGGTCGGCACCCATGGCCAGGCGGACCAGCGCCTCGCACGGGGCGGTGTCCGACGAGTACGTGAGCACGCTCCCGTTGCTCTCCAGGCGCACGCCGTACGTCTCGACGGGGTGGTTGACCCTGTCGACGGTCACGGTGAACGGGCCGATCGGGAACGTGCCCGGCTGCAGCCCGTAGAACGTGTAGACGTCGTCGACCGGGCCCTCTTCCTGGCTGTACGCCGCGGCGATGCGGTCGGGCGCGCCGGCTGGCGCGTACACCGGCAGGGCCGGCAGGGGGCCACTCGGGTCGTAGCGTCGCACGACGACGTACGTGCAGGCGTCGAGCATGTGGTCGCAGTGCAGGTGGGTCAGCAGGATCGCGTCCACGGCGCGCAAGCCCGCGTACCGCTGGAGGGCCGACAACGAACCGGAGCCGAAGTCGATCAGCAGACGGAAGCCGTCTTCCTCGACGAGATACGCCGAGCACGCTGATTCAGGCCCCGGAAAGCTACCGGCGCAGCCGAGCACAGTCAGTCGCATCCAGTAGCCCCGAAATCACGCACTGCTATCGAGAGTCGCTCGTCGGCGCGACCGAAGATCCGTGCCGACCAGTGTGCCACGGTGCGCAGCCTACGCCGTGACCTGCTCCCGACAGAAAGAACTGATCCAACATGTCGGCAAGGCGACATGTTCCGTGGGGATGGTGCGTTCTGCGAGACAAGTGAGGTCCACCGTTACGAGGAGTGACACGCAACAGTTGCACACAGTGTGAGCGAAGCCGACGAGATGTCCCTTGCCGAAGGTCTCGGCCTCCGGATCCAGCGCGACGCCGTACGCGAGCCGACGCCCGCCCCGACGGGCCTGGCCCGGATCTTCCGGCTGCCCGGCTGGGACGACCCGGCGCCGCCGACCACCCGACTCGCGGCGATGTGCGGGTGGGCCGCGGTGCTCGGGCTCATCGGCCTGGCGATCGCGATCCGGGGCTTCCTCGCCGTACTGGGCGGCACCGCTCCGGCCTGGTACGAGCCCGCGATGGCGGGCATCGGCGTGACCGGTATCGGGCTGACCGTGGGCGCCTTCATGTCAATCCAGCGCCGGCTGCTGCCGTGGTTCATGCTCGCGGCGGCGACCATCCCGCTGATCGCCGCCGTGATCCTAAGCGTCCGCGCCCTCTAGCCCTCCATGATCAGGGCGTCCCTCAAGCTGTTAGAGCGACTTGAGGGACGCCCTGATCATGAGAAACGCGCTAGGCCCAGAGCTGGCCTTCCAGCGCGTCTTCGGCCTCGGCCAGCGTGCCGCCGTACGCGCCCGTGGACAGGTATTTCCAGCCGCCGTCGGCCACGATGAACGCCACGTCGGCCCGCCGCCCCGCCTTGACCGCCTCGTGTGCGACGGCCAGCGCAGCGTGCAGCACCGCCCCGGTCGAGAACCCGACGAAGATGCCTTCGACCTCGACGAGCTGCCGTGTGCGCAGTACCGCGTCGCGGGTGCCGACCGAGAACCGCCGGCTCAGCACGCTCGCGTCGTACAGCTCCGGCACGTAGCCCTCGTCGATGTTGCGCAGCCCGTACACCAGCTCGCCGTATCGCGGCTCGGCCGCCACGATCTCGATGCCCTCGACCTTTTCCCGCAGGTACCGCCCGGTGCCCATGAGCGTGCCGGTGGTGCCGAGCCCGCCGACGAAGTGGGTGATCGTGGGCAGGTCACGCAGCAGCTCGGGCCCGGTCGTCTCGTAGTGGGCTCGGGCGTTCGCCTCGTTGCCGTACTGGAAGAGCATCACCCAGTCGGGGTGCTCGGCCGCGATCTGCTTGGCCGTGGCGACCGCCTGGTTCGATCCGCCCGCCGCTGGCGAGAAGATGATCTCCGCGCCGTACATGCGGAGCAGTTGAACCCGCTCGGTCGAGACGTTCTCCGGCATCACGCACACCAACCGGTACCCCCGCAGCTTCGCCACCATGGCGAGCGAGATGCCGGTGTTGCCGCTGGTGGGCTCCAAGATCGTGTCGCCGGGCCGGAGCCGGCCGGCCGCCTCGGCGGCCCGGACCATGAACAGCGCGGCCCGATCCTTGACCGACCCGGTCGGGTTGCGATCTTCGAGCTTGGCCCACAGCCGCACCGGCGGCGCCCCTTCGGGCACCACCGGTGACAGGCGTGGCAGGCCAACGAGCGGCGTGTTGCCGCATGCGTCGAGCAAGCTTTCGTACCGCGTCATCGCGGCCAACCCCTACAGGCGGTTGCCGAGCATCGCGGCGGCCGCGGCGAAGCCGAAGGCGCCACCGGCGACGGCCGGCAGGATGGTGACGGTGTCACCGTCGGACAGCTTGGCGTCCAGCGCGCCCAGGAAGCGCACGTCTTCGTCATTGACGTAGACGTTGACGAAACGGTGCAGACCGCCCTCGGGCGTCACCAGGCGACCACGCAATCCGGAGTACTTGGCGTCCAGGTCGGAGAGCAGATCGGCGAGCGACTCACCGGAGCCCTCGACGGCCTTCGCGCCGCCGGTGAAATTGCGCAGGATGGTGGGGATGCGAACCTCGATGGCCATGACAGAAAAACTCCTCGGAAAGGATCTCGACAACGGATTGGGGACTGTGAGCGCTCAGCGCGAACACTCGTAGTCGACCGTCGTCGGGCTCTGCCCGAACATGTACGTCTGAACGGCGTGCGGGTCCACGGTCGCATCAACGATCCGGACCGGCTCTTCGGTTACGGCCCCGTCCACGATGCGGAACGACCGGATCTCCTCGACGTCTGGCTCGCGGGTGGAGACCAGCACGTAATGCGCGCCGGGCTCGCCAGCGAGCGAGATGTCGGTGCGCGACGGATATGCCTCGGTGGCGGTGTGCGAGTGGTAGATCACGACCGGCTCCTCGTCACGGTCGTCCATCTCGCGCCACACGCGCAGCTGCTCCATCGAATCGAATCGATAGAACGTCGGCGACCGCTCGGCGTTTTCCATGGCGATGTGCCGGAGCGGCTGGTCGCTGCCGGCCGGGCCCGCGATCACACCGCACGCCTCATCCGGGTGGTCCCGGCGAGCGTGGGCGATGATCGCGTCAACGATCGCCCGGTCGATGGTCAGCACGGCGCCAGCCTACCTCGTGGGGGCGTCAGTCCGTGATGAGCTGTGCCTGGCGCAACAGCGCCGCGGCGGGCGGGCTGGTCGCGCGGCCGGCGGCCAGTGCCACGCAGACGCGCCACGTGTACGCGGACAGCCCGGCCAGCGGCACGGCCCTGACCTGGGTGGGGCGTTTGTGAGCGATGGGACGCGGCACCACGGCTACGCCGAGTCCCTGGCCAACGAAGTCGAGCAGGCTGTGCACGTCGTTGACCTCCACGCCCACCCGCCGCGTGATTTGCCGAGCGATGCACTCCTGCTCGGTGACCTCGCGGGCGCCGAACCCCCGGTGAAAGTCGACGAACGCCTCGCCGGCCAGGTCGTCCCAGTCGACCGAGGCGGCCTCGGCGAGCCGGTGCCCCGGGTGGCACACCAGCATCATCGGCTCGGCGGCGAGCGGGATGAGGTCGAGCTGCTCCGGTGGCTTGCCGTCGACCGCGACCAGGGCCAGGTCGAGGCGACCGGCGCGCAGCTCGGCGCACAGGTCAGCGGTGGCACCCTGGCGCAGCACGATCTCGACATCGGGGTGCCGGTTGCGGAAGTCGGCCAGCAGCTTCGCCACGTCGACCACGCCAAGGCACTGCTCGGCGCCGACCGCGAGGCTGCCCCGGAGCAGCCCTTTGACCGCGGCGACCGCCTGGCGGGCGGCGTCGGCGCTGGCCAGCGTCCGCCGGGCTTCAGCCAGCAGCGCCCGTCCGGCTTCGGTCAGCTCCACCCGTCGGGTACTGCGGACGAAGAGCGAGGCGCCCAGCTCGCGTTCCAGGCTGCGCACCGACGCGGACAGCCCGGACTGGGCGACGCGCATGCGTTCGGCTGCCCGGGTGAAGTGCTGCTCCTCGGCGACCGCTACGAAGTACTCGAGATGTCGCAACTCCACGATTCAGCAGTCTATGCGCTGAATCTGAGCACTTTCTTCTGTTGGACCGCCCTGTGGCAGCGCGCGAGGGTTGAGCCCATGAGGTTCCGCAGCATCGGAGATTTCCAGGTCAGCGCGATCGGCCTCGGCGGCATGCCGATGTCCATCGAGGGGCGCCCCGACGAGGACCGGTCCGTACGCACCATCCACGCCGCGCTGGACGCCGGCATCAACCTGATCGACACCGCCGACGCCTACCACCTGTACGCCGACGAGGTGGGGCACAACGAGTCGCTGATCGCCCGGGCGGTCGCCAGCTATGGCGGCGACTCGTCCGAGGTACTGGTCGCGACCAAGGGTGGCCACCTGCGCCCGGGCGACGGCAGCTGGACGATCGACGGCTCGCCCGAGTACATCAAGTCGGCCTGCGAGGCGTCGCTCAAGCGGTTGGGGGTCGACGCGATCGGCCTGTACCAGCACCACCGGCCCGACCCGAAGGTCCCGTACGCCGACTCGATCGGCGCGATCCGCGACCTGCTCGACGCCGGCAAGATCCGGATGGCGGGCATCTCGAACGCCAACCCGGAGCAGATCCGGCAGGCGGTCGACATTCTCGGTGGGCGCCTGGTGTCGGTACAGAACCAGTTCTCGCCCGCGTTCCGCAGCTCCGAGCCGGAGTTGGCCCTCTGCGACGAGCTCGGCATCGCCTTCCTGCCGTGGTCGCCCCTCGGCGGCATCTCGCGGGCCGGCGAGCTGGGTGGCCGGTTCGCACAGTTCGCGCTGGTGGCCGAGGGGCGCGGCGTCAGCCCACAGCGCGTCTGCCTCGCGTGGATGCTCGCGAAGTCGCCCGTGGTCGTGCCGATCCCGGGCTCCAGCCGTCCGGAGACCATCGAGGACTCCGCCGCCGCGGTCGACCTGGACCTCTCGGCCGACGAGCTAGCGAGCCTGAACTAGCGAGCCTGAACTAGGGCGTTGAGCAGGGACTCCTGCAGGTAACCGAGGTAGGCGTAGACGCTGAGCTGGAAGACGCGGCTCGACGTGGGGTCACGAAGGACCGCGTCGTCCAGCTCCTCGCCGAGGTCGGTGTCGGCCTTGATCTCCAGCCGCACCCCCATCGCCAGCCGCGCGTCGTTGAGCGCGCGCAGCCACGCCTCGGCCTCCTCACCGTCGAGCCGGACCTCCCCGCCGCCGTCGCCGGGCAGTACCGCGAGGATCGCGCCGGCCTGGTCGATCTTGCTGGTCTTGAGGTCGCCCTCGGTGTATCGCCGGAACTCCGCGGAGTTGTGCGGATCCTCCGGGTAGATGTCTGGAAAGAGCCGCTCGACGACCGGATCCTCGTGGTCAAAACCCTCGCTGAGCAGGCCGACGACCTCGGACGCGACCTTTCTCAGCACACGCACCTCGTCGGCGGCGAAGGTCGCCACGCAGTGCGTGCCATTCCGGCGGAACATGCTCACAAAAGCCCCTTCAGGCCTTGTCGACGGTGGCCCACAACCCGTACGCGTGCAGCTGCGACGCGTCGTGCTCCATGCGTTCGCGGGCACCGCTCGACACCACGGCCTTGCCCTTGTGGTGCACGTCCAGCATCAGCTTCTCAGCCTTGTCGCGGCTGTAGCCGAACAGTTTTTGGAAGACCCACGTTACATAGGACATCAGGTTGACCGGGTCGTCCCAGACGATCGTCACCCATGCCCGGTCCGCGACCGGCATCTCGTCAGTGCCCGGGGTCTCGACCGGTGCCACCTGTGGAGCTGCCATGCCCACCATCGTGCCACCGGTTTCGGGCAATCGAGGAACCATACGACTCCCGGTATGCCCCGTCGTGTGGCGAATCCTGTGATTAGATCAGCAAGATCCCATGGTCGATCGCCTCGGCGATCACGCCACCAAGCGACCGGTGAAGCATGTCGAACCGGCGCGAGACCTCCTTGAGCAGATCCAGCTCCACTCCTCGGATCGCCTGCTGCAGCCAGCTCCGGGCACGGTTCGGGTCGGAATTCGCCGGGCTGCGCCAGTGCTGGTAGCAGGCGCCGGACAGGCCGAGCCCGAGCGGCGGGAGCACCGCGTGCCCCGGGTCGGTGTCGTACGCCGCCAGGGCGGCCACGGCGCCATCACCAGTCACAGCGGCCACTCCGGCGGTACTCGTGACGAGCAGTACCCGTTCCAACTCGCCGCCGTCGTCGCTGTCGTCGACGAAGCTCCGGCGGACGGCGATCGTGACCCGGCGGCGGACGCCGGCCACCGGCGCCTCGCCCAGCACGAGCGTGAGCATCTCGTCGAGGACACGATCGGCGGCCGCGTCGCACTCGGCCACCGTGCGCAGCGACAGCGCGTGCATCTCCCGGTCGAGCGCGGCCGGCAGGCCCTCGCAGCCAGCGCCAAAGACGATGTCGTGCACGCAGCGCAGGTGGATGTTGGCCAGCTCGATCGCCAGCCGCTGCCGGACCAGGCGGGCTGAGCTCCGGCACATCCGGTCGAGCCGAGCGGCCCAGTCGGACTCGTGGGCGCTCGGCCCGACCGGGATGCGCCCCTCGGCACCGGGCAGCACCGGCGGGTTGATGCTCGCCCGGTGCAGACCCTCGACGCCCGCCCACGCCACCAGGGCGCGGCGCAGGTAGGCCGGTTCGGCGTCGACGGTGAACCAGGATGCCGCCTCGAACTCCGTCAGGCCCTCCCGCACGGCCTCCACCTCGCTGGTTGGACCGTCGACCGCGAAGAAGAGCGCCACCGGCAGGTCAGACACCGCGGCCAGTACATCGCGCTCGGCGCGATCGGGCGGCTGGTCGCCCACCGCGTAGACCAGCGCGCCGCCGCGTCGCACCACGTCGAGGAAGACGCGGGTGCCGGCGACACCGAGGGTGCGCAGGTCTGGCCCTTCGATCAGCGAGAAGTGCCGCAGCAACGGCTCGGACCTGCCCACCTCGATCCGGCGCGGTGGCCGGGCGGGCGCGGCGCTGCCGTTCGACGGCTTGACGGGGTACGGCTGGGGGTGGCGGGCGCCTGGCAGATAGGCGCGCGCCTCCACCGGCTGCCCCGGTCGTATCACGAGGTAGCTGCCGGTCGGGGTGGCGAGAACAGGAGCGTCTCGTCCCAACAGGGCGCCGATGAGCCGGCCGCGCCCAGGACCCGCGACGACGACCGCGGTCGGCTCGTCGGGCAGGGGCTCAATCAGTGTCGCGCGCATCCGAATCTTGCGCCGTTGCCGCACCCCTCCCGCTGTCGCAGACGTCATCGCCAGGGCCTCCAACTGTGCGTGCGCCCCGCCACTCGTAGCGTTACCGTGCCGGGCCATCGAACCGTACGGGAGCGGCCGCCGAAGTCGACAGGAGGACGACTACTCAGCGCCGACCACTCCGCTACTCAACTTCCACCGTTAGGCGGTCAGCGGGCTGCGGCGCCCATCGATATCCTGACCGGATGGGCCCGTGGCACTTCGTCGGCCGGGCCGATGAGCTGCGCCGTCTCATAATGGCAGCCACGAGTGGCACCGGCCGCGGCCTCATCCTCAGCGGCACCGCAGGCATCGGCAAGAGCCGTCTGCTACGCGAGGGCGTCGCGAGCCTGCCCACCGACAGGTACGCGGTGTGGACAGCCGCCGCCAACATCGCCGCCGCCGGGCTGCCGTTCGGCGGGCTCGCCCAGGTGCTGCCGGCCGATCAGCCGGCGGGAGTGTCGCCGGCAGGGCTGCTGCGCTGGGCCGTCGATGCCCTGCACCGCCAGGCCGCGGGCCGGCCGATCGTGCTCGCGGTCGACGACGCGCACCTGCTCGACGCCTCCTCCGCCACGCTCGTCTACCTGATCGCCCGCGACCAGCACGCCACCGTACTGGGCACGCTGCGCAGCGGCGAGCAGGTGCCGGTACCGATCCGCGCACTGTGGACAGACGATCTCGTCGACCACGCCGAGCTGGCTCCGCTCACCGCCGCCGACAACAAGGCGCTGCTCGCCGAGATGCTCGGCGGGCCGGTCGACTCCTCCTCGGCCGAGCGGCTGTGGCGGCTCTCCGCCGGCAATCCGCTGCTGTTGCGCGAGCTGGTCATCGCGGCTTCCGACTCGGGCGAGCTGACCCGGCTGTACGGGATGTGGCGGTGGACCGGGCAGTTCGAGCTGGCGCCCCGGCTGACCGACCTGATCGACGCCCGCATCGGCGATCTCAGCGACGAGGTGCGCGAGGTCGTCGAGCTGGTGGCGTTCGGCGAGCCGATCGGGCTGCCGCTGCTCATCCGTGCCACCGGCGACGCCGCTGTCGAGAGCGCCGAGGATCGCGGCCTGATCCGGCTGGCGCAGAGCGATCGGCGGCGCAACGTACGGCTGGCGCACCCGCTGTACGGCGAGGTGGTGCGCCAGCGCTGCCCGGCCACGCGCACCATGCGGCTCAAGGCCCGGCTCGCCGCGCTGGTCGAAGAGGCCGGTGCCCGCCGCCGCGAGGACCTGCTGCGGGTGGCCGTGTGGCGGCTCGACTCCGGCACCGCGCAAGACCCGAGGATGCTGCTGGAGGCGGCCGCGCAGGCGTTCAGCCGGTTCAACGTGCACCTGGCGGCCCGGCTGGCGCGTGCCGCCCTGGAGACCGGTGGCGGTTTCGAGGCGGGCGAGTTGCTGGCCACGATATTGATGTTCAGCGAGCAGCCCGACGCGGCGCTGTCCGTTGTGGAGTCGGTGCGCGACGAGATCGACTCGGATCAGCGGCGCAGCCGTTGGCTGACCGTGCGCGGGCTGGTCTCGTACTGGGGACTGGGCCGGGAGTCGGCAGTACACGAATTGGCGAAGGAAACGCCAACGGTGACCGACCCCGGGCACCGTGCGCGGGTCCTGGCTTTCGAGGCAATCATGCGCCTGCACCGGCGCGACAGCGCGGACGCGCTGCGGCTCTCCCGCGAGATCATCGACAGGCCCGCGGCGGCCGTGTCCGCGCGGGCGCTAGCACAGTGCGTGATCGCGCACCTCCAGGCGGCGCAGGGCAAGCTCACGCGCAGCGGCCGCGCGATCGAGGGTGTGGTGGCCGACGCGCCACAGTGGCGGGTCGAGATGCCGTACCTGCAGCTCGCCCTCGAACTCGCCCGTGGCACCCGCCTGACGATCGCCGGCGACCTGGAAGCCATCGACGCGCTGGTCGCCGACGAGTTCGCCGACCTTGCCGACGCGGGCGACTTCCGGCTCGGATCCGGATACCTCTCGGTCATCCGGGCTCAGGGCGCGCGGCTGCGCGGCCAGAGCGGCGAGGCGCTGCGCGGCAGCCTCCAGGCGTGTGCGGCGCTGGCCACCAGCCGGGTCTTCGCCGGTCTCGCGCACGCCGAGCGGGCCTACGCGGCCGCGCTGCGCGGCGAAGCGGCCGAGGCCGCCACCGCGCTCGCCGACTCCGATCGCACGCAGACCCCGGGCATGGCGGTGCTGTACCCGTGGCGCGAGCAGGCGCGCGCGTGGGTGGCCGCGTGCGCGGGCGATGTCGAGGTGGCGATCAAGCTGCTGAGCGACCTGGTCGCACGGCTGCGCGCCGACGGGTTCGCTGGGCACGAGGTGCTCGCGCTGCACGACCTGGTCCGGCTGGGCTGCGCCAACCTCCCCGTCGCATGGCAGTCCGATGCCGCGCCCTCGCTTGGGGCGGACGCTGAGGCGCAGACCGTCGCGCAGCGGCTGGCCGAGCTGACCGGGGTGGTCGACGGCCCGCTGGTCGAGCTGATGGCGCTGCACGCCCGGGCCACCGCCGACGGCGCCGAGCTGATGGCGGTGTCGAGCGCGTTCGCGCGGCGCGGGCTGCTTCTCTACGCGGCCGACGCGGCGGCGATGGCCGCGCTGCGACTGCGAACGACCAAGTCCCCCCTCGCGCCGGAGGCCAGCGCCCACCTCGGCGACCTCCTCGGCCGGTGCGACACGCTGCACACCCCGGCGCTGCGGGCCGCCCGGCCACCGCTGACCGAGCGGGAACGCGAGGTCGCCCGCCTCGCGGCGGCCGGCGTGGCCAGCAAGCAGATCGCGGAACAGCTATTCCTCTCCGCGCGCACCGTCGAAAATCACCTTCAGCGGGTGTACCGGAAGCTCGGGATCACCAACCGGAGCGAGCTGTCTCACGCCCTACAGGCGCGCGCCGAGCCATAGGCTTAGGTGCGTGACGATCGCCCTCCTCACCGACCACTACGAGCTGACGATGCTGCGCGCGGCGCTGCAGGACGGCACCGCTGACCGGCGCTGCGTCTTCGAGGTGTTCGCGCGGCGGCTGCCGACCGGCCGCCGGTACGGCGTGGTCGCCGGCACCGGCCGGCTCATGGACCTCGTGCGCGACTTCCGGTTTCCCGAGGAAGAGGTCGCCCACCTGCGCGAACGCGGCGTCGTCGACGACGAGACCGCCGCGTGGCTGTCCAGCTACCGGTTCCGCGGCGACATCGACGGATACGCCGAGGGCGAGCTGTACTTTCCCGGGTCACCGATCCTGACCGTCTCGGGCACGTTCGCGGAGTGCGTGATCCTGGAGACCCTGGTGCTGTCGGTGCTCAACCACGACTGCGCCATCGCCGCGGCCGCCGCCCGCATGGTCACCGCCGCACGCGGCCGCCCGGTGATAGAGATGGGCTCGCGGCGCACGCACGAAGAAGCCGCCGTCGCGTCGGCGCGCGCCTCCTACCTGGCCGGATTCGAGTACACGTCGAACCTGGCCGCCGGATACCGGTACGGGATACCGACAGCGGGTACCGCCGCGCACGCGTTCACGCTCCTGCACGACGACGAGCCGGCCGCGTTCGCCTCGCAGGTGGCCGCGCTCGGCAAGCAGACCACACTGCTCGTCGACACGTACGACATCAGCCAGGGCATCCGCAACGCCATCGCGGTCGCCGGGCCGGAGCTACGGGCCATCCGCCTCGACTCGGGCGACCTGTCGGTACTGGCGCAGCAGTCCCGCGAGCTGCTCAACTCGCTCGGCGCCACCGACACGAAGATCATCGTTTCCGGCGACCTCGACGAGCACGCGATCGCCGCGCTGGCCGCTGAGCCGGTCGACATGTACGGCGCGGGCACCGCCGTGGTGGTCGGCTCGGGTGCGCCCACGGCAGGGTTGGTCTACAAGCTGGTCGAGGTCGAGGGGCGGCCGGTGGTGAAGCGGTCGGAAAACAAGGCAACGGTCGGCGGCCGCAAGACCGCCATCCGCCGGCACAAGCCGACCGGCACGGCCATCGAGGAGATCGTGGTATCGCAGGGAGTGCCCGACCACAGGCTGGGTGACCGGCTGCTCCAGCACTCGTACGTGGTGGCCGGCGAGCCGGTCGCTCTGCCGACGCTGGAAGAGTCGCGCGCCCACCTGCGCGCCTGCCTGATCTCCATCCCCTGGGAGGGCCTGAAGCTCAGCGCCGGCGACCCAGCCGTCCCCGTGACAGTGGTCCCCGCCGTATAACAAGGGCCTAGCAGCTACAGGGAGCTACAGGGAGGTATCGGGTGGGACGGGCGCTGATCATCGTGGACGTGCAGAACGACTTCTGTGAGGGGGGTTCGCTCGCTGTCGAGGGTGGAGCCGGCGTGGCCGCGGGGATCTCCGCCGCGCTCGCCGCGGGCTCCTGGGACCACGTGGTCGCCACGAAGGACTACCACGTCGACCCGGGCGCGCACTTCGGCAACCCCCCGGATTTCGTCGACTCGTGGCCGGCTCACTGTGTCGTGGGCACACCTGGGTCCGACTTCCATCCCGCGCTGGCCACCGACCGGATCGAGGCGGTGTTCCACAAGGGCGAGCACGCGGCGGCGTACTCGGGCTTCGAGGGTCACGATCGCGATGGTGCCGGGCTGGCCGAGTGGCTGCGGGCACGCGATGTCACCGAGGTCGATGTGGTCGGCATCGCGACCGACTATTGCGTGAAGGCCACGGCGCTCGACGCGGCGCGGGAAGGGTTCGCCACCACGGTGCTGCTCGACCTGACGGCCGGTGTCACCCCCGCGACGGCTGAGGCCGCCCGCAGCGAGCTGCGAGCGGCCGGGGTCAGCCTCGACGGTAGTTAGCGGTCGATCTCGGTGGAGGTGTCTTCCTCGTAGGTGGCGCCTCCGCGTGACTCGCTGGTCAGCGGCTTGGCACCGCCCTCCGGCGGGCCGGCGAGCGTCTGGCCGGCGGCGAGGTGCGGGTACTTCACGTCGAACGCCGGGCGCTCCGAGCGGATACGCGGCATCCGGTCGAAGTTGCGCAGCGGCGGCGGGCAGCTCGTGGCCCACTCGAGCGAGTTGCCGTGACCCCACGGGTCGTCGACGTCGACCACCTGACCGGCCTTGTACGACTTCCACACGTTGAACAGGAACGGCAGTGTCGAGGCGCCGAGCACGAACGACCCGATCGTGGAGATCGTGTTGAGCGTGGTGAAGCCGTCGCCGGGCAGGTAGTCGGCGTACCGGCGGGGGAAGCCCTCGTTGCCCAGCCAGTGCTGCACCAGGAATGTGGTGTGGAAGCCCAGGAACGTGAGCCAGAAGTGCACCTTGCCGAGCCGGTCGTCGAGCATCCGGCCGGTCATCTTCGGGAACCAGAAGTAGATGCCGGCGAAGACCGCGAAGACGATCGTGCCGAAGAGCACGTAGTGGAAGTGGGCGACCACGAAGTACGAGTCGGAGACGTGGAAGTCGATCGGCGGGCTGGCCAGCAGCACGCCGGACAGGCCACCGAACAGGAACGTCACCAGGAAGCCGATCGAGAAGAGCATCGGCGTCTCGAACGTGATCTGGCCGCGCCACATCGTGCCGATCCAGTTGAAGAACTTCATGCCGGTCGGCACGGCGATGAGGAAGCTCAGGAAGCTGAAGAACGGCAGCAGCACCTGGCCGGTGGCGAACATGTGGTGCGCCCACACGCTCATCGACAGGGCCGCGATCGCGATCGTGGCGCCGACCAGGCCCTTGTACCCGAAGATCGGCTTGCGGCTGAAGACCGGGATGACCTCGCTGATGATGCCGAAGAACGGCAGCGCGACGATGTACACCTCGGGGTGGCCGAAGAACCAGAAGAGGTGCTGCCAGAGCAGCGGCCCGCCGGTGGCTGGGTCGTAGACGTGGGCGCCGAGGATGCGGTCGGCGGCCAGCGCGAAGAGCGCGGCGGCCAGCAGCGGGAAGACCAGGATCACCAGGAGGCTGGTGACCAGGATGTTCCACGTGAAGATCGGCATCCGGAACATGGTCATGCCGGGCGCGCGGAGCGTCAGGATCGTGGTGATCATGTTGACGCCACCGAGGATGGTGCCCAGACCCGAGATGGCCAGGCCCACGATCCACATGTTGGCGCCGACGCCCGGTGAGTGCGCGACGTCGCTCAGCGGGGTGTAGGCGAACCAGCCGAAGTCGGCCGCGCCGTTCGGCGTCAGGAAGCCGCACATGGCGAGCGTGCCGCCGAAGGCGTACATCCAGTACGCGAAGGAGTTGAGCCGCGGGAACGACACGTCGGGGGCGCCGATCTGCAGCGGCACGATGTAGTTCGCGAACGCGAACACGATCGGCGTCGCGAAGAACAGCAGCATGATCGTGCCGTGCATCGTGAACAGCTGGTTGTACTGCTCCGGGGAGAGGAACTGGAGCCCCGGACGAGCCAGCTCGGCACGCATGATCAGCGCCATCAGGCCGCCAACCATGAAGAACACGAACGACGTGACCAGGTACATGAGCCCGATCTGCTTCGCGTCCGTGGTCCGAAGCAGGCGCGCGATGGCGGAGCCCTTGACCGGCTCGTGGACCGGCCATGGCCGTGTCACGATCGGCTTCGGTGCGACGGTGGTCACGCGTGGCCTCCGAGGTGCTCGCTCTTGATCTGGTCTGCTCCGACGCAGAATAGTCCTCCCCGCAGACCCACCTACGACGGGGGCTAGTAGGGCTCGCGTCAAGCCCTAGTAAGGCTCGACCAGGCCCCGGTAGTGGTCGGCGAAGAGGCGGGCGCCACGGCGGCGAAGCAGGGGATCGCGCAGCGCGGGAGCCATGTCGCGCAGCTCGTCGCGGTCGCGGGTGCGGGCGAGCACCCATTCGGTACGCGGGCGCCGCCGCTGCTCGTACGCGCGGAGCGCCTCGGCCACGCCCGCGGCCTTGCGCAGCTCGGCGGCGAGCACGACGGCGTCTTCGAAAGCCATGGCGGCACCCTGCGCGAGCGTCGGTGAGGTCGCGTGGGCGGCGTCGCCGACCAGTACCACGGGTGGCCGCGCCCACGAGCCGATCTCGACCTCGTCGGTGAGCGCGACCTGCACCCGCTCGACGGCTTCGAGCACGGCGGGCACCGGGCCGCCGAGGCCACCGAAGACCTCGCAGAGCCGGGCCAGCGGGTCGGCGGGCGCACCCGTGCCGGGCTCCTCCGCCTGGCAGAAGAGCCGGCCGGAGCCCATCGGCATGATCGTGAACAGCGAGCGCTTGCCCAGTACGGCCGTCCAGCCGGCCACCTTCGGGCCGCCGGTGACCACGCTGCGGTACATGATCTGCCCGACCGGGCGCGCGGCGCCACCGAGCGAGGCGAGCGTGCGCACCGGTGAACGCCGGCCGTCGGCTCCTACCACCAGGTCGTACTCGGCGCTGGAGCCGTCACCGAACTCGACCTTGGCCGAGCCGTCGACGATCTCCAGCCCTTTCAACTCCGTCTCGTGGCGCACCTCGCCGCCGGCGCCGCTCAACATGACCTGGTGCAGGTCGGCACGGGGCAGCACCCGGCACTCGCCGACGTCTTGCCACAACTCGGTCAGGTCGACGTCGCACAGCTGCTGTCCACGCGCGTCGAGGAACCGCTGCCGCTCGACCACCTCGCCGTACGGCCGGACCGGTGCCTCCAGATCGAGCTCGCGAAGCGCTCGCCCGGCGTTGCCGGGCAGGTAGATGCCCGCGCCGGCCACTGTGGACGCCGGCAGCTTGTCGATCACCTCCGGACGGAAGCCGGCCAGCCGCAGCGCACGGGCAACCGATAGCCCGGCAATGCCTGCGCCGACGACCAGAATCCGTAGGGTGGTACGGAGCATGGCGTAAAGCCTCCGGAGGTATCGAACCCCCGCTCAGGGGTGAGGGCAACACGCGTCGAAGCCACGACACTACTCGGAGCAACCGGCCAAGGATAGTGCCCCAAAGTAGAGTTTCCCACCTACCGTTGCACGCGTGCGCCAGCTCCCTTGACGAGCGCCTCGACCTCCTTGAGGTTCGCCATCGACGTGTCACCGGGTGTGGTCATCGCGAGCGCACCGTGCGCGGCGCCGTATTCCACCGCTTTTTCCAGGTCTCCAGAGGTCAGCAGGCCATAGATGAGGCCGGACGCGAAGCTGTCGCCGCCGCCGACCCGATCCAGAATCTCCAGGTTTGGCCGATGAGTCGCCTCGGCGAACACGCCATCGGACCACGCGATCGCGCCCCAGTCGTTGACCGTGGCGCTGCGAACGGTACGCAGGGTCGTGGCGACCACCTTGAAGTTCGAATACTCCTTGGTGACTTCCTCAATCATGCGGCGGAAGTTGGCGACTTCCAGTTCGGACAGTGACTCGTCGGTGCCGGGCACCTCGAAGCCGAGCGAGGCGGTGAAGTCCTCCTCGTTGCCGATCATCACGTCGACGTACCGGGCGAGCCGCCGGTTGACCTCCTGCGCCCGCTCCTTGCCACCGATCGCTTTCCACAGGCTGGGCCGGTAGTTCAGGTCGTACGAGATGAGCGTGCCGTGCCGGCGCGCCGCGGCCATCGCGGCCTCGATGACGTCGGGCGTGGTCTCGGACAGCGCGGCGTAGATGCCGCCCGTGTGCAACCACCGGGCGCCCAGGGTGCCGAAGAGGTGGTCCCAGTCGACGTCGTCGGGGCGCAGCTGGCTGGCAGCGGTGTGGCCACGGTCGGACGTGCCGACGGCGCCGCGTACCCCGAAACCACGCTCGGTGAAGTTGAGCCCGTTCCGCACGGTGCGGCCGATGCCGTCGTACCCGACCCACTTCACGAACGACGTGTCCACGCCGCCCTGCAGGATCAGGTCTTCGAGCAGCCGCCCCACCTCGTTGTCCGCGAACGCGGTCACGACGGCGGTGCGCATGCCGAAGCAGCGTCGCAGCCCGCGAGCCACGTTGTACTCGCCGCCGCCCTCCCAGGCCCGGAAGCTGCGCGCGGTGCGCACGCGCCCCTCGCCCGGGTCGAGCCGGAGCATGACCTCGCCGAGCGACACCAGGTCGTACCGGCACTCGTCGGCCGGACGGATCGCGAGCGTCATAGCTCTCCCTTGGTCAGTGCGACAGCCGCGGCCGTCAGGCGGGTGACCTCGTCCCACTTCCCGGCGGCGAGCAGGTCGGGCGCCACCATCCAGGTGCCGCCGACCGCGAAGACCGCGGGCAGCGCGAGATAGTCGGGCAGGTTGGCGGTGTTGACGCCGCCGGTCGGTATGAACCGGACGTTCTTGAACGGTGCCGCCAACGCCTTGATCATCTTGGCGCCACCGACCTGCTCGGCGGGGAAGAACTTGACGATCTCCAGCCCCGCGTCGAGCGCCATCTGGATCTCGGTGGCGGTAGCCGCGCCCGGATAGACCGGTATGCCCAGCTCCTGGCAGTAGTTCACCACACGCGGGCTGAACCCGGGGCTCACCACGAACTTCGCGCCGGACGCGACAGCCGCGTCGACCTGGGTCGTGGTCAGTACCGTGCCCGCGCCGACGAGCAGGTCCGGGTTTTCCGCCATGATCCGGATGGCCTCGGCGGCGGCGTCGGTCCGGAAAGTCACCTCTACGCTGCGCAGACCGCCGGCGGTCAGGGCGGCGGCGAGCGGCTCCGCGTCGGCCGCGCTCTGCAGCACCACCACCGGCAGCAGGCGGTTCTGGCCGATTGCCTGTTCAGTATCGTGAACGCTGGTCACGTACATGACCATAATGGAAGGCATGACCGCCGTCCAACCCCCCGTGAAGTCGGCCGACCGGACCCTGGAAGTGCTCGAAGCCCTCGCGGCGTCGCGCGAGCGCCGCTCGTTGGTCGAGCTCTCCCGCGCGCTCGACATCCCCAAGAGCAGCCTGCACGGCATCCTGCGCACGATGGCCCGCCGGCACTGGGTCGAGGTCGATCCCACCGGTACCCGCTTCGGGCTCGGCGTCCGCGCGCTGGAGGTCGGCGCCGCGTACCTCGACGCCGACGACGCGGTCGGCCTGGTGTCCTCCGTACTCGACGACCTGTCCCGGCAGTTCGGCGAGGCGGTGCACCTGGGCCGGCTCGACGGTTCGAACGTGGTCTACCTCGCCAAGCGGGAGTCGGCGCACCGGCTGCGGCTGTACAGCGCGATCGGGCGGCGGCTGCCCGCGCACGCGACCGCGCTGGGCAAGGCACTGCTGGCGCACCAGCCAGGCATTTTGGACGGTCCTCTCCCGCGCTTGACACCGAACACGATCACCGACCCCGACGCCCTGCTCGTCGAGTTGGAAAAGACGCGGGAGCGCGGCTACGCCGTCGACCGGGAGGAGAACACCGAGGGCATCGTGTGCTTCGCGATGGCGGTGCCGCTCGCCGACCCGCCCACCGACGCGATCAGCCTGTCCGTGCCGGTGCCCCGCGTGGCGCCGGACAGCGAGGAACGGATCACCACCGCACTCGGCCGCTCGATGACCCAGATCCGCGCCGCGCGCAGCATGTTTTCATAAGCGTGAATATGTCTTAGCCTCATGGGAGCGCTCCCGTCATCCCACCACGTTGCAAGGAGCACCCCATGAGACGCTCGATCCGTGCGATCGCGGCGGCCGGCCTGTTACTCACAGGCACGGTCGCTGTCGTCGTAGCCGCCGGCCCGGCACAGGCCGACGTGCGCATCTGTGAGCAGTTCGGCTCCACCACGATCCAGGGCCGCTACGTGGTCCAGAACAACCGCTGGGGTTCCAACGCCGAGCAGTGCATCAACGTCACCAACACCGGCTTCTCGATCGTGAGCCAGCAGGGCAGCGCCGCCACCAACGGCGCGCCGCTGTCGTACCCGTCGGTCTTCTTCGGCTGCCACTACACCAACTGCTCACCCGGCACCAACCTGCCGCTGCAGGTCAGCCAGATCAGCAGCGCCACCAGCAGCATCAACTACGCGTACGCGGGCGGCACCTTCAACGCCTCGTACGACATCTGGCTCGACCCGACGCCCCGGCGTGACGGTGTCAACCAGCAGGAAATCATGATCTGGTTCAACCGTCAGGGCCCGATCCAGCCCATCGGCTCCGTCGTCGGCAACACCAACATCGGCGGCCGGACATGGGAGGTCTGGCGCGGCAGCAACGGCTCCAACAACGTGATCTCCTACGTGGCGCCGTCCGCGATCAGCAGCTGGAGCTTCAGCGTGCTGGACTTCATCAACGACACGCGCAACCGCGGCCTGATCAACAACTCCTGGTACCTGACCAGCATCCAGGCCGGCTTCGAACCGTGGAACGGCGGCACCGGACTCGGGGTCAACTCGTTCTCCGCGGCCGTCAACCAGGGCACCCCGCCGACCACCCCGGGCACCAGCCCGCCGCCCGCCACGACGCCGCCGCCAAGCGGCTCGGGCGCCTGCCGGGTCGCGTACACCGCGAACTCGTGGAACAACGGCTTTACCGGCAACGTCACGGTCACCAACACCGGCTCCGGCACGGTCAATGGCTGGACGCTCGGCTTCACGTTCCCCAGTGGACAGCAGATCACCAACGCGTGGAACGCGACAGTATCGCAGAGCGGTTCGTCGGTGACGGCCCGCAACGTGGGTCACAACGGCACGCTCGCGCCCGGCGCCAACACGTCCTTCGGCTTCCAGGGCACGCACGGCGGCACCAACCAGTCACCCACAGGCTGGACACTGAACGGTTCCGCCTGCACCACCTGATTCAAGTGATCAGGGCGTCCCTCAAGTCGTTAGAACAGCTTGAGGGACGCCCTGATCATGCTGCGGAACGTCGGGGTGTGCGCACAATGGAGTCATGGCCGACCGCCTCGACGAGTACCGGCGCAAGAGAGACGCGCGCCGCACCCCGGAGCCGGTGCCGTCGAAGACACCAACGGCCAGCGACGACCGCGTGTTCGTCATCCAGCAGCATCACGCCCGGCGGCTGCACTGGGACCTGCGGCTGGAGCGCGATGGCGTATTGGTCTCGTGGGCGGTGCCGCGCGGCATACCGCGCGATCCGGCCCGCAACAACCTCGCCGTGCAGACCGAGGACCACCCGATGGAGTACCTCGACTTCCACGGCGAGATCCCGGCTGGCGAGTACGGCGGCGGCCGGATGACCATCTTCGACCGGGGCACCTACGTCACCGAGAAGTGGCGTGACGGCGAAGTGATCGTCGTGCTCGACGGTGAACGGGTGTCCGGCCGGTACGTCCTCTTCCGCACCGACGGCAAGAACTGGATGATCCACCGGATGGACCCGCCCGAGCCCGGGTGGAGCCCGATGCCGGACACCGTACGGCCGATGCGGCCGGCGCCCGCCGCGCGGCTGCCCGCCGACGACGAGGCGTGGGGGTACGAGCTGGAGTGGCCGGGCGTGCGCGCGGTCGGCTACGTCTTGGGCGGCCGGCTGCGGCTGCTGTCCGGCGACGACATCGACATCACCGAGTCGTACCCGGAACTGCGCGAACTGGCCGAGGCGCTGGCGCCAACGGAGTGCCTCGTCGACGGCATGGTCGTGGCGTTCGACGGCAACGGACGGGTCAGCGCGGAGGCCCTGCACCCGCGTTCCCGAGTCACCGACGCCAGTGCGGCCCGGCGGCTGGTCGCCCGCACACCGGTGCAGTACCTGCTCTTCGACGTCCTCTGGCTGGAGGGGCGGTCGACAGTGGACCTGCCGTACGCCGAACGCCGCGAGCTACTGGCGGCCCTGGACCTGGCCGGCCGGTACTGGCAGACGCCGCCCCACTTCGAGGGAGGCGGCGACGCCGTCCGGCAGGCGAGCCGGGAGCAGGGCCTCGGCGGTGTGGTGGCGAAGCGCCTGGACTCGCCGTACCTGCCGGGCAAGCGATCCCGCACCTGGCTCAGGATTCGTTAGGCACGCCCACTTCCAACCAGTGCGCGATCGCCGCCATGTCACGGGAGCCCATGCCCACGTCGAGCGCGGCCAGCACCGCCGCCCGGTTGGCGGCCGCCTGGGGCATCACCGCCCCGACTCGCTCGGCGAGCTGGCCGATCAGGCCGAGGTCCTTTGCCACCAGGTCGAGGCTGAACGCGACCGGGGTCTGGTCAGGACGCTCGAAGGCGGCCCGCTTGTACGCCACGAACGGCGAGGCGATCGCGCTGTTGACCAGTACCTCGTAGGTGGTCTCGCGGGGCACCTCGGCCCGCTCGGCGAGCACCAGCGCCTCGGCGACCGCCTGGTTGATGGCGAGCAGCACCGTGTTGACCGCGAGCTTGACCACCGCGCCGGAGCCGAGCGGCCCGACGTGGAAGATCTGTGCGGCGAGCGTGTCGAGCACGGGGCGCACCTGGTCGAGCGCGTCTGCCGGACCGCCCACCAGAAACGTCAGCTTGCCCTGCTCGACCAGCGGCACGCTGCCCGATACCGGCCCGTCGAGCAGCGCGGCGCCGCGCTCGCCAACCAACTCGGCCACCCGGTGCACCGTTTCCGGGTCGAGCGTGCTGGTCTCCACCACGACGCTGCCGCCGCGGAGCCCCGCGGCGATGCCGTCGGGCCCGCCGTACGCGTGCAGCACCGCCGCGTCGTCGGCCAGCGACACGAGTATGGTGTCGGCCCACGCGGCCGCCTCGCGGGCGGTCTCAGCGACCGCGGCGCCCACGGCTTCGGCCTTTTCGCGGGTGCGGTTGTAGACAACCACATCGTTGCCGGCCTGCTGGAGCCGTGCTGCCATCGCGCTGCCCATCCGGCCAGCCCCGACGATCGCCACCTTCATTTCAGCAACCATCCTCCATCCACGGGCAGGTTGACCCCGTTGACCGACGAGTTGCGCAGCAAAAAGACCACCGCGTCGCGGACGTCGACCATCGTGGGTAGCCGGCCGGTGGGAGTACGGGACACGACGGCGTCGAGCGGCTTGCCGGTCCAGTACGGGCTGTCGCCGACGATGCCGGGGTGGACGCCGTTCACCCGGATCGGTGCCAGCTCGCAGGCGAGCGTGTGCACGAGGCCGGTCACGCCACCGTTCACTGTGGACACCGTGGTGGAGCCCGGATAGGGGCGCTGCAGGGCCTGCCCGCCGAACAGCACGATCGAGCTGTCGGGGTGCATCTTCGGCAGTAACGCGTGCACCACCTCGGTGTACCCGACGAGCTTGAGCGTCACGAGCCGCACCGCCCGGTCGATCGCGTAGTCGGCCGCGGTGTTGTGGTCCCGCTCGATCGCCGCGAGCACCAGGTGGTCGACCCGCTCGACGCTCGCGAGCGCGGCGGCGATGCCCTCGGGTTCGGCCAGCTCAAGGGCGGCGCCACGGGCACCGATCTCCTTGGCTATCCCTTCGGTGCGACCCGCGTCCCGACCGGTCAGCACCACGTCGTCGCCGGCACCGGCGAAATAGCGCGCCACCTCCAGCCCGATGCCGGAGGTGCCGCCGACAACCACCACACTCATGGAGCCTCCCGGTCCACAGTCTCCCGCAGGTACGTCCAGTCGCGGGCGAAACGGTAGGAATGGCGGGACGGTGGCTGCGGTGCCTGAGTCTCCAGCCAGCGCACCGGTCCGTTGCCCGCGTTGGTGAAGGAGTGCACGCAGCCCACCCCGGCGAACGCCACGTCACCCGGCTCCAGCCGGTACGTGGTGCCGTCGAACGTGGCGTCCGTCGCGCCTTCGAGGATCAGGTACGTCTCCTCGAACGGGTGGTCGTGCGGCCCAGCGACGCCGTCCGGCTCGTACTGCACCATGAACATCGTGGACAGTTCGGCGCCGAGGTCGCTGTCGACCATCATCTTCACGGTGATGCCGCTGTAGACGAGCAGCGCGGTGCGCATGCTGGCCGATACCGCGAGCAGGTCCTGGCTCTGCTTGCCCGGCTCCATGTGCGCCGGCGAGATGTGCCCGAAGGAGCGGTTGCGCGGGTCGCGTGGATCGACGGGTCGCACCGGCCCGTGCCGCAGTGGCGGGACGGCGATGGTGTCTCCGTCGAACCGCCCTCGCGGCTGCGGCGCCTGCATCCGCGCCCACCGGGCAGGCTCCGAGCCGGGGTTGCGCCACCCGTACGGCACACCGGTCGCCACGACGCCGTAGTCGCCCTCGCCGAGCAGGTACGCGCCGTCCGGGGTGTCGAGCACCGCCGAGCCGGACAGCACGTACACGCTCTCCTCGAACCAGTTGACGTGAGTCGGCACCGAGGCGCCCGGTGCCAGGGCGCAGATCGCGAACCCGGTGTGCACCGCACCCGGCACCGTCTCGTCCACGATGGACCACCGCGTGTACCCATCGCCCAACCCGACGAGGGCCTCCTCAGAGGCCCGCCGCACGACGTGCCGAGAACTCATGCCGGCTGCTTCCTGGCCGCGACGGCGGCGAGCAGGTGGTCGCGGGAGTTCTCGACGAGCCCGCGCGCCCGGTCGACATCCGCCAGCAGCTTGCCGTCGCGCTTGCGGAACTGGCCGGCCACGAGCACCGACTCCACGTTGGACACGTCGGCGCAGAGCGTCACCGCGGTGACCGCGTCGTGCACGGGCGTCACGTTGATGCCGCGGGTGTCGATGAGCACGATGTCGGCCTGCTTGCCCGGTGTCAGCGATCCGATCTTGTCTTCGAGCCCGACGACGTGCGCCCCGTTGAGGGTCGCCATCTCCAGCATCCGCTCGGCCGTGAGCAGCCCCTCGGCGGGTTCGTTGCGCTCCCAGAAGGACGCCAGCGCCCGCACCCGCTCCACGCCGAACGCGCTACGTATCTGGGTGAACATGTCGCCCGGCACGGTGGTCACCACGTCGATCGACAGGCTGGGGCGCAGGCCGTACTCCATCGACTTGACGATCGGCGGCCAGCCGTGCCCCATCTGGACCTCGACCTGAGGCGCGATGGAGATCGTGCCGCCGGTGTCGGCGACGAGTTGCCACTCCTCGTCGCTGAAGTAGCAGCAGTGGATGTACGTCGTGTCGGAACCGAGCATGTTCATCGCGTCGAGCATCTTGACCATGCCGAACCGGCCGGCCAGCCGTCCCATGCCGACGTGCACGGTGATCGGCAGCCCCAACTCGCGGGCCATCTCCCACTCGGCTTTCACCACGTCGTCGACGCAGAAGCCGGGACCGCGGGTGGCCACCGCCATCGTGAGCAGGCCGTCCGAGGACGAGAAGTACGTGTCTCGGACCCGCCGCACATCGTCCTTCGGAATCACTATCTTGCTTTCGAACCAGTAGTCGGCCAGCGCGAGGTTGGCGCTTCCGTAGGCGTACTGCGCCCGGATGCCGGCTTCCTGCAGCCCGCGTACCGCCGCGTCGGGGTGCTCGGGCGTGTTGTTGATGTGCGACCAGTCGACGAGGGTGGTGATGCCGGCGTTCAGGCATTCGAGAGAGCCGGCCAGGTTGCTCGCGTACACGTCTTCCGGCCGGTACACCGGAGCGAACGTGTCGAGCACCTCCACGAAGTAGTCGTCGAGGGTGGCGTTCGGCGCGCAGCCGCGGATCGCGGCCTCCCACGTGTGTCTGTGGGTGTCGACGAAGCCCGGAATCACGATCCGGCCGGACGCGTCGACGACCTCGGCGTCGGCGTCGATGTGCCGGTCGACGGCGACGATCCGCTCGCCCTCGATGAGGATGTCGCCCTCGGGGATCTCGCCGAGGGTCGGGTCCATGCTGAGTATGTGGCCGCCACGAAGAAGAATTCGGTCAGGCATCGTTGCCTCCTACTAGTAAGCGGAAAGCCGGCGTACCGCCTCGGTGACCTTGTCGACGGTCGGAATCACCTCGGCCTCGAGCGCGTCGGCGAACGGCAGCGGCACGCACGCCCCGGCGACGCGCTTGATCGGGGCGTCCAGCATCTCGAAGCCTTCATCGGCGACGACCGAGACGACGGTGCCGCCCCAGCCGCCCTGATACGGGTTCTCCTCCACGACCAGGAGGTGCGATGTGCGCTCCACAGAGGACAGCACGGTGCGCATGTCGAGCGGCACCAGGCAGCGCAGGTCGATCACCTCGACCGAGATGGCCTCGCCGGCGAGCTGTTCGGCGGCCTTCAGCGCCACCGGTACCGTCGAGGCCAGCCCCACGACCGTGATGTCGGTGCCTTCGCGCGCCACCGTGGCCTTGCCCAGCTCGACGACGTGGTCGTCCGGCGGGCGCGCGCCGGAGCCGGCGAGCAGCGCCTTGTGCTCGAAGAAGACCACCGGGTCGTCGCTGCGGATGGCCGACGCCATCAGGCCGATCACGTCAGCGGGCGTCGACGGTGCGGCGATCTTCAGTCCGGGTACCGTCAGCGCCCAGTTCTCCACCGCCTGCGAGTGCTGCGCGCCGAAGCCCAGCCCGCCGCCGTTGGCCGTACGGATGACGAGTGGCACGGTCACCTGCCCGCCGGTCATGTACCGCGCCTTCGGTATCTCGTTGGCCAGGTAGTCCCAGCAACAGGCGAGGAAGTCGCTGAACATGATCTCGGCGACCGGTCGCATCCCGGTCATCGCGGCACCCATCGCGGCGCCCACGATGGCCTGCTCGGAGATCGGGGTGTCCCAGATCCGCTGCGGCCCGAACTCCTTGAACAGCCCCACCGTCGTCTTGAAGACTCCTTCGGCCGCGCCGATGTCCTCGCCGAGACAGACCACAGTGGAGTCGCGCCGCATCTCCCGCGCGATACCCTCGGCGACGGCCTCGCGATAGCTGATCACGTCCGCCACGTCGCGCTCCCGTCCGCCCACACGTCGGTGAACGCCAGCTCCCGGTCGGGCTCCGGCGCGTTCTTCGCGGCGGCAACGGCCGCCTCCACGACCTGTGCCACGCGCCGGTCCCGCTCCGCGATGGTTTCCGGTGGTACGCCGGCAGCCTCCAGCCGCGCCCTGGCCACGTCGAGCGGGTCGTGCTTGAGCCACCGCTCGACCTCTTCCGCCGGGCGGTACTTGGCCGGGTCGGACCGGCTGTGTCCAAAGTGGCGGTACGTCTGCGCCTCGATCAGTGTCGGGCCATCCCCTTTGCGGGCCCGCTCGGCCGCGCGCGCCACCGCTTCGTGCACCACGGTCACGTCGTTGCCGTCGATCACCTCGCCGGGGATGTTGTATCCGCCAGCACGGTCCGCCGCCGGGTTGGGCACCGCGGTCACGTCGGCGATCGGCGTGTACTCCATGTAGAGGTTGTTTTCGCAGACGAACAGGGCCGGCAGGCGCCACACCGCGGCCAGGTTGAGCGCCTCGTGAAACGCGCCGATGTTGGTCGCGCCGTCGCCGAAGAAGGCGACGGCCACCTGGCCGGACCCCCGCAGCTTCGCGGACCACGCCGCGCCGGCCGCCATCGGCAGGTGCGCGCCGACGATGGCGTACGAGCCGAGCATCCCGGTCGACGCCTTGGTCAGGTGCATCGAGCCACCCTTGGCCTGGCACAGCCCAGTCGCCTTGCTCATCAGCTCGGCGAGGCACTCCTCGGGTGTCGCGCCGCGCGCCATCGCGTGGTGGTGCCCGCGGTACGTGGCGAAGACGTAGTCGTCGGGGCGCAGCGCCGCGCTCGCACCCACCGCCACCGCTTCGTGGCCAGCCGCCAGGTGCGTGGTGCCTTTGACGAAACCCGCCATGAAGAGGTCGTGCGCGGCCTTCTCGGTGCGCCGGATCAGCGCCATCTCCTCGTAGGCGTCGAGCAGCTCGTCAGGAGTCATTGGGCGGCCCCATTTGATGTGTTCAGGTGTGACTGCGCGTGGCGCACCGTCTTCAGTGGACCACCAGCGGCGAAGTACCGGCGCCCGGCGATCAGCAGCTCCTCGGCGGGAAACTTCGTGATCAGCTCGCAGCCGTCGGCGGTCACCACGACCTCCTCCTCGATGCGCGCCGCGGAGTACCCGTCGCCGGCTGGCCAGTACGTCTCCAGGGCGAAGACCATGCCCTCTTCGAGCACCTCCGGATGGTCCAGCGACACCAGGCGACTGAACACCGGCTTCTCCCAGATGGAGAGTCCGACGCCGTGGCCGTACTGGAGGGCGAACGCGGCCATCTCGTCGGGGAAGCCGAACTCTTCCGCACGAGGCCACACCGACACGATGTCGGCCGTCGTGGCACCCGGTTTCACGAGCGCGATGGCCCGGTCCATGTACTCCCGGCAGCGCACGTACGCGTCGCGCATCTGGGGCGAGGCGCTGCCCACCGCGAAGCACCGGTAGTAGCAGGTGCGGTAGCCGAGGTGGCTATGCAGGATGTCGAAGAACGCCGGGTCGCCAGGGCGCAGCAGGCGATCGCTGTAGACGTGCGGGTGGGGGGCGCAGCGCTCACCGGAGATGGCGTTGACGCCTTCGACGTACTCGCTGCCGAGGTCGTAGAGCACCTTGCTGACCAACCCGACGCACTCGTTCTCGCGTACTCCCGGGCGGAGGAACTCGTACAGCTCCTCGTAGGCGGCGTCGACCATCGCGCACGCCTGCGCGAGCAGGCTGATCTCGTCGCGGGTCTTGATGCGCCGCGCCTCCAGAAACACCTGCTGTCCGTCCACGATGGTCAGACCCTCGGCCTGGAGCGCCGCGAGGACCGGCATCTCGACGAGGTCGACGCCGACCGGGGCGTCGGCGAGCCCGTGCTCGCGCAGCACGGTAGCGACCTTCGTGGCCACGTCGGCGGCGATCCCCGCGTCAGGGTGGAAGGCGCCGCGCAGCGTGGAGATGCCGGCGCGGGCGCGCTCGGTGCCGTCGAGCCACGGGTTGTAGAGCTGGTGGTGCCGGGCAGCCGAGCCGAAGTCCCAGATGACCGGCTCGCCGCCGCGCGGCAGCACCGCGAAGCGGATCAGCTTGTCCATCGCCCACGTGCCGATGTGGGTCGACGTCATGTACCGGATGTTGGCGAAGTCGAAGGTGAGCAGCGCGCCCAGCTCGGACGCTTCCAGATGGGTCTTCAGGCGGGACAGGCGCTCGGTGCGCAACCGGTCGAGATCGACGCGCTCTTCCCAGTCGACGGCGTTGGTCCCGAACGTACGAATTGCCATCGCGACCTCCTGTGACGGAGGACACCAGTCAACGACATGTCAAGGACGCGTGTCAAGCGTCACTTAACAGTGAATTGTCTTGGACAAACCAGACACCAACGGCGGGCACCACGCCATCGTTGCGGTACCGGTGCGGCGTGCTCGACGGGAACGACACCGCGTCACCCGGGCCCAGGTGGTGCTCCTCGAAGCCCAGCGTCAGCGTCAACTCGCCCTCGACCAGATACCCGTACTCCACACCGGAGTGCCGCATCAGCGCGGTGCCACTCGACGATGTGCCGCCCGGCGCGTAGGTGACGAGCAGGAAGTCGAGGTGCGTGCCCGGCAGGTGGCCGAGCCGCTCCCACGTCACACCCGAGTCGAGCCGGAGGATCTCGCGCGCCGCCGGCCGCACGATCGGCCCGATCCGATGCAACACGGTCTGGGCGAGCGCGGCCGTCGTGGACCGCGGCGGTGGCGCCTCGTCGGCCGCGTCGAAAACGTCTTCGACCGAGATGCCGAGCGCCTTGGTGATCGAGTACAGCGTGCTGACCGATGGGCGGCTCTTGCCGGTCTCGATCTGGGAGATCAGGCTCGCGGAGACACCCACCGCACGGGCCAGCCCGCGCAGGCTCATCCCGCCACGCAGCCGCGCCTCGCGGATGCGCTCACCGACCGGCGGCAGATCTGACGACACGCCCGCATCGTACAGTGTCGGTGAACAGTGCATCATATATGTCGTGGCCTATCCTCCACCTTCCGCTCTTCCCACCCCTCCCAAGAAGAACAACGGTCTTCTCATCGGCTTGCTCGTAGCCGGTGCGGTGGCAGTGGTCATGCTCTCCGCCTGCGGTGTCGGCGGCTTCCTGATCTACCGCGAGTACAACGACTCCGAGGAGGCCGGCACCGACCTCGGCACCTCCGCGGAGATCGACGGTCTGGTCAACTACCGGACGTCGAATCCCGCCGCGCTTTCCCAGAGCCACGTCACCAGCCCGGTGACGTACCCCATGACCCCGCCCGCCGGCGGCCCGCACTTCGGCCAGTGGCAGAACTGCGTCGGCGACGTCTACAACGCACCCATCGTGGACGGGAACGCCGTACACAGCCTCGAACACGGCGCGGTGTGGATCACGTACCAGCCCAGCCTCGGGTCCTCCGATGTGGAGAAGCTCGCCGCCAAGGTGCGCGGGCAGGCATACATGATGATGAGCCCCTATCCCGGCCAGACCTCGCCGATCTCCCTGCAGGCGTGGGGCTACCAGGTCACCGTCGATGACGCGGACGACGACCGGATCGACGAGTTCATCCGGCGGTTCCGCCAGACCGCCACCATGGAGCCCGGCGCCACGTGTGCGTCCGGCATCACGACCACCACCGGATGAAACCTAGCCGCTAACTGATCACTAAAGAGATCACAGTCATTACAAGTGGCACAATGATTGTCTTCTCGAAGTCTTTCATGGCCGACACCTCACCCTATACTCCCTTTAAGCGTCTCGCTGACGGAGCGCTTCGCCGGCGCGGTTCGTGATCATAGCCGCCTACGCGACGGCAGATGCGAATCCGCGTCCTGGGTCGGAGGTGCGGTGTTCTACTTCTTTGTCAGTTATGCGCGGGGAAACGAAGACGACCTTGTTCGTAAGTTCTGCGCCGACCTGAGTATCGAGGTGCGCGTTCTCGCCGGCCTCCCTCGCGACGCCGAGGTCGGGTTCATCGACGCCGAGATGAGCCCCGGCACACGGTGGTCACGGCGGCTGGTCGACGCTCTCTCGACGTGCCGATCCTTCATCGCCCTGATGTCACCCCGCTACTTCTTGAGCCAGCACTGCGGCCAGGAATGGCAGATCTTCGCCGAACGATCGTTGCGGTACGAGCAAGCAACGGGAACTGATCCCTCGTTGCTGAAGCCGCTCTTCTGGGTGCCGGTTCCGCGCGGCAAGATGCACCCAGCGGCGCTTCGCATACAGTTCGCCGATCAAGAGGACGACACCTGCCTGCGGCAGATGATGCGGCTAAAACGCCACGAAGACGCGTACAAGGAATTTCTCTTCAATCTGGCGAGCCAGATCGTCAACGCAGCCGATCAACATGACATTCCCAACGGCGTCACCTATTCCGATCTCGAGTCCGTGCCGAGCGTCTTCCACCATACGCAGGCGGTCATCAACGGGGTCCCCGCCAACGAACTGATCGACGCGACGACCGTCCACTTCGTCGTGGCGGCCCCTACACGCAACGAGGCCATGGCGATTCGCGCGGAATCCACCACCTACGGCGACCGGCGGCGCGACTGGGCGCCCTACCACCCTTCGTGGCCCGATCCACTGAGCGACTACGCGATCAGCATCGCCGCGAGCCGGAACTTCCTCACGCGCGTGGCGGACCTGGAGGAACTGGGCGAGCGCGCGGCGATCGCCAGTCAGCAGAACCACATCGTCGTGCTACTGGTCGACGCGTGGATCACCCGCCTGCTCGGCCCACTTGGTCTGCTCACTGCGTACGGGGGCCGTCCCGGAGCACCACGGAACCCCACGACGGTGGTGCTGGGGCCTGCCTCGGACGGTGACGAGGAGACCCGCGACCAGTGGCCAGCGCTGTCAGAGACCTGGACGGCGACCGCCGGCGGTCTGGCACCGGCCAACGACCTGTCCCGCTGGGGGATCTCCACGTACCACGACTTCGCCCGCGACCTACCGGCGGCGCTCGAAGTAGCCATGAACCGGGTCTTCGCTAGCGGCAACGTCCGCCGTCAGCCCCTGAACACCTTCCACATCGAGCGGCCCACGCTCGACCCACCTTGATCGAGATCGCGAGGTCCACCACCTGAGGAGGCCCGGCCGTGACCGCACGCGCAACCGCCTCGCCAGCCGACTCCGCACCGGCCGGCGGCACCATCATCACCTTTTACTCGTACAAGGGTGGCACCGGGCGCACCATGGCCATGGCCAACGTCGCGTGGATTCTCGCCAGCAACGGCCTGCGCGTGCTCATTGTCGACTGGGACCTGGAGTCGCCTGGCCTTCACAAGTACTTCCACCCCTTCCTCACTGACAAAGACCTGCGCGCCTCCGCCGGTGTCATCGACATGATCCGCGGTCACGCGGAGGCGATGATGCGGCCGATACACGACACCGAGACCACGCAGTGGTTGGAGACCCACGCCGACGTGCTGTCCTACGTCCTCCCCGTGGAATGGTCCTTCCGGGACAAGGGATTCATCGAGCTGCTGCCGGCCGGCCAACAGGACAGTTCCTATACCGAGACGGTGCGGACGTTCGACTGGACGGCCTTCTATGAACGCCTGGCCGGAAACGCCTTTCTGGAGGCTTTGGCCCGCAACATGCGCGCCAACTACGACTACATCCTCATCGACAGCCGCACCGGAGTGAGCGACGCCGCGGGCATCTGCACCGTCCTACTTCCGGACTCTGTCGTGGATTGCTTCACCATGAACGCGCAGAGCATCGACGGCGCGGTCGCTATCGCTCACTCCATCGTCCGTCAGCGGGTCGAGCGACCGGTGCGGATACTGCCGGTGCCCATGCGCGTCGAGGATGCCGAACAGGTCAAGTTGGACGCCGGTCGCGATCACGCTCGGCAGAACTTCGCGCCCTTCCTGGGACGCGACCCGGAGGAGGTCAACCGGTACTGGGGTGACATCGAGATCCCCTACAAGTCCTTCTATGCCTACGAGGAGATACTCGCTCCGTTCGGCGACCGGTCACACCAGGAAGGATCGCTCCTTGCCGCGTACGAACGGCTGACCCGGATCATCACCAGGAGCCAGGTGCAGCAGGTCGACGCGATCGAAGAGCGGGTACGCCGCCGGTGGCTGGCTGCGTTCGAACGCCGCCGCACCGCCGGCGCGCTGGACATCTTCATCAGTTACGCGGCCGTCGACCGAATGTGGGCGGAATGGATCGCCGGGGAGGCGAACGACGCCGGCCTCCGAGCGAGTATGCGGGAGATCGACTCCCAGCCGTTCCCCGAGCCGGGCAACGATCCGCCGAGCTTCCTGAGCAACACCAGCCGCGCGATCGTGCTGCTCAGCGAGGATTACATCGCGTCGGTGAAGTCGGCCACGACGTGGAAGACCCTCGCGGCTCGCGAGCCCGTGGGCGGTCGCCCGTTCATCGTTCCGCTCCGTCTGGACAACGTGCGCCTGGAGGCGCCGTTCGACGAGCACATACCCATCGACCTCAGCGGACTGCACGAGCAGCGAGCCATCGACGTCGTACGCGAGGCGCTCCAGCAGCCCGTATACCCGCGATCCGCGACGCCGACCGAACCAGACGCACCGCGACGCCGCTTCCCTGCGACAGAGCCCCCACTGTGGAGCGTTCCCCAGCGCAACGGCACGTTCACGGGCCGGCGACGTGCGTTGGAGGCGCTGCGCAACCGGATGGCTGCGTCTGGCTCGATGGCGAATCCTCAGGCGCTCCACGGCCTTGGCGGCGTCGGAAAGACCCAGATCGCCCTCGAATACGCGCACCGCTTCAAGGCGGACTACGACATCGTCTGGTGGGTCTCGGCTCAGCAGACGAGCCTCGTGCGCGCCTCGCTGTCGAACCTCGCGGATGCGCTCGGTCGACGCGCGGGCGAGAGCGTGACGGAACGGATCCGGTCCGCGCTAGAGGCGCTCCGGCAAGGTGTCCCGTATCGACGCTGGCTGATCATCTTCGACAACGCGGACGATCCCGACGAGCTTCGCGAGTACGTGCCTCAGGGGCATGGCCACGTCCTGGTCACCACCCGGGACAACGCCTGGTCACGCGTGGCGCAGATGGTGGACATCGGCGTGTTCGGACGCGAGGAGAGCGTGGCTCTCCTCCAGCGCCGGATTCCCAATCTTCCCACCGCCGACGCGGAGACGGTCGCGGAGCGGCTGGGCGACCTGCCACTCGCCATCGAGCAGGCTGGTGCCTGGCTTGCAGCGACAGCGATGCCGGTGTCCCACTACCTCGAACTGCTCGAAACGCAACCCCTCCGGATGTTGGAGGAGGACCTACCGTCCGACTACCAGCAGAGCGCGGCCCAGCCATGGCTCGTCTCGCTCGACAGCCTGCGCCAGCGCAGTCCCGCCGCCGCCAAGTTGCTGGAGGTGTGCGCGTTCTTCGCTTCCGAACCAATCCCAATCTCACTGCTCTACAGTGACCGCTTCATCAGCATGCTTCTCCCGTTCGACCCCTCGTTACGCGAGCGAATGCTGATGGCCAAGGCGATCAGAGAGATCAGCCGGTACGCGCTCGCACGCGTCGACACGGGTAGACCAGCTGTTGGATCACAGCGCCGGGCGAGCGACCGGAGTGACGAGGGTGGGCAGAGTATCCAACTGCACCGTCTCATGCAGGCCGTCATCCGCGCGCGACTCAGTCCCGACGAGCGTGACGAGAACCGCAAGCACGTCCATGAGATCCTGGCAGCCGCCAATCCGGACGGCCCCGACGAGCCTGAGAACTGGCCAACCTACGCCGAGCTGTGGCCACACCTGCTGCCGTCCAAGACGCTCGACTCGGACCTGCCGGACGTCCGGCAACTCGTCTACGACATGTGTCGCTACATGTGGAAGAGCTACGACTACCCGACCAGCCAATTCCTTGCCGAGCAGGCCGTCGAGAAGTGGGAGGAGGCATTCGGCGCCGATGACCCGCTCACCCTCATGATGCGCTTCAACCTGGCCACCGCCCTTCGCCTCCAGGCCAACTACACGCCTGCCTACGAGATCGACCGGGACATCTATGCCCGGCTCGGTCGTGTCGTCGGCGAGGACCATCCATACACGCTGATGGCGGGCGGCAACCTTGCCGCCGACCTACGCGCCCGCGGTGAGTTGCACGAGGCGCACAGGCTCGATGAGGCGATCGAGGCGCGGTGGCGGGAGACCTTCGGCGACGACTATCCACGCACCCTGATCGCGGGACACAACCTCGCGGTCTCACTCCGCCTCATCGGCAACCTGCAGGACGCGCTGCGGCTTCAGGAACGGATCCTGCGACTCCGCCGCGCGGTGCACGGCGATCAGCATCCGTACACGCTGTACTCGTCCAGCAACTACGGACGGGATCTGCGCGACACGGGCGATCTGCGGGAGTCGCACCGCGTACTTGAGACTGCGTTGGAACGGCACCGGCGTGTGCTCGGCGAGGATCATCCGGAGACCCTCCGGACGGCGAAGAACCTCGCGGTGACGCTACGCAAGCTGGGCGAGTTCGAGCGGGCGCACGCACTGAGCGCCGAAACCCTGGAAGGGTCGCAAAGGCTGTTCGGTCCTCACCACCCCGACACCCTGGCGTGCGGCATGAACCTCGCCTGCGACGAAGCGGCTCTCGGCCACGACCGGAACGCACGACGACGCGCCACACCCATCGTCGACCTCTCCCGCCAGACCGGCGGCGAAAACCACTTTGCCACCTTGGCCTACGCCAACAACCTGGCGATCTTCATGCGTAAGACCGGTGACGCCGCCGGCGCACACAGCATCACGACCGATGTGATCAACCGTTTTATGGCGACGGTCGGCCACGAACATCCCTACACACTCGCTGCCCTGCTCAACAACGGCAACGACGACTACGACCTGGGCAACTATGCCGAGGCCCGGTCGTCCGACGAACGCGCCTACGCGGAGTTCACGCGGGTCCTGGGGCCCGAGCATCCGGACACGCTGGCGGCCGCCAGCAATCTCGTGGCCAGCCGCAGGGCCGATGGCGATCCGGGCGCGGCACGCGAACTGTTGGCCGGGATACTGAACACCTACGATCGCGTGCTAGGTGCGCACCACCCCAATACCATCGCCGCGCGGGAAGGTCGCCGGCTCAGCTGCGATCTGGAACCACCACCTACCTGACCCGTCAAACCGCCAGACACTCCACTGGCTCCAGCCAGGTCGCAAGCTCCAAAGGGTCGACCGTCCCGTCGCCCGTGCCGCTGAGTTCGCGATGGACCGCCATGCAGAGCTCCGGAAAGCGCAGTCGGGGGGCGTCGGGATCGCGTTGGCAGGCGAGAGCCAGCCCGATCCACGCGTCCACGCGATCGGTCGCCACGATCTCGGCCGCGTACGCCCGACGCGCCGCGGGCAGATCACCCGCCGCCAACGCAATGTCGCCAACCGTCGCGTTCTCCCCCGCGGACAGCGCGGCGAACCGCGCGGGCTCGACGATCCGCAACCGAGCCAGATCCAGGCGGGCGCTGCGCGTCAGCATCCGCCCGGCGCGCACCGTTTCCGTCGGCACCGGATCGCGAGGGCAGGGCATGCTCGCCTGCCAGGCAGACGCCAACCGCCGCACGGCGGCCGTCTCCGGCAGCCGGTTCCGTAGCTGCCAACCCACCCTGTGGTCGTCGGCGGCCTCCGCCGCCATCGCCACAGTCACGGCATCGGCTGCCTCCTGCTGCCACGGCGATTGCGCGGCCCGCATCCCAGCAAGGAATTCCAGACCCAAGGACGTGAAGCGCCCCGACGCTTCGAGGATGTCGAGCGTCCGCCACACGCGATCCCGCCAGCGTACGAACTCGACCTGGGCGAGCTGGCCGGGCCCTTCGGTCAGCAACCGCCGCTGCACCCGCCAGAAATCCACGACACCGTGGAAGGCATACGCGCCTTGCAACAAAGCGCCGAGCGGACGGGGATCGTCGCGCCAGGGCGCATAGTGCCGTGGCCGGTCGTCCCTCTCGTACAGCGGCTGTATGTCGAGCAGCCCGCCGAGCTTCGCGTGCTGGAACTCGTGCAACAAGCCCAAGGCGAGCGCACGGCCGTTGACGGGCGGCGTCAGCGACACCGCCCCGAACGCCTCCATGCTCGTGACGTTCATGCCGTGATCGGGCCGCTCGCTGTGCAGCGGGACGATCGTCGTCAGGCCCGCGGCGATCGCCTCGGCGTACGAGCGGTGGTGCTCCACCAGAATGGGCCACGCGTCGTCCAAGAGCCGCTGCCAATGGCGGATGTCATCGTCGCTCAGCCGTCCCTCGGCGCCTAGTTGGTGGCAGTCGCGAAACGGATCGACATCGTCCACGGACAGCTCGATGCGCAGATCGGTGGCGGCACAGCGCAGGCGACGGACTGCCTGCCAGCCGCCCGCACTGTGCTCGATATGTTCCGGTACGACCACGGTCCCCAGCTGAGTGCGCCCGCCGATGTGCTCCAGACTGGCGGTGTGCGCATCACCCAGGATCGCACGCCCGAGCCCCGGCAGGGTGACGCTGCCGCCGTACACCTTGACCTCGAACTTCGCGTCGACACCCGCCGTCATGGCGGCCACGAGCGCGACGCCGGCCATGTATTCGAGGCGTGCTTCCAGGCCGCCTTGGGCCTCGGATCCACCGCGGACCGCGCGCAGTGTGGCCGTCAACCACGCGCCAACATGCGGCTGGAGCAGCAGTAGGCGTACGGCGGCCGGGGACCGGCGCTCGGCCGCCACCAGCACGTCGAAGTACTCGGCGATTCTGGCCGACCGCGCAGCGGCCACCAGCTGGCCGAGCATCAGTTGTCGCCTGCTCACCTGCGCGGCGCGGAGTCTGCCCACGATCCGGCCATCGCCGAGGCCGCTGGCAAGGGCCGCGAAGTCGGCGCTATCGAGGCGATGCGTCGTTTCCGGCGTCAGGAGTTCCATCTTGGAGTCGTCCTTTGAGTACAGCGGCAAGATCGGCGTGAACGCGAGGAAGCACGTGACGAATGAGGCGACCAAGGTCAGCGCAGTAGACCGATGGATTACGGAAGCCCGTCTCCGCACGGTACCGGTGCGGATAGTAGCCGCCACCACATATCCGATGCAGCGGACAGGCCAGACAATCGTCGGAAAGTGCGTCTAGGCCGATCTGCCGGTCTTGGATCTCGGGGTGCTCCAGCACCTCGTCAAGGCTGTGGTCGAAGACGTTCATGCCGGTGTCGACAGCGCCTGGATACGTGGACCGCAGGGTGTCGATCTGCTCGTACGCGCCGTCGACGTCCACGACGACGGTCGCCACGGGGCTGAGGCCGATCGTCTCGATGCGGCTTGTGCCGCCCAGCGCTAGGCTGATTACTTCTTCGAAGAATCGAACGCGCGTTTCCCGAACTGGCGCGTCGTACCAACGATCGAAGGCGGCCACCAGCCAGTCGCCGTAGAGCGTGTCCCCCGCCGACCATCGCGGCGGAGGACTCGTCCAGTTCCCGTGCGGCAGCAGAAAGTCGATGGCGGGCGGATCATACTGGAGCAGACTGTCGAATGTAGATACCGGGTCGTTGTCCAGGTCGATGACGCTGAGGATGCCAGCGAAGTGTTCCGGACGAAGGCGCAACGAGCGCAGTGCCCGGTCCACCGCATCGAAGGAACTGCGACCGTTGGCGTACCGCCGATGCCGGTCGTTCGCCCGGCGGTCTCCGTCCAGGCTTACGCCGATGCGGATGCCTGCCTGGCACAAGCGATCGATCACGCGGTCGTCGAGCAGGACGCCGTTGGTCTGGACTGTGATGTCCACAATGGCCTGTGGTGCGACGGCGGCACGCACCCGGTCGGAAGCGCGCACAAGAGCGTCCACACCGACCATCATGGGCTCACCGCCGTGCAGCACGACCCGAAGCGGTCGCCCCGTATCGCCGACATGGTCGGCAATCCGTTCGCATACCCGATCTAGCACGCGGTCCGACATGGCCGAATTGACCTGTCGCCAAGCCGTGTCGGCCAGTTCGTACATGTAGCAGTAGTCGCAAGCCAGGTTGCACCGGGTGTGGAGCTTGAGCACGAACTCACGGAACGGCGTCCGCCGACGGTCGTGGGCTCGGACCAGTGGCACAGCTACATGGCCGAGTTCCAACCAGCGACCGCGTCCTGCGGCCGGTCAATATCTTCTAGGATCCGGCGCAGGGAATGAGCGACGACTGAACCGCCCAGCCTGGATAAGTCAGACAGACTGAGACCACTCAGATCAACCAGCTCAGGCTGGTTGTCATCAACCGTTGCATCCACCCGGGGCCCTTACTAGTCGCAAACATTAAATAGTTGTTCGCGCCGGGGCCCGCAGAGGGCCTGCGGTGGCGCCGCTTGACATTAGCACTTCAAGCCGTCGCGCGCGCCATTTTAGCACCCGATCGATGACCGCGCCACTGGGCCATTTGCACCAATGCACCCAATCGGCCGCCGAACGGGGAATAGCAGACAGGCGCCATTACAGATCACGGTCGTTCCGTTGCATACTGCTATCATCACGCCCGCATCGGATGCGACCCGGAGCGTTGCCGTGGCCCAGCCGAACGACCCGACCCAGCATCGTCCCGCCATCAACGCGCTCAGGCTCGGAATCACCGTGACGGCAGTCGTGTCCCTCCTGCTCGGCTATCTGGGACTGGACGCGTTCCTCAGCGGCTCTGATCAATACGGAAATAGGCCGATCGACCTCCTGTACTACGACGTCCAACTCTTCGTCCTGGGTGCCGACCCGCTCCAGCAACCCGGTCCCTACCCCTTGCTCCTTGAGATAGCTCGCCTGACAGCACCGCTGGCGACCATCACCGCTCTCGTGGAGGCGGCGCGGCTGCTCTTCGCCACCGAACTGCGAAGACTCCGCGCCCGGCGTGCTCGCGGTCACGTCATCGTGTGCGGCGACACCTCGCTGGCCGGAATCCTCTCCCGCCGTCTCCATGCCGCTGGCCGGCGAGTCGTTCACGTACGAGCACAAGCCGAAGCCGTCCCGCCGAGTCCGTCGTATCCATTGATCGTGGTTGGCGACGCCCGGGACGCGGGCACCCTGACCGCCGCGGGGCTGAGCCGCGCCACCGCCCTGTACGCCTGCGCGCACGAAAGCGCGACCAACATCGCCATCGGCCTGGCTGCTGGCCGTGAACGCCGCCTCCAGGGGCCGTCGCTGCCGATCTATACGCATGTGCCAGACCCGGACCTGTGCCTTACCCTGCAGGCCAGGTATCTCGGACTGCCGAATCCGCCCGGGGCTCGGCTCGACTTTTTCAACGTCGACGATCTGGCGGCCCGCAAGGTATTTCTGGAAGATCCGCTCGAGCCGGAGGTCAGGCCCCGGCAGTACATCCTGGTGGCTGGAACGACGCCGTTCGGACAAGCGCTCGCTGTGGAGGCTGCCCGCCATTGGCGACGAAGGCTCGCTCCGGATCCGAGTACCCGCCTCCGCATCGCGATCGTGGCCAGGAACGCCACCGAGACGCTCGCCAATCTCGCCCACCGCTATCCGTTTCTTCGACTCTCCTGTCGTCTCGACGCATACGACGCCGACCTCGTGGACATCCTGGCCACCGAGCTGGATGAGGCGCCCGACCGCGCCTACATCTGTTACGCCAACGAAGAACGCGCCCTGAAAGCGGCACTTACCGCAGACCGGTACTGGCGAGGACGGAAGAACTGTGTCGTAGTGCGACTGGACCAGCTCGCGGATTTCTCCGACGACGGTGGACTCGCCAGCCAGCTGCTCGACGACGGCCCTGCGCGGCTGCGGGTGTACGGCGTTCTGCGCGCCGCCTGCGATCCCGGGATGATCGCCGAAGATCTCGTGGAGCGCTTGGCTCGCGTCATCCACGACCGCTACCTGGTCGCGCGTCGCTCGCACGGCCAAGCCGACAACTCCAGCCCGTCGATCGTTTCGTGGGAACGGTTGCCGCCGGAGCTGCGGCAGACCAACCGGGCACAGGCGGAGGACATCGGGCGGAAGTTGAGGGCCATCGGTTATGTGCTCGTGCCACGGATGCGTGAGTCAGCAGATGAGGAAAGCATGAACGAGAACGAGATCGAACGGCTGGCGATGATGGAGCACGAACGGTGGTGCCTCGACCGCTTGGCGGCGGGTTGGCGCTACGGCGAGCGCCGTGATGACATCCGCAAGCTGCATCCGGCGCTTTGCGATTGGAGCAATCTCCCGCCGGACATCCGGGAGCGCAACCACGACGCCGTGCGAGAGGTACCTCTGATCCTCTCGGACGCCGGCTTCCAGCTGGTTCGGATCTGAGGAAAACCCATGGTCACGATCGGCGTCACAGGGCACGTCCATCTGAGCGAAGCCTCGGAGCAATTGATCTTCGATGCGGTGCTGGAAGCCACACGTTACTTCGCCTCCGAGAGGCCACACGGCATCACCTGCCTCGCGCGCGGCGCCGATCAAATCTTCGCCCGCGCAATGGTGGCTCTAGGCGGCACGTTCGAGGTGGTGCTGCCGGCACGCGACTATCGCCGGCGCATTATCACGGCCGAGGAACGCCAGAACTTCGATCTGTTGATGGAGCAAGCCAGCAGGGTACGCGTTATGCACGCCCGGCGGTCGGGGCGGCCCGCGTACGTCGCGGCGAGCAGGTACATGTTGAACCGATCGACAGTGCTGTTCGCCGTCTGGGATGGGCAACCGACCAAAGGCCCGGGAGACACCGCTCACGTCGTATCGCTGGCGGAGGAGCGCGGCCTGCCGGTGAAGGTGTTGTGGCCGGCTGGGGCCGGCCGCCGGTAAACGGTGAATCGCAGCTGGGTCGGGATAGCGTTGAGCCCATGGCTTTGATCCTGATCACGGGGGCTTCGGATGGATTGGGGCGCGCGCTCGCCGTAGCGCTCGCCGAGCAGGGCCACCATCTCCTCCTCCACGGACGAAACGCGGCGCGCCTGTCTGAGGTCGCCGCGCAGACCGGCGCCACGCCCATCCGGGCCGACCTGTCGTCGCTGGCAGAGGTACGGCGGCTGGCCGATGCCGTGCCGGAGGGGCTCGACGTACTCGTCAACAACGCGGGCGTCGGCTTCGGCGCGCCCGGTGCCGGCCGCGAACTCTCCGCGGACGGGTACGAGCTGCGCCTCGCCGTCAACTACCTGGCTCCGTACCTGCTGACCAAGCTGCTGCTGCCTCGCATGGCGCGCGAGACGCCGGCCCGGATCGTCAACGTGGCGTCCGTTGGCCAGCGCCCGTTCGACCTGGCCGACCCGATGCTGGAACGCGGCTACGACGGTGTCGAGGCGTACCGCCGGTCGAAGCTGGCGCTGATCGCACACACCTTCGACCTGGCCGAGGAGCTGGCGGGCACCCTGATCACGGCGAACTGCCTGCATCCCGCCTCGCTGATGCCGACGACGATGGTGCGCCAGGCCGGCTGGGGCGAGATCGACACGCTGGAGAAGGGGCTGCGGGCCACCCTCCGGCTGGTCGTAGACCGGGACCTGACCGAGGTCACCGGCCGGTACTTCGACGGCGAGCGGGAGGCACGGGCGCTCGACCAGGCGTACGACCCGGAGTTCCGCAAGCAACTGCGCGAACTCACCGAATCTCTGATAGGCAGATAGCTATGCCTAGCTTCACGCTGTCCGGTGTCGTGCTCGGCGCGCCGAAGGCCCGCGACCTCGCCGACTTCTACCACCGGCTGCTCGGCTGGCCGTTCGGCGACGACGATGACGACTGGTCGACGCTGATCCCGCCCGACGGCGGGACGAAGCTGTCGTTCCAGACCGAGGTCGGCCACGTGCCTCCGGTGTGGCCGGCCGGCCCCGACGACCAGCAGATGATGCTGCACCTCGACATCCGGGTCGACGACCTGGAGACGGCGGGCGCGCACGCGGTGTCCTGCGGTGCGGTACTGGCGCAGTTCCAGCCGCAGAAGGACGTGCGGGTGTATCTCGACCCGGCCGGCCACCCGTTCTGCCTGTTCCTCCCGGGCGCCTAGCTAGCTGGACGGCGGCTCGTCCTTGCCGGCTTCCTCCAGCTCGTCGGCTTCCTCCTTGGTGCGGTGCACCGCGTCGGTGGCGTGCTCGGGAGGTCCGTAGACGGTGTAGAGGACCAGCGGATTCGGCCCGGTGTTGACGAAGTTGTGCTTGGTGCCGGCGGGGACGGCCACCAGGTCGCCCTGCGCCACCTTCCTCGTCCTACCGCCCACACGCGCCTCTCCGACCCCACTGACGAACGTCAGGATCTGGTCGACGTCGTCGTGGACCTCCTCGCCGATCTCGCCGCCGGCCGGGATTGTCATGATCACGAGCTGGGAATGCTTGCCGGTCCACAGCACGCGGCGGAAGTCCGGGTTCTGCTCGGCGACGGTCGCGATCGTGAAGTGCTCCATGAGCCCGGTGTTACCCAGCTCCACCGCTGCTCATGCCTCGCCCACTATGGTGTAGGCGTGCCAGCACGAGGACCGCTGTGATTCACCTACCCACCGCAGCACGGGGACCACTCCGGGCACTCGCGCTGCGCCTGGTCGCCGCCATCGGACTGGTCCTCTTCATCGTCTTCGTGGTCTATCTCGACCGAGACGGATATCGTGACGGCGACGACACGAGCGGTTTGACCCTGCTCGACTGCTTCTACTACACGGTGGTGTCGCTGTCGACCACCGGTTACGGCGACATCACGCCAATCACGCCCCAGGCCCGGCTGGTAAACGTCCTCGTGGTCACGCCGGCACGAGTACTGTTTCTGATCATCCTGGTCGGCACCACACTCGAGGTGCTGACCGAGCAGTACCGGACCAACGCACGCCTCGCGCGGTGGAGAAGGCATTTGAAGGACCACGTCATCGTCTGCGGGTACGGGACGAAAGGGCGCAGCGCCGTGGGCGCACTGCGCGAGAGCGGCTTCGACGTCAAGCGCATCGTCGTGGTCGAGTCGGACCGCCCGTCGGTGCGGCGAGCCGCCGCCGACGGCCTGGTCGCCATCGAGGGATCGGCAACCCAGTCGACCGTGCTGACGGACGCGCACATCAAGGACGCCAAGGCGGTCATTGTCGCGACCGACACCGACGAGGCTTCGGTACTGGTCACCCTGACCGCGCGGCAGCTCACGGCCGGCAAGGTGCGCATCATCGCGGCGGCTCGGGAGGCGGAGAACGCACCGCTGCTCAAGCAGAGCGGCGCTCACCAGGTGATCGTCTCGTCGGCGACGGCCGGGCGCCTGCTGGGCCTCTCGACGTCGGCGCCGCCGCTCATCGACGTCGTCGAAGACCTGCTGACCCCGGGCGCGGGCATGGCGCTCGCGCTGCGCTCGGCGGCCCGCGACGAGGTGGGGCGCTCGCCGCGCGAGGTGACCGAGCCGGTCATCGCGCTGGTGCGGCTGGGCCGGATCATCTCGCTGGCCATGCCCGAAAGCGCCAAGATCGAGACTGGTGACCTGCTGGTCTACATCCGCGACGACCGCCCGAGCCCGGTGACCGCCTCAGCCTGACCCTCGGCGGCCTCGCCGGGCGCGGATGTAGTCGGCCACGACGTATCGGCTGAGGTCTTCCGCGTCGGGGGTGAAGACCCGGCCGCCTGAGCGCTTCGCCACCGCGTCGACGAACCGGCGCAGCGCCTCGTCTTCGCCGAGCATGAAGAGGTTGAGCGTGGCGCCGTACCGCGTCAGGTGGTCGACCTCCGTGATCGTCGCCTCGACCGTCTCGCGCAGGGGCGGCCAGAAGAAGACCGCCTCGCCGTCGGCTTCGAGGTGGGCGGTCGGCTCGCCGTCGGTCACCACCAGCACGACCGGCTCGGAGCCGGAGTGCTTGCGCAGGTGCCGGCCGGCCAGCTTGAGCGCGTGGTGCAGGTTGGTGCCCTGCACGTAGTCGGGCTCGACGGCGGCCAGCTCGGTCGGAGACAGCGGCATCGCGTACCGGCCAAAGCCGATGATCTGCAGCGCGTCCTGCGGAAACTTCGTGGCGACCAGATGCGACAGCGCGAGCGCGGTCTGCTTCATGGGCCCCCAGCGGCCATCGGCGGCCATCGAGAACGACAGGTCGACGCAGAGCGCCACCGCGGCTGACGCCCGACGCTCGGTCTCGACCACCTCGAAGTCGTCGACGGTCAGCTCGACCGGCACCATCTCACCGCGACGGCGTACCGCGTTGCCGACCGTTCGCACCACGTCGATCGGCTGCTCGTCGCCGTACGCCCACGCCCGCGACGCGCCGGTGATCTCGCCAGCCGCCCCCGCGTCGCGCAGGTCGTGCTCGCCGCGCCGCCGGCCGGACAGGTCGGCGAACACGGTACGCAGAGCCGTGGCACCGAGCCGGCGTAGCGCCTTGGGGCTCAGCGTCAGCCCATCGGCGCCCCGAGTCACCCAGCCCTGCCGGCGCAGCTCCCGCTCCAGCTCCTGGAGCCGGCGCACGTCGGCCGCCGCGTCACGCCCCAGGACGCGCTCGACCGACTCCACGTCGACGTCGTCGAGGGTGGCGCCCGGATGCTCCTGGCCCAGCTGGTCGAGCAGGTCGTCGAGGTCACCGATCTCCGCCAGGGCGCCCGCCGCCTCGCCGTACCCGAGCCCCTCCCGGCCGCGGACCTGAGCCCGCCGATCCCATGCCAGGTCGGGCCGGAGCGTCCGGAGGTTCGCCGTCAGGCGCGCCATCTCTCCGGCGAGGCCGGCGTTGCCGAGCGCCTGCGCCATGAGCCGCGACAGTTCCTCCTGCTGCTGCGGCGACAGGGAACGCATCAGGCGCTCGGCGGCAGCCGCCCGGCGGGCGAGCGCGTCGATCAGCTCGTCGACCGTGGCCGGTTTCTCGGGGAAGAAGTCGCCGTGCCGCCGCATGAACTCGGCGAACGTGTCGGTGGTGTCCTCGCCCCGGGCGTGCCGGTCGAGCAGGTCGTTGAGGTCGCGGAGCATCTCGGCCATCCGCTGCTGCGCGGCCGGGTCGCTGAGCCCTTCGCGGAGGCCGGCGAACCGCTGCTCCAGTACCTCGTCGCGGAGCCCGTCGAGGATCTGCTGGTACAGGGCGCGGGCCTCGTCGCTGGCCCACTCGTAGTCGGACAGCTCCTCGACGGCTCGCGCGGTAGACCGGGGCAGGTTGTCGAGGCGTGCCTCGGCGAACCGCGCGTCGTCGCCCGGGCGGCCGGACAGCTCGTCGCGCTCGGCGGCGAGCGCCTGGTCGAGCAGCGCCTGGGATCGGGTGACCGCGCCGTCGAGGTTGCCCCGGCGCATCGCCTCTCGCCGCAGCCGCCGGGCGCGGGCGGCCAGCTCGTCGAGGCCGCGACCGCCGTCGGGGCCGCGCCGGAGCAGGTTGCGCAGCGCGTCGCGCAGGCTGCCGCCGCCGAGCACCTCGGAGCCGACCCGGTCGACCGCGGCGCGCACGTCGTACGGCGGCGCGAGCGGGTCGGGCCCACCACGCCACGCGCCGTACCGGTACCGGTTCATTCCCGACTGCCGTAGAGGGTGCGGCCCTCGTCGGTCATCGCCTTGGAGAGCCGGCGGGTCAGGTGCAGGCCCTCCAGCACGAACTCGATCCCGGCCGCGGCCTGCCCGGCGTTGGGCGCGTCGTCGAAGCCCAGCCGCTCCAGCACCTTGGCCAGGCCGGGCACGGTGCCCACCTGGCGCAGCAGGTCGGCCGCACCCACCAGATCGCCGGTCTCGACGATCGCGCCGTCGGCGACCAGATCGGTGAAGCCCGACAGGTCGAGCCCGCCGAGCCTGGCCCGGAACGTCTCGGCGCTGGCCGTGCGCAGCAGGTGCGCCAGTACCTCGATCTCGCGGCCCTCTTCGCCGCTCTCGAACTCGACCTTGCCGCGCAGCGTGCTCACCACGGACGAGGTGTCGCCCACGCGCGCCACCGCCTCGCGCTCGCCGAGCAGGCCCGCGCGGCGCAGCGCGGAGGCGGCCACGGTCTCGGCGCCGGCGATCGCGAACCGTGCCGACACCCCGGAGCGGGCGTCGACCGAGGGCGAGTCGCGAACCGCGCGGGCGAACCGCGCCACCACCTCCAGGACGTGCTCGGGCACCTCGGCGACGAGCTGCGCCTCCTGGCGTACCAGAGCCAGCTCCAGATCGAGTTCGAGCGGGTAGTGAGTGCGGACCTCGGCACCGAACCGGTCCTTCAACGGCGTGATGATCCGGCCGCGGTTGGTGTAGTCCTCGGGGTTGGCGCTCGCGACGAGCAACAGGTCGAGCGGCAGCCGGAGCTGGTACCCGCGCACCTGGATGTCGCGCTCCTCCAGCACGTTGAGCAGCGACACCTGGATGCGCTCGGCGAGGTCGGGCAGCTCGTTGACGGCGAAGATGCCGCGGTTGGTGCGGGGTACGAGTCCGAAGTGGATGGTCTCCGGGTCGCCGAGGGTGCGGCCCTGTGCCACCCGGATCGGGTCGACGTCGCCGATCAGGTCGCCCACGCTGGTGTCGGGCGTGGCCAGCTTCTCGCCGTATCGCATCGAGCGGTGCAGCCAGCTCACCGGCAGCTCGTCGCCTAGCTCCTCGACCAGCCGCCGGGACGCCGGGGTGAGCGGGTGGTACGGGTGCTCGTTGAGCTCGGAGCCGGCGATCACCGGCGTCCACTCGTCCAGCAGCTCGACCAGTGAGCGGATGACCCGGGTCTTGCCCTGACCGCGCTCGCCGAGCAGGACCAGGTCGTGGCCGGCGAGCAGGGCCCGCTCGACCTCGGGCAGCACGGTGCCGTCGTATCCGACGATGCCCGGGAACCGGGGCGTGCCGTCGCGCATCCGGGCCAGCAGGTTTTCGCGCAGCTCCTGCTTGACCGTGCGGTGCTCGTGGCCGCTCGCGCGCAGCTCACCCAGGGTGCGGACCGTGTTTGGCAATGAGGTCACCGGCCAACGCTAGCTCGCTGGTGTTACGAGGCTGGTGGGCCCGCGGAAAAGCGGACCCACCAGCGGCTCTCAGACTGCCGGGATGTCGCCGGGCAGGCCCCACTGCACGTTGAACAGAGTCCGGACATACCAGACACCGTCGGACGGACGCCACACCGCGACGTCGGCCACGCCGTCTCCGTTGTAGTCACCCGGCACCGGCACGTCGCCGTTCAGCCCCCACTGCACATTCCAGAAGCCCCGGACGAACCAGGTCCCGTTCGACGGTCGCCACACGGCCACCTCAGTGAAACCGTCGCCGTTGAAGTCAGCGGGCACCGGCACGTCACCGTTCAAACCCCACTGCACATTCCACAGTCCACGGACATACCAGACACCATCCGACGGGCGCCACACCGCGACATCCGTGTACCCGTCAGCGTTGTAGTCACCCGGCACGGGCACGTCACCACTCAGACCCCATTGGACATTCCACAGTCCACGGACGTACCAGACACCGTCCGAGGGCCGCCAGACGGCGATGTCGGTGATACCGTCCCGGTTGTAGTCGCCAGGCACCGGAATGTCACCACTGAGTCCCCATTGGACGTTGAACTGGCCGCGCACGTACCAGACACCATCCGACGGACGCCACACCGCGACGTCGGTGATCCCGTCGCCGTTGTAGTCACCGGGCACCGGCACGTCGCCGTTGAGGCCCCACTGCACCGTAAACAGGTTCCGGGCGAACCACGTCCCGTTCGACGGGCGCCACACCGTCGTGTCGGTGGCACCGTCTCCGTTGAAATCACCATTGGCGTCGAGTGTCGAGTTCAGCAGCAGGTTCGGCGACCCTTGCACGTCCGTGATCAAGCCCGGAGTGGCGTTGCGCACGATCGCGTCCCGGACCTGCTGGGGGCTGGCCGTGGAGTGGCGGGTCAGGTAGAGCGCCGCGACGCCGGCCACGTGTGGAGACGCCATCGAGGTACCGCGCAGCGACCGCGTGCCGGTGTCGTTGGTGTTGATCGCGGAGATGATGTCGGTACCCGGCGCGAAGAGGTCCACGCAGGCGCCGAAGTTCGACGGGACGTCCGCGCCGCTGTACCGCGCGTCGTTGATCGTCGAGTTGGCCACCGTGATGGCCCGGGGCACCCGCGCCGGCGAGACGTTGCAGGCGTTCTGGCCCTCGTTGCCGGCCGCGACCACGACCGTGATGCCGTTGTTGATGGCCGCGTTCACCGCGTCGTCCATCGCGGTCGACGCCGGGCCACCGAGGCTCATGTTGACCACCGCGGGGCGCTGGGCGTTGGCGTTCACCCAGTTGACCGCGGCGATCACGGTGGCCGTTGGCGTCCCACCGGCACACGGGAACACCCGTACCCCGTGGATGCGGGTGTTGCGGGCGACGCCGAAGGTGGCACCGCCGACCGTGCCCGAGACGTGCGTGCCGTGGCCGATCGAGTTGCAGTCGTCGCTGCGCCCGTCGCCGACGAAGTTGGCGTCGAGGGTCGCCCGCCCGCCGAAGTCGGTGTGCGTCGTGCGCACGCCCGAGTCGATGACGTACACGCGGACGCCGGTGCCGTTCTGGTTGGCACCGTAGACGCCGTCGAGCGGCCGGTTGCGTTGGTTGATCCGGTCGACGCCCCAACTCGCGGTGGCGTCGGGATACACCATCGAGTCGGTTTCGACGTAGGCGATGGTCGAGTCACGGCGCACCTCGTCGAGCGCCGTGGCGGTGAGCTTTGCCGAGAATCCCTGCAACGCCGAGCCGTACCGGTGACCGATCTGACCACCCCGGGATCGCGCCCGCGCCTCCACGCGGCTCTTCGCCGCAGACGCCGTGCCCTGCTTGTAGACGACGATGTAGCTGCCTTCGATCACGTCCGCCGAAGCGGTCCGCAACGGTGCGCTCGGCTCGGCGGGAGCCCCGTGCGCGCCCGCTGGCAGCGCGGTCGCGGCCGCCACCATGGCGATCGCTCCGGCGGCCAAACGCCACGACAGGACTCTTCGGGTGACCGGCATTTTGCCTCCTCGTACTCGATAAGGTGCATCGAGTTACGCGAATTTTTCGCCGGAGTGCCCGCGAAAATGGACACTACTGAACACGGTCGGACAAGACTTTGTCGGCCATACGATGCTTCAAGCGAAACTCCATCAACGCGTCTCTATCCTTTTGCAGGGGCCGGGCGATGGGTGGGGCGTTGACCGAGATCGAGACACGCGATGACCTGGCGCGAGCGCTGCGGCATCTGCGCCGCCGTGAGGCGCACGAGCGGTGCCTTCCAGAGCTGACCTATCGGGAGCTTGCGACCAAGACCGGCTGGTCGGTCGGCGTGATCGGGGGCTACTTCTCCGGCAAGGTGCTCCCGTCGACCAACCGGTTCGACACGCTGGTCAGGCTGCTCGGCGCCACTCCGGCCGAGCAGGGCGCGCTGGCGACCGCCCGAGACCGGGTGGCCGACCGCGACCGGCTGGCGGTGGATGTGCCGCCCCGGCCCGCCTCGCCATCGGCGCCACGGCAACTGCCCGCCGACGTACCCGGCTTCACCGGCCGCACCGACCAACTGGCCGAGCTGGACAAGCTGCTGGACGAGCCCGGCCGCCTGGTCGCGGCGGTGTCGGGCACCGCGGGCGTTGGCAAGACCACCTTGGCCGTGCACTGGGCGCACCGGGTGGCCGATCGGTTTCCCGACGGCCAGCTCTACGTCAACCTGCGCGGATTCGACGCGGGCGGCGCGCCACTCGATCCCTCGGCCGCCCTTCGCGGGTTCCTCGTCGCACTGGGCGTACCCGTCGGGCAGATACCGGCGGACCTGGACGAGCAGACCGCGCAGTACCGCAGCCTCCTGGCCGCACGGCGCGTGCTCGTCCTGCTCGACAACGCGCACGACGCGGCCCAGGTCCGGCCGCTCCTGCCCGGTTCGCCCGGCTGCGTCGTGGTGACAACGAGCCGTAACCGGCTGACCGGCCTGGTGGTGACGGACGGCGCCCGGCCGGTACCGCTGCATCTGATGTCGGCCGACGAGGCGCGCGAGCTGATCGCGCGGCGGCTGTCCGCCGACCGCGTGGCCGCCGAGCCGGCGGCCGTGGCGGAGATCGTGGCGCGGTGCAGCGGGCTGCCGCTCGCGCTGGCCATAGCCGCGGCCAGGGCGGCGACCGACAGCGACCTGCCGCTGGCGCGCCTGGCGGCCGAGCTCGACGGAGCCAGCGATCGCCTCGACGCACTTGACGTCGGCGATGCCGCCTCAGACGTGCGCACGGTGTTCTCGTGGTCGTACCGGATGCTGCCGGAACGCACCGCGCGGCTGTTCCGCCTCCTCGGCCTGCACCCCGGGCCCGACCTCGGCGTCGCGGCGGCGGCGAGCCTGGCCGGCGTGCGCCCGGCCGCCGCCCGGGCGGCGCTCGTCGAGCTGGCGCGGGCGCATCTGATCAGCGAGACCGCGTCGGGCAGGTTCGCCTTTCACGACCTGCTCCGCGCGTACGCGGCCGAGTTGTCGCAGGCCGACGACGGCCATACCGCCCTGTCGCGCCTCCTCGACCACTACGCGCTCACGGCGTACACGGCCGCGACGCTGATCGACCCGCAACGCGAGGAGGCGCCGCCATCGACACCGGCTCCGGGCGTGGCGGTCGACGACCTCGCTGGGCGCACGGAGGCCCTGGCCTGGTTCGCGGCCGAGCATCAGGTCCTGCTCGGGGCGGTCACGCTGGCGGCGGAGCAGGGCTTTCCGGAGCACGCTTGCCAGGTCGCGTGGCGGCTCGGCGGGTTCCAGCAGCTCAACGCGCACATGCCGGAGTGGTTGGACATGCTGCGGACCGGGCTGGCAGCGGCCCAGCGCCTGGACGACCGGCTCTGGCTGGCGCGAATGCACCGGCAGCTCATCGGCGCCTACGCGTGGTCGGCCCAGTGGGAGGAGAGCGAGCGGCACGCCGGGTTGGCCATCGCCCTGTTCCGCGAGCTCGGCGACGAGGCCGGGCAGGCCCGCTGCCACCGGAGCCTGTGCCTGACCCTGGAACGCCAGCACCGGTACCGGGACGCGCTGGAGCACGCCCGCCAGAGCCGAGACCTGCTCGACGGCACCGCCGACCGGGCCGGGCTGGCGTACGCGTTCAACTCCGTCGGCTGGTACAGCGCGCTGGTCGGCGACTTCGAGTCGGCTCTCGACAACTGCTCGCAGGCGGTGCCGCTGCTCCAGGAGTGCGGCGATCCGGTCGGCGAGGCCACCACCTGGGACAGCCTGGGATACGCGCATCACCATCTGGGCCGGTACGAGGAGGCGGTGGCCTGCTACGAGCGGGCGTTGTCGACCTTCCGCGAGTACGGCGACCGGTACTACGAGGCCGATACGCTTGATCATCTCGGCGACACCTACCACGCGACGGGCGACCACCGCGCCGCCCGTACCGCATGGCGGGACGCGCTGACGATCTTCAAAGAACTACAGCGATCCGAGGCGGAGGCGGTCTCCGCCAAGCTCGTGGCCGATCGGAGGACCCCTGGTCAACCGGCTGGCCAGCAATGAAATAGCGGCGCGGGTGTAACGCCTCATCCGCCGGTTTTGCGCAACTGACCGGACACTCAGCTTGGCCAAGTACCCCTACGTATTACGCGCATTACGACTTTTCCCCACGAGGTCGGCAAATCAGCCGCTACTCGTGGCCAGCAGGAACGATCCGGTCACCGTCGGTGTTGAGAGCGCTCCCAAACGCGAACAGTCCATTACTGGCTGTTTCGCCATTGGCTACGCCGCCTTAGGTTCTCGACGATGGCGTCGCGACCCCGTGGGGGTCGCGTTGAGCTTGTTGGGGGCCCGCCATCAATCCCGTCGTTGCCGCCGGAGGGTGGACCATGACCTCTCCCACTTCTAGTGGGCCCGTGCGGGCACAGCTCCTGCGCTCACTGCTCGCTCTTGCCGTACTCGTACCGGTTGGAGTGCTCTTCGGGCAGTTGTGGCAGGAACAGTCCGATCGGCTGTCATTCGCCGCCAAGGAGCGCGACGGCATCGAGTACCTCACCACTCTGAGCCAGGTGACGACCGCGCTGACGGACGCGCAGTCCGACGCCATCGCCGGTAGCGAGATCGACCAGACCGCCCTGGCACGGGCGGTGGACGCGGCGAGCGCCGTGGACGCGCGGCTCGGCGACGACCTGCGCACGCACGACCGCTGGTCCGGACTGCGAGCGAAGATCGAAGCGCTTCCCACGGCCGCCAGCGCGGACCGGGAGGACCTCTACACGGCGTACGGCGAGGCCACCGACCTGCTGCTCGCCCTGTACGGCAAGGTCCGCGAGAACTCACAGCTCATCCGGGACCCGGAAGGCGACACGTACTTCCTCCAGGACGGCGCCGCCGAAGAGCTCCCCGAATCGGTGGTCGCCGCAGGCCGCTTCGCCGACCTCGTGGTGCTCGCCGGCAGCCGGCCGGCCGCTGAGCGCGCCCAGGCGATCGCCGAGCTGACCGGCGCCAGGCAGGGCGTACTCGACCCCGCCAGCGACCTCGCCGACGGCCTCCAGTCCGCTGTGGACAGTACGGACAGCCGGACCATGGGTGGCAACCTGTTGAGCCGCCTCGACCGCTTCCGCCGCGGCATGGACGTGCTCGCCAACTCGGCCGGCTCGCTGACCGGACGGGCCACGCTCCCCCGCGCCGACCAGCTGACCGCCGCGCGGGCGGAGGTACAGGCGGCCGCCACCGAGCTGTCCAACGCCATCCTCGCGGAACTCGACCTGCTGATCGAAGACCGGATCTCCGGCCTCAGCACCGAGCGCTGGCTTGCCGTCGGGACCCTGGCCGTGGTCGTACTCCTGGCGGCCTCACCGATGGCGTTGACGCTCGTGGACGGGCGCAGGCGACGCCGCAGACCGTTCGGCGGCGTACCGGACTCCGTGCCTTCCGAGTGGGAGCCTGCCGGTGCTGCTCGGTAGGTTACGCATCCGCGGCAAGCTCGCCGTACTCGTCACGATCCCACTCCTGCTCGTCGCGGCGCTGACCGTCCCGCTGGCCTTCAACCGGGTCGGTCTCGCCGGCCGCGCCGCCGAGACCGCCCACGCGGTCAACCTCGGCAGCGATGTCGGTGCCCTCGTCGGTGACCTGCAGCAGGAGCGACTCCTTTCGGTCGGCTTCCTGCTGGGCGTCGTCGACCAGAGCGACCTGGTGCTGCAGACCACCGCGGTGCACGACCGGATCGCCGATGTGCTCGCCGAGCATGGCGCGCACGGAGATCTCGAGGGTGACCTCATCCCGGCCATCGACTTCGTCGACGACCTGGATCCCGTGCGCGCGTCCGTGCTGGCCGGCACCGCGCGGCCGACCGAGGTGGTGACCGGGTTCAGCAAGGTCACGACGCGGCTCATCAACGCGCTCCGGCTGATCGACAGCATCGACGTGGAGAGCACCGAGGGCCGGCAGGTGGTCGCGCTGGACGCGGTACTGCGCATGAACGACCTGATCAGCGCGGGCGCCACGTACATGATCATCATGGTGGGCGAGCGCGGCAACGCGGGTGCGCTCATGTCGTACATCGCCACCTCGGCCGCGCTGCAGGCAACCGTGTCGCGCTTCGAGGGGTACGCCTCACCGGATCAGGCCGCCCTCTACGGCCTCGTGCAGCAGGCGCTCGGCCAGCGTGTCGGTGAGGTCTTCGCCGCCGGTACCGTGGCCGACCCCGCCAAGGCACTCGCGCGGTTCAACCTGGCCACGCTCTTCCCGTCGCTGGAGTCGTTCATCTCGCTGGGCCGGTTCGTCGAACGAAAGATCGTCACCGACGTCACCAACCTGGTCAACAACCAGCAGCAGACCGTCCTCGCGACCGCGTACGGTGCCATCTCGCTGGCGATCCTGGTGCTCATCGCGGTCGTGCTGATGAGCGTCGCGGTGGCCCGCGCCGTGGCCCGTCCCCTGAGCCGGCTGACCGTATCGGCCGACCGCGTGGCCACCGTCGCCGAGACCGAACTGCGGCGGGTCGCCGACGAGGACGCACACGACGACGCCGAACCGGTGCATCTCGAACCGGTCGAGGTGCACTCCAACGACGAGATCGGCGATCTGGCGCGCGCCTTCGACCGGGTACAGCTCACCGCCGCCCGCCTCGTCGAACGGCAGGTCTCCAGCCGCCGCAACGTGGCGCAGATGTTCGGGCACGTCGGCCGCCGTACGCAGAACCTGGTCGGCCGCCAGCTCGCCCTCATCGACCGCCTGGAACAGCAGGAGACCGACCCGCAGCGGCTCCAGCAGCTGTACCGGCTCGACCACGTGTCCAGCCGCCTCCGGCGGAACGCGGGCAGCCTCGTGGTGCTCTCCGGCACGGCTGAGCCGCTCGGCGGTGCCGGTGGTGGCGCCGACGAGTTCACCAGCCCGCTTCCGCTCGGCGACGTGGTCCGGCTCGCGCTCGGTGAGATCGAGGAGTTCACGCGGGTCGACGTGCAGGTACCGGACGGGCCGGCCATCACGCCCGCCGTCACCGCCGACCTCATCCTGCTGCTCGCGGAGGTGATGGAGAACGCCACCGTGTTCTCGCCGCCGCACACGCGGGTCACCGTCACCGCCTTCGCCGCCGGCCAGGGCCTGCGGCTCCAGGTCGTCGACCACGGCCTCGGCCTGACGCCGGAACGGATGGCGGAGGAGAACGACCGGCTGGCCCACCGCGAGCGGCTCGACCTGGCCCCGACCGAGGTGCTTGGCCTCTTCGTGGTCGGCCGGCTGGCCCGCAAGCACGGGTTCGGCGTGGCGCTCACCGGTACTCCTGGCGGTGGTGTGACGGTCACCGTCGACATCCGGCCGGAACTGATCGTGCACCACGCGGTGCCGGCGATGGTGCCACCCGCACCGCCGCAGCCGCCGCAGCCGGCGCGCGGGCTGGCACCGGTGCGGCAGTTGCACGCGACGGCTCCGGTCGCCGAGCTGCAGCCCGCACCCGTGGCCGCACCCGCGGGTCCCCCGCTCGACCGTGCCGTGGCCCGCGCGATCGTCGCGACCACCAACGATCAGGATCCGGCGTTCAACGTGGTCGCGCTCAACCGCGCGACCCGCACCATCGGCTCGGGGCGTTCCTGGAACGCGTTCGCGCCGTCCCGTACCCCGGCGCCGGTCCCCCCGCCGGCGCCGGCCCTACCTCCCGCACCACCGGTCGCCCCGCCGGCCGCGGCTGTCCCCACCGCTGTTCCTCTCGCACCCGTGCCGCGTCCGGCTCCCCCGCCGCCTCCGCCACCACCGGTGGCGCCGGCGCCGGTGATGCCGGACGCCATCCCAGCCGCGCCCGTGCCTGGCGGGCCGGCGGCGGCACCGGTATCGCCTGGTGCCGTGGGCTCCGCGCCCGTCGTCCCGGCGGCGCCGCGCCCCGCTCCACCGCTGTCCTCGCTACCGGCCGGGCTGCGCCAGCGGGTACCCGGCGCGCAGTTGCCGGAGGGCGTGTCGGTCGCGCCTCCCGCGACAGCACCCCCGGCGCCGTCGGGCGAGGCCGCCGCGTCGGCCCGAGCGCTGGTCGAAGAGTTCGAAGCAGGGGTACGCCGAGCGCAAGCGGCCAATGTGGACACCTCGGAGAAGCCGGCCGTGATCGAGCAGCCGGGTCCCGGTCCACGCTCCTCCTTGACCCGCCGAGTACCCGGTGCGACGCTCCCCACGTCGTTGCCACCGAGCCGACCCGCGCAAGCGCTACCCGATCAGTGGTCGCCCGATCCTGAGGCGGCCAGAGACCTGATCGAGGAGTTCGAGTCGGGCGTCGCGCGCGCCCTCCAGGAAGGACCACAGCACCCATGAGCAGCTCTCTCCAGCTCAGCGCCGAGGCACAGACGTTCAACTGGCTACTGGACTCGTTCACGTCCAGCACGGCCGGCGTACGCGAGGCGATCGCGGTCTCCTCCGACGGCCTGCTGATGGCCAAGTCGAACATCGCCGACCGGGCGAACGCCGAACGGCTCGCCGCTGTGGTCTCCGGCATGACGAGCCTCGCCGGCGGCGCGGCCAACTGGTACTCGCTGGGCGGGCTGAACCGGGTGGTGATCGACATGACCGGCGGGTATCTGCTGGTCACCTCGATCAGCGCGGGATCCGTGCTCGGCGTGATCGCCGACCGCACCGCCAGCCTCGGCACCGTCGCCTACGAGATGACCCTCTTCGCCAGCCGGGCCGGCGGCGCGCTCACCCCCCGACTGATCGCCGAACTGAAGAACGCCGCTCAGTCGTGAGACCGTCGTCGCCCGAGGATGGGCCGGCACCGGCCCGCATCCGCCCTTACCTGAGCCAGTCCGGTTTGGGACCGGCGGCCGAGGCGGCGCCCAGCGGGCTGCGGCCGTTCGTGCTCACATCCGGCCGGGTCGACGGTGTCGACCCGAACATCAGCCTGGAGACGCAGGTGACCGCGCGACCGGACGGTGCGGCCCGGGGCGGGATCGCCGTATCGAACCTCGCACCCGAACTGCGGACCATCCTCGCGCTGTGCGCCGAGCCGGTCTCGGTCGCGGAGATCTCCGCCCGTGCCCGGCTGCACCTCGGCGTGACCCGCATCCTGGTCGGCGACCTGCGCGCCGCCGGCTACCTCGACGTACACGCGCGGGACGCCGCGCGCCCATACGACCCCGAAACCATCATGCGAGTGATCCGTGGACTACGTGCCATCTCCTGAGCCGGCGCCGCCGGCCGGTTCCGCGCCCATCCCGGTGAAGATCGTGGTCGCCGGCGGCTTCGGCGTGGGCAAGACCACCACCGTGGGTTCGATCAGCGAGATTTCGCCGCTGACCACCGAGGCCGAGATGACCTCGGCCGGCGTCGGCATCGACGACCCGGGCCCGGCCACCGGCAAGACCACCACGACCGTCGCCATGGACTTCGGCTGCGTCACCATCGACCGCAGCCTCAAGCTGTACCTGTTCGGCACGCCCGGCCAGTCGCGGTTCGGCTTCATGTGGGACGACCTCGCACACGGCGCGCTGGGCGCTCTGGTCGTCGTCGACAGCGGCCGCCTCGACGACTGCTACCCGGCCGTGGACTACTTCGAGCGGCTCAAGCTGCCGTTCGTGGTGGCTGTCAACGCTTTCGACGGGCGGCTCGCGCACGATCTGGACGCGGTACGGTGGGCGCTGGCGATCGACGAGAGGATCCCGATCGTCGCGTTCGACGCCCGCAACAAGCTCTCGGTCCGCGATACTCTGCTCGTCCTGCTCGATCGCGCGTTGGCTGACGCCGTCCGCAGCCAACACGTCTAGGAGGTAGCCGGGTGCGAGGTGGACTCGACGACGCGCTGGAGCGGCTGGCCCGGCGTGATCAGCTACGCAAGCGTGTCGTGCCTTCCGACGGCTCCTCGGCCAGCAACGGCGTCTACGGCTCTCCCAGCGGCAACGGCTCGTCGGGCGGCATTGGCTCGTCGGGCGGGATCGGCGAGGTGGTCGAGGCCGTGCGGCGGATCGTCGAGCGCCACCCCGAGCTGTCGGTGACCGTGTACGGCGAAGAGGGCGAGGTCAGCGCCGAGATCCGGATCGCGCGCCGGGAAGGCGTCGTGGAGGCGACCGTCGTGGCCGCCGAGGGCCCGATCTCCGCCACCGCATCGGTGCCGGCCCCACCGCCAGCGCTTCCCGGCCCGCCCGCCTGGCCACTCGCGACGGAGAGCAACCCGGGCGCGGCCGCACGGCTCGCCGAGCTGATCCGGCAGGACCCTTCGCTGCTCACCGGCCCGGAAGAGCGCTGACCGCACTGCCCTAGCCCTTGATTGCCCTAGCCTGTACCAGTGCCGTTGATCTCGCGCTGGGTGCCGGTCCTGCTCGCCTCGCTGATCGGTGCCGCCCTCGTCGCGGCGCCCGCCCGCGCGGACTCGCCTATGCGCCTCGACGGGCAGGTCACCGACGAGGTGGGCGCCCTCGACGGCCGCGAGCCGGAGGTCACCGCCGCGCTCGACCGGCTGCGCGACGCCAACGGGCTCCAGCTCTTCGTGGTCTACGTGCGGTCGTTCGACGGTACGCCGGCGCAGGAGTGGGCCGACGAGACCGCCACCCGCAGCGATCTTGGCCAGCGCGACGCGGTACTCGCCGTCGCCACCCGCGACCGGTCCTACGCGTACGCCTTCGACGCCGGCTACCCGCTGACGGACGCGCAGCTCGACAGCGTGGCCGCGGTCGCCATCGAGCCGGCGCTGCGCGAGAACGACTGGGCCGGCGCGGCCATCGGAGCCGCCGACGGGTACCGGGCGGTGCTCGCCGGCCAGCCGGTGCGCGCCCCAGCGATCACGCCGGGCGACCCCGATCCCAACGGCGGTGGTAGCGGCAGTTTCGCTCTCGGTGCGGTGATCTGTCTGGTGATCCCCGCCGTCCTGATCGGACTGGTGGTGTGGCTGGTGATCCGCGCGCGCCGTCGCCGGCCGCAGGCCACTCCAACCGGCCCGCCGCCCGTGAGCACCGCCGAGCTGACCACGCGCGCCAACGCGCTGCTCGTCGAGCTGGACAACGACCTGCGCGCCAGCGAGCAGGAGCTGTCGCTCGCCACCGGCCGGTACGGTGCCGAGGCGACCGCCTCGTTCACGGCGGCGCTGGAGAGCGCGCGCCAGGATGTGGCCGAGGCGTTCCGGCTGCGGCTCACGCTCGACGAGACGCCCGAGCCGGACGAGCCCGCCCGGCGCGCGGCGCTCGAAGAGATCATCCGGCGGTGCGAGGCCGCCGACCAGCGGCTGGACGCGGAGTCGGAGGCGTTCGACGAGCTGCGCGGCTTGGAGTCGAGGATCGAGCCGGAGCGCCTGGAGCTGTCGGAGCGCTGTGCCGCCGCGGAGGCGAAGCTGCCCACGACGGGTACGACCATCGAGGCGCTGCGGGGCAGGTACACCGGGCCGGTGGTAGCTGGCGTGCTGGGAAACGCGGACCAGGCGCGCGAGCGGCTCGAGTTCGCCGAAACGACGCTCGCGGGCGTCCAGCTCGCTGACCCACCCCGTGCGGCGCTCGCGTTGCGGGCGGCCGAAGAGGCGGTCGCCCAGGCGGAGACGCTGATCGACACCGTGTCGCGTACACAGTCCGATCTGGACAGTGCGCGGGCAGGGATCGACGCGCTCATAGCTGAGGTGGAGTCGGAACTCGCCGCCGTCCCACCGGACGCCGGTGCCGCGGTCGCCGCCGCTCAGCAGGCGCTCGCGTCGACCCGTGCGGCGCTCGCCCAGCCCACGATGGATCCGCTGTCGGCGGTACAGGCGCTGGAGCAAGCCGACGCGGCGCTGGACCGTGCGCTCGCGGAGCAGCGCGACGCCGCCGAACGTGCCGCGCGGGCCCGCGGCATGCTCGATCACGCCCTGCCGGCGGCGCGTGCCGAGGTGTCGGCGGCCGGCAGCTTCATCGCGACCCGGCGCGGTGCGGTGGCCAGCCAGGCACGGGCCTCGCTCGGCGAAGCGCAGCGGCTGCTCGCCCGCGCGGAGGCGCTCGCCACCACCGATCCCGTGGCCGCCGTCGCCGACGCGCAGCGCGCCCAGCAGTTGGCCGCCGAAGCCGGCAGGTCGGCACAGTCCGATGTGCACAGTTGGTCCTCGGGAAGCACCAGCGACCTGCTGACGGGCATCCTGCTGGGCGGCATCATGTCCGGTGGGGGTCACCGGTCGGGTGGCGGATTCCGGGGTGGTGGATTCGGCGGCAGCGGCAGCCGGGCGCGGCGTACCGGTGGCGGGCGCTTCTGAAGGTCATCCAGACATTCGAATATTGAGTACGATGGGTGTCCATGACTGATACCCAGCGTGTAGTTCACGCCTACCCGTTCAGTCCACCCGACCGGTTCAAGCTCGATCCGTTCTACGCTGAGCTGCGCCGGCGCGAGCCACTCACCCGCGTGCGAATGCCGTACGGCGAGGAAGCCTGGTTGGCCACCCGCTATGCCGACGTGCGCACCGTGCTCGGCGACGCGCGGTTCAGCCGGGCCGCGAGCGCCGACCGCGACGAGCCCCGCATCTCTCCGCGCAAGCTCGAAGCCGGCCTCCTGCTGATGGATCCGCCCGAGCACACCCGGCTCCGTCGCCTCGTGGCAAAGGCGTTCACCGCGCGCCGCGTCGAGCAGCTCCGCCCGCGCACCCAGGAAGTCGCCAACGAGCTCGTCGACCGCATGATCGCCACCGGCCCACCCGCCGATCTGGTGCAGCATTTCGCTACGCCGCTGCCGATCACGGTCATTTGCGAGCTGCTGGGCGTGCCCGTCGAAGACCAGGACCGGTTCCACGTCTGGTCAGAAGCGGTCGTCTCCACCACCTCGCTGTCCGTCGAGCAGATCGCCGGATACATCCAGAACCTCTTCGCGTACATGCGCGGTCTCATCGCCCAACGCCGCCAGGAACCCACCGAAGACCTCATCAGCGCACTGGTACGCGTCCGCGACGAGGACAACCAGCGGCTCAGCGAAGACGAGTTGGTGCGGCTCCTCACCGGCCTGCTCGCGGCGGGACACGAAACCACCGTCACGCAGATCCCCAACTTCACGTACGTCCTGCTCACCAACCCCGACAAGCTGGCCGAGCTGCGCGCCGACCCGTCGTTGGTGCCCGCCGCCGTCGAAGAGCTGATGCGATACGTACCGCTGGGTGTGGCATCGTCGTTCGCGCGGTACGCCACCGAAGACGTCGAGCTCGGCGGCGTACTGGTGCGCGCGGGTGAGCCCGTCATCGGGTCGCTGTCGTCGGCCAACCGCGACGAAGAGGTCTTCCCCGACCCCGACTCGCTCGACTTTGGACGGTCGGCCAACCCGCACATCGGCTTCGGCCACGGCGCCCACCACTGCGTCGGCGCTCAGCTCGCTCGCATGGAGCTTCAGGTGGCCATCGACGTGCTCGTACGACGCTTCCCTGAGCTGCGGTTCGCCGTCCCGGAGGAGGAGTTGGAGTGGAAGAGCGGCATGCTCGTACGCGGGCTGAAGCGGATGCCGGTGGCGTGGTAGGCGACGATTGGCGGATCTCCGTAGACGGCGGCACCTGCATCGGCGCGGGCATCTGCGCCGGCACCGCGCCAACGGCGTTCCGCCTCGTCAATGGCGTGTCCACGCCCACACACGACACGGTCGAGGCCGACGACGCGATACGGGCCGCAGCCGAATCCTGCCCGGTCGAGGCGATCACGGTGCGAGACAGGGAAGGCACCGTGATCGCCCCCGAGCCATAGGGTCAGGCGCGCTCGATGAGGGCTCGGCGGATGAGGAACTTGCCGGGCTCGCGCACCTGCTCGAACGCGGCGTTGTTGAGCAGTACGCAGCTGCCCGAAGGCCCGGTCACCTCGACGACGATCGAGCGGTTGTTGTCCACATTGGTCACCCGCAGGCGCGTGCCGGCCGGGAACTGGTTGCTGGAAGCGGCCGGTGCGCCCGCCTCGCCGGAGAGGGTCACGGTGGATCCGGCACAGACCCGCTCGCCGTTGCCGGCCGGGGCGGCAGGAGTGGTCTCCGGTGCCTGCGGCTGTGCCGGTGCTGGTGCTGCCGGGTTGTCGGCGGCCACGGTGGCCGTACAGCCGGCGGTTGCGCGGCGTTGTTGGATGAGGTCGACGACGGCTTGGCGGTTGGCGATTCTGGCAGTGGACAGTGCGTCCGGGTTGCGCTGCTGGTCTGCGATGAAGTTGAGATTGTTGCGCAGCGCGGTATCGAGACCGGCGCACGATTCACCAGCCTGGCCCATGCCGGTGCCGACCGCCAGCGCACCACCGAGAACGACGGCCGACCCGGCGAGCAGGGCGATCCGGCGTCGACTCCAAGTAAACCGTCGCATCATCGTTAACAAACCTTTCTATCGATGTGCGAGGTGGTACGGGTCAGCTGTCCGAGCAGTTCAACGGGAGCGTTTCCACATTGTGCCGACGACCACGGTCGCGTTCAGGTCCTGGTCGCTGGCGACCTCCGGCGCGAGCCCAGCATCGGCGAACGCCTCCACGGCGTGCGGCGCCTGGCCTTCGCTGGTCTCGACGAGCAGGTGACCGCCCGGCGCCAGCCATTGTCCGGCGGCCGCGGCCACCCGCCGCAACACGTCCAACCCGTCGGGACCGCCGTCCAGCGCCACGCGCGGCTCATGGTCACGGGCTTCGGGCGGCAGCAGCGCCACCGCCTCGGTCGGCACGTACGGCACGTTGGCGACCAGAATGTCGATCCTGCCACGCAGGTCGGCGGGGAGCGGCGCGAAGAGGTCGCCCTCGTACACGCGCCCGCCGACCGAAGCGAGGTTGCGGCGCGCGCACCGCACCGCCACCGGTTCGACGTCCACGGCGTACAACTCGATGCCACCGTCACGAGCGGCGGCTACGGCGGCGCCCAGCGCGCCCGAGCCGCAGCACATGTCGACCACGACAGCCGGAGTCGGGCATCGGGCGATCGCCTGGGTGGCGAGGAACTCGGTGCGTCGACGCGGCACGAACACCCCGGGTTCGACGGCTATCCGTAGGCCATGGAACCGCACCCAGCCGAGAACATGTTCGAGCGGCTGGCCAGCGACCCTCCGATCGACCATCGCGACGAGATCGGCCGGGGTGGTGGCCGTTGACATGAGCAGGTGCGCCTCGTCTTCGGCGAAGACACAGCCGGCAGCGCGGAGCCGGGCGACGATGGCGGACTGGTGCGAAGCTGACAAGGAGTACCTTCCGGAGCGCCGGTGGGCACTCCCGGCGTCACCTCGCGGCGAAGGACCGCCCGATGGTGAGGTGGGAGCACCCGGCCTGTACTGGCGAAATGGGTCTCACCTCCTCGACGCTGGCGGGGTCGCGCCCCATTCTGCCACTCAGCGGCGGTTACTCGGCCATGGGTCCGGCAGGTGGCCCGTCTCCCAACGCGGATCCGGCCCGCCGGCGTACTGGGGCTGCTGGTCCTGCAACCCTTCGGCGCCCAGCGGGCGGTTCTCCGGCAACGCGAGCGGAGCGGGCTCGGGCGCGGTGTCCTCGGGTACCGGCCAGCGCCGCCACCGGCTGACGCTGACGATCGCCACGAGCAGTAGAGCGCCCAGCACCATCGTCATCCCGGTCCGCAGCGGCGTGGACGGGTCCGCGTCCCGGCCGCCCAGCGAAACGTTGTTCGGCAACAGGTCCATGACCGTGTCCGGCTCCACCAGCAGCGCCAGATAGCTCGCCGAGTAGAAAAGGCCGGTCGCCGTGGCGCCGAGTGGCGAGAACCGGAGGGTGGCGAGCAGACCGAGCAGCAGGCCGGCGGCGGCGAGACACGCCACGGGCCGCACGAAGTCACCGGTGTCGAACGAGCCGGCGCTGTCCTCGTTGACGAACGCCTGGATCGACCTGTCCTGCCCGTACGCCAGCAGCAACCACGTGAGCGGTGCGATGACGGCGGCGGCGATCAGGGTCCAGAGATGTCGCATGAGTCCTCGTTCTCCCTCTAGGTGATCGCTAGGCGATCGTTAGGCGACCTAGGCGATCGCGGCGATGATCGAGTCGACGATGTTCAGCGCGTTGAATCCGGAGCGGCTCACCTTGCCGTCTTCCAGCAGCTCGCTGAGGCGCGCGTCGACCTCGCGGAGCCTCTCCACTGCCTTGCTGTCCCGTCCGCCCTTGAGCCAGTTCGCCGCCCTGTCCACCTGCCTGAGCAGGTCTCGGCCGGCCGCCGCGTCCAGTTCGCCGTTGTCGACCTGGCGCCGGATGAGGCTCGCCAGGCTGGTGACCCGCTCCATCGGCGTGGCGGCGGGCGCGCTGGGAGCTGGCGCCGAGAGCGTGACCTTTGGGCTGGCCGCCGGATCGGGCAGCGTGTCCGACGGCTCCAAGCGCGCCTGGGAACTCACCGTGACCGGACCGGGGACCGGAGCGCCAGCAGGTGTCGTGCCCGCCTCTTCACCCGCCATGACCACCGCCACGGTCGCCACCGTCGCCAGGATCGCGGCGGCGGAGAGCGCGGCTATCCAGTACTGCCGCAGCGACATCGCTGCGCGCGACACCCACGCGGGCAACGCGACCCGCATCCGGTGCCGGCCGATCGGCCGGGATGACGTCCGGGGAAGCACGACCGTGGTGGGATCCGCCTCTGGCGCCGCGCGGATCGCGGCGAGCGCATCGCGTACGTCCGCGGCGCTGGCCGGCCGATCCGCCTGGCTCTTCGCGAGCATCCGCCCGATCAGATCATCAAGCTCCATCGGCACGTCACTGCGCAGCGCCCGTACCGGTACCGGTGGCCGGTCGAGCTGCTGATGGAGAACGGACATAGCGGTCTCGCCGAGAAACGGCGGCCGGCCGGTCAGCATCGCGTGCAGGACGCAGCCGAGGGCGTACAGGTCCGTGCGGGCGTCCACCGGCTCACCGGTCGCCTGCTCCGGCGCCATGTACTCGCAGGTGCCCACCGTCTCGCTGTGGCTGGTCAACGCGGCGCTGCCATCCCTCAACTGAAGCCTTGCGATGCCGAAGTCGCACACCTTCACGACACCCGCGCCGTCGACGAGCAGATTGCCCGGCTTGATGTCGCGGTGGATGACACCGGCGGCGTGCGCGGCCGCGAGCGCGTCGCTGACCTGTTCGGCGATCGCCACCGCGCGTTCGACGGGCAACTGCCCATGCACGCTCAACAGGTCGGCGACCGTGGGCCCGTCGACCAGTTCCATCGCGAGAAACCCGCCGTCATCGTCGACGCCCACGGCGTGGCTGGCCACGATGTTCGGATGATCCAGGTGCGCGACCGTTTGCGCCTCTCGCCGCAGTCGCTCGACCACCACCGGTCGCGCCGCCTGCTCAGGATCCAGCACCTTTACGGCAACTTGGTCACCGGTGTCCAGATCGACCCCGCGCCACACCGTGGCCGTACCACCACGGCCGAGCCGCTTCTCCAGCCGGTACCGTTCACCGACGATGCGGTCCGCCACGCGCCTAGATCCTTCCCTGGCCCGGTCTTCCGCCTGAAAGGGCGCACGGCGGCGCACGGGCGTTACGCCCGCGCGGTGACCTGCGACTCCTTCGGCTGCGCGAGGTCGAGGCGCGGACGGCCACGCGCCCGGATCCTGGCGAGCAGGCCGTGCCGGGGAGCGAAGCCCCAGCTCAGCAGGAAGATGCCGGTGGTGACGAGGACGATCAAACCGCCGGCGGCCAGGTTGAACCAGTACGAAAGGTAGAGGCCGGCGACCGCGGAGATCGCGGCGATGGCCGGGGCGAGCAGCATCATGGCACCGAGCCGATCGGTGAGCAGTCGAGCGCACGCGGCCGGTGTGATCAGCAGCGCCAGGACCAGGATGTTGCCGACCGCCTGGAGCGAGATGACGATCGCGATGGTGACCATGGTGTAGAGCGCCAGGTCCAGGGCGAACACGGGCAGGCCGAGGGCGCGGGCGGTCTCCCGGTCGAGGCCGACCGCGACCAACTCCTTGCGTAGACCGAGGGCGATCAGTAGCAGGGCACCACCGGCGATGGCGACGGTTACCACGTCGCGGTCGCTGATGCCCAGGATCTGTCCGAACAGGAACGACTCCAGTGAGCCGCTGTAGCCCGGCGCGGAGCTGAGCACCACGATGCCGAGGCCAAACGCGGCCGCGAACAGGACCCCGATGACGGTGTCTTCCTTCAGGCGCCGGTTCTGCGCGAAGACTCCAATGAGGACGGCGGTGAGCACACCGGCGACCGCGCCGCCGAGTACGAGGTTGGCCTGGAAGACGAACGCGATCGCGACGCCGGGAAAGACGGCGTGCGCGATGGTGTCGCCGATGAACGCGACGCCGCGCAGCACCACGTGGCTGCCGACCACACCGCACACGATTCCGGACATGACCGCGACCAGAAGCGCGCGCTGCATGAACACGTGCTGCCACGGCTCGGTGAGTAGCTCCATCATGCCGCGTCGGCCTTTCCGAGAGTGCGCGACAGCGCATCGGAGCCGCCGACACCGAACGCGCGCAGCCACACGTCGGGATCGGTGAGCTCAGCGGGCGGGGCGTCGGCGACGACGACGCCGTTGAGCAGGCAGAGCCGCCCGCAAACGGCGGCCGCGGCGGGGAGGTCGTGCGTGGTTATCACGATCGCCTTGCCCTCCTCGCCGAGTTGCCGCAGCAGATCGGTGAGCAGGCTCTGGGTGGGGTTGTCCAGGCCGGTGAACGGCTCGTCGAGCAGCATCAGCTCGGGTCGCAACGCGAGAGCGCGCGCGACGAGTACCCTCTGCCGCTGCCCGCCTGACAGCTCCCCGATCGGGCGGCGCCGCAGCTGTGCCATCCCGACCCGCTCCAGTGCCTCGGCGACCGCGATCCGGTCGGCCCGCCCAGGTGATCGCATCCACCCGATCCGCCGGGCCAGCCCGGCGAGCACCGCCTTCTCGACGTCGATCGGGAAGTCCCAGGCGAACTCGTGCCGCTGCGGCACGTACCCCACCGTGCCGCGAACCTGCGCAGGTGTACGGCCGACGAGCCGGATCTGGCCGGCGGCCAGCGGGAGCAGGCCGAGTACGGCGCGCAGCAGGGTGGTCTTGCCGGCACCGTTGGGCCCGATGAGCCCGACAAGCTCGCCAGCGGCCACCTTCAGGGTGACGTCGGTGAGCACCTGCCGGCCGGCTAGCCGTACCGCCACACCGGAGACGTCCAGCACGGTCATTCCCCCGTCCGGGATGAGGCACGGCGGCGGGTGAGCAGGCCTCCGGCGAGGATGACGAGCAGCACGGCGCCCCCACCGGCCAGCAATGGCCAGACCACAGTGGACTCCTGGACGTCGCGGGTCGCGTGGGCGGGAGTGGGGGGATTGGTGGCGAACGCCGCGGTCGCGTCACCGGCACCCACGAACACGCGCAGGGTGTCACGATCGGACACCTCTCGCCCGTCTGTGGTGGTGCCGGACATCTCCACGTCGAGCAGGTAGCTGCCCGGCGCGGTGAACACCCAGTTGCCGTGCACGTGGGTGTTCACTTCGACGCCGGTGCGTTGGGGCATCGGCTTGGCGCCGTCGAAAACGACCTGTGGCTCGCCGAAGTTTCCGTTGAGGAACAGCACGAAGTGGCCCGGGCCGGTCAGTCCGTGCAGTGTCCAGGTGGCCTCCCGGTTGACGGTCGTGGCCACCCGCGGATCCTGGGTGTTCCAGCCCGGCCAGAGCATGCCAGGCTGTTGGGCTTGCGGCAGCACCCATAGCGGTGCCCCGGTCGCGCCCAGGAATGCGAACCGTTCGTCGGCCGGTACCGTGGTGCGCGCCGCCTCCGCGACCTGGAGCACCACATCGGACAGTGGACGCCAGACCGACGGCCGCGCCGTGTCGTCGCGCAGTTGGAGGGTCCAGGCCCCGTCCACGAAGCGAGGGCCGAGGTCGACATGCCCTTCGTCCAGCACCGTCCGGCCCGTCACCGTGGGCTCATCGGGCTGGACGCTGCTGCCGACCGTCGGTGTCGGGGCGAGGGCAACCACCAGCGCGAGCAGCATCCGCATCATCACGGGCCTCCGAGGCAGTCACGCAACTCGTCCGCGTTGTGCCGCATCATGTCCACATAGGATCGCGCGTGCTCGTCGAACGAGTCGCCGTACAGCTTGCAGATCCGTACCCCTTGGTCCTTGGCGACCTGCGTGAGCACCGCGGCCCGGTTGGCCAGGTGCGGCTCCACGAACACCGCGGGCACGCGCAGGTTTCGGATCGTCTCGGTGAGCTTGGTGACCTGCGCGGCACTGGGCTCCTGGGCGGGGTTGGGCACCACGAAGCCAGCCACCGTCATGTCGTACGCCTTGGCCAGGTACCCGAACGCGTCATGCGTCGTGATCAGCTGGCGCCGGTCAGCGGGGATCCGTCCGATCTGCCCGCGCACGTACTCGTCCAGCTCGTCCAATGTGGCCAGGTACCGCCGTGCGTTGTCCCGGTACGTGGCGGCGCTGTCCGGGTCGGCCTTGACCAGCGCGTCCCGGATCAGCTGGGCGTACGCCTTGGCGTTGCGCACGTCCTCCCACAGGTGCGGGTCGATCTCGCCGTGCACGTGCTTGCCCAGTACCGCCTGCGGGAGCTGGTGGATCCGGGTGCCGGGCGCGCCGATGAAGCCGAACCGCGGATCGTCGGGCACGGTCTCGATCGCCTTGTTCGGCACGTCGATGACCACGTCACCGGCCGGCAGCGAAGCCTGCTTCCGGGCGGCGTCCCCGGAGGCACTCGCGACGTCGCTGTAGGCGTAGATCTGGCCGCTGTCGAGGTCCACTGCGATGTCGGTGTGCCCGTCGCCCAGGATGGTGGCTCCACTGCGGACACTGTGCGGGTCGACGCCCACCGCGAACGTGAACGTGCCCTCCCCCGCCGGTTCGGATACGCCACCGCCGGTACGCAGCGCGGCGCGCAGTGTCAGCCGGTAGATCCCGGGCTTGCTGAACGCCCAGTTGACGTGGGTGTGCGCCGCCGGCGGCAGGCTGACGCTGTCTTTGGCGTCCAGGCCATCGGCGGAGTTGACGTACACCTCCGGCTCACCGAGCGTCTGGGTCAGGTAGACGGCCAGGTGACCGGGGCCGTCAAGCGCGGTTGCCGACAGCAGGATGTCCGAGGACCGGGTGGCGCCGCGCTGCTCGCCGTCGCCACGCACCGCCAGCCCGAGCCAGAGCACGTCCAGCCCGATGTTCTCCACCAACGGAATCACGGTGGCGCCGTACGACTCGGACACCTCGGCGAGGGAGACGTTCGACGCGCCGTCCTTGATGTTCGTGTCGATCGTCTTGATCAGCCCGTGCGGCTCCAGCAGCAGATGGTTGGTGAACGTGACGTCCGCTTTGGACACCTTGACCGCGTCCCCAGGGTTCGGCTCGTACGAATGCGGGTCGCCACCGGACGGCACGATCGAGTCCACCGTGACCTTGTCGCCGCCGACCTGGCGTACCAGGTCGGCGAGGATCTCGGTCGTGGTCACCACCCGCAGCCCGCCGTCACCGGCACCAGCGGCCCGGTCGCATCCCGCGCCGATCAGCAGGGTGACGGCCAGCGCCGCTGACAGGTGCCGCCTCACGACGACCTCCGGCGCCGGTAGGTCAGGGCCACCACGATGCCGCCCGCCAGAAGCAGGCCGGCACCGGCTGTCACCGGCCCCACCAGTGAGGTACCGGTCAACGCCAGCGGCCCGCCGCAACTGTTGCCGGTGTACGTGTACACGCGGCTGCTGACACGCCGCGCCAGTCCGTTGGGGTCGGTGCCGCCCACCGCGAACGTCACCGTGCTGGTGTCGCTGACCGACCGTCCATTCGCGAGGGTGGCACGGTGTGTAAAGGTCAGTTTGTAGGCGCCTTCCCTGGTGAATGCCCAGTTGCCATGCGCGTGCGTGCCGGTCGAGATGGTGTATCGGTCGGGCAGTCCGTCGCCGCTGTTGAAGACGACCCGCGGCTGACCGAACGTCTCGAACAGGTAGATCACCAGCTTGCCGGGACCTTCCACTTTGTCCAGTGACCAGGTGAGGGAGCCACCACGGAGCTGCGCGGCCTGGATCTCCTCGGTGTTCCATCCCAGCCACAGCAGGTTCGAGTTCTGGGTCTGCGGTATCTGCCAGATCCGTGCCCCGGTCGCGCCGAGGAAGCCGAAGTTCCCCGCCGGCACGGCGGTGGCACCGCCCGGCTTCAGGTGCAGGACGACGTCGGCCGGGTCACGCCAGCTGGCGCGGCCAGCCACGGTGCCGTCCTTGATCTGCGCGACGAGGTTGCCGTCGACAAGCCGGGCGGCGTAGTCGACGTGGCCCTGTGCGAGCACGGCGGCGTTGGTGGTGGACGTGCTGGTCGAGGTGTGCGTCGTTGGTGTGCAGTTCGGCGACGGGCTGGTCGCCGGCGAAGTGGTCGTACTCGAAGGGGCTGTACTCGACGGCGCCGCGCTCGTCCTCGAAGGTGCCACGGTGGTACGCGAAGGGGCCGCTGTCGCTGGCGCGGAAGCGGTGGGAGTCGGCGTCGGACTCGACGAGGGCGTGCCCGTTCCCGCTACCACGAGGGTGATCGGCGGCGACGTCGACGGCGTGTGGTCGTTGGCATAGGTCGGCGTGTACCGCGCCGTCAGCGGGTGCGAGCCGCCGGCCAGCGCGGACGTGGTCAGCACCGCCTGGCCCGCGGTGACCGCCGTGAAGCCGAGCGATGCGGTGCCGTCGAAGAACTCCACCCAACCGGCCGCGGTGACCGGAGACACCGCCGCGGTGAGCGTGACCTTGTCACCGACGGAAGGTTCTGTCGGGTTCACCGACAGCGTGACCTGGGCCTGCTCCGGCGCCACGTCTCCGACGTACCAGGTGTAGGTGGCGCGTGCCGGCGCCAGCGGGGTGCCGTTCGCGGTACTCGCCCGCGCCTCGAAGGTGAGCTGGTACCTGCCCAGCGCGGAGAACGCCCAGTTGGCATGGGTGTGCGAGGAGACCGACTGGCGCAGCGTGCGGATGTTGGCGTCGGTGCCGCTGAACATCCGCACCGGCATGCCGGCCACGTCGTTCCCGAAAATCTCCACCCGACCCGGCCCGGTGACGTCGACCAGGCTGAGGTCGACGGCGTCGCCGGCCAGGACGCCGGGCAGGATGGACTCGGTATCCCATCCGGCGAACACCAGCTCATCCGCCTCGGTCTGCGGAGCGATCCACACTGGATCGCCCGGGCCGCCGAGGAACGCGAACTCCGGCATGTCAGGCACCGAAAACCGGGAGACCTGGTCGATGTCCTTGAGCTGGAAGAGCACGTCGGGCGGTTCGTAGAGGTCGTACGGCAACTCGCCACCGCGACTGCGCATCCGCAGCGCGCCATCGGCGTACTCGACGTGGATGACGTCGGTGTGCACGTCGTTGAGCACCGTCCGAAGTCCGCTGTCCGGCGGTGCACCGGCGGCGCCGCCCGCCACCACCAGCGGTGCCGCGGCCACCGCTGCCAGCAGACCCAGCAGTGCCGCGACCCATCGCCGCCGTCTCGCATATCGCATGAGAAGCTCCCCGCCCACAATTTGAACATGATTATCGTTAGCTTCTTCTACTCTGTCCAGTCCGGCATATCCGGCGAAACCGAGCGGTCCTATGTGGACGTTGACAGCTAGATGAAAATCGTTATCGTTTCGATCTAGCCGGTCGACGGCTCACAGAGACCCAGGAGGATCTACATGCGTGCGAGAGCCACGCTGCTGACCGCGGCCACCGCGGTTGCCACCGCCGCCACCTTGGCCTGGGCGGCACCCGCCCAGGCCGGATCGCTGGTGGTGCTGTCACAGGGACACGTCGACATCGTCGATGTCGCTTACGAAGACGGCGCATTCGAAATCGCCGTACACGACGAGACCGTGGAGCCGGGCGTCGAGCGCGACCCCGACGACGTGCTCTTCTGGGCCAAGCCGGAGTCGGCCGTCACGGTGCCCGACGACACCCGGTACGCGTTCCTCGGCAGCCCAGGCGCTTCCGTCTACGTCCTGCCGGAGGTCGAGAACGAGACCCTGCTCTTCCCCGGCCTCGCGACCGAGGAACTGGAGCCGGGCGTCTTCGCGGGCGACACCGTGCAGATCCGGTTCAAGAAGGTGATCGGCCCGGACGGGGTCAGCCTCTTCACCACCGACCCCGCCGGCAACCCCGTCGTCCTGGTGGACAGCGAAGACGGCCTGCCAGACAGCATCACGCTGGCGACGGGCACGCACATGCACGAGAACTGGGCTTTCGAGAAGCCCGGCTACTACCTCATCAAGGTCGACGTGACCGGCGTACTGGCCGGCACGGGAGCGACCGTCACCTCGGAGCCGGCCTGGCTCAGGTTCAAGGTCGGGAGCTGACACCCATGCGTAGATTCACCAGCCGGCTGCTCACCACGGCGGCGGCCGCCACCGCGGTCGTTGTCGGATTCACGACCGCACCGGCACACGCGGCCACCATCTCCACCGGCCACATCGACGCGCTCGACGTCGACCTGTCCGGCACCACCGTCACGCTCGACATCAAGACGTACGGCACCGGGGCTGACGATGACGTCTCTCCGGCCGGCAACACCATCCAACTCACCCCGCTCACCGACTACGACCTCGTCGTACCGAGCAGCCCGTCCTCGTGGGCGTGTGTCGGCACAGCCGGATCCACCGTCTATGTCGCACCGGCCTCGGTGAGCGGAAGCGACACTCGGGTCTGGCCCGGCTGGAACGCCGAAGACGTGGCCAGCGGCAACCGCCCGGTCACGTTGGAGCTGGTCAGCGTCTCCGGACCCGGCCACGTCACGCTCTACACCACCTCCGGCTTTCCCGCCGCTCCCACCGTCACGTTGAGCAACAGCACGGCCAGCGGTTGCGCGAAGTCCACCGCGGCCGTCGGCAGCGGAACCCCGCACGGGCACGCCAATTGGGCATTCTCCGCCGCCGGGGATTACACGCTGACCTTCAAAGCCACCGTCACCGGCGGTTACACCTCAGGCAACGTCGCCTACACCTTCAAGATCGGACCCTGACGCCTCGGTCCCTGGCCGGCCCGGGCTGCCGGCCAGGGACAGGTAACAGAACCTGCGTGTGGCCTGTGTTTTCGGTGATCCGCGTGCGATCATGCCCACACCCCCACGCGCCGAATTTGCGCTGACCGGTGATGCCGCCAGGCGCGAACAAGGCGCGTAACGCTTTCCCTTGGAGGGGATCGGATGCGCCAAAAGAAGTGGCTGCGGGCCGGATTCGCGGCCGCTCTTGCCGTGCCGCTAGTGGTGGTGTCCGGGGCCAGCCCCGGTGCCGCCGCCCCGAGCGGCGATCTCAGCGTGAAGCAGAGTCTCCAACCGACCGACCGCGTGTCCGCCGCGAAGGCGCCCACCAGCCGGCTGGCCCAGACCGACCCGACGCTGCTGAGCCGTACCGAGTCCACACGAATCCCGGTTCTGGTCAAGATGGACTACGACCCGGTCGCCACATACAGCGGCGGCATCGCCGGTCTGGCCGCGACGAGCCCCGGCGAGACCGGTCGCAAGCTCGGCCGCGGCGCCACTGAGCAGGCGTACGAAAAGCACATCGCGCGACGCGAGCAGGAGATCGTCGCCGACCTCACCAAGGCCGTGCCCAGCACCACCGTGCGGCAGCGGCTGCGCACCGTGTACGGCGGCGTGTCGGCCATCGTGCCGGCCAACAAGGTCGGCGACCTGCTGAAGGTCGACGGCGTGGTCGCGGTGCAGAAGGACGAGCTGCGGCAGCCGCTGACCGACTCCAGCGCCGCGTTCATCGGTGCCACCAGCACGTACGGCGCGCTGGGCGGCGCGAAGAACGCGGGTGCCGGAATCATCATCGGTGTCATCGACACCGGCGCCTGGCCGGAGCACCCCTCGTTCGCCGACAAGGGCAACCTGAACGCCCCGCCGGCCAAGGCCGACGGCACGCCGCGCAAGTGCGACTTCGGCGACAACCCGCTGACGTCGCAGAACGACGTGTTCGCGTGCAACAACAAGCTCATCGGCGGCGCGCCGTTCCTGGACACGTACCTCGCCCTCAACGGCGGCGAGGACTACGTGTCCGCGCGCGACAGCGGCGGCCACGGTACCCACACGGCGTCGACCGCGGCGGGCAACGTACTCGAATCGGCGCCGGTCTTCGGCGTGGAGCGCGGTCCGGTCCAGGGCATCGCGCCGGGCGCGTGGCTGTCGGTCTACAAGGCCCTCGGCGAGCAGGGCGGATACTCCTCCGACCTCTCGGCCGCGATCGGGCAGGCGGTACTCGACGGCGTCGACGTCATCAACTACTCGATCTCGGGTGGCAGCAGCCCGTTCACCGACCCGGCAGAACTGGCGTTCCTCGACGCGTACGCGGCCGGCGTCTTCGTCTCCGCGTCCGCGGGCAACTCCGGGCCCGGCTCGGCGACCACCGACCACGTCTCGCCGTGGGTCACCACCGTCGCCGCCTCGACACAGACCCGCGAGTTCAACTCCACGCTGACCCTCCACGCCGGTGCCGACACGCTGACCCTCAAGGGCGCCTCGATCACCGCTGGCGTCACCGCGGAGACCCCGGTCGTGATGGCCGAGTCGGCAGCCGGCTACGCGGCCCTGTGCAACGCTCCCGCACCGGCCGGTACCTTCACCGGCAAGATCGTCGCCTGTCAGCGGGGTGGCAACGCCCGCGTCGACAAGGGCTACAACGTCAAGCAGGGCGGCGCGGTCGGCATGGTGCTCTACAACCCCACGCTGGCCGACATCGAGACCGACAACCACTGGCTGCCCGCGGTGCACCTGGCCGACGGCACCCAGTTCAAGGCGTTCATGGCCGCTCACACCGGCGTCACGGGCACGTTCACCGCAGGCCAGAAGGAGAACGGGCAGGCCGACGTGATGGCCGCCTTCTCCTCGCGTGGACCGGGTGGGTTCGGCATCAAGCCGGACATCACGGGCCCTGGTGTGCAGATCCTGGCGGGTAACTCCCCGACCCCGGACGCGATCGAGAACGGCCCGCCCGGCGAGTACTTCCAGGCGATCGCCGGTACGTCGATGTCGGCACCGCACATCGCCGGCGCGGCGGTACTGCTCAAGGCCCTGCACCCCGGCTGGAGCCCCGGACAGATCAAGTCGGCGATGATGACCACGGCCTTCCAGGACGTAGTCAAGGAAGACCTGACCACGCCGGCCGACCCGTTCGACTACGGCAGTGGCCGCATCGACCTGAAGAAGGCCCAGAAGCCGGGCCTGACCTTCGACGAGTCGGCGGAACGGATGCTGGCCCTCGGCAACGACCCGGTCAACGCGGTGCACCTGAACCTGCCGTCGATCAACGCGCCGACCATGCCCGGCCGGCTCACCACGGTCCGCACCGCGAAGAACGTGACCAGCGGCAGCCAGACGTACCGCGTACACGTCAAGGCACCGGCCGGCAGCAAGATCACTGTTACGCCGAACGTTTTCACGCTGGGCGCCGGCAAGTCCAAGAACCTGACGATCACGATCACCTCGACGACCGCGAGCGGTCAGCAGTTCGGTCAGGTGATCCTCGACCCGACCCAGGCCAACCTGCCGACGCTGCACCTGCCGGTGGCCTTCGTGCCGCAGCAGGGCGACGTCACGCTGGCCAGCGACTGCGCCCCGGCGCAGCTGACGCTGGGCGGCACGGCCGACTGCACGATCACGGCGACCAACGAGTCGTCCGGTGACGCCGTGGTCGACCTGGAGACCACCGTCAACCAGAACCTCAAGGTCTCCGGCGTCGAGGGCGCGACCGCCGCCGGCCAGCGCCGCGTGGTGAAGAACGACGTGCCGCTCGCCGGCTCCAGGGCAGGCGTGCCGTCGCTCGACCCGGGCACCATCGCCGGGTACCTCCCGCTGGCCGACTTCGGTGTCGCGCCGTCGCCAATCGGCGATGAAGAGATCATCAACTTCAACGTGCCGGCGTTCGTCTACGGTGGACAGACGTACACCAGGATCGGTGTCGACTCCAACGGGTACGCGGTCGTCGGCGGCGGCACGTCGGAGGACAACAACTGCTGCGAGCTGACCCAGATCCCGGACCCGGCACGGCCGAACAACGTTCTGGCGCCGTTCTGGACCGACCTGGACGGCTCCAACGACCACGGCATCCTGGCCACCGTCCTCAGCGACGGGGTCAGCGACTGGCTGGTCGTGGAGTGGCAGGTCGACGTCTGGGGTACCGACTCCAACCGGCACTTCCAGCTCTGGATCGGGCTCAACGGCGAAGAGGACATCGTCTTCGCCTACGACCCGGACGCCCTGCCCGCCGCTCCCGGCGCGCAGGCACTGATCGTCGGCGCCGAAAACGTCGACGGCAGCGGCGGCGAGCAGCTCCCGGCCGGCACCCTGCCGACCGAAGACCTGCGCATCACCAGCAGCGCTCCCACACCGGGCGCCAAGGTATCGTACGTCGTCCAGGTCACCGGGGTCGGCCTTGGCAAGGGCGTGGTCACCAGCGAAATGACCGCGACCACGGTCCCCGGCGTCACGGTGGTGAGCTCGGAGCTGCCGATCAGGGTCCGCTCTGGCGGCACCGTCCAGTAACACCCAACGGAACCATCTGAGCGCCGTGACCGGTATCCCGGTCACGGCGCTCACCCGTTCAGGCGGTCTGACTCGCGACCATAAAGATCAACGCCCTGGCCTAGGGAGAAGAACTCCCGACCAGGGCGTTACTCGTGCTTACGGTTTGGGTGGAGCCGAGGGGACTCGAACCCCTGACCCCCACACTGCCAGTGTGGTGCGCTACCAGCTGCGCCACGGCCCCAAAACATCCCCGGTCTCCCGGGCACCCGCGCAATATTACACATCCCGCGGTCGCCGGTCACATCCGAGGGTCAGTTGAGCGCTACGTCGGGCGGGAAGTGGGCGACCGCCGCCAGGATGCCGCCCTGCCGGCGCAGCACCATGGACCAGAGGTCCTCCGGCCGCTCGACGAAGGCGTCTCCCGGCAGGGCGTCGAAGACGAACCATGAGCCGCTGGAGATCTCGTCTTCCAACTGCCCGGCGGACCAGCCCGAGTACCCGGCGAACACCCGGATGCCGACCAGGCTGTCCTGGAGCGTCTCCGGGTCGACAGACAGGTCGACCGTGCCCACCGAACCGGACACCGGGTGGAACCCGCGCGCCTTGCGGGCCTCGGGGCGCATCCGGGCCAGGCAGATCGCCGACTCGGGCTGCACCGGGCCACCCTCGAAGAGCACCGCGGGCTCGCGCGCCATCGTGCCCCAGTTGCCCAGCACCTCGGAGACCGGCACTTCGGTCGCCCGGTTGAGCACAACGCCCAGCGCGCCGCCCGCCTCGTGGGCAACGAGCAGGACGACGGTGCGGTCGAAGTTTGGATCCTTCAGGGCGGGGGTCGCGACCAGTAGCTGCCCGGTCATCGACTCCATCGACCGCCCCCCGATTCGCTGCCCCTCTCCGTACATAGCGCCCCGCTACCCGTGCGCGCCTAGTGTCCGGAGCTGATTACCCTCTGGGTCGGTGCGATCGGTGCCGACCATGCGCGCAGTGAACGCCATGCACGCACGATAGCCTGCGGCAAGGGCCATGGTTAAGGTCTCAATCGTGAGCCCTCACGCAGAGTTTGCCGTCATCGGCGGGTCCGGCCTCTACGCCTTACTGGACGGCGCCACCGAGCACGTGGTCGAGACGCCCTACGGGGCACCGTCCGACGCGATCACGATCGCCGAGGTGGGCGGCCGATCGGTGGCGTTCCTGCCGCGCCACGGGCGAGACCACCGGCACCCACCGCACCTCATCCCGTACCGGGCCAACCTGTGGGCGCTGCGGTCGCTCGGGGTACGCCAGATTCTGGCGCCGTGCGCGGTCGGCGGGTTGCGGTCCGACCTGGGGCCGGGCAGCTTCGTCGTACCGGATCAGCTCATCGATCGCACCAGCAGCCGCGTGCAAACGTACTACGACCGGGGCGCCGTCCACGTCTCGTTCGCCGACCCGTACTGCCCCGTGGGCCGCTCGACGGTGCTCGCGACGGCGAGCGGGCACGGGATCGAGGCGGAGAGCCGCGGCACGATGGTCGTCATCGAAGGCCCGCGCTTCTCCACCCGGGCGGAGTCACGTTGGTACGCCAGCATGGGCGGCACTGTCGTCAATATGACTGGGCACCCGGAGGCGGTGCTCGCCCGCGAGCTCGCCCTCTGTTACACGGCGATCGCTCTGGTGACCGACCTGGATGCCGGAGTCGAGGGCGGGCACAGCGTCACGCAGGACGAGGTCTTCCGGGTCTTCGGGGAAAACACGGAGCGCCTCCGCGCGGTACTCCTGGACACGCTGGCGGCGCTCCCGCAAGAGCGCGACTGCCCGTGCCCGTCGGTGCTGGACGGGATCAAGCTGCCGATCGAGCTGCCCTAGGACCGCTCAGGTCTCGCCACCGATGTCGGTCTCGTATGCCTCGTAGACCAGGTCGGCGCCGCGCTGCCGGTGCCGGCTGAGATCGCGCAGCAGGTCGCTCGCCCACGCGCGCAGGTCGTCGACCGTGGTCTCCAGGGCATCGACCCGCCGCTGCAGGGCGCCGAGGGCGGCGGCCACTGCCGCGTGCTCATGCACGAGTACCCGCACCGCGCGTGCCAGCCGCGGCGAGTGGTCGAGCAGTTCGGCGTACAGCCCGTCGGCGCCCTCGGTCACCACGATGTGCTCGGCGAAGGCCCCGCGCAGCGCGTGCAACCGGCTGCTCACGCGCGCCCGCCACCCCGGGTCGCCCGCCGGCGCGGCGAGTGCCTGCTCGAAGCCGTGAATGCTCTCCAGGAGGGTCGCGCGGTGCCGCCTCGCGATCGCCAGCGATGTGGCGTCGACCGCGGCCGGGTGCTGAACAGGTCCTGCCACCACGTTGCACCTCCCGCCGCGAGCTATTAGCCGATGGTCGCGGCTGGGAGCGCGGAGTGTCCAGCCCTCGCGCGAGGGTTGTGGCTGGTGGGGCTGATGAGGCGGTGGTGCGCCTAAACGCTGCCGGCGATGGTGCCGATCACCTCGTCGAGGTCGACGTCGCGCAGGCCGGTGCCGGCGTTCGAAGCCGAGTGCAGGGTGTTGCTCCAGGAGTCGGCTATCGCCGTCCACGGCTGGAGATCCGGCGCGAAGATGAGCAGCCGCTTGGCGCCGCTGTCCATGACGGCCGAGTTCCCGCGGCCACGCCCCCACATCGCGGCGAGCTCGTCCATGTCCTTGGGCATGCCGCGCGGGTACCGCATCCGGGTCGAGCCGACGCCCAACTCGTGTGCCGACGCGTCGGTAAACAGGACGATCACGTGGCGGCGCCGCTCGTACTCGCGCTCCCACGGCGATTTGATGGCGAGGGCGAGCGCTTCGAGGCCCGACTCGGGCAGGTCACCGCCGCCGTCCGCGCGCAGCCCCTTGACGAACCGCTCGAACTGCTTGGCCTCCTGCGGGATCCGCCAGAACTTGGACAGCTCCACGGGGTTGCCAGGATCGGCTTCGAAGTCCCGGTACGCCACGACGCGGATCCGTAGCTGGCCGACCGCCTTCTCCCTGGCGGCCATCGCGTCGACGAGTCGCTTGTGGAACGACAGGGCACCCTTCTTCACGGTGTCGATGACGGGTGACATGCTGCCCGTCACGTCGATGCAGAGGACGATGTCGACGGCGTACGCGGATTCGGATTCGGACACTGCGCCTCCCCTAGATCGCGGTGCCCTCATTGTGCGATCCCCACGCTAGGGAGCTTGGAGTCAAGATCAGGATCGAGCTTTGGGCTGCCGCGACGCCCGTCGCGGTCCCTGCCCGTTGCTCCCGCAGCCTCACCCGCCGCGATTCACGATCAACCCCCGCATTGCGCAGGTTGTCTAGGCGCCAGGCCAGCCACGGGAAGCTCGCCAGACCTAGATGGCAATGACCGGCGGATCGTCGCCGAGCGCGACGTACCGGTCCGGCTCCGCCGTGAGGACCTCGCAGTCAAAGTCGAGCGCCGCCAGCAGCGCCTCGGCGGTGTCCAGATCGTCGACCACTCGCATCGTTGCCGCGACGGCTGACCAGCGGGTCCATTCCGTCTCGACCGGTTCGAACGCGGGGTGCTTCGTCAGCAGCTCGACCCAAGCCTGGTCAACCCTGGATGCGGCCGTCGCGAGGACGGCGAGCGGAACGGTGAAAGCGGCGTCGTTCTCGGTGACCTGCGTCAACGGCTCGCCGACGTGCTCGCTGCCGTTCGCGTAGGCGAGAACAGCGGATGTGTCGAGAACCAGATGGATGGCCTTCATGCCGCGCGTGGTGGGACGCCGAGACGATTGCGCAGGGCCGCGAAGTATTCGGGCGTGTGGCGAGAGCGCGATTCGGCCAGCCTCTCACCAGCACGCTCTACGCCACGCCGGCTCAACGTGACCCCACGCTCGTCCGTGAAGGTGGTCTCGTCTCGTGCGTCGCTGGCCTGCTCGTGCTGGCGGCGATTCATGGCCCGATTCTACCGCCGCAGGCGGCCACGCGCGGACCCGTGAAAGCGGAGGGCGGTGCGACCGTGGTGGTCGCACCGCCCTCTGACTGGTGGAGGTGCCGGGAATCGAACCCGGGTCCTTCGACGCCTTGTCAGGGCTTCTCCGAGCGCAGCTCGCTATGCCTCTACTCGGCCCCTCCGATCACGCGAGCGAGTCGGTGTGACGGGCCCAGTCGCTGATTAATCTCGCCGCACAAGCCCCGCGACCGGGCTCGATTGGCCAGCCTTCTAGCTGATGCCGGTTAACTGGGTCGAAGGCGATCCCAGACCGACAGACTTGCTACTCGCCTCAGGCGGCGAGAGCGAAGTCAGCGCGATTGTTCTTGGCGCTTATTGGTTTCCGACGAACGATTCTCGAGACGACGTCGGCTTCCTCGGCTCGCTTCCCCTGTCGCAACGGACGAAGTCGAAACCAGTCACCCCCTAGCTGATCACTACCTTGCGCCAAGCTTAACGCCCCGCGCCACCGGTTTCATCCCGCCGCCACGCCACAGGGCTCGCCGCCCACCTGGCAGCTGTCGGGGCCCTTCTCGCCGAGCCGCGCATCGCCCGCCACCTCGAACTCGAAGGCCAGCGAAGCGCCTGCCCGCACGTCCGAGCCGGTGAACGTCACGGTAGTACCCTGCTGCTTGAAGGTGGCACCCGTGGCGTCCGTCACAGTGGCGCCTTCCCGGAGGGTGATCGTCACCTGCCAGCCCTTGGCGGCGGCGTTGCCGGTGTTCCTGAGGGTCACCTCGCCGCGGTAGCCAAGGAAGCGGGTGGACACGGTCTCGTACTGGGCGCCCAGGTCGGCCGCCGGCGCCGGCCCGGTGGTGCTCGACTCGGCGCGGCTGGTCGGCGACGCGTGCGGTGTCGGCGACGGGGTGGCTGCCGCCTCGGCACGGCCGACGCCGGCACTGGCCGGGGCCGCGGGGGCGGCGCTGGAGGACTCCTCGGCGGTGGGCGTGGGGGCCGCGACCGGGTCGTCCTTGCCGGGCCGTACGAACATGATCAGTGTTGCGCCACTGGCCACGGCGAGCACGGCGAGTACGGCCACGAGGGTCCGCCGGCCGCGACGGCGGCGTGGCGCGACGGTCGGGGCCAGGACGGTGGGCTCGTTGACTGCGCCCGCGGCGGGCTCGGCGTCGGGATCGGGGGCGGCGGCCAGATCGACCTCGCCGAACGCCAGCCAGTCCAGCGCGGCCGGCAGCCGCTCGCCCAGTACCGACTCCCAGGCTTCTCGCAGAGCCTCGCGGTGCGCGTCGTCCCACTCGCCGTACACGCAGGTCTGCCGAAGCAGCAACTGGCAGCCGTTGGACGTCTCCGACAGCTCCCACGTCAGTCGGGTGTGCAGGTCTTCATTGCCCCAGAGCATGGCGACCCGGCGCGGCTCGTCGACCCCGGTCACCTCCAGCTCCGACACCGGGTCGAATCCGGGCAGGTCAAGCCACTGGGCCAGCAGCCGGTCTTCGGTCAACGCCCGCCACACGCGCTCGGGCGGATGCTCAAGGTCGACATCTAACCGGATTTCACTCACTCGGGTGACCTTACAGACCCGCGCAAGTACTGCCGTCTATCTCGCAACTGGCCGGTTCTTTGGGGCCTAGAAGGCTAAGAGTCACGTCGAAAACGATCCGCTCGGACGAGCCCGCCGGCAGCGCGGGACCGCTGAAGATCACGGCGTCGCCGTCGCGTTTCGGTGCCGGGCCCTCGACGCCACTGACCAGATCGAGCCCCTGCACGACCAGGGTGACCGTCCACGGTTCCGACGAAACGCCGCCACTGTTGGCGACGTCGACGCTCCCCCGGTATCCCAGCAGCGTCGTCGAGACCGTGGCGTAGCTGGCCGCCAGGGCCGCCGCCGCGGGCGGGGTCGTCCGGGGTGCGGGTGCCGTCGGGGCGCCGCTCGCCGAACGGGACGGGGTCGGGCCGGTGGTGGGCGTCCGGCGCGGCGGCGCGCTCGTGCCGGACGGCGAGCGGTTGCCGGCGGTCGTCGCCGCGGGCAGGGCCGCGCCGGATGTCATCTGCGCCGCCGCCGGCTCGCTCGTGCGCGACGGCAGGTTCGCCACGACGACCGCCGCGGTCGCGACGAGCAGGGCCGCGGCGAGCACCGCGAGCACCTGCCGCCGCCGGTCCGGAGGCTCCGGAGCGTCGGTCACGCTTGGCGGTGGCGGCACCGCGATGTCCGCGCCTGTCGCAAGGCCATCGAGTACCGCGGCCAGCCGCACCCCGAAGAGCCGGCGGTACGTGGCGATGAGCTGCCGCCGCCGGGCTGTGCCCCGGATGCCGAGGAACCCGGACTGCGTCACCAGCAGCCGGGAGCCGCCCGGTGTCTCCGACAGCTCCCAGGTGACCCGCGCGTGCATCTGCTCGCCGCGCCAGCGCATCGACAGCCGGCGCCCCTCGGTCACCTCGATCAGCTCGCCACGCACGGTGCCGTCGAAGCCGGGCAGCGTCTCCGGCAGCAGCTCGAATGTGGACCCCGCGCTCGGCTCCAGGTCGGTCAGCATGAACCACCGGGAGAGCAGTTTGCGGTCGGTCAGCGCCCGCCACACCAGCTCTGGCTGGTGCTGGTACTGGACGCTGATCCGGATCTCGGTCACCGCGGCGCCCGGAGGGGGGTCACTCCATCCCCTTGCCGCGGCGCCCCATTGCCCGCGTCATCTCGCGGTCCGCGTCGCGCTTCGCGAGGTCCTGCCGCTTGTCGTACGCCTTCTTGCCCTTCGCCAGCGCGACCTCGACCTTCGCCCAACCGTCGGAGAAGTACACCGACAGCGGGACGAGCGTCAGGCCGCCTTCGCGCAGCTTGCCGATCAGGCGGTCGATCTCCATCTTGTTGAGCAGGAGCTTGCGGGTGCGGCGGGGCTCGTGGTTGGTCCACGTGCCCTGGGTGTACTCCGGGATGTGCATGCCGTAGAGATACAGCTCGCCGGCCTTCTCCTGAGCGAACGCGTCGACGAGCGACGCCCGGCCCGCCCGCAGCGACTTGACCTCGGTGCCGGTCAGCGCCATACCCGCCTCGTACGTGTCGAGGATGGTGTAGTCGTGGCGCGCTTTGCGGTTTGACGCGACGACTTTGCGACCCTTTTCTCTCGGCACCGCGCAAGCCTAGCGTGTCAGCACAGGCAACCCGGGAGCCAGCTCAGTGGTTGCACCGGGCGGCCGGAGAGGCGCACCTCGAAGTGGAGGTGGTACCCCGTCGACGCACCGGTCGTGCCCACCCGGCCGATGACCTGCCCGCGCCGCACCCACTGCCCCGCCGACACGAGGATTCGGGACTGGTGGGCGTAGCAGGTGCTCAGCCCGCTGCCGCGGTAGCTGCCGTGGCTGACGCACGTGTAGTTGCCGTACCCGCCGTTCCAGCCGGCACGGATGACCCGCCCGTCGGCGGCGGCGTAGATGGGTTGGCCGCCGCCGGCGGCGATGTCGACCCCGGCGTGCAGCTGCCACACCCGGTAGTACGGGTCGTAGCGCATGCCGAAGTCGCTGGACTTCCAGCCCTGCACCGGCATCAGGAATCTCGCGCCGGGCCGCACCACCGGCCTGCCTCCGCCCGGTTTGGTGACCTTCTGCTGGTCTTCCCAGGCACGCAGCTCCCGCTCGATCCGGGCCGCTTCCGCCTTGGCCTCCTCGTACTTGGCGAGGCTCGCGTCGCGCTCCTGCTCGGCGATCTCCAACGCCTCGGTGCGCTGGGTGGCCAGCGTGGCGACGTAGGCGACCGCCGCCTCCGCCTCGGCCTGCGCCGCCCGCGCCTCGGCGAGCGCACCTTCGGCCGCCAGCCGCGCCGCCTCGGCCTCGCGCTGGGCCAGTACGGCGTCGTTCTGCGCCTGCTTGGCGGCCCGGCGAGCCTGCGTGAACCCGTCCAGCGCCACCTTCTCGGCGCCGATGATGCGCTCGAAGTACCCGTACCGCTCAGCGGCCTCGATGGGCGTTCGCGCGTTGATCAGCAGGTTGAGGATGACGATGTCGCTGCCCTTGTACGCCGACGACACGAAGTCGCCGACCCGCCGGCGGGCTTGCTCGACGCGCTTCTCCGACTCGGCGTACCGCTGCTGCGCTCCCTTGACGGCGGCAGCGGCCGCCTTGGCACGGCGCCGTGCGGTGTTGGCGGCGACCTCCGCGGCGGCGACCAGCCCGCGGGACTCGGCCACCCGGTCCTGCGCCCCGGGCAGCGCGGCGTTGGCGGCCGCGAGCCGCATCGCGGCGCCCTGCGCCCGGGCCGTGGCGCCCTCCAGGATCGAGGCGGCCGCGGCCACCTCGGCGTCGATCCGCTTCTTGTCGTCGCGCGGGTCGGCTCTGCGAGCTGGCGCTCGCTCCGCTCGCGCAGGCCCCGCCGCCCATGAGGCGCCGCCTTCCCTCGCGCCGCGCATCGACTTCGTCGGCGCGTCGCTCAGTCCAGGCGCCGCCGGCGCCGGGGCCGCGGGGGCGGCGGGCACGACCAGCACTGCGACCACGAAGGCCGCAAACCAGGCACGATGGGGTCTCACGGGCAACTCCCCTCATTCGCACCTTTTACCGTACCCCCGTCACAGTAGCCTCAATCACATAAAACGGAACACCGCTCCCCACCCGTTCGGGCGGAGAGCGGCGTTCGAAAGATGCGCCCGAGGGCGTCAAACTCGCAGGTAGAAGCGGAGCGTGACCCAGGCGGTGACGGCGCTGACCAGGCCACCGACGCCTGCCATCAGCGGGAACATCAGGAGCACGTCGCCCCAGCTCAGCCGCGTCAGCAGGTCGGTCAGGTCTCTCAGCGATCCGTCCAGGAGGAAGCCCTTGAAGGCGGCCAGCCCAGCGAAGGCGATGATCGAGCCGATGAGCCCGGCGACCACGGCCTCAAGCACGAACGGAGCCTGGATGAACCAGTTCGACGCGCCGACGAGCTTCATGACCGCGACCTCGCGCCGTTTGCTGTACGCGGCGACCTGGATCGTGTTGCCGACCAGCAGCAGTGCCGCGATGGCCATGACCGAGGCGGCGGCCAGTGCCATGTTCTGCACGGACCCGAGGATGTTGAAGATCTTGTCGAGCAACCGTCTCTGATCGACGATCGTCTCGATGCCCTCGGTGTTCTCGTACTTGTCGAAGATCTGCTTGAACTGCTCAGGATCCTTGAGCCGCACCCGGAAGGACTCGGGGAGCTGACCCTCCTTGACCGCGTTGACCAGGTCGGGAGCATCGGCGTACATGGTCTTGAACTTCTCGTACGCCTGCTGCTTGGACTCGTAGATGACCTCCCGGACCAGCGGGTCGCCCTTGAGCTGCGTCTCCAGCTCGGACCGCTGCGCGTCGGTCACCTCCGCGTCGAGGAAGATCGCCACCTCGATGTTCTTGTAATAGAACGTCTTCATGCTGTCGACCTGCATGTACATCAGGCCGCTTGCGCCCAGCATGGCCAACGAGACGGCCATGGTAATGATCATGGCGATGGTCATCGTGACGTTTCGCCACAGCCCGACCATCACCTCGGACAGGACGTATTTAAGCCGCTGCATCGGGGGATTTCCTTCGCTGGGGTTCGGTCGGGTGGCTAGCCGTAGACGCCGCGTGCCTGGTCGCGGACGATCCGGCCACTCTCGATCTCAACGACCCGCCGGCGCATCTGGTTGACGATGTTGGAGTCGTGCGTGACCATCACGACGGTCGTGCCCGTCCGGTTGATCCGGTCCAGCAGCCGCATGATCTCGATCGACGTGTCGGGGTCGAGGTTTCCGGTGGGCTCGTCGGCCAGCAGGATCAGCGGCCGGTTGACGAACGCCCGCGCGACCGCCACGCGCTGCTGCTCACCACCGGAGAGCTCGTGAGGGTACCGGTGCTCCTTGCCGCCGAGACCGACGAGCTCCAGCACCTCGGGCACCACGCGCCGGGCGACCGCCTTGGTCTTGCCGATGACCTCGAGGGCGAAGGCCACGTTCTCGTAGGCGGTGCGGTTGGGCAGCAGGCGGAAGTCTTGGAAGACGCAACCGATCGAGCGGCGGAAGTGGGGGATCTTCCAGGAGCGCATCGATGTGATCTCGCGACCGTTGACGACGACCTTGCCCTGGTTGGGCGTGACCTCGTGCAGCAGCAGCTTGATGATCGTGGACTTGCCGGAGCCGGAGGGGCCGATGAAGAAGACGAACTCGCCCTTCTCGATCCCGCACGAGACCTGGTCCAGCGACGGCCTTGACGCCTTGGGATACGTCTTCGTGACGTTCTCGAGCTGAATCACGGGTCGAGAGTCTACGCGGTGTAACTAAATAGCCAAGTCCGGCCCGGAGCAGTTTGCGCACCTTGCCGGAAATTCGGCGCAGGCTGTGACGTACTCAGGCCGCCTCGTCCGCGAGCTCCCGCTGCTTGCGCCAGCGGATGCCCGCCTCGATGAAGTCGTCGATCTCGCCGTCGAAGACGGAGGACGGATTGCCGGTCTCCTCCTCGGTGCGCAAATCCTTCACCATCTGATACGGGTGCAGGACGTAGGAGCGCATCTGGTCACCCCAGGAGCCGGCCGCGTCGGTCTTCAGGCCCTCCATCTTGGCCTGCTCCTCCTGGCGCTTGCGCTCCAGCAGGCGAGCCTGGAGCACCCGCAGCGCGGACGCTTTGTTTTGCAGCTGGGACTTCTCGTTCTGGCAGGTGACCACGATGCCGGTGGGGACGTGTGTGATCCGTACCGCCGAGTCGGTCGTGTTCACGCTCTGTCCACCTGGCCCGGACGAACGGTAGACGTCGACCCGGATCTCGTTTTCCGGGATGTCGATGTGGTCGGTCTGCTCCACGACCGGAAGCACCTCGACACCCGCGAAGCTCGTCTGCCGGCGCCCCTGGTTGTCGAACGGGCTGATCCGCACCAGCCGGTGCGTACCCGACTCGACACTCAGCGTGCCGTACGCGTACGGCGCCTTGACCGCGAAGGTGGCCGACTTGAGGCCGGCCTCTTCCGCGTATGACGTGTCGTACACCTCGGTCTGATATCCGTGCCGCTCCGCCCAGCGCAGATACATGCGCAGGAGCATTTCGGCGAAGTCGGCCGCGTCGACGCCGCCCGCGCCGGCTCGGATGGCCACGAGCGCCTCCCGGGAGTCGTACTCCCCGGAGAGCAGCGTGCGCACCTCGAGCTCGTCGATCGCCTTGCGCAGGCCGATCACCTCGGTGCCAACCTCGGCGAAGGCGCTGGGGTCGCCTTCCGCCTCGGCCAGCTCGAGCAGCACGTGCGCGTCGTCGAGCCGCTGGCGCAGCCCTTCGAGCCTCGCGATCTCGCCGTTGGCGTACGACAACTGCGAAGTGACCTGCTGCGCCCGCGCCTGGTCGTCCCACAGGTCCGGCGCGGACGCCGCCTCTTCGAGCTGGACCTGGTGCCGGCGCAACTTGTCAAGATCGAGAACTGACTCGATGTTGCGCAGGGTGGCGTCGAGGGCCTTGAGCTCTTCGGCGAAGTCGGCAGCGGTCACAACCGTCAAGCGTACGCGTTATCCGGTGGGTGCTGTCTTCAGCCACGACAAAGCGGCCTTGTGATAGGCCACCGCGAACTCGAGCGCCGCCGAGCCGTAGTTGTCACCCTCCTTCTTGACGTCCTTCGCCTGATCGCGAGCCGCCGCGAGCGCCTGGGTGTGGTACTCGTTGGCGCTGGCGTAGAGATCCTTCAACTGGGCCGCGGAGTGCTGGTCGCCGAAGGCCACGCGGAGCGCGATCGGGTTGCGCACGGCATCCCGGCCCGGCGACTCGGCGAGCCAGCGGGTGAACGCCCGCTTCCCGGAAGCGGTGATCGCGTACGGCTGGCTGGACCGCGGTCCCGGCTTACCCAAGCGGACGTATCCCGCATCGGCCAACGCCGGCAATTCGCGGTAGACCTGACTCCGGGTCATCGACCAGAACGGCCCGAGGCGACGCTCGGCGGCGGCCATCAACTGACCACCTGTCATTGGTCCTTCGTGGAGCAGCCCGAGGAGGGCTGCGGCGGTCGGGTTGATTGCTGTTTCTGCCATGCCCTCCACGCTGCCACTTTGTAGCCTTCGCGTCCAGGATTTCGCGTGATCCGCAGGGCGATCTGCTCCACTGTGCACTGTCCGTGCCCGACAGTCCGATGAAGACCCACTACCACCAGTGATCAGCGAGGCACGAGTGGTGGTGCCGTGGGCATCGGGTCGCCTATGCCAGGCCAGCCGCGTGTGTCCGGTGTGGCCAGTGGCACCGGGGTGGCGGTTGTTGCCTCCGGTGCCGGCGAGGTGATTCTGGCCGCCGGCACGGCTCCCGTGACGCGCCCACCGCTCGCCACGGCGAGGCCGCCGAGGAAGGCGAGCACGACGAGAGCCGCCGCGCCGCCTCCGCCCGCCACGATGAAGCGCCCTCGGCGCGGGCGCGGCGAAGCCGGGTCGGACTGCTCGCGGCGGGACGGCCACGGGCTCGCTGTGCCGTACGCCGGATCGAGGTGCTGCGGGCCGACTCCGGCGATCGGGATGGCGACCATCCGGCCGGCGTACGCGGACGCGGGCGACACGGGCGCGGCGTTGAGCGGCACCCAGGTGACCTTCGCCACGGCGGCCGCCGGGCCGGTGGGCCGGGGCCACCACGTGATCTGGTCGGGGCTGAGCGGCGGCAGGGCGGGCGCGCCCTCCAGAGCCGGTTCGATGCCACGCAGCCGGGCACCGATCAGCTTCGCCTCCGGCCGCCGCTCCGGATCGGCCGCGAGGCACTCCTCGATGATCGGCCAAAGCACCGGCGGCAGCCCGGGCGGCGGGACCGGGGTGCAGGTGCCGTGGCGGCGGAGCACCTGGAGCGGATCGCCGCCCCGAAACGGACTCCGGCCGCAGACGAGCTCATAAAGCACCACTCCGAGCGCGTACACGTCGGCCGCGGGGCTGGGCGGCGCGCCCTCGACCACCTCCGGCGGCACGTACTCGGGCGTGGCGTGGATCGCGGTGGGCGGCGGGTCGGACATCCGGCGCGCCACGCCGAAGTCGATCAGGCGCACCGCCTGCCCGTCGGCGGGCACCAGCAGGTTGCCGGGCTTGATGTCGCCGTGCACGACGCCCTGGGCGTGCAGGTACGAAAGCGCGTCGGCGACCTGGGCCACCACGTTGGCGGCGATCGAGGGCGGCACCGGGCCGTCCCGGCGAAGCCGGCGGCGCAGGTCTTCCCCGTCGATCAGGTCGAGCACGAGCGCCTGCACGTCGCCCTCGCCGACGTAGTCGCGCGGCCGGACCACGCTCGGGTGATCCAAATCACGTAGGATCTCGGCTTCGGCACGGAAGGCCTCGGCCAGGCTGGCCTGCTCGGCCGCCTCGGGGCGCAGCAGCTTGATCGCGACCGGCTCATCACTGTGCGTATCGACACCACACCAGACAGTGCCGATCGCGCCGCGCGCGATCTCCCTACCTAGCCGGTACCGGCCGGCCAGCGCCTCCATGTCAATGACGGTAGGCCGAGGTCGGGGCTTCGCGGTTCCGCCTGTCGGGTGGTTGGCACGAACAAGGGACTAGCGTTCCCAAACACGCTACGAGAGGCTGATTGCTCGTGGCTTCCCCCCTGGTCCGATGGCTCGCGACACTCGACGCCGGCGAGCTCGAAGCGATCCTCACCAGACGCCCCGACACGATGGCCGCACCGGCGGTCACGAGCCTCGCCGAGCTCGCCGGCCGGCTCCAGGACGGCGAGTCGGTCTCGGTCGCGATCGGCACGCTGCCCCGTCCGGCCCTCCAGCTCATCGAGGTCATGCAGGCGTTCGGGCCACCTGCGGTCGGCGCCGACCAGCTCGCCGCGGCGGTGGGGCGGGCGCCGGACGATCCCGAGCTCGCCGCGACCCTGCGGGTGCTGGCCCAGCGCGCTCTGATGTGGCCGGACGGCGACACCCTGCGGATGGCGGGGCCGCTGTGGACGGCTTTCGAGTACCCGCTGAACCTCGGGGCGCCCGTCAAGCGGCTCCTGGAGGGGTACCCCATGAGCGAGCTGCACGAGGTCGCCATCGCACTCGGGTTGCCCGGTGGGCGTACAAGACAAAAGACCTGGACCGAGGTGTGCGCCGCGCTCGCTGACGGCGAGCGGGTGGCCGCTCTGGTCGCGTCGGCGCCCGACGGCGCGCGCGAGCTGCTGACGGCGATCGCGTGGCGCGGACCGCTCGTGGCGATGCCCGCCTACGACCGGCCGACGACCGGGCCGCTCGCGTGGGCGCTGCGCCACGGCCTGCTGTTCTCCGACGGCTGGCAGCACGCGCAGATGCCGGGCGAGGTGGGCATGGCGATACGCGGACCGGGCTGGCGCGCACCGTTCGAGCCGCAGCCGCCGACGGTGCGGCTGGCTCCGGCGCCGGCGGACGCCGTCGCGCGCGAGGCCGCCGCGGCGGCCAGCGCGGCGGTCGAGCAGGCCGCGGCGGTGTTCGGCGCGGCGCCCGTCGCGCTGCTCAAGTCGGGTGGCGTCGGCACCCGCGAGCTGCGGCGGCTGGCCAAGTCGGCCGGCTGCGGCGAGTCGCAGGTCCGGCTGTGGCTGGAGCTCGGGTACGCCGCCGGCCTCCTCGGGATGGCGGAGGCGCAGGTACTGCCGACCAACGCGTACGACACGTGGTGTGCCGCGAGCCCGGCGGCTCGTCTCCAGCCGCTGCTGCGCGCCTGGTCACTGCTGCCCGCCGCCCCGCTGGTGGCCGACGCCGGCCCGACACTCATGCGCGACGAGGTAGGGCTGGCCGCCTACGACCTGCGCCCGGCCCTGCTCGACGCGCTGGCCGACCTCCCCGACGGTCAGGGCGCGGGCGACGGTCTCGCCGAGATGCTGGGCTGGCGGTCGCCGCTGCTTGCCGACCCGGAGGAGCCCCTGCTGGACGCGCTGTGGGAGGAGGCGCGGCTGGTCGGCGCCGTCGCGCACGGCGCGCTGACGCCGCTCGGCCGAGCCCTGGTCGACGACGATCAGGCCGGCCTCGCCGGTGCCGCCGAGGAGCTGCTGCCGCCCGCGGTGTCCGAGGCGCTGTTTCAGAACGACCTCACCGCGGTGGTGCCCGGTGCGCCGGCCGCCGCGCTCGCCGACCTGCTCGACGACACCGCCACCCGGGAGTCGCGCGGTGGCGCCATCACGTGGCGCTTCTCGGCCGCTTCGGTGCGCACCGCGCTGGACGCCGGCCGCACGCCCGAGGCGCTCGTCGACGCGCTGCGTTCGGTCGCGGTGGGCGGTGCGCTGCCGCAGGTGCTGGAGTACCTGGTGGCAGACGTCGGCCGGCAGCACGGGCGGCTGCGGGCGCGCGAGGTCAGCTGCGTGCTGTACGCCGACGACCCCGCGCTGGTGGCGGAGGTGGCCGGGGCACGGGCGCTGCGTCCGCTGGGGCTCACGGTGCTGGCCCCGACCGTCCTCACGAGCACCCGCCCGCTCGGGGAGACGCTCGCGGCGCTCCGGTCGGCCGGGTACGCGCCGATCGGCGAGGACGCGTCGGGAGCGGCTGCGATCGAGCGGCCCGCCCGGCGGCGTGCTCCCGCGCCGCGGCGCCGGCCATCACGGGCCGCGGCCTTGACAATCAAGCCCGCCGAGCTGGCCGCCCTGATCGCGGCGCCCTAGCCCATGTGGGGGTAGGTGTGGTCGGTCGGCGGGACGAACGTCTCCTTGATGGTGCGCGGCGACGTCCAGCGGACCAGGTTGTGCCAGGAGCCGGCCTTGTCGTTGGTGCCGCTCGCCCTGGCGCCGCCGAACGGCTGCTGCCCGACCACCGCGCCGGTCGGCTTGTCGTTGACGTAGAAGTTGCCGGCGGCGTACCGGAGCGCCTGCGACGCCCAGTCGACGACCCGGCGGTCGGTCGCGAAGACCGCACCGGTCAACGCGTACGGCGCGGCCCGCTCCGCCTGCGCCACCACGTCTTCGAAGCGCGCGTCGTCGTACACGTGCACACCGAGGATCGGTCCAAAGTACTCAGTCGTGAAGACCTCGTGCTCCGGGTCCTCGCACTGCACCACGGTCGGGCGCACGAAGTATCCCTCGCTGTCGTCGGCGGTGCCGCCGGCGATCACGGTGCACGAGTCGGCGTTCTTGATGCGGTCGAGCGCGGCGGCGTGCTTGGCGAACGCCCGCGCGTCGATGACCGCGCCACCGAAGTTGGTGAAGTCGGTGACGTCGCCGTAGGCGAGGGAGTCGGCGACCGCCGCCAGCTTGTCGCGCACCCCGGCGTCCCAGAGCGAGCGCGGCACGTACGCCCGCGAGGCGGCCGAGCACTTCTGGCCCTGGTACTCGAACGCACCCCGCACGAGCGCGGTCACGAGCGCGTCCGGCTCGGCGCTGGCGTGCGCCACGACGAAGTCCTTGCCGCCCGTCTCGCCGACCAGCCGCGGGTACGTCCGGTAGTCCGCGATGCGCTGCCCGACGGCCTGCCACAGCGTCTGGAACGTCTTGGTGGAACCGGTGAAGTGGATGCCCGCCAGGTCGGGGTCGACCAGCGCCACCTCGGAGACCGCGAGCCCGTCGCCCGTGACCATGTTGATGACACCGGGCGGCAGGCCGGCCGCCTCGAAGAGCCGCATCGTGAAGTGCGCCGAGAACTGTTGGGTCGGCGACGGCTTCCACACCACCGTGTTACCCATCAGGGCCGGCGCGGCGGGCAGGTTGGCGGCGATCGCGGTGAAGTTGAACGGGGTGACCGCGTAGACGAAACCCTCCAACGGCCGGTGGTCGAAGCGGTTCCACATGCCCGGCGATGACACGGGCTGCTCGGCGAGGAGCTTGTGTCCGAAGTAGACATTGAAGCGCAGGAAGTCGATCAGCTCGCAGGCGGCGTCGATCTCGGCCTGGTACACCGTTTTCGACTGGCCGAGCATCGTGGCGCCGTTGAGAGTGTCGCGCCACGGGCCAGCGAGCAGATCGGCGGCGCGGAGGAAGACGGCGGCACGGTCCTCGTAGGACAACGCGCGCCACATCGGAGCGGCTTTCTTCGCGGCGGCCACCGCCGCGGCCGCGTCGGACGTCGTCGCGTTGTGCGTGACGCCGAGCACGTGCTGGTGCCGATGCGGCTGCACCACGTCGATCGGGGCGCCGCCAGCCATCCGCTGCTCGCCGTCGATGGTCATGGTCAGGTCGAGCCGGTCGGCGGCCAGCTCGGTCAGACGGCCCTGCAGGCTTTCACGCTCGGCACTGCCCGGTGTGTAGTTTCGGACCGGCTCGTTGCGCGGCGGGGGTACGGCGGAAACGGCGTCCATCTGCGGCTCCTGTAGGAACTTGATCTCTACTGCGTAGGCGGTAGCCTCGCATGCCATCCTCGCACGCGGCGTACCCTGGGGCGGTGCGTGCCGAGCCTTCCCCCACCCCCGTCCGGCCCGCCTCGCCGCCGGCTCCGTCGGAAGAAGCCGCGCCCGGGGCGCCGGTACTGGCGGTGCTGGCGCTGGTGTGGCTCGCCGCGATGATGTGGTCGGCGCATCGCGTCATCGTCAGCGGCGAGGGCACCCTGGCGATCACGTCGGCCGCCCTGGCACTGCCGAGCGTGATCTCGGCCGGCATCGTGGCCGGTGCGGGGGTCAGCTTGGCGGTCGCCCATCTGCTGCGGCGGGGCGGCACCGTCCGGTTCGTCGCGGCGCTCGGCGCTGGCCTGCTCACCGGGCTGGGCGCGGCGCTGGCCGTGGTGTCCAGCTACGGCGGGGGCGAGGCCAGCGCCATCCTCGCCGGCACGGTCGCGGCGGCGATCACCGTCGGCGGCGCGGTCGCCGGAGTACGGGCGCGCTCGGTGGTCGGCGCGGTGGTCACCGCCGGCCTCGTCGTCTTCGCCGTCGGGCTGGTGCTCGACAACTTCAAAGACAACCTGATCTCGCTCTATGGGGCCGGTGACGACGCCTCGTCGCGGCTGAGCGCCGCCGGCTGGGCCGCGCTGACCATCGCGGTGATCAGCGGCGTCGTGGCCGGCCTGGTGGCGTACTTCTACCTTCGCTGGACCCGGCGACGGGCGGGGGCGCAGGCGCTGCGCTGGCCCGCGTACGCGATCGCCGGGGCCGGTCCCGGGCTCGCGCTGATGGTCGCCGAGGTGATCGTCCGGACCCTCGGCAGCCGGGTGCTGTCGCTCGCCGGCGAGGTGAGCGAGGCCGACGGCACGGTCCAGCGGATGCTCGACGAGTCGCGGGTGAACTACGCGCTCGTCGTGCTCTTCGTGGGGGCGATCTCGGCGATCGTCGCGTTCGGCCGGTCGCTGCCCTCCGCTAAGTAAGGGTGTCGAGCTCGCTCACGTCGTACCACTCCAGCTCGTGGTCTTCGGCGCCGTCGACCGTGAACTGGGCATCCGGGTCACCCGCCAGCGCCTCTTCGACCACACCGACAGCGGCTGCCACGTCGTCGGCCGCGCCGGCACTGTCGACGTGGATCGCGGCCACCGAGCGCAGCTCGATCGGGGCGGTGACGCGTACGGCGCTGGAGCCCAGCTCCCCGTCTTCCCGGTGCACCAGGGCAGCCGGCACGTCGGCGGAGACCACGACGCGACGCCGGGGCGCGTCCAGGTCGTGCCGGAGCAGGCGCAAAGCTCCCTGTGCGGCGCGGGTGAACGCGACGTACTCCAACTCCTCCTCGTCACCCTCGGCGTACCACTCGCGGAGCGCTGGCGTGACCGCGTGCCCCTCGACAGCGCCGAGCTGCCCCGAGGCGCGCAGCGCCGCGAGCATGGGCACGGTGGCCGGCACGTACACCCGGATGAGCTGATCTGGCACGCCCCAGTTCCTACACCCTTCTGGTGATCAACCGTCGACCGGGGCCGGTCACCCGCTGGATCCTGGCGCAATCGATGGCAAACTGAAGCAGTGACCCCCCGCTTCCTGCTGTTGTCGGACGTCGCAGCCGAGCTGAACGTCACCGACTCGCAGGTCTATCACATGGTCCGCAGCGGAGAGCTGCCCGCGATCAAGATCGGTGGCCGGGGCCAGTGGCGCGTCGAGCGCGCCAAGCTGGAGGAGTACATCCAGCGCAAGTACGACGAGACGGCTGAATGGGTGCGCGGGAACCCGCTCGTCGACTGATTAGCGCCCAATTTCCGTGTAACACATTGACGGGCGCCACATTGCGGTCTTACAACGGAGGCTATCGAAGGCAATCGTAGGCAAACGCAAGATCGGGGTGAGTTGCTTGATCGCCACGACCCGTCCGCCCATCCGGCTGCGCCCCGTTCCCGCGCTCGACCCGCCGTTCGAAGACGAGATCGGCCATGAGCCCTGGCACGCCCAGCTCGCGCTCCAGTTCGACATCACGGGCCGCCAGCGGGCAGCGCGGCCCCCGGTGCTCGTCCCGGGCACCGGAGCAGCCGCGGCGGCCGCCTCCGCCCTCGACACCGCGGCGACCGAGACGCCGGTGCCGGTCGCGTCGGCCACGCCCGAGGCGAGGCAGGCCACGAAGCGGTTCCTCGACATGAGCTTGGAGATCCTCAACGGCTACCGGCCGACGGGCCACATCCGGTCGCTGACCGTTCCCGGCTGTGCCGAGGCCGTCATCGCGCAGTTCGCCGCCGGCCTCGACAAGGCCGCCGCCCTGCGCGGCGGCCAGCCACCACACGTCACCAAGCGCCCGAGCGCCTTCGTCCGGGCCCGCCGCCTGCACATCTGCGAGCCGTGCCCGGGCGTGGTCGAGGCGGCCGCCGCCCTCGGCCTGGCCGGCCGCACGTGGGCGATGGCTTTCCGGTTGGAACGGCGGCGCGGCACGTGGCTCTGCACCGCCGTTCGCACGGTGTGACTTACCCCGGGGCTGTGCTGGTTGGCGCTCGCTCCGCTCACGCGGGCCCCGGGGTCCTTGGAGGCGGTGCCTTCCCTCGCGCCGCGCACCGACTGCGTCGGCGCGTCGCTCAGTCCAGGCACCACCGACCCCGGGGCGCTCACCTGCGCAGGTGGCGGTGTGCGCCCCGGTTTCCGCTATCCGCCGCTAGGGGCGCCGTGGCAGCGCTTGTACTTCTTCCCTGAGCCGCACGGGCACGGCGCGTTGCGGGACGGGCCGGCGCTCGCGGCCGCACCCTGGCTCGGCGACGGACGCCGGCCACCGGGCTCCGCGGCCGGGCCACCGAGACCCAACGCCGGTGCCTGCTCCTGCTGCATGGCCACCCCACCCGCGCCGGCCTCGCCGTCGATGGTGGGTGCCGAGTACTGGAGCGGCTGCTGCGGACGCTGCCGCCCGAGGCCCTTCGCCTTGATCTCGACGGTGGCGTCGTCGGGCATCGGCAGCGGCGCCGGGCCACCCGGCTGTACGGGCGGTGGCGACGCCGGCGCCTCTTCGACCTGAACCTCCAGGTTGAAGAGGAACCCGACGGTCTCCTCCTTGATGCCGTCCATCATCGTGGCGAACATCGCGTAGCCCTCGCGCTGGTACTCGACCAGCGGGTCACGCTGCGCGTAGGCACGCAAGCCGACGCCCTCCTGGAGGTAGTCCATCTCGTACAGGTGCTCGCGCCACTTCCGGTCGATCACCTGGAGCAGGACCATGCGCTCGAGCTGGCGCATCGCCTCGGAGCCGAGCTCTTCCTCGCGCCGCGCGTACGCCCCGTGCGCGTCTTCCTTGAGCTGAGCGGTCAGGAAGTCGGCATCGAGATTGTTCAGCTCGCCGCCGGCCTCTTCCACGAGGTCGTCGACGGTGATGGCGACCGGGTACAGCTGCTTGAGGCTGGCCATGAGCTGATCGAGGTCCCAGTCTTCGGCGTACCCCTCGGCGGTGGCCCCGCCGACGTATGCCTCGACGACGTCGTTGATCATGTGCTCGACCTGCTCGTGCAGGTCTTCGCCATCGAGCACCCGCTTGCGCTCGGCGTAGACGACCATGCGCTGCTTGTTGAGCACCTCGTCGTACTTGAGCACGTTCTTACGGATCTCGGCGTTCTGGCCTTCGATCTGGGCCTGGGCGCTCTTGATCTGGCGAGTGACCATCTTGGACTCGATGGGCACGTCTTCGGGGATGTTGAGCCGCTCCATGACCGCTTCGACGGCGCCGGCCCGGAACCGCTTCATCAGCTCGTCCTGCAGCGACAGGTAGAAGCGCGACTCACCCGGGTCGCCCTGCCGGCCGGAGCGGCCGCGGAGCTGGTTGTCGATCCGCCGCGAGTCGTGCCGCTCGGTGCCCAGCACGTACAGGCCACCGGCCTCGGCGACCTCTTCGGCCTCGGCGTCGCAGGCGTCCTTCCACCGGGGAAGGATCTCCTCGAGCGCCTTGTAGTAGTCGTCTTCGTGCTCGTCCGGGTCGAGGCCGCGCTGGCGCAGCTCGTTCTTGGCGAGGAACTCGGCGTTGCCGCCGAGCAGGATGTCGGTGCCGCGGCCGGCCATGTTGGTAGCGACGGTGACCGCGCCCCTGCGCCCGGCCTGCGCGACGATTTCCGCCTCTTTCTGGTGGAACTTCGCGTTGAGCACGGAGTGCGGGATGCCGCGGCGGCGCAGCATCTGCGAGAGGATCTCCGAGTTTTCCACCGAAACCGTGCCGACGAGGATCGGCTGGCCGGCGTTGTGCCGCTCGACGATGTCTTCGACCACGGCGTTGAACTTGGCCTTCTCGGTCTTGTAGATGACGTCGGAGCGGTCGAGCCGGATCATCGGCCGGTGCGTGGGGATCGAGACCACACCGACGCTGTAGACCTTGTTGAACTCGCCGGCCTCGGTCTGGGCGGTACCGGTCATGCCGGACAGCTTGTCGTAGAGGCGGAAGTAGTTCTGCAGCGTGATCGTGGCGAGCGTCTGGTTTTCCTGCTTGATCTCGACGCCTTCTTTGGCCTCGATCGCCTGGTGCATGCCCTCGTTGTACCGCCGGCCGTGCAGGATGCGGCCGGTGAACTCGTCGACGATCAGGACCTCGCCGTCGCTGACGATGTAGTCCTTGTCTTTCTTGTAGAGCTCTTTGGCCTTGATGGCGTTGTTGAGGTAACCGACGAGCGGGGTGTTGACCGACTCGTACAGGTTGTCGATGCCCAGCCGGTCTTCGACCTTGGCGACGCCGCGCTCGGTGATGGCGACGGTGCGCTTCGCGTAGTCGACCTCGTAGTCGCCCTCGCCGTCCTTGCCCGCCTGCAGCCGGGCCACGACCGCCGAGAACTCGCCGTACCAGCGGGCCGAGTGCTCGGCGGGGCCGGAGATGATCAGCGGCGTGCGGGCCTCGTCGATGAGGATCGAGTCGACCTCGTCGACGATCGCGAAGTTGTGACCCCGCTGCACCAGCTCCTCGGCCGACCACGCCATGTTGTCGCGCAGGTAGTCGAAGCCGAACTCGTTGTTGGTGCCGTACGTGATGTCGCACTCGTACGCGGCGCGGTGCTCGGCGGAGGGCCGGTTCGGCAGGATCACGCCGACGGTGAGCCCGAGGAACCGGTGGATGCGCCCCATCCAGTCGGCGTCGCGCTGTGCCAGGTAGTCGTTGACCGTCACGATGTGCACGCCATTGCCGGAAAGCGCATTCAGGTACGCCGGGAGCATGGAGGTGAGGGTCTTGCCCTCACCCGTCTTCATCTCGGCGATGTTGCCGAAGTGAAGCGCGGCGCCACCCATGATCTGCACGTCGTAGGCCCGCTGGCCAAGCACGCGAGCGGCGGCCTCACGAGCGGTCGCGAACGCCTCCGGCAGCAGGTCGTCGAGGCTCTCGCCATCGGCGAGCCGCTCCCGGAAGTGCTCGGTCTGCTCGCGCAGCTCGGCGTCGGTGAGATCTGTGTAGTTGTCCTCTATCGAGTTGACCGCGGCAGCGATCGCCTTCAGCCGGCGTACCATTCGGCCTTCGCCAGCACGAAGGACCTTTTCCAAAATCGACACGGGTCAACGCTCCCCTTGGACAGTCTGCCGAACCATCGTAGGCGCACCGTGAGGGAAACTGTCAGCCGCGCCTCCGCCCGACCGTGCCGAAGCGGACATTTCACCTGGGGCGAGCACCGAAACAGGTTACGCCAGTCGCGAACGATCCGGCACCATTACCCAGTGAGCCTAAAGCGGAATCCAGGTCAGGCACCGACGTGGGCAGCCACGGCTCCTAGCAGGATCCGATGGTGACCGGCCAAGAGATCACGGCGCCCGGTCTCGTGCTCCGGCAATGGCGAGCCGACGACGCGGACGCGGTTTACCAGGCCTGCCAGGACCCAGACATCCAGCTCTGGACCCGCGTACCGTCGCCGTACGAGCGCGAACACGCCCGGTACTTCGTCAGCGAGCTCGCCCCGTCGGCATGGGCCAACGGCACCGGCGCGCCGTTCGCGGTGACCGATGCGAGCACCGGCGAGTTGCTCGGCTCCTGCGGGCTGGTATCGATCGAACACCAGTTGGCCTCGGCCGAGGTCGGCTACTGGACGGCGCCGTGGGCACGCGGTCGGGGCGTGGCGGTCGGTGCGACCCGCGCGGTCTGCCGGTGGGCGTTCGAGTCGCTCGACATGCGCCGCGTGCTCTGGCAGGCGGCGGTGGGCAACCACGCGTCCCGCCTGGTCGCCCTGCGGGCCGGATTCCGGCTGGAGGGCGAGCTGCGCCTGGCCGACGGCAACCCGCTGGGCGGCCACGCCGGCTGGGTGGGCTCGCTGATGCCGGGCGACCCGGTCGAGGTGGAGGTCGGCGGGCTGACCGCCCGCCGGGCCAAGGTGTTCGGTGGCCCCCAGCCGGCTCTGCCGGCGAAGGGGGCGACGCTTCGCCGGCCCGACGAGCGCGACATCGACGCGATGGTCGCCGCGTGCTCCGATCCGGACGCGGTGCGCTACACCGGCGTCCCGGACCCGTACGAGCGAGGGGACGCGGAGGAGTTCGCGTGCCGGCTCGCCCCGCTCAGCTGGGCGCGTGGCGCGGGTGCGATCTTCGCGATCAGGGATACGGCCGACGCCTGGGTGGGCAACATCGACGTACGGATCTCCGCCGACGACCCGCTGGTCGGCGAGGTGGGATTCCTCGTCGCTCCCGAGGCTCGCGGCCGCGGTTACGCCACGGCGGCGCTGCGCGCGGTGTGCGAGTGGGCGTTCGCCGACCTCGGGCTCGCCCGCGTGAAGTGGCGCGCCCAGGTCGGCAACGTGGCGTCGCGGCGGGTCGCGGAGAAGGCCGGGTTCACGATGGAGGGCCTGCTCCGCGGCGACATCGTCCAACGCGGCCAGCGCCGCGACGCGTGGATCGCCGGCCTGATCCCGGGGGATCCCCTGTGACAGGCGCGGCGCCGGTACACGGCGATGGCGTGCTGCTGCGCCGGTTCACCGATGCCGACATCGACGACCTGGTGGCCGGCTGCAACGACCCGCTGACCGCGCGGTTCATGCCGGGCCTCCCCCAGCCCTACAGTGCCGCCGACGCGCTCTGGTGGATCAGCCAGGGTGCGCCGGCGGCGTGGGCGTCGGGCGGCGCGGCGTTCGCGGTCGCCGATCCGGCCACCGGCCGTCTCATCGGTGGTGCCGGTCTCGGCCGGCTGGTGCCGGAACGGACCCAGGGCGAGATCGGGTACTGGGTGGCGCCGTGGGCGCGCCGCCGCGGGGTCGCCACCGCCGCCGCGACCGCGCTCACGCGCTGGGCGTTCGCCCGCGGCTTCGGGCGGCTGGAGCTGCTGACCGACCTCGCCAACGCGCCGAGCCAGCGGGTCGCCCTTGCCGCCGGGTTCCAGCGCGAGGGGGTACGCCGGGGAGCCGCCCTGCGGCGCGACGGCCACCGCGACGACCTCGTGGTCTGGAGCCGGCTGGCCAATGACCCGCCGGGCCAGGTCCCGCGCCTGCTGCCCGACCCGCCGGCGAGCGGGCTCTCGGACGGGGTGGTCACGCTGCGGCCCCTCGGACCGGGCGACGGCGAGTTCCTGCACACGTTGCTGGCCACACCGGACGTGACGGCCACCAGCCTGCCGCCCATCGCACCGGACCGCGGCGAGACGGAGCTGCGGTGCGCCCGCGCCGAGGGACGCTGGCTCGCCGGTGAGCGGGCCGACTTCGTGATCGTCCACGCGCCGGCCGGCGCCGCGACCGGAAACATCGGCCTGTACTACGACGAGCCGCGCAGCGGTCAGGCGGTGATCGGATACGCGATGCTGGCGCCTTGGCGCGGGCGCGGACTTCCCACGCGCGCCGTGCGGCTGCTGGCCGGGTGGGCGTTCGCCGAGGCGGGGATCGACCGCCTCACCGCCGGCACGCGACCGGGAAACGTCGCGTCTCAGCGGGTGCTGGAGAAGGCCGGGTTCCGCCGCGAGGGGTATCTGCGCGGCCGGCTGCCGGGCCTCCCCGGCACCCGCGTCGACGACGTGGCCTACGGCCTGCTGGCCGCGGACCTCGCGTTGGTTCAGACAGCGAGCGAGAGGATGCCGTAGTCGTAGCCCTTGCGCCGATACACGACGCTGGGCCGGCCCGATTCCTTGTCGAGGAACAAGTAGAAGTCGTGCCCGACGAGCTCCATCTGGAACAGAGCGTCGTCGATGGTCATCGGCTCACCCGTGTGTTCCTTCTCCCGCACGATGTGCCAGGGCTGGTCGTCGTACTCCTCCTCGATGACCGGTGCGGGAGAACGGCTCCCGTTGACCGATGGAGTACCCGGAAGCTCGGTCGGCAGGCCCGCCGTCGCCGCGGCGACGGAGACGGGTGCGCGCCGGCCGCGATGGACGCGGCGCCGGTCGGCGGCGCGGCGCAGCCGGGTGTCGAGCTTCGAGATCGCGACGTCGAGCGCGGCGTAGAAGTCCTGCGCACAGGCTTCCGCGCGAACCACCGGCCCGCGGGAGAACACCGTGATCTCTACGCGCTGGCAGTGGTCGGACTGTCGCGGGTTTCGTTCGTGGAATAGTTCGACGTCGACGCGGATGAGCTTGTGGTCGTAGCGCTCAATCTTTGCGAGTTTTTCGGACACATGAACTCGGTAGTGATCGGGCACTTCGACGTTGCGCCCCTTGACGACGATGTCCACGCGTGACCTCCCCCACGATTGTTCTGTGGTGATGTCACCGGCCCGTTGCCGATGACACTGAAGGAATCACTCCTCCTCTCGGCATCGGGCGTCCGAAGGTACGAGCCGCCCTTACGGGGTTGAACCCGTGGTCATACCCCGGTGAAGTCGACGCTAACTCGTGTTCGGCCGCTCGTCACCCCTCCAGGCAAGACCGGTTCGAGAAGAATCGCCCAGGCCGCACGAACGGGTGAAAAGGATATCTAGCCGGCCTGCCTCAACTGTGTCGCTGCGAGTACAGCGCCTGCACGGACCGTCACACCGGCGGTGGTCAACCGTCCCGAAATGGCCGCGAGTGTCGCTCCTGTCGTCAAAATGTCGTCGACCACGACCACCGCGCGACCGCGGGCGGCTCGCCGCAATGCCGGCGCCCGTCCAGGCGCCATCTGGAAGGCGTCCGCCGACGCCGCGAGCCGCTCGGCGCGGTCCAGTTCCGCGGAGTCGGCGCGCGGCCGCGCCCGCAGCGGGCGCGCCACCTCCGCCGGCCAGCCCGCGCGGCGCAGGCTCGCCGCCGCGTTCGCGGCAAGGCGGCGCATGTGATCGCCATGCCGGCTCCGCGCCGCCCTCGCGGTGTCCGGCACCGGCACAAGGAGTACGCGGACAGGGGCCCCGCCCAGCCGGTGGGCGACCACGTCGGCGAGCAGGGCACCGAGAGGCACCGCCAACCCGTGCCGCCCCCGCTCCTTGTACGCGAGCAGAGCCTCCCGCAGCACCCCGGCGTACGGGCCCAGCGCACCGCAGGGCGGCAGGCCCGCAGGTGCCGGAGTCGGACGTGCGGGGCCGGGCCGGAGCGCCGTCAGCTCGCCCGCACAGGCGTCGCACGCCCCGTACCGCAGCGGCACCCGCTCGGCACCGCAGCCGGCACACCCGGCGGGCAGCACCAGATCGGCGACAGCGGTCCAGACGCCCACGGCGGTCAGTTCAGATAGAAGGGAGCGGTGGCAGAGCCCGGCGCCGCGTTCGAAGGACCGTTTACGACCTCGTTCGCCTCGATCACACCGTCTTGGTCCGGGCCCTGGCTGTCGTACCCCTTGCCGCCGGCGACGTACATCACGCTCTGGTTGTCGGTGGGGCTCCGGGGATAGTCGACCAGGTACGTCACCTGGGCCTCACCCCGCTCGTAGAGGACCTCCTCAGCCACGCCGTCGATCGTGACCGTGCCGATGGCGCTCCGGCCGCCACGCAGCCACGCGGCGGTGAGCTGGCCGTCGTCGTGCCAGGCCACCTCGGTGAACTGCTGGAGCGAGGTCGGCACCGCGCGGGCCGCCTGCACCTCGACCGACTGATCGTCACGGCCGATCGCGGCGACGTACAGCCGCCCGCCCGCCACCACCGCGATCCGCCGGCCATCCGGTGCGGCGCTGACCGCGCTGACCGCGCCACCAACGCCCGGCAGGCTGACCTGGGTGAGTGCGCCCCCATCCAGCCCGAACCGGTACAGCTTGCCGCCCACCACGACGAGCCCCGTGTCGAGCGGCGCCTTCAGCCACACCGGCCGCCCGATCGCCTCCCGCACCGTGTCGACCGGGGTGAACCCGCGCGGCCGGTCTCCGCCGGTCGTACCGACGAGCAGCCGCTGCCCAGCCCCCTGCTTCACGACGAGCGCGGCGGCCGTCACGCCCGAGCCGCTGGCGAGCGCCGCGAGAAGGATGTCGTGGTTCACCGCGTTGGTGATGATCGCGGGCAGCGGGTCGCGGCCACCGTTGGGAGAGCTGTTGAGCCGATAGATCCGGCCTCCGTAGATCGCGAACCGCTCGGGTGTCTCGGCCGATGTGTACGCCGGGTTCGCGTCGAGGAACGCCTGGTCTTCGGTGATCACGCGCGGCGACTGCCCCTCGATCCGCAGCTCCAGGTCTTTGCGCATCGACGACGGCAGTGACCACATGAGCTGCCTGCCCAGCTCGACCGGGTCGTAGTCCTGCGCACCCGCCTCGGCGGACAGGCTGATCTCCAGCCGATCGCCGGTATCGGGCACCGTGCCCGTGCGCTGGGTGCCGGCCGGCAGCCGCCGTACCGCCGCTCCCAACAGCTCGGACGGGCCGGCGATCAGCCGGTCGAGGATCTCGGTGGGCTGGCCCGCGGGCGAGACCGCCCGCGGCATGTACCGGGGGTCGGGCACCAGCCCGGTGCGCTCGACGTTCCAGAAGTAGATGTTCTGCCGCTCGTAGTAGATGCTGAGCGCGGCGACGTCGAGCAGCAGCACGTCGGGTGGCGTCGTGACGAACCAGCCGGGTTTGCCCTCGACCTCGCCGACCTTGATCGTGTACGTCGTCGCGGTCTGCGTCGGCGGGTTCACCTGCCCGTCGCCGTCGAGCATGCCGACCTGATCGACCTGAAGCGTGGCCGTCGCGGTGCCGTCACCGTTGTCGGCCACCGTGCGCGTGCGCACCCGCACCAGGTTGAGCGACGGCTCCTCCTGCGTCGCCTTGAAGCCGCTGCGAACCGCGGGCGCCAGATAGAGGCTCACCCGGGCGTGGGCATCGCGTGCCTCACCGGCGGCGGCCTGGAGGTAGTTGTCGACGAACTGGTCCTTCGAGGCGGCCGCCTCGCGCGGTGGCGGATCGGCACTGGCGCCCTCGGTGGCGAACCCGGGAGACGGGCCCGGCCCGTCGACGCGCACCGGTGTCTCGTCGGGGATCCCACAGCCGGCCATCCCGACGCCAGCGGCCACCACCACGGCAAGTACCGCCCGCAGTCTCACGCTGTCACCTCCGCCTGCGGCACCAGGCGCAGCGGCGACGAGGTGAGCCGGTCACCGGCCCGTACCGGCACCGTAAGCCGGAACTGCGCGCCCTGGCCCGGCGCGCCCCACGCCTCCAGCCAGCCGCCGTGCAGCCGCGCGTCTTCCAGGCTGATCGACAGCCCGAGCCCCGTGCCGCCCGTCTGCCGCGCCCGCGAGGGGTCGGCTCGCCAGAACCGGTTGAAGACCAACTTCTCCTCGCCCGGCCGCAGGCCGACGCCGTGGTCGCGAACCGTCACCGCGACGGCGGAGTCGTCGACGCCCAGCGTCACGACGACGGGCCGGCCCTCCCCGTGCTCGACCGCGTTGCCCACCAGGTTGCGCAGCACGCGCTCGACCCGGCGAGGGTCGACCTCGGCGATCACCGGCGTGTCGGGCAGGCGCAGGTCGACCGCCACACCGGCCCGGTCGGCCACGCCAGCGAGCCGGTCGACGACCCGGCGCACCACCGGTACGAGGTCGGTGGGCTCGGCGTCGAGCATCGCGAACCCAGCGTCGAACCGGCTGATCTCCAGCAGGTCGGTGAGCAGGCTCTCGAACCGGTCGAGCTCGGCCTGCAGCAGCTCGGCCGAGCGGGCGACGGCCGGATCGAAGTCGTCGCGCCCGGCGAAGATCAGGTCGGCCGCCATCCGGACCGTGGTCAGGGGCGTGCGCAGCTCGTGCGACACGTCGGAGGTGAACCTGCGCTGCAACCGCGACATCTCCTCCAGCCGCACGATCTGGCGCTGGAGGTTCGTCGCCATCTGGTTGAACGCCGCGGCGAGCTGGGCGAGGTCGTCTTCGCCGTTGACCGCCATGCGCTGGTCGAGCAGGCCGGCGGAGAGCCGCTGGGCGGTGCGGGCGGCCACCCGTACCGGGTTGACCACCAGCCGGGTCACGAGCGCGGCCAGCACGCCGAGCAGCACCACCAGCGCCACGCCGGTGAAGAGCACCATCGTGCGGATCTGGTTGGCCGTCTGGTCTTCGGTCGTCAGGGGCACGATCCGGTACAGCTCGACCTGGCCGAAGTCGGTGGGCACCCGGGAGCCGTAGACGAGGTACTTCGTCGGGCCACCACCGAGGTCCGCGGTGCGGATCTGCCGGGCGACCTGGCCCTGATAGGCCACCTCGTCTTCGAGCTGATCGCCGATCAGGGGGCTGACGTCGACGCCGCGCGGGGCCGCGGTCTTGAGGTTGCTGTGCCTGACCGCCGTCAGCGCCACGAAGCCGCCCTGCTCGGGGCCGCCTCCTGACAGGTACGAGGCGGTCGCGTTGAGCGTCACCTGGATCTCGCGGTTGTACCTGACCGGGTAGATGCTGAGCTGGTCAGCGGCGTACTGGACATCGTCGTGGAGCTGCGATTTCACCTCTGCCTCGGTGCCGTGGAGCAGGATGTTGGTGCTCTGCGTGGCCACGAGGTACGAGAAGCCGCCCACCAGCAGGCTGGAGGCGACCAGCGTGATGGTGACGACCCGGAAGTGCAGCGACCGCCGCCACGTGCCGTGCACCGGCGCGGCGAACGCGGCACCCCGCTGGGCGGCCTTCCGCCAGGCGCGGTGGGCAGCGACCAGCGCGCGCTTGCCGAGAGCGGAGGCCTTGCCGAGCGCGGATGCGGAGGGTGCCGAGAGTGCCACAGTCGGCCCCAGGCTATCCGGTGCCCGCCTTGTAGCCCACGCCCCGGACGGTCAGGATGATCTCCGGACGCTCCGGGTCGGGCTCGATCTTGGCCCGCAGCCGCTGGACGTGCACGTTGACCAGCCGGGTGTCGGCGGCGTGGCGGTATCCCCACACCTGCTCCAGCAGCACCTCGCGGGTGAACACCTGGCGCGGCTTGCGGGCCAGCGCGACCAGCAGGTCGAACTCCAGCGGAGTCAGCTTGACCTCGTCGCCGTCACGGCTCACGGTGTGCGCCGGCACGTCGATGTTGATCTGGTTACCGGGCGGGCCGATGGTCAACATCTCGGGCGCGGCGTCCTCGCCACGACGCAGCCGGGCCCGCATCCGGGCGACCAGCTCCTTGGGCTTGAACGGCTTGACCACGTAGTCGTCGGCACCGGACTCCAGGCCCAGCACGACGTCGACGGTGTCGCTCTTGGCCGTCAGCATGACGATCGGCACGCCGGACTCGGTGCGGATCGACCGGCACACGTCGATGCCGCTCATTCCAGGCAACATCAGGTCAAGGAGGACTATGTCGGGACGGTTCTCCCGGAACGCGGCCAACGCCCGCTCGCCATCGGCTACGAAAGAGGGCAGGAAGCCCTCGCTGCGCAACACGATGCCGAGCATCTCGGCGAGTGCGGGATCGTCATCGACCACCAGAACCCGTGCCCTCATGTGTTCAATATTCCACCTCGCCTCAGATCCGTGTGACCGGCTCCACGGGCGGTTTACCTGCGCATACGACAAATCGGACGATCAACATCGGTCGTCAGGGTGGCCGGGGCGGACCGATTGGCCACACCGTGCCAGGATGGCGCAGTGCTGCCGCTGCGTCCCCTCACCGTCGGCGAGCTCCTCGACGCCGCGGTGACGTTGCTGCGGGCGCACGGCCGGGTGCTGCTGCCCGTGGCGGCGGTGCTCGCCGCGGCCGAGCAGCTGGTGCTCGCGCCCTTCCGGGAGTCGGCCGACGCGCAGCCGCCCGCCTACCTGCCCGACTCCGACCTCCTCGGCTGGTACTGGCTGCTGCTCGCCGTGGGCGCCGCCACCGAAATGACCATCATCGTGCTGCTCGGCGGGCTCACGTCGCGGGCCGCGGCGGCCTCGATGCTCGGGCAGCCGCTCCCCGCCCGCCGGCTGCTCGACCCGCGCGGCGCCCGGTGGGGACGGGTCGCGCTGGTCGCGGGGGTGGCGGGCGCGACCATGTTCGCGGCGGCGCTCGCCGGACCGGCCTGGTTCGCCGTGTACGCCCTGCTGGGCCTGGCCGCCCCTGCCGTCGTACTCGATCGCCTCGGACCGGGACGGGCGCTGATGCGCAGCGCGGGCCTGGCGTGCCGTGCGGGCCTGCGGGCCGGTGTGGTGCGGATCCTCGGTTACCTGGCCTGGCTGGCGATCCGGGTGGCGCTCGGCTTCGGCGCGGTGGCCGCGCTCGACGCGCTCAGCCTCGACCGGCCGCAGTGGACGGGCCTGCTCAGCGCCGCCGCCTGGCTGCTGGTCAACACGCTCGCCTACCCGACGCTCGCCTGCCTCGACGCCGTGTTGCACCTGGAGACCCGGATGCGCACCGAAGGGCTCGACATCCTGCTCTCCCGGGCCCGCCACCACGGCCGGTTGGCCCCTGACCTGCTCGTGCTGGCCCGATGAGCCGGTGGTGGACCGAGTCGGTGGCGGCGCTGGGCGACGTCATCCCGCTCCCGCTGGCCGCGCTGCTTCTGGTGCTGATCGCGGGGCTGGTCGCGGCCGGCTGGTACTGGTGGCCGGCGTGGGTGCCGCGCCGGCGGCCGGCCTGGCTCCGGTGGCCGCGCCTGCGCATGCCACGCCTGCGGTGGCCCAGATTCCGCTGGCCCAGCTGGTCCTGGCGCCGCCGCGAGAGCGCGCCAGATACGGCCACCGGCAAGGCGCCCGCAGGCCCCGACGAGCTTCCCGACATGCCCGCGGCGGCGTTCGTCTCGCTGGCCGATCGGCTCGCCTCGCAGGGCCGGTACGCCGAGGCCGTGCGCGAGCGGCTGCGCGCGATGGTCCGCGAACTGGTCGACCGGCGCGTCGTCGAGCACCGTCCAGGGTGGACCGTCACCGAGCTGGCCGGCGCGGCTGGCAGAGCCCGGCCCGCGGTCGACGAGCCGCTGCGCGCGGCCGGTGGCGTCTTCTCCGACCTGTGGTACGGCCAGCTTCCCGCCACGTCCCAGCACGACGCGCGCATGCGTGAGCTGGCCGACCAACTGCGGCGGGCGCTCTGATGCGGATGCGGTGGCTCCGGATGGCTGTCCCCCTCGGCATCGCCGCGCTGCTGTTGACGGTGACCGGGATCACGTACGCCGTCGAGCAGCCCGACCCGACCGACGCCGACTTCCTCAGTCCGGCCAGCGAGGCGCCGATCGGTGGCCGCGCACTCGCCGACGCGCTACGTGCCGAGGGCGTCGACGTGCACCGGACGACCAGCACCCTGGACGCGATCGGTGCCGCGTACGAGGGAGACGCCACGCTCTTCGTACCCGTGCCCGGCGTCTCGCACCCGGACTACCTGCGGATGTTGGAGTCCCTGCCGGCGAGCACCAGGATCGTGCTCGTCGACCCGCCCGCGCGCACCCTCGACACCATCGCGGCCCCGGTCGCGGCCACCGGACGCCGGTGGGCGGCCAAGGCGACCGAACCGGGCTGCGCGCTCGACGAGGCCCGCCGCGCCGGCACGGCAGCGGCGCTGCGCCAGCGATACGAGGCGGACGGCGAGCGGTGCTACGACGCCGGCCTGGTCCGCACCCGGTGGTCAGCGGCCGAGTTGGTGGTGATCGGAGCGAACGAGCCGTTCCGCAACGACCGCGCCGGCGAGCACGGCAACCGCGCGCTCGCGGTTGGCCTGCTGGCTACGAAGTCCACAGTGGTCTGGCTCGACCTGCACGAGCTCGAAGAGCCGCCAGCGCAGCCGGTCGACCCGCCCGGCAGCGAGGAGCCCGAGCGAGAGTCCTCAGAGGACCCTTCGGGCGAGGGCGTCGTCGGAGGCGATCCGGGATCGGGCGAGAGCGGGGAAGGGCGGTCCGGCAACGGCTCCGGACAGTCCGAAGGGGACGGTGACAACGGGGCCGCGCCACCGAGCGAGGGGCGGAACCCGCTCTGGGACGCCTTCCCGGACTGGTTCTGGGCGATCCTCGTCCAGCTCGCTCTGGCCGCCCTTGTCGTAGCGGTCTGGCGGGCGCGGCGGCTCGGACCACCGGTCAGCGAGCCGCTGCCGGCGACGGTACGGGGCGCCGAGACGGTGCTCGGCCGCGGCCGGCTGTACCGCCGGGCCAAGGCGCGCGGGCCCACCGCAGACATCCTGCGAGAGGCGGCACGGCAGCGCACAGCCGCGCTGCTCCGGCTTGAGCCGGACGACGACGGCGAGGCGCTGGCCTCGGCGATCGCGGCGCACACCGGCCGGCCCAGGGACGACGTGGACGACCTGCTGTACGGTGCCTCCCCGGAGACCGACGAGGAGCTGGTCGCGCTGGCCGCAGACCTCGACGCGCTGGCACACGAGGTCGGCGCGCCACCCGTGAGGACCGACGAAGGAGAGCAGCGGTGACCCAACCCGCCGACGCCGACCACGCCCGGGCGGCCCTGCACCGGCTGCGCGCCGAGGTGGCCAAGGCCGTGGTCGGGCAGGACGCCATCGTGAGCGGCCTGGTGATCGCGTTGCTGTGCCGCGGCCATGTGCTCCTCGAAGGCGTACCGGGTGTCGCCAAGACCCTGATGGTGCGCACCCTCGCCGCCGCGCTCGACCTGGACGCCAAGCGCCTCCAGTTCACGCCCGACCTGATGCCCGGCGACGTCACCGGCTCGCTGGTGTACGACCCGCACAGTGCGGCGTTCGAGTTCCGGTCCGGGCCGGTGTTCACCAACCTGCTCCTCGCCGACGAGATCAACCGCACGCCGCCGAAGACCCAGTCGGCGCTGCTGGAGGTCATGGAGGAGCGGCAGGTGTCGGTCGAGGGCACGCCGCGCCCGCTCCCCGAGCCGTTCATCGTGGCCGCCACCCAGAACCCGATCGAGTACGAGGGCACGTATCCGCTCCCCGAGGCGCAACTCGACCGGTTCCTCATCAAGCTGACCGTGCCGCTGCCCGGCCGCGACGAGGAGATCGGGGTGCTGCGCGCACACCACAACGGATTCGATCCGCGCGATCTCAAGGCGGCCGGCGTGCAGCGGGTCGCCAGCGCGGCGGACCTGGCCGCGGGCCGGGCGGCCGTGCAGCGCGTGGGCGTCGCCGACGCCGTGCTCGGGTACGTCGTCGACCTGTGCCGCGCCACCCGCACGTCGCCGTCGCTGGAGTTGGGCGCCTCACCGCGCGGCGCGACCGCGCTGCTGGGCACCGCCAAGGCGTGGGCCTGGCTGGCCGGACGCGAGTACGTGACGCCCGACGACATCAAGGCGGTCGCGCGGGCCACCCTCCGGCACCGCGTCCGGCTGCGCCCGGAGGCCGAGCTGGAGGGCGTGACGCCGGACGCGGTACTCGACGCTGTGCTCGCCACCGTGCCAACGCCGCGGTAATGCTCACCGGCCGGACCGCCGCGCTCCTCGCGCTCAGCACCGTCACGCTCCCGCTGTGGCCGTCGCCGTGGTGGGGCGTCGTGGTGCTCACCGCCGCGGTCCTGGCGCTCGCGGCGGTCGACACCGCGCTCGCCGCGCCGCTGCGCGCCGTGCGGCTGAGCCGCGACGGAGCACGTGCGGTCCGGCTGGGCGAGACCGCCACGGTCACGCTGGGGGTCCACAACGACTCCCCACGCGTCCTCCGTGCGCAGGTCCGGGATTCCTGGGTACCGTCAGCCGGCGCGCCTTCGCGGGTGCACCGGGTCCTCGTCGAGCCGCACGCGTCAGCCGCGCTGGAGACCACGCTGACGCCGACCCGGCGCGGCGACCGCCCAGCGGTGCGGGTGAGCCTGCGCTCGTACGGTCCGATGGGGCTGGCGTTCCGGCAGCGGGCCGGCCGCCCCGCCACACCCGCCTGGCGCCTGCGGGTGCTGCCGCGCTTCGACTCTCGGCGCTTCCTGCCCGAAAAGACGGCCCGGCTGCGCACGCTCGAAGGCGCCCAGGTGACCCGGGGACGCGGCCAGGGCACCGAGTTCGACGCGCTGCGTGAGTATGTGATCGGAGACGACGTCCGGTCGATCGACTGGCGGGCCAGCGCACGCCGGTCCGACGTGCTCGTGCGCACGTGGCGACCCGAGCGCGACCGCCGTGTCGTGTGCGTACTCGACACCGGGCGCACATCGGCTGTACGCGTGGGCGACGAACCGCGACTCGACGCGTCGATCGACGCCGCCCTGCTACTCGCGGCGCTCGCCTCGCGGGCCGGCGACCAGGTGGACCTGCTCGCGGTCGACACGGTGGTGCGCGCCACCGTCTCCGGCGGCCGCCACGTCCTGCTTCCCCGCCTCGTCAACGCGCTCGCGCCACTCCAACCGTCCCTTGTGGAGACAGACTTCGAGTTGGTGGTCGGCGAGGTGCTGCGGCGCGAGCGGAAGCGGGCACTGGTGGTGCTTTTCACCGCGCTGGAACCGGGCGCGCTCGGCGAGGGGCTGCTGCCGGTGCTGCCCCGGCTGGCGGCCCGGCACCGGGTGATCGTGGCGGCGGTGCACGACCCGCTGCTGGAACGGATGGCCGAACCGTCCGGCGACCCGTACTTGTCAGCCGCCGCCATCCGCACCCTCGGCGAACGGGACCGGGTGCGGTCGGCGCTGACCCGCAACGGGGTAACGGTGCTCGACGCACCGCTCGACGTCTTCCCATCCCGCCTCTGCGACGCGTATCTGACTTTGAAGCAGGCTGGCCGCCTCTGACAGGGCGATGCGGCCAGCCGCCCGCATCGGGTGGCTGGCCGCAGTGGTCCCGCGGTTTACCGGCGTGGGCAGTGCTGCCAGTTGAAGTGGTAGACGGTCTGGATGCTGCCGTCGGTGGAGTCCATCGAGAGGAAGCTGGTGGTCGTGGCCGTGTTGGACGTGCCGGCGCTGACTCGCAGCTCAGTGTTGATGTTGAGATTTCGCATGGCGCCGCACGGATGGTAGACGAGCGAGGCGATGTCGGTCTGGTCGCTGGCGAACCAGTTGTCCTCGAACGGCCCACGGAACGGGTGGTTCACGAAGGCCGTCTGGCTCATGCCCTGGAAGTAGTACCGGGCACTCTGTGTGGCGGTCGCACCGGTCGCCAGCGACGCGAAGCCGCGGTAGTCGGCCTTGGCGATCGCGTAGGTGAAGCCGGCAGGCACGTGCACGGCCACGTTGAGCTGGCAGTTCTTGCGGAAGTCGGTCGGACGGGAACCGACGCCGACCTGCGCCAGATAGTTGCTGTACGTGACGGTGAAGGCGGTGTTGTCCGGCGAGACGGCCACCGCGGCGGTGCCCGCCGGGCAGCCGTTGCCAAGGACGGTCACGACGTCGATAACGATTCTGTCATTCGGTGGCGGCACCGGATCGTCGAGCCACCCGACAGCAGACGCTGGTGAAGCGACCAGCAAGGCAGGGGCAAGCAATGCGAATACGGCGGCACCAGCAATCATCACCCTACGCATGGAACTCCCTTTCCGATGCAGATGGGATGGTGCGCGCGCTCGGCCATATTATGGCCGGTGATAGAGAGAGGTCAATGCAGTCTTTTTGTGGGCGAGATCTTGTCAGTTTTGGGTAGGACGAGTTGACCAATTGACGTCCTTGTATTTGATTTTTAACACCGCTACGCTTCGCCCGGGGAACAGCAATGTCGATCAAATGACGGCGAGTACGCGACCCGAGGGGAACCCCATGACTGTCCTGCCGACCACCGTGAGACGTCCCGTCCTCGTAGCCCTGACCACCGTCCTCGCCCTTTCGCTGGCCGGGCCGGCACTGTCGCCGGCCTACGCCAGCGCCGCCGAGGAGAGCGCGCCACCCAGCGAGAAGATCACCCTCGACGTGGTCACCGTCAACGGTTCCGGCTGCCCAGCGGGCACGGCGTCGGTGTCGGTGCTGCCCGACAACACCGGCTTCCGGATCACGTATCGAGACTTCATCGCGCAGGCCGGCGGCGACGCGAAGCCCACCGACTTCCGCAAGAACTGCCAGGTCAACCTGTTGGTCCACATCCCGCAGGGCTACACGTTCGCGGTCGCGCGGGCAGACTACGTGGGCCGCGCCCGCCTCGAAGCCGGCGCCGTCGGCCTCCAGCGGACCAACTACTACTTCCAGGGCTCCTCTGCCAACAATCACGTCGACCATTCATTCGACGGACCACTGCGGTCGCTTTGGCACACCATTGACGCGACACCCGTGGAGGAACTCATCTACTCCCCGTGTGGCGCGACCCGCAACCTGAACATCAACACCGAATTGCGGGTCGACGAGGGCACCGTCAACCCGACGAAAATAAGCTCCCTTTCACTCCGGTCGAGTGAAGGAAACGTGGAAACAATCGTCCAGTTCCAGTGGAAGACCTGCTGACGTTCCCCGGCTGAAAGCAAGGCGTCCTTCTCACGACGTGAGGGACGCCTTGCTTTGTTTGGAAGCTTTCCTACCCAGGACTACGACGTACGTCAGGAACGCGAGCCAGACCGCCGCGCCGATGCCGACCCGGAAGACCGCGGGCAACGGCGAAGGCGTCACGAACGCCTCGATCAGCCCCGCCACCGCGAACAATCCGATCAGCCCCACCGCCACCAACATCCCGGAGCGGCCCGCGTCGGCGACGGCCCGCCCTCGGCTGCGGTGCGGACCGGGCGCGATCCACGCCCAGCCGATCCGCAGGCCCACACCGGCCGCCACGTAGATCCCCGTCAGCTCAAGCAATCCATGCGGCAGGATCAGCCCGAAGAAGAGGTCGCCGCGGTCGTACGAGAGCATCACCCCGCCGACCACGCCGATGTTGAGCGCGTTGTTCCACAGCAGCCACAACACCGGCACGATGAGCACCCCCGCGGCGAGGCACTGCGCCGCCAGCCAGGCGTTGTGCGTCCACAGGTGGAAGGCGAAGGTCGCCGGCATGAACTCGCTGTAGTAGCCCGCGAACTCCGACTCCACCAGCTCGCGGGCGGCGTCTTCACCGATGAACGCGGCAGCGCTCTCCGGATGCCCGGACACCCACCACATGAGAAAGCCGGTCACGGCCGTGAAGGCCAGGGCCGCGCCGGTACACCACGGCAGCGCCCGGTACACGGCCAGCGGGAAGCCGGCCGTGAAGAACCGGCCCACCTCGCGCCACGACACCCCGGTGCCGCCCGTGATGGCGGCGCGGGCGCTCAGTACCAGCCGGGAGAGGCGGGCCACCAGAGCCGGGTCGGGCGACCGGCTACGCACCACGGAAAGATGGGTCGCCGCCCGCTGATAGAGGGCCACCAGCTCGTCCGCTTCGGACACGGACAGCTTGCGCCCACGCGACAGCTGCTCCAGCCGCCGCCACTCGGCGTCGTGCTCGGCGACGTACGCGTCGAGATCCACGCCGCACATGGTGTTCACTGGTCGGGTGAACGCGCAAGGGGGGTCGGCGAGCCGTCCCGTCGACGGTCTCGTCAACGGGGAGGCCGTCGAGCTGGAGGTGCGGGTCGCGCGGGTCGGTTCCAGAGTGCTCGCGCTGCTCGTCGACATCGCCGTCCAGGCGGGAATCGCCCTGGTCCTGGCCATCATCGGCGGCGCCGTCATCACCACCGTGCGCGCCGATGCCGCCCTCGAAGGCGCGCTGCTCACCGTCGGCATCGTGCTGGTGCTGGTCGGCTACCCGGTGATATGCGAGACGTTGAGCGGCGGCCGCACCGTCGGCAAGCTCGCGGTGGGGCTGAGGGTGGTCCGCGACGACGGCGGTCCTGTCCGGTTCCGCCACGCGCTGACCCGATCCCTGGTCAGCGTCGCCGTCGAGTGGCCCGGCCTGGTACTGCCGCTCGTCACCTGGATCGCGAGCCTCGCCACGATGCTGAGCAACCCGCGCGGCAAGCGCCTCGGCGACCTGGCCGCCGGCACGATGGTCATCCACGAGCGCACCCCGGCCTCGTGGGGCTGGGTGCCCGGCATGCCGCTGCCGCTCGCGAGTTGGGCGGCCACACTCGACCTGACCGGGCTCGACGACGACCTGGCGCTGGCGGTACGGCACTTCCTGGCGCGCGGGCACGGGCTGGCCGAGCCCGAGCGCAGCCGCCTCGGCCAGGCGCTCGCCACCGAGGTGGCGGCCGCCACGACGCCCCCGCCACCGCCGGGCGTGCCCGGGTGGGCCTACCTCGCGGCGGTACTGGCCGAACGGCACCGCCGGGCGGCGCACCGGCTGGCACGGGCCCGCGCGGTCACAGCGACGCTCTGGCCGGGCCTGACGGGCCCACCGCGACGCGTCCCGGCCGCGCCCCGCCCCGGCGAGCCGGGCGGCGCACCCACTCCGTCCCCGTGGAGCGCCCCGGACTCATCGGAGACCCCCACGCCTGCCGCCGTCTGGGCCAGCCACCAGTGGCCCACGCCGCCGTGGCTCAATCCCGCGGCGGATCAGGCGGACTGGACCGGCCTGCGTCCACCGCCGGTGGCCAGTACCCTCAGGCGCTCCGCACCCGAGCCCCACGAACCGGCCTAAGACACAGCTCAACCGGTTCCGAGCACCCGTCTGAGGGCAGTCAATTGGTGCTCTCACATCAAAGTTGCGCCGCTGCCCTGTAATGGTTTCTGGCGGGCATGCGCTACAAACGTGACGCGGAGAAGGCCCGCTAGCAGGCTCCACCTAGTTCCGGGGGTGAGGAAAGAGTGCAAAGGCGACCGGCGACGGCACTTCTTAGTCCGCTCAAGGTCAATCTAGGCATCCTGGCAACATCAATCCTATTGATCTTGGCCGTAGCACTGATCGTCGCCTCGCCACTCGCGCTACGTTTCCTGGACAGCGAGGAGCACGACTGGGAACGCCTGAGTCTCATCGGGCAGTCATATGGAGCCATCTCAGCAGTTCTCGCAGCCGCGGCCGTTATTGCGGTCGCTATGACGCTAGGTTTACAACAAAGGCAGATGCGCGATGCACGACGAATGGCTATCCGACAGTTTCAGACCGATCTCTTGGCCATGGCGATCAACGATCCAGATCTACTGCAAGCCTGGGGACAATTTCCTCGACCAGAAGGAGTCGAGCCCAGGCTGACGGTCTACACCAATCTTGTCCTGAATTACTTCATACTGCTGCATCAGACGGGCGCCGCAAATATAGATGAGATCCGAATGCATCTGAGGTTCATGGCTACCAGCGAGTGGGTTCGCAGCTACTGGCAGAGCACCGAGGATGTATGGCGGACGGGCTATCCGAGCAAGAAAGGCGGGATCATCGCCGTCTTCTCGGAGGAGCTGGGAACCTCACCGCAGGCGGCCCAACAAGAACCGCCTGCGGCATAGGCTACCCGCAGGCCACCTAGTTATGGACCTTCATGCGCAGAGAATCCACGAAGGACTGCCATGATTTGGTCGAAAACTGCAGAATGGGTCCTTCCGCATCCTTAGAGTCGCGTAAAGCGACGCAATCTTCGAGCCTCGCCACCTCGACACACTGGCCATTTCCGGCACTGCGCGTGCTCTTCACCCAAGGCACGTCACGCAGATTCCGCCCAAACATGGAACTATCGGATCCTCTCAAGATTAAATCAGATATCGCCTTGTGCTACGGCTTGAATAAATTCCACGGACTGCCTCGGAGTAAGCGATGCAGTCCGCAACGATTCGAAGCTCATCCAGTAGCTTCGAAGTTCGTCTGCGCGGCTTCGAAAGACACCGCCAGTCATTCCCTCGGAATAGACGAGCGGATGGTCGGAATCTCCCGCAAACTCCATGATTACAAATGAGCCAGCAAGGGCCCGGTGCGCGCCCACACTGAACGGCAGCACCTGTACTGTGATCATCTTGCGGTCATTTGCTTCGACAAGTCGACCCAACTGACGCCGCATGACATCTTCACCACCGACCTGACGCCTCAGGACAGCCTCGTCAAGAACGACGACCAACTGTGGGGACGGGTTCCGCGTCAGCACCGCTTGCCGCGCCATCCGAACAGCGACCCGCTGGCTGTGGACCTCCTCATCCTGGTAAACACCATCGGCGGCTATGACCGCGCTGGCGTACTCAGCGGTTTGCAGCAGGCCAGGAACGATCTGTGCTTCGTAGTTGTAGATGCTGGTGGCTTCGGCTTCGAACCCGATGTAGGTCTCATAGGCGTTCGGTAGCACATCACCGTACGCCTCCCACCAGGCGCGCTGGCGGGCTTGACCGGCCAGCGCTTGGATGCGCGCCCGGGCATCCTGGGCAAGCGCGTAGACGTCGAGCAGCCGGTCCAGATCTTTGGGCCGGATGCCCGTATGGGCGGTCTCGATGCGGCTCAGCTTTGATTCTGACCACCCGAGCCCGGCAGCTACGTCCGCGACCGTGCGATCGCCACGCAGACGCCGCAGTTCGGCGCCGAGTTGACGCCGCAGAGTCGGTGGACTGGGCTTCACTGCCATCATGGACACGGTAACGCAAGCCCGTGCCTCTAAGTGCAACAGACAGGCCACAGATGCACTTGCATCTTCGGTTCGCAAGATGCACCCTGAAGGGGAGTTAAGGCGACAACGGAGTCGAGGCACAGCCACACCAGTCCACGACCGACGGAGGCAGCCTTGCTGGACGAACGTACCTTCGCCGCAGACCCGTCCGAGCTTCCCTGGCAACTGGACACCGGCCTGGTCTTCGTCGACGAGCGCCCCATCGTTTTCGCCCTCTACCGCCGAGGCGACCGTGACACCGCGGGTCAAGTGGTCGCCTGGCTGCTCGTACTGCCGGACGGCAACGCGATACTGCAGCCGACCGAAGGCACGCCGGCTCGGCCCATCCTCACCACGCTGCACAGCGTCCGTCGCCGGTGGATCCGCCTGCTGGACGCCGAGTTGGTACAGGTCGTCGGCAGGCAGGCGCAGCACATGCTCTGACACGGGATTCCGGAGCCGGACGGCGGGCCAGGTGGCGGCAACCACCGGCCCGCCGCCCCTTGTGCGGATCTCCGTCTACTGTTGCCGGGTGAAGGCCTTCATCCCGTGGCTCACCGTGCTGGCGGTGATCTTCCTGCTCACGATGCTGAAGCTGCGCCCGCTGGCCACCGCTGTGGCGGTGGGCTGGCTCGCGTACTGCGTGTGGACCTGGGTGCGGCCCAGAAAGCACGATCGGGCCGGGTAAAGACCCGACCCGATCGCTCAGTACTGGTATCGCTCAGTACAGGTGTCGCTCAGTAGCGGTAGTGGTCCGACTTGAACGGACCCTCGACCGGAATGCCCAGGTAGGACGCCTGCTCCTTGGTGAGCGTGGTCAGCTTCGCGCCGAGGGCGTCGAGGTGCAGCCGGGCCACCTTCTCGTCGAGGTGCTTGGGCAGCGTGTAGACGCCCACCGGGTACTGGTCGAGCTTGGTGAAGAGCTCGATCTGCGCGATCGTCTGGTTGGCGAACGAGTTCGACATGACGAACGACGGGTGGCCGGTGGCGTTGCCGAGGTTCAGCAGGCGCCCCTCCGACAGCACGATGATCGAGTGACCGTCATCGAAACGCCACTCGTCGACCTGCGGCTTGATGTTGATCCGCGTGACGTCGTCGCGCTTCGCGAGACCAGCCATGTCGATCTCGTTGTCGAAGTGGCCGATGTTGCCCACGATCGCCTGGTGCTTCATCCGCGCCATGTGCTCGGCGGTGATGACGTCGAAGCAGCCGGTGGCGGTGATGAAGATGTCGGCCGTCTCGACGACGTCTTCCATCGTGGCGACCTGGTAGCCGTCCATCGCCGCCTGCAGGGCGCAGATCGGGTCGACCTCGGTCACGATGACCCGGGCGCCCTGGCCGCGCAGTGACTCGGCGCAGCCCTTGCCCACGTCGCCGTAGCCGAACACGACCGCGACCTTGCCGCCGATCAGCACGTCGGTGGCCCGGTTGATGCCGTCGATGAGCGAGTGGCGGCAGCCGTACTTGTTGTCGAACTTGCTCTTCGTCACGGAGTCGTTGACGTTGATCGCCGGGAAGAGCAGGGTGCCGGCCGACTGCATCTCGTACAGCCGGTGCACGCCCGTGGTGGTCTCCTCGGTGACACCCTTGATGCCCTGGGCGACCCGGGTCCACCGCTGGTTGTCCTCGGTGAGCGAGCGGCGCAGCACGTCGAGGATGACGGCGTACTCCTCGCTGTCGGACGCCTCGGTCGACGGCACGGCGCCCGCGTTTTCGAACTCGGCGCCCTTGTGCACCAGCAGCGTCGCGTCGCCACCGTCGTCAAGGATCATGTTGGGGCCGTCGCCGTCGGGCCAGATGAGCACCTGCTCGGTGCACCACCAGTACTCTTCGAGCGTCTCGCCCTTCCAGGCGTACACCGGGACACCGGACGGCGCGTCGGCGGTGCCCTCGGGGCCCACCACGATCGCCGCGGCGGCGTGGTCCTGAGTGGAGAAGATGTTGCACGACGCCCAGCGGACCTGCGCGCCCAGCGCGACCAGAGTCTCGATCAGCACAGCGGTCTGGATCGTCATGTGCAGGGAGCCGGTGATCCGCGCGCCACGCAGCGGCTGCTCCGCTGCGAACTCACGGCGGATCGACATCAGCCCGGGCATTTCGTGCTCTGCGAGCTGGATCTCCTTGCGGCCAAAGGCAGCCAGGGAAAGGTCAGCGACCTTGTAGTCGCCCTCGGCGACGGTGCGCGGACGGGACTCGGCCGACGCGCCGGGCGCCGGAAGAGTGCTGGTCATGAAAGCTCCTGTCGTACGCGTCTACTGCACGACCCACTACCTTACGCGGACGGCATTCGGACCCGTACAGCGCGCGGGGCGATGGGTCTTGAGCGGCCTTTCCGCCCAGCTCCCACCGCCCCGCGCATCCCCCCGGTTTGGTTCCCCGCGCGTGACTCGGACCTTGATCCCGATAACACTGCGTACTCATAGAGTCACACTAAGCAACGTCGGTGTCAAGCTAAAACGCGAAATTTCGGCATACGCCCTATCTTCAGATGACCGCGCTGCGTGAGTTTTAGAGCGGGACCGACGCGACGAAGGCTTCGCCCGCGCCCGCCACTACCACCGGTCCGGCATCGGCAGCACCGAACGCCGCGAGTCCCGCCGGCAGCTTCACGCTCGCGGCGCCGTCGTCGGCGACGAGCTCACCGGCTACGGACAGGACCACGCGCGGCCCGGACACGTCGAGCGTCACCGGCCCACCGGCCTCCGCCGGCCGCACCCGGTGCAGCGCGAACTCGGCGACCGGCGTCTGCCACGTCACCACACCCGGTGCCACCGGGACCGCCGGCACGACCGGGTCGGCCAGTACCTCGAACCGCAGCACGTCGAGCAGCTCGGGCACGTCGACGTGCTTGGGGGTGAGCCCGCCGCGCAACACGTTGTCGCTGGCCGCCATGATCTCCACGCCGGTGCCCTGGAGGTAGGCGTGCAGGTTGCCGGCCGGCATCCAGATCGCCTCGCCGGGCGCCAGCGTGACGTGGTTGAGCAGGAGCGCCACCAGGACACCGGGATCGCCGGGGTAGTGGGCGGCGAGTCGGCGTACCAGATCAGGAGCGTCGGGTGCCGCCACCGCCGCCTCGACGAGCGATGGGCGATCGACCTCGGGCCACTCCAGCAACGCGCGCAGCGCGGTGCGCAGGTCGCCAGCGCGCAGCGCGGCGACCACCGGCTCCAACGTGGACACACCGAGTGCCGCGAGGCTCTCGGCCGCCACCGCGGGATCGCGGAAGCCGCACAGCGCCTCGAAATCCGAGATCGCCACGAGCATCTCGGGCTTGTGGTGAGCGTCCACATAGCTCGGATGCCCGGCCGCGAAGCGGGCCTGTGCCCGGGCCTCGTCGGGATGCGCCTGCAACGACAGCGGCGCGGCGGCCGCCAGGATCTTCATGAGGTACGGCAGGCGCGCGCCGAACCGGGCCGCGATGGCCGGACCGAGCAACCGGTCCGGCTCGGCGGCGATCCGGTCGGCGAGGCTCACCCCGTCGACAGTGGACGGATCACCCGGGTGGGCGCCGATCCACAGCTCCGCCTCCGGCCCGTCACTCGGCACCGGCCGCCCCTGGATTCCCGCGATGGCGGTGCGGGAACCCCAGGCGTACGGCCGGATCGGGCTGGCGAGCGCGTCCACGGTTCAGCCCGCCGCTGGCGCCGGCTCCGCGGCCGGTGGTGCCGGTACCCGGTAGATGTCGGGCTCCAGGTAGATGGCCCGAGCGATCGGCACCGCAGCGCGGATGCGGCCCTCGGCCGCGTTGATGTGGTCTGCGATCTCGTCGGCGGTCTCGCTCTCACGCACCGCGATCTTCGCGGCGACGAGCAGCTCCTCCGGGCCGAGGTGCAGCGTCTTCATGTGGATGATCCGGTCGACCTCGGGGCCGGCGAGGATCGCCTGCTCGATCTTGGCGACGTCTTCCGGCGTGCCGCCCTCGCCGAGCAGGAGGCTCTTGGTCTCGATCGCCAGGATGATCGCGATGGTGACCAGCAGGAGGCCGATCGCCGCGGTGCCAAGCGCGTCCCACAGGCTGCTGCCGGTGATCAGCGTCAGCGAGACGCCGATCAGGGCGAAGACAAGACCGACCAGCGCGCCGAGGTCTTCCAGCAACACGACGGGCAGCTCAGGGGCGCGCGCCCGGCGGACGAACTGGACCCAGGTCGCCTTGCCCCGCACGTGGTTGGACTCGACGATCGCGGTGCGGAACGAGAACGACTCCAGCACGATCGCCACCGACAGCACGACCACCGGCACCCAGTGCCACGAGGTGATGCCCTCGTCGTGGCCGCCGTGCCAGTGCTCGTACTTGTGGTACGCCTCGTACAGCGCGAACAGGCCACCGACGCTGAACAGCACGATCGACACGATGAACGCGTAGATGTAGCGCTCGCGGCCGTACCCGAAGGGGTGCTGCGGCGTGGCCTTGCGCTGCGCCCGGCGGCCGCCCAGGAGCAGCAGCGCCTGGTTGCCCGAGTCGGCGACCGAGTGGATCGACTCGGCCAGCATCGACGACGACTGGGTGAGGAGCCAAGCCACGAACTTCGTGACCGCGATACCGAGGTTGGCCAGCAGGGCCGCGACGATCGCCTTGGTGCCCCCGGAGGCGCTCATGGGTTGGAAAGCTCCTTCATCTCGGTGACGGCAGGCACCGCCATCGGGTCCAGCTCGTGGGCCAGCGCCAGGTAAACGGATGCGAAGTCAGGGATCGCGACGAGTGAGGCGAGCCGCTCCAGCGACGAGCCGCCCTCGGCGGTGACCACGTCGCAGCGCACGCCGCGCCGCTCGGCCAGGGTCTGCACGGCGTCGGCGCGCCGCTCCTCCACGGCCACCGGCTCGTCGGCGTCTTCTTCGGTGCCGAGGCCGCCGTCGCGCAGCAGTACCACGCGCAGCCGGGTGGCCTCGACCTCGTCGCCCGGGTCGGCGAAGATGTCGCGGGCCGACTCGACCAGCCCGCCGAAGACGCCGTCGAGCAGGCCGACCCGGCCCCGTCCGGCCTCGCCGAGGGCGCCCGCCACGACGGGGTACCGGGCGTTGGCCGACAGCGTATCGGCGAAGCGCCGCGCGGCCACGGTGGCCAGCGGCGACGAGCCCCACACGATCGGCACCGAGCCCGCGAGGCCCAGCGCGAGCGACTTCGCCGGGTTGACGAACGACTCGGCGGTCGGGCGGGACCGGTCGGCGTCGGCGTCCAGCCGGGTCGCGGTCTCGGCGAGGTCGGCCTCGTTGACCTTGACCAGGCCGAGTGCGCGAGCCGCCATCAGTACCGGAACGGTCAACGCCCACAGGCTCGCGCGGGCCGGCGCGCGCCGCGGCACCGCGATGAACGGCGCCCTGGCCCGCTCGGCAACCGACTGGAGCTCCGAGTCGGGCGCGCCCACGGCCACCAGCCGGGCGCCGCGCCGCGCTGCGGCGTCGGCGGCGCCGAGCGCCTCCGGGCTGCGGCCAGACGCGCTGACCGCGATGACGACGTCTGCGGCGCCGACCCAGCCGGGCACGCCCGCGCTGCGGTGCGCGATCACCGGCACGGGACAGCGCGGTCCCGCGACCGTGGCCAGCACGTCTCCGGTACGCCCAGCGGTGCCGACGCCCGCGATCACGACCGCGCGGGGGCGACCCTCGTCGATCAGCGTCGTCAGGTTGGCCTCAGCGGCCAGCGCCGCCGACTCGCGCACCTGCGCACCCGCCGAGGCGGTGGCCCGCAGCATGCCGCCCGGGTCGTTCTCCTGAAGGGCGGCGGCGTCGTCGAGAAGAGCCTCGTCGACCGTGCGCCGGCCACGAACGCTAGCGCCCACCGTCAGCTCCGTTTCGTGCCTCGTCGAGCAACAGCACCGGGATGCCGTCGCGTACTTCGAAGATCCGCTTGCACTCGGTGCAGGTCAGAGTCTGTGCGGCCGCGTCGAACTCAAGCGGAGCGTGATGCGTGTCCGGACACGCGAGGATCTCCAGCAACTGCGGGTCCAGGGACACCGAACTGCTCCTTCCAGGGCTCGATCGACCCATGATCTTACGGCAGCTGGGCAGCGGCCAATGACGGCAGCAAGCGCTCCACGTAGTCCGCGGTGTCCTGCCAACGGGTCACGGCCACGCAGGGAATCCCCATCGCCTTGACGGGGTAGTCGTTGCCACCCTCATCGAGCCTGTCACCGATGAAGAGCACCTCGTCACGGGCCACGCCGACGCGTTCGATCAGCCTCCGCATACCGTACGCCTTGTCGACACCCTTCTTGGTGACGTCGACGGACGTGGAGCCGCCGCTGCGCACCTCGAGGTCCGGCAGGCGCTCCGCGGCGTACGCCCGCAGGCGCTCCTTCTTCGAGCCGTCGGGGTCCCACGCGTACTTGGCGTCCGGCGGGGCTTTCTGGCCCAGCGCCGAGAACGTGATCTGGCTGCCGCGATCTTCGATGATGTCGCCCCACGGCTCGGGCTCCCAGAGCCCCAGCGCCTTGGCGCCCTCGGTGAGCACCTCGATGACCCGCGCCTTGGCGTCTTCGGTGAGGTCCTCCACGTACACGGTGCCCCAACCTCCGTCGAGCCACCGGTAGTAGCGGGTGCCGCAGGTGGGCATCAGGTGCAGGTGGGTACGCGCCTCGTCGTCGAGCTTCAGGTGTCGCAGGACCTGCGACTCGAACTGCTCGAAGCGGCCGCCGGAGATGATGCAGACGTCGACGCGGGCGACGAGCTGGGCGAGAAGGTCAGCCATCCGCTCGTCGATCTGGGACTTCGACACCGCCAGCGTGTCATCCAGGTCGAACGCCACGATCCGAACGCCCGTCAAGAGGTCCTCCAGTAGAAAGAGTGCGTGCCCGCCCCACACGGTAACGGCGCGCCACCCGCGCCCGCCGCGCGCCCTCGACCGCTGCTCCACTACTGTTTCCCGCAGGAGGTTCGACCGTGACGCATCCTCGCGCGGGCCAGCGTGCCGCCGCCGCCGACCTGATCGACGTTCCGCGCCTCGTGGCCAGCTACTACACCGCTCATCCCGACCCTTCGGTCGCCAGTCAGCGGGTGGCCTTCGGCACCTCGGGGCACCGCGGGTCGAGCACCCGGCTCAGCTTCAACGAAGACCACGTGCTGGCGATCAGCCAGGCGATCTGCGAGTACCGGGCCGGTCAGGGCATCGATGGGCCGCTGTTCGTCGGGCGTGACACGCACGCGCTCTCCGAGCCGGCCATGATCAGCGCGCTGGAGGTGTTCGCGGCCAACGGGGTACAGGTGCTGCGGGACAGCCGCGACGGATACACCCCGACGCCCGCCCTGTCGCACGCGATCCTCACCTACAACCGGGGCCGCTCGTCCGGGCTCGCCGACGGCGTGGTGATCACCCCGTCGCACAACCCGCCGTCCGACGGTGGTTTCAAGTACAACCCGCCCAACGGGGGGCCCGCCGGCTCCGACGCCACGAAGGTGATCGAGCAGAGGGCCAACGCGCTCCTCGAAGGGGGCCTCAAAGAGGTACGCCGGGTGCCTTACGCGCGTGCCGTCTCGCAGAGCGGCAAGTACGACTTCCTCGACGCGTACGTCGGCGACCTGCCCAACGTCGTCGACCTCGACGCGATCCGGGGGTCCGGGGTGCGGCTCGGCGCCGACCCGCTCGGTGGCGCCAGCGTCGCGTACTGGGGCGAGATCGCGTCCCGGTACGGGCTGGACATGACCGTGGTCAACCCCGACGTCGACCCCGCGTGGCGGTTCATGACGCTCGACTGGGACGGCAAGATCCGCATGGACTGCTCGTCGCCGTACGCGATGGCCTCGCTCATCGCGGCCCGCGCCGACTACCAGGTCACCACCGCCAACGACGCCGACGCCGACCGGCACGGCATCGTCACCGCCGACGCCGGCCTGATGAACCCCAACCACTACCTCGCGGTGGCGATCGACTACCTCTACAACCACCGGTATGACTGGCCCGCCGGCACGGCGGTCGGCAAGACGCTGGTCTCCTCCTCCATGATCGACCGCGTGGCCGCCGACCTCGGCCGCCCGCTGATGGAGGTGCCGGTCGGCTTCAAGTGGTTCGTCGACGGGCTGCTCGACGGCTCGATCGGCTTCGGCGGTGAGGAGAGCGCGGGGGCGTCGTTCCTCCGGCACGACGGCGGCGTGTGGACCACCGACAAGGACGGCATCGTGCTGTGCCTGCTGGCCGCCGAGATCACCGCCGTCACCGGCGAGACCCCGAGCGAGCACTACGCCGGGCTGACCTCACGCTTCGGCGCGCCGGCGTACGAGCGGATCGACGCGCCGGCAAGCCGCGAGGAGAAGGCCGTGCTCGCCGGCCTGTCCCCCGACCAGGTCACCGCGACCGAGTTGGCCGGTGAGCCGATCACCGCCCTGCTGACAGCGGCTCCCGGCAACGGCGCCGCGATCGGCGGCCTCAAGATCGTGACCGAGTCCGGCTGGCTGGCCGCCCGCCCTTCGGGCACGGAAGACGTCTACAAGCTCTACGCGGAGAGCTTCCGCGGCGAGGACCACCTGCACGAGCTCCAGGCCGAAGGCCGCGCCCTGATCACCGAAGCCCTCCGCACGTAGCCCCTCCGCGCCGCCAAGCTCCCCCACCCTGAAGTGATCAGGGCGTCCCTGAAGTCGTTAGAGCGACTTGAGGGACGCCCTGATCATGAGGGCGTGGGGCGGGAGCGGCGGAGGACCGCCACGAGCAGGGCGCTGCCGACGCCCACCAGGCCCAGGCCCGCCACCATGAACGCCGTACCGATGCCGGCCGAGTCGTCACCCGCGGTCGCCGCCGCGGGAGTGGTCGTCAGCTCCGCGCTGGGCTCGGCGTCCAGCGAGGGAGACGCCGACGGCGAAGGGGACGGCGACGGGGTGGTCGGCGACGGAGACGGTGATCGGGACGGCGATCGCGAGGGTGACGGCGACGGCGACTTGGTGGCAGGGCCGCCGGCCACGCCCAGGGCGCCGGTCGACTGGCCGATGGAGATCCCGGCCGCGCTGGTCGCGGTGCCCGTGACGTTCGCGGTGCCGCCCGGAACGCTCGCCCTGAACGCGACCCGGTACCGGACCGTGACGCTCTCGTCCCTGCACAGGGTCGGGTCGTCGGGCGAGCTGCGCGCGGTGGTGACGAGGCCCCCGCCGCCCGAGACGGACACCGACCGCCACTCGCCTGCGCTGAAGACTTCGGCGGCCAGCTGCTCGGCGGTCAGGCCGGGGAGGCTGATGGCGAGGCTGGTGCGCACGATCAGGCAGCCCCGGGTGCGCTTGACCACCGCGATGCTCACGGCGCCCGGCGATCCGCCGGCCCGCACGCTGGCCGGCAGCCGAAGGGTGACGCTGTCGTCCTTCGCCGGCGCTGCGAGGGCAACACCCGGCGCACCGATCACGGCAAGAACGAGCAGGGCGGGAGCCAGTCGCAGGAACCTCATTACTCCCACACGCTACAAGTCCAGGCCGGTCAAGACCATTACACGCGGCTCCGTGTAGTCGTCCATCGCGCTGCGTAGACCCTCGCGCCCGACCCCGCTCCCCTTCACGCCGCCGTATGGCATCTGGTCCGCACGGTACGACGGCACGTCCCCGATGATCACGCCGCCGACCTGCAGCGTGCGGTGCGCGGTGAACGCGGTCTGGAGGTTTCGGGTAAACACGCCGGCCTGCAGCCCGAACGCCGAGTCGTTGATCGCCGCGAACCCGGCCGCGTCGTCGGTGACCCGCTCGACCACCAGCACCGGCCCGAACACCTCCTCGGCCAGCACCTTCGCGCCAGCGGGCACGCCGGTCAGCACGGTCGGCGGGTACGTGGCGCCTTCCCGCCGGCCACCCACCGCGATGGTCGCGCCGCTCGCTACCGCCTCGTCGACCCAGCTCTCCACCCGCCGGGCGGCGTCTTCGCTGATCAGCGGCCCGACGTCGACGCCCTCGTCGGCCGGGTCGCCGGTCTTGAGCCCCTCGACCGCCGCGATGAGCCGGGGCAGGAACGCGTCTTCGAGCCACTCGTGCACGTACACCCGCTGCACCGCGATGCAGCTCTGCCCCGCCTGGTAGTTCGAGAACGTCGCGATGCGCTGCGCGGCCCAGTCGAGGTCTTCCAGCGCCGACCAGTCCGAGCACAGCAGCGCCGCCGCGTTGCCGCCGAGTTCGAGCGTGACGTGCTTGTGCGGCACCGCCTCGCGGATCCCGAACCCGACCGGCCCCGACCCGGTGAACGAGACGACCGGCAGCCGCGGGTCGGCCACCAGGGCGGCGGCGCGGTCGTTCGGCACCGGCAGCACCGAGAACATCCCCGGTGGAAGGTCGGTCTCGGCCAGGATCGAACCGAGCAGCAGCGCGCTCAGCGGGGTGGCCGGCGCCGGCTTGACAACGATCGGCGCGCCCACGGCGAGCGCCGGCGCGACCTTGTGCGCGACCAGGTTCAGCGGGAAGTTGAACGGGCTGATGCCCAGCACCGGCCCGCGTGGAAACCGGCGCACGACCGCCATCCGCCCGGCCGCCGCCGGATCGGTGTCGAGGCGCTGCAGCTCACCCGAGAAGCGCCGTGCCTCCTCGGCGGCCCAGCGAAACGTCGATACCGCGCGCGCCGCCTCCGCGCGCGCCCATTTGAGCGGTTTGCCGTTCTCCGCCGTGATCAGGCGCGCGACCTCATCGGCCCGCTCGGCCAGCGTCCGCGAGACGTGGTCGAGCGCCGCCGCCCGCGCGGCGGCGGGCAGCGCCGCCGCTTCGGCGGCCACCGACGAAGCGGCCGCCACGGCCCGTTCCACCTGGTCGGGAGTGGCATATGAGGTACGCCCAACCGCCGCACCATCAAAGGGATGGCGGATGTCCACCACCTCGTCGCTGACGTCCTGCCGACCGGCCACGTAGAACGGCGTTGGCTCCATAGTCGGCAACTGTAAACCACACGAAAACAGTGGCCGAGTACCTTGTATGCCTCGGATTTAGTAGCGAAGATGGCGAGTGGGATGCGATTACCGCCGTCAACCGGGAGCCCTCGATGACTGACAAGCCCGTGCTGCGCAACTTCGTCAACGGCGAGTACACCGATCCCGTCGACGGCCAGTACAGCGACCTGGTCGACCCCTGTACCGGAGAGGTCTTCGCGCAGGCCCCGCTGTCGTCGGAGCGCGACGTCGACGCGGCCATGAGCGCGGCGGCGACCGCGTTCGAGTCCTGGCGTGACTCGACGCCGGCCGAGCGGCAGCGCGCGCTGCTCAGGTTCGCCGACGCGGTGGAGTCCCGCGCGGCCGACCTGGTCGACGCCGAGGTGCGCAACACCGGCAAGCCCCGGCAGCTCACCACCGACGAGGAGCTCCCGCCCTCCGTCGACCAGCTGCGCTTCTTCGCCGGGGCGGCTCGCATCCTGGAGGGCCGGTCGGCCGGCGAGTACATGGCGGGGCACACGTCATATGTCCGGCGCGAGCCGATCGGGGTATGTGCCCAGGTCACGCCGTGGAACTACCCCCTCATGATGGCCATCTGGAAGATCGCTCCCGCGCTCGCGGCCGGCAACACCGTCGTCCTCAAGCCGTCCGACACGACGCCGGTCTCCACGCTGCTGCTGGCCGAGATCGCCTCGGAGTGCCTGCCGCCGGGCGTCTTCAACGTCGTCTGCGGCGACCGGGACACGGGCCGGGCTCTCGTCTCCCACCCGACGCCGCAGTTCGTGTCGATCACCGGCTCGACCCGCGCGGGTAAGGAGGTGGCCGCGGCCGCGGCGCCGGACCTGAAGCGCACCCACCTGGAGTTGGGTGGCAAGGCGCCGGTGGTGGTCTTCGACGATGCCGACCTGGCCGCGGCGGCGGAGGCGATCGCAGTGGGCGGGTACTTCAACGCGGGCCAGGACTGCACCGCCGCCACCCGCGTGCTCGCCGGCCCGGGCGTGTACGACGACGTCGTGGCCGCCCTGGTCGAGCAGGCGCGCGGCACGAAGACCGGCGCGCCCGACGACGAGGACGTGCTGTACGGCCCGCTCAACAACGCCAACCAGATGGCGCGGGTCAGCGGCTTCGTCGACCGGCTCCCGGACCACGCGGCACTGGGAATCGGCGGCTCGCGGGTGGGCGAGCGCGGCTTCTTCTACTCCCCCACCGTCGTCTCCGGGGTCCGGCAGCAGGACGAGATCATCCAGGACGAGGTGTTCGGCCCGGTCATCACCGTGCAGCGGTTCACCGACGAAGACGAGGCGGTGCGCTGGGCGAACGGCGTCGAGTACGGCCTGTCCGCGTCGGTCTGGACGTCAGACCACGGTCGGGCGATGAGAATGACGCGGCGACTGGACTTCGGGTGCGTGTGGGTCAACACGCACATCCCGTTCGTGTCGGAGATGCCGCATGGTGGCTTCAAGCACTCCGGTCACGGCAAGGACCTGTCCATGTACAGCCTGGAGGACTACACCCGGATCAAGCACGTCATGCACAACTGGGGCTGACCGTGGCATCGTCGGAAGAGCTGCACAAGCGGCGGGCGGCGGCCGTGGCTCGCGGCATCGGCAGCGTCGTCTCCTCCTATGTGGACCACGCGAGCGGCGCCATGCTGACCGACGTGGACGGTCGAGAGTGGATCGACTTCGCCTCGGGCATCGCGGTCACGTCGGTCGGCAACTCGGCGCCCCGGGTCGTCGAGGCCGTCCAACGGCAGGTCGAGCGCTTCACCCACACCTGCTTCATGGTCGCGCCCTACGAGTCCTATGTGGCCGTGTGCGAGATGCTCAACGCGCTGACGCCCGGCGACCACGAGAAGCGCTCGGCGCTGTTCAACTCCGGCGCCGAAGCCGTGGAGAACGCCGTCAAGATCGCGCGCCACGCCACCGGCCGGCCCGCGATCATCGCTTTCGACCACGCCTACCACGGCCGCACGAACCTGACGATGGCGCTGACCGCCAAGAACATGCCGTACAAGCACCGCTTCGGCCCGTTCGCCCCCGAGGTGTACCGGGTGCCGGCCTCCTACCCCTTCCGCGATGCTCTGCCCGGCACCGAAGCGGCCGCCCGCGCCATCGACCTCATCGAGAAGCAGGTCGGCGCCGACAACGTGGCCGCCGTGCTGGTCGAGCCGATCCAGGGCGAGGGCGGCTTCGTCGTACCCGCCGACGGCTTCCTGCCGGCGGTGGCCGCGTGGGCGCGCGGTACCGGCGCGGTCTTCATCGCCGACGAGATCCAGACCGGGTTCTGCCGCACCGGCACGTGGTTCGCCAGTGAGCACGAGGGCGTCGTGCCCGACCTGGTCACGACCGCCAAGGGCATCGCCGGTGGCCTGCCACTCGCCGGGGTGACCGGGCGTGCCGACCTCATGGACGCGGTCCACGTGGGTGGCCTCGGCGGCACGTACGGCGGCAACCCGATCGCCTGCGCGGCGGCGCTGGCCAGCATCGAAACCATGCGCGAGCTGGACCTGTGCGCCGCGGCCCGCTGGGTCGGCGCGACGGTGCTGCCCTGGCTGCACGACCTGGCCGGGCGGCACCCGCTGATCGGCGACGTACGCGGGCGCGGCGCCATGCTCGCCATCGAGATAGTGGTGCCCGGCTCGTCGACACCGGACCCGGCCGCCACCGCCGCGATCTCGGCCGCCTGCCACCGCGGCGGCCTGCTCACGCTGACCTGCGGCACGTACGGCAACGTGCTCCGGTTCCTTCCACCCCTGGTGATCGACGAGCCCACCCTGTATCGCGCCCTGAACATCCTGCAAGCCGCGCTACAGGGAGCGGAGGCCGGCTAGGACTGCCTCCAGAAGCTCCTCCGAAGGCCCGGTCGATGCCATCACCGGCTCGCGGGTCTCGATCAGGTTGGCGTTCAGCAGGTCGCCGAGCAGCACCCGCACCGTGCCGGCCGGCAGGTCGAGGTACGCGGCGATCTCGGCGACCGACAGTGGACGCTGGCACATCCGCAGGATCCTGGCCTGCTCGGGCGTCACGTTGCTGGGGACGACGCTGCCCCGCCCCACCACCAGCGTGATCAGGTCGAAGCTGCCACGCACCGGCTCGGTCCGGCCGCGCGTCATCGCGTACGGCCGCACGACGGGCCCAGCCGCCTCGTCGTACCAGACGTCGGGAGGGAACGGTGTCATGTCACGGTCGCCAGCCTCGTGAACGCCGGCAGGTGCCGGTCGGCGCGCCCGGCGAAGAGCGCCATCTCGTAGGCGATCACACCGACGTCTGAGCCGGCTCCGAAGATCACCGCGAGGATCGCCCCGCCCTTCGCCGCCGTCACGAACAGGAAGCTCCGTCTCATCTCGACAGTCACTTGCCGGACGCTGCCGTGTTCGGAGAACTGGCCCGCCGCCACCGACAGCGCGTAAAGGCCCGCGACCACGGTGGAGATCTGGTTCGCCACCGCGTCGGTCGTGCCGCGCGAGGCGGCGAGGAGCAGCCCGTCGGGAGACATCGCAACCGCGTTCTCCGCCGGGGCGACGCGGTCGATGACGTCGTCCAGGAGCATGGCGAGGTCGCCGGTCGTGACTGCGGGGTGAGCCACCTTGTCCCCTCTCGTGGTTTGTGATCGCCTATTCGCTCGGCCGCCGTGGCCAGGGGGCACGCCGCAATGGCTCACCGCCGGGACGGTCAGCGGTCATGGCCCGGAGCCGCGCCAGCAGGTCGCTGCGGCTGGTGCATCCCAGCCGTTGGCGCATCCGGGCAACATGGTGCTCAACCGTCTTTGCCGAGATGAAGAGCCGGTCGCCGATCTGCTTGTATGTCAGACCGGTCAGCACCAGCTCAGCCACCTCCTGCTCGCGCTCGCTGAGCCGGGTCTGCACCGGCTGCGCCGTTGCGTCCGGCATGTGCTCCGCGGCCGACGAGCGCGTCCCCTGCGGTCTCCCCTGGAACAGCCTCGCACAATCGAGCAGCGTCGTCATCGCCTTGCGGTCAGATGTGCGGATCGCGGCCTGGCCGGCGAGCCGGGCGGCGTCCCAGCACAGGCCAGCGCCGTGCAACCCACGGGCGGCCGCTTCGACCTTCGGCGTGTCGACGATCCCGCGCAGCACCTCGATCCAGCTCAGGGCCGCGGCGGCCACCACCGACCCGTACCGGGAGTGGTCGGCACCGTCGACGAGGGCCGCGACATGATCATCAGCAGCGGCCGGCTCCTCGGCCAGGATCGCCGCGTGCAGGCCGCTCCACCGCATCGGCGCGGTCCAGAGTGGAGGGTTTTCGAGCCGCTCCAGCAGCGCGTACGCGTCGTGCACGTGAGCGGCGAGCCGCGCCTGCTCGCCGAGGCGGGCCGCGGCCACGGCCAGCTCGCCGAGCGGCAGCAGCGTGAACAGGTCGACAGGGTGCCGCATGACCGCCTCGCGGGCACGTCCCCAGCCCCGATGCAGCGCCGCCAGGTCGCTGTTGCGCCGCGCGATCCCCACCTCTAGAGCCGCGGCGAAGAGCAGGTCGCGCGGTTCGAGCCGGGCCGCTCCGAGCGAGGCGAGCCGCTCCTCGGCAGCGGTGGTGCAGCCGCGCACCATGAGGATCCATGCCTGCAGCAGCCGGTGCCGGCGCGACATCAGCGTGGCGCCCATGTCGACGGCGACGGCACGGTCGAGCACCGACTCGCCGATGTCGAGTTCGCCACTGTGGAGTGCGACGAGCGCGGCCAGCGCGGCGGGGCTGTCGGGCAGCAGTACGGCCTGTCCGGCCGGCTCGAGGAGCGCGGACGCCTGCACCAATGTGGACAGTGCGCCGGTCGCCGAGCCGGTGAGCGACTCCCGGACACCGGCCGCCATCAGCGCGGCGGCGCCGGCGAGCAGGGTCGGTGGGCCATCGGGTGCCACCTGCGAGGCGCGACCCGGCTGGCCGGTACCAAGGAATCCAACCGCCGCGAAGGCCGCGGATGACGGCGTGCCCGACCAGCCGTACAGCTCCGCACTGCGGCCGAGCTGGCCGCGGTGCGCGAGTGCGGTCGCGGCGACGGCTGCGCCGGCGGCTCGGTCGGGCGAACTCTCGACGGCGACGAGCTGGTCGGCGATGCGCAGGCCGGCGTCCAGATCCCCGGCGAGCGCCGCGGCCAGCGCGCGGCGCGCGGCCGTCGGGCGCCCGGCGGCGGACGCGTGCGCGAACAGCTCCGCGGCCAGTGCCGGCTCGTCGGCCAGCGCCTCGTCAGCGGCGGCCTCGAACGCCGCGGCCAGGCCAGCACCGCCGACGCCGGCGGCCAGGACCGATCGTGCCAGCGGCAGTACCGTGCCGCCGCGCGCCAACTGCAGCTCCGCGAGCCGCTGCCACACGGCGGTGCGCTGTGCCGCCGGGCTGAGCAGGGCGACAGCGCGACGAGCCACGGGTACCGGCCGGCCGTCCGCACCGAGCAAACCGGTGGCTCGGGCCGCCTCCAGCAGCTCGTCGACCCTCACCAGGTCGGTGTCGAGCAGCGCGCCCAGCAGGTCGGCGGGCAGCTCCAGCCCGGTGGCGAAGGCGAGCAGCAGCCCGCGTACCTCGGCGGGGAGCCCATCGAGGTCGGCGCGGAACTGCACCAGCGCGGCCGGCGGCACCTCGCCGCCCGGCTGCTCCACGGCGACCGCGAGCCGTTCGACGAAGCGCGGCACCCCGCCGGCCTGCGTGTGGAGGTACCGGGCGAGCGCGGTGGTGGCGCCTGAGCCGAGGTACTGCGCGGTCTGCCGCTCGCTGAACGGCGCGAGCACGAACGGCCGGAGCCGCGTCACCAGGTCGCCGAGCGCCGGTGGCCGGGGCCACGGGCGGTACGCCAGCACGAGCCCGCCGCGCTGTCCGGCCACGTGTTCGGCCAGCTCGCGCAGCCGCTCCTCGGGCAGCAGGTGCGCGTCGTCGACGAAGAGCACGCCGCGGTCGCTGCCGGCGCGCTGGACCGCCTCGGCCAGCTCGCGCAGCAGCGTGCTCTTGCCGTAGCCGGCGGGCGACTGTATGGCGAGCCAGAGTGGACCGTCGTGCGCGGAGGCGAGCAGGGCGCGCGCCCGCTCGTCCGCGACGAATAGCGCCGCGGTCGTCATGCGGGCACTCACGGACGGCCTCCGACCAGGCCACGGATGCGCTGGCCCGAGCGCATGCGCGGCAGCTTCAACGGGGTGATCGAAAGGGGCGGCCGGGGCGGGGGCGCCGCGCCCATCTCACCCTCGTTCACGTATGAGGACGGCTCAGGGTTCGACATCCGGAGCGCCGGCGGCTCCGCGGTCCACACTGGATCTTGGTATTCCGTCACGGGCGGCGCCAGGATCTGCGCGGCGGCGAGCGCGGCACCAGCGGCGGCGGTGGATTGCGGGTCGGCGTCGACCACCACCGGCACCGGCAGCTCCGTGGCGATCAGCTCCGCGACCAGCGGCATCCGCACGGCACCGCCCGCCAGCACGACCGCGTCGACCTGTCCGGCGTCGACCCCGGCGGCGTGGATCGTGCGCACGAGCGTGTCGACGGTGTGCCGCACCGCCGGCCGGATCGCGCCTTCCAGTTCGGAACGCGTCACCGGCACCCGCAGATGACCGCGCGGCAGGTGCACCGGAACGTCCGTCTCCGGCTCGACGCTGAGCCGCTCCTTGGCTCGCGTGCACTCGCGCCGCAGCCCGTAGAGCGCCAGCCGGACCTGCGGGCCGTCGAGCTCGCGCAGCTCCCGGCCCAGCTTGCCCCGTACCAGGGCCGCGAGCGCGTCGTCGATGTCGTCGCCGCCGAACCGGTCGACGGGCGCCGTGCTGCCGAGCAACCGGAAGCCGACCGGATCGGCCCAGCCCACCACGGACGCCTCGTATCCGTTGCCGCCGAGGGAGTACACGCAGAGCGTGCCGCCCAGTACGCCGCGTGCCGCGTGCCGCTCCGCGGCCAGCACCGGCTCGGGCAGCAGCGTGACGTTGGCGAGCCCGATCTCCCAGAGGGCGCGGTGCAGCAGCTCGCGCCGGTACTTGCCCCAGCCCGCCGGGTGGCTGATCACGACCTGCTCGGCGACCTCGCCCTCGCTGGCCAGCACCCGTTCGACCACCCACATCGCGAGCACGGCGGTCAGTGCCTGCGGGGTGCACGGTTCGTTGCCGACCAGGAGCGGAACGTCGTCACCGATGCGCCGGCTGAAGCCCCGGGCGAGCCGGGTGGCGTCGGGGCGGGCCGGCTCTCCCACGGTGAGGGTGCCGTCACCCCCCATATGCAGCGCGGATGGCACGGCGTTGCCCCGATCCCCCAGCCGCACGACTTCGGGCTCCCCCCAGCCGTTCGCGTGCAGGCGGGAGACAGCGGCGGTCGTGCTCGTGCCACCGATGTCGATCCCCAGCACGTACGGCATACGCAATCTCCTCCCGAACGGTCCCTGACGTTCGTACCAGAGATGTCCGTGCCACTGGACCACCAATTTTGCCCCAACAGATCCCCTAATCCCCTAACGGTCGAGTACGGGGATGCCCTAACGGGGGCCCGGGACGACCCGGCGCCGTCCCCGATGCCCGGCAGGTCCCCCGGCCCATAGCGTTCTGCCCATGGATTCGTCTCAAACGCTGCACGACTTCGTGCTGAACCTGCTCACCAACGCGGAGGCGCGTTCCGCCTTCGAACTCGACCCCGAGGGTGTGCTGAACGACGCTGGCCTGGGCGACATCACGGCCGCTGACGTGCAGGACGTGGTGCCGCTGGTGGTCGACTACGCCCCCGTGCAGGGCATCACGTCGCTCGCACCGGTGCAGGATCTGGGCATCGGCGCCATCGACAGTGACCCCGCGAACGTGATCGGCCAGCTCCAGGCCGTGACCAGCCAGCTCACCGCGGGCGTGCAGTCGACCAGCGCGGACGCCAACGTCGCCGCGATCGGCGCGATCGCGGTCGACTCGACCGGGCTCGACGCGGTCACCACCAGCGTCCTGCCGGGCCTGGGCCTGACGGCGAACACCTCCGGCGCGGCCGTCGACCTGTCGGGTGTGCACGACGTGGCCGACACCCTGGACGCCGACGTCGTCAGCCCTGTCACCGCTGATGCCACCGGCACCGTCGACACGACGCTCGGCACCGCCGACGGCCTGCTGAGCGGCTCGCCGGTCGACGGCGTACTCGGCACCACCGACGCCACCCTCGGCACCGTCACCGGCACGCTCGACCACGCCACCGGCCTGGTCGACGGGCTGGGTCTCCCGGTCGACGTGCCGGACGTCTCCTCCGTCACCGGCGACTCCTCCTCGCTGGTGAGCGGCGCCACCGGCACCGTGACCGGCGCGCTCGACGGCGTCGGCGTTGGCGGGCTGCTCAGCGGCGACGCCAGCGTGCACGGCTCGGCCGACGCGAGCGCCCACGCCGACACGGGTCTGCTCGGCGCCACCGACATTCTCTTCTGAGCCGCCCTCCTCTGAGCTGCTCTCTTCTGAGGGGAAAGAAGCGGGGGAGGCCGAATCGGGTCCGGCCTCTCCCGCCCCTCTTGATAAATGAGGGGAAATCCGCACACTTGGTCCGGTGGCGAACGCACCGACGTGGCTCACCGTCCTCGACGAGACGGCCCGAGTGTGCGCTGCGCACGGCCGCACCGATCTGATCCAGTGGGTCAAGCAGAAGCGGGCCCAACTGGTCGACCCGAAGCTCCGGGTGCTCGTGGTCGGCGAGCCGAAGCAGGGCAAGAGCCAACTGGTCAACGCACTCATCAACGCGCCCGTCTGCCCCGTCGGAGACGGCCTGACAACCGCGATCCCCACGGTGGTCCGGCACGCTGAGGAGCCCATCTCGACGGTGGTCGAGGGCTCTGGCCGCGACACGACGTACGCGGAGATCGGGGTGCCGCGCGGGCTGCTCGCCGACGGTCTGGTCCTCATCGACACGCCCGGGGCCGACGGCGACGACCTTCGCGCGGCCGGCAACTCCGTCGCCGCACCCGCTCGCGCCGACGTTGTGATCATGGTCACAGACGCCACTCGCGAACTCTCGGTAACCGAGGTCAACCTGCTGCTCCACGTCGTGCGGTCACATCCCCAGGTCGTCGTCGCGCTGACCAAGACAGACATCGCGCCGCACTGGCGGCTGGTGGCGGAGCGCAACCGTCAACACCTCGCCAGCGCGGGCATCGCGGCTCCCCTGGTGCCGGTCTCCGCGACGCTGCGACTGGCCGCGGCGCGCACCAACGACAAGGCCATCAACGCCGAGTCAGGCTTTCCCGATCTGGTGGCACGGCTGAAGCAGTACCTGACCGCCAAGAACGACGTGCTCGCGCCCAGCGCTGTCGGCGTACTCACCGCCACCGTCATCGAGCAGCTCGCCGCGCCCCTGCGCGCGGAACTGTCCGCTAAGGACTCCGAGGAGCCGATGGCCAGGCTCTACGAGGCGCAGCGCACGCTCGACGAGCTGCGGCGCTGCTCGACCCGGTGGCAGAACACGCTGAACGACGAGATGACCGACCTGATGTCCGACATCGAGTACGACCTGCGCGAGCGGACCCGGCAGATCATGCGCAAGGTCGACGACGCCTTCGACGCGGCCGACCCGCTGCGCACATGGGAGGACTACCAGCAGTGGCTGGAGACGAGCCTCACCGAGGTCGCCGAGTCGAACTTCGCGTGGCTGCTCCAGCGCTGCGACTGGATCAGCGGCCGGGTGGCCGACCACTTCGTGCGGTACGAGGCCGACGTCGTCCCTGAGTGGCGGGTCAACATGCCGGACCTCACCCGCCACATCGGCACGATCGACCAGCCGAACATCGAGCGGTTCAGCGCGGTGCAGAAGGTGTTCACGGGGTTGCGCGGCTCCTACGGCGGGCTGCTCATGTTCGGTCTCGCCACGACGCTGGCCGGAATGCCGCTCATCAACCCCATCTCGCTCGGCGCGGGCGCGCTCTTCGGCGGCAAGACCATCCGCGACGAGGGCAAGTCGCTGCTGCGGCGCCGCCAGGCGCTCGCCAAGACCGCTTCGCAGCGGCACATCGACGACTTCTTTCTGAGGCTCAACAAGGAGTGCAAGGACACGGCGCGCTGGGTACAGCGCATCCTGCGCGACCACTACACCTCGGTGACCGAGCAGTTGCACGACGCGATCGTGCATTCACTGCGCAACGCCAAGCAGGCCGCCGACGCCGACGCCGCCGAACGCAACAAACGGCAGATGGAGCTGCAGCAGCAGATGCGCCGCCTGGCGACGCTCTACGAGCAGGCGCGGGAGCTGACGGTACGGCCGGAGGGTCACGCGGTGCTGGAGCCCGTCGCATGAGGGACGCACCGCTTTCCGAGTCGGTGTGGACCTTGCTGAACGACGCCCTGGAGCTGTACCGGGACAGCCGGCCGGCGACCGATCGGCTGCGGCACCACATGAACCGCTTCGGTGAGCCGCTCCGGATCGCGGTCGCCGGGCCGTGGCAGTCCGGCAAGTCCACATTGGTCAACGCGCTCGTCGGTGACGAGGTCGCCCCGATCGAAGCCCCCGGCGGGCAGGCGGTCTTCGCCTGGTACCAGGACGGCACCGAGCCGCACGCGGTGGCGTACCCGGCCGGCGCGGAGCTGCCGGTGACCCGGTCGACGCAAGGGCTGCGCGTCGACGTCGGCCGGTGGGATCCGGCGCCGGTCAACGACCTCGTGGTCACCTGGCCGAGCCGGGCCCTGCGGCACGCGACGGTCATCGACACGCCACCCGTGCCGTCCGCCTGCGACAAGATCCTTCGAGACGCCGACGCCGTGCTGTACCTGACCAGGGACGGCCGCGGCACCGACCTGCACGTCCTGGAGTGGCTGCAGGACGGCATGGTCGCCAAGGCGGCGCCGGTCAACGCGCTGATGGTCCTCTCCCGGGCGGACGAGACCGGCGGCGGGCGCATCGACGCGCTGCTCGCGGCCCGCCAGGTGGCCCGGCGGCACCAGCGCGACCCGCGGATCAGCGGGCTGTGCCTCGGCGTGGTGGCGGTGGGCGGCCTTGTCGCGCTCGCCGGGCGGGTGCTGACCGATACCGACTTCGCGGCGCTCGCCGCGCTCGCCGGCGCGCCCCGCACCGAGGTGGAGAACCATCTACTGTCGACAGACCGGTTCACGGTCGCGGAATTCCCCGCGCCGGTCAGCGTCGAGGTCCGCCGCGCGCTGCTCGACCGGCTAGGCATCTTCGGGGTACGGCTGGCGACGACGCTGATCCGCACCGGCACCGATACCCGAGCCAAGCTCGCCGCCGAGCTGGTACGCCGCAGCGGGCTCGCCGAACTGCGCGAGGCGGTCAGCCGGTGCTTCATCGACCGGCGCGACGCGCTACGGGCCCGGTCAGCGCTCGCCGCCCTCGAATCCGTGGTACTGGCCGAGCCCCGTCCGGGCTCCGACGCGCTGCTCGCCGAGCTGGAGCGGGTACTGGCCGGCGCGCACGACTTCCGCGAGCTGCGGCTGCTGGCGTCGTTGCAAGGCCAGCGGGTCGCGTTCGAAAAGGAGCTGACCGGCGAGGCCCGGCGGCTGATCGGCGAGAACGGCACCGGGCTCGCCGCACGGCTCGGCGTCGACCAGCGCGCCACCGCGTCCGAGCTGTGGCGGCTCAGCTCAGCGGCGCTCGGCCGCTGGCAGGAGCACAGCGAGGATCCGCTGTTCGATGCCGACCAGCGCCGAGCCGCCGAGGTAGTGGTGCGAACCTGCGAGGGCCTCCTCTACTCCCTCTCCTGACGCCCCGCCGCCCTGGTGATGGCGGTTTCGACGCCGGCCACGCGGTCGGCCAGCAGGCCCATCGCGCCGACCGCGCGGGTCAGCGGGTCGTCTTCCGCACCGCCCAGGGCCCGCTGCTTCAGGTACGCCGCCTTCACCTCGGCCCACCGCTGCTCCTGCTCCGGTGTCATCCGGCCCCGCAGCTCGGCGAGCTTCAGCAGGTTGGCCTCGGCGCCGGTGGTGAGCGTCTGCGCCTCGCCCACGTAGTGGTCGTCGATGACGGCTTCGAGCTCGTCGTCGTTCATGACCGGCACGATCCGCTCGGCGAGCTTGTTCATGTTCCGGTACGAGCCCTGGAGCTGGAACGGTGGCTCGACACGGGAAGCGTCGGCTTGTGCCGCCGAGGCGATGTACGCCTGGTTGTTGGCCAGTACGACGCGCTGAACCCGCAGCAGCTTGCGCAGTACCGAGAGGATCTGGTCCAGCTCCACCGCCGAGTACGGGTGGCTGAGCTGGTCCGGGCGCACCGACTCGTCGCCCTTCGCGAGCCGCACCAACAGCTCCACATCACCACGGTCGCGAGTGGACAGTGGCGACAGGACGGTGTTCGAGGTGAGCGAGTTCTCGATGTAGCTCAGGGCGAAGACGTCTTCCTTGCCCGACAGCACGTCACCGAGATTCCACACGTCGGCCCGGTTGGCGAGCATGTCCGGCACCCGGAAGCGCTGCCCCGACTCCGTGTACGGGTTACCCGCCATGCACACCGCGAACCGCTTGCCACGCAGGTCGTACGTGCGCGTGCGCCCCCGCCACACGCCCTCCATCCGGCGCTGGGCGTCACAGAGCGAGATGAACTTCTGCAGCAGCTCCGGCGAGGTGTGCTGGATGTCGTCGAGGTAGAGCAGCACGTTGTTGCCCGTCTCCAGGGCGAACGTGATCTTCTCGACCTCTTGCCGGGCGGTCGCGTTGGGCGCCTCCGCCGGGTCGACCGAGGTCACGTTGTGGCCGAGCGACGGCCCGTTCACCTTGACGAACATGAGGCCCAGCCGGCTCGCCACGTACTCCATCAGTGTGGTCTTGCCGTAACCGGGCGGGGAGATGAGCAGCAGCAGGCCCATCTGGTCGGTGCGCTTGGCGTCCCCGACGGCACCGAGCTGGCGGGCCAGGTTGGTGCCGATCAGTGGCAGGTACACCTCGTCGAGCAGCCTGTTGCGCACGAAAGCACTCATCACCTTCGGCTGGTGCTCCTCCAGCCGCAGCCGGGTGCGCTCGCCGGCGACCAGCTCGTTGCGCTGCCGCTGGTACGCCCGGAAGGCGGGCACCCGTTCGGCGCGGTACCGCCGGGTGCGGGACAGCACCTCGTCGAGGCGCAGCTCGATGCGGCGGTCCACCACGCGGGTGTGCGTGCCGAGCAGACCCTCCACAGTGGCCATCAGCTCGGCCGACGAGTCGTACCGGGGCACGTCCCTGTCGCACAGCTCAACGGCGACCGCCTCGGCAAGCTCGTGGTCGGTCAGGTCGGCGGCACTGTCCACGAAGGAGCGCAGCCACGCCGTGACGAGCTGCCGCCGGGCCGCGAGATCGTCGCCGAGCGCGCGCAGGTCCCGCTCGAACTCGCCGTCCGACGGGCTACCGAGCGCCCGGTGGAACCGGTCGAGCAGAGTGCGGGCGCCGGCGCTGGTGACGAAGCCGAACGGCGCGGTCGACAGCTCCTCGAAGAGGTACTCCCCCGCGAGGCCCGCGTCTGGCTCGTCGGGCAGGAACTCGTGGATCGCCTTGGACAGCTCACCGCACAGTTCACCGATCGCGTCGACCCGGCCGAACGCCTTGCGGGCACGGGCGAGCGAGGTGGCTCGCGTCGACCACGCGGCTCGCGCCTCGTCGCTCGTGCCGTACGCCCAGAAGAGCTGCGCGGCGGCTCGTGCGTCCGGCGGGTACCGGAGCAGGCCGGCGCCCGCGTGCAGGCGAAGCAGCGCGGCGAGGATCGCGGCGGCGTCGTGGTCGTGCACGCCGCGCTCGTACCCCTCGTCGTACCGGGACTCGGCGACCCGGCGTACCGAGTCGCGCAGGCCAGTCTCGGTGACGGCCGCCTCGTGCAGCGCGTCCAAAGAGGAGGCTTCGATCAGGATCGACGCCGCCAGGTACTCCGCCCGGTACATCTGCGGAGTCTCGGAGACCAGCAGCTGCTCCCAGAACGGCCGGGTGGCCGCGAATCCCTCATCCTCGACCGGGGACCGGTAGTCGGTGCCGGTGACGGCGAACGCCATCTCGCCGGCGTGCGGCACGAGCGTGAGGTCGATCGCCTGGGTGTTGACGGCGAAGCGGTGCCGGCCGAGCTGGATGGTCTCGCCGCCGTCCTGGTACAGGTCGAGCCGGTCACGCAGGCTCCGGCCGGCCTCCTGGCGGGCCGCCTTGATGCGACCCTCCAGCTCCTCACCGCGCACCTGATCGCCCAGCTCGCGCAGGTCACCGGCCACGCTGCGCAGCTTTGTGATCATGGGGTCGGAGGCGAAGTACGTGTTGACCTCGTCGATCGACTTGAGCGTGGCGACCCGGCGGGCGACGCTCGTGAGGATGCGTTCGGCCGAGTCGACAAGCCGGTCCGAACGGCGTGCCCGCTCGTCGAGCAGCGCCTGCTTGCGCGACGAGAACGCCTCGTACACGTCGGTGCGCTTCGCCGAGAGCTCGGTCAGGAAGTCGTCGAACTCGCTGAACCGCGACTCCAGGTTTTCCAGCTGCAGCAGCAGCCGGCCGAGCTGCTCGTCGCACCGCTCCGGCGTATCCGCAACAGCGAGCGCGCCGGTGACCGCCTGACCGAGAAGCGCGAACTCGGCCGCGAACTCGGCCCGCCCCTCGGTGGCGAGCAGCGCCTTGCGCCGACCGTCCAGTGTGGCCCGTGCCCGGTTGATGCCGGCGAGCACCTCGCCGATCCGCTCCAGGATCCCGGTGCGCACGGTCGCGTCGGCGATGTCGAGCGTGCCGACCACCTCGGTGAGCACCTGCAGGCCGTCGGACTGTGTGGACAGCCGCGTGGCGACGGGCTCGGCCTCCGCCACGGTCGCGATGGCCTCCGCGTCGGTGACCAGCCGCTCGATGTCGGCGTGGTAGCCGCCGAACGCGTCTTCCTGCTGGAGGAACCGCACCGCGCGCTCCGCCGCGGAGGCCAGCTCCTCCTTCAGCACCCTGTCTTGCTCGTCGATCCGCGCACCGTCCACATAGCGCAGTTCGCGGAGTGTGACCAGGCGCCCCTGCGCGGCGCGCAACTCGGCGAGCTGCCCCACCCACGCGTCGGCGCTCAACGGCGTCTCGCCGCGGGCCCGGCGTACCAGCGCCGTGATCTGGCCGGTGGCCTCCTCCAGCGCCGCGGCGGCCTGATCGGTGAGCGCCTGCACCTTTTCGAACTCGTCGAGCACCTGCTCGGCGGTCGCGCGCACCTCGGCGAGCGGCGCGCGCAGGTCGCCCAGCTCGCGCTCACCCAACCAGTGGTAGTGGTCGAAGATGCGGGCGCAGGCGGAGATCAGCCCTTCGAACACGCCCGTGGACGGGCTCATCTCGTCGACCATCCGGGCCACCGAGAGGCAGTCCGAGATCCCGCGTACCAGGTCGGCGTTGCCCACCCGCTCCAGCGGGCCGGTGCCCACCGGCTGCTTCGCCGCGTAGGTGTCTGACAGGTACGGCGTCTGCCACACCTGCATCGGGTGCACCCGGGTCGGCTCGTCCGAGGTGGCCCGGAAGACCACCAGCGTGCCGTCGTCGAAGATGGAGTAGCCGTGGCACGGTACCGGGTTCGCGACCTCTTTGCGGATCACGTTGTACGGCAACAGGAGCGAGCGGCCCTCGGCGCGGGCGTGGAAGACGTACAGGACGTCTTCGCCGTTGGTGGAGCGGATGACCCGCTCGAACTCCAGGCTCGTCACGTCGGTGTCGAAGGTGCGACTGACCCCGGTCGCCAGGTAGTACCCGCCCGGGAAGATGAGCCCGTGGTCTTCGGGCAGCCGCTGGCACGCCTGCCCGATGCCGTCGAGCCGCACGACGCCCTTGGTCCTGGTGTTGAACACCAGGTACCGCCAAGTGGTCTCCTTGTACGGCCGGATGCGCAGCAGGATCAGCGACCCCACCCGGGCATAGTGGATGTCGGCGTCGGCGAGGCTCTGCAACGGCTCTTCGACCGGCTCGCTGTAGATGCCCTCGCCGGTCTCGGTGTTGTTTTCCACCTTGACGGTCAGCGTGCCACCCACGGTCTCCACGAAGACGTCGCCGTCGATGGAGATGTGCGGGTGCCGGCCGGTCACGTGCTGCTCGCGGGTGGTCTCCACCCACTCGAAGTCGTGCGACGGCGGGAAGACGTGGTCGCGGTCGCCTCGACTGTCCATGTAGGACATCGAGCCGTCAGGATCGATCCGCCACCGCAGCACCCGGATGTCTTCGGGCTGCGGACCGGTCTGGAAGATGGCCAGCAGCCGCCCCTCCAGCCGGCGCAGCTGCATGAGCCGGGTCTCCCGGTAGTACCGGTACAGCTCGCCGAAGTCCCGCAGGAACTGCGGGTCGCGCAGGAAGGCACCGTCGCCGGGCTCGTCGAACCTGAACGCCTCGCCGTCACGGCTGAACGCGTGCAGCGAGAACACGTCGTCGACCGTGGTCTCCGGCTTCAGTCCAATGAAGACGTTGTAGCCGAAAAGCATCAGTCCACCGATCGACACGATGTCGCGCGGTACACAGTTGTTTTCGGTGCGGATGCGCTCGGTGCCGATCAGGCGAAGCTCGGCGTTGCCGAAGACCTTGAGGCGCTCGGCGTTGAGCGCCTCCGCCCGCCGGGCCAGCTCGGCGGCGCGCTCGCCGAGCCGGCCGCGCAGCACCTCGTAGGTGCCGGCGTCCAGATCGGCGCGCGCCGCCTCCTGCGTGACAGTCACTTCGAGTTGAGCTCAGCGATCGGCGCGTCGGCGAGGCCGAGGCGCTTGGCCGTGTTGAGCAGTTCCTTCAGCTTGTCGGCGTCGGCGCCGCCGCCCTTGATCTGCTGGGCCAGGAACGCCGACAGCGTGAGGTTCTGCACGTCGGCGGTGCTGAGCGAGCCGAGCACCTTGGCCAGATCCTGCGTGAAGTTGGCCGAGCCGTCCAGGTACGGCCGGGCCAGGCCCTGCGCCACATCGGAGTGCTGCACGAAGCCGTCGACGCTCTTGCCCGCCGAGATCGAGCTCATCAGCCGGTCGAAGAACACCGTTTCGCCACCGACGATGTCGATGTTCGCCCGCTCCAGGCCCTTGCCGACAACGGTCGCCTGTGCCTCGGCCACCTGCCGCTGCACGTCGATACTGGCGAGACGGATCTCCTTCTCCGCCTCCAGCCGCAGCCGGTACTCCTCGTGCTCGCGGCTCGCCTCGTCGAGTGCGGCCATCGCGGCGGCCTTCTCGGTGAGACCCTCGGCCTCGCCCTTCAGCTTCTCGCGTACCGCGTCGGCCATCGCGAGCGCCTTCTCCCGCTCGACGGCGGCCTCGGCCATGCCCATCTTCTCCGCACCCGCGGCCACCGCGAGGGCCTTCTCCCGCTCGACCAGGGCTTCGGCCAGGCCGACCTTCTCCTTGCCCTCAGCGGCCGCGAGCGCCTTCTGCCGCTCCACCGACGCCTCGACCAGACCGACCTTCTCGGCACCCTCGGCCGCTGCCAGCGCCTTCTCGCGCTCGACGGCCGCCTGCGCGCGGCCCAGCTTCTCGATGGCCACGGCGTCCCGCTCGCGCACCTGCACCTGGGCGAGGCCCTCGGCGGCCGCCTCGGCCTGCACGCCTTCGGCAAGCCGGATCTTCGCGCGGGTTTCCAGCTCGGCGGCCTGCTGCCGGGCCTCGGCCAGCACCAGCGACTCGCGGGCCTTGTGCTTCGCGGCCGCCTCGGCGGCCTCGGCGGCCTTGATGTCCTTGACCAGAGCCTCCTGCGCCTCGGCCTCGGCGTGGATCACGGTCGCCTGGCGGGCCCGCTCGGCCTCCTCGACGACCCGGAGGCGCTTGATGATCTCCTCCTGCTCGGCAACCGTCTTCTCTACCGCGATGCGCTCACGGATCACCTCGGCGATCGCCCGCTTCTCGGCCTCGACCTCCTTGTCCTTGGAGATCGTGGTGAGCTCGGTCTCGCGCTGCCGAGAGATGACCTCGAGCATGCGGTCCTTCTCGATCTTCTCGGTCTCGATCGCGATGACCCGCTCGCGGTTCTTCGCGGCGACCGCGATCTCGCGCGCCTTGTTCTCCTGCTGGATGCCCAGCTGCTCCTCGGTGCGCAGGCTCGCGCCCTCGGCCCGCTGCCGCTCCTGCGCGTGGGCCATGGAGATCTCGGCCTCTTCGCGCGCCCGCAGCGTCTCGATCTCGCGCCGTTGCTTGATCTCCGCCTCGGCCTGCTGCCGCTCCAGCTCCAGGATCGTCTGGCGCGCGTCGACGTTCTGGCGGGTGATCTCCTTCTGTTCCTTCTTCTGGAACTCGTTCGTCTTGACGTGCTCGATCGCGGTCAGCTCGGTGATCTTTCGGATGCCTTGCGCGTCAAGGATGTTGGCCGGGTCCAGTTTGGACATCGGCGTCTGCTCCAGGAAGTCGATCGCCGCGTCCTCCAGGCTGTACCCGTTGAGGTCGGTGCCGATCACCGCGATGATCTGGTCGCGGAACTCGTCGCGCTTGGTGTACAGGTCGACGAAGTCGAGCTGCTTGCCCACCGTCTTCAGCGCCTCGGAGAACTTCGCGTTGAAGAGCTCCTGCAACGTGTCCTGGTCGCTGGCCCGGGCCGTGCCGATGGCCTGCGCCACCTTGATGACGTCTTCGGTCGTCTTGTTGACCCGTACGAAGAATGAGATGCGGATGTCCGCGCGGATGTTGTCGCGGCAGATGAGGCCTTCGTTACCGGTGCGCTCGATCTCGATCGTCTTGACCGAGATATCCATGATCTCGGCCTTGTGTAGCACGGGCATGACGACCGCGCCGGTGAACGTGACGTCGACCTTCCGCACCTTCGAGACGATCAGGGCCTTGCCCTGCTCCACCTTCCGGAAGAGCCGGCCCACCATGAAGAGAAGGCCGATGAAGACGAGCAGCAGGACGGCGATGAGCACGCCGAACCCGGTGGTGATGACATCCATCAGTTGTTCCTTCTAACTGTGAGGGGCGACCGGCGTGACCCAGAAGAATTCGCCGTCGACGTCGTAGTCGTAGATGAGGGCCTGGCTGCCCGAGCGCAACGGGTCTTCGCCCGCCTGCCGGACCTGCACGATGGCTGAGGAGCCGTCGGCGGCGGTCACTTCCGCCTGACCGAAGCTGGCGCTGACCCGACCGGTACGGATCACGCAGAGCGCGCCGACGAAGTCGTTGCGAGACGCCTCCGGGCCGGCACGGAAGATTTTGCGCAGCGGCACCATCAACAGGCGGGTGCACAGCCACGCGAGGGCGAGAGCGATCACGAGTGTCACGGCGGCGAGCGCCAAGCCGCTGAAAAGGACGCCGCCGACAAGGCTGGCGAACCAGGCGAGCGCGATCAGTACGGACCCGACCACGGCGACGGGCGCGCCGCCGAGGCCCAAACCCCCGAGGAAGTCACCGAAGCCGTCGGCGTCTTCGATATCGGTTGTGCCGGCGAGAACCAGCACCCAGTACACGATGACGATCAGGAGGAGGATGCTGAAAAGGACGGTCGGAAACTCGAGCGTCGCCTCGACAAAGCCGCCCATCGCCTCGCGCCGCCCCCCGTTCTTCATCCAGCGGTACCCAGGATGATTGCATGCCTTGTCAACAGGCACATAGGGCGGTATACAAGGCGGCGCCCGAGGGAGCGCTGGGGGTCGCTCGCCTCAGGCGCCGCTGCTCGCGGGACCCTCTAGCGCGGGCCGTCCGGACGGGCCGATGTCGTGCTCTCCGGCCGGGGGTCGCGGTCGCCGGTCGGACCATCATCCTGGCCGCCCGGCCGATCCCCATCCGGACGGTCGGTGGAGCGCGGCGACGGGGTGCCGCTGGGCGTACCGCTCGGCCGGTCCTTCGGAGAAGCGCTGGGCCACCTGCGGAGCAGGTCGTCGCAGAACCTGTCCGCCCTGTCGCGGTCCTTCCCACCCGCGCGGTCGGCGAGTTCGTTGAACCGCTTGTCGTCGAGCGCGGCCTTGCGGTGGTCGCGGTCCCGCCCGATGTACTCGTGGCACAGCCTGACCAGACCCTCGGGACGAGCGGCGTGATCGGGACGCGGCGACGGCGTACCGGTCGGCTTGGTGGTCGGGCGCGGGCTTTCCGTACGAGGGCCGCCGAAGCCGGCGAACCCGAGCGGGCCCGAGCCACTCGTGGACGTGGCCGCGACGGCGACGCCGCCCACGCCCAGAACCGCGGCGCACACCGCGGCGACCTTCACGGTGACGATCTTTGCCAGTGCTGTCTTGAACATCGATTGCCTCTGCGCTTGGGAGTCAGGGTCGACCTGAGCCGCCCGGAACGCGGCCATCGCGGCCGCCTCCCCGATCACCGGTCCACCGGAATGCGGCGCGGCCGCTGCCGCCAGCAGGTCGGCGAGCCGGCGATGGCCGGTTTCTCGCGCGTCCCCACCACCGCGGAGCAGCCGTTCGGCGCTCGCGCGGTCAATCCGGTTTCCTCGGTTCGTGCTCATGTCACCTCCTTCAGCGTCGGCGGTTCGTTTTCTGTCACATCGGGTCCGAGCAGCTCAGCCAGGCGCTTCAAACCTCGGTACGTGGCGGTGCGCACGGCGCCCGATCGCTTGCCCAGTACGCGGCCGGCGGCTTGCGCGTCGAGCCCCAGTACCGCCCGCAGCAGCACCGCCTCCGCTTGGTCGCGCGGCAGTTGGGCGATGAGCGCGACAGCGTCACCGGTGGCCACCGAATCGAGCGCCTCTGCCGCGGTGTCGTGGTCGCTGGTCAGCTCGGCGAAATGCTCGGCCGGCGCGGCCACCGAGGGGCGCCGGCGCGCACTGCGAAGGTGGTCCATCGCACGGTGCCGCGCGATCGTGACCGCCCAACCCCGAAACTTGTCCCAGTCACCGCGGAACCGGCCGAGGTCGCGCGCGATCTGCAACCACGCTTCGGAGGCGACGTCCTCGGCGTCGTCGTTCACCAGCACGCGCAGGTATCGCAGCAGTACGGGCTGCAGTGTCCGGTACACGGTCTGGAACGCCGACTCGTCGCCGCGCTGGGCGGCGACGACGAGCGCGTTCAGGTCACGCGCGGCATGGAGGTCCGCCTCCAGCACATCCATCAGGCGCGACCTCCACGACGTAGCCCTCCTCCTACAGCGCCACCGCCCCCAAAAACGTCACACCCTCGACGCTGTGAACGTTTCGGGTGGCTATGGCAGCCCAAAACGTTCACAGCTCGGCCACTTCAAGTGCGGCGCGGATCTGCGCCGCGACAACATCGGGGCGGTTGCGCACCTCGAAAGCGGCAAACCGCAGAATACGGTCACCCGCAATCCACACGTCGTTCTGCCGGCGCATATCCGCCGCCCAATGCCGCACGTCCATGTGATGGGCGCCGTCCACCTCGACGTGGACTCGCCGCTCACGCCAATACGCGTCGAGGTAGCGGATCCGACCGCTGGCGTCCGTGCGGCGTTCTTGGAGATCCGGTATCGGAAGCCCATAGCGCCGACACAACCTCACGAGGTCGATCTCCGACAGCGCTTCAGCGCCGCCCTCAAGATCAGATATGGTCGCCGCCATCAAGCTGCGGCGGCGCACATTGCACATCGCGTCCAGGGCTTCGCGAAGCTCCGCCGGCGTGACGCGGCGTTGCTGGTACGCGGCAGCGAGCACCGATTGCGCGTCGGCGTCGAAGCGCATCCACTGCGCCGCGTCGACCGTATGGGACCAGCACGTCCACCGGGTCATACCGCCACTTGCCCCGCAAACCGCCCGCCCAGGCCGCCGCTAGACCCGCGAGGAGGGCCCCCTCACCCGCGGCGAGCACCGCCACCCACCACTGCTGTTCCCGGGTGACCGGCCCGGCCCCGGATATCAACACACCGCGGCACACGCGCCGCCATCGGCCGGTCGCGAGCAGGTGACGTACGCGGGCGCGCCCCAGTTCGGCCAGCGCCTGCCGTGTTGTGATTACGCCGGATTGGTGGAACAGGAGCCAGTCCAGGGTGCTGGCGTCGTCCTTGGGTAATCCCACACCGCAATCTCACTCGGCTGGGAGCGGCGCCGCTGCCCCGTCAGCGGCCGTCGAGCAAGGGCTGGTGCGGGTCCCAGGGGATACCGGTGCGGCGGCGGGCGATCGCGGAGAGGGCTTCGAGTACCACGCGGTTGCCCAGGTACGCGGTCACGTCTGCCTGGTCGTACGGCGGTGCCACCTCGACGATGTCGACGCCCACGATCGGCAGTTCGTAGCAGCAGCGGCGGACGGCGTCGAGCAGCTGCCGGCCCGTGAACCCGCCCGGCTCGGGGGTGCCGGTGCCGGGCGCCATGCCGGGGTCGACCACGTCGATGTCGACGGACAGGAACACGCCGTCGCAGTCGTCGACGGCGATGGCGTACGCCTCGGTCAGGCACTCGTCGAGGCCGCGCGCCACGATCTCGGTCATCTCGTACGAGCGCATGCGCTGCTCGGCCATCCAGGACAGCGTCTCGGGCTCTGGCCAGTACCCGCGCAGGCCGATCTGGAGGAACCGGTCGCCGCGTACCGCGCCGGATTCGATGAGCCGCCGCATCGGCTGGCCGTGGCCGTACAGCGAGCCGAAGGCGGTGTGGCCGGTGTCGGCGTGCGCGTCGAAGTGCACCATCGACACCCGGCCGAACCCGAGGTGCCGGGCCACCCCGGTCGCGTCCGGCAGCGCGATGGAGTGGTCGCCGCCGAGGATGACGGGGATCGCCCCGCTGGTGGCAACCGCCGCGACGGCCTCCTCCAGCGCGTGGAGCGACCGCTCGATGTCGCCGGCGAACATCTCGACGTCGCCCGCGTCGTACACGCGCAGGTCGCGCAGGGCGTCGACGCGCAGGGCGAGAGACGGGCGGGAGCCGTCGTGGGGCAGATAGCACGCCTGCCGGAGAGCCGATGGGCCGAAGCGGGTGCCGGGGCGGTGCGAGGTGCCGCCGTCGAAGGGCGCGCCCACGATGACGACGTCGGCGTCGGCGTACGACGCGGTGTCGGTGAGGTCGCAACGGTCGACGCCCAGGAACGTCAGGTCCGGCCCGTACATGGCTCCGTATCGGCTCACCGCTCCTGCATACCCCATGGGGAGCCGTATTCGGTGAGCAGATCCAGAAATGGGCGCGGCTCGAAAGCCTCGGGGCCGAGCACACCGGCGCCGGACCAGGTGCCCGAAGCGAGCAACTCGAGGGCGATCACCGGGTTGACGGCGGTCTGCCACACGACCGCCTGGTGGCCGTACTCCGCCATCGACCACTCGTTGTCGACGACGTGGTACAGGTACACCTCGCGCGGGGTGCCAGCCGGTGAGGTGCCGCGCACCCACGTACCGGCGCAGGTCTTGCCGCGCATGCGGTCGCCGAGCGTCGCCGGGTCGGGCAGGCAGGCGGCCACGACGTCGCGCGGCGCGACCGAAACGCCACCCACGCGCACCGGCTCGGTGCCGTCGAGGCCGAGCTTGTGCAGGGTACGCAGGACGTCGATGAACTCTGTGCCAAGGCCGTACTTGAACGTGACCCGGCTGGCCTTGACCCAGCGCGGGATCAGCAGCACCTCTTCGTGCTCGACGTTGACGCACTCGACCGGCCCGATGCCCTCGGGAAAGTCGAACACCTCGGGCTCGGAGAACGGCTCGGTGGTGTGCCAGCCACGCACGGCGTCCCAGATGACGGGCGGGTTCAGGCACTCCTCGATGGTCGTCCAGATCGAAAATGACGGTGCGAAGTCGTAGCCGTCGACGACGAGGTTGGCACCGTCGCGCACCCCGATCTCGTCGATGGTGGCGAAGAGTTCGTCGGCGGCGTACCGGGCGAAGACGTCGGACAGGCCCGGCTCGACGCCGATGCCTACGAGCGCCAGCCGTCCGGCGGTTTCCCATGCTTCCGCCTGGGCGAACTGCGCGTCGCCCAGCTTGACGCCGCACTCCTCGTGGGGGCGGTCGGGGTGCGGGCGGGACAGCGACATCGCCATGTCGAGGTAGTGCGCACCCGCTTGGAAAGCGCCCTCGAAGATGGGCATGACGAACCGCGGGTCGACCGCGTTGAGCACGTGCGTGATCCGGTGCTCCCGGCACAGTGCCGCCACCGCACCGGCCGACGAGGCGTCGACCTGCGCCGGGATGAACCGGTCGTCCACTGTGGAAGCGGCACGGCCGGCGCGAGCCGGATCGTAGTCGGCCACGACGACCGACTCGAAGAACGACCGCCTCGCGGCGATCGATACCACCGCCGAACCGACCCCGCCGGCGCCGAGCACGAGGATGCGCATCAGACGGCCACCGCCCGGCGCCGCCGGACCATCGTGCCGAGCACGAGCAGCAGCGATACCAGGAACATGGCGGTGCCGACCACGTTCACCTGCGGCGGGATGCCCCGCTGGGAGGCGCCCCACACGTACATGGGGAACGTGACCGTGGTGCCCGAGTTGAAGTTCGTGATGATGAAGTCGTCGAACGAGAGCGAGAACGCCAGCAGCGCGCCCGCCACGATCCCCGGAAACGCCAGCGGCAGCGTGACGCGGCGGAACGTCTGCCACTCGCTGGCGTACAGGTCCATCGCCGCCTCCTCCAGCCGGGTGTCCAAACCGGACAGCCGCGCCTTGACGGTCACCACGACGAACGAGACGCAGAACATGACGTGGGCGATGACGACGGTCCAGAAGCCCAGCGGCACGCCCCCGGCCACGAAAAGGGCGAGCAGCGACGAGCCCATCACCACCTCGGGCGTAGCCATCGGCAGGAAGATGAGCAGGTTGGTGGCGCCCCGGCCACGGAAGCGGTGCCGCACCATGGCGAACGCCATCAGCGTGCCCAGCAGGGTCGCCACGACGGTGGCCACGAATCCAATCTGGACGCTGCGCACGACCGCGTCGCACATGTCGCCGGGACCGCACGGGTTCTTCCAGTTGTCCAGGGTGAACTCGTTGAAGTCGTACGAGAGGCGGCTCGACGGCCGGTTGAACGACAGCCCGACCACAACGGCGATCGGCAGAAAAAGGTATCCGAGGACGAAGACCCCGGTGGCGAGAATCCAGTGGTCGGCGATCCAGCGCCCGAGCCGCTGCAGGGTACGGTGCATCAGACCACCTCGTCCGTGCCGGCTCGTTTGATGTAGACGAAGACGATCGCCAGGATCGCGGCCATCAGGATGAACGACAGCGCGGCCGCCTGCGGATAGTCGAGGCGTACGAGGAACGCCGAGTCGATGACGTTGCCGATCATGTACTCGTTGGGTGTGCCGAGCAGCTCGGCGTTGATGTAGTCGCCGGCCGCGGGAATGAACGTCAGCAGCGTGCCGGCGACCAGGCCGGGCATCGACAGCGGCAGGGTCACCTTGGCGAAGGCGCGGGCCGGGCTCGCGTACAGGTCGTTCGCCGCCTCCAGCAGCCGGCCGTCGAGCCGGTCCAGATTCGCGTACAGCGGCAGCACCATGAACGGCAGGAAGTTGTACGTGAGGCCGAGCACCACCGCGATCGGGGTGGCCAGCAACCGGCCGCTGGCGTCGAGCAGGTGCACGTCACGCAGGAAGCCAACCAGCGCACCGTTGTCCGACAGGATCGTCTTCCACGCCAGCGTGCGCACGAGGAAGCTGGTGAAGAACGGCGCGATGACGCAGACGAGCATGAGGTTCTTCCAGCGGCCGGACTTCTGCGCGATCGCGTACGCCAGCGGGTAGCCCAGAAGCAGGCACAGCACGGTGGCGATGCCGGCGTACACGAGCGAGCGCACGAAGTGTGGCCAGTACTGGGAAAGGGCGTCGGCGTAATTGCCGAACGCCCACGTCATCGCGTAGCCCTGTTCGAGGGAGCCGCTCGGGTCGTAGAGGCTGGTGACACCCAGCTGGAAGATGGGCACCGCGAAGAAGAGCAGCAACCAGAGGCCGCCGGGAAGGATCAGCAGGTACGGCGAGAGCCGGCCGCGTCGACGGGAGAGCGTGCTCATGGCACCGGCTCCAGCAGCGGCTGGGTCGCGTCACCCGCACCGGGCTCGCGGCGCAGCAGGAAGGCGTGGCGGGGGTGCCAGTACGCGGCCACGTCGGCGCCGAGCGGGATCTGCTCGGTCACCCCGCTGTTGGGCGCGAATACCGACAGCTCGGTGCCCCAGGCGGTTCGCACGAGGTACTGCGTGCTGACGCCCACATAGGACGAATCCGTGACCACGCCGGTGACGTATTGATGGCCAGCCGGAACCTCGTCCACCAACGCCGCCAGGCGGAGCTTCTCTGGGCGTACTCCTAAATAGACGGACCCCGCGTCGGCCCGGCAGCGGCCGGCGGGCAGCGAGAAACGACTGCCGTATGCCGTCACTTCCACGTCGTCGCCGGCCTTTCCGGCGACGTCTCCCGCGAGCAGGTTGGACTGCCCGAGGAAGTTGGCGACGAACGGACTCGCCGGGTATTCGTACAGCTCGGCCGGCGCGCCGAGCTGCTCGATCCTGCCGGCGTTCATCACCGCGACCGTGTCAGCCATCGTCATGGCCTCTTCCTGGTCGTGGGTGACGTGCACGAACGTGAGCCCCACCTCGGTCTGGATGCGTTTGAGCTCGATCTGCATCTGCCGGCGCAGCTTGAGGTCGAGCGCGCCGAGCGGCTCGTCGAGCAGGAGCACCTGCGGCTCGTTGATGAGCGCGCGGGCCAGCGCTACCCGCTGCTGCTGGCCGCCGGAGAGCTGGGCGGGGCGGCGCTTGCCGTACCCGTCGAGCTGCACCAGAGACAGCATGCGCGCGACGCGCCCCGCCACGTCGCGGACGCCGCGCCGCCGCAGTCCAAATGCGACGTTCTCGAAGATGTCGAGGTGCGGAAAGAGCGCGTAGCTCTGGAAGACCGTGTTGACCGGCCGTTTGTAGGGTCGCAGGCGGCTGATGTCTTGGCCGTCGAGCAGCACCTGGCCGGTCGTCGGCTCTTCCAGGCCGGCCACCATGCGCAGTGTCGTGGTCTTGCCGCAGCCGGAAGCGCCGAGCAGGGCGAAGAACGAGCCCTGCGGCACGGTGAGGCTGAGGTCGTCGACCGCTGTGAAGATGCCGAACTGCTTGGTCAGATTGACCAGCCGAAGGTCGCCCATGCCTACGACCCGATGGCTTGCTGGAACTTCTGCGTGTACGTGCGTTCCTGTGCCTCGTCAAGGGCCATGAATGCCTTGGTGCGGCCGAGCGTGGCGGCGTCCGGGAAGATGAGCGGGTTCGTCGCCAGCTCCGGGTCGATCTTGGTGATCTCTTCCTGGGCACCCTGGACCGGACAGATGTAGTTGACGTACGCGGCCAGTTCGGCCGCCACCGCCGGCTCGTAGTAATAGTTCATGAGCTTTTCGGCGTTTGCCTTGTGGGTGGCCTTGTTGGGCACCAACATGTTGTCGGACCAGAGCATGACGCCCGAGTCCGGCGCCACAAACTGGATTTTCTCGTTTTCGGCGGTCAGCTGGAGCACGTCGCCGGACCAGGCGATGCACGCCGCGATGTCGCCCTTGGCCAGGTCGGGCGCGTAGTCGTTGCCCGTGAACCGGCGGATCTGCCCGGACGCCACCGCGCGCTTCAGCTTCTCCAGGGCGTCGTCGAACTGCGCCTCGGTGAACTTGTTGGGATCGTGCCCGTTCGACAGTAGGAGCAGGCCCATCGTGTCGCGCATCTCGGTCAGGCAGGTCACCTTACCCTTGAGGTCGGCGCGGGTGAGCAGCTCGTCGACGGTGCGCACCTCGCCGGTCACGGCGCCGTTGTACGCGATGCCGCTCAGCCCGGACTGCCACGGCACGGCGTGCTCGTCGCCTGAGTCGAACGACCGGCCGCGCAGCGACGGGAGCAGGTTGGCCTGGACGTTGGGGATCGCGGCCTTGTCGAGCTTCTGGATCCAGCCGAGCCGGATCACGCGCCCGGCCATCCAGTCGGTCAGCACGAAGATGTCGCGGCCCGTCGACTGGCAGTTGGCGAGCTGGTTCCGGACCTTGCCGAAGAACTCGTCGTTGTCGTTGACGTCTTCGGTGTAGGTGACCTGGATGCCCGTGCTGCTCTGGAATGCTTCGAGGGTGGGTCGCTTGGACTCGTCTTTCTCGTCGACGTCCATGTACTGCGGCCAGTTGGAGAACGCGAGCTTCTTCTCGGTGCTGGAGAGGTCGTCGCTGACGCAGCTAGCCTCTGACTGCTTGGTGCCCTCGGTGCCGCAGGCGGCGAGCGTGCCCCCGGCGGCGACGGCGAGGGCACCTTTCATCAGGGTGCGCCGCCTGACGGCGGCGAGTAAGGAGGCGACTTCTGGTGACGGAGAGCGATGGTGGGGGTAGCGCATCGACGGCTCCCATGGTTGCGCGGTGAGACGCCGATCCTGACATGGTGACCATCGCCTCACAAGGGATTCCGTCGTAGATCTATGATTCTGCAACGAAATACGTTAGTAACATCGACCCCACGGAAAGGTGCGGCATGGTTCGCGAGGGAGCCAGCCACGCGCTGCTCGACGACATCGCCAAGCAGATCATCGAGCAGCTTCAGGAGGACGGGCGGCGCCCGTACGCCACGATCGGCAAGGCGGTCGGCCTGTCCGAGGCGGCGGTCCGGCAGCGGGTGCAGCGGCTGCTCGACGCCGGCGTCATGCAGATCGTGGCGGTCACCGACCCGCTCCAGCTCGGCTTTCCGCGACAGGCCATGATCGGCCTGCGCACCACGGGCGACCTGGAGACCATCGCCGACCGGCTCGCGGAGATCGACGAGGTGGACTACGTGGTGATCACGGCCGGCTCGTTCGACCTGCTCACCGAGGTGGTCTGCCGCAACGACGACCACCTGCTGGAGATCATCAGCCGGCTCCGCGAGGTGGAGGGCGTGGTCGCGACGGAGGCCTTCGTGTATCTGAAGCTACGCAAACAGACATATACGTGGGGAACCGCCTGACTGCGGATTTCGTTGCGTGTTTGTGCTTGAGCGACGAGATCCCTTGCCTCTCCCGCTTGAGGTATGCGGTAATCGTTGGCATGGGGAACGCCACTGATCACCTCTGGATGCACTTCACCCGGATGGCGAGCTACCGCGACGGGGAGGTGCCCACGATCGTCCGCGGCGAGGGCGCCTACGTCTGGGACGCCCAGGGTCGCCGGTACCTCGACGGGCTCGCCGGGCTCTTCGTGGTCAACGCCGGCCACGGGCGCACCGAGCTCGCCGAGGCGGCCGCCAAACAGGCCGCCGAGCTGGCGTTCTTCCCCCTCTGGTCGTACGCGCACCCGTCCGCGATCGAGCTGGCCGAGCGCATCGCCACGCTGGCACCGGGCGATCTCAACCGGGTCTTCTTCACCACCGGCGGCTCGGAAGCCGTCGAGGCGGCATGGAAGCTGGCCCGCGCCTACTACAAGCGGGTCGGCAAGCCCACCAAACACAAGGTGGTCAGCCGGTTCATCGCGTACCACGGGACGTCGATGGGCGCGCTGTCGATCACCGGGTTGCCGGGCATCAAGAGCGACTTCGAGCCCCTGGTACCGGGCGGGATCAAGGTGCCGAACACGAACTTCTACCGGGCACCGGAGCACGGCGACGACCTGGAGGCGTTCGGTCGCTGGGCGGCCGACGAGATCGCCCGCGCCATCGAGCGCGAGGGGGCGGACACGGTCGCGGCGGTCTTTCTGGAGCCGGTCCAGAACTCTGGGGGCTGCTTCCCGCCGCCGCCCGGGTACTTCCAGCGGGTACGCGAGATCTGCGACGAGTACGACGTACTGCTCGTCTCCGACGAGGTGATCTGCTCGTGGGGGCGGCTCGGCGCGTACTTCGGCGCGGAGCGGTACGGGTACCAGCCAGACATCATCACCACCGCCAAGGCGCTCACGTCGGGGTACTCGCCGCTCGGCGCGATGATCGCCTCCGACCGGCTGATCGAGCCGTTCCTCGCCGAACAGGGCATGTTCGCGCACGGGGTGACGTTTGGCGGGCACCCCGTCTCGTGCGCGGTCGCCCTGGCGAACCTCGACATCTTCGCTCGCGAAGACCTCGTGGGCCACGTCCGCTCCAATGAGGACGCGTTCCGATCCACATTGTCCCGTCTGAGCGACCTGCCGATCGTCGGGGACATCCGGGGCGATGGGTACTTCTACGGGATCGAACTGGTCAAGGACAAGGCGACCCGGGAGACGTTCGACGACGCCGAGTCCGAGCGGTTGCTGCGCGGCTTCCTCTCCACCGCGCTCTTCCAGGCCGGCCTGTACTGCCGTGCGGACGACCGCGGCGACCCCGTCGTGCAGCTCGCGCCGCCACTCATCGCCGAGCAGCCGCAGTTCGACGAGATGGAGCAGATCCTGCGGGCCGTGCTGACGGAGGCGTGGCAACGACTGTGAACCTCTGGCTGTCCACAGTGGGCTCTCTGGAGCCCCGGCCATCGCTGCCGGGGCCGATCGTCGCCGACGTCGCGATCGTCGGCGCCGGATACACGGGGCTGTGGACGGCGTACTACCTGGCGCGCGCCGAGCCGTCGCTGCGGATCGCCGTACTGGAGAAGGAGTACGCCGGGTTCGGGGCGTCCGGGCGCAACGGGGGCTGGTGCTCCGCGCTCTTCCCCACGCCCGCGTCACTGCTCGCTCGCCAGCACGGCAGGGCGGGCGTCGTGGCGATGAGGCGGGCGATGGAAGCCACTGTGGACGAAGTGGGGCGGGTGGCGGTCGCCGAAGACATCGACTGCGACTGGGCCAAGGGCGGCACGGTGACGCTGGCCCGGACGCCCGCACAGCTGCGCCGCGCCGAGGCTGCCGTACAGGAAGCCGACGACCTGGTGCTCCTCAGCGCCGACGAAGCCGCGAAGCGGTGCGGCGCCACGCGGGTGCTCGGCGGCACGTACACGCCCAACTGCGCGGCCATCCACCCGGCTCGGCTGGTGCGCGGTCTCGCACGGGCGGTCGAGGACCGTGGCGTCACGATCTATGAGGGCACGCCGGCACTGCGGCTGCGCAAGGGCGCCGTCGACACGCCCGCCGGCACGGTACGGGCACCCGTCGTCATCCGCGCCACGGAGGCGTACACGCCGGAGCTGCCCGGGATGCGGCGGGCGATCGCGCCGATCTACTCGCTGATCGTGGCGACACCGCCGTTGCCGGACTCGTTCTGGGCGGACGCGGGACTGGCCGAGCGGGAGACGTTCTCCGACTTCCGGCGGCTGATCATCTACGGGCAGCGGACCGCCGACAACCGGCTTGTCTTCGGCGGGCGCGGGGCGCCGTACCACTTCGGGTCGCGGACACGGCCGGCGTACGACCGGGAGCCGCGCGTCTTCGCGGGACTGCGCCGCACGCTGGCGGAGCTGTTTCCGGCGCTCGGCACCGTGCCCATCACGCACGCGTGGGGCGGTGCGGTGGGCATCCCCGCGGACTGGTCGGCCTCGGTGGGGCTCGACCGCACCACCGGGCTCGGCTGGGCGGGTGGGTACGTCGGCGACGGTGTCGGCACCGCCAACCTCGCTGGGCGTACCCTCGCCGACCTGGTCCTCGACGTCGACAGCGAGCTAACCGCGCTGCCCTGGGTGGGGCACCGGTCGCCGCGCTGGGCGCCCGAGCCGCTGCGCTGGGTCGGCGTCAACGCCGTCCGCAAGCTCGTCACCTGGGCCGACGCCGCCCGTCTTTAGGCGACTCGCTTGAAGGCGGTGAGCTTCGAGGCCAGGTCGCGCAGGGTCGGGGCGAACGCGGCCCACGTCGACGGGGTCTCCGGGTTCCAGGCCAACGCCTGGTTGGCCTTGATCGCCGGCAGGCTGGCCACCGTCGGGTACCTGGCCAGGTCGGTGGTGAAGTACGAGGCGTTGCGGGAGTCGTAGAGCAGCACGTCGATCGGGTACTTGCCGGCCTGCTCCCAGGACAGCACCTCCCAGTGGGGCTCAGCCGCCGGCACGGACGGCTGGACGAACGGGACGCCCTGGTTCTGGAGGTACGCGAGATCCGAGAAAATCTTGGCGTTGCCGAGGTAGAGGTTGTCCTTGTTGCCGCTGACGAACGCGACCCTCAGGTCGGGCCTCGCCTTCGCGGCGTCCGCCAGCGCCTTGCTCGCCGCCTCGAACTCCGCCTTCGCCGCCTGCGATGCCGTGAGATCGGCCCCGAGCGAGACAGCCAGATCGGCGAACCGGTTGATCACCTTATCGACCGGCACCTCGTACTGGTTGATCCCGACCGTCGGGCAGAGCGGCTCGATCTTGCTGACCGCCTCGTCTGGCACGTACCAGAGCTGGCCCTTGGTCTGCATCGGCGCCACCAGCAGGTCGGGCTGGAGCGCCGCGAGCTTTTCGATGTTGAAGTCGCCCCAGGTCTGGCCGACCCAGGTGAGCGAAGCCGTGTCGACGTTGCCCTTGAGGATCTCCGACGCGTTCGTCTCGCCGAAGGTGCCCACCGGCCGCAGGCCGAAGTCCCAGAGCGTCGCGGCGGCGCTGATCTGAGCGACGATCTTGGTGGGGCGGCTGTCCTTGGTGGCCTTGGTGCCGCGGTCGTCGGTGAACTCCCACGGCCCACCGCCCTGCGCGCCGCTCCCGCTGCCGCCCTCATCCTCCGAGCCGCAACCAGCGAGCACGAATAGCGCCGCGCTCCCGACCAGCAGACCTCGCCGACTCAGTCCAGTCATTAGGGCAGGCTAAGCTAAGTCGCCACCACGTGTCGAGGAGGGATCTTGTGACCGGGACCGCAGCTCGCCGGCTCCTCCTCGGGATGGTCGGCGCTGTGGTGGCGCTAGCGGCCGTCACCGCCACGTCGATCGCCGTCGGCTCCAAGTCCATCCCGCTCGGCACCGTCGTGACGGCCATGACCAGCTACAACGGCACCCTCGACGACCACGTGATCGTGCACGACCTGCGGCTGCCGCGCACGCTGCTCGGGCTCGCCGTCGGCGCCGCGCTCGGCCTCGCCGGCACGCTCATCCAGGCCCTCACCCGCAACCCGCTCGCCGACCCGGGCATCCTCGGCATCAACGAGGGCGCGGCGCTCGGCGTGGTCGTTTCGGTCGCGGTCACGGGCCTCACAAGCCCTCTCGGGTACATCTGGTTCGCGTTCGCCGGCGCGGCGGTGAGCGCTGTCATGGTGTACGCCGTCGGCGCGCGCGGTCGAGAAGGCGCCAGCCCCGTGCGGCTGGTACTGGCCGGCATCGCGTTCACGTACGTGTTGCACGGAATCACGTTCGCGATCCTGCTGACCGACACCGCCGCGTTCGACCGGTGGCGCAACTGGTCGGCCGGATCGCTGGCCGCCGCCGACCCCGACGCGCTGATGGGTGTACTGCCGTTCCTCGCCGTCGGGGCGCTGCTGGCCCTTGCCCTCTCCCGCTCACTCAACGCGCTCGCCCTCGGTGACGAGGCAGGGCAGGCGCTCGGTGTGCACCGTGGACGCACGCGGCTCCTGGGCGCCGTCGCGGTGACCCTGCTGTGTGGGGCGGCCACCGCAGCCGCTGGCCCCATCGGATTCGTGGGCCTCATGGTGCCGTACCTCGCCCGCATGATCACTGGACCCGACTACCGCTGGCTGTTGCCGTACTCCCTCGTCCTCGCCCCGATCCTCGTGCTCGGTGCCGACATCCTCGGCCGCGTGCTCGCGCGCCCCAGCGAGATCGGCGTCGGCGTGATCACCGCGTTCGTCGGTGCGCCCCTGCTCATCGCCATGGTCCGCCGCCGGGGAAGGTTGCCCCAGTTATGAGGACACGGCTATGAGGACTGTCCGCCCAGCCGTCGTAGGCGGCATCCTGCTGGCGCTCTGCGCGGCCGTCGCGGTGGTCGCCCTCGGCACCGGCGACTACCCCATCTCGCCCGGCGGAGTACTGCGGACGCTGGTCGGCGCCGGCACCCCGGCGACCGACTACATCGTGCTCGACCTGCGGCTGCCCCGCGTACTGACCGCACTCGCCGTCGGAGCCGCGCTGGGCGCCAGCGGGGCGCTCTTCCAGAGCCTGACCCGCAACCCGCTGGGCAGCCCTGACGTGGTCGGCTTCACGACCGGCGCCAGCACCGGCGCGCTCGTGATGATCATCCTGGTCGGTGGCGGCCTGGCGCAGGTGGCGCTCGGCGCGATCGTGGGCGGTACCCTCGCCGCCGCGGCGGTCTACGTCCTCGCGTACCGGGGCGAAGCGCACGGCGACCGCCTGGTGATCATTGGGGTGGGCGTACAGGCGCTGCTCAGCGCCGCGATCACGTACCTGCTGGTGCGCGCCGACATCGTCGACGCGCAGCGGGCCGCGCTGTGGCTGATGGGCAGCCTCAACGCCCGCTCCTGGGGGCACGTGGTGATCGCCGGCAGCGCCGTCGTGGTGCTCCTGCCCGTGGCGCTGCTGCTCGCCCAGCGCGCCCTGATCCTCGAAATGGGAGACGAGACCGCGCGAGCCCTGGGCGTACCGGTGGAGCGCGCACGGCTGGCGCTGATCGCCACCGCCGTCGGGCTGGCCGCCGCCGGTACCGCGGCCGCTGGTCCGGTCGCGTTCGTGGCGCTCGCCGCACCCCAGCTCGCCCGGCGCCTGACCCGCGCGTCCGGCCCGAACACCGTGCCGTCGGCGGTGACGGGCGCGGCGCTGCTGCTGGTGAGCGACTTGGTCGCACAGCGCGCCCTGGCTCCCACGCAGCTCCCGGTCGGCGTCGTGACGGCTTGCCTGGGCGGCGCGTACCTGATCTGGCTACTGGGCTGGCGCCGCCGCGTCCGCGCGACCACTGCGTGACCCTCTCTCGTGATCAGGGCGTCCCTCAAGTCGCTCTAACGACTTCAGGGACGCCCTGATCACGAAGGAAGGGGGTTAGTGAGCTGGGGGGATCACGCGGAGGTGGCCGCGGCGGCCCTGCTGGTGGGGGTGCGGGTGCGGATCGGGGAGTTCCTCGTCGTGCCGCTGTACTGGGCGAGCGGCCTCACGCACGGCCTCGGCCAGCGCGACCAGGTCGTCGGTGGTCGGGGGCGGGGGCGCGAACTCGCCGTCGTGCCGCACCAGCTCCCATCCGCGCGGGGCGGTCAGGCTGCGGGCATGCTGCTCACATAGGTCGTATGTGTGCGGCTCCGCAAATGCCGCCAAAGGCCCCACAACAGCCGTGCTGTCGTTGTAGACATAGGTCAACGTGGCGACGGCTTGGCGGGGGCAGCCGTTTCGGGAGCAGCGCCGTGGTGACCTCACGGCGGCACGTTATCTCTCCTACCCGCTTCAGCGCTCAGGATGGCGCTGCGACACGCCGGCCGCGTGAGTTGGTCGGCGCCGAGTGCGACTACATTCTTGACGTGAGCAGTCCCGAACCTCGGCGCCCGGGCGCCGGTCGCCGCACCCATCGTGACCGGCACGGGCGCGGCCTGCGTGGCCGCCTGGTGCCGGCGACCGTGCCGCTGGCCCGCACCAAGGCGGAGATCTTTGACGATCTTGTGCTCGACACGGTCGAGAGCCTGGAACGGCGGTTCGCCAAAGAGCTGGCCGGTGTCGAGTTCGCGGTCGAAGATGTGCCGCCAGATCTGAACGTCTACGACTCTGACGTGCTCGAAGACGGCGAGGTGCCGCTGGCCAGGCTGCTGCCGGCGCGTCCCGGGCGGCAGGAGGTGCCGCCCCGGATCGTGCTCTACCGCCGTCCGCTGGAGTTCCGGGCCATGGATCGTGACGACCTGGCCGATTTGGTGCATGACGTGATCATCGAACAGGTCGCGAACCTGCTCGGTGTGGACCCTGACGAACTAACCTGAGCCGGAATTCGGGTCGTTCGCCGTCGTTGGTCGCCACGGGTCCCTTACCGACACAAAGGTCACCTCCCACGCCCCCCGCGGGGTCTCAGGCCACCCGTCGCTTGAGCTTGCGGCGCTCCCGTTCGGAGAGTCCGCCCCAGATGCCAAACCGCTCGTCGTGCCCCAGCGCGTACTCCAGGCACTCGGCCTTGACCTCGCACCGCGAGCAGATGCGCTTCGCTTCGCGGGTCGATCCGCCCTTTTCCGGGAAAAACGCCTCCGGGTCGGTCTGCGAGCACAGCGCGCGCTCCTGCCATTCCGGCGCGTCCCCGATCAGGTCGGCCGCCTCCAGTGGGCCGTCCATCAGCATGCCTCCTTCTTGCGCACCGGCCGCGTTGCCGGCGCAACCCCCCACGCGGAAGGCGTGTCATTTGTCCGAACAGTGCTGGTTTACCCTATCTTATTCGTACAACCGCAGCTCTATTCGAACAACCCCAGTGAAATTACACGCGTGTAATGCGTGCGTCGTCAAGCGGAACCTGATAAATAGGGTCCGCTTTCCGGCGCGCCGCGGAAGACTCGCGGTACGCCTACCGATTCACCCCCCGCCGGGGTAACGCCCCGAGCCGGTATCACCGGGAGAGATACGCCGTGGTTCGCTCGCGCGCGGGACGGCCGGCGGCCGCGGCGATCGCGCGCAGTTGCGCGACCGTGCGGGCGGAGCCGTTGTCGGAACCGGCCATCCTGGAGATCGTCTCCTCCATCAGCGTGCCGCCCAGATCGTTGCAGCCACCCTTGAGCATCGCCACGGTGCCCTCGTCTCCGAGCTTCACCCAGGAGCACTGGATGTTGGCGATCCGGCCGTGCAGCAGGATCCGCGCCATCGCGTGGACGGCACGGTTCTCCCGCCAGGTGGGGCCCGGACGGGCGATGCCGGCGAGATAGATCGGCGCGTTGGTGTGCACGAACGGCAGCGCCACGAACTCGGTGAAGCCACCGGTGCGGTCCTGCACGTCGGCCAGTACCCGGAAGTGGCCGAGCCACTGACGCGGGTGGTCGACGTGGCCGTACATCATCGTGGAGCTGGACCGGATGCCCAACTCGTGCGCGGTGCTGATCACCTCAACCCAGGTGGCCGCCGGAAGCTTGCCCTTGGTCAGTACCCAACGCACGTCGTCGTCGAGGATCTCCGCGGCGGTACCCGGAATCGTGTCGAGCCCTGCCTCGCGCAGCATCGTCAGCCAGTCCCTAATGGACATACCGGCCTTCGACGCGGCGGTCACGATCTCCATCGGCGAGAACGCGTGCACGTGCATCCCCGGCACCCGCTCCTTGACCCCCCGCACGAGGTCGGCGTACGCGGTGACCGGCAGCTTCGGGTCGATGCCGCCCTGCATGCACACCTCGGTCGCGCCCGCTCGCCACGCTTCCTCGGCCCGGTCGGCGACCTGCTCGACGGAGAGGCGGTACGCGTCGGCGTCGCGCTCGCGCTGGGCGAACGCGCAGAACCGGCACCCGACGTAGCAGACGTTGGAGAAGTTGATGTTCCGGTTCACCACGTACGTGACATCGTCGCCGACCGCCGCCTGGCGCAACTCGTCGGCGATCCGGCACAGCTCGTCGAGGGCGGCGCCGTCGGCGTTGAACAGCGCCACGGCCGCGTCTTCGTGCGCGGGCAGCAGCAGGGCCGCCGGGTCGGTGGCCGCCAGCTTGAGCCCCGCGAGCACATCCGAATCCGTGGACGGTGTATCGGGCGCCGTCACGTGGCCGGCCACCGCGGCCCAGTCGCCGTATACGTTGTCGAAGTCGCCCCGGCGGTCGCCCGTGCGGCCGGTGGTGTCGATCGTTTCGTGCAGGTCGGTGCGGCCGGTGGGCACCGAGTCATCCGGCTCCTGCCAGGGGCGGCCCACCAGCGCCGCATCGGGGTTCGCCAGGCCGTCGGGCAGGGCCAGCGCCGACACGTGCGGCATGATCCGAGGGTCGAGCCACGGGTCGCCGCGCTGGACGTACTCGGGATAGATGGCCAGGCGCTCGCTCAGTGCGAATCCCGCGGCGGCCGACCGCTCCCTCAGCTCGTCGATCTGCGGCCATGGCCGCTCCGGGCTGACGTGGTCGGGGGTGACCGGCGAGACGCCGCCCCAGTCGTCGATGCCCGCGCGCAGCAGGAGGTCGTACTCGCCGGCGATGAGGTTCGGCGGCGCCTGGATGCGGGCGCGGGGGCCGAGCAGGATCCGCGCGACGGCGACCGTCGCGGCGAGATCGGTGAGCTCGGCGTCGGGCATGCCGCGCATGGCGGTATCGGGCTTGGCGCGGAAGTTCTGGACGATGACTTCCTGGATGTGCCCGTACTCGCGGGTGACGCGGCGGATCGCGAAGAGCGAGTCGGCGCGCTCGGGGAGCGTCTCGCCGATGCCGATCAGGATGCCCGTGGTGAACGGCACTCCGACCCGGCCGGCGTCTTCGAGCACCCGTAGCCGCACCGCCGGCTCCTTGTCGGGCGAGCCGTAGTGCGGTCCGCCCGGCTCGCTCCACAGTCGCGTCGCGGTGGTCTCCAGCATCATGCCCATGCTGGCGGCGACCGGCTTCAGCCGCTGGAGGTCCGCCCACGAAAGGACGCCGGGGTTGAGGTGCGGAAGAAGGCCGGTCTCTTCGAGTACCGCGATGGCGCACGCCCGCACGTAGTCCAGTGTGGACTCGTAGCCGCGCTCGTCGAGCCACTTGCGGGCGGCGGGCCACCGCTCCTCGGGCCGGTCGCCGAGCGTGAAGAGCGCTTCCTTGCAGCCCTGCTCGGCTCCCGCACGGGCGATGTCGAGGACCTCGTCGCGCTCCAGGAAGGCCGCCGGCAGCCGGTGCGGCACCGTCGCGAACGTGCAGTAGTGGCAGCGGTCGCGGCAAAGGCGGGTGAGCGGGATGAAGACGTTCTTGGAGAACGTGATGACGCCGGGGCGGCCGGCGTCGCGCAACCCCGCGTCGCGGATGCCTCCCGCTATGGCGAGCAACTCGTCGAGGGCATCGTTTCGAGCTGCCAGCAAGGTGGCGGCCTCGTCGACGTCGAGCGCCTTGCCGTCGGTGGCCCGGCGCAACGCCCGGCGCAAGCTGTGATCCACCACCCGTGTGAGCCTAGCCCTCGCGGTGCCCCAGGCCGCCCAGACGGCCTGAGGCACCGGTCACAGCCCCACCGTGATCAGGGCGTCCCTCAAGTCGCTCCAACGACTTGAGGGACGCCCTGATCATGGGAAAGGCGGGCTAGCGCTGCTGGTAGATCTGGGTCGGAGGCTCGTCGTCGCCGTGGCCCTGCGCGGAGGGCGGCGGGGCGTAACCGGCGGACGGCTGCTGGCTCGCCGGGTTGATGAGCTGGGTGTGACCCTCCTCCGGCTGGCCGGGCGGAGGCGGCGGGGCGGGCGTGGCCGGCGGCGGCGTGGGCACAGCCGGAGGTGCCGACGTCGGGTACGCCTGGGGTGCCGGGGGCGCCGACGTGGGGTACGCCTGCGGGGCCGGCTGGTGCGGGTAGGGCTGCTGGTACTGCGGCTGCTGAGGCTGCTGCGGGTACTGCGCGGTGGGCTGGGCGTACTGCGGGTAGCCCTGCTGCTGCGGGTAGCCGTACTGGCCAGGCTGCGCCGGGTAGCCCGGCTGCTGGGGGTAGCCGTACTGGCCGGGCTGCGGCTTGGGCTTCGGGATGAAGTACAGGCCGCGACCGACCCGCACCAGCGCGTACGCCGCGACGCCCAGCACCGCCACCCAAGCCACCCGGAGCAGGAACGCCTCGAAGCCGGCCCGCGCGGTGATCTCAGTGATGATGACCACCACACCGACCAGCAGGCCGAAGATCACACCGAAGAACGCCGCCACGGCGTACTCGATCAGCGCCACCAGCGTGATCAGCTTGGCCCGCGCGACCGGCGGGTTGATGTGGTTGGCGAGCAGCACCGCGAGCAGCGGCAGGCCAACCGTCGTCAGGTTGATGAACCCGCTGAAGCTATTGGCCGACCGCATCGTGAAGTCGTTGTTGTCGAAGTCGACCGGGATCAACAGGTCGAGCAGCGCGACGAAAAGAAACACCGCCGTGGCGCCCAGGAGCACCAGGGCGGCAAGCTCGCGCAAGGGCTTTGTCAACTTGCTGGCCGGCGTCCCGTCGGTCGGTGCGGCCGCTGGTTCGGTGGTCAAGACTCCCCCAGGGGGCGGGTGGCGGACATATCGGTATGCGCCCGTGAGCCTAGCGGCCCGGGGGTAGCGGCGCGTGACATGAGGGCGTTAGGCGAGGATGTCGACATGCGGATCGTGGTACTGGCCGGCGGCATAGGCGGCGCGCGCTTCCTCACCGGCGTGCGAGCGTACGCCCGGCAGAACGGCGCCGAGGTCACCGCCATCGTCAACGTCGGCGACGACGTCATCATGCACGGGCTGCGCATCTGCCCCGACCTCGACAGCGTCATGTATACGCTCGGCGGTGGCGCCGATCCGGAGCGTGGCTGGGGCAGGGTCGGCGAGACCTGGACCGTCAAGGAGGAGCTGGCCGCCTACCAGGCCGAGCCCACCTGGTTCGGGCTCGGCGACAAGGACATCGCCACGCACCTCGTGCGCACCACCATGCTCAACGCCGGTTACCCGCTGTCCGCGGTCACCGAGGCGCTGTGCGCGCGGTGGCAGCCCGGCGTCCGCATGCTGCCGGCGACCGACGACCGCCTGGAGACCCACGCGGTGGTCACCCTGGACGGCACGCAACGCGCCATCCACTTCCAGGAGTGGTGGGTACGCCATCGCGGCGGCGTCCCCACCGAGAGGTTCGTCTTCGTCGGTGCGGAGTCCGCCAAACCCGCGGCCGGCGTGCTCGACGCGCTAGCCTCGGCCGACCTGGTGCTTGTCGCGCCGAGCAACCCGGTGGTCAGCATCGCGCCGATCCTCGCGGTGGGCGCCCTGCGCGAGGCGGTCACCACCGGCACCGCGCCCGTCATCGGGTTCTCGCCCATCATCGGTGGCGCCCCGGTGCGCGGCATGGCCGACAAGTGCCTCGCGGTAGTGGGTGTGGAGTGCAGCGCGGCCGGTGTCGGCGGGCTGTACGGCGCGCGCTCGGCGGGCGGCCTGCTCGACGGGTGGCTGGTCGACTCGACCGACTCCACGGCGGAGGTACCCGATGTGCGGGTCCGCGCCATTCCACTGTGGATGTCCGATGAGGACGCGACCGCCGAGATGGTGCGGGCGGCGGTGGAGCTGGCATGAGGCTGGAGATCCTGCCGGTGACGGGGATCGGAGACGTCTCCCCCGGCGCCGACCTGGCCGCCCTGATAAGCGAAGCGGCGCCGTGGCTGCGAGACGGCGACGTACTCGTCGTCACGAGCAAGATCGTGTCCAAAGCGGAGGGTCAGCTCGTCGACATCCCGGTCGACGGGCCGGCTCGGCAGGCCGCGCGTGACGAGATCCTCGCCGCGGAGACCGCGCGAGCCGTGGCCCAGCGCGGCCAGACGCGCATCGTGCAGACCCACCACGGCTTCGTCATGGCGTCCGCCGGCATCGACGCGTCCAACGTGGACCGTTCTCAGGTCGTCCTGCTCCCCAAGGATCCAGACGCCTCCGCGCGCTCGCTGCGGGCGGCACTGCGCGAGCGGTACGGGATCGACGTCGCCATCATCGTGTCCGACACGATGGGGCGGCCGTGGCGCAACGGGCTCACCGATGTGGCGCTCGGCGCCGCCGGCATCGACCCGATCCGCGACCACCGCGGCGAGACCGACCCGTACGGCAACGAGCTGCACATCACGCAGATGGCGGTGGTCGACGAGCTGGCGGCGGCGGGCGAACTGGTCAAGGGCAAGGTTGGCCAGGTACCGGTGGCGGTGGTCCGCGGCTACCTGGAGCGGCCCGGCGACGACGGGCCCGGTGCCGTGGCACTCGTGCGGGACGCCGCGGCAGACCTGTTCTCCCTCGGCACCGCGGAGGCGCGTGCGGCGGGGCTTCGCGAGGCCGCGACCCTGGCACCGGGCGACTCCGACGGTGACCCGGAAGCCGTCGCGCGGGCCATCGCGACCGTCGCGGCGGTGGTCGCGCCCGGCACCGTCTTCACCCACGTGCCTGGCGAAGGCGTCCACGCCACGCCACCCGGCGAGGCGCCCGAGGCTCTGATCCGCTTCGGCGAGGACATCCAGCGGCTCCGAGCCGCCCTGGCGGCGGAGGACGGACCCGTCCGGATCGTCCTCACTCATCCGTAGGCGCGCTACAGCACCCAGCGGTTGTGAGTACTCGCGGTGCTCACTACCGGGCTCCCCGGCGCCGCACATGATGGCCAGGCAATCCACATCCAGCGCCGGGTAAGTCCCGGCGTGACCGGAGGAGGAGCCTGTGAAACGGATCCTGTCAGTCATGGTCGCGGCAGCCGTCGTCGCGATCTCAGGTCTCGTCGCGGCGCCGCCCGCGCAGGCGGCGCCGGTGGGCCCGGGCGTGACGCCGCTGGCCAGTACCTGGCAAAACGTCCAGCTGGTCAACGTCCGGTACAACGAGTGCCTCGACCAGGTCGGCGGCGGCCAGACCGAGGACACCCCGATCGGCCACTACCCCTGTGGCAGCGCCGACAACCGGCAGCGCTGGGCCGTCGTCTACATCGGCGACAAGCGCATCTGCTCGTACAAGAACTGGCTCAACCAGTGCACCGAGACGATTCTGGTGAGCCTCTTCCAGCTGCGCAGCCACCAGAGCGGCATGTGCGCGCACCCCAAGGGTGGGGGCACCGGCAGCGGCACGATCATCGTGCAGCGGTGGTGCATCTTCGACAGCCTGCGCGACATGTGGGTGCTCGATCCGGGGCCGAACGGCGGCTACTTCTTCCACAGCGCCAAGGCGTTCGACGACGGCCAGCACATCCGGGCCATCGACGCCCCGCCGTTCTTCCAGGACTACCGGGTCCGGCTGTGGACCCACGACAGCGCCACCGCGCCGAACACCGCGCAAGAGTGGCTGCTGCGGCCCTGACCGCCCACTAGTTGATCAGGGCGTCCCTCAAGTCGTTAGGGCGACTTCGGGGACGCCCTGATCACGGCGGGGTGAGGAGGGCGCGGCCCAGCGGGGTCAGCGTGTGGCGGACGGTGTTGCGGTCGCGCCGGCTGAGGATGAGGCCGGCGTTGCGGAGCACCGTGGTGTGCTGGCTGGCCGCGGCGGGTGAGATGCCGAGCCGGCGGGCCACCTCGGTCGTCAGGGCACCGTCGCCGACCACATCGAGCACCTGTGCCCGGGTGCGCCCGACCAGAGCGGCGAGCGCCGCCTCACCCGAGGCGCGGCCGGCCAGCCCACCCAACCTGTCGACGGGGTAGACCAGTACCGGCGGGAGGGTCGGGTCGACAAGGGTGATCGCGGCGCCGCAGCAGAAGAACGACGGCACCAGGAGTATCCCGCGCCCGTCGAGGCGCAACTCGCGCTCGGACGGGTAGTTGGACACCTCCAGTACGCCGTCGCTCCACTGGATACCCGGGTGGAGCCCGGCGAGCAGCCCTTCGGCTCCGGAGTCGAGCATCGTGCGGGCCCGGTGCGCCCGGTCGGCCTCGACCGCCGCCCGGATCTGCGGCAGGTAGGGCGTGATGGCGACGTCCTGGTACCGCTTCATCACGCCGGTGAGCTGCACGAGCGCCGGAATCTCGCCGCGCGGCAGCCCTGGCGGCGGGCTCGTCATCAGGCTGAGCTCGCGGCGAAGCCGCCGCTTTGGCGTGGAGCGGACCGCGTCCAGGCCGGCGTCGAGCCCTTCGATGCCGTCGTGGGGCGTCAGGAAGTCTGGAAAGTACCCATGTGAGGGGTTGACCGCGGCGAAGCTCCGGATCTCCGCGACGCCACGGAGCCCTTCGCGCACGCCACCCCGCCAGCCGGCCAACACCGGGTCGAGCGAGGGGCGGCGGAGCAGGTGCAGGCTCAGGACCAGTTCCCACAGCGGATCGGCGCCCGGCGCTACGCGCGTCCGGGCGACGTCGTCGCGAGAGAACACGATCCGAAGCAAGCCGTTACTGTACCCACAGTAAATGACCTGCATGTTTCAGCTACGGGTGAAAGTTCTCGACGGTGGGCGTCACCGACCGGCATGCTCATTCATGGCCCGGGACGGTTGGTTACCACGAGGGTCCGCGGCCCACATCCGTCCGCGGAGGTGCCGCCGCCCGGGCCGTCCAGAGGGCGACCCGATGATCCTCATCGGTGACGTAGAAGCCCTCGGCCAGCCCTTCCACGTTGTGAAACGGTGCCAGGTCGGCGACCAGCTTGGCCGGTACCCGGATGTTGTCTGGCCGGTCGAAGCGGATGTGCCGGCTGGTCACGTCGCCGCCGGACGGGTGGTCGTCTAGCAGCACCGAGCCCTTGCCGAGCGCGTCGATCGACCCGATGATGGCGTCGTAGGTGCCGTCCGGGCCGGTCGTGAGAGCGCGGAAACCCGTCAACTGGTCGGGCGGCGTGGCACCCGTGACGGCGTACGCGCGCACCACCTCGGGCCAGGTGCGGGCGTCAGCGTCGAACATGCCCTCGACATCCGCGATCTCCACGATGATCGGCTCACCCGCCGCCGTCACCGGAAACCGCAGGCCCAGCAGCAGCGTGCCGGCCGGGGTGAACACCGCGCCTTCCACGTTGACCGGCAGGTCGCCCGGCGCGAGGCGGGTCACCCAGCTCTTCTCCCGCTCGGTCCCGCGGTTGATGCTCTCGACGATGAACCGGTCCTGCACCCGGTCGCCCGGCGGTAGCGGCTCGATGTCGGCCGCCGCCAGCGCGTCGTTGATCGCCCGGTGCAGGCGGAACTGGTTTCGCACGATCTCCAGCCGGGCCGCACCGGGGTGGCCCGCGTCGGCCTCGCGGAAGCGCGCGAAGAAGGCGCGCTTGGGGCGCAGCGGGCCGCCCTTCGACCCGAAGTGCGAGCCCACGACGTACACCCAGCCGTCGCGCCGGGCCAGCGCCTCGCCGTCTTCGGTGCGGCCGGTCTCGATGCCGGCGTCGAAAGCCGCGTGGTGCGCGGTCCACTCGCCGTCGTGCTTCTGCACGAGCAGTGCCAGGCACTGCTCGACAGACCCTTCGTCGAGCACCGTCCAAAACGCCCGGCGTGCGCCGTGCGCGGCCAGCACTTCGGGCGCCTGTACCGGAAGCAGATCACTAGCCTCGTTACACCCGACCATCAGTTCAGTGCTTACTAGTTCGCTCATTCCGCGCCGCCCTTAGGCGGCGTCTGGACCGGCCCGACCTGGTCGACCCAGTCGGTGGGCGCGGAGGCCGGTCCAAACGCCGCCGCGGCGCTCCACTCGCTCACTTGTCGCTCACCGGAACTCGTCGGCGAGTCTGGAGACGATCTGCTTGATGTCTTGGGCGCGGTCGCGGGGGCAGACCAGTACGGCGTCGGGGGTGTCTACCACGACCACGTCGTGCAGGCCGAGCGTGGCGATCAGCCGCCCGGACTGTGGCACCACCACGAGCCCGGTGGAGTCGTGCAGCAGTACACCCGGCTTGTTCTCCGCCGGCTCGGCACCCACCACCACGTTGCCGTCCGGGTCGGCCGGAAGCACCTCGCCGAGCGTGTCGAAGTCGCCAACGTCGTTCCAGCCGAAGTCACCCGGCACGGTGCCGACCAGTCCGGCGGCGGCCGCGCCCTCCATCACCGCGTAGTCGACCGAGATCTTCGGCAGCGTCGGCCAGACCTCGCCGAGCACGTCACCGCGCGCCGGGGTGTCCCACGCCGCGGCGATCCTGATCAGCCCGGCGTGCAACTCGGGCTGCTGCCGCGCCAGCTCGGCGAGGAAGACGTCGACCCGCCAGACGAACATGCTGGCGTTCCAGAAGTACCGCCCGGAGTCGACATAGGACACCGCGACGTCGTACGCCGGCTTCTCCTTGAACTCCTCGACCATCCGCATCGGGCCACCGTCGATGGACCCGCCGCACTGCAGGTATCCGTATCCCGTCTCCGGGCTGGTCGGCGTGATGCCCACGGTCATCAGCAGACCGCGCTCGGCGCCGGCGACCGCCTGCCGCACCGCCTCGACGTATCGGTCCGGGTCACCGATCAGGTGGTCGGCGGCGAACGAGCCCATCACCGCGCGGGGCTCGCGCCGGGCGATGACGGCCGCGGCGAGCGCGATGGCCGCGCACGAGTCGCGTGGCGAGGGCTCGACCAGGATGTTGTCTTCGGGTACCCGAGCCAGCTGCCGCGCCACGGCCGCGGCGTGTGACGCTCCGGTGACCACCAGTGTCCGCTCCGGGGTGGTGAGCGGCGCCAGCCGCGCCACCGTCGCCTGCAGCAGTGACGCCGAGGAGCCCGTGAGCGGATGCAGAAACTTGGGGTGACCGGAGCGGGACAGCGGCCACAGCCGAGTGCCACTGCCACCCGCCGGAATGACGGCGAAGAGCATCAGCCCATCATGCCCTCCCCGCCGTGAGCGGCGCGTGAGGGCCAGCGGGTGAGGATCAGCCGGCGGCGCGGCGCCAGGCCGCTACGTGCACCTCGGCGCTCGACTCCCAGGTGAACTCCTTGGCCCGGTCGAAACCGGCCTTGGCCAGCGCGAGCCGGCGCGCCTCGTCGTCGAGCAGCGCGCCCAGGTCGTCTGCGATCTGCGAGGGATCTTCGCTCGTGTAGGCCACCGCGTCGCCACCGACCTCGGGCAGGGACAGCCGCGGCGTGGTGAGCACCGGGGTGGCGCAGGCCATCGCCTCGAGGATCGGCAGGCCGAAGCCCTCGCCGTATGACGGGTAGGCGGCCACCATGGCACCGCCGAGGAACCCGGGCAGGTCGGCGTATCGCAGGTAGCCGGGGCGGAGCAGGCGCAGGTGCGCGGGCACCTCGGCCACCGCACGGTCGATGTCGTCGTCGTGCCCCTGCCCACCCGCGATGACGAGCGCAGGCGGCTCGGTGCGGTCACGCACCGCCTGCGCCCAGCCGCGGATCAGGTTGGGCACGTTCTTGCGCGGCTCCTTGGCGCCCAGGAACGCGACGTATTCGCTGCTGCCCAGCCCCAGACGGGCCCGGACGCGAGCCTTCTCCTCGTCGGTCGGCGGGTGGAACGCCGCGTGGTCGACGCCGTGGTATGCCACGTCGATGCGGGTCGGGTCGGCGTCGAGAAGCCGGATCAGCTCGTCGCGGGTGGCCTTGCTGGGCACGATCACCCGGTCGGCGCGGCGCAGCGCGGTCTTGATGGCGCTGCGGAAGAACGTGCGGCGCGACTTGTCGTAGTGCTCCGGCTCCGTGAAGAAGGTCGCGTCGTGCACGGTGACCGTGACCGGACACCCGGCCCGCAACGGGCAGGTGTAGAAGGGCGAGTGCAGCACCTGCGCGCCGGTCTGCTGGGCGAGCAGCGGCAGGCCGGTCTGCTCCCAGGCCAGGCGCGCCGGACGGTGTGTCACCGCGGCGGGAGCGGGGATGACCTCGGCCGCGGGCAGCATCCGCCCGTATCGCTCGACGTCGGTGCGCAGAGCCACGACGGCCAGCTCGATCCCCGTGCCAATCATCTTGCCCAGCGAGCCGAGCAGGCCGTCGACGTATCTACCGACGCCACCCCTGTCGGCGGGGACGCTTGTGGCGTCGACGAGCACGCGGGGCGGGCTACCGGCGGTCACTGGACGACTCCTCAGCTGTAAGTCCTCGGTCGTAAAGCTGTGTCTAACAACACTTACGTAGAGCCTACGCCGAACGGATCGGCCATCGTTGTCTACGACGCGACGGTAAGGCGTTTCCTGAGGGGGTATTGAGCATGCTCGTCAAGGACCCGACACGCCCTGTCGTCACGTGGTACGACGACGCGACCGGTGAACGCGTCGAGTTGTCGGGCGCCACGCTCGACAACTGGGTCGCGAAGACCGCCAATCTTCTCGTCGATGGGCTGGGGCTCGGCGCGGGCGACCGGGCCGCTGTGCTCCTGCCGCCGCACTGGCAGACCGCCGCCGTGCTGCTCGGCTGCTGGGCGGCGCGGCTCACCGTCGATACGGACAGGCCGATCGACGTTCTGTTCGCCGCCGCCGACCGGGTCCATGAGGTCGGCGAGCTGCCGGCGGGTGACCGGTACGTGCTCGGCTTCGCGCCACTCGGTATGCCGATGCGCTCGGTGCCGGACGGGTTCGTGGACTATGTCGCCGACGTGCGCGGCTACGGCGACCGGTTCGCCCCGTACCCGTCGGAGTGGCCGGGCGACGACCCGCTGCGCCGCGCCGTCGAGCTGGGAATCACCGAGGGTGACCGGGTACTTGTCGACGCGGCGGCACACCCCGATCCGCTCGACTGGCTGTACGCCCCGCTCGCCGCCGGCGCGTCGGTGGTGCTGTGCGGAAACCTCGACCCTGCCAAGGTGGCCGACCGGGAAACCGCGGAGCAGATCACAGTTCAGCTGGTATGACCTCACGCAGCGTGTCGCCGGCGTCCACCACATAGAAGGCCGCCCGGTCGCTCAGCCACGGCTTGCCGTCCGCCTCGTGATCGGAGAGCACCTTCTCCTGGATGCCGAGGATCACGTAGCGCGAGCCGTCCGGGTTCCCTTCCCGCCAGTCCTGCCCATAGATCGCGTCGACCAGCCGGTCAAGCCGCCCCGCCACCAGCGCGTCGCCCGAAACCCAGTCCCCCGGAAGCCGGTACCAGAAGGTGCGGGTCACCTTCGCCAAGGGGTTGACGGCATGGTTGCCGTCGATCCAGACGCCTAGCGTGTCGGTGATCGTCAACCGGAGGTACTCGTACACGTCGGTGAGACGCGCCAGCGGCCACTTTCGGATGTCGGCCGACCCGTCAGCGCTTTCTGACGAAAGGCTCGAACGCGGTCAGCGACTCGGGGTTCGCGAGGGCACCCGTCGATGCCGCTTCCGGCACAGGCGTCCCCGTAAGGATCTTCTTCACCGGTACTTCCAGCTTTTTCGCGCTGAGCGTCCGCGGCACCGCCTTGACCTGGTGGATCTCGTCGGGCACGTGCCGGGGTGACAGGGCGGTGCGCAGCTCTCTGGCGATCTTGGCACGCAGCTCGCCATCCAGCTCCCGGCCGTCGGCCAGTACGACGAAGAGCAGCAGCTCACCCGGGCCGCCCGCCGGGTCCTCCAGGTGTACGACCACCGAGTCGGTGACCTCGGAGAGGCCCTCGACCACCGAGTAGAACTCGGACGTGCCAAGCCGGACGCCGCCACGGTTGAGGGTGGCGTCGGAGCGACCGGTGATCACGCAGCTGCCCCGCTCGCTGATGGTGATCCAGTCGCCGTGCCGCCACACGCCGGGGTACACGTCGAAGTACGCCTCGCGGTAGCGGCGGCCATCCGGGTCGCCCCAGAAGCTCACCGGCATGCTGGGCATCGGGCGGGTGATCACCAGCTCGCCGAGCTGCCCGATGACCGGCTGCCCCTGCGCGTCGAACGCCTCTACCCGCGCGCCCAGGCAGCGGCAGGACAGTTCCCCCTCGTAGACCGGCACCAGCGGGACACCGCCGACGAATCCGGTGCACACATCGGTGCCGCCGGACAGCGACTGGAGCTGCACCGTCGGGCTGACCGCCTCGTACACCCAGGCGAAGCCCTCCGGCGGCAGCGGCGCGCCCGTCGAGCCGATGCCCCGCAGCCGCGGGTCTGCGGCTGGTCTCAGCTCCGCCTTGCGGCAGGCGAGCAGGAACGGCGCGCTCGTGCCGAAGTAGGTGACCTCGGCTTCCTCGGCGAGCCGCCACAGCGTGCCCAGGTCGGGGTGGGCCGGGTCGCCGTCGAAGAGCACGATCGCCGCGCCGGCGGCCGGACCGGACGCGAGGAAGTTCCACATCATCCAGCCGGTGGTGGTGAACCAGAAGAACCGGTCACCCGGGCCGAGGTCGTGGTGCAGCGCGAGCATCTTCAGGTGCTCGACCAGGATGCCGCCGTGCCCGTGCACGATCGGCTTCGGCAGGCCGGTGGTGCCTGAGGAGTAGAGCACGTACAGCGGATGGTCGAACGGCACCGGCTCGTACGCCATCTCCTCGACGGTGCCGGGCGTGGTGTCGGCCCATTCCCAGGCGCCGCCGGCCAGGTACGGGATGGTCACGGTGTGCCGCAGCGAGGGCAGGGCCGACCGGATCGCCGCCACCTCGGCGCTCCGGTCGATGGTCTTCGCGCCGTACCGGTACCCGTCGACCGCGACCAGTACGGTCGGCTCGATCTGCTGCCAGCGGTCGACCACGCTGCGGGTGCCGAACTCGGGTGCGCACGACGAGAACACCGCGCCGAGGCTGGCGGTGGCCAGCATCAGCACGTATGTCTCCGGGATGTTCGGCGCGTACGCGGCCACCCGGTCACCCCGGCCGACGCCCAGTTCGCGCAGCGCGGCCCGCGCCCGGCGGACCTGCTCGCGCAGGCCGGCCGCTGTCAGCGTGACCGGGTCGCGGGTCTGCGAGTACCCGAGCACGATCACGTCATCGTCGGCGACGCCGGGCATCCGCAGCACGTGCTCGGCGTAGTTCAGCGTGGCGCCGGGAAACCAGCGGGCGCCCGGCATGACCGGATCGACGAGCGTAGCGGTCGGCTGATCGTACGCGATCACGTCGAAGTAGTCCCAGATCGATCGCCAGAACGCCGGAAGATCGTCGACCGACCACTGCCACAGCGCCTGGTAGTCGGCGAACGCCAACCCGCGGTGTTCCCGCAGCCAGCGCAGGTAGTCACCGATCCGAGCCCGGTCCAGGACGTCGGCCGGCGGGGTCCACAGCACCGTGCCCGCACTCATTCCGCCATCTTGCCCTGGGTGCCGGCACACGCCGGAACCGGTACGGTGCGCGCATGCGACATCTATGGAGTCTGTTGGCCGGCGTCGTGGCGGCGCCGCTCACGTGGGTGCTCGTCTCGCTGGGCCAGGGCGGCTCGACGCGTACCGTCGCGGGCTGGGTCGAGGCCCGCACGTTCGACACCGTCGACCTGATCGAGCCCGCCGCGTACCTCGCCGTCGCGGGCATCCTGCTCGGACTGCTCGGCACACTTCGGTGGTCACCGGTGGGGCCGGTCGTCGCCGGACTGCTGCTCATCGCGCCGTACGGCGGCATGTTCGCCGACCCGCTGGCGGTACGCGACGCGGTGCCGGACACCTGGAAGATCCTCGGCGACCCGATCCCGCTGCGGCTCCCGCTCGACAACGGCACCCTGCTGCTGATCGGTGCGCTGCTGGTGATGGCGGCGTTCAGCGCGCAGCGGTGGCGGCGGTGGCCCGTGCCGGCACCGGCACCGGCACCCGAACCGCTCGTCGAAGAACCGGCCGACGCGCCCACTCTCGAGTCGCCCCCGGTCATACCCGATCCCGTGCCCGCTGGCTCGATGAGCTCCACTTCCACGGATTCCACCAAGCGGAACGGCGATTCGCCCTGGAACACCCCGCCGAGCAGGGCAGGTAGCGAGAAACCCGAGTCGTAGCAGGCCAGAGGTTTGCCGGACCGGGGTACGGTGCCACTCGCATCCAACATCAAGGAGGGCAGATGCGGCACGTCGGGTCACTGCTCCTGGCCCTGGTCCTGGCACCCCTGGCATGGGTGCTGACCGGCGTCGGGCTCCTCAAGTACAACGATGTCCGGGTGCAGTTCGAAGACGGGCTGAGCGTGGACATCCTGCTCGGCCTGCTCGCTCTGCTCGGCGCCGGCGCGCTGTACGCGGTACTCGTGCTGGCGCGCCTGTCGCCGATCGGGCCCGCGCTGGCAGGTGCCGCTTATCTCGGCGCGGCTGTCTGGTACGCCGTCGAGCCGGCGTCGTTCCTCGACGTGTTCCCGTACGAGGTGGGTGACGTCGACCTCGGGCTGCCCATCCCGGCGGCCGGGCTCTCGGCGGTGCTCGCCGTGCCACTGCTCGCCACGCTGGTGAGCCCGCGGCGCTGGCGGCGGTACGACCGGCCGCCCGCGGCACACGCCGGCGCCGGCCCGTACCCGGTGCCGCCTGGCGCGCCGTACGGACAGCCCGGTGCCCCCTACGGCGCCCCACCCGGCTACCCGGCGCCGCCTCCGCAGGGCGACTACCCGGGCGTGGGCGTCCCGGTGCCGGCCGGCGGCCTCGGCATGTCGAGCCCGGTGCCCACGCCGCCGGCGCCACCCGGCTACGGCCCGCCCGCCACGACCGCGTTCCCAGCGGCTGGTTTCCCGCCGGCCAGTTCCCCGCCGGCTGGTTTTCCGGCGACCGCGTACCCGCCGGCCGGCTCTCCGGCCGCCCCGACGACCGCGTTTCCGCCAGTCCCAACCCCGGACTATGCAAGGCCGCCGGCCGCGTACCCGCCAGCCGGCTCTCCAGCCGCCCCAACGACCGCGTTCTCGCAGGTCCCGACGCTCGCACCACAGCCGGCCGATCCGGCGCTCGCCTCGACCCAGCCGGTGTCGCCGCCAGCCCCCGCTGCCCCAGCCCCGCCGGCTCCGGCGCCGGCCTCCGCCCCGCCCGCGCCGCCTACACCCGCGCCGGGGCCGGACGCCGCCGAGCCGACGACGACCGTCCTGCCCAGCGGAGCCGGCGGCGGCTTCGGCGTCAGCGACGACCGGCCGACCAAGCGCCTCGACACCGACGCGACGCAGCTGGTCAAGGGCCCGCCCCCGCCGGACGCCTACCCGCGCCCGGCCTGGTCGGCACCGACCCCGCCGCCGATCACCCCACCCAAGCCACCGAGCGCCGAGCCCGACGACGACCCGGAAGCCACCCAGCGGCACCAGTAACCCCCTTCGTGATCAGGGCGTCCCTGAAGTCGTTAGAACGACTTGAGGGACGCCCTGATCACGAAACGAAGAGAGCGGTCAGCGGAGGATGGAGCGGGCCATCACGATGCGCTGGACCTGGTTGGTGCCCTCGTAGATCTGGGTGATCTTGGCGTCTCGCATCATCCGCTCGACCGGGAAGTCGCGGGTGTAGCCGTACCCGCCGAGGAGCTGGACGGCGTCGGTGGTGATCTCCATCGCGGCGTCGGAGGCGAAGCACTTCGCAGCCGCGCCGAAGAAGGTCAGGTCGGCGTCGCCGCGCTCGGACTTGCCGGCGGCCGCGTAGGTGAGCTGCCGGGCGGCCTCCAGCTTCATGGCCATGTCGGCGATCATGAACTGGATGCCCTGGAAGTCGCCCACCGGCTTGCCGAACTGGGTGCGCTCCTGCACGTACTTCGCCGCGAAGTCGAGCGCGCCCTGCGCGATGCCCACCGCTTGGGCGGCGATCGTGACGCGGGTGTGGTCGAGCGTCCGCATCGCGGTGGCGAACCCGGTGCCCGGCTCGCCGATCATCCGGTCGGCCGGGATGCGCACGCCGTCGAGGTACACCTCGCGGGTCGGCGAGCCCTTGATGCCGAGCTTCTTCTCGGGCGCGCCGAAGCTGACACCCGGGTCGTCCTTGTCCACCACGAACGCCGAGATGCCGCGCGACCGCGCACCCGGCTCCGTCACGGCGAAGACGGTGTAGAAGCGCGACTCACCGGCGTTGGTGATCCATCGCTTGACGCCGTCGAGCACGTAGTGGTCGCCGTCCCGCACCGCCCGGGTCGTCATGGAAACGGCGTCGCTGCCCGCTTCGGGCTCGGACAGGCAGTACGAGAACATCGCCTCGCCGCGCGCCACCGGCGGCAGGAAGCGGCTCTTGAGCTCCTCGGAGCCGGCCAGGATCAGCGGCATCGTGCCGAGCTTGTTGACGGCGGGGATCAGCGACGAGGAGGCGCACGCCCGGGCGACCTCTTCGATCACGATCGCGGTGGCCAGCGCGTCCGCGCCCGCGCCGCCGTACTGCTCGGGGATGTGCGGCGCGTGGAAGTCGGCCGCGCGCAGGGCCTCGTAGGACGCCTTGGGAAATTCTCCCGTTTCGTCGGCTTCTGCCGCGTTCGGCGCGACCTTGGCGTCGCAAACCGCGCGAACCGCCTCGCGTACCGCCTCGTGCTCCTCGCTCAAGCTGTACGCGTCGAAGGGTTCTTGTGTCGTCATTCCGGCTCCCCTTTGGCGATCTTCCTACGCGGGTGTGAGGATACCGACGAACGTTCAGATGCTCTTTACCGGCGCGTAGGCTCCTCCACTATCGTCGCTGTGCACCCGGAAAGCCTGAGATACTTGTCGCATAGCTTCCTATATGCCCAATAAGCCGGCGCCGACTCAGGCGTCCCCACCCACACCGCGACGCGAAGCGCCGCCAGTGCGAGCGGAGAACAAAGGCGTGACGATCCCGTACCCGAGCTCACAACCCCTCCCGGCGATCGGCGCGGTCACCCCGCCGTCCGGTGGGGCGCGTCCCCGGCTCGCCTTCCTCGGCACCGGCTACCTCGGCGCGACCTACGCCATCTGCTTCGCGGAACTGGGCTACGAGGTGCTGGGCTTCGACGTCGACGAAGCGAAGATCGCCAAGCTCGCCGGTGGGGCCGTGCCGTTCCACGAGCCCGGGCTCGACGAGCTGCTGCGCCGCAACCTGGCCGCCGGCCGGCTCCGCTTCACGACCAGCTACAAGGAGACCGCCGACTTCGCCGACGTGCACTTCATCTGCGTCGGCACCCCGCAGCGCGCCGACGGCATGGGCGCCGACCTGGTCTACGTCGAGGCGGCCGTCACCGGGCTGGCCCAGCACCTGACCCGCAAGGCGCTGATCGTGGGCAAGTCGACGGTACCGGTGGGCACCGCCGAGTGGATCGAGCAGCTCGTCGGCAAGCACGCCCCCGCCGACCTGGGCGTCGAGGTCGCGTGGAGCCCGGAGTTCCTCCAGGAGGGCTTCGCGGTCGAAGACGTGCTCCGCCCCAACCGGATCGTCATCGGCGTGAAGACCGAGTGGGCGAACGCCATGCTCTACGCCGCGCACAAGGGCGTCTTCGACCTGGCGGCCACCGAAGACCGCGAGGTGCCCCTGGTGGTCACCGACTTCGCGACCGCCGAGCTGGTCAAGGTGGCGGCCAACGCGTTCCTCGCCACCAAGATCTCGTTCATCAACGCGATGGCGGAGGTCTGCGAGGTGGCCGGCGGCGACGTGACGCAGCTCGCGCGCGCGATCGGATACGACCCCCGGATCGGCAACCGGTTCCTCCAGGCGGGCGTCGGCTTCGGCGGCGGCTGCCTGCCCAAGGACATCCGCGCCTTCCAGGCCCGCGCGCAGGAGCTGGGCGCGGGCGAGGCCCTCCGCTTCCTGCACGAGGTCGACCTCATCAACCTGCGCCGCCGCACCCGGGTCCTCACGCTCGCCGCCGAGCTGCTCGACCGCCGCTCCGGCCCCGCCGGGCCCGACCTGTCCGGCACCCGCATCGCCGTACTGGGCGCCACGTTCAAGCCCAACTCCGACGACGTACGCGACGCGCCGTCGCTCGCCGTCGCCGGGCTGCTCGCCAAGGCCGGCGCCGACGTCCGCGTGTACGACCCGGAAGGCATGGAGAACGCGCGCATCGCCCAGCCGGACCTCACGTACGAGCCGTCGATGGCCGACGCCGTGCGCGGCGCGGATCTGGTGTGCGTGCTCACCGAGTGGGCCGACTTCCGCAACGCCGACCCGAACGCGATCGGCGAGCTGGTGGCCGCCCGGCGCGTGATCGACGGCCGCAACTGCCTCGACGCATCACTGTGGACTCACGCCGGTTGGGAGTACCGCGGGATGGGCCGCCCGGAGCGAACCATCCGACACTGATCCGCCCCGTTCGGAAGGCGCCGTCTCTGTTCAAGAGCACCCGTCATTAGGCATGCTTCTCTGAGAGTCCACAGTGCTGGGCCCTGCCGGAGAGAGGTGCCATGGCGACGTACCCCTGCCCGTCGTGCGGCCGGGAGATCGAGCCGGCGCCGCAGTGTCCCCGCTGCGGCGCTGAGCAGGGCCGGTGGGCCGAAGAGCTGACGCGGATCGACCGCTCGATCGCCGACCTGAAGCGCGATGAGAATCGGATCGCGAAAGAGCTGAAGCTCAACGCCCAGGCTCTGCAGGCCGCGCTCTTCCAGCGCGACATCCTCGCGCACGCCAACCAGCAGCGTGTACAGCAAGCCGCCAAACCGCGCCGGGTGGTGCGCACCCGGGTCGGGCGCCGGCCCCCGACAGCGACACCGCCGAACGCCGCGCCCAGCGGGCCGCCGCGGATGCCCCGGCAGTCCCCGGCGGGCACGCCGCCTCCCCCGCCACCACCTCCGCCCCCGCCACCGTCCGGCACCCGCACAGGGCCCGCCCCCGAGGCCGCCGGCCAGCCGGAGGCGTCGACCCGCGAGGTGCAAAACATCTTCCTCGGGCTCGGTGCGCTGCTGCTCGCCGTCGCCGCAGTCGTGTTCGCGCTGGTGGCACTCAGCTCGTTCGATGACATCAGCCGCGTCGGGATCCTGCTCGGTGCCACGGCACTGATGCTGGTCGCGCCGCCCGCCGTCGCCCGCCGGGGCCTGACCTCGACCGCCGAGACCATCGCGGCGGTCGGGCTCATGCTCATCCCGCTCGACGGGTACGCGTTGTGGACGGTCGACGCGCTCCACTCGGAGACCGTGCCGGGTGCCGTCGTCGCGGGCGTGATCTTCGCGATAACCGCGCTCGCCGCCGGCTGGTACGCGGGCGTGACCGGGTTCAGCGTGCCGCGGTACGCGACCGTGCTCGCCCTCCAGCCGATCGTGCCGTTGCTGGCGTACGAGTGGATCTCGGGGGCGACCGGCTGGGCGCTCGCCTTCATCGCGGTCGCCGCGCTCGATCTGGCGCTCGCCCGGCAGTTCGACCAGCGCGGGCTTGGCACGGCACCGCTGCTGAGCACGGCGGCACCGGCGAAACCGGCCGAGCCTGGCGTCAGCGGCGAGCCCGCCGGAGGTGACGCGACCGGCGAGCCGGATCGGCCCGAAAGCGCGCCGGAAGAGGCCGACGCGGTGGTCACGCCCGCCAGCCAGCCCGCACGCACGGCGGCCGTGGCACCGGCGATCTGGCTGCGGCAGGCGACCTGGGGCCTGCACGGTGTGGCGGTCGCCATCGCGCTCATGTTCGCGACGATCGCCACGGTCGAGGCGGGCAGCGTGCCGGGTGCGGTCAGCGCCGGGCTGGCCCTGGTACTGGCCGCCGCGCTCGGGTTGGCCGGTGCCCGGAGCGTCGACCGGTACTCGCTGCCGGACCTCGCGGCCGGGATCGTCACGCTGGCCGTCATCGGCGCCGCCGGGCGCGTCGTCTCGGTCGCGGTACCGGGGCGGGCGCTCCTGCTGATAGCCATCGTGATCGTGCTGACCGGGTTCGGCGTACGGGCACTGCCGGAAGCCGCTCGCCGGGGACCGCAGCTCGCCTCGGCCGGCGCGCTGATCGTCATGGGCCTGGTGGTCGCCGGCACGGCCGTACGCGCCGCACTCGCCCCGGTACAGGCCGCGCTGCCGGTGTGGAAGGCGGATCTGTCCGCGTACCCGGACAGGCTGTCTGACGCGGTGGGTGACATGGGGTGGCAGCTCGCGGTCAGCGCGCTGCTCCTGACCATCGCGGCGGTCCTGTCGCTGCCGCAGGAGGGGCGGCGCGCCTCGGCGGTGGCCGGCGCGGCGCTGACCGCGGTCGCCGCACCCGCTTCGCTCGGGCTGCCCTGGGGCGCCGCGCCGTGGCTGCCCGTTCTCGCGGCGATCGGCATCGGCGCGACCGGCCTGTACGCGCGCACCAGGGTCGCGGCCCGAGCCCACATCGCCGGCGCGGCCGTGGTCGGCCTGGTCGGTGCCGGCGCCTCGCTCGCCAGGCCGGCCCTGACCGCCGGCGTCCTCGCGGTGCTGGCGCTCGCGGGCGCTCTGATCGCGATCGCCGCACCGTGGCTCTCCGAACAGACCGACGTCCTGCGCGACGAGCCGGTGCCGGCGCAGCTCGTCCGGGGCGGACCGGACGCGCCCGAGGTCGGCGAGTGGGCAGCGGGCGGCGCCGCGTTCGCGCTGCCCGGCGCCGTCGCGGCGGGCGTGGCGGCGATGACCGGCATGACGGCGACCGCCGTGCTGGCGGCAGCCTTCGTGGCGGTGTGCGCGACGCTCGGCTACGCGGCGCTGTCGCAGGTCGCCCGCCGCCACATCAGCCTGCCGCTCACGCTCGGCACCGGCCTCGGCGCGCTCGCGGTGACGGCGGCGGCGTTTGGCGCGCCGGGCGCCACGGTCGCCGACGCGTGGGTCGGCGCGCTGCTGCTCGTCGGCGCGGTGCTGCTGGTCCTGGCGCCCTCGATCGACGCCGGCCGGCGGGCCGACCGGGTGCTGGACGGCGCGGACTTCGCCGCGGCGGCGGCCACCGCGGGCGTGATCGGCACGTTCGCCCGGATCTCCGCGATCCTGTTCCCCGACGCGATCCTCGCGGTCAGCGCGCTGATCGTCGTGCTGGTCGCCGTCAGCGTGCGCGCGATGCCTCCCGAGTGGCGGCGCGGGCCGGTGCTCGGCGTGGCCGGCAGCGGTGCCGTGATCGCGATAATCGCCGGATACGCCGCGCTGAGTGGCGGCCTGCGCGTGCTGGCCACGCCGGGTGCGCTGTGGGATGCCGACCTGAACGCCTGGCCCACGACGCCGGACGGGGTCGGCTGGCAGGCGCCGGTCGCACTGGCCCTGCTCGCCGCCGCCGCGGCAGTCGTGCTGCCCAGGCCGTGGGCATACGACATAGCGGGCGTCTGCGTCGGCCTCGCGACCGTGGGCGCGCCGGTGGCGCTCGGACTGCCCTGGTGGTCTCCCATGCTGGTCGGCGGCGCGGTCGCGACGGCGTACGGCGTGGCGTCCGTGATGGCGAAGGACCCGCGCGCCGGACTGGCCCGCACGGCGGTGGCCGCCGCCGTGGCGCTGCACGCCGTGGGCGCGAGCCTGGTCCGCCCGTGGACCACCGCGGCGGCCCTGGGCGTGGTGACGCTGGTCGGGCTGCTCGTCGCGGTCCTGGCCCGGATGCAGGCCGACGACATGCCGCCACATCTGGGGCAGATCGGCGGCCTCGCGGCGGGTGGAGCGCTGCTGGCGCTGCCCGGCATGCTCGCGGCGGGTGCCGCCGAAGCCGGCCGTCCCGCTTCGCTGGTGCTGGCCTCCGCCGTGGTGGGCTCCGCGATCGGGCTCGGGCTGGTCGCGCTGGCACGCCGGCATGTACCGCGATACCTGCCCTACGCCACCGTTGGCATCGCCGGCGGGGCCACGATCACCGCGATCGCCTCGCTGCCCACCGGACTGTCCACCGGCGTGTACGCGGCCGCCGCCGCACTTCTGGGCGTGGTGGCCGAACTGCTGCGCGGTGCCACCCCGGCCCCCGAGACCATCGTCGAGCCCACCCAGCGCTGGTCGGTGCGGCTCGGCGGGGTATGGCGGCGCATCGAGGGCTTCGAAGGGTTCCGCGGCCGCTGGGCGGTCAGCCCCGCGATGGGCGCGGTACTTGTCGCAGCCCTGCCGACCGCCCTGGCTCTCGCCGGAATCGCCCCGATCCTCATCGACTCGCTGATCGACCCGCACCAGACCCTGTATCACATCTGGGAAGGGCCACCGGCGGTGCTCACCCAGGTGCGACCGGGCGCGGACCCGACCGACGTGCTGGCCGCGCTGCTGCTGACGATCGCGGCGGCGCTGGCGGCCATCGGGTTCGGCGGGCGGCGGATCGCCCGCGCGATCCCGGTCGTACTGCCCGGCGCGGCGATCACGCTGCTGATCGCGCCACTGTCGCTGGGCGCCGAGTGGCCCGCGTCCACGATGGCGGCCCTGGCCGTCTTCACGCTGTCGATGCTGGGGCTCGCGGTGACCCCGCCGCCGCCACCGTCCGAGCGGGCCCGTCCGTTGCGCGTGACCCGGCTGGTGGTCTTCGCGATCGGGCTCGCCGCGGGCGGTGCCGGGCTCGCCGGCAGCCTCGCCGAAAAGCCGCTCACCCTCGTCACGCTGGGCGGGGCGGTCGCGGTGGGCGCCACGGCAGCGATCGTCGGGCAGACCCAGCGGGCCCGCATCCTGGGCTGGCTCTTCGCGGCCGTGTCGGCAGAGGGCTTCGTGCTGACCAGCGCGCTGATCGCCGGGCTGGAGCCCGAGTGGTCCGCGTTCGGGGTACTGGCGGTGGGCGCCGCGCTGCTCGTCGTCGCGGCGGTACTGCCACGCCTGCGCCAGCCGGAGTCCTACCGCGAGGCGGCCACCGTGGAGTGGAGCGGGTACGCCGCCGCGCTGATCGCGCTCGCGCTGGCGTTCGACTCGCCGCGGCACGTGGCGGCGCTGCTGGCCGCCTGGGGCGCGGTACTGGGCGTCGCGGCCACCCGTCCGGGGCGCCGCACGATCGAGCGGCGCATCCTCTTCTGGTCGGCGGTGCTGTGCGAGCTGATCGCCTGGTGGCTGCTGATGGGCCTGTCCGACGTGGGCGTACCCGAGGTCTACACCCTGCCGTTCGCCGCGTTGGCGCTGCTCATCGGCCTGATCGAGCTGCGCCAGCGGCCCGACCTGAGCAGTTGGACGGCGTACGGGCCGGCGCTGGTGGCCGCGTTCGTGCCGACGCTGGTGATCGCGCTGACGACCGAGGCGACCGCGGTCCGCGAGGTGAGTCTGCTGCTCGGCGCCGTGGCGACGTTGATCTTCGGGGCGTTCACCCGGCAGCAGGCGCCGCTGGTCGTCGGCACGGTGGTCACGGTGATCTCCGCGCTGCACGCGTTGACGCTGGTGGGGCTGTCGTGGCTGCTGCTGATCCCGGTCGGCCTGCTGCTGATGATCTTCGGCGCCACGAACGAAAGCCGTCGCCGCACCCAGGAGCGCTTCCGTGCGGTAACCCGCATGCGCTAGTGATCAGGGCGTCCCTCAAGTCGTTAGGGCGCCTTGAGGGACGCCCTGATCACGGCAGGGTTCGGGCGGCGGCGGCCTTCATGTCGCGCTTGAGCTCCTGCGGCAGGGAGAACGTCAGCCGCTCCTCGGCCGTCGTCACCTCGGTGACGTCGGCGAAGCCGCGCTCGGCGAGGTGGTCGAGCACCTCGGTCACCAGGTCGTCGGGGACGCTCGCGCCCGAGGTCACCCCGACGGTCGTCGCGCCCTCCAGCCACTCCTCCTGGATCTCGGAGGCGTAGTCGATCAGGTATCCGCCCCGGGCACCGCCGTCGAGGGCCACCTCGACGAGGCGTACCGAGTTGGACGAGTTGCGAGAGCCGACCACGAGCACCACGTCGCACTCCGGAGCGATCTCCTTGACGACGTGCTGGCGATTCTGCGTGGCGTAGCAGATGTCGTCGCTGGGCGGCGACTGGAGCAGCGGCAGCCGGGTCTTGAGTCGCGCCACGGTCTCCATCGTCTCGTCGACGGAGAGCGTGGTCTGAGAGAGCCAGACGACCTTGTTCGGGTCGCGGACGGTCACCTTGTCGACGCCGTCAGGCCCGTCGACGAGCTGGATGTGGGCGGGCGCCTCACCGGCGGTACCGATGACCTCTTCGTGCCCTTCATGCCCGATGAGCAGGATGTCGTAATCCTCCGCCGCGAACCGCCGAGCCTCGTGGTGCACCTTGGTGACCAGGGGGCAGGTCGCGTCGATCGCCTTCAGCGACCGCTGCTTCGCCTGCTCGTACACCTCGGGCGCCACGCCGTGCGCCGAGAAGATCACGGTCGAACCCTCGGGCACCTCCTCGTTTTCCTCAACGAAGATCGCGCCCCGCGCCTCCAGGGTCGAAACCACGTGCTTGTTGTGCACGATCTGCTTACGGACGTAGATCGGCGCCCCATACAGCTTGAGCGCCTCCTCGACTGTCTGAACAGCGCGATCGACGCCGGCGCAGTAGCCGCGCGGCTTGGCCAGCAGCACACGCTTACGGGTCTCGGTCACCCCGCCATCGTACGTGGCGCACCTGGACCGGGCCGGAGCTGCGACCAGGACCACACCATAGGCTCACGGGGTGACACAGCCGGAGATACCTCGCAGTACACCCGAGGAGCCGTGGCCGGTCCGAGTGGTCAGCCAGAAGCTGAGCGCGTGGATCGCGAAGCTCGGCTGGGTGTGGGTCGACGGCCAGGTCGCCCAGATCAGCCGCCGCCCCGGCGCGAGCACCGTGTTTCTCACGCTCCGTGACCCATCCGCCGACCTCAGCCTGACCGTCACCACCAACCGTGACGTTCTCGACCTCGGCGCCCCCGCCCTCGAAGAGGGGGCCCGCGTGGTCATGCACGCCAAGCCGGAGTTCTACGCCGCACGGGGCACGCTCAGCCTGCGCGCCGACGAGGTCCGCCAGGTGGGGCTCGGCGAGCTGCTGGCGCGGCTGGAGAAGCTCAAGAAGCTGCTCGCCGCCGAGGGCCTGTTCGCCCGCGAGCGTAAGCGCCGCCCACCGTTCCTGCCGAGCCGGATCGGTCTGATCACCGGCAGGTCCTCCGCGGCCGAGCGCGACGTACTGACCAACGCCAAGCGGCGCTGGCCGGCGGTCGAGTTCCGGGTGATCAACGTGGCCGTGCAGGGGCCGACGGCGGTACCGCAGATGATCGACGCGCTCAAGGTGCTCGACGGCGACGACACGATCGACGTGATCATCCTGGCCCGGGGCGGCGGGAGCGTCGAAGACCTGCTGCCGTTCTCGGACGAAGCGCTGTGCCGGGCGGTGTTCCACTGCCGCACGCCGGTCGTGAGCGCCATCGGGCACGAGACCGACACGCCGCTGGTCGACTACGTCGCCGACGTCCGTGCGTCCACCCCCACCGACGCCGCCAAGCGGATCGTGCCTGATCTCGCCGAGGAACTGCGGCTCATCAAGCTCGCGCGGCACCGCCTCGACCGCGCGGTCACCGGCATGCTCGACCGCGAGGAGCACCGCCTCGACGCGATCCGGTCCCGCCCCGTGCTCGCCCGGCCGGACGTGATGGTCGACCAGCGCGCCGCCGACGTGGCGGCACTGCGCGACCGGGCCACCCGCTGCCTCGACCACCGTCTCCGGGGTGCCGGCGAGGAACTGCGGCACACCCTCGCCCGCCTCCGCGCGCTCTCCCCCGCGGCGACGCTCGAACGGGGGTACGCGATCGTGCAGCGCGCCGACGGCCACGTGGTCCGCGCGGCGGCCGACGTCGCCGAGGAGGACTCGCTACGGGTGCGCCTGGCCGAGGGTGAGCTGGCGGCTAGGGTGGTTGGTCATGGGTTCGAGCAAGGGTCCGGCCATGGGTGAAGCACAGCTGAGCTACGAGCAGGCCCGCGCCGAGCTGGCTTCGGTGGTCGAGCGGCTGGAGGCCGGTGGCGGGACGCTGGAGGAGTCGCTCGCGCTCTGGGAGCGCGGCGAGCAGCTCGCCGACGTGTGCCAGCGGTGGCTCGACGGCGCGCGCGAGCGCTTGGACGCCGCACGCGCCGCCCGCGACACGGCCTGACCGCCGCCTTGGACGCCGCACGCGCCGCCCGCCCGGAAAACTAGACAGCCGCCGCCAGCTCGCGCAGCTCGTCTTCGTCGGCCTGGCCGACCACGATCACCGTCCGGTCGGGCTGGAGCAGCACGAGCGCCGTCTCGCCCTTCCGCGCGCTGTACCGCTGCCAGGTCTCCCCGTCGACCTCCGCCGACCCTTCCGGCCGGCCGCTCTCCGAGAGCTCCGCGGGCAGCAGCCGCTCGGCCGGCACGCTGCTCTGGATGAGCTGCAACCCACCGTCGTCCGGCGTCACGTACCCGATTCGTAGCGTCCGGCCGCCGTCGCCCTGCTGGAATGCGGCGCTGATCGGGATCCAGTCGTCGTTTAGCCCGGCCACGTCGCTCACCGGGAACTCGCCCGCCACCCGCGCCTGGTCGATCGCCGCCGCCGTGTCGACCCGTACCGGCTGGTCGCCGCCCTGCACCACCCTGTAGATGAGCACCACGACGAGTACCGGCACCAGCAGCACCACGAGCGACAGTGCCATGTCGCGGGGCCGCCGCTCGCTACGCGTCGGGCGCGGCACCTCCGTCTCCGCCTCCATGTGACCATCTTGGCAGCCCTGGCCGGGGCGGCTCATGACAGTATCTGTGTAAGGACTGCCCGCAGCGCCGCGAGGAGGACCCGGCATGAGCACCGCCCGCACCCCGCAGGATCTCGACCGCAACCTGGCCCTGGACCTGGTACGGGTCACCGAGGCGGCCGCCATGGCCGCGGGCCGTTGGGTCGGCCGCGGCGACAAGGAAGGCGGCGACGGCGCGGCGGTCGACGCCATGCGCAAACTCATCAACTCGATCCAGATGCGCGGCGTCGTCGTCATCGGCGAGGGTGAGAAAGACAACGCACCGATGCTCTTCAACGGCGAAGAGGTGGGCGACGGCACCGGCCCGGAGGTCGACGTCGCGGTCGACCCGATCGACGGCACGACGCTGATGAGCAAGGGCATGCCCAACGCGCTGGCCGTGCTCGCGGTCGCTGAGCGCGGCGCGATGTTCGACCCGAGCGCCGTCTTCTACATGGAGAAGCTCGCCGTCGGTCCCGACTGCGCCGACGTCATCGACATCAACGCGGGCGTGGCGGAAAACCTGCGCCGCGTCGCCAAGGTGAAAAACTCCACAGTCTCCGACGTGACCGTGTGCATTCTCGACCGCCCGCGACACCAGGAGCTCGTGCAGGAGGTCCGCAAGACCGGCGCGCGCATCCGGTTCATCTCCGACGGCGACATCGCCGGTGCCATCTCCGCCGCGAGCGAACAGTCCGATGTAGACGTTCTATTGGGCATCGGCGGCACACCCGAGGGCATCACCGCGGCGTGCGCGCTCAAATGCATGGGCGGCGCGATCCAGGCCAAGCTGTGGCCGCGCGACGAGGCCGAGCGCGAAAAGGCGCTCGCCGCGGGCCACGATCTTGATCGGGTACTGACGACAGACGACCTGGTAACCGGTGACAACGCCTTCTTCGTCGCCACCGGCGTCACGACGGGCGACCTGCTCCGCGGCGTGCGTTACCGGTCCGGTGGCGCGTACACCCAGTCGATCGTCATGCGCTCGAAGAGCGGCACGATCCGCGTCATCGACTCCTACCACCGCTTGGAGAAGCTCGCCCGCTACTCCATGGTCGACTTCGACGGCACCCCGCTGGTCGAGCTCGACTGAACGAAGCGCGATCAGGAGCGGAGGAACGCCTCCAGGCCGGCCAGGTCGTCGGTGTTGATGTGGTCCACGCCCGCCGCGAGCAGCTCGCGCCATACCGCCTCGCGCGCCGGCCCGGGCACGTCCGGGGTCGCCCAGAAGCGGACCCGCTGCCCGCTGGCGTGCGCGATGGCGACGGCCTGGTGCAGGAACTGGCGCTCGCCCGCCGGCATCTCGCCGACGCCCTGCCACGTGAACACACCGGTCCAGTTCTCGCTGAGCAGCGGCATGAACGAGGCCGGTACGCCGGTGCCGAGGTCAGGGCCGCGCCCGTCGTAGAACGCGTACCGCACCCGCTGCGACGCCATCAGGTCACGCGGCCGGTCGCCGCTGATCACGACGGTGATCGCGCCCTGCTTGACCTCGCCGTTGACATACGTCGTCAGCATCTTGCGGTACTTGCGCAACACCCGGTCGAGTTTGGTGTAGGCGTTCACACCGTCGTACTTGATGTCGATCAGGAGCTGGAGCTGCTGCTTGCTGCCCCGGAAGACCTTGCCCTTGTTGGCTCGCACGATGCGGGCCAGCGGGTCGAGGTAGAGCTTCTGGAGCGTCAGCGCGGGATCCAGCTCTTCCGGTGCGTGCGCCACCAGCAGCTTCCCGTCGACCAGGAAGATGTCGGCCTCGACGCTGGTGAAGCCGTGGCTCAGCGCGTCATACAGCGGGCGCTCGTGCAGGTAGTCGTTGTGAGCGTGTGCGTTGGGCAGCGGCGCCGGCCGGTGTCGACCGCCCGCCTGCGCCGGCGCGGCGCCGACCAAGGCGCCGATCAGCGCGCCAGCCAACGCCAGCGCCGCCAGTTTGCGATGGAGCATGCGAGTCCTCCCCTGTGCATCGATGTGCAGGACGCATCGACCCTACGAGAAAGGGGCAAACTTTCAGCCAGCGTCGGAGGAATGCCCGGGGAAGAGATGAGCCGCCGGGTCGATGACCACCGCGGCGTTGTTGACGGCGGTCGCCGCCTCGCCGAAACCGGTCGCGATCAGGCGCACCTTGCCCGCGTACTCGGTGATGTCGCCAGCGGCGAAGACGCGCGGCAGGTTGGTGGCCATTGTGGAGTCGACGCGGATGTGGCGCTTGTCGAGCTCCAGTCCCCATTCGGCGAGCGGCCCCAGGTCGGCGGTGAAGCCGAGCGCGGCCACGACGGTGTCGACCGGTACGGTCTCGGTGCCGCCGCCTTTGACGCTGATGTCCGCGCCGGTCACCCGCTCGGTGCCGTGCAGCTTGGTGACTTCGGCGTTCACCACGATGCGCACCGGGAGCTGCTGGACCCGGGCGACGGTGGAAGCGTGGGCGCGGAACTTCTCGCGGCGGTGCACGATCGTCACCGAGCGGGCGAGCGGCTCCAGCGCGAGCGCCCAGTCGAACGCCGAGTCGCCACCGCCGACTATCAGCACATCCTGGCCGGCGAGCTCGGCGAGGCGGGGCACGAAATACACGAGGCCGTCGCCGTCGAACGCGTCGGCCGCGGGCAACGGGCGCGGGCTGAAGCTGCCCAGTCCGGCGGTGATGAGCACGGCACCGCAGTGCAGCTTGTCGCCCCGCGACAGGGCGAGCACGGGCCGATCGTCCAGATAGGAGAGTTCCTCGGCGCGCACGCCCAAGATGTACTCCGGTGTGAACTGGTCGGCCTGGGCGACGAGGTTGGCGACCAGGTCGCGACCCTTGATGTTGGGAAAGCCGGCGACGTCGAAGATGGCCTTCTCCGGATACATGGCGGTGACCTGGCCGCCCGGCTCGGGCAGCGCGTCGAGCACCGCGACGGAGAGCCCTCGAAAGCCTGCGTAATAGGCCGCGAACAGGCCGGTCGGACCGGCACCGATTATCGCGACATCAATCTCACGCATCTGTCACCGTCGCTTTCGCTCGCGGTATCACGCTGCTGAGCAGACGGTAGGCACAGTCACGACCAGCGGGCAAGCACCATCGCGGTCAATAGGTGACCCCCGAGACCGACCGTCGTGCACGAAAGATGATGGCGGCGATCATTCCGCCCAGAAAGCCGAAAAGGTGACCTTGCCAGGAGACCCGGGGGTCCGTGGGCAGGAGGCCGATCAACTGCCAGCCGTACAGCAGGCCCACCAGCAGTACGACGCCGAAGTTCCACCACGTGCGCTCGACGATCCCGCGCATGAGCAGCAGGCCGAAGTATCCGAAGATGACCCCGCTGGCGCCGACCACGATCGTGTTGGGGCTGCCGGTGAACCACACACCCAGCCCGCTCACGAAGATGATCAGCAGCGTCGAGTACAGGAACCGGCGCACCCCCGCGGCCAGCACGAACGTGCCGAGCAGGATCAGCGGCACGCTGTTGCTGTACAGGTGCTCGAAGCCGTGGTGCAGCAGCGGCGCGAAGAACACGCCGTCGAGCCCCTCGATGCGGCGTGGCACGATGCCGGCCGCCGTGTCGAACGGGTTGTCGAGCCACCCGTCGATGGCCTCGATCGCGAAGAGCACCGGGATGGCGGCACACATCGCGACGAACGCCCGTCCGATGGAGGCGTAGAACGCCTCGGTGCCAAAGCGGTTGGCGTCGGTCTGGTCGTAGGCCACGCTCACGTTGCTATCAGGTCAACGGCGTACCCGCCACCGACGCGAGGCGCACCTCAGACAGCTCGACCGTTTTCCGCGCGATTGTCCGGGCGAACGTGGACACCTGCGTGTACACGCCCGGGTAGTTCTTGCGCGCGCAGCCGTACCCCCAACTGACGATGCCGACCTGGATCCACTTGCCGGCGTCGTCCTTGCGCACCAGCGGACCGCCGGAGTCGCCCTGGCACGCGTCGATGCCGCCCCGCTTGGTGTCGCCGGCGCAGAGCATCTCCCTGGCCGTGAAGCCGTACCCGGCGTCCCGGTACTGCCGCCCGCAGGTCCGGTCGGATACGAACGGCACGTCCACCTCGCGCAGGTGCCGCTGCTGGCTGGTCGAGCCCTCGCGGGTGGCGCCCCAGCCCATCACCCTGAAGGTGCCGCGGTCGTAGGTGCGGTCGGTCGCGAGCGGGAGCAGCGGCAGGTCGAGTTCCTCGGCGAGCTGTACGAGGGCCCAGTCGTCGCCCTCGGTGGCGTCCCGGAAGTCCGAGGCCCGCAGGACGTACCGCGACTTGACCCGGATGGCGTCCCGGTCGTGCAGGTCGGTGCTGCCGGCGGTGACCGTGATACTGCTGTCGTACCCGGTCCCCTTGACGCAGTGCGCGGCCGTGAGCACGACGCGCGGCGCGGTCAGCGCGCCACCGCAGCCCATCGAGAGGCGGACGATCCAGGGGTACGCGTCATCCGGCGCTGTCCTACCACCGACGATCTCCTCGCGACCGCCCGCATGCGCGGGACCCGCCACGAGAGTCCCCACCGCCGCCGCGACTGCCAACGCGCCGATCCACCGCCACGCCCCCATGTGCATTCCTCCCGAATTCCGCCGAGTTTGCCCATTATGGACGGACTAACTCCGGCAACCCGGGAGCAAAACGCCAGGAAGGGCACGCACCGAACCGGTGCGCACCCTTCCCAACAGTCAGTAACTCAGCGCCAGCCCAGACTTAATACCAACCCACACTCTGCGAGTGCGACCACGCACCGCAGGGGGTCTTGTACCGGCCCTTGATGTACCCGAGGCCCCACTTGATCTGCGTGGCCGGGTTGGTCTGCCAGTCGTCCGCGACCGAGCTCATCTTGGTCGGCGGCAGCGCCTGTGCGATGCCGTACGCGCCGGACGAGGAGTTACGGGCCTTGTGGTTCCAGCCGCTCTCCTTGTCCCACAGCTTGTTCAGGCAGGGGAACTGGTCGATCTTGAAGCCGGCCCCGATCATCAGCGCGCACCCGGTCTTGCGGTTGCCGCTGAACTCGTTGCACGACGCGGGAATCGGGCCCGTGTACGGCTTCGTCGCGGTGTTCTTCTCGGCTTCTTCGCGCTTCTTGCGGCTCGCGGCCTCTTCGGCCTTCTGCGCCCGCTCCGCTTCCGCCTTCGCGGCTGCCAGAGCCTTTTCACGGGCGACTCGTTCCGCCTCCCGCTGCTGCGCGGTGGCGATCATGTTTTGCCGGTGCCGCTCCTTGATCAGCTCCATCTCCTGCTGATCGGCGTTGGCGGCGAGCTGCGCACTGATGCCTTGCTGCTGGACTTCCCGGTCCTGACCCAGGTAATACCCGCCAACCACGCCCACGAGAAGCAGCACGACAGCGAGTGCCCGGATGCCGAACCGGCTCCACAGCCGACTCACGAAGAGGTCCCTTCGTCGGGGGCAAGGTCCCGGCGCGGACAGCGGCTGGGGGGCCGATGGTCCGAACCGTGGGCGCCTCGCACCCCCGACGAATGGTGCCGGTGGTGCGCGAGCGCCCGCAGGACACCATTGCGCACCGTGAGGCCGAAGGGAAACGGCGGGCCACTATTGTGACTTGCACCACGCCATTTATCGGGGCGAAAGCGGACCTAACGCGGGATGTCTTCGAGGAGATCGGTGACTACCTCAGCGATCGGTGACCTCTCGGACCGCGTCAGTGTGACATGGGCGAAGATCGGGTGACCCTTCAGGGCCTCGATCACCGCGGTCACACCGTCGTGCCGGCCCACCCGCAGGTTGTCGCGCTGGGCCACGTCGTGGGTCAGCACCACCCGGGAGCCCTGCCCGATCCGCGAGAGGACGGTGAGCAGCACACCACGTTCGAGTGACTGCGCCTCGTCGACGATGACGAACGCGTCGTGCAGGCTCCGGCCGCGGATGTGGGTCAGCGGCAGCACCTCGAGCATGCCGCGCGACATGACCTCTTCCATGACGTTTTCGTGCACGACAGCGCCCAGCGTGTCGAAGACCGCCTGAGCCCAGGGCGACATCTTCTCCGACTCCGAACCGGGCAGGTAGCCCAGTTCCTGGCCACCGACGGCGTACAGCGGCCGGAAGACGATGACCTTCTTGTGCTTGCCGCGCTCCATCGTGGCTTCGAGGCCGGCGCAGAGTGCGAGCGCCGACTTTCCGGTACCCGCCCGGCCACCGAGCGAGACGATGCCGATCTGCTCGTCGAGCAGCAGGTCCAGTGCGATCCGCTGCTCGGCGGAGCGCCCGCGCAGGCCGAACGCGTCGCGATCGCCGCGAACCAGCCGGACGTTCTTGTCGGGGTAGACCCGTCCGAGAGCCGAGCCGCGCGGCGAGTGCAGCACCAACCCGGTGTGGCAGGGCAGGCCCGCGGCGTCGTCGATGCTCAGCGCCTCGCCCGCGTACAGCTGATTGATCTCTTCTTCGCCAAGCTCCAAATCGGACATACCGGTCCACGTCGGGTCGCTGGCCTGCCCGTGCCGGTACTCGTCGGCGTCCAAACCGACCGACGCGGCCTTGACCCGCAGCGGCATGTCCTTGCTCACCAACGTGACGTCGCGCCCCTCGGCAGCCAGGCCGAGGGCGACGGACAGGATGCGCGCGTCGTTGGAGTCGTTGCGGAAACCCTGCGGCAACACGTCGGAATCGGCGTGGTTGAGCTCCACGCGCAGCGTGCCCCCGACGTCGTTGACCGGCAGCGGCTCATCCAGGCGGCCGTGCTTGATGCGCAGCTCGTCGAGCATGCGCAGGCACTGCCGGGCGAACCAGCCAAGCTCAGGGTGGTGGCGCTTTCCCTCCAGTTCAGAGATGACCACCAGCGGCAGCACCACTTCGTGCTCTGCGAACCGGTAAAACCCAGCCGGGTCGGACAGAAGCACGGAGGTGTCAAGCACATACGTCTTGATCGCGGTGGATTCCTGATCGGCTCGGGGATTGGTACGGCGAGTCGTCACAGGCCAGCTCCTGGCGGGCGTGCACCCGGACCACCCGCGTCGCGCCGCTTCCGGCACCCGGTGGACACGGGGTCGGATGCGGGCCCCGTGGCAAAATCGCAGGTCCGGGCCGGCCGGATGGCTTGGGATGACCCCGCGCCATGGAATAAAAGCTAACCGCCCAAAGCCAGCTTGGGTAGTACGTAGGTCACGGCGCGCCGAGCGGCCCTGACTCGGTACTCAGCTCGACGGACGCGTCCGTGACGAACGGGTACGCTGGCGCCCGTGCGGCCGAACGACCAGGGCGAAACCCGCCCGTCCCGTCCCTTCACCGCGGATCAGGCGTGGCACCACACCGCCGCGAGCCCCGCGAAGACCGTCCTGTTCTTCGACTTCGATGGCGTTCTCTCACCGGTCGAAGACGACCCAAATGCCGCACAGCCGGTGCCCGAGGTGACGGCTGCCGTCGCCGGTTTGGCCGAGCACGTGCGGCAGATCTCGCTGGTGTCGGCCCGTCCGGTCGACTTCCTGCGCGATCGGTTGCCCACGCTGGACATTCCGACCCTGGAAAATGTCGACTTCTTCGGTCTGTACGGCCTGGAGCACAGCCGCGGCCACGGCGAGACCATCACCGAGCCCGACGCGCTGCCCTTCGTGCCGGCCATGGCCGAGCTTGCGGAGCGAGCCAGGGTCGAGCTGCCCGAGGGCGCCCTCGTCGAATACAAGCGGCTCTCCGTCGCGCTGCACTACCGCACCAGCCCACACCTGGCGCAGCAGGTCGAGGCGTGGGGGCGCGCCGAGGCGGAGCGGCTCGGCCTCAAGGTGCAGGGCGGTCGCATGGTCATCGAGCTGAAGCCGCCCGTCGACCGCGACAAGGGCATGGTCGTCCGGGACGCGGTCGGTGACGCCCGCATCGCCTGGTACTTCGGCGATGACGTGTCCGACATCAAGGCGTTCAACGCGTTGCGTGCCCGTGAGGCCGAAGACCCCGGCTTCTTCGGGGTCTGCGTCGCGGTCGCCAACCCGGAGACCGGCCGAGAGGTGGCCGGCGCCGCCGACCTGACCATCGACTCACCGCAAGCACTCGGCAAGTTCCTCGCGGCGGCGCTGCAATCGCTGCGTTAGGCCCAATCGCTGCGTCAGGCGCCGTAGCGGCGCTGGCGGTTGCCGTACGACCGCAGCGCGCGCAGGAAGTCGATGTGCCGAAAGTCGGGCCAGTTCATGTCGCAGAAGTAGAACTCTGACTGTGCCGACTGCCACAGCAGGAACCCGGAAAGCCGCTGCTCACCGCTGGTCCGGATGATCAGGTCGGGGTCCGGCTGGCCGCGCGTGTACAGATGCTCCGCGATGTGGTCGACGTCGAGCACCTCGACCAGCTCTTCGATCGTGCCGCCCGCCTTCGCGTGCTCGTGCAGCAGTGAACGCACCGCGTCGGCGATCTCCCGCCGGCCTCCGTATCCGACGGCCAGGTTGATCTCGACGCCACCGGTGCGCCCGATCGTGCGCTCCTGGGCGGCCTTCAGCGTGGTCGCTGTCTCGGTCGGCAGCACGTCGAGCGCGCCGACCACTCGCAGCTGCCACGGGTTGCCCTCTTCGGCCAACTCCGTCACGAGGTCTTCGATGATCCGCAACAGCGGGTCGAGCTCGCTCGCCGGGCGCCGCAGGTTGTCGGTCGCCAACAGGTACAGCGTGACGATGCCGACACCCGCCTGGTCGCACCAGCCGAGCATGTGCTTGATCTTCTCGGCGCCGACGCGGTGGCCGTCATTGGGGTCGACGTAGCCCATTTCCCGGGCCCACCGGCGATTCCCATCACACATGACGCCCACGTGCTGGGGCACCGGCTTGCCCGTGAGCTTTTTGGTCAGCCGACGCTCGTACACCGAGTAGATCAGGCTTCGCAGATTCACCCATGCAGAGTAGGGCTTACGGCGACAAACAACTACCTGCCGGCCGCAATCCGACCAAGAGTACGGCTATCGAGCAGCCCGTCTCCCAGCCCGAGATCGACCAGAGCGGCGAACACCCGTTGATCCCCGTCGGCCGCGCGGATCGCACGGTCGACCACCCACCGGCGGCTCGCGAGCCACGCGGCCGCCCGGCTGTGCCGCAGGTGCCGGCCCAGCCTCTCGCGTAGCGCGTCCGCGTATCGGACAGCGGCCTCCTGACCCGCGGTCGCCGCCACGCCGGCAAGCGCGCCGGACAGCACCGCGTAGAAGATCCCCTCGCCGGTGAACGGGTTGATCAGCGAGAGCGCGTCGCCGGCCAGCACGATCCGGCCCCTCCCGGGCGGTGGGCGGCGCGTCGACAGCGGCAGGTGGTGCGCGCGCAGGCCGGACACCGCCGCCGGATCCACGCCGGGCAGCAGCGCGAACAGCCGGTCGAGCAGGTGCGCGCGGCTCACCGGACGGCCGCGCAGCAGCTCGCCGTACCCGATGTTCGCCGACCCGTCCCCCACCGGAAACGACCACGCGTAGGCCGGCCAGCCCGTCGCCGTGGTCACGATGAGCTGCTCGACCTCCGGTCGAGCCGGTGCGTAGCCGCGGATCGCGAGCGCGAGGTGGCCGGGCGGGTTGGGCGCGAAGCCCAGCGCCCTGCGCACCACGGATTCGGCGCCATCGGCGCCGACCACTGCCCGCGCCGCGAACTCCCCGTCGATATCCACCAGGTCGTCGCGCACATCAATATTGCGTACCGTATGCGTCCGCACCTCGGCACCGATGGCCACCGCCGCTGACAGCAGGCGTGCGTCGAAGACCTTCCGGGGCACCGTGTACGCCGGCCGAGGCAGCGCCCTGGCGACCGCGCCGCCTCCCGGGCCCACCATCCGCAGCACCGGCACCGGTGCGTACCCGGCGACCGCGTCGGGCACGCCGAGCTCGGCCAGCACGTCGAGCGCGTGTGCGGCGATCCCGTCGCCACACGCCTTGTCACGCGGAAACCGGGCCCGGTCCAGCAGCAGTACCTGGGCACCCGCCCGCCGGGCCGCGATCGCCGCACACGATCCGGCCGGCCCGGCACCGACGATCGCGACGTCGTAGACCGTCATCGCGCCCGGCCCATGCCGTAGAGGGCGAGCCCAGCGGCGACCACGAGCGGGCCGCCGTCCCGGATCAGTCCGTCGACACCGAGCAGCCACCAGCACAGCGGCAGGTCGAAAACGAGCACGCCCAGCGTGATACCCGCCATCAGCCACCGTGCCCACCGTTGCCCGCGCAAAAGGAAGATCGAGGCGAACAGCACGGCGTAGCTCACACCGAGCGCCACCACGAACCACACCGCGATCACCGGCAGGGCGTACAGCCTGCCGTCGAAGGCCTCCCCGATCGACACGAGGCAGGGAACGAGCATCAGCGGCGCGTACGTGAACGAGGCGACCCGGGCGGTGAGCAGCCAGCCGGTGACCTGCGGGCGGCGCGGTGCCGCCTCCTGCCACGTGATGCCCTTACGGTCGAAGACGAGCCGGTTCGGGTGGCGAACCAGGTACTCCTGGATCGACGGCCAGCGGTAGAGCAGGACGACGATCGTGGCGCACAGCAGGGCGAGCGCCACGAACGCGAGGACACCGGGCAGCGGCGGCAGGCCGTCGCGCGGTACCAGCAGGCGGCCGACCGCGAAGACCGTGGTGACCGCGAGGATCAGCCCGAACGGCTTGGAGCCGGCACGCCCGCGGCGCACGTGCCATACCAGGATCAGGAAGCCGAGCGACCGCAGCAGGGCCCACGCCGTGCGTACACCGAGCGTGAATCCCTGCTCGTCGGCGTACCACCAGTTGAGGGCCTCCACCGCCGCGGTCGCCACAGCCGTGACCACGAGCAGCGCGGTGAGCACGCGAACGGCGGCCGGTCTCATCCGGCCAGCTTCCCCGTGATCAGGGCGTCCCTCAAGTCGCTCTTACAACTTGGGGGACGCCCTGATCATGGAACTACGCGGTGTTCAGGCGGGACTTCAGCGCGTCCAGTTCTGCCCAGAGGACTGCGGGGAGCTTGTCACCGAACTTCTCGAACCACTCGGTGACCTGGGGGATCTCGGCCTTCCACTCCTCGGCGTCGACCCGCAGCACCTCTTCGAGGTCGGCACGGGTCAGGTCGAGGCCGGAGACGTCGAGCGCGTCGGCGGTCGGTACGAAGCCGATCGGCGTCTCGACGGCCGCCCCGCTGCCCTCCAGCCGCTCGACGATCCACTTGAGAACCCGCGAGTTCTCGCCGAAGCCCGGCCACAGGAAGCGGCCGTCATCGCCGCGGCGGAACCAGTTCA